>NZ_JBHTAA010000001.1:0-1091177 GCF_042663225.1 Haloferax namakaokahaiae | reverse complement strand
ATCACAGCCCAGCAGGCGCGTTCGCGCCCGCTGGGCTTTTTTCATTTATAGCGAGTCGGTCACGGCTCGCCACTTTCGGTTCGTCGAGCCGCAGGCGTCGCTCCAATAGACGAATCCACGACCGCAACGTGAGTCCGCGACTCCACGCGCTCGACGAGTATCGAGACGACGCAGACTACACGAACGAAGGCTGCTACGTACCGATTACGTCTCTTGACGCGGACCGAACAACCCGCACATCGTCAGGCTTAAGCGCGAGACAGCGATAGGGTAAACCGTTGCCAAGGTGGCAGAGTTCGGCCCAACGCATCCGCCTGCAGAGCGGAACCCCCGTCGGTTCAAATCCGACCCTTGGCTCTTCTGACTGACCAACACGAAGCCTGAGAGGCATCACAGCGACTCGACCGTGCGAGGTAGAAAAAACGAGAACGCGAGAGTGCGTACACCGCCTCAATTCGAACTCGACACTCTTCGAGGAGACTGGTGTGTAGTTCGGTCACTGGTTCGTTTGCTTCGTCAGTGACTCGATTCGGTCATCATCTTCCAGTTCGTCCGCGATATCGAGTGCGTGTTCGACTGTTCTCTCCACGTGACCCCTGGCGTTGACGGCGGAGAAACGTGCTGCAGCGTCGTCCATCGAATCGACAGCGTCCGCTAACCGTCCGAGAGAGTGATAGACGTCACCCAGCGTAGAGAGCGCGTAGCCTTTGAGCAGGTCGTCCGACGCGAGTTCGACTGCAGATTCGAGGTGTTCGATACCTCGTGTTTCCTCACCGACGGCGACGAGCGTCTGGCCCAGCGCGAGGCTGGCACGTACTTGTTGTTCCTCGTCGAGTTCTTGGGATTGCTCGTACGCGTCCTTCGCTATCGCTCTCGCTTCGTCGGCTGAGCCACTACGAAGTGTTGCGATTGCTCGAATCGACTGAAGTTCTACCTGTTCGTTCCGGTCTTCGATGACGTCGAGTGCCAGTTGTACCTGGTCGAGGGCGGCTTTGGCCTCGCCTTGTTCGAGGAGTGTCTTTGCAAGACCGTGGTGTGCACTTCCTCTAATCCAGCCAAATTCGAGGTTTTCCTCTTCTAACCAGTCGACGAGTGCCGTGTACCGAGCGTGAGCGTCGGAGATTCTTCCGCGGTCGAATTCGAGGCTCCCGAGATTATTTAGCGACGACGCGATTCCCATCGAATCGCCAATCTGTCGTCGAATACTGAGAGCTGAACGCGTGTACTGTTCTGCTTCATCGAAGTTGTGAGTGCGTAACTCGATTATTCCGAGTATCGAGAGGCTGAGCGACTCGCCCCACTGATAGCCAAGCTCTCGACGAATCTCCAGACTCTGGTGGGCGTGTTCTTTCGCGTCGTCGTACCGCCCAAGTAACTGTTCGGCTCCAGCGAGGTTCGAGAGGGTGCTAGCGATTTTCGATTGATGTCCGACGTCCCGACGCAGTGCGAGTGCAGCTTCGAGGTAGTCGATTGCGTGCTCGTATGCTCCGCGTCGCCCTTCGATCGTTCCGAGCGTGTTCAACACATCACTCCGGCCGAGGTCGTCGTCGAGTTCCTCGAACAGTTCGAGTGCGGCTTCGGCGGCATCTTTCGACTCGTCGTACGCACCACGGTGTCGCAACACCTCAGAGACGCCCGCCAGTCCATCTGCGTGTGCACGGGTCAACTCCTCGTCCGTGAGTTCGTGTGAGTCGGCATCGTCGGCAGTGAGGCTCGCAAGCGACTCGAACTCGCGTTTTGCCCGGTCGAGTTCACCGCCGTTGACGAACATTCGTGCGCGCCAACGTCGTACGTTTAGGGCGAGCGATGAGTCACAGGCGGCGGGAACGACTGCTCGTGAGTAGTCAGTCTCGGCGTACAACGCGGAGAGCGAGGGGTTGTTCACGCCGAGTTGGAAGACGTTTTTTACGAGGTTGTCACCCCAACCGCTGGGGTCGTCTTCGATGGTTCGAACGATATCTGCGGTACCACCGAACACCGACTGGACGGAAGTTCGAGCAGTGTGGTCGTCTACGAGTGAGAACAGCGCTTCGAGACAGTCTTCGAATCGGCGGCGAGCCTGCCGTTCGGACTCGATTTCGAGGAGTCGTTGCAGGAATCGCGCAGACCACGTCTCGTGGACGGTCCGCACGCTTTCGGCTTCGTTGTCACCGAACGCGGAGTAGAGGACCGACCGTTCCAGTTCGTTCAGCGCATCTTCGACGATAGCTTCGTCTGCTCTCGTTGAGGCGAGCACGTAGGCGAGTGGAATGTCCACGCCGACACCGGCGGCATTGAGAAGGTTCACCAGTACGCCGACGTCGATGGCGAGGTCACCAACCGCCTGTAAGTCCTCGTAGACGTCGTCGATATCTTCGAGGAGGCTGGTCGGTCCGACGTCGTCCGTGCTCGATGGTTCGATGTGGCGTGCGAGTCGGTGGACGAACAGGTACATCTCGCCGGGTGCGAACTCGTCGTCACCGACGGAGAGGTCGTCGGGGTCGATATCGACCGGACTATCGACTGTCTCTTCGAAGTGGTCGACGATACGCTCGCGCTCTGTCGCATCGACCAGCGGGACGTCGTACGTCTCGATGGTCTGTGTTCTGTGGGATTCGAGTCGTGCGGCACCGACGAGTCGGTTACTTTGCCACTCGTTTTTCCGACTGTCGAATAGGAACGTCACCTGGTCGTCGTCGGCGAATTCGCGGACGAGTTCGAACACGTCGTTCGCCTCTGCCCGAGTGACGTCTTCGACGACGACGAGCGTGTGTCCGGGTGCTTCGGCGAGATACGACCCGAGGTGAGGGGTGGCAGAAAATGCGTCTCGGTGACCACTCTTGCGGTATAGGACGGGGCCGAGTCGCTGGTCGTGCCATCGGCAGGCGACGGACATGCAGACGGTGCTCTTACCTGCACCAGGTGGGCCGAGAACGACGTGGTCGGTCGCATTGCGAAGCGACGAAAACAACTCCGTGGTGACGTTCTCTCGTCCGGTTTCCGTCGGTCGCTCTCGGTCAAGCGCGTATCCGACGCGAACCTCGCCGAGGTCGAATCCCGTCCGCCAGCAGGCGAGTGGCGGAGAGACACCGACGCGCTCGAAGTAGGCCGAAGAGAGCCGAACGAAGCCCTGAGATTGCAACTTCGTCGGGAGCGATAGATGTGTCGCAGACGAGAGACCGTGTGTGTTCGACCCATCACTCGTAGTCGCGGGCTCTGCGCCTGTCTGGTCGGGTGAATCGTCTTCGAGCAGGGTGTCGAGATGACCGCCGAGGTCGAACGAACTCGCCTCTCGCCACAGCGACTGGGTGTACGTTCGAACCCAGTCTACCGCGTCGTCGGTGCTGTTGGCGATGACGCTCTGAATACGGCCTTTGTCGTACAAGATGGCCATCGAATGGCCAATACCGTCGGCCACAGTGTACACGAGTCCATAGGGTGGGACCGACCCGACCCGGATATCGAACTCGGGGGCCGACTGAACACATTCGATGAGTTCGGGAAACTCCCGCCAGACGTTTGTGACGGTCGATTCGGATAGGATGAGTCGGCAGGCGTGACCCGCAGAGACCCACTCGACGAACCGCTCGGAGAGCATGTCGTTCGGAAGTCGAGGCATGACTGCCGTTGCGTAGTCGGCGTGGTCGAATCGTTCGGTGAGGAACTGATGTGGTCGGTGTGGTGCGTGCGCCGTCGATGTCACCTGCGTCGCCCCGAGTAGTGCTTCGACCGGGAGTGGAAATTCCCCGGTTTCGGTGCCGATTGCGGCGTCCATCTCGAGGATGTCGGCGATGTCGCGCCGATACGAGTCGAACAACGTGGTGAGATAGCGGCCTTTCAGTGATGCGGTGTAGCCACCGTCTGTGTCGAGAACAAGTCCTGCGGCCGACAGGTCCCGAATCACTCTGTCGACTGTCGACCGCGAGTAGGGGAGTGTGTCAGTAAGTTCGCGTTTGTCGAGCGAATCTCCAGTGAGCGTCGCTAGAAAGTCACATCTGTCGGCGACCAGTTCTAGGTACGCGACTTCGTCGTCTTGTTCGAATGTCATTTCCTGCTCCTCGCTTCCAGACTCGTGTCTGAAACAGTGGATTTCTGACCTACCGTTCGTGAGTCGCTGTTAAAATGCTTGTCAGTCCCATGGGGCGGCATCTGCGGAACGTCTCCAAGGAGAGAGTGGGGGTGAGTAGTCTCTCGGCCGAAAAGTAATCATTATACGCCGTGTGGCCCTTGCCGCAACCATGCAACGACGCGCCGCGGCTATCTCCGTCGTGTTCTTCCTAGTCATCGGTGTCGGCGCATACTCGCTCATCGCGACTGCCTCGACGCCGACGGTCAGTTTCGAGAATCCCGAGTATTCGCTGGCACAGGGTGACCAGTTCACCGTCGCTGGCAGCGACCAGACCTACAACGTGTCGTCTATCTCTGCGGAAGTGGAGTCGGGCGGCCACGGTGGTGGGAGTTCGCTCGTTCGCTCCGGTGAAATCGCCTACGTGAACCAGTCTGCCCAGTTCTCCGAGACGTGGGACAACGGCAGTACGGTCACGCTCGACGGCACGAACTACCGCGTTGAGGTTCCGAACACCTCCAACCCGACAGAGGCAACGCTCGTCGAGATTCGCAACGACACCGCAATCTTGCAGAACGACCCGAACGCCGACAACCAGACGGTGACGCGTAACGGCGAACGCTACGTCGTCATCAACGGTTCGACGCTCGTCCCCGCCCGGGAGTACTTCCCGGCGAACGAGACGCGAACGGTCGCCGAAGGTGACTCGCTGGCCTACAACGACCAGCAGACCACCGTCGCCGCCGTCGAACAGTCGGGCGTCACGCTCGAATGGACGGCCGCAGAAGAGCAGACCATCTCCGTGGGTGACCGAGCGAACGTCACCGTCGGCGGACAGCAGTACCTCGCGTACTTCCCCGACAACAGTACGATGGTGCTCACGACGAACTTCGAGTCTTACCAAGAACAGACGGCCAGTATCGAGGAGTTCCACCAGACCGAGAACGGGCTGTGGGGCATCGCAATCGTCTGCTTCAGTACGGTCGTACTCCTGCTCGGTATGGCGTACCTCCCGTCGCGGTACTGAATCTAAACGCCCGCACTGAGCGGGATTCTATTCTACGTCTAACGTCCGCTGTTGCCGAGCCACGCGAGTGCGCCGCCGAGTGCAATCGTCACGACCGCCGCGAGAATCTGGAGTGCATCGACTGCGACACCACCGCCGCTGTAGCGCCACTGCATGCCGACGAGAGAGGCAATCCCGACGAGGACGAGAAACACACCGACTGCGAGGGTGAGCAACTCACTGCTGTTCGTTCTGACTGCGCGTCGTTCCATAGGAGTGATATCTCACCCTGAGGAGAAAAAACGAAATGCGTCTCGGGGGGCCGAGCCCAGAAGAAAACGCTTCGCCCCGGAGTGGTCGTTCGAGCCGAAAGAGAGGGGCTAGCGTTCGCCCCGGAGGAAGTCGAAGAGACGGTAGTCGTGGTCGGGCACGTAGCCTCTGAACGCGAGGCTGTTTGCGAGCACCGACACCGACGAGAAGGCCATCGCCGCGGCCGCGAACACCGGTTGGAGCAGGCCGAGCGAGGCGAGCGGAATCATCGCGGTGTTGTAGCCGAGCGCCCAGAAGAGGTTCTGCTTAATCTTCGTCAGCGTCGCCTCGGAGATGCGAATCGCCTTGACCACGTCGAGCGGGTCGTCGCGCATGAGCGTCACGTCGGCGGCTTCGATGGCCACGTCGGTGCCCGACCCGAGTGCGGTCCCGACGAACGCCGTCGCCAGCGCGGGCGCGTCGTTGACGCCGTCGCCGACCATCATCACTCGTTTCCCGTCGGCTTGTAGCGATTCGACGGCGTCGGCTTTGTCCTCGGGGAGAACCTCCGCGCGGACGTTGTCGGGGTCGATGCCGACGGCTTCGGCGACGGCGCGGGCGGTTCGCTCGTTGTCGCCGGTAATCATGTGGACCGAGACGCCCCGCGACTGGAGCGCGGCGACGGCGTCGGCGGCCGAGGGCTTGATTTCGTCCGCGTCGGCGACGACGCCCACGAGTTCGCCGCCGACGGCGACGAGCATGGCGGTCTTGCCGTCGGATTCGAGCGATTGGAGGGTGTCTTCGACCGGCGAGGGGTCGATGCCGTCGTCCGAGAGCAGGTCGCGCGTGCCGACCAGGACGGTCTTGCCCTCGACGGTCGCGCGAACCCCGTGACCGGGGACGTTCTCGAAGTCGTCCGCTTCGGGGAAGTCGATGTCGCGCGCTTCCGCGCCCGCGACGATTGCCCGTGCGAGCGGGTGTTCGCTGTCGCGTTCGGCGGCCGCGGCGTATCGAAGGACGCCCGCCTCGCCGAGTGCTTCGTCGCCGGTGACGACGCCCGCGCCGTCCGCGGCGGGACCGACCGCGACCACGTCGGTCAGGGTCATCTCGCCCTTCGTCAGCGTCCCGGTCTTGTCGAAGACGACGCTCTCGACGTCTTTGACGCGTTCGAGGATATCGCCGCCTTTGAACAGGACGCCGTTGCGCGCGCCGATTGCGGTTCCGACCATCGTCGCCGCGGGGGTAGCCAGTCCGAGCGCGCAGGGGCACGCAATCAGGACGGCAGAGGCGAAGACCACAACTGCAAATTCGAACGTCGAAATCGACCCGCCGGCGACGGCGGGACCGCCCGCGACGAGACCCCACACTGGAAGCGACTGGACGAATCCGGCGAGCGCCTCGGGGAAGAAGAACCACACTGCGCCCCAGAAGAGCGCGTTGGCGATGACCGCGGGGACGAAGTACGCCGAGATGCGGTCGGCGAGTTTCTGAATCGCTGGCTGGCGACCCTGCGCCTCCTTGACGAGCGAGACGATTTGCTGAATCGCCGTCTCCGAGCCGACCTTGGTGGCTTCGACGACGAGCACGCCGTTCTGATTGACGGTGGACCCGACCACGTCGTCGCCGGGGGCTTTCGAGACGGGCACCGATTCGCCGGTGACCATCGACTCGTCCACCGCGGAGTCGCCATCGACGACGACGCCGTCGGTCGGAATCTTCTCGCCGGGGCGGACTTTCATCCGGTCGCCGACCTGCACGTCGTCAAGCGGAACCTCGCGTTCCTCGCCGTCTTCGAGGAGGGTTGCCGTCTCGGCTTCGAGTTCGAGGAGCGTCCGCAGGGCCTCGGAGGTGTTGCCCTTCGAGCGGGCTTCGAGGTAGTTGCCGAGGGTGATGAACACCAGGATGAGCGCGGCGGTATCGAAGTAGAGACTCCCGGCGAGGACGCCGAGGAGGACGAGCACGGAGTAGAGATAGGCCGTCGAAGAACCCATGGCGATGAGCACGTCCATGTTCGCCCGGCGGTTCTTCACGAGCGCGGTGTAGGAGTTCTCGTAGAACTCGCGGCCGAGGACGACTTGGACTGGCGTCGCCAGCGCGAACGCCAGCCACCCCATCGGGAGACCGAGACCCGGAATCGTCTCGGGGAGACCCGACGCGGTGAACAACTCGACGGCGAGCATAGCGAGGAGGGGAACCGAGAACCCGACGCCGAAGAGCAAGAGCCGTCTTTGACGCCGAATCTCGTCGCGCCGTGCCACGTCGCGGGCGTCGTCGTCACCGGCGCTCCCGTCGGCTTCCCGAATCGGGTCGTAGCCGGCGTCCTCGATGGCCCGATAGAGGTCGTCGAGCGTGACTTCGGCGGGGTTGTAGGTGACGCTCGCCTCGTCGGTTGCGTAGTTGACCTCGGCGTCGATGACGCCCGGAACCGATTCGAGCGAGGTTCGATTCGCGTCGGCGCAGTTGGCACAGGTCATCCCCGAGATGCCGACGGTTCGATGCTCGGAAATCGCTTCGTAGCCCGCGTCGGCGACGGCGTCGTACAACGCCGCGAGCGAGACGACCTCGGGGTCGTACTCGACGCTCGCCTCGTCGGTGGCGTAGTTGACGGTGGCCGCCGTCACGCCGTCGAGGGCTTCGAGCGAGTCGCCGACTGTCTGCGAGCAGTTCGCACAACTCATCCCGCGGATGTCGAGGTGGGCGGTCCGTACACTCATGTTGTTCCTACATACGGGGTCCACTCTTACCTGGGTTGTTACTTACAAAACGGGCGTCGAAGCACACGTGAACGTTCGATTCGAAAGCGAGAGTTCGAAACGACTTCAGTTGTCGGTCGCGTCCGCACGCGCTTCGAGTCGGTCGTATCGGTCTTCGAAGCGCCCGAGACAGGAGGAACAACAGAAGTGGTACAACGTCCCGCCGATGCGGGCGCTCTCACCCTCGCTCGTCACCGAGTTCCCGCATTCGGCGCATTCGAGTGCGAACTCGGTGCCGTTGACCGTGGGCGTCCACTCGGCCGATTCGACCAGTTGCACGTCGTACTCGCGTATCTGTGAGAAGTCGAGCAACTCCCGGAGCGCGGTTCGCACGCCCGTCTCGTCGAATCGAGCGTGGAACGTCACCTCGCCATCGACGGAGACGAAGAGGTGTTCTACCGAATCCGCGTCTCGGAGCGCGTTCCGAATCGAATCGACGTGTTCGGGGACGACACGCAGACGAACGAGTACCGGCGTGCCACCGGCGAGTTTCGACTGGTCGAGGTCGAGGGTAAAGCGGCGGATGATGCCCTCCTCACGGAGGCGGTCGATGCGGTCCGAGACGGCGGGGGCCGACAGATCGACCGCCTCGGAGATGTCGCTAAAGGGCCGTCTCGCATCGTCGGCGAGCAGTTCGAGAATCTGCAAGTCGGTCTCGTCGAGGTCGCGCATGGTTCACTCTTGTTGTCGCAGAATAGTAAGCGTTCGTCTCTAACTACTTTTGATTCGAAAGTAGAAGCTCAGAAATGCCTCACTCACGAAAGAGAAATTCACTAAATTGTGGTTCCCCTACATCGATATGATGAGCACCACACTCACCGTCACCGGAATGAGTTGCGAGCACTGCGAAGCACGGGTCGAAGACGCACTGAGCGAGGTTTCCGGCGTCACGTCGGCGACCGCGGACCGCGAGAGCGAGTCGGCGACGGTCGAAGGCGAGGCCGCGGTGGAAACCCTCGTCGCGGCCGTCGAAGACGCGGGCTACGACGCGAGCGCTCACTCGTGACTGTCTTGTGAACGATTCGACAGGAGTTCAGTTACAAGAGGGTCCCGGCCGAACCACGGATGTGACCGCCCCCTCCGACGACGAATTCGAACGCCCGGCACCGAGTGCACCAGTAGACGATACGCCGACCGTCTCCTGTTCTCGTTGCGGGCACACGTGGGACCTCAGCTACGAACTCGACGAGTTACGACTCGGCAACCAGTCTGTCGAGCAGTTCGCGCTCGACCATCGGCGCCACACCGGTCACTTCCCGGACGACGTCTCGCCGTGGGTCGTGAAGTGCCGGCAGTGTCCCGACGGCGAGCAGTTCCTCTCCGAGCAGTCGGCCCGGCGCTGGGCGCGAACGCACGCCCGCCACACCACGCACACCGTCGAACTCGACCACGCCGACGGCGGGTCGCAGCGAGTCGAACCCGAGTAACGTCTCGCTTTCTCGACGGCGACGAACTGCCACCGACGGCGACAGCGACTGCTCGATAACGACTGCACGACGACGGTTACTCGATAACGACTGTTCGACGACGGTTACTCGACGGCGACGATTTCGATGTCGAAGACGAGTGTCTTCCCGGCGAGTTCGTGGTTGAAATCGACCTCGACGACGTCGTCGGTGACGGCCGTCACGTCGCCGTGGAGTCCGTTCTCCGCGTGGACGTGAACCCCGACTTCCGGCTCGTCGCCGACCATGGATTCGAACACGTCGGGGTCGTACTCGCGGACGCGCTCGGCGTCGAACGCGCCGTAGCCGTCCTCCGGTGGAACCGTCACGGTCGCGTTCTCGCCGACGGTCATGCCGACGACGGCCTCGTCGAGTCCGTCGATTATCTCTTGGGCACCGACGACGAACGAGAGCGGTCGATACGCCGATTCGTCGCGTTCTTGCGCGTCGGCGAGACCGTGTTCGAGGGCAACCTCGTAGCGCGAGGTGTTGAACACGCTTCCGTCCTCGAAGCGGCCGACGTACTCCATCGCCACGCGGTCGCCGGGTTCGATGGGCATGGTCGTCATTCGGGGAAGCGAGAAAATAAAGTCAGTTATCCGGCGAGACCGAGCACCGCATCGAAGGCCGCACTCACCGGGCCGGCGATGCCGAACACGTCGAAGACGACGAAGAGGTAGTAGACGCTGACGACGAGCATCACCGCTCCCGTCACTCGATTGATGGCCGTGGTGTGGCGGGCGAACCAGCGCGTCACCTGCCTGCTGTACTGCTCGGAGACGAGCGCGAACACGAGGAGCGGCGCGCCGATGCCGAGTCCGAAGGCGAAAAAGCCGAGGAGGCTCTCGGCGGCGGTATCGAAGAGCACCGGCACGCGAGCGAAGAACAGCGCGATAAAACCGGGGTTGCACGGGAGGATAATCGCGCCGAAGAAGAAGCCGTAGGCGAACGCCGACAGGCCGGGATGTTTCGTCTCCGGTGGCTCTATCGTCGGGATTCGCGCGAAAATCTTGGCATCCGAGAGCAGTGCGAGGCTGACGACGAACAGTACGCCGAACGCGAGCGGCGAGACGACTTCGACGACCGCGGTCAGCGACACTTCGAGCAGGAGCGAGAAGAGGACGCCGACGACCAGCATGAACGACACCGCGCCGAGAGTCACGAGCAAGCCGAGGACGGAGATGGGTAGCCCTGTCTTTTCGGGCGTTCCCCCGTCCGCCGATTCGCCGTGGCGACTCTGTCGAGCGAGGTAGGCGAGAAAGCCCGGATACAGTGGGAGTGCGCACGCCGCCGTCAGGGGCGTTCCGACACCGAGGACGAACAGTTCGAGCAGTTTCGGAGCCAGCGCCATCAGCACTGGGAGACGTACTCGCGGAGGAATCCAGTCGTCTTGTGGCCGTCTTTGAGGCGGGTGACCGACCCGTCGGGGCAGACGAGGAGCATCGGCACGACGGGCGGACTCGCCATCGACGACCCGAACTCGTCCACGAGGCTCTGGGTAACCGGACCTGGTGAAATCGCATAGCGCCAGTCGAAGCCGTGTTTTTCGGTGTGCTCGCGGACCAACTGTGCGTCTTCGTTCGGGTCGATGTCGAGTGCAACCGTCGTCACGTCGTCGCCCATCATCTCGTGGAACGTGATGAGTTCTTTCTGCTGGCGGAGGCAGTTCGAACACCAGACGGCGAACGTCTCGACGAGCACTGGTCGGTCGAGGAGACCCTCGACGGTGAACGTCTCCTCGGAGTTGACGTCGGTGAGTTCCGTCGTGAACCACGCGCTGTCGGTGCTCGAACCTCCTGAATCGGCGGTCGTCGAGTCGGTGGTCTGTTCCTGTCCACCGCTGGAGTCGGTCGTCGATTGGGGCGACTCACTCCCACCGAGACAGCCGGCGAGAGCGACGCTACCGACGCCAGCGACTTTGAGAAACGTCCGTCGCGTCGGATATTTTGTCATTATTATATAAACTGCGCCCGTCCAATCTTAACTGAGTCTCGGGTGGGCGCGAACGTCGCACAAGCGTCGTGAGTGACTTCATACGTGGTCACTCTGACAGCTCCATCTGTCCGCATACGTGTCTATGATTCGATTATTCGGGCGCTTTTGGCCTGCCTAAAAATAGAATAACTTATCACTTACTGTCGGGTCTCCCAACCTAGTATGTCACAACGGAGTTTCTCTCGGCGGTCACTCCTCGCAGGACTTTGCCTCGGTTCTCTCTCCGGTTGTCTCAGCCAAGCAACGACGAATAGTCTCGGACAGTACGTCGGAGCGAATTCACCAGTCACCGACGAGTACGACCTTTCGGTCGGTCACGCTCCCGTCTCGACAGCCACCGCGTGGGAGGTTCCGACGACTGCACCCCCGACGTCGCTCTCGGTCGAACCGGTCGTCGAAGGACTCGAAATTCCGTGGGACGTGACGTTCGCTCCCAACGGAGACCTGTTCGTCTCGGAACGCCCCGGTCGGATTCTCCACTACCGTGGGAGCCAACTCGAAACGGCGTTCGAGACGGCCGACGTCGTCGAAGCGAGTCCGGTAGCCCCCGGTGGAGAAGGCGGGTGGTGGGCCGCGGGAAGCGAAGGTGGGTTGATGGGCATCGCCGTCCACCCCAACTACCCCGACGTTCCGGTCGTCTACGCGTTCTACACCTACGACGCCGAAGACGGCACGCGGAATCGGTTGTCGTGTTTCGACGTCTCCGCAGACGACCCCGCGGCGACCGAGACGGTGCTCATCGACGGCATCCTCGGAGCGAACGTGCACAACGGAAGCCGGGTCGCGTTCGGCCCCGAGAACTACCTCTGGGTGACGATTGGCGACGCCGCCGAGGAGTCGAACGCGGCCGACGTGACGACGGTGAACGGTGCTGTCCTCCGACTCGAACCCGACGGCTCGGCTCCGAGTGATAACCCCGACTTCGGTCCGGATGCGGACCCCCGTCTCTACACGGTCGGTCACAGAAACCCACAAGGAATCACGTGGCTTCCCGACGGAACGCCGCTCGTCACCGAACACGGGCCGGGTGGTGCGGACGAAGTCAACCGCCTCGTCGCGGGCGGCGATTACGGATGGGGGACTATCGACCCGACAGAGCGCGGTGAGGTTGGATACACGGACTCCACGTTCGAGCGACCGCTGGTCAATACGGGCAAGACGACGTGGGCACCACCGGGATGTGTGTTCTACACCGGTTCGCTCACCGGGTTGCAGAATCGCCTCGTCATCGGCGGCCTGCGTTCACAGCGCCTCAACGTGGTCACACTCGCACCACGAGGCGAGACGCTTCCGGGGACAGACAGCGGAACCGTCTTCGACGCCCCGTGGATGGACGACGAATACGTCGCTGTCGCACACACGCTCTTCGAGGACGAACTCGGTCGCATCAGAGACGTGACCCAGGCCCCCGATGGGTCGCTGCTCGTCGCAACGAGTAACCGAGACGGTCGAACCGAAATCGAGGGCGAGTCGTATCCCATCCAGTCCGACGACCGACTACTCCGGGTCGTTCCAGCGAGCGAATAACAGCGCGTTCGAATCGCCCAGTTTTCGAGGGTGACTCACTCGGAGTGGGTCGATTCTTCGTCCGTGTCTCGGTCGTTCGACGTTTCGAAACCTGCCGACCCATCGTCGAACTCCTCGCGGTCTTCCCCGAACTGGACGGCGAAGATGGTTCGGAGGACGACGACGAGGTTGTTCTTCGTCCCGCGGCCCCAGATTGCGACTTCGACCGGTTTCTGGTCGGGTCTCGTCCGGTCAACGCTCACCAAGGTGACTTCGTCGTTGACGAGGAGCAACCGAGAGATGTGCGACCCGGACCACGACCAGAGTGCCTCGATGACCGTCGAGTCCGGGAGTACGGCATCGATATCTTGTATCTCGCCGTTGATGCCGGCGAGGTAGATGTCGATTCCTCGTTCCTCGGCCCTCGACAGTGCATCGACGATTTCCTCGGTCAGCAGTGCCTCTTTGCTCATGAGCACCACCTCCTCTTGGGCGTCGTTGACGAACTCGACGATTCGCCGCGAGACGTTGTCCGAACCGGTGACCGTCCACACCCCGATTTGCTCGGTCCGCAACTCGGTCGGGAGCAACCGTTCCAGCGTGGTGGACAGTTCCTCGGTCAGGTCTTCGTACTTCACCTCGAACTTCCGAATCGTCGTCTCGCGGGAGACCGGGATGAACTCTTTCGGGGTACCGTATCGTATATCGACCAACCCCATCTCGTGAAGCGACTCGACCGCGTCGTACACGCGCGACCGAGGGACCTCGACCACGTCGCTCACCTCGCGTGCGCTCCCCCGACCCAGACGGAGCAGTCCGACGAGCGTCCGCGCTTCGTAATCTGATAACGAAAGCTCCGTCAGTAGGTCGATTGCCCTGTCTTCTACCCGCTCGCGGTCGAACGTCACCATGCGTCGTATACGCGAATCGAGTGTTTGACCGTTCGCTACACTGAGAACGACACTCTCTCACGAATTAGTAGGAATAGTTGAAGATAACGAATTATATACTAATTCAATTCCTGTTGTTTCAGTTGTAGTCTCAATACCCGTTTATTTAGTTGAGGTTCGTTAGCACATGTATGAGCACAAAGGGGTCCAGCGAACGCCTGCCAGTTGCGCTCGACGAACTGTTCGATTTGCTCGGTCAACAGCGTCGTCGTGACCTCATCGCCGAGTTGAGCGACCGAAGTAGCCCGGTTACACTCTTTAGCCTCGCGGCGAATCTCTCGGAGTCTAACGACGGCATCATCGACGAGGAGGTGATGGTGACGTTACACCACATCGACCTGCCAGAACTCGATAGTGCTGGACTACTCACGTACGACCCGTCGCAACAACTCGTGACGTTCGATTCGACCATCGAAGACGTGAGTGACGCGCTCGAAGACGTCGAAGACGCAATCGGGTCGGTCCGCGACTCGCTTTAGGTCGGCCACTGCGACGAACCGATGGGTTCGGCGGCTGACGGCGGTTACGCGCACAATTTTCCACGTTTCACGCCGTAGTGCGCACGGCGGGATTCGGACGACCGCTCTCCGACGTTACCCGCCGAGGAAGCGCTGGCGCACCTCGTCGTCTTCGAGAAGTTCGGTGCCCGGCCCGTCGTACGCGTTCTCACCGTTGACCAGCACGTAGCCGCGGTCACAGCGTCGAAGCGCCTCTTTGGCGTTTTGCTCGACCATCAGGATGGCCGTCCCGGCCTCGTTGATTTCGGCGATTTTGTCGAACATCTCTTCGACGAGGTCGGGTGCGAGACCCGCACTCGGTTCGTCTAGGAGCAACAGGTCGGGTTCGAGCATCAACGCGCTCCCCATCGCAAGCATCTGGCGTTGCCCGCCGGACATGGTTCCGGCGCGTTGGCGCTGGCGCTCTTCGAGAATCGGGAAGCGGTCGAAGACGGCTTCGAGCGCCTCGTCGGCCGATTCTTGGTCGATGTACGCGCCCATCTCGAGGTTTTCGCGGACGGTCATCGTCGGGAAGATGTTGTCAGTCTGCGGGACGTACCCGATTCCGCGGCCGATGATTTCGGGTGTGTCGATGCCCTGTATCGCTTCGCCTCGGAACGTGACGGCACCTCCCATGTGGGTCGTGAGACCGAACACCGACTTCATCGCGGTCGATTTGCCGGCCCCGTTCGGGCCGACGATGGTGACGAACTCGCCTTCGCCGACGTGCATGTCCACGTCGGTGAGAATCTGGAGGTCGCCGTAGCCGGCGTCCAACTGCATGATATCGAGCATCTAGACCTCCTCCCCGAGGTAGGCCTCGATGACGCGGTCGTCGCTCTTTACGTCCGCCGGGTCGCCCGTCGTCAGGACCTGCCCTTGGTGCATGACGACGACGCGTTGGCACGTCTCCATGATAACGTCGATGTCGTGTTCGATAAACAGGAAGCTGTACCCCTGCGATTCGAGGTCGTGCAGGCGGGAGAGAATCTTCTTTTCTAAGGTTGGATTGACGCCCGCCAGCGGTTCGTCGAGGAGAATCATGTCTGGTTCGGTGAGGAGCACGCGCGCGAGTTCGAGCAACTTGCGCTGGCCGCCCGAGAGCGTGCCCGCTTTCACGTCGAGCACGTGGTCGATTTCGAGGAACTCGGCCATCTCGACGGCCTTTTCGCGGACGCGGAGTTCGTCGGTGGCGAACTCGTCGGGTCTGAGCCACGCCTGCGTGAGTCGCTCGCCGCTCTGCTGGCGCGGTGCGAGTTGGAGGTTCTCGCGGACGGTCATCTCGGGGAGTTCCCGCGGAATCTGGAACGTCCGGACGAGACCCTCCTGTGCGACGGCCGAGGGTCGTTTGCCCGTGATGTCCGCACCGTCGAACGAGACGCGCCCCGCATCGGGTGTGACCGCGCCGGTGACGCAGTTGAAGAACGTCGTCTTTCCCGCGCCGTTCGGTCCGATGAGGCCCGTGATTCCCTCGCCGACGCGCACGTCCAGCCCGTCGATTGCGGTGATGCCGCCGAAGCGTTTTTCGAGACCCTGTACGTCGAGAATCGGGTTTTCGATGTCAGTCATCGCGCACACCTCCCCGGCCGATGTCGATGTCGTAGTCTTGCTCGCCGAGCATCCCCTCCGGCCGGTAGTAGAGGATGACGATGAGGATGACGCCGATGAGGATGAGTCGGAGCGCCGCGAGTTGCTGGGCGTACTGACTCGGGAAGAAGTCGTCGAGGAAGCGCGTCCCCGAGTTGATGACCCAGAACACGGCGGTGCCGAGGATGACGCCCCGATTGTTCGCCGTGCCGCCGATGATGACCGCGGTGTAGGCGAAGAAGGTCACCGTCGCGGCGAACTGCGTCGGGTCGATAAAGCCGATGTTGGCCGCCCACAACCCGCCGGCGGCACCCGCGAGCGCGGACCCGAACATCAGGCTCTGAATCTTGTAGCGGAACGTCGGCTTGCCGAGCGCCTCCGGGACGGTTTCGTCGTCGCGGACGGCGCGCAACACCCGCCCGTACGGGCTGTTGACGGTGCGCTGGACCCACCAGTAGGCCCCCGCGAGGAGCACGAGCGTGAACAGGAAGAAGAACCGGTCGTAGTCCATCCCGCCTGCGGTTCCCACGCTCGGGTCGTAGAGCCAGAACAGGTTGAGCAGGATTCCGGCCGTCTCGCCCTCCGTGACCAACGCGACCAGCGGTTGGCCGAAGTACCAGAGACCGAAGAGCAACGCGGATGCGAGCGTGAGCAACGCGCCGATGTCGTTCGCTTCTCTGAGTGCCTGCCGACCCATGACGACGGCGGCGACGAGCAACAGAAACGCGATGGTGTTGTCCACGTTGAGGACGAACACGCCGAGGTCCACGACGAGTCCCGTCATGGTCGTGATGACGAAGACGACGCTCCCAGCGAGTGCGAGGGTCGCGCCGGTGCCGAGCAGTGCGGGCCGAGCGTCGAGCGGCCGGACGAGTTTCGCTGTGCGGTACGCCGCGTAGCCGAGGATGGCCACCGACGGCAGACCGAAGAGCAAGAGGTTCAACTGGAAGTTTCCGGTACCGACGGGGAACGCCCCCGAGAGCGGTTCGTGAACCTCTCGAATCCCGAACGAGCCGTTGAACAGCCAGCGTTCGTTGTGGAAGACGGCGTTCAGGATGGTTGCGATGCCGAGCGCCGTGATGGCGAGGTAGTCCTCGCGCAACCGTATCGTCGGTATCCCCACCAGTAACGAGACGAGCGCGGCCGCGGCCATCCCGAGGACGAGCGCGACGAGCCAGCCGAGTAGGTCGCCGCCGGGGATACCGGCGAACGCGGTGGCGAGACCGAGCCCTGCGATGCCTTCGTAGGTGTTGGACACCCCGGCGGGCATGGCGAGGAAGACGGTCACGTACGCGCCGATCATGAAGTAGGCGACGTGACCGAAGTCGATGAGGCCGGTGAAGCCGAACTTTACGTTGAGTCCCAGCGCGAAGAGGCTGTAGATGGTGACGAAGGTGAGCAGGCTGATGAAGAAGTCAGCGAGCGCCATCAGACGTCACCCCACAGGCCCTCTGGTTTGACGAGTAGTACCATGATGAGGATGACGAACGCGATTGCGATTCGATAGGTTGCGAACTCCGCGGGCAGCAGATAGACGCCGACGTCCATCGAGACGCCGATGATGAGGCTGGCGAGCACCGCCCCGTACGGGGAGGTAATCCCGCCCATGATGACCGCGGCGAAGATAGGAAGCAGGAGCGAAAAGCCCATGTTCGGATTCAGGTTGCTGGCGAACCAGCCGGTGAGGACGCCCGCGAGCGCCGTCAACAGTGCCGCGATGACCCACACCACGAGTTGAATTCGGTCGATGTCCACGCCGCGAACCTCCGCGAGCGCCATGTTGTCGGCGGTCGCGCGCATCGCCCGCCCCGTCTTGGTTCCTTTCAACAGGAGGTTCATGGCGAGCATCGTCACCAGCGTCAACCCGATGATGACGCCGTATTTGATGCTGACGCCGACGCTCGTGGACCACGCCGCCGACTCGATGGTCTGCGGTGCGCCCTGCAACACCGTGGCGAGGACGGCGACGGCGGCAACGCCCGCCGAAACGCCGAGCACGCGCGGCGAGACGAGGTGGACCGTCTCGAACTCCGCGTCGTCGCTCCGCCAGCGATAGACGGCGACGCCGACCGCGACCGCGAGCGCGACGATAGCGAGCAGCGAGAGCCACCCGTACCCCCATTCGCCGAGCGTCACGAGGTCGCCCGCCTGTCGTTGGACGGTCTGGACGCTCAGGCCGCTCCCGGTGAGGTAGAGTTCGACGTTGGTGTTGGTGACGCGCTCGGTCTCGTAGGAGATGTTCCCCGACCCGACGAGGAAGAGCACGACGTTTCGCAACACCAGCGCGAGTCCGAGCGAGACGATGACCATCGTGATGAGGTCGGCACCCTTCGAGCGGAAGCGCCGGAAGAGCGTCATCTCGTACACCGCACCCGTCCCGCCGGCGACGGCGATACCGAGGACGCCGGCCGCGACGAGTGACAGGCCGCCGAACTCGGGGACGAACGGAATCGCACCCGGTCTGTTCAGCGCGAGCGCGAGGTACGCCCCGATGGTAATCATATCGCCGTGTGCGAAGTTCGGCACTTCGGCGATAGAGTAGATGAGCGAGAGACCGAGTGCGCCCGCGGCGATAATCGACCCCGTGATGAGTCCCTGTAACAGCGCGTCGAGGAGGCCGGGAGATGCCATCAGCCGACCACCTCGTCGGCTGGCGATTCGTCCGTCTGTCTGTGTATCCGAGTCATGGGTACTGAACCTGTGAAATCCGTTTCGTGCCGAGGAGGGCGGCCGCGCCGAGGGCGACGACGTTGAGCACGGCGAGCAGGGCGAACCCGCTCGTGTACGTGCCGGTGGCGTCGCGCAGCGCGCCGGTAATCGCGGGGAGGACGAGCGCGGCGAGGTTGCCCGCCGCGACGACGATAGCGAGGGCCGCACCTTCGTGGAGCGTCGCGTCCGCGGTGACGGCGTACACCGCGCCGAACGGAGCCGAAACGGCCAACATCGCCACCACCGGGAGCAGGGACGTGACCGACGGCGTCTCGAAGACGGCGAGTCCCGCGAAACTCACCGCCGCGAGCGCCGTGGCTCCGGCGATGAACCACGAGTCGCTGACCGGCAGTCGAACGCTTGCGATACCGCCGGATATCCGTGCGCCAGTCGCGGTGACCAGCACGGCCACGTTGAGCGGACCGACGATACCGAAGTCTGCCGCGTATGCGGTAATGAACGTTGAGAGCGTGATGTACGAGGCGATAATCGCCACGTAACACAACGACGCGAGGGCGACCGCGAGGGAGAACGCGGTTGCCAGACTGCTTCGTGATGCCTCCCTCGACGGGGCCGTCGAAACGTCGTGACGCTCTCGTACTAAAATAGCGACTGCCGGAAGCGCAACCAACGCGCCGGGGGCATAGAGGATGCCCGCCTCGACGAGTCGTGGTGCCGCGGCGAATCCGACCGCGCCGCCGAGTGTCACCATCCCGCCGTAGACGCCCTGCTGGCGCGTGGCCGTCTGCCCCGCGTGGAGACGAGCGACGTGTGTCGCCCCGACCGAGAGGACGAACCCTCCCGCGAGTCCCCACAGCGCCCGGAGCGCGAGCAGTGCGGTAAAGCTGGCAGCGAAGTCGAGTGCGACCGCGAGCAGGACGTGGGCCGCGGTCCCGTAGAGGAGGAGTCGCGTGGTGGTCTCCTTCGACGTGAGGCGACCCGCCGGGACCTGCACGAGCACGAACGCGGCGAGCGCCGCGCTCATCAGCAACCCGACTTCGGTAAAGCCGATGTCGTAGGCGGCCATCGTCGCCTCCGGGACGGCGGCGTACGCGAACAACACGTAGCCGACGCTCGCAATCGCCAGATGTGGCGTGAGGCGGAGTGCGCGTGCAGGGCTGTTCATGTGTTATTCCTCGTAGTCGTAGTGGTCGCGTGCGAACTCGGCAGACACCTTCCCGAGACGGCGGTCTCGGGCGATTGCCTCGGGGTCGCGGTCGGCGGGGTCGCCGTAGCCACCCGCGCCGGGCGTCCGCACGCTCACGGTCTGGCCGGGTTCGAGCACGTGCGTCGATTTCTGCGGCAACTTCTCCTCCTCGCCGTCATCGACGAGATAGGCCGCGCCGTTCCCGCCCGATTCGCCGCCGGCAAGCCCGTACGGGGCGCTGACGTGGCGGTCGGCGAGCAGGCTAAACGTGGCGCGGTGGCCGCGCACCTGAATGTCTCGACGAAGGCCGAGTCCGCCGCGGAACTCGCCCGCACCGCCCGAATCCTGCCGGAGTTCGTAGCGCGTCACGCGAAGTGGATACGCCGTCTCCAGCACCTCGATTGGGGTGTTCATCGTGTTCGACATGTGGACGTGGACGCCGTCCATGCCGTCTTTCCCCGCGCGACCACCGAAGCCGCCGCCTTGCGTCTCGTAGAACGCGTAGGGTGACCCACCGCTGGACGAGTCCGACGAGCCTCCGTTCATTCCATTCGCGGAGATATCACGCGGGTCCGTCCCGCCGAAGGTGATGTTGTTCATCGTCCCCTGTCCGGCGGCGACGACGCGCTCTGGGACCTCGCGGCCGAAGGCTCCCAACACCACGTCGGTGACGCGTTGGGAGGTTTCGAGGTTGCCGCCGACGACGGCCGCCGGGAGCCTCGGATTGACGATTGTCCCCTCGGGTGCGTGAATGTCGATGGGGCGGTAACAGCCGTGATTCGGTGGAATGTCGGGGTCGGTCACGCAGCGCACCGCGTAATAGGTCGCGCTCGCGGTCACCGCGAAGACGGCGTTGACCGGGCCGTCCGTCTGCGGTGCCGTCCCCTCGAAATCGACGTGGACGGCGTCACCCTCTACCTCTAACTCCACGACGACGGGCAGGTTCTCGTTGCCCGCGCCGTCGTCGTCGAGCACGTCTTCGAACGAGTAGGTGCCGTCCGGAAGCGACTCGATTTCGGCGCGCATGCGGCGCTCGGAGTAGTCTTTGATTTCGGCGAGCGCCTCCGAGAGCGTCTCCGTGCCGTACTTTTCGACCAGTTCGGTGAACCGACGTTTGCCGGTTTGATTCGCGGCCTCCTGTGCGCGCAGGTCGCCGCGTCGCTCGTCCGGTGTGCGGACGTTCGAGAGAATCATCTCCATCACCGGTTCGTTCACCTCGCCGCCGGCGAACAGTTTCACCGGCGGAATGCGCAGACCTTCCTGATATATCTCGGTCGAATCGGCCGCGACGCTGCCCGCACGAGCACCGCCGATATCGGCGTGGTGCGCGCGGTTCGCGGCGTAGGCGACGATGTCGCCATCGACGAAGACGGGCGTGACGAGCGTCAGGTCCGGCAGGTGTGCGCCGCCGCGGAACGGGTCGTTCAGGATGATTGCGTCGCCGTCTTCGAGCGTCTCCGGGGGGAAACGGTCGATTGCGGCGGCGACCGAGAAGGGCATCGCGCCCAGGTGGACGGGCATGTTCTCGGCCTGACTGATGAGTTCCGCGTCGGCGTCGAACATCGCACACGAGCAGTCACGTCGCTCCTTGATGTTCGGCGAGTAGCCAGTGCGGATGAGGTTCGCGTTCATCTCCTCGGCGATGGCGATACAGGCGTTTCTGATGACTTCGAGGGTGACAGAATCGATGCTCATGGCTCTACCTCCACGTGGAGACTGCCGAAGTCGTCTACCGACACCCGCTGGTCGGGGTGGATGACGACCGTACTCTCGACGCCGCCCACGACCGCCGGGCCGTCGAAGGATGCCCCGACTGGGAGTGCCGAGCGGTCGTAAATCGGCGTCTCGGTCGGCGTGCCGTCGTAGACGACCTCGCGGGTGTCGATGACGGCCGATTCGACCGACCCGCCGGTTTCGGCCGGGCGGAGGTCTGGCGTTTCGACCACGCCGCGCGCCCGGAGACGGATGGTAACGAGTTCGATTGGTTCCTCGGGATACGCGTGGCCGTAGCGCTGGCGATGCCGTTCGTGGAACCGCTCTGCAATCGTCTCCATCGCCGAGTCGGTCAGGTCGCCGTCGGGGACGGGAACCGAGAGTTCGAACGCCTGACCCGCATAGCGCAGGTCAACGGTGCGCTCGTACTGCATCGCCTCGGCAGCCAATCGCTCGGCGGCGAGGCGGTCGTTACCTTCCGCCGCGAACTCGTCGAACTGGGCTTGCAGGTCCTCGGGGGCCACGGCGTCCCACGGGCGAACCCGCGAGGTGCTGTAGTCGTAGAGGATGTCGCTGATGAGCAAGCCGAGCGCCGAGAGGACGCCCGCCGTCCGGGGGACGATGACTTTCGGAATGTCGAGTTCCTCGGCGAGTTTGCAGGCGTGAAGCGGGCCTGCGCCGCCGAACGCGACGAGACCGAACTCGCGCGGGTCGTAGCCGCGTTCGACAGAGACCACCCGCAATGCGCGGGCCATGTTCGCGTTGGCGACGTCGAGGACGCCCTGTGCGGCCTCGGTGACCGACATGTCGAGCGGGTCGGCGATGTTCTCCGCGAAGAGTCTGCGGACGTCCGCCAACTCCACGTCGAGTTCGCCCGAGAGGAACGCGCCGGGGTCGATTCTTCCTAAGAGGAGGTTCGCGTCGGTAATCGTCGGTCGTTCGCCGCCGCGACCGTAACAGATCGGCCCGGGGTCTGCCCCCGCCGATTTCGGCCCGACGCGCAGTGCGCCGCCGGCGTCTATCCACGCGATAGAGCCGCCACCGGCACCCACGGTGTGGATGTCGATGGTCGGCACCGACACCGGGTAGTCGCCGATGTCGGTGTCGGTCGAGACGAGCGGCGTCCCGTCTTCGACGAGTGAGACGTCGCAGGAGGTACCGCCCATGTCCATCGTGATGAGGTTGGACTCCCCAGAGAGACCGGAGACGTAGGTCGCCCCTTGGACGCCCCCGGCGGGACCGGACAACAGGGTGTTGACCGGGCGTTCGCGGGCGATGTCGGCGGTGATGATGCCGCCGTTCGACTGCATGATTTTCAGCTCTGCGCCGACGCCCTTCTCCTCGACTCTCGATTCGAGACGGCCGATGTAGCGGTCCATCACCGGTTTGAGCGACCCGTTCAGGGCCGTGGTGAGGGTGCGCTCGTACTCTCGGATTTCGGGAAGCACGCTGCTCGAAAGCGAGTACGTCGCGTCGAGACCCTCCTCGACGAGGATGTCGCGCACGCGTTTTTCGTGCGTGTCGTCTTCGAAGGCGTAGAGGAGGCTGATAGCGACGCTGTCTACGTCGGCTTCGACGAGTTCGGCCGCGAGGTCGCGGACGCCGTCTTCGTCGAGTTCGACGAGGACGTTTCCGCGCTCGTCGAGGCGCTCGCGCACCTCGTAGCGGCGGTCGCGCTCGACGACTGGCGTCGGCTTCTCGACTTGGAAGTCGTAGATGTCGGGACGGGCCTGTCGGCCGATTTCGAGCACGTCTCGGAACCCTTCGGTGGTGACGAGCGCCGTATCCGCCCACTCGCCTTCGAGGACGGCGTTGGTCGCAACGGTCGTCCCGTGGGCGAGAAAGTCGATAGACGAGAGTGCGAAGTCGTCGCGCTCGCTGACTTTTCCGAGACCGTTGATGACGCCCTCGTCGGGGTCGGTGGGGGTCGATGGCGTCTTGGAGACGCTCACCTCTCCGTCGTGGATGGTGACGATGTCGGTGAACGTGCCACCGATATCGACGCCGACCCGTCGCTCCTCATTCATGGGGCCTCCGCGTCAGTCGAAACTGTTCCGTGTGGTGCATATCGGAAAGATGGTGGCATTCGCTCAGACGAGTTCGTCGGCCGGAATCGTATCTTGGTTCTCGAACTCACCGTCCGCTACTTGCACGATGACCATGTCGCTGGCCACGTCGCCGTTGTCGTCGTAGTTGACGTTCCCGCTCGGGCCGCTGTAGTCGATGTCCGTGCCGGCGTCGATTTTCTCCACGCCCGCGCCGAATTCGGTGTAACTGACGGCCTCGCCGGGCGAGTTGGACACTTCGCGCATCGCGTTCTTGACTTCGCTCGCGTCCGTGCTCCCGGCCTTCTGGACGGCCAGCGCGTACGAGACGAGCGCGTCGTAGGAGTTCCACGAGTAGGGGTCGAACACCTGCGCGTCGGGGTACGCCGACTGGTAGTCCGAGACGAACGACTCGGTCGCGCCGCCGCTCGGTGGTTGGGTCCGAACGCCGTACATGCCGTTCATCACGTCCGCGCCGACGTTGTCGATGACGTCCTCGGAGAGCAGACTGGTGTGAAGCACCCAGTTGCCGCCGTAGCCCTCTTCGGCCCACTGACTGAGCATCGTGGTCCCGCTCTCCGGGTAGCCCGCGAACGCGACGAATCCGGGGTCGTCCTCGAACGCCTTTGCGAGCACTTGCTGGTAGGACGACTGGCCGGACTCGTAGCCGACCGTCGTCGTCGTCGTCCCCGAGAACGACGATTCGAACGTGTCCGCGAGCGCCTCGCCGAAGTCGTTGTTGATGTAGATGACCGACGCCTTCTCGACGCCCTCGTCTTCGATGATTTTCGCCATCACCTTGGCGACGAAGCGGTCGTTCGTCCGCGTCCGGAACACGAGGTCGTCGTCGTCGAGCGTGCTGATACTCGGCGACGACGACGCCGACGTGATGTGCAGGACGCTGTTCGGGATGGTGACGGACTTTGCGATGGAAATCGTGACGCCCGAAGACACCGCACCGATGACGGCGCTGACGTCGTTGGTATCGACGAGTTTGTTCGCGGCGTTCACGCCCTGGGTCGAGTCGGTCCCCGAGTCCTCGTCGTGAAGCTTGAGTTCGCGCCCGAGCGGGCCGCCAGCCTCGTTGATGTCCTTCTGCGCCATCCGGAGCGCGTTCATCATCGGGCCACCGAAGTCCGAGAGGTCGCCGCTGAACGGGATGACGACACCCACATCGACGGGTTCGGACGACATCTCCTCGGTTTCGGTATCATCCATCTCTTCGGTGGTCTCGTCGTCGCCACTGCCGCCGCCCCCACCGCTGTCTCCACCGTCGCCGCCGCTGCCGCCGCCTTCTTCTTGGACCGCTTCCTGTCCGACACAGCCGGCTAGTCCCGCGACGCCCGCAAGCCCCGCAGCGCGCAGGAACCGTCTCCGTTTGAGTTCTTCGACGAACCTGTCTCCTGATGACATGCCTCAGGCTCTATAGGGGAGTGCTATATAGTCTCTTGTTACCGTGTCTCACGGCGGGCCTACGCCGTATGAACTGTTATGCACGAGTGTGAACCCGTAACAATCTCGTCTCTACTTCGGTTTCTCGGTCATCAACACCTTCGTCAGGCCCTCTGTGACTTCGAGCGTGAAGGGGAGGTTCACGACGCTCCGTTCGATAAACCGGGTCATGAACCACCGAAGTTGCTCGGACGGGTAGACGACGTGGTAGGTGTTCTCTTCGCTCCGGCGAACCGTCAAGAACCCGCACAGCGAGAGCCATTCGAGTAACTCGCCGAGGGTTTCGAACTCGCCTTCGTATTCGAAGGCGTGGTAGTCGGATACCTGGTCGATGTCCGCGAGGAAATCCGGGTCCGGCGTGCCGTCTTCGCCTTCGACGAAGTCCAAAAAGCAGTGGAGGAAATCGACGTCGAGCAAGACGTGTTCGCCGCCCGAGAGCATCTCGTAGTAGGCCTGCAGGTTGGCACTCGTGTCCGTCGTGGCCGCCTGATAGTTCGCATTGTAGAACGCGAGCGCTCGCCGTACCATCTCACTTTGACCGACGCCGGTGCGGTCGGTCAGGTCTTCGAGCGCCGCCCGGGCGTCGGCGTCGAGCGAAACCGTCACCCTGTCGTGTGACATGTCCTAGCAGTCGTAGGTCTGGTTGGTATAGTTCACGCATTGTGTCGCCACAGTGATTGTTTGGATTTCACTCCGAGCGGGGTGAGTAGCCGGGATTTGTGGACGTTTGTTCACCGACCGAACAGTGTCCCCGTGTCCGAAGGTCGGTCGCGGGAGTAGGCTCCGGCTTTGGTTTCGAAGGTTTCTGTGGGTCACAGCCACCGAATCGGAGCACGAATCCGCATAAGTGTGGCACGCGTATGGTGTGGTAGGGGCTGTCACCACCGACCTCCGGACGCGCCGTCTACTGGCACCCAGTGATAACTCATGACCGAATCCGACCACGGGCGTTCAGACGCTCACGTCTCACACGACCAGCACGCTCACGACCACGCCGACGGGCAGGACCACCGCTCTGCGGAGGAACTGCCACACGGCGCCGACGCCGACGCCCACGGGAGCGGGCACGACGCCCACAAAGCCCACACCGACCACACGGGCCACGAGCAGATGTTTCGCCGTCGGTTCTGGGTCTCGCTCGTCCTCTCGATTCCGGTCGTCTTCTTCAGCGAGTTCATTCAGGGTGTGTTCGGCTACGCGGCTCCGGTGTTTCCGGGGAGTTTCCTGATTACGCCCGTCCTCTCTATCGTCGTCTTCGCCTACGGCGGCGTGCCGTTCCTCTCGATGGCCCGCACCGAGCTTTCGAATCGAGAACCGGGGATGATGATGCTCATCTCGCTCGCCATCACCGTCGCGTTCACCTACTCGCTTGCGAGTCTGTTCCTCCCGGGGACGACGCCGTTCTTCTGGGAACTCGTGACGCTCATCGACATCATGCTGTTGGGTCACTGGATGGAGATGCGCTCGGTTCGGCAGGCCTCCGGCGCACTCGACGAGTTGGCGAAGCTCATGCCCGACACGGCAGAGCGGGTCACGGAAGGCGGTGACACAGAGGAGGTCCAGGTTTCCGACCTGTCCGAGGGCGACGTGGTGCTCGTCCGTCCGGGTGCGAGCGTCCCCGCTGACGGCGAAGTCGCCGAGGGCGACTCGTCGGTGGACGAGTCGATGATTACGGGCGAGTCGCGCTCCGTGGACAAAGAGCCCGGTTCGGAGGTCATCGCGGGCACGGTCAACCAAGACGGGAGCCTGCGAGTTCGAGTGACGAAGACGGGCGACGAAACCGCCCTCGCGGGTATCATGCGCCTCGTCGATGAGGCACAGCAGTCGAAGTCGCGGACGCAGTTGCTGGCCGACAGAGCGGCGGGCTGGCTGTTCTACGTCGCACTCGCCGTCGCCGGCATCACCGCCGTCGCGTGGGTTCTGGCGACCGGATTCGACATCGCCGTCCTCGAACGCGTCGTCACCGTCCTCGTCATCGCCTGCCCGCACGCCCTCGGTCTCGCCGTGCCGCTCGTCGTCGCCATCAACACCTCCACCGCGGCACAGAACGGGATGCTCATCCGCGACCGTATCGCCATGGAAGAAGCCCGCAACTTGGACACGGTGATGTTCGACAAGACGGGGACGCTCACCACGGGCGAACAGGGCGTCGTCGGCGTCGAAACCGCGGGCGACTGGGACGAACAGCGCGCCTTCGAAGTCGCCGCCGGTGTCGAAGGCGACTCAGAGCACATGATTGCGCGGGCGATTCGAACCGCCGCAGATGACCGCGGCATCGACCCCGCCCGTGTCTCGAACTTCGAGAACCTCCGCGGACTCGGCGTCACGGCCACCGTCGGCGTTCGACAGAGTGGCGCTCCGTCGAGCCAACCAGAACCCGATTCGGGTTCTGGCGACGGCGAGACGGTCCACCTCGGCGGCCCCAACCTCGTCGAGAGACTCGGCATCGAGCGACCCCCTGCAATCGCAACGTTCGCCGACGAAGCGGGGTCGAACGCTCAGACCGTCGTCTACCTCGTCCGCGAGGAGTCGGCCATCGTCGCGGCGTTCGCGCTCGCCGACGTCGTCCGCGACGAGAGTAGGCGGGCTATCGACGCGCTTCACGAGATGGGCATCGAGGTGGCGATGCTGACCGGCGACTCGGAGGACGTGGCGAAGGCCGTCGCCGACGAACTCGGTATCGACCAGTACTTCGCCGAGGTGCTGCCCGCGGAGAAGGATACGACGGTCGCACAACTCCAGTCCGACGGCAAACTCGTTGCGATGGTCGGCGACGGGGTGAACGACGCGCCCGCGCTCGCCAGAGCGGACGTGGGAATCGCCATCGGGTCGGGGACGGACGTGGCCATCGAGTCGGGCGATATCGTCCTCGTGGACAACAACCCGCTCGACGTGGTTCGACTGATTCGCCTCTCGAAGGCGAGCTATCGAAAGATGCAGGAGAATCTCGTCTGGGCGACGGGCTACAACGTCTTCGCGCTCCCGCTCGCCGCGGGGATTCTCGCTCCCATCGGTATCCTCCTCTCACCTGCTCTTGGCGCGGTGTTCATGTCGCTCTCGACGATTATCGTCGCCATCAACGCCAGACGGCTCAAGGGAGTCGAGTTGTTGGGGTGAAAACGAAGCTTCGAAGCGGCGACGGCGAGGGTGTTTACTGAACCTGCGTCATCGGCTGACGGTCGTCGGTCGTCTCGCACTGGAACGTGTCGAGTTGCTTCTGGAGGGAGCCGGTCTGCTCGGTGAGGTGGTCGAGTTGCGCTCGAATCTTGGAAATCGTCTGCGCTCTGGATTCGGTCCGGTCGGCGAGTGACTCGCTCTGCTCGGCGACTTCGCGCGAGCGCTCGGCGACGTTGATAATCGCATCGACGACCTGCTCGGTGGTTCGCGCCCCGTCGTCGGTCGCGTCGGCGACTTCGTTGACCGAGGCATCGACGCCATCGACGGTCTTTGCGAGTTCGGTGAACGCCTCGCCCGCTTCGGTCGTGGTCGATTTCCCGGTCTCCAGTTCGGCTTTCGTCTGCGCCATCTCTGCTTGGACGCGGTTGACGTCCTCGATGGTCTCGGAAATCGTCTCGCCAATCGCCGAGGAGTGGCTCTGTGTCTCGTCGGCGAGCGATTTCACCTCGTCGGCGACGACGGCGAACCCTTCGCTGCCGTTCTCGGCGCGTGCCGCCTCGATGTTGGCGTTGAGCGCGAGCGTGTTCGTCTGGCTGGCGATTCCCTCGATGAGGTCGGTGCTCTGGGAGACGTCGTCCATCCGGGTGTCGAGCGAATCGACGAGTTCGGCGAGTTCGCCGACGCTCTCTTCGATGGCTTCGATGGCCTCGATAGCCTCCGTCGCGGTTCCGCTCCCGACGGCGGCGGCCTCTGCGGCGTTGCTCGCTTCGTTCGAAACTTCGTCGGCGTTCGCCGCAATCTCCTCGATGGCCGCCGAGAGGCTGCTCAACTCGTCGGTCGTGGATTCGAGGTTTCGCGCTTGGTCACGGACCGCCGTGGCGAACTCGCGGATGTCCGCGGCGAGTTGCTGTTGGGTGTGTTCGAGCGCTTCGGCGTCGTCGTAGACCGACTGCGTCGTGTGTTCGACGGTGCGTGCGAACTCTCGCAGGTCAACGATAGTCGTCGAGAGTTCGCCTTTCATCTGCACGAACGCCCGACTAATTGCCTCGATAGCCTCGATATCGGAGCCTTCGGGCGGATTCGCGGTGAAGTCGCCGTTCGAGACGGCGTCCATCGCCGCGGCGAGTTCGTCGGCCTGAATCAGGAGTTGCTCGTTGAGGCGTTCGACTCGTGCTTTCGCCTTCTCGCTGTCCTCGACGTTTGCGAGTTGCTTCCGCGTCTCTTCGCGCGAACGCTCGATGGAGAGCCAGTTCGTGACGAGCGCACCGGAGAGGAAGACGATGAACGTCGCGTGGACGACCGCCCAGCCCATCGGGTTCGCCACGGCGTCGGGGTGGTTGTACACCACTTCGGGGTACGTCATCCCGAACAGCGCGTGCTCGCCGGCGACGTACAGAATCCCGACGACGAACGGAAGCCAGTCCTCGTAGACGGCGATGACGCCCACGACCACGAAGAAGTGGAAGTGCGCTTCGATGAACCCACCGGAGTAGTACACCAACACTGCAGAGGCCGTCATCAACCCCATCGACGAGATGGCACTTCGCGCCCGACGGGGAAGCCACGGAAGCCCCGCGACGAGGACGAAGGCCACGACGAGTCCGACGCCCGCGACGAGGTGTTGGAACGGAACCGCCGAGAACGTCGCCCCCGTGAGATACGGGTCGGTCCCGTCGAAACTCCCGAGTGCGAACAAGAACGGGACGTGGGCCGCGAGGAAGATGAGAATATTTCGATGACGGGCTTTCCACCGCTCGTCCGGAATCGAATTCCCCTTTGGGATGTATTTGAGTGTGTTCAGAATTTTCCTTTTCAATACCTGTGCTCGATTTTGACGAATGTCCACTTTTTCTACTGAGGTTCCCATAGGACATTCTTGGAGGTGACACTAATATCAGTTGGCACTCACTTATCACATCTGATAGAACCTATGTCCGGTGATTGACGACTCAAGCGACTATTTACGCAGTGTGTTGTGATAGTGTAAAATGACAGAAATCATCCCTAATTATTTAACAGGTGATTTCCTCAGAAGCAACCCGCAGGGACGCGGTTACGACGATTCGTTCGGCGGTTATCGTTCGAACCTGAGTGCGTAGTGATACGGTGGGAGGTCGATGTACTCACTCGATACAGGGTCAACTGCATCCACTACACACTGTTCCGTCTCGTCGGGTGAGAGTCGCAACTCGGTCGGCGGACCGCGTGGCTTGCCGCCGATAGTCGTCGTCTCTCGCGGTCGGTCGTGCCAGTTGACGACGACGAATTCGCCACCGGGACGGAGCGACGTGAACGCCTGTTCGACCAGACCGGTACTGTCTTCGACGCCGTGGAGTGTGTTCGCCAGCAAGACGATATCGACCGGTTCCGGGAGGTGACTCTCCAACTCTCTCGCGTCACCGTGGATGGACACGACGTTCCCGATTCCCTGTTGGTCGGCGAGGAGTGTGAGGTCGGACAGCACCGTCTCGTCGATGTCGAGCGCGTAGACCGGGTTCGGGCCCACGATACGCGCCGCAGGGAGTGCGAAGTAGCCGTTTCCGCAGGCGATTTCGGCCACCGTCGAATCGGCGGTGACGCCGAGGCGGCGCAGCGTCTCACCCGGCGTCGGCCACAGTCGCCCCCACCAGTCCCAATCGGGTTGTCTCGTGTTCTGGAACAGGTCCATACGACGAATCGACCGAGCAGCGAGAAAACGACTCGGTTCCCGGCGTCGGCCGCCGCCGAATCGTCCCACGCACAGGACTGTACTGTCGCCGGGCGGACGATGCGTTCAACCCGGGGGCCAGCGTCTAGGACGGGGATGATTCATCCTCACCTTCCAGTCGGTGAGCGACGATGAAACTGAGTGAGCGTCTCGCCCGGCGACTGCGCTCGGGCGACGTGCCGTGGCGAAATCGAACCGTGCAGGTGGTCCTCGCCAGCACGCTTCTGGCACCACTGGGTGTACCGCTCGTCGCACCGGCGCTACCGCTCGTCCGCGACACGTTCGGGTTGACCGACGCGGCGGCGAGCCTGCTCGTCAGCGCCTACTTCCTCGTCGGTATCGTCGTCTCGCCGTTCGTCGGCGTCCTCGCCGACCGCATCGGCCGAAAGCGCGTGCTCGTCCCCGCGCTGTTCGTCTTCAGTATCGCCGGCCTGAGTAGCTTCTTCGCGCCGACGTATCTCGTCTTGCTCGGACTGCGGGCGATTCAGGGAACGGCCGCCGCCGCGCTGTTCGTCACGACCGTCACGCTCATCAGCGACGCTTTCGCGGGCGTCCAGCGCAACGCGGTTCTCGGTGCGAACGTCGCCGTCCTCTCGTTCGGTGCCGCCATCTTCCCCGTCCTCGGCGGCGCGCTCGCCACCGTCGCGTGGAACACGCCGTTTCTCGCCTACGCCTTCGGCTTCCCCATCGCGGTGTTCGCGTACGTCGCACTGGCGGAACCGTCGCGTGAGACCGACCGGGAGTCGCGTCGGAGCGACGGAACCGATGGTGTGCGAAGAACCACGGGCATGCGAGCGTACCTCCGCGGCGCGCTCGCGGCGCTCTCGCTCGGCGTGGCGTCGCTGCTCACCGTCGCGTTCCTGACGGAGTTCGTCCTCTTCGGCGCGCTCGTGACCGTTCTCCCGTTCTTGTTGACGGCGAACTACGGCGTGAGTCCGTTCTACATCGGGTTGGTGCTGATGACGATGGAGGCCGGGGCCGTCGTCGCGGCGAGTTCGAACGGCCGGTTGGCGCGCATCTTCTCGAACGGGCGACTCATCACCCTCGGGTTCGGCTGTTATGCGCTCTCGCTCGCGGGGGTGTACGTCGCCCCCTCGACGTTTTTCGTCGTTCCGTCGGTGGTCATCTTCGGACTCGGACTCGGTCTCAGCATGCCGGCGGTCGATGCCGCGGTCAGCGACCGAGTGACGACGCAGTATCGCGCGGCGCTCCTCGGGTTACGCAACAGTACGACGTTCTTCGGGCGGGCGAGCGGTCCCGTCGTGTTCGCCCTCGCGGCGACGGCCGTGGGGTACGAGCCACTGATGGCGATTGCGGCCGCGTTCGTGGGCGTCATCGCACTCGTCGCCGCCGTGACGACCAGAGCACCCGCGCCGACTCCGGAGGCAGAGCCGGGCGTCTAGCCCGAAACATACGTTAATGATTGTTTGTCACGAATACCGTGGTGGTGGATTTCAATGACGACCACACAATCGGTGCTCGAGCACCATCTCACCGCATTCGGTGGTGGCGACTTAGAGGAGATACTGGCCGACTACGACGACGACTCGATTATCGTGACGCCCGACGAGACGTATCGCGGACTCGACGAGATTCCGAGGTTCTTCGAGGGGCTGTTCGCCGACTTCCGACAGGAGGGGGCCGAAGCGGTCATCGACCTCCAGAAAGTCGAAGGCGACATCGCCTACATCACGTGGCACGGCGAGACACCCGATAACGTCTACGAGTTCTGTACGGACACGTTCGTCGTCGAAGACGGCGTTATCACCACACAGACGTTCGCCGGGAAGATAGACGCGAAGTAAGCGTCCTTCGACCCACATCGCTATTTTTGAGGTACGTTTAGGCCCGTGGAGACAGAACGGCCAGCACTGACCGACATGCGAGGAACACACCCGTGACGCCGATGGAACTCGACGACGTTCGCGTCGATGCGTACATGACGACCGGTGTTGAGACCGTCCACCCCGACGCGTGGGTGACCGACGTGGTGGACCGACTCAAAGCCGGCCCGCAGTACGGGGGGCTTCCGGTCGTGGACGACGACGACCACCTCCTCGGGTTCGTCGGCGCTATCGACCTCCTCGAAGTGGACGGGAGCGAGCGCGTCGAGTCGGTCATGAGCCGTGACCTCGTCGTCGTTCGCCCGGAGATGACCGTCAAGAACGCCGCCCGCGTCATCTTCCGGACCGGCCACCAGTTCCTCCCCGTCGTGGACGACGAGCGAACGCTCCTCGGTCTCTTCTCGAACGGCGACGCCGTCCGGAGTCAAATCGAGCGCACGACGCCCTCGAAGGTCCAGAGCACCCGCGAGATGCTCGAACGCACACACAGCATCTCGATTTCCGTCACCGAGCGCGAAATCAGAGTCCCGTCGCTGATTCCGACCCAACGCGAGGTGTACGGCGACGAACTCGAAGGCCGCAAGTACGAACTCCAGAACGGACTCGCAGAACCGCTCATCGTCGTCTCCTACGGGGCCGAGACGCTCCTCGTGGACGGCCACCACCGGGCGCTGGCCGCCAGACAGCTCGACATCGAGCGGATGGTCGCCCACGTGCTCACGGTGTCGCCCGACGAGGTGGGAGAGTTAGGACTCCGCAAGATGGCCCGACTCGGCGGTCTCGAATCGCTCGCCGACATCGAGGTCAACGACTACCTCCAGCACCCGCTCATCGAGAAGACCGAACCGGCGCAGTAGCCCGCTCAGTGGGAGACCGAGGACGACTGATACTGCGCACAGACTCGTTTCAACCCTTCTTCGAACGAGATTCGTGGTTCCCACCCGGTCGCCTCGCGCATCTTCGTCGTGTCCGCCATCGTGTCTTTGACGTAGATGTCGTCGGGAATCGGGTTCTCGACGTACTCGGGTTCGATTTCGCGGCCGAGTTCCGCGTTCAACTTCTCGACGAGCGTGTTCAGGTCGTAGCTCTCGCCGGTGCCGAGGTTGTAGATGCCCTGTAACTCGTGTTCGGCGGCGGCAATCAACCCCCGAACGATATCGTCTACGTGGGTGAAATCCCGCGTCTGCGTCCCGTCGCCGTAGATGACCGGCGCGTCGCCGTTTGCGATGTCGTCCGCGAACTGGGCGATGAGGTTCGCGTACTCGCCTTTGTGTTCTTCTGCCCCGCCGTAGCCTTGGTAGACGGAGAAGAAACGCATCCCGGCCATCGACATATCGTAGTGGTTGTGGAAGTACTGAGCGTAGCGTTCACGGGCGAGTTTCGACGCCTCGTATCCCGTGTTCGCGGTCACTGGCATCGACTCGGGAGACGGCTCGGTTCGGTTGCCGTAGATAGAGGAGGTAGTCGCGTAGACGACGGTGTCGCAGCCGTCGTCTCGTGCCTGTTCGACCGTGTTGACGAACCCTTCGACGTTGACGCGAACGCCCGTCGTCGGGTCGTCTTCGTGCATCGCGTAGGAGGACAGCGCGGCGAGGTGGAAGACGATATCAACGTCGGTCGGCAGGTCGTCGTCGAGGACACTCGCCTCGACGTACTCCACGTCGTCGTCGAGGTTCTCCGGCGTCCCGAGGTAGCCGTCGTCGAGGGCAATCACGTCGTTGTCGGCGGCGAGGGCGTTGGCGAGGTTCGACCCGATGAATCCCGTTCCACCGGTCACCAGTATCCGTTGGTCGTTCATACATTTCAATTCGAGAAACAATTGTATAAATAGCATTTGGCCGATAATTGATTGAAATTCGACTAGTCAGAATATTGTCGGCGAAAAACTACCCGACACTCGGGGTATTCCGGGTTATTTTGACAAAATCGGTACGTATGTCTGACGAACGGCCAATAGATTTAACAGATGCCAGAATATTTTTTAGCGTTTGAATAATATAAGTGCTGTGACCGAGACCAAAGCGCTTCTCAGGCTCTTTCTTCGTCGTGACGAGGTCATCGCACAGGTTCGTGCTGGCCCAATCGACATTCGCAGTTTGACGGACGCCGTCGATGTCTCTCGTCCGACCGTCCACCGCAGCCTCAAGGAGTTACAAGAACACGATATCGTCGCCGAGACGACGGGTGGGTACGTCGTGACCTCGTACGGTGAACTCCTCTTCGAACGGTATCGCTCGTTCCTCTCGGAGTTCGGCGATATGGAAGACCACCGCGAACTCTTGATGGGACTGGACGATGCGTCGTCGATTTGCGATTCGTTACTGGAGGGAGCGACCTACACCAAGTCGGTCCCGTTTGCGCCCGAGAAACCGATTTCCGAGGTCGAAGCGTTCGTTCGCGGGGCCACCACCGTCCGCGGGTTCACGCCGTTCATCGTGGAGCGATACGCGATGCTGTTTCACGATCAGGTGACCTCTCGGTCGCTCGACGCGGAGATTCTCACGTCGCGGCCGGTGTTCGACTACACGTCCGTCCACTGGCAGGACCAACTCGAAGAAGCAATCGCCGCGGGTCTCGAATACCTCGTCGTCGAGGACTCCTTTCCTTTCGGACTACTCATCGCAGAGGAACCCGACGAGGCGGTGTGCGTTATCGTTGACGACAACGGCACGCTTCGAGGCGTCATCCAGAACGACAACCCCGACGCCGTCGAATGGGGTCGTAACCTGTACGAGCAGTACCGAACGCAGGCGCGATATCCCGACCCGAACGTTCACTGAGCACCGACAGTCGCCGTCTCTGTTCGTAACACCTGTTCCTCATCGAGTCTACGGAAGAGCGACAGTGCCGACTGGAGTGTTGCCACAGTGACAGACCGTCCGTTCACTCTGTGAAACGATGCACATCGTGTGAATCTCGGTTCATGAAGTGATATTATGTTCATAATAATATCATTTGCTCACTCTTTTTCAACTAAATTAGTGATTTTTCTTTAGTAAGTGAATTAATAATATGGTGTCGGACGCTCACTGCTCAGTTGATGGTGATACGATAACTATGCAAGAGCGAACTCGAACCACTAGCCGACGCGCCGGGCGGATTCTCGGCACCCCACACATCGGACGTTCGACGAGTGCGAACTCACCGTGTGGCTCTCGACTTCCGACCGGAAGCGACCCAACTGCGGTGCTGAGTGTATGAACCGAGACACGCTCGAATCAGCACTCTCGGAACACCGACGAACGCTCCTGAGTCTCGTCCTCACCGTGTTGATGCTCGGCTCACTGGCCGCGGCCGCGATGCCCTCCAGTGCAGTCGAGACGACGGTGACCGGACCAGACGAGGTTGACCGCAACGACCGGATGACGGTCACTGCGACTATCGACCTCCAGGACGGTGAGCGCGTTCCAGTCGAAGCGTTCCAGTTCACGCTCTCACCCAGTGACACCGACGGTGACGAACCGCTGACGGTGACGTTCGCGCCGAACGGGACCGTCCTCGACGTGACGCCCGAACGAGGCACGATAAACCGCGGCGATATCCGAATCCGACAGTTCACCAAGTCGCTCGAAATCACGCCGGTTTCGAACAGCGCGTCGTACGGCTACGGCTACCGTAGCGGCTACGACGAGCGAGCGGGTCTCACCCGTGAGTACGGCTACGGCTACGGATTCGGCTACGGCACCGGTGACGCCACCGAGTTCGAGTACGAGATTGCCTTCGACGCGACGGCGCTTGACCGCGAGACGTTCAGCGGTCGCGTCGGCGTCGATACTGGCGACGAAACGTCGTTCGTCTCCGACGAGTTCCAGTTCGAAGTCGTCCGTCCGTCCCACGACTGGGGCGACGGCTGGGACAAGTGGAACAAGAACCGTCACAGGTGGAACGACTGGGACGACCGGCGTGACTGGAACGACCGTCACGACTGGGACGATTCAGACGATGACCACCGTGACTGGGGCGACTCAGACGACGACCGTGGCGACGACCGCGACGACCACCGTGGCTGGGACGACCGCCACGACTGGTACGAGGACCGATACCACTGGAACGACGCTCGTCACCACTGGTTCGACAACTGGGACGACAACCGCCACTACGGGTGGGGCTTCGACGGAGGCGTCGGTCGGTAAGTAATGTCGCAGGATACCGATGACTTCGGCATTCGACAGTTCGCCACGTCTCCGGTCACCGTCATCCGTCAACACGTCCTCGGCGACGACCTCCTGGCCCACGGGAGCATCATCGCCATCGCAACGGTGGCCAGCGGGGCGCTCAACTACGCCTTTCAGGTGTTCATGGGCCGCGCGCTCGGTCCGGAGCAGTACGGCGTGTTCGGCGCGTTGTTCGCGCTGTTCTACATCGTCAACGTCTTCGGCCGGGGCATCCGGTTCAGCGCCACTCGGTTCACCGCAGAACTCGTCGATGACGGCCCCGCGCTGGCTTCCTTCCATCGGAAGTTCCTGCGCCAGTCGATGCTGTTCAGCATCGGTATCTTCGTCACACTCGTCGCCGCCGCCCCCATTCTGAGCGACTTCCTCGACGTCTCTCCGACGTTGCTCGTCGTCGCTATCGCGGGCACCGCGCCGTTCGGTCTGGCGCTCACCGTGAACTTCGGCACGCTCCAGGGAGTCCAGTGGTTCACCCCACTCGGCGGCTACAAGGTCCTGCTCGCCGGCGTCAAACTCGCAGCGGGCGTCGTGCTCGTGCTCCTCGGCTACGGCGTGTTCGGTGCCTTCACGGCACTCGTTCTCGCCTCGGTCGTGGTCTTCGGGTTGACGACGCTGCACGTCCGCCGGCGACTGCCGGACACCATTCCTTCCACGTCCTCGTTCGACTTCAGTCGGGCGTACCGTTACACGCTTCCAGCTATCCTCACCGGTTTTTGTGTTACCGTCCCGACGACGGTTGACGTCCTCTTAGCGAAGGCATTCTTCCCCTCCCGACTCGCGGGGCTGTACGTCGCGGCCTCGGTGCTCGGGAAGATTCTCATCTTTCTGCCGATGGGAATCAGCACCGCGCTGTTCCCAAAGGTCTCGACACAGCGAGGAGACGAGACGGCCACGAACGCGTTGCTCAACCGGGCGATGCTTTATACGGCCGTCATCGCCGGACTCGGGGCTGTGACCTACTGGGTGGTCCCCGAGTTCGTCCTCACCACGTTCTACGGCGCGGCGTACGCCGATGCGGTGCCGCTGCTCCAGTGGTACGGGATTTCGATACTCGCGTTCGCGCTCGCCAGCGTCGTCCTCAACTTCGAACTGGCCCGCTCGCGGAACCGGTTCGTCTACGTCTTTACCCTCATTTCGGTGGTGGAAATCGCTCTCATGGGAGTCTTCCACGCATCTCCGCTCCAGTTCTTGCACATCCTACTCGCGGGCAACGCGACGCTCGTTGTCCTCGGAATCATCGAGGTGCACTCATGAGTTTACACACGACACAACCCTCAAATCAGTTCGAATCGCCGTCTGACCAGTTCACCCGGTCAGTCGTAATACCGGTCTACGCGGAAACGCCTGCGACCGTCGTCTCGCTCGTCGAAGACCTCCACGATGCTGGGTGGCATCAGGTGGTCGTCTGTGCGGACGACCCCGACGACGCGATGCGGGCGATGCTCGACTCGTTGGAGACCGACTCCGGAACGTCCACCAGCGTGAGCGACGCCCGCCGCGGCAAAGGCGGCGCGCTCATCGACGGTCTCAACGTCGCCGACGGCGATATCGTCGGCTACGTCGATGCCGACGGGGCCATCCCGGTCGCCGAACTCGACCGTCTCTACGACGCGGTCGAATCCGGGTCGGCGGCCGTCGCCGTCGGCTCTCGGGACCTCGACGGCGACTGCCGAGAGACACAGACCCCGCTCCGACAGTGTCTCGCGGTCGGCTACCGCTCGCTCGCTCGACGCGTCACCAACGCGCCGCTCGAAGACTTCCAGTGCGGGGCCAAAGCCTTCCGCGCGGAAGTCTGGGAGCGCGTCGCCGGTCGCATGAGCGAGACGGGATTCGCCTTCGACACCGAACTCGTCGCTCGCGTCCACCACAACGGCTACGAGGTCGAAGAGCTGTCCATCGACTGGGACGACCCCGGCGACAGCAGCGTCTCGCCGACGCGAGACGTCCCCGACATGCTCCGGTCGCTCTACAGAATTCGAGCGTCGATTCGCGGCCCGTCGGCCCCTCGCTCCTCTGACGCCGACACGCCCAACGTCGCGCTCGTCACGTCACATCCCCCGACCCGCGGCCACCTCGCCGAGTACGGCGAGGAACTCGCCCGGGCCTACGGCCGCCGCGACGACATCGACGTGACCGTCCTCGCACAACGGAGCGACTCGGCCCCGCCGGTCGAGTTCCGCCGTGGCTACGAGGTGCGGCGCGTCTGGGACCGCGACTCGTTCGACGGTGCCCGCGCCCTCCTCGACGAACTCCTCGCCGGCGACTACGACGCCGTCCAGTTCAACATTCACATGACGTACTTCGGCGACGAGAACGTCCACCGTTTCATCGGTCTCACCCTTCCGGCACTCCTCACGAACGTCTACGACATCCCCGTGTTGACGACGATGCACGACCTGATGGAAGTGGTCGAAGCCGACGCCGTGGACGAAGACTTCGGCTTCGTTCAACGGGCCGGCGCTCGCCTCGCCACGCAAGTCGCCTTCATGGGCGACGCCTCGACGGTTACCTCTTCGGAGTACAAAGAAATCGTGGACGAGCGCTACTACGCCTCGAACGTCCACCACGTCCCCCACGGCACGTTCGCCTACGCTGACGGTGGCCTGCCGACGCTCCCCGACCAGTTCAGGGTCATGGTGTTCGGCCACCTCAGTCCGACCAAGGACATCGAAACGGTCGTCGAGGCGTTCGCACAGGTTAGAGAGGCGATTCCCGACGCCGAACTCGTCGTCGCCGGCGGGTCGCATCCGGGCTTTCCGAACCACCGCGAGACCCTCGAAGCGACGTACGGCGACCGACCGGGCGTTGAGTTCGCGGGCTACATCGAAGACGACGACATGGACCGCGTCTGGCAGGACGCCTCGGTCGTCGTGATGCCCTACAAGACCTGTACCGGCGTCAGCGGCGTCTTCCAACTCGCCAAGTCCTACGGAACGGCCGTCGTCAGTTCAGACGTCGATGGGATGCGAACCTCGACGGTCGAAACGGGCGGTGACGCCGCCTTCTACGCGCCAGGCGACGCGTCGGCACTCGCGGACACGCTCCTCGAACTCGAAGCCGACCACGAACGCCTCCAGCGCCTCGCGCACGCGAACTCCGAAGCGGCGTCTTCCTACACCATCAGCGACACTGCCGCGCGAATGGTCTCGCTCCTCAGAGAGCAGGTGACTGCGCGATGAGTCCGCAGGTGGTCGTACGGGGGGTTGCCGTATGAGCGGCCACGACTCGGGTGGTCGGCCGTGACGGGCGACGCCACCGACGGGAGACCCCCCTCGGCCGTCGTCGCCGACGGCGTCGATTCGGCGAAACGCCGTCTCATGGAGTCGCTTCCCGAGAGCCTCAAACGCCGACTCGTGGGCCCGTACAACCGCGTGTTGACGGTTAAGGCGAACCGCGAGTACCGAAATCGCCAGCGGGGACTCCCGTCGCGGACCCCCGCTCCCGACGCGCCGAGTCACGTCGTCTGCGTCGTCGTCGATGCGCTCCGGGCGGACGCCGTCACGGAGGAAGATAGTCCGCTCCTCCACGAACGATTGCAGCGGGACCTCGTGACGCCAGCACCGTGGACGTTCCCCGCCGTCTCGTCGCTCGTCACCGGCGAATATCCGCACGAACACGGGGCGGTTCGGCAGTCCGACGAGTCAGACACGGGCTCGACCGACCTCGTCATCCCGCCGAAACTCCCCGACGACCGGGAGACGCTCTCGGACGTACTCGGCAGCGCGGGTTACGACACCTACGGTGGTTTCGCGTTCCACATGCCGTTTTTCGCCATCGGTGGGCGGTTCGAATCCCACGCCGTCTACGACAAGGCGGCCGTCGAGGAGGTCTTCGGCGATTACGAACAGTGGCTCGACGAACGCCCCCGCGACAGGACGTTTTCGTACCTTCACGTCGGCGACCTCCACGAACCGGTCGAGCCGCCGCTTCCCTACTGGGGCCGGTACGACATCGACCGCGAGATTCCCCATCTCACGACGTGGGACTACGAGGAGGTCACCGACCCCGGTCCCGAGGGCGAGCGCTACCGCGACCACCGAAAGCGCCTCTACCGGGCCGCGCTCGCCTACGTGGACGACCGACTCGCTCGACTCCACCACACCCTCACTCGCCAGTTCGGCGACGACGTCGCGCTCGTCGTGACGGGCGACCACGGCGAAGCGTTCTGGGAGCACACCGCGTTCGACGCGGACCACTTCGTCGATTCCCGGCCCGCCTACTGCGTTGACCACGGCGGCACGCCATACGAGTCGCTGGCTCGCGTCCCCCTCGCAGTCGATGGTCTCGACCTCGGGACCGGCGACGACGAATCTGGCGACGATAGCCCCGGTACCGACAACGACGACGGTCTCGCCTCGCTCATCGACCTCGCACCGACCATCCTCGATGTGACCGGGCTCTCGGACGCCTTCGAGACGACCGGCGTCCCGCTCCAGTCGGGCGTTCCCGCCGACCGAATCGCGCTCGTCGAGAGCGCCCGCTACGGCTACGAGAAGAAGGCCGCCTATCTGGCCGACTGGAAACTCGTCGTCTCGCGGCGCGACGACGAATCGGTCGGCTTCCGACTCCCCGACGAAGTGCCGACAGACCTTCCGAGCGACGTCGAACGCCAACTTACAGAGGCACTCCCCGCGTGGCCGGACGGCGAGCAAGCGGACGTTCGCGTCTCGGGAATGGCCCAGCAGCGACTGGAAGACCTCGGCTACGTTTGAATTTCGACCCAATGCAACACCAACACACGACCACGAATCACGAGAACCGAACGACGAACACCCACGAGAACCGCACGACGAATACCCCACGGGCGACTACCGCCGACCCGACCGAGGTGCGCGGATGAAAGTCTGCGTCGTCGGTCTCGATGGTGCCACGTGGGACCTACTGGACCCGTGGCTCGACGACCTGCCGACCATCAAGTCCTTCGCCGAAGAGCGACGGACGACGCTCGATAGCTGTATTCCGCCGCTGTCGATGCCGGCGTGGAAGGTCTACTCGACGGGGATGAACCCCGGCGACCTCGGCGTGTTCACCTTCGTCGAACCCGACTTCGAGGAAGAGCGCTTCAAGACCGTCACGAACGAGTCGTTCACGACGCGCGAACTCTGGGACTACCTCGGCGAACACGGCCACAAGAGCGCCGTCGTCAACATGCCGACGACGTACCCGCCGCGCGATATCGACGGGTGGCAAATCAGCGGTCCCTTCTCGGGCAAACAGGAAGATTACACCCGCCCCGCCGAACTCGGGCGCACCCTCGACCGCAACGGGTACACCATCCTCCCCGACTACTACCTCTCGCGCGACCCCGACGACATCGACGAGGCGGTCGATTCGGTCGAGACGAAACTCCAGACAGCGCTCGGCTTCACCGAGACGGCCGATTTCGTCCACACGACGCTCTATCTCACCGACACGGTCCAGCACACCGAGTGGGACTCGCCAGTGTGCAAGTCGTTCTGGGAGTCGGTGGACGAGAAACTCGCGTGGTTCCTCGACCAGTTGGGCGACGACTGGAACGTCGTCCTCATGTCCGACCACGGATTCGGCTACACGGAGGGGCGGTTCTACCTCAACACGTGGCTCGAACAGGAGGGCTACATCCACATCGACGACGACGGCTTCGACTTCGGCGACCTGTTCGGACTCGTCGGACTGGACTACGACCGGTCGCTGGCGCTCATGCAGAAACTCCGACTCTCGGGTCTCGTCCTCGAAACGCTCCCCGAGAGCTTCCTCCGAAAAGTCGCTCGCCAGATGCCCGGGAACCGGAAACTGGAGGGCTTACAGGACAAAATCGACTGGGAGGCCGACGCCGTCGCGCTCGCGCCGCTCATCTACACCCGAAACAAAGCCGTCGCGGACGAGATTCGGAGTAAACTCCTCGAAGTCACCGACAGACACGGCGAGAAAATCATCGACGAGGTGTACTACGGCGAGAACGTCTACCCCGACGCCGACGTGCGGGTGCCCGACCTCGTCATCAAACACACCGACTACGGCATCAGCGACATCGTCAAGCCCGGCGTGCTGTTCGAGTACGACGGCGACTGGCGACACCACAATACCGCCCACCACCGCCGCAACGGGATTCTCACCGCTCGCGGTCCGGACGTGGAAGACGTCGAGTTCGACGAACCGAGACTCTACGACCTCGCGCCGACGATTCTCGACGGCTTCGGTATCGACATCCCCGAAGGCATGCGCGGCGAGAGCACCGGTCTGCTCGGGTCGAACAGCCAACGCCGGGACGTGCCCACCGACCGCAACGTCGAGCGCGTCGTCGAACACGACGCGGCCGTCGAAGAGAAACTCAAGAACCTCGGCTACCTGTAGATGACCCGGCGACTCGACGACTTGCGCGGACACCCTCGAATCGCTCCGAGACACGTCCACGCACTGTGTTTCGCCGTCTTCCTCCTCGTTTACGCCTACTTGCTCCGCGGCATCACCATCGGGCAACTGTACACGTTCGGCGACTTCCCGCCGTTCTACGGCACGGGTGGCATCGAGAAGTTCACCGAGGTGTGGGTCGAACAAGGACTGGGCTTTTCGTACATCTACCACGTCCTCCCGCTCTATATGGGCGCGGTGACGCTCGTCGGCGGCGTGCTCGCACAGAACCTCCTGTTCCTGTCGTTCCTCCCGATGGGCTACCTCGCGTTCGTGGTGTTCGCCCGGCGATTCGTCGGGTCGATTCCGGTTCGGCACCTCGCGGCGTTCGTCTACGCCATCAACCCGCTGACCATCGGCGAGTTCGTCAACGGCGGCATGGCGGCGCTCATCGGCTACGCCGCACTCCCGCTCCTCTTGCATTACCTGTACGATATCGTCGATACCGACGGGTGGGAGGCGACGCTGAAGACGGGGGCCGTCTTCGGGGCGACGACGGTCAGTCCGTGGCTGGGCTTCTGGATGGTCGCGCCCTTCGCGGGCTACCTCGTCTACCGCGCCCGCGACGCGCCGCGAACTATCCTGAAACTCTGCGTCTCGGGCGTGCTCGGCGTCCTGTTGTCGCTGCCGAGCGTCCACCACATGCTCCAGCGCGCGCTCGGATTCAGTTCCGGCCAGAGCGTCTTGGAGACCACCCTCGCGTGGAACTACACCGAAGCCAGCGTCCTCTCGGTCGCTCGCCTCGCGGGCAACCACGGCGTGATGGCGATGAACAAACTCGGATACAACACCGACCCCGCGATGCTCGTCGGCCTGGTCATTCCGGGCATCGCCCTCCTCGCCGTTCGCCAGCGCCGTCTCCACGTCTACTACGGCATCGCCGGGAGCATCATCGCGTTCATGGTACTGACCAAGTACGGCGCGACGACGTTCCTCTTCGAGGTGTTTCCGCCCGTTTGGTCGCTCCGCAACCCGGTGAAACTGCAATACCCGCTGCTGGTCTGTCTGAGCATCCTGTTCGGTGCGGGTCTCGAAACCGCCCTCTCCGGGCCGAAAAATCGCGTTGGCTGGCCGAAGACCACGTCGGCGCGCTCGCGTCTCGCGCTCACCGACGGCGGTGCCGAGATGCGAAACAACGCGCTCGTCGTCGGTCTCGTCATGCTCGCGCTGCTGGCGTACGCCGCGCCCGCGTCGGGCGCGCTGGGTCTCGAAGAGATTCGCGGCGACGGCTACTACGTCCCGCAGGAACAGACCGAACTCACCGAGAATCTGGACGGGACCGTCATGTGGGTGCCGTACGGCTACACGACCCAACTTCGCCTGCGACACGCCTACCCCAATCACCTCGGCATCAAGAGCGGCGGCGTCCTCCACGGCATCCAGAACACCGAGTACGTCTCGCGGTTGTTCTCCGAGTTCACCGACGACCCCGAGTCGGTCCGCCCTCAACTCGCACGACAGGGCGTGAAATACGTCGTCGTCGAGTCCGACCCGCCGGAGGACATCACCTTCGGAGAACCGCGCGTGGTCGAACGGTGGGGTGCACCGTGGCTCTGGGGGTCGCCGGAAGACTACAACGCCGCGCTCAACGAGAGCGCCGGCTACGACTACGCCTACACCTCGGGCGAGTACACCGTCTACCGCGTCAGGGATGCGACCGACCACGAGCGAATCGAAACGTCGGAAGGCGTCCACCGACTCTACTACCCCGAATCGCCCGATACCATCGACCCCGACGGGCCGAACCTCGTCGCCAACGGCGACTTCGACGACGGACTCGAAGGCTGGTGGTCGTGGGACGGCGAGAACGGAACCCAGACCACCGTCGTCAACACCACAGACGGCCACGCCGTCGAGATGGTGACCGAATCGGGCGACATCTACCCAATCGCCCAGGAGACCGGCGTGAGCCGGGGCCAACCCTACGAACTCACGCTCGACGCCGCCGGTTCTGGAAACGTCTTCCTCTACTGGTACAACGGAACGCGCTCGGCCGAGAACCTCGTCGAACGCGAGAGTTACGCGCTCGACGACACGCCGCAGACCGTCGTCGCACAGGGTTCGACGCTCTCGATTCGCATCCGACCCAATTCGACGCGCGTCCACATCGACCGAGTGGCGCTCCGCGAGACCACGTATCCACGTGACGTCGGGTTCGCCAGCAACACCGATGCGGTTCCGGGCGTCGTCATCGACGGGAGGCAGTCGAACGAATCGGTCGGCCTCGCCGTCGGCGTCAATTTGAACGACAGCGAGGCGGCCCAAGTTGACCCGGACGTTCGCATCCGCGACGCCGAGACGGTCCTCGATGGCGAACTCGTCTACGACGAAGACTACCGGCAGGGCGTCGGTGTGCTCCTCTCGGACGACGAACTCGACGACGTGGTTCCCGAGGATGCCCGCGCGGTCACCTTCGACCACCCGGACGGAGTCGTCCTCGACTACTGGGTCGAAGGCGAGTTCGACGACCGACCGGTGACGGTGCTCTACACCTCCTACGACGAACGCTGGGAGGGACCGGAAGACGCCACTCACTTCCGCGCCTACGGCTGGGCGAACGGCTACATCGACGCCCAACCGTCCGAGATTCGGTGGACCGGCGGCACGATTCGTCGCTGGGTCGTGAACGCGTGGGCCGGTAGCTGGGTGCTCACACTGGGCGCGCTCGGCGTCATCTCCGTCAGAAAACGCCGCCGTCGCGCTCGGCAGTGGGACCGCGCGCGGCTATGAGCCGACAGACCGCGTTCGTCGCCGATTTCACGGAGCGAATACGCGGTCGTTCACCCCGATACGCCCTCCCCGCGGCGTACTTTACCGTACTGAGCCTCCTCGTCTTCTACCCGCTGTTGCGACCGGGATACGTCCTCTCGTTGGACATGATTTTCGCGCCGAACGCCGACTACCTCCGGTTCGGTCTGCACACCAAAGGACCGCTGTACTACGGCAGACTCCCGTTTCTCGTCGCCCTCGACGCGCTCGCGCTCGTCCTCGACGATTGGGTGATTCAGAAACTCGTCCTGCTGTCGATTCCCATCTGTGCCGGCTTGTCGATGTACGTAGCTTGTGAGTCGCACACGCGAGCGCGCGCCGCGATGCTGTTCGCGGGGACGCTCTACGCCATCAACCCGTTCGTCTACGTCCGCCTCCTCGCCGGCCACTGGTACTTCCTCTTGGGCTACGCCTTCGTCCCGCTGGCGGTCGTCGCGTTCGACGAGTACGTCGATTCCGAGTCCGATGGCTCGCTCGCCCGCGCCGTCGGCTGGACGACCCTCGTCAGCGTCTTCGACCCGCACGCGACGGTGCTCGTCGCACTCGCCGGATGCTGTCTGTGGGACGTTCGAGTCACCTCCGTCGCGTGGGAGGCTGGATTCGCGTGGACCGACGCCGTACGGAGGCACGCCCGCCGATTCGGCACGTTCTGCCTCGTCGCCGCGGCGGTGAACGCGTATTGGCTCGTTCCGGCCGCCAGTGCCACGTTCGCTGGCGGGAGCCACCTCTCGTCCATCTCTGGTACCGATTTATCCGTGTTCAGCGCCCGCGGTACCGTCGCCGGCAACGTCCCGCTCTCGGTGGCGATGCTGTACGGTTTCTGGCGCGGCGCGGCGACCACGTCGTTCGAACTCCTCCCGACGTGGGTCGTCGGTCTCCTGTTCGCTGGCGTGGTGTTCTGTACGCTCACCGGTCTCGTCCACCACTGGCGAGATGCCACGGTTCGCGGCCTCGCCCTCGCCGGAGTAGTCGGATTCGTGCTGAGTCTCGGCGTGAGCACGGCCCTTTCCGAACCCCTCGTTCGAACCCTGTTCGACGTAATCCCACTTTTCCGCGGGATGCGCGACACGCAGAAGTTCGCGGGGCTGTTGGTGTTGGCCTACGCCGTCCTCGGGAGTCGCGGTGTCGATACCCTCCTTCCAGAGCATCGGTCGGGTCTCGCGGCGCTCTCTCCCCGGCGCGACACCGTCCGTCTCACGATTCTCGCGCTCGTCGCACTCCTCGTGTTGTCACCGCTCGCCTACACCGCGCCGATGTTCGCGGGCTTCTCGGGACAACTCGATACGACGACGTATCCGGCGTCGTGGGACGACGCGAACGACGCGATGGGGACCGACGGTACGGGCCGGGCGCTCTTTCTCCCGTGGCACCAGTATCTGACGTTTTCGTGGACCGAGCGACGAATCGCCACGCCGGCCTCGATCTACTTCGACCGACCGGTCGTCGAAGGAAGAAACCTCGAAATCGGCGGTATCGAGAGCCACGCGACCGACCCGACGCACACGCGCGTCCGCGAGGCGCTCGAATCGCCGAGCGACCCGACGTTCGGCGACCAACTGGCGTCGGTCGGAGTTCGGTACGTCGTCCTCGCCCACGAAGCCGATTACCGGCAGTACGACTGGCTGGAGTCTCACTCGGACTTCTCCGTCGTCTTCGAGCGCGACGATATCACGGTGTACGAGAACCTCGCCTTCGACCACGGCGAGGAGCCGTGGCCGCGAATGGGTCCGCGCGTTCCGCGACTCGCTCTGACAGTGGGATGTCTCGTCTCACTGGGTGCGGCGGCGCTTCTGGGGCGGCGAGTCGCCGTCGAGTAGACTCTCGCGGACGCCGACTGTGACTGCGTTGACGATTGTGACCTCAGTGACGACTGTGACTGCAGTGACGACTGTTGCTACGTTGCCCGTGACCGATGCCGCAAGCGGGACGACTACAAACACGACGAACGTATGACAACTCACGAAACACAGATGACGCAGATTGACGAGACCGACGACCGCGTCGAGACGCTCCTCGGCGAGATGACGCTCCGCGAGAAGGCCGGTCAACTCGCGGGCACCTACGTCGGCACGATGGAGGAGACTCGAACCCTCGACGACGCCGAATCGATGGTCCGCGACCACGGAATCGGCTTCGTGACGCCCTTTGGGTACGGGGCGTCGCCACACCGCGACGCCGAGGAAGTCGTCGAGATTGCGAACGAACTCCAGCGAATCGCCACCGAGGAGACGCGCCTCGGCATCCCGATTTGCATCCCTATCGACGCCATCCACGGCAACGCCTACGTCGAAGAGACGACGGTGTTTCCCCACAACCTCGGTGTCGCGGCGGCCCGCGACCGCGACCTCGTCGAACGAATCGGTGCCGTCACGGCGACCGAAGTCGCCGCCACCGGGTCGAGTCTCACCTACGGCCCGACGTGCGACGTCGCCCGCGACCCCCGATGGGGCCGCACCTTCGAGACGTTCGGCGAATCGCCGTCCCTCTGTGGGGAACTCGCGTCGGCGAAGGCCCGCGGCATCCGCGGCGCGCCAGTCGATGTCGCGGCCATGGCGAAGCACTTCCCGGCCTACGGCGAACCAGAGCGCGGCGAGGACGCCTCGCCCGTGGACAAGTCGCTCTCGTCGCTCTACCGCGACTTCCTGCCACCGTTCGAGAAGGTCATCGCCGAAGGCATCGAGGGTATCATGCCCAGCTACAACTCCATCAACGGCGAGCCGTCGCACGGGTCGCGCTACTGGCTCTCGCAGGTCCTCCGCGACGAACTCGGTTTCGAGGGCTACGTCGCCTCCGACTGGAACGGCATCGACATGCTCCACCGGGACCACCGCGTCACACGGACCCCGCGAGAGTCCGTCTTCCGGTCGCTCACCGCCGGCGTGGACGTACACTCGCTCGGCGAAACCGACCACGTGGACCACGTCGTCTCGCTGGTCGAGAGCGGCCAACTCAACGAGTCGGTGGTCGATACTGCCGTCCGTCGCGTCCTCGAACTCAAAGCCGACGTGGGCCTGTTCGACGACCCGTACGTCGATGCCGACGAGTCGGCCGCGACGCTCGGCACCGACGAGAACCGCGCCGTCGCTCTCGACGCGGCACGGAAGTCGATGACGCTCCTGAAGAACGAGAGCGACCGTCTCCCGTTCGACCAGGACCTCGACGACGTGCTCGTGACCGGCCCGAACGCCGACGAACTCACGCATCAGGTCGGTGGGTGGAGCCTCAAAGAGAACGACGAACTCGACGGGACGACCGTCCGCGAGGGCATCGAATCGGTCGTCTCGGCCGACACGTCGGTCACCTACGAACGGGGTTCGAAAATCGACGACCCGGACGACCTCGATGCGGCCGTCTCGGCCGCCGAAGACGCCGACGCCGCCGTGGTCGTCCTCGGCGAGAACTGGTATCTCCACGAGTTCGGCCCGCAGGACGTGAACGGCCCGACCGACCGCTTCCCGAACCGCGCCCAACTCACCTTACCGGACGCCCAGCAGGAACTCCTCGAAGCGGTCGTGGAGACCGGCACGCCGACGGCGCTCGTGCTCGTCTCCGGTCGCCCGCTCGCCGTCTCGTGGGCCGCCGAACACGTCGATGCCATCGTGCAGGCCTACTACCCCGGCGCAGACGGCGGGATTGCAGTCGCCGAGACGCTCTTCGGCGAACTCAACCCCAGCGGAAAGCTTCCCATCTCGGTCCCGCGTTCGGAGGGTCACCTTCCCGTCCGGCACAACTACCTGCCCCACCCGCACCCTATCGGCCCCGACGAACACCTCCCGTCGTACGACCCGCTGTGGGCCTTCGGCCACGGACTCTCCTATACGACCTTCGAGTACCAGGACCTCGCCGTCGCAGAGGACGCCGTACTCGAAGGAGAGGAACTCTCCGTCTCGGTCACCCTCGAAAACGCGGGCGAGCGCGCCGGCGACGAAGTCGTCCAACTCTTCGGCGGCCGCGACTACTCCTCTGTCGTGACGCCCGTCGAGGAACTCCTCGACTTCGAACGCGTCTCGCTCGCTCCCGGAGAGGAGACCACCGTCGAGTTCGAGATTCCGTCCGACGCCTTCGACGTGGTTCGGCCGGACGGAACGAGTCGATTCGAACCGGGCACGCTGTCGCTCCGATGCGAATCGCTGGAGGCGTCGATAGAAGCGGTCGTCAACTGAGCGCGCCTCGCTGGTCTACTCGGAAGGGCGGGCCGACGCGCCGCCGAAGCGACGACTACTCGCCGCCGAAGCGTCCACGCCGGCCGAGCAGGCACAGCACGGCGACGAGCGCGGCCAGCGAGACACCGAATCCGAATCCGGGCGTCCCGGTCGAAGTCGTCGTCTCGGTCGTCGATTGTGTCGCCGTCGGCGTCGATTCGGCCGTCGTCGTCTCGGCTGGTTGGTCGGTCGTCGCCTCGCTCGTCTGCTGTTGCGAGCGCGTTCCAACGACGAGCATCGTTGCTGACTCCGCAGTCACCTCGTAGACGAGCACATCGGCGGTCGAATCTATCCGTGCGACGTCGAGTTCCGACCACTCGCCACCGACGAGGCTGTAGACGACCACGTCGGACGATTCAACGCCCCGGTCGGCGAGTGTCGTTCGGGAGACCGAGAATCTGACCGTCGATTCGACCGTGTCCGCGTCGTCGAACGTCACGAACGCGAGCGGCGCGCCCTGTTCGGAACCGAGTTCGGGTGCGTTCGCGGTCGGTCTACCGGACACGCGGATGGTCCGGTCGCCACCGTCGGCGAAGTCGAGGGTGAGCGACTCGATGGAGACGCCGGTCGTTCCGAGCGTTCCGTCTTCGATAGTCGCCGAGAGCGAGTCGCCGTGGGTGACGTTGTCGGTGCGAAGCAGGAACCCGCCGTCACCGAGCGCGGTCACCGAGAGCGACGGACTCGGTTCGGGTGGCTGTTCGATATCGTCCCCGCCGAGCGAGGGCGAGGAGTCGCCGTCCGAGGACGAACTGTCGTTGTCGCCGTCGTCGCCGCCGTCTCCACCCGAGGGCGACCCGCCATCGTCGTCATCGTCGGACGGTGGGTTCGGCGGGCTATCGACGCTGAACGAGAGCGTCTCGGTGTGACTGTTTCCGGCCTCGTCCTCGACGGTCACCTCGAAGGTGTGGCTCGACCCGTCGGCCAGTCCGTCGGCTTCGAACTCGACGTAGTCGCTGGTAATCGTCGTCGCGTCGGCCGTCGTCACGAGCGAGTCGTCGAAGAGGACGGACGTTCGACTCACGTCCACGCCCGTGAACGAATCGTTGTACTCGACTCGCAGGGTCTTCGACGTGGTTCCGTCTGCCAGTTCCGTGCCGTCAGCAGGACTCACCGACTCGATGGTCGGCGCGGCCGTGTCCGTCGCAATCGCGCCGTACGTCGAGAAGTGCGAGACGTTCGCAACCCAGTACCGGCCGGTCGTCCCGTTCAGCGTCTCGTTTTGGACCGTCGTCGGCACTTTCTCCCACTCCTTCGTGCTCTCGTTGAAGTGTTTGATAGTCACGTCGTCCACGTCCGTTCCGGGTTTCAACAGCGACGTATCGACCGGGATGCCGACGATGGCGTAACTGAGGTTCTCGGAGAGTCGCTTTCCGAGCGCCGCGTTGAGGAAGTTCACACCTGCCTGTCCGCGAACGAGCGGAACGGCCGAGGCCCGGCGCTCCGTCATCGTGACGAACGTATTGTTGACCGTCTGGTTCGTCGTGAACCGAACGAACAGCCCCGAGGGCTGCATCTGGACGGTGATGGTGTCGTTGCCGTCCGTACTCGCGGTCGTGAACCGACCCGTCGCGTCGTCGCTTCCGCGGTTGCCAGCGAGGTCGGTCGCGGTCGCAGAGAGGTTGTACTGACCGTCTTCGGGGAGTGCGAACGTCCCGTTCCAGCCGTCGGTCGTCTCGCGGAGCGTCACGGTGACGTTGCTTCCGTCGGGTCGTTCGACATCGACTTCGAGGGAACCGGGACGGACGGTCTCGCTCGTATTGACCGAGACGTTCGCCGCGGAGGCGTTGATTCGGGCGACGGTCATCGGAATCTCCGGGGCGGTCCAGTCGAACACGACGTGGCCCGTCGCCGTCGTCGTCCGCTCGTTCCCGCGGTCGTCTTCGGCCTCGACGACGACGTCGTACCGACCTTCGTCGGCGACGTCGGCGGTGCCGAACGTCACCGTCCAGTTTCCAGACGAACTGTCGTAGCTGGCAGTCTTCTGCTCGTCGTAGGTCGAGAACTGCGAGTCGAGGGTGACGGAGACGCTATCGACGCTCCCGTGCTCGTCGCTGACGTCCACTTCGACATCGACGGTATCGTTCGTGTAGACGACCGACCCGTTCTCGTGATTTCCGTCCAGTGTGACGGCGTCGATAGTCGGGGCGGTGTCGTCGTCACTCTCGCCGAGGAGGGTGACGTTCACCGTCGATTCGTCGGTGTCGTTGGTGTGTATCGTCAGCGTCGCCGTCGAGGTGCCGAGGTCCGTCGGCGCGTACTCGATTTCGACTGTTTGCGTCGCGCCGTAGCCGAGTACCGAGGAGTTGTTCCCGGCAGTTATCTCGAAGTCGCTCGCGTTCGCACCCGAGAGGGAGACGCCGGAGACAGAGAGGTTCTCGTCGCCGATGTTGGCGACGGTTACCGTCCGGGTGTCGTTCGTTCCGACGGCGACGGTTCCGAAGTCGATGTCTTCGGGCGTGACCGCGACTTCGGCGCTCCCCGAGGTGACGGCGTCAACGACGGTGATAGTGACCGTCTCGTAGCCGGAGTACTCGCCGTGCTCGTCTTGGACGTGGTACGAGAAGCTATCGACGCCGGTGAAGCCGGGGTCCGGGGTGTACTCGAATCCGCCGTTCCCGTAGAAGACCGAGAGGTCGCCGTTCGACGGGTTGCCGTGGTGAGGCGCGTCGAACGAATCATTGTCGAGGTCGTAGTCGTTGGCGAGAACGCCCGGTCCGTTCACAGTCAGCGACTCGCCTTGCAGGACGACGTAGTTGTCGGGGACGGCAGTTGGTTCGCGGTTCGGTTCGGGCAGCACCTCGATAGAGACTGTCTCGTAGCCCGAGTACTCGCCGTGTTCGTCTTCGACGTGGTAGACGAAACTGTCGGTACCAGTGAAGCCAGCCTCGGGCGTGTACTTGAAGCCGCCACTGCTGTAGAAGACTGAGAGGTCGCCGTTCGACGGATTGCCGTGGTGAGGCGCGTTGAACGAGTCGTCGTCGAGGTCGTAGTCGTTGGCGAGGACGCCCGACCCGTTCACGGTGAGCGTCTCGCCTTCGAAGACGGAGTACGTATCCGCGACCGCAGTCGGGTCGCGGTTCGGGTCCGGGACGACTTCGATGGTAACCGTCTCGTAGTCGGAGTACTCGCCGTGCTCATCTTCGATGTGGTAGCTGAAGGTGTCCACGCCGGTGAATCCGGGGTCTGGCGTGTACTCGAATCCGCCACTGCCGTAGAACACCGAGAGGTCGCCGTTCGACGGGTTGCTGTGGTGAGGTGCGTCGAACGAGTCGTTATCGAGGTCGTAATCGTTGGCGAGGACGCCCGGTCCGTCGATGGTGAGCGTCTCACCTTCGTACACCGTGTAGGTGTCCGCGACCGCCGTGGGTTCGTCGTTCGGATCGGGGAGGACTTCGACGGTGACCGTGGCGTAGCCGGAGTACTCGCCGTTCTCGTCTTGGACGCGATACGAGAACGTGTCCGCCCCGGTGAAGCCGGGGTTGGGCGTGTAGACGAAGCTACCGTCTTGAACGAACGTCGAGAGCGTCCCATTCGATGGATTGCCGTGGTGGGTCGCATCGAACGAGTCGTTGTTGGGGTCGATATCGTTGGCGAGGACGCCGGGTCCACTCACCGAGAGCGTCTCGTCCTCGTACACTGTGTAGGTATCCGAGAGCGCGACTGGTGCCGTCTCCGCGGTATCGACGACTTCGATGGTGACCGTCTCGTAGCCGGAGTATTCGCCGTGGTCGTCTTCGAGGCGGTAGCTAAAGGTGTCAGTTCCGGTGAAGCCTGGGTCGGGGACGTAGACGAAGCTTCCGTCTTGGACGAACGTCGAGAGGGTTCCGTTCGACGGGTTGCCGTGGTGGGGCGCATCGAAGGAGTCGCCGTCCACGTCGTAGTCGTTGGCGAGAACGCCGGGTCCGCTGACGGTGAGGTTTTCGCCCTTCCGAGTCGAGTACGTGTCTGCGACGGCGGTCGGAGCCGTGTTGTTCGGCGCGACGTGGATGGTGACAGTTTCGAAGCCGGAGTACTCGCCGTGTTCGTCCTGAACTCTGTAGCTGAAGGTGTCGGTGCCAGTGAACCCATTGTCCGGTTCGTAGACGAAGCTTCCGTCTTGGACGAACGTCGAGAGCGTCCCGTGGTCCGGGTTGCCGTGGTGGCTCGCGTCGAACGAGTCGTCGTCAAGGTCGAAATCGTTGGCGAGGACGCCCGGTCCGTTCACCGAGAGCGTCTCGCCTTCGAAGACCGAGTAGGTGTCAGCGACGGCAGTCGGGTCGCGGTTCGGGTCGGGAACGACTTCGATGGTGACCGTCTCGAAGTCGGAGTACTCGCCGTGTTCGTCCTGAAGCCGGTAGGTGAAGGTGTCGGTGCCGGTGAAGCCGGAATCGGGGGCGTAGACGAAACTCCCGTCTTGAGCGAAGGTGGAGAGCGTTCCGTCAGTGGGGTTGCTGTGATGGGTGGCGTCGAACGAGTCGCCGTCAGCGTCGCGGTCGTTTTCGAGGACGCCGGGACCGCTCACCGTGAGCGTCTCGCCCTCGTAGACGGTGAAGTTGTCGGGGACGGCGGTCGGTTCGCGGTTCGGGTCCGGGAGGACTTCGACCGTGACGGTGACGTACGAGGAGTAGTCGCCGTACTCGTCCCGCGTTCGGTAGACGAAATTGTCGGTCCCCGCGAAGCCGTCGTCCGGTTCGTAGACGAAGCTCCCGTCGGAGACGACGGTGAGCGTGCCGTTCTGCGGCTCTCCGTAGTGGGTGAGCGAGAACGAGTCACCGTTGGGGTCGATGTCGTTGGCGAGCAGTCCCGGCGAATCGACCGTGAGATTCTCACCGGAGGCGACTGCGTAGTGGTCCGCCGCTGGAACTGGCCCCCGGTTCGACGGTGGGACGACGCCGGTTCCATCCAGTTCGACCGACACCGTCGGTTCGTCCGAGTCGTTACTCGTGAGATACATCGTCGTCGTGTGGTCACCCGTCGATGGCGGCGTGAACCGAAGCGTCACGTTGTGGTGCTCGCCGGGGGCGACCACCGTCGGGCCACCGCCGTCGGTGATGGTGAACGTCGGCGAGAACACTTCGAACGTCTCTCCGGTAATCGAGAGGTCAACGTCGCCGTCGTTACTGATGGTGACGATGGCCGTTCCGGACGACCCGTGGGAGACGTTTCCGAAGTCGAGGTACCTCGGTTCGACGCTGATGTCCGGTGCGGGTGGGTGTGCGCCCGCTCCCGAGACAGAGACGTTGACGGGGTGGTCGTCCGGGTCGTCGCTCAGCACTTCGAGCGTCGCGCTGACTGAGTCTTCGACCGTCGGGCTGAACGAGACGGTAAAGTCGTGTGACTCCCCGACGGCGAGCGCCGTCGTCTCGTTGCCGGCGGTCACGTCGAACGCCGAACTCCCGGAGACGGTCGCGCCGTCGAAGGTGAGCGCCGCCTCCCCGTCGTTCGTCACCGTCACGTTGTGCGTGGTCGTCTCACCGATATCGACCGTGCCGAAGTCGTGGCTCGTCGGTGCGACCGAGGCGTTCCCGTCGGGTTCGTCCACGGTCGCAGACAGCGGCACGCTGACCGTCGGGTTCGACGTGTCGTTGCTGTAGATTTCGAGCGTCGTGCTCTTCGGCCCCTCATCGACCACGTACACATCGACGTAGAAACTGACTGTCTCCGTATCACCGGGTTGGATGGTGGAGTTGGGTGCCGTCGAGAGTTTGAACTCCGAGGCGTTCTGGCCGGAGAACCCCGTCCCGGTCCAGTTGAGCGGCGCTTGCCCGTCGTTCGAGATGAAGACGGTGCCGTAGTTGTTCTGGCTCTTGTTGACGACGCCGTGATTGTAGCTCGTCGGCGCGACGCTGATTTCGGGCGACGCACCGGTCACCGTCACTTCGAGCGGCGGCAAGTCCTCGATGGTGACGTTGTAGGTTCCCTCGGTCGAGAAGGAGTGCGTGAACGTTACCTGCTCGTCGTCGTTGTAGCCGAGCGTCCCGGTGGCGTTGTCGATGACCGTTCCATCGACTGCGAAGTCGGCCGTGTATCCGCAGGTCGCGTCGGCCTCGTTATCGGCGGTCGCCGAGAGCGCGAACGTCTCGTCGGTGGCGACGGTCGAATCGGAGAGCGTCAGGGCACTGAAGTCCACGTGCGAGGGCGACTCGTTCTTCGTGCCGCCGTCGAGTGCCGTCAGCGAATGCGTGTAATCGGCGTTCTCCAAACCGGTCGTGTAGAGGACGCCACCGGCGAGTGCCGGCGTGAACGACTCGTAGTCGTCCGCACTGTAGCGCCAGACCAACTCACCGGAGTCGGCGTCGTAGGCGTAGATGCTGCTGTCGTCGGCCGGGACGTAGACGACACCGCCAGCGTACGCGGGCGAGTAGTCGATAGCCGTACAGATACTCGTCTGCCAACGGGCGTCACCGGAACTGGTGTTCAGCGCGTGGACCGACCCGTCGCCGACGAAGTACAGCGTGTCGTTTGCGAGGACGGGCGACGACCCAGTGTACCCGCTTACACTCACGGCGGTGCTCCAGATGGTGCTGCCGCCGTCGGTCGCATCGAGCGCATAGACGTTCGTTCCGTCGTCCACGTAGACCACGTCGTCTTTCACGACCGGCGAGTGGAGCCTCAACCCCGCGATGGGTTGGCTCCACAGTTCGTCGCCGGTATCGGCGTCGAGCGCGTAGGTGGCGTCCTCGTCGTTCGTGACGTACACCGTCCCGTTCTCGACGGCGGGTTTCATCTCCATGCCGCTGGACTCGCTCGCGTTCGTGAACGTCCATCGGACCTCGCGGGTTGTGGCGTTCAATGCGTGAACCGTCCCGAAGTACTCCGAGTCGGCGTAGCCAGAGCCGGCGACGTAGACCGTGTCGTTCACGACGGTGATGCCGCCAACGTCGTCGATACCGGTGTACGTCCAGAGGCGTTCGCCCGTCGTCGCGTTCAACTGGTAGACCCTACCGTCGTCGTCGGCCGTGTAGAGGTAGCCGCTGGCGTAGGTCGGCGGGACTTCGATGTCGTTCGACTCGACGGTCGAGTAGCGCCATCGGAGCGTTCCGTCAGCGGCATCGTAGGCGAAAATCGACTCGGGGACGCTGTCGTCGCTCCCGCCGACGAACACCGTCTCGTTGGCGACGGTCGGTCCGCTGGTCCACTCGTAGGAGTGGTTCACCGACCAGTTGACGGCGTTCGACCCGACCTCTGTGGGGGCGTCGGTCTCGGGCGATGCGCCGGTGTTCCCCGCGTCGAAGCTCTCTTTCGGCCACGACCCGGCGGTCGCCGAGACGGTTCGGCGCTCGCCGAGCGAGACGAGGGTGCCGTCCTCGGCGTCACCGACGTTGACCGTGACGCCGCCGGTGTCGATGTACATGTGACGGTTCAACGAATCGCCGTCGTCGCCGCGTCGGAGGACGAACGTCACGTCGCCGCGTTCCCGAACCTCGACGGTCCACGTGAGCGTTTTGCTCTCGCCGGGGTCGAGTTCTCCGTCCCTACTGGAGTAGTTCCAGAAGTAGTGCTGTGAGTTGCCGTCGTCGGGGGCGACGAGGAGGTTCACGTCGTACGCTCTCGCGTACGCGCCAACGTTGGTCACCGTCGCGGTGACGGTGACGTTGTCATCGACGAGGTGGGTGTTCGAATCGACCGAGAGGTCGGTGTACTTGACGATGCCACCCTCGCGGATGACGCGGAAGTCGTTGGGCGTCGTCGAGTCGGCGTAGGTAATCATCGTCCCGTTCGCCACGACCTGTGCCGCACCGTGACCGCGCTCCGTGATGTCGGTATCTCCGTAGTACGCGCCGGTCTCAGCGTCGTAGACGTACGTGCTCTTGCCGTCGAGGTTGGCGGCGTAGAGCACCCCATCGACCGCCAGCACCGACGCCAAGTCCGGAACGGTTCGGTTCCAGACGATGTCTCCAGTGGCGTTCACCCGGTAGAGTTCGTTCGTGTTGGAGTCCAGACTGCCGTCGGTCATCTGGTGGACGTACAGCGCGTCGTCGGTGACGACCGGTTTCGTCAGGTCCCACCCGCCGTCGGACGGTGCGACGTCCGTCGGTCTGAACGTCAGGTGGTCGCCGCCGTCCGAGAGGTTCAGCACGCGCACTTCCTCGATGGAGTCGCCGTCGGACTGGTTCTCGGCGACGACGTAGACGAGTCCGTCGCGGACGACAGGCGGATAGTTCATCTCGAACTCGAAGTCCGTTCGAATCCACGTTTGGCTCCCCGAGGAGTCGATTCCGACGAGTTCGTCTTCGACCTGTCCGGTGTTGTCCACTTCGTCGCTCAGCGATGCGACGACGGTTCCGTTCTCGACTGCGACCCAGTTGAACACCTCCGTACTCCCGTCCTCGGTCACGTCGTAGGACCACTGCGGCGTTCCCGTGTCGGCATCGATGGCGAGCACCGTCGCGTTCTCGTCGCCGGTCTCGTCTAACCGAGCACCCGCGACGTACACGACGCCCTCGTCAACGACCGGGGCTTGGTCCTTGGACGAGGAGTAGTTCATCGTGGTGTTGCGGACCCACTGGACCGAACCATCGGTCGCATCGAGCGCGAACACCGAGGCATCGTACACCGTCGGACCGGACGTGAACTCGTTCGTCGGCGTCGTGTAGAGGTAGACGGTGCCGTTCGAAACCGTGGATGACCCGGCGATTCGCCGGTCTCGTTCGGAGACGTTGAACTCCCACTCGAACGCGCCGGTCGCCTCGTCGTAGGCGCGGACGTGTTCGACGTTCGTGCCGTTCTCCTGGGCGACGTAGACGCTGCCGTTGGCGATGACCGGCTCGACGTATTCGTCGAAGTGCGTGAGGTTCCACACCTCTTGGACGTGTTCCGTTGGCCCCGTCGTGTTCGTATTACTCGACGTTCGGCCAGCGTCGAAGTCACGGTGGGACCAGTCGTCGGACGGCGTCGGGTGCGAAACCGTCACCGTCACCGGGTCGGTGGCGGCGTCCCACTCCAGCGGCCGTTTCACCGAGACGTTCCACGGCCCAGTACTGTTGAACTGCGCAGTGAAGGTGACCGTCGTGTTCTGTCCCGGTGCGAGCGTGCCGTTGGCCTCGTCCACGGCCCACCAGTCGGCGGGCGTCGGCGAGTCGGCCATCAGCGAGAGGTTGTAGTCGCGCGTCTCCTCGCCGACGTTCTCGACGCTCACGTCCACCGTGAACTGCTCGCCGGGGTCGAGGCTCGTCGTCGAGGGGGCGAATCCAGTGAACTGGAACGGAGATTCTTCGAGTGCGTACACGCGACTGACGTCGTAATTGTACGTGCGCGTGTCGTACGCGAGGACGTAGATTCGGTCGTCGGCGAGCGCCGGTTGCGTGGTCTGGCCGTGGAGTTCGTACTCCCAGCGCTCGCTCCCGGTGTCGGCGTCGAGCGCGACCAGATTGCCGCGGTCGTTGGCCACGTAGACGACGCCGTCGGCGACGGTCGGTGCGAGCGCGTCGATGTCGGCGTAGACGAGTCCGTAGTCGAGATTGCCGGGGAGGCGGTAGCGCCACTCGCGCTCGCCGGTCGTCTCGTCGAGCGACCGGATGGTGTTGCCCCCGACGAGGTAGACCGACCCGTTGGCGACCGCGGCACCCTGTGGTCGCGCGTTGCTGTCGTAGGCCCACTCGACGTGGCCGTCGGTGCTGTTCAGTCGGTAGAACGTCGGGTCGTACGTCGTATCGCCCGCGCCGACGAACACCGACCCGTTGGCGGCCGTGGGCGTCATCGTGACGACGCCTTCCATCTCGAACCGCCATCGTTCGCTCCCGTCGCTGGCGTTCAAAGCTTGGAGGGCGTAATCACGCGTCGATAGCTCCCCCGTGAGATATACCGTGTCCCCACTCGCCGAGAGACCGCCCGCGAGGGAGTCGCCGTCGTACTCGCTCGACCACTGATGCGTCCCGCTCTGGAGGTCGAACGCGACGAGTTGCTGGCCGGTGTAGGTCTCCCGAGAGACGTAGAGCGTCCCGTCGAGGACGACCGTCGCCTCGGGAACGTAGTCGGTTTCGTTCCACACTTCGTTCCCGTTCGACGCGTCGTAGACGTAGACGCCGCCGTCGGAACTGCTGTCGCCGGCGACGACGGTGCCGTTCGCCACCGAGAGGACGTCGAACTCGACGCCGGACTCGTTCCAGACCACGTCGCCGGTGTCGTTATCGACCGCTCGGAGCGTGTCGTCGCCCGCGACGAACACGAGTCCGTCCGCGGCGACGGCGGGGACAGTCGAGACGTCGTCGGTGAACTCGAATCTCCACCGGGCGTTCGGCGCGGATTTCGGTCCGGACGCGTTCGGGTTGTAACCGGTTCGTCCGGGGTCACGGCCCGCCGTCGGCCAGTCGCCACCGTCGAGTGAGGGCCACGGTATCGTCCCGTCGGTCGCCGTGAACTCACCGCCCGCTTCCGAATCGAGTTCGGCCGCCGATGTCGCCGATTCGAGACTCGCTCCGACCGGACCGACGACAACAGAGAGAACGAGGAGTATCGAGAGCGTGACCGCGACCACGGCGCGTGTTGTAATACTTCGACAGAAATTCCCGAAAGACTGCATGATGGTCTGACCCACTCAATCAGTCGTTCTATATGCATCTCCCGGACAATTTCCGGGATGTGAACAGGTGTCCGGGGTCCGTAACGCGCCGGGGTGTCCGACGCTCTTCCGGCGATTTCCCACACGAACCGGGCTGGGAACGCCGTACGAACAGTTATCACACCCTGCCCGAATGTCTTTTTTATGGGCGGCGGAACGGAAGAAGGGAACCGACTCTCGATCGAGGCACTCAAGCGGGCCGATGCGCTGGCGGCGCTCACCGACGGACCGATGGAGCGGAGCGAACTCATGTCGTCGCTCGACGTCTCTCGAACGACGATTCATCGCATCGTCCGTGGACTCGAAGGCCACGAGTTACTCGTCGAGGAGGGCGGTGAACTGAAACTCTCGACGCTCGGTCACACCGTCGCCGAAGAAGTCTCGGGCTACCGGCGACGGGTGACGATGGCACGCCGTCTCCGGCCGTTTCTCGAAACGCTTTCCGACCACTCGACGGACTTCGATATCGGTCTGTTTCATAACGCGACGATAACCGAGTCCAAGCCGACGAATCCCTACGGACCGGTCGCACGATTCATGGAACTCCTCCGAGACTCGGAGACGCTCCGCGGGTTCGATACGACGACGATTGCGCCCATCTACGTCGAAGACATCCGCGACGAGATTCTCGGCGGGATGGAGACGGATATCGTCTACCTCTCGGCGGTCGTTCGAGAGATATTCGAGGCGTACCCCGAGGCCGTCACGGAAGCCGTCGAGAGCGGGAAACTCGTCCTCTCGACGCACGACGAACTGCCGTTCGGACTCGCAATCTTCGACGACAGAGTCGGTATCGGCGGCTACGACGACACCGGATTGCTCTCGGTGTTCGTCGATACCGATTCACCCGCGGCCCGCGAGTGGGCCTTCGAGTTGTACGAACGGTACCGAGCGGAGGCAGACCGCAAGACGGTCGATTCGTTCGAGACGGAGCGGGTTTGAACCGCCGTTCGAACGCCTAGAGTACGTCGAGCACCCAGCGACTCAGATTAATCATCACGAGCGTCAGCCCTTCGAGACGGCCGAGAACTCGTTCCGTCCCGAGGAGCACTGCGGCGAGCGCGGAGATGGCGACCAACCAGAGCGTCGTCCCCGTCGCCGTTTCGGCCACCGAAACCGGGGCGATAGTCGTCGTTATCCCGAGAATGAACAGCGCGTTGAAGATGTTGCTCCCGATGAGATTTCCGGCGGCAACGTCTCCCATTCCCTTTCGGGCAGCGGCCGCAGACGCGACGATTTCCGGTGTAGACGTTCCGACGGCGACGATCGTCTCTCCGATGACCCACTCGGAGAGACCGACGGTTCTGGCGATCGAAACCGCCGATTCGACCAAGAACTGTGCGGCACCGACGATTGCCACGAATCCGACGACGAGCAAGACTGGCGTCCACCAGGTCATCTCCGTGTTCGAGGGTGAGTGTGACTGTTCGCCCCGTGACGCAACGAACAGCACGAGGAGATACGCGACGAAGAGACCCAGTAAAATCGCGCCCTCCACGCGCGTCACTCGAAGGTCCCAGACGAAGAGTAACACTACGAGCGAGGACCCGACCATCACGACGCCGTCTCGCCATATCAACAGCGGCGAACTTCGCACGCCCGCGACGACGGCGATACCGCCGAGGATGAGTCCGACGTTGAACAGGTTCGACCCGACGACGTTGGCGATGGCGATGTCGCCGGCACCGACGAGTGCGGCGTCGATACTCACCGCCACTTCGGGTGCCGAGGTTCCGAGGGCGACGACTGTGAGTCCCACGGTGAGGTCCGACAGCCCCACTCGTCGGGCTACTTTCGCCGCGTTCGTGACGAACAGTTCGGAACCGACCCACAGTACGACGATACTGACGAGAAACGTCGCGGTGGCGAGGAGAACGGCGCTTACCAACTGCCTTCCTCCTCGTCGAAGTCGGTGACGACTCTCTGTCTCTCGGTTTCCTTGTCGTGATACAGCACAGACTTGGTACTCCGTTCGAACGCAGAGGTAATCACTGCTTTCGTGAGTCAGTAAGTGACTTTTTCGTGCCTGCCGCGATAGATGTGGGTAGACTTCGCGGCCGAACTCCCCACCACGTTCGTATTTCGGACCCGTGTGGGAACCCACGAGAGACAGCTTCGCTGATAATTATTCCCCAAATCGATAGATTGCTTGGGCTGTCACCAAGAGTTCCTTCCCGAAGTAAAACTTCGTTGGCGAATTAGACAATCTTTACATGCGGAAGATACAATGTGCCGACCATGCAACGCCAGAACCAAGACTGGTGGCCGAATCAGTTAGACCTGAACATCCTCGACCAAAACGCGCGTAGCGTCGATCCGATGGGCGAGGAGTTCGACTACGCTGAGGAGTTCGAATCACTCGACCTCGACGCCGTGAAAGCGGATATCGAGGAGGTCATGACCGATTCGCAGGACTGGTGGCCGGCCGACTACGGTCACTACGGGCCGCTATTCATCCGGATGGCGTGGCACAGCGCCGGCACCTACCGCACCAGTGACGGACGCGGTGGTGCGGCCGGTGGCCAGCAGCGGTTCGCCCCGCTCAACAGTTGGCCGGACAACGCGAACCTCGACAAGGCACGCCGACTGCTCTGGCCCGTCAAGCAGAAGTACGGCAAGAAGCTCTCGTGGGCCGACCTGATGATTCTCACCGGGAACGTCGCCCTCGAATCCATGGGCTTCGATACGTTCGGCTTCGCCGGCGGCCGTGAGGACGCCTTCGAACCCGACGAGTCGGTCTGGTGGGGTCCCGAGAACGAGATGGAAGCCTCCGACCGCTTCGACGAAGACGGGGACCTCGAAAACCCGCTCGGTGCCTCCGTCATGGGTCTCATCTACGTGAACCCGGAAGGACCGGACGGCCAGCCTGACCCGCTCGCATCCGCGAAGAACATCCGCCAGACGTTCGACCGCATGGCCATGAACGACGAGGAGACGCTCGCGCTCATCGCCGGCGGTCACACGTTCGGCAAAGTTCACGGTGCTGACGGCGGCGAGAACCTCGGCCCAGAGCCGGAAGCAGCACCAATCGAGCAGCAAGGTCTCGGCTGGGAGAACGAACACGGCTCCGGCATGGGTCCCGACACCATCACCAGCGGTATCGAAGGTCCCTGGACCTCTTCGCCGATTCAGTGGGACATGGGCTACCTCGACAACCTGTTCGAGTACGAGTGGGAACCCCACAAGGGTCCCGGCGGTGCGTGGCAGTGGAAGCCCAAGGGCGCGGACGAAGACGCCATCGACAAGGCACCCGACGCACACGACGCGTCGAAAGAGCAGACGCCGATGATGCTCACGACGGACATCGCGCTCATCCGCGACCCGGACTACCGCGAAATCGCCGAGCGCTTCCACGAGAACCCCGAGGAACTCGAAGAAGCCTTCATGAAGGCCTGGTACAAGCTGACCCACCGCGACATGGGTCCGCCGTCTCGGTTCCTCGGTCCCGAGGTTCCGGACGAAGAGATGCTGTGGCAAGACCCGCTCCCCGAGCGCGACTACGACCTCATCGACGAGGACGACGTCGCCGAACTCAAAGACGAGATTCTGGCGTCGGACCTCTCGGTCTCCGAACTCGTCTCCACGGCGTGGGCCTCCGCATCGACGTACCGCGACAGCGACAAGCGCGGTGGCGCCAACGGCGCACGCATCCGCCTCGAACCCCAGAACAGCTGGGAAGTCAACGAGCCGGAACAGCTTGCGACGGTGCTGGAGACGCTCGAAGGCATCCAGCAGGAGTTCAACGACTCGCGGGACGACGGGACCGAAGTCTCGCTCGCCGACCTCATCGTACTCGGTGGAGCCGTCGGCGTCGAACAGGCCGCCGCAGACGCCGGCTACGACGTGACGGTGCCGTTCGAACCCGGCCGCGTCGATGCCACCGAGGAACAGACCGACGTCGAGTCGTTCGAGGCGCTCAAGCCGGACGCGGACGGCTTCCGGAACTACGTCGCCGACGACCTCGACACCGACCTCTCGCCCGAGGAGATGCTGGTGGACAAGGCGCACCTGCTTGACCTGACGGCAGCCGAGATGACGGTGCTCGTCGGGGGCATGCGCGCGCTCGACGCTAACTACCAGCAGTCCGACCTCGGCGTCTTCACCGACCAGCCTGAGACGCTGACCAACGACTTCTTCGTGAACCTGCTCAGCATGGACACCGAGTGGGAGCAGTCCGCCGAGTCGGACAACCTGTTCGAAGGCATCGACCGCGAGACGGGCGAAGTCACGCAGAAGGCCACCCGTGTGGACCTCATCTTCGGTTCGCACTCCCGACTTCGCGCCCTCACCGAAGTCTACGGAACCGACGACGGAGAAGAGAAGTTCGTCGAGGACTTCGTCGAGACGTGGCACAAAGTGATGACGCTCGACCGCTTCGACCTCGAATAACGTCGGTCGTAAGCGTTCGCTGACTGTCGCACGGCGATCAAACTATCTCTTTACGTTTCCGCTTTCCTCACGTGAATTCGCGGGGTTGCTGTTCGTTGATTGAAGATGTGGCCACCCGTCTGGTTGAAGTAGACGCTACGCGGTGCTCGCCGGGGTGTTCGTCACAAACACGGACTCGACGGGATTCCCACGAACGCTAATGAGTGGGAAGTAGTTGGGGGAGTGAGCAAAGCGAACGGACCCAACGGGAATGCGCCACGGGGTGTGACAGAACTGTGTTAATCGGTTCGCAGTCTGGCGATTTTGTTCAAACAGTCCTCAGATCACTCGGACGTCGCCACCATCGTCCATGATGTCGCTTCGGCGAAGCACGAGAATCGATTCGTCGTACCCCTGCTGTTCGACCGCACCTTCTATCGCTGCCGCTGCAATCTTGTCGTCGGTGAGAACGACAACTCGTGGATGGCCATTTCGAAGAAACTCGATTGCTAAGCCGGCGAATACGGTGTCGGCTTTCTCGACTTGGTGTTCGTCTTTGCCGGACTTTCTGGCAATCTCTCTGCGAACGTAGTCCATCGCTGCGACTGCATCGGAATTGGTCGGAGATGGTGGATTAATTTTGGTAGCCCACCCTTCTTCGATGGCTGTTTCTACCCGGTCAGCGACGTGCATCGTGCTCAGTTCCTCGACGACACGCTGGGGAACTTGCAAGGTAATCTGATGCCGGGCAGTGAACTTCCGAAGTTTCTGGAACTTCGGATTCTCCGGGCCACCGACGGCGACGAACAGATTCGTGTCTGCGAGCACGAAATCATCCGAGTGGAGGTCGCTATTCCCCATCGAACTCCAGTTCGTCAGGGTCAGAAGAGAGTAGCTGCCCGAAGTACGGGTCGTGCTTCCGACCGGCCTCGAGAACGGGCTGAACGGCATAGATGATGGCCATCCCTTCGACTGGCTGGACGTCCATCTCTTTGGCCGCCATCCGCTGGGTGAGCTTTCCAGCGTAGTACTCTGCTGCTGCTCGGACCGCTCTTACGAGTCGTCCGACGCCGTACCGATTGTGGAAGTATTCGGCGTCGTCGTCGAACTCTGTGAGAGCGACTGCGTGGAGTAGTGTCGGAGTGATTGCGACTTCGCGGCCGTCGACGAACGCGAACGGCTCCGCAGTGAGTTGGTGTGGGCGCGTGCTCTCGTCGCGGTCGACGACGCCGAGTTGTTCGAGTCGTTCGACATCGTCGTAGGCTGTCGCCCGAGCGAGGTCCAGTTCGTCGATGAGGTCTTGGATGGTTGCTGGCCCATAGTAGCAGAGATAGACGTACTCACGGGCGAGGCGCGGGTTCTGTAGCAACGTCGTGGCGGCCAGCAGCCCATCGAAATCGTCGAATGACTGTGGTGCGTCGTCGTCGAGTGGTGGGGCGTCTCCACGGTCAGAGAGGGTGGGCATACGTGAAGTACGAAATCTATGTATTTTAGATTTATGCTGGTGGTGCTCGTCCTCCGGAGTACGAGTCCGTCACGGTGCGTGACGAGATCGGTTGGCGGGAAAATATGTTAATTCGATAGTTAGAGCGCTCGCTCTTTGGTTCTAAAGCGTTCCAGAAGTGTACGGACCCAACGGGCTTTCGTTCAGTGGGCGAACGGGGTCTATATTTCGGGTGGCTGAGGGGCTATACGGCGCATTTTCAACGTGGTCAATAGGTCGCAATTTTGGATTCATTTCGTTCGCCAGACGAACGCTGTCCTTTGTCAGACTCATATTTCCAATCTAGTGGATATATGTTCCACTACCTCGTAGAATTGAGTATGCCCGACGAAACCCGGAACGACCTCCACGCTTCGATGACCCGAGGTGAGCGAATCCGTGCTGCCGCCCGGACGCTTCGAACGCCTCGAACCGCGTCGTGGGTCGCAAACGAGACAGAAGTCTCCGTCAAGACGGCACAGAAGTACCTCGACCAACTCGTCGAGGACAACGTCCTTCGGAAAATCGAACAAGGCGACCAGACGCTCTACTGCGTTGACCAACTCATGGCGACTTATCGCGAGGTCGCGGCACTCCAGCGGGAACACAGCCGTGAAGAGTTGACGAGCGCCCTCGACTCGATGCGGAGCAAGATTACGGACTGGAAGCAGTCGTACGACGTCGAGACGCCGGGTGAACTTCGAGCGAGTATCGCCGACCTCGACGACGCTGACGAAGTCGAGACGCGGCGAGAGGTCGCCAGCGAGTGGGAACACCTCGCTGACCGCATCCCGGTCGTTCGAGCGGCGCTCAACGAGTACGATTGGGCGACCAAACGAGACTCTATCTCCGCGTGACCAAATGGGGCTATCAGGAACTATCGACAGCTCGGTCTACGAAGGATTGAAAGATGTCCTGCAGCGACATCCTGCGGTCACCTCGGTGTCCTACGAACCGGACAGCATCGTCAAGAAGTTCATCCAAGCGCAGATTGACCCAAATCGAGTCGTGCCGACGACTGGGCCAGAACCGCCGACGCTTGACGTCGAGTGGCGGTTCGTCGGAGATGAGTCGCAATTTCGGATTCATTACGTAGACCCGAGTACAGGGTTCAATTGCGGATGGCATCGTGACGACGACCATCCTGAACTCGGGGAGGTTCACTTCCAGTATTATTTGCCCGACGAAAAAGAGACCAATCACGAGGCGGCTCAGTTTGAGAAGCAGATTCCGACGGAGATTCTGTGGACGGTTCTCGATAGGTTGTTTCAGGAGCGACTGCCGGAACTTATGATGGAGTAGGTGGAGATGGAGACGAACGAACTCTACGGCAGTTCGTTCGTTGAATTGTTGAGGGGCTTTCTGGGGCCTCTATGCGTTGAATATGCGGTTTTAGAAAATGACGGACCCAACGGGAATGCGTCATAGGCTGTGACAGAATTGTTTTAATCGGGGTGTTGTCTGGCGATTAGGGACACAGTCTAAAACTATCTAAGATAACCTTCGACTTGCTCGACAACCCTGTCTACAAACGCGTCTTCGACTCGACCCTGCCACGCCACGAAGTCTTCTTTTCGAGGAGAGTGAACTGCCCACGGCGAGACAAACGACTCTCGCGGGACGCTGCCGACCTCCCACAGGTCATCTGTGAGTGATAGTGAGTCACCGTATTCTTTCGTCGAGATGGCGACAGCGATGTACTGCTGGTCGCCGAACGGATGGGTGTCGTTGTTGACGATAAGCCACGGCCGCTGCCGGTCGTCTCCGAATTTGAACGGGTCAGAACTTCGAACGATATCACCGCGGTCTGGCTGCATCTATTGTTCGTCCTCGTCTCGTTCGCTCGGATGCGGGGTCTCTGGTGCTACTGAGTCCCACTCATCGGGGTCGATGCCGCCATCCTCGTTGTCGAGTCGTCCGCTCGTCGTGTGGAGGTCGTATGCGGCGGCGACACGTTCTTCGTCGTCTGTAATCGCCCAGAACTCGCCCTTGTGTCGAACGAGGCTTCGGCCCTTGAGACGAGAGAGTGCAGTGCCGACTGTGTTCGGGTCTTCACTGATTGCTGTCGCAATCTCGGAGCGCGTGAACGCTTGGTCACTGTGGGTGTAGAGATACGTGACCACCTGCTCGGGGACGCTTGGTCCTCGTGGGAGGTCGCCGGACTCGAAGTCGTCGATACTCACGGGCATACGGTGAAATAGACGTGCTGATGTAATGAGTGTACTGCTGTACTGTGTGTGCTTAATATCGTCAGTGAATTCGTCATGCTACGTGACGGACTCTGTCTGGAGAAAATGTATGATTCGATAGCTACAGCACTCGCTCTTTGGTTCTAAAGCGTTCCAGAAATGTACGGACCCAACGGGACTCACGCGAGCAGTAGCGAGTGTGAGTACGTTGGGGGAGTGAGCGAAGCGAACGGACCCAACGGGATTTGAACCTCAGTCACTCACTTCGTTCGCTCCCTGATTCAAATCCGTTGGCTGTTGCTATTCTACACTCACTTCGTTCGTGATAGAATAGCGGACCCAACGGGATTTGAACCCGCGACATCTTGGTCCGGAACCAAGCACTCTGTCCACTGAGCTATGGGCCCTCAGCGAAAACTGATACACGATACCGACGTAAAAGCGTACCGTCGCCGGTCGATTAGGCGGGTGCCGGTTCGCTCTCGATGACGCTCTGTTTCCACGTGCCGCGGGTGAACCACAGCGTGGCCGCAATCGCACCGAGAATCTGCCCGATAGCCATCCCGAGCCAAATGCCGGTTTCGGCGAAGCCGAACTGGAACGAGAGCACGTAGACGATGGGGATACGGCCGAGCCAGAGTGCGAACAGCGAGAACCCGAGTGCAGTTTTCGTGTTTCCGGCTCCGCGGTAGGCACCGAGGACGACCTGCAAGACGCCGATGAAGCCGAACTCGAAGGCGCGGATACGGATGTACTGCACACCGAGGTCGATAGTCTCGGTGGCGGAGGCCGTCCCCGTCGAGATGAAGAAGCCGACGACTGGTTCGGCGAAGATGTAGGCGATGACGCCGGTGACGACCATGACGCTCGCGCCGACTTTGGCGGCGAGCCAGACGGCGCTCTCAGCGCGTTCGGGTTTCTGTGCGCCGAGATTCTGGCCGACGATGGTGTTGGTCGCTCGGCCGAGACCGAGTGCGGGGAGGAACACGAGCGAGGTGAGCCGATTGCCGAGACCGAACGCGGCGACGACTTCGGGGGCGAACGTGACGACCATCGCGGTGAGGGTGATAAACCCGAGTGCCGTCGCGGACTGCTCGATGGCGCTCGGGACGCCGATGTCGATGATTTTCTTGATGAACTCGAACTGTGGGCGGAAGTCCGCGAGCGTCACGTCGGGACCGGCGGAGGTGCCGAAGATGATGTAGATGCCGATGAACGTGGCGACTGCTCGTGAGAGAACCGTCGCGTATGCCGCGCCAGCGACGCCGAAGCCCTCGAATCCAGTCGAGGCGAATAGGCTCGCTTCGAGACCGGTGAGACCGAGCATCTCGAAGAGCGGGTTCGCCTCGAAGCCGAAGATGAACACCGGGTCGATGATGACGTTGATGAGGACGCTGATGAACATCACAATCATCGGCGCGCGGGTGTTGCCGTAGCCACGCATCAGCGACGAGAAGACGAAGAAGCCGAAGAGAAAGGGCATCCCGAGGAAGAAGATGCGCATGTAATCACCGGCGAGGGGGATGACTTGGCCGGCGGTGGCGGGCGAACTCGGAAGGATTGCGAGCATCGCGTCGGTGGCGAAAAAGCCGATAATGCCGACGGTAATCGCAATCAGGGTGATGAACGTGAGGGTTTGGCCGGCGACGGTCCCCGCGGAGCCTTCGCTTTTCGCGCCGGTGTACTGGGCGACGAGCGTGCTCCCGGCGACGGTGAAGCCGCCACCGACGGAGATGAGCAGGAAGATGAGCGGAAACGCGAGGCTGATGGCGGCGACGGCGTCGGTCGAGAGGCGGCCGAGCCAGACGGTGTCGGCGAGGTTGTACGCCACCTGGAGGAGTTCGGTGACGATAATCGGCCACGCCAGTGCGAACATTGGACGTTTGAGGTCGCCTTCGGTCAGCGAACCTCCTTCGGGGACAGACACTGACGATGTGAAACACGCGGCGACCGTTTGAAAGCGTCGATATTCGTGGAAGGTCCGGCCGCAGTCGGGGGATTCGAAGCAAGTGTGAGCAGGAGATTTTGGGCGGGCGCAGTCGGCGACTGGAGAGCGACACTCGAATCTCGGGGTTAGATTCGAAGATTCGAAACGAAGACTGCGCGTGGCGACTCAGCCAGTGGGAGAGAAAAACGAGTGGTGGGTCGTTCCGTTACGGTGCTTCGCCGGTCTCGATGGTGAAGTCGGCTTTCGGGTAGGCCACACAGGTGAGTGTGTACCCTTTCTCCATCTCGTCGTCGGAGAGGGTCTCTTGCTTGAAGTGCGTGACGTACTCTTCTGCTGGTCCGTCGGTAATCTTCGCGGAACAAGAGACACACTGGCCCTGACGGCAGGCGTACGGGAGGTCCATCCCTTCGTCTTCACCCTGGTCGAGGATGGTCTCGTTGCTCGCAAGCTCGATGGTCGTCCCCTGTTTGGCGAACTCGACTTCGAAGTACTCGATTTCGTCTTCGGGCATGTCCGCCGGGCTCGGCTCTTCTTCCTCGGCTTCGCCTTCTTCGAGTTCGGCACCCTCTGCGCCGCCCGCGACTGCGCCAGCGACGGCTCCGCCGCCGATAGAGCGGTTCATCGGTTCGGGGAAGTCGGTCGCCGGAACGGTCGCCGCGCGTCGCTCGAGAACCTCCTGCGAGATGTCGGCGGTCGGCTCCCAGCCGGTCCCTTTCGAGAGGTGCAGGGCGACGGCGAGAAGCGCCAGGGCCGCGCCAGCCCCGACACCCACCAAGCTGATGTACGACATAGTCGCAGATTTGGAGTGAGGGGTTAAGGAAATTGTGATTGTGTCGGCGGCGCTCGCCGCGAGTTCGATGTGGAAAATACTCAGAGAATTCGCCAGTCTGACGGCGCTCCGACCGCGTTAGTCGTCTTTCCGGGCGACTTCGTGACGACCGAAGCCGTAACGGAGGCGATTGGCGAGGCGACGAGAGAAGCGCTCTTCGGCGCGCGACCCGAAGCGTTCGGCGAGCGACTGGTAGATGAGCGGCACCGGCACTTCCTGTTCGAGTGCCTCTTGGACGGTCCACGTACCCGTCGAACCGCCGGCGATGTGGTCGTCCACGTCGCCGAGGTCGGAGCCTTCCTCGCGGAACGCTTCTTCGCAGAGTTCGAGGAGCCACGAACGAATCACCGCGCCGTTGTTCCACGTGCGCGCGACCGCCTCTAAATCCAGGTCGTAGCGACCCTCGGCGAGGAGTTCGAAGCCTTCGCCGTAGGCCTGCATGAGGACGTACTCGACGCCGTTGTGGACCATCTTCACGTAGTGGCCGGAGCCGGCGGGACCCATGCGGTCGTGGCCCGCCGGGCCGGTGGCGACGGCGTCGAAGACGGGCGTCATCTCGTCGTAGGCCCACTCGGGACCGCCGACCATGAGCGAGAAGCCGAGTTCGGCACCGGCGGGACCGCCGGAGGTGCCGCAGTCGAGATACGCCGCAGAGCAGGCTTCGGCGCGGCGGACCGAGGCTTCGAAGTGCGAGTTACCGCCATCGACGACCACGTCGTCCTCGTCGAGGTGGGGGTCGAGGTCATTTAGGGTCGCGTCCACCGCGTCGCCCGCGGGGACCATCAACCAGATTCGCTTGTCGTCGCCGAGCGTGTCGGCGAGGTCTTCGACGCTGTCTGCGGGTTCGGCACCCACGTCGGCCGCCGTCGCCACTGCTTCTGGGGAGAGGTCGAACGCGACGACTTCGTGGCCCGCCTCAAGCACGCGCTCGACGACGATTTGGCCCATCCGTCCGAGTCCGATGACGCCTAGTTGCATGCGAGCGACTCCGCTTGCCGGGATGGTAGTGGTTGTGGTTTCCCCGTCGCTCAGAGCGCGTCGAGAATCTCGCCCGCGAACCGCTCGCCCGCCTCCGAATCGACCCTGAAGAACAACTCCGGTTCGATGAGTTCCGCTTCGAGCAGACAGAAGTCGCTGTCGCGCTCGACGCCGTCGATTCGGGCGTACAGCGGTCGTTCGGCCGTCTCGGCTTCGACCGCGTCGAGCACCTCACGAGCCTGCTCCCGAAGCGACTCGCTCGGTTCTTCGACGTGGACGCTCCCGCCGTAGTCGTCTTGGACGCGGAAATCGCCTTCTTTCGGGCGCTTGACGACGCTGTGGCTGTAGTCGTCGCCGAAGAAGATGATCGACCACTCGCCCCCCGTGATTTCGCGTGCGAACTCCTGAATTAACAGATCGTGAGACTGATTGAGCGAATCGACCCACGACTGCTCGCTCTCGTGCTCGTCGTGCGTGATTCGCTTCGTCTCGAACGCACCCGCGCTGACGGCGGGTTTGACGATGAGTTCGTCCCAGTCCCGTTCCTCGAAGACCGATTCGAGTGAGACTCCCTCGTTCTGTTCGACGTACTCGGTCGGGAGCGTCGAGACGCCGCGGTCGGCGAGGTCGCGGAGGTAGAACTTGTGGGTGTTCCACCGCAGCATCTCGGGGTGGTTCCAGACCGGCGTGGACACCGATTTCAGGGAGTCTATCCACGCGACGAACGCCTCGGCGTGCTCGTAGTAGCCCCACGTCGAGCGAATCACGATAGCATCGAACTCGTTCCATTCGACCGATTCGTCCGACCAGACCGCGGGTTCGACCGTCACGCCGTGCGCTTCGAGTGCGGCGACGAACGAGTCGTCGTCGTCGATGAGCGTGGGGAACTCGGCCCCGGTGGCGAGCGCGATAGTTGTCACGTCGGCGACGAGGCATGAGTAGAAGGATAAGATTTCGGTCCGGGTCGCGGGGCCGTCCCCTTGTCGCGGAGGTTTTTACGCTCCCACCCGACGGGCGCGTATGGACGAACGAATCTCCGAGCACGCCGAGGTGCTCGTCGAGTGGAGCGCGCGAATCGAGTCCGGTGACGACGTGGTCGTCTCGGTCGGTGAGGGCGCACACGACCTGGCGGTCGCCGTCGCAGACGCGCTGGGCGAACGCGGCGCGAACGTCGTCACGACGTACGCCTCCGAAGAGGTTCAACGCGCGTACCTGCTCGCGCACGACGGCGACTTCGAACTCCCGGAGCACGAACTCGCACTGTACGAGGCGGCAGACTCGGTGCTCTTCTTGGGCGCGCCACGCAACACCACCGCCACCGCGGACATCCCCTCGGAGACGAAGCAAGCCTACGGCCGCGCGATGGTCGAACTCCGCGAGGCGCGCATGGAAACCGACTGGGTTTCGACCGTTCACCCGACGCGCGCCCTCGCCCAGCAGGCGGGCATGTCCTACGAAGAGTACACCGACTTCGTCTACGACGCCATCCTCCGCGACTGGGAGGAACTCGCCGACGAGATGGCGAAGATGAAAGAGGCGCTCGACGCCGGGTCGGAAGTCCGAATCGTCAAAGAGCACACCGACCTCACGATGTCCATCGAGGGGCGGACCGCCGTCAACTCGGCGGCCTCGGTCGCCTACGACTCGCACAACCTCCCGTCGGGTGAGGTCTTTACCGCCCCCGTCGAGACGAGCGTCGAGGGCGAGGTGTTCTTCGACGTGCCGATGACGCTCGAAGGTGCCCGCGTCGAGAACGTCCATCTCACGTTCGAAGACGGCGAAGTCGTCGATTTCTCCGCGGACGCCGGCGAAGACGAGTTAGCGAGCATCTTGGAGACCGACGAGGGCGCGCGCTACCTGGGCGAACTCGGCATCGGCATGAACCGCGGCATCGACCGCTTTACGAACAGCATCCTCTTCGACGAGAAGATGGGCGATACCATCCACCTCGCGGTGGGCCGGGCCTACGATGCGTGTCTTCCCGAGGGTGAAGAAGGAAACCAGTCCGCCGTCCACAAGGACATGATCACGGACATGAGCGAGGATTCGCGCATCGAAATCGACGGTGAGGTCATCCAGCGCAACGGCACGTTCCGGTGGGAAGACGGGTTCTAACGGAACCTCACTCTCTTTTTTCCTCCAGGTTTTGCGAGGTGAGCGGAGCGAACCTCGGAAAAAGTGGAAGTGGAACGGTACGTTCCGGTGGGAAGAGGGGCTCGAGAAGTCCCGGTAGAGTCGGTCCTCCTTCTTCAGATTTAGTAACTCACCGCCTACCAATCTGACCTGCTCCAGTATGTTATGGTATGGCACGAGTTGGGCAAACACGACGACGGTTCCTGCAACTGGCTGGAAGCGGAGCGGTCGTCGGCATCGCTGGGTGTTTGGGCGGTGGAAACGGAGGGGAACAGGAGACGGAGACCACGGCGGAGACGACCACGACAGAGCAAAAAGAGGAGGGGGCGGACCACGAACAGCTACCGGAGGGCGTTTCGAAAGAAGAGTTCGAGTATGGACCGGTTCCCGCGGTGTATCAGGATGCGAGGTCGCAGGCGGGAGAACCGCGAGTCGTCGAGGAGTTAGTTCCGAAAGCAGACGTGCAGTTCCAAGAGGCCTCAGAGGCGGCCGAGGCAGGTCTCTCCGTCGAGGGGAGTAGCTGCGAGAACTGCGCGGAGTTCATTCCCGATATGAACGGAGACGGGTTTGGCGCGTGTGCGAAGGTCGAAGGCTACATCGCCGCCGACGACTGGTGTTCTCTCTGGGAGTCTATCGAGGAAGCTGAGGCAGAGGGAACAGGCGAAACAGAAGGAGACGAGAACGGGAGCGAAATCGTCTACGAGATGTAGTCACTCCTGAGCGACGCCGATATTCTTCAACGTCCCCCCGCACCGTGGACAGAGCCGTTCGTGGACGCCGTACCCGGAGCGATACCCACACTTGACGCACTCGTACCAGGCGCGTTCGACGAGCGCTTCGGTCGGTCGTTCGACCAGGTCTCTGGTCTCGGCTTCGACCAACTCTGTCGTTTCTTTCTTCGTGGTGTCCACTGTCATGCGAAGGGATACGCACTGCCATATGTTAACTTTTGACACATACAATTTCAGGGGTGAAAGTCCGGTATTCTGGCATCTCAGGCCACATCCGGCCACCCAGACTCAAGACCTGTTTTCGACGTACTTTTTATCTGCGACCGTTTTCATCCGCGCATGGCAGAATTCATGGTCGTCGTCGCTGACCCCGAAGCTGGCGACTCCCACCAATTCGACGTTGAAGGACAGGACGCAAACCGATTCCTCGGCCGTGACCTCGGCGACGAAGTTGACGGCGGCGCAGTCGGTCTCGACGGCTTCACGCTCGAACTGACCGGTGGCTCGGACAAGGCGGGCCGTCCGATGCACCCCAAGGTCCCCGGCGGCAACCTCAAGGAAATCCTCGCCAAGGACGTCGATATCGGGTTCAAGGAGTCCCGACCGGGCGAGCGAAAGCGCGTCACCGTCCGCGGCCGCGAAATCAACGAGGAGACCGTCCAGATCAACGCGAAAGTCGTCTCCGGTGACGGCAGTGTCGCCGACGCCCTCGCTGGCGACGACGACGAAGCCGACGAAGAGTAACTAACCTTTATTCTCTTTCCGTGCCCGAACGACTCCCCTCCGACCACCCGTCAGTCCAGACGTTCCGCGCGAAACTCGCCCGCAGCGGCGGCACTCGTCGCCCCTGCTTGCGCCTTCCCGACGGCGTCTCGGCCGCCGACGGTGATTTCGTCCGCCTCCACCTCGACGGAACGGCGTACCACGCCCGCGTCTCGTCGGACGCTTCCGGTCTCGTGATTCGCGGAGCCTACGACAACAAGCGCCTCGCTCGCGTGCCCGGTGACGGCGAGAACCGTCTCGTCGAGTGGTGTCGAGACAACGACCGCGGTGCGGGCGAGGCCGTCGAACTCGACGAACTCGACGGCGGCTATCAGTTCGGTCTGCGCGTCCCCGGCGTGCGAACCGTCTATCGAATCACCAAGCGCCCGAACAGTTCGCTCGCCGATATCGCAGAGAAGTTCGGCCGCTCGGACGAGTAAGGCCGGCTCAGGTCCGCACGCTCGCGTACGTCCGGCGTTGCTCGGCTCACACCCGTTGATCGTCTCTCGTCTACGTGGCGTTAAGTGTGTTCGAGTGGATAGCTTAGGGAGGTTGATGGGTGGCGTACAGAAGTGGACTTCGTCCGTGTGGGTTCGAACGCCGGAGATGGTTCGTCGATGATGCAAATCGACGTCACCACGCTCCCGATTAGCCCGCGGATTACCCACCTGTTCATCGCGGCCGCACTCGGCATGTATCTCGGTCTCGAACGCGAGTGGTCGCACAAGCCAGCCGGGGTTCGAACGTTCGCACTGGTGAGTCTCATCGGCGCGATTTCGATGACCGTCGAGAGCGAAATCGTACTCGCGTTGGGCGGCCTGTTCGTCATCCTCCTGTCGGCCCTCATCGGCGCTGAGGGGTTGCTCGACGATGAGGAGTCACGAAATCTCTCGCTCACCACGTCGGCGTCGTTGTTCATCGCCTTCAGCGCGGGCGTCATGGTCGCCGCCGAGTTCATCCTCGAAGCGGTCGTGTTGGTCATCCTCTCTTCGATGCTACTCGTGTTGAAGCGAGAACTCCACCAGTTCGCCTACGGACTGTCGAAAGAGGAGGTCAAGAGCGCCGCCGAGTTCGCAATCTTGGCGTTCGTCGTCTACCCGTTGCTCCCCTCGGAGCCACTCGGCCCGTGGAACGCCATCCAACCGCAGCTCGTCTGGTTGCTCGTCGTCGCCGTCAGCGGACTCGGCTTTGTCAACTACATCATCAGCCAACGATACGGGACGAAGGGACTGGCAATCACGGGCTTTTTCGGCGGGTTGGTCAACTCGACGGCCGTCATCGGCGAGATTGCCAACCGCGCAGAACGGAACGACGGTCTCCTGTCGCTCTCCGTGGGCGCGGTGTTGTTAGCCGACGCCGCGATGGCGGTTCGGAACCTGTTCCTCGTCGCGCTGTTCACCCCTGCAGTCGTTCCGGAAGTGGGTGTCCCGCTGGGGGCTATCGCCCTCGCCGGAATCGTGCTGGCGGTTACTCTCACCGATTGGGACGTGGAACTCCACCTCGACTTCGACTCGCCGTTCAGTCTGTCGAACGCCCTCACATTCGGCGGTCTCTTCCTCGTCATCCTCGTCGTCTCGACGGGCGCACAGGAGCTATTCGGCACGGCGGGGCTGATTACGACGAGCTTTTTGGGCGGGTTGGTCTCCAGCGGTTCGACGACGACGACCGCGGTGACGCTGTATCTCGCCGGGAAGATATCCGCGGACGTCGCGGCGGCGAGCGTCCTCGCCGGGACGACGGCGAGCATCATCGTGAAAATCGTCCTCGCGGCGAGCATCAATCGCGCACTGCTCAGGCCAGTCGCGCGAGTCAGTGCCGCCCTCATCGTCGTCGGCACACTCAGCGGTGTACTGCTCTTTCTCCTCTGAGTTCGGTGCAGTCGGCCGACGGTTCGGCCCAGAAACCCGCCGTTTTTACGCCGTGAAACCCCACACCGGTGTATGAGCAAGCTGGAGGAATTCCTCGCGGGCGAGCGACTCGACGACGTCGCACTCTACTTGACCAAGGAGTATCTCGACAGTCAGGGCAAACTCCCGAACATGGGCGAGGCCGTCGAGAACGGCTACGTGCTCGTCGTTCCGGGCGACGAGGGCCGCCGCGCGTTCGCCGCCGGAACGGGCATGGACGCGATGAAGTTCGCACAGAGCGCGATGGGTGAAAAGAGCGAAATCGACCGAAACCTCGGCGGCGGTGTCTGCCCCGACGCCCAACCCGACGAGAACCACGAAGTGAAGTTCATCTTCTCGTTCGCAGAAGAGCAGAACGAAGGTGTCGGCGGCCTGTACGAAGACGGCGACGTGATTCACGCCTACGCCAAGTGTACCTGCGGGACGGCGTACTCCGAGCGCTGGGTCGTCGAATAGTTCTATAACTCTGTATCGAGTCCTTCGTCGTCGTCCTCGGCCGGCGTCTCGGCGACACGCTCGAACGCGTTGAGGATGACGCGCTTTGTCGTCGCGCCCTCCGTCGTCCAGTGGTGGGCGTAGTCGAGCATGTCGTCGTAGATATCGGGCTTACAGCCAGCGGCTTTCGGGTGGCCGCCACCGTTGACGAGGTCCGCGACTTCGTGACAGCGTTCGAAGTCCTCCGAGCCGCGGATGCTGGCGCTCCCGGCGGGTTTGACGATGACTGCGGCGTCGGCACCCTCCTCTCGAAGCGCGTCGGCGACTTCGTTCTGCGAACAGCGGCCGTAGGTGATGCCGACGGTCCACTCGCCGATGGACTTGAAGTCGGCGCGACTCACGGCTGCCTCGATGAGTGCCTCTTTCTCGATTCGTCGCTCGGCGATGTACGCCTCGACGATGTCCGGGAGGTCAGCGCCGTAGGTGCCGACGACGGCGACGTACTCCTCTTTCGAGGTCCAGTAGGCGTAATCCGCGAGGTCCTTACTTCGCGGGTCCTCGTTCAGCCACAGGTCGTGGTCGCGGGTCACGGCCGCGAGTTCGGTGAAGTGGTCGTCGAACTCGTAGTCCAACTCGCGGAGGGTTACGTCGGTCGAACACTCTTCGTCCGATTCGCCGACGACGAGGTCAACGCCCGCGTCTCGGACCGCTTCGGCGACTTCCGGTTTCCACTGATGGTGGTCGTACCAGTGAATCTCACCGGCCATCTCGGCGAGCGCCTCGAGTTCTTCTTCGACGTACTCGTACTTGTCAGGGCAGAGGTCGCAGACGTACACGTCGATGCCTTCGGGGGCGTACTCGGCGACCCGAAGCAGGTCGTCTTCGAGCGAGTAGGGACTCGACCCGACGAGTGCGACGGGTGACTGGGGACGCTCTTCTTCCTCGTCCTCGATTTCGGCTTCTTCCTCTTCTTCTTCGTCGTCGTCGGCCAGTCGCTCGGCGATTCGTTCCTCGAACTCGGCCACGTCGAGGGCGGCGTCGTACATCTCGCGGAGGAGCGCGACACACCCGAGTCCGTCGGCGTCCGTGTCGGTGACGACGGCGACTTCGGCGGATTCGAGTTTGGCTTTCGCACGCTCTTCGGCGCGTGCTTCGTCGAACGAGTCGGGGTAGAAAAATCCAGCACCCGGCAAGACAGACTTCCGCGGGAGCGAGAGCCGGGAACTGTCGATGAGTTCGTCTTCCATATCGTCAGGTTGCGCGCGATGGGGAAAACTTCCCCCGATTCGACGCGCTCGGCGAGTCGCGCTCGGTTCGCCCCGTTAGGCCGACTCGTCGCCCAGCAGCGGGTCCGTCGTTCCCGATTCGAGTTGGCGCACCGTCAGTACCGGCACCGGGCACGTCCTGACCACGCGTTCTGCGACACTGCCGATGAGGAATCGGTTCTCGCCGTGGCGGCCGCGGGTTCCCATGGCGACCACGTCAGAATCGACTTCGCGGGCGTAGGTGGAGATTTCCGCGGCGGGTCGCCCTTCGCGGACGGCGATGGTCACGTTGCGCTCGGTTTCTGCCCGCACGTCGGCGAGCGCTTCCTCGCCGCGTTCGGTCAGCGCCTCGCGCATCTCGCTTCGGAGGCGTTCCGGCGCGGTCTCCACGTCTCCGGCGTCGATGACGTAGAGCGCGTGAACGTCGGCATCGAACCGTTCGGCGAGGTCGAGTGCGACCGTGACTGCCCGGCGGACGCTCGCCGAACCATCGGTGGCGATGACGATGGTGTCGAACATGCTCGCGTCTTCTCCTCGCGGCGGTATAAAACCCGCCCGGTGGGAAGACATCCGCCCCGTGGGGGAGATTTTTTGTCGTCGCCCGACCGACGTGGGGTTATGTCAGCACGCCCGCTTTCGCTCGACCTGATTCTCGTCCCGGTCGATCAGAGCGACGAAGCGACCCGCGCGGCCGAGTACGCGGTCGCTATCGCCGCCGAGTACGGGGCCAGAGTCCACGCCGTTCACGTCCTCAGCGAGGACGTCGTCCGCGCAATCGACCAGGGTGTCGTGGACGAAGATGCGGTCGCCGCAGAAGGGAAAGTCGTCACCGACACGGTCACCGAAATCGCAGACGAGGCGGGCGTCTCGATGACCACCTCGGTCGCCTACGGCTTCTCGACGACGAGCAAACTCCTCCACCCGGGGAGCGTCGTCCTCGATACGGCCGAAGAGCTAGCCTCGGACTTCATCGTCGTCCCGCGCGAACCCGTCACGAGCGACCCCGGCGAGATTCTCGCCAAAGCCGCCGAGTACGTGCTCTTGTACGCCAGCCAGCCGGTACTCTCCGTTTAGGTCCCCTCGGTGAGCCGAATCGTCATCTCCAGTTCGAAGCTCTCGGAGTCGCTGGTCTCGAAGCCGACGCTCTTGTAGAGACCGACGGCGGCGCGGTTCCAGCGCTCGACGGTGAGCCACACCTTCTCCACGTCGTTCTCGCGCCCGTGGCCGAGGAGTGCTTTGATGAGTTTCGTGCCGATGCCCGCGCGCTGATAGGTCTGGTGGACGAAGATGGCGAGTTCGTAGGCGTCGCCGTCGGGAACGAGCGTGGCGTGGCCCGCGACTTCGTCGCCGTCCCACGCGATGACGTTCAGACAGTCTCCGCCGAGGATGTTGTCGAGCCACTCGCGGATGCGGTCTTCACGCCCCGGTGGGATGCCCTGTGCGCGGTCGGCCGGGTCGAAACTGTCGTACATCGAGACCAGCCGTTCGAACTCCTCGTCGTCGCCGTCGTAGGCGCGAAGTTCGATAGTTCGGTCTTCACGGTCGGTAAACGACTGTGGTGGAGGGTCGAACGGTGAGGCGATGTCGTCGGGGTAGATGCGCGTGCTCATCGGACTAAGGTGACCGTGATGTGGGAGTTGAGGAGGACGAACTCCGCGATGCCGCCGATCTGTATCTTGCCCATCGGACTCGTCTGCCCGCCGCCGAGGACGAGTTGGTCGTAGCCCTCGCTCTCGGCCATATCGACGAGTTCGCTCCCCGGGTCGCCCTCGAGGTGGACGATTCGGGCGTCGATGCCCGTCTCCGAGAGCACCTCGCTGACGGTCTGTTCGATGTATTCTTTCGAGCGCTCGGCGGCGGGGTTATCGACGATTGCGATGCTGAGGTCGTCGCCTGCTTTCGCCGCGCGTGCTGCGGTCTCTTCGAGTGCCCGGATGGAATCGTCACTACCACCGATTCCGAGCAGTACCTTCATGAGTGCCATTGTCGTGGTCCCGTTAGAAAACCCTTGCCCGAAATCTCCCGCCGACACCCACGCGGAACGCTTTTCGGCCGTGGGGCGGTAGCCCGCGGTAATGACTGACGACGCCGAGCGGTTCGACACCGACGATGTCGAACCCGAGGGAGACGCGGAATCGAGTGCTGACGCCGAGTCTGGTGTGGAGTCTGCTGCTGAGGAGACTGCCGCCGCCGATGCGGCCGAGTCCGAGGAGTCGGTAGAGACCGTCGAGTCCGGCGTTGGCGACGCGGTCGCTGACGAGGAACACGCGCTAGAGGATGGAGACACCGTTGGCCAAGCACCCGAGGCCGCCGAGTCTAGCTCCGACGCTGACGACTCAGACGGTGACGACACCGACACCGCTGACGAACCGAGCGTCCCCGACGACGTGCAGAAGTACGCCCGATTCAAGAAGGTCGATGGCGCGCAGTACGACCGCGTCAACGACTTCCTCCGGGACCGAACGTACGTCACCGCCCGCGAGTGGGCCATCGCCCGCCTGTGTGCCGACTTCCGAACCGAGACGGGCGTCGAGATGACGAAAATCGGGAACAACCTGCCCGAACTCGTCCCCTTCATGACCGACACCTACACGCCGCAGGCGGTCAACCAAGCCCGCTCGGCCTTCCGCGACAAGGTGCGCAAGTCGGGCGCGACGTTCCTCTACGGCGCGATGTCCGGCTTTTTCACCGCCGAAGAACTGGACGAGATGATGTACGAGGTGACCGAGATTGCGAAGTTCCTGCTCGAAGTCGAAGGCGTAGACCTCTCGGTCGAAGAAGAGTTAGAAGCAGAAGAACGGATTTCGAGCGTGATGCGCGAAGTCCGCGAAGCGAGCGAGGACCTCCGCGCCGACGAACTCGCCACCGACAACTAGGGAAACAGCACGCTCGGTTCGGACTGGACGAGTTCGACGTGTTCGTCGTATTCGAGCGGCCGGACGTACAACCGAAGTTCTCCCTGTTCTCGGGCCTTCTTCGAGGTCTCCATCACCTTCTCGACGCCGTAGTACAGCGGGACGAGCACCACCTGTTCCGACTCGGGGGCTTCCACGGCCGAGACGGCGAAGATGACGCCCTTCTCCTTGGCGCGGTACACGTCGTAGCGGTCGAAGTCTGCGTCCGCGACCCACTCGGAGAGGAGGTCGAACTCGCTGCCGGGAACGAGCACGTCGAAGCCGACGCGGTCGGTCGCATCGGGGAGATTCGCGGGCGGCATCGGCGTCACGTCGCCGGGGTGGAGCACGAGCGTCTCCCAGCCGTCTTCGGCGTACTCGGCGGCCATCGCCTCGGCGTCTTCGACCACGGTCTCCCAGCGTTCGACGAGGTCGGTCAGTACGTGCGGTTCGCCCGCGGTCGGGTCGGGAGTTCGCGGCGGAGTTGGCTCGTCGGTCATGCGTGTGGATGTCTCGGACCGTCTGGTGTGAAAAGGATTCGCTTGTGTTCGACCGAAAGTGACAGAAGAGATTTACGTTTCCCCTCAGACCGGCGAACCAATGGAGTGGTCACCGCGTGCGATACTCGGGTCCTTGCAACTTCCCGTCGCGGGAGTTGGCTTCGGGCTACTGGTGTTGACGCTGTTGTACGCGAACTCGATACCACCGTCACCTCCGCAGAGCGACGGGTTCGTCGAGGGACTGGCCGGGTTTTTCATCCTCGTGTTCGGCGCGATTGGGTTCGTCCTCCTCGTCGCCGGGCTGCTCATCCCGCCCGGACCGGGGTACGGCATCCACTTCACTCGAAAGCAACGCTGGTTGTTCGCCTATGCACTCGCCGCCCCTCTCGTCGGGGTCGGAGCGTTCCTCGCTTCTCTCACCCTGTCGGCGGCAGTCGGCGGCCTGTTCGAGGCCGCCGTGTCCGTCTTCTTCGTCGCTCTTTCGACCGCGCCACTCGCGCTTCTCGCGGGTCTCGGCTGGAAAGCGGTGCAAGTCGCTACGGCGCGAATCTAACTACTCGCGGACGTTCTCGCCCGCGACGTCGCCGAACGACTCGCCGTCCCAGACCATCTCGCCGCGGACCATCGTCCACTCGGGGAAGACGCCGGTGAAGCCTTCGAACGGCGTCCAGCCGCACTTCGAGTGGAGGTCGTCGCCCCGAATCTCGCGGGGCGAGTCGAGGTCGTAGAGCGAAAGGTCGGCGTCCGCACCCGCTTCGATTTTCCCTTTCGCGGGCAGGCCGAACACGTCGGCGGGGTTCGTCGCCACCACGTCACGGACGCGTTCGAGGCTGAGGTCGCCTTCGACGGCCGCGCCGAGCAGAAGCGGTACCATCGTCTCGACGCCGGGAACGCCGCTCGGAGCGTCGAGGAGTGACTGTTCTTTCTCTTCGACTGTGTGCGGTGCGTGGTCGGTCGCAACCATGTCGATTTTGCCAGCGGCCAGTCGCTCGAACATGGCTTCTCGGCGTGCTTCGGAGCGGAGCGGCGGGTTCATCCGGCCGTAGGTGCCCAACTCGTCGAGGTCGTCGCGGGAGAGAAACAGGTGGTGCGGCGTGACTTCGCAGGTCGCACCGCCGTCGCGGGCGGCATCGACACCCTCGGGCGTGCTGGTGTGGGCGATGTGAATCTGTGCACCCGCCTCGTCACCGACGCGAGCGGCGCGCTCGACGGCGACTGCCTCTGCTTCGGCGCTTCGGTAGGCGCTCCACGAATCCGCGTTCGCGTCGCGGCCGACACCGCCGAGGTCGCCCTCGATGGCCGATTCGTCGAACAGGTCTGCGTCTTCGGCGTGGACCGTCACCGGAATCCCCGCCTCGGCGGCGCGGGCGGCGGCCTCGGCGAAGAGGTCGGCCTCGATGCCCATGTCACCCGTGGAATCGGCGAGGAACACCTCGCCGAGGGCGAACAGCGGCCGGTCGAACAGGCTCTCTGGGTCCCAGTCGGGGGTGACACCGCCGTTGATGCCGTAGTCGATGAGCGAGTGCTCGGCGCGCTCTGCCTTCGCGTCGAATCCCTCGCCGGTGGTGGTCGTGGGCGTCGTGTTCGGCTGGTCCACGACCGTCGTCACCCCGCCCGCGGCGGCGCTCTTCGAGCCGGTCTCCCACGTCTCTTTGTGCTCGAATCCCGGTTCGCGGAAGTGGACGTGTACGTCGATTGCACCCGGCAAAAGCAGGTTGCCGTCGGCGTCGATGACCGTCTCGTCCGTGTCCCCCTCCACGTCGCCGACGGCGGTGATTTCGCCGTCTTCGACGCGAACGTCCACGACGCGCCCGTCCGCGAGTGTCGCGTTCTCGATTCGCATGTCTGCCGGTGTGACGTGTCGCATCCTAAGTCCGGCGGTTCAGGCGTTTCGAGCGAGCGTCTCGGCATCGACGATGACGGTCTCCGCCTCGCCGACGAACACCTGTTCGAGCGCCTCGCAGACGGCGTCGGCGTCACCGGGACCGCCTGCGTCCGCGACACTGCCCACGGAGTCCGGGTCGAACGGCACGTCGAGTGCCTCGTAAATCGGGTCGAGCACGGCGGCGATTTCGTCGCGGTCGGTGACGACGACGACGCCGGAGACGAGCGCGGCCGACTTGACGATTCGCTGGGCGAGTCCCGAAATCTTCCCGCCGGCTTGGACCGAGTGGTCGCCGGGGCAGTAGGACGCCGGTGGCTCGCCTCTACGTGCGGGGACGCCCAGTCGTCGGAGGGCGCGAATCACCGCCGTTGTCCCGGCTTCGTACCGGTCGTCTAAGCCCGCTCGCGCGTCTTCGAGCGGGATGGCGTGCGCGAACGCGACGGTCGTTCCGGTGTAGGCGACGGCGCGCCCGCCGACGGAGCGCTCGATGGCGGGAAAGCCGCGAGATTCGGCCGCTTCGGCGGCCTCGTCGTACCGCTCGGCGCGGGTGTCTCGGCGGCCGAAGGCGAGTTGTCGATGTGGCGTCCACGCCCGAAACGCGGCGTCTCCCGCCTCGGCCGTCGTTTCGAGCATCGTTGCGGTGACCTCGCGGTCGGTCGTCGGGTCGGGTCCACGGCCGCGGATGACGCGCATGTCTCTTCGAAGACGCTCGATGTATCTAAGCGCACCCGTCCCGTTCGGCCACGCATGGTAGGCCTCCCTGCGGCGCTCATCTCCCGTTACGAGCGGTTCTCGCTCTACAACTCGCCGTATCCCGCGCACGACCACCGCTGTGCAATCGACCTCTACCTCGAAGACCCGGTTGCCCGCTCGCCCGTCGCCGGCGTCGTCCGCGAGACGCGGACGGTTCGCGCCCCGACGAAGCCCTACGCCCACGACGAGGAGTATCTGATTCTCGTCGATGTCGATGTGGCGGCGACGGGGCTGGAGTGGGACGGCGGCGAAGACGAGAGCGATGGGAACCGCGGCGGCTCTGACGTGAACGCCGCCGATGGACTCGTCGCGCGGATACTTCACGTCGAGCCGTCCGTCTCGGCCGGCGACGAACTCGACGTTGGCGACCCGCTCGGCCGTCTCGTCAGGTCCGGTTTCTTCGCCCCGTGGGTCGCAAACCACATCCACCTCGGCTTTCGGCGGGCGAGCGCGAACCATCACCGCGCCCGCGGGTCGCTCCCGCTCGCCGTCGAAACCGACGTCACGCCGCTGTCGTGGGACGGGTGCGGAACCGTCGTCGAAACCGGTGAGACGTACGTCGTCCTCGACGACCCAATCGACCGCTCGGGGTCGGGATTCGTTGGCATCGCCAGCGACGAAGGGGCTGTCCTCGACGGCGGACTCGCCCACTACGTCGCGGGTGGAACACTGTCGTCGATCCCCGACGGAACCGAGTTGTCGCTCTTCGGAACCCACGTCGGGACTGTTACCGATGGCGACGTTCCGTGGGCCGATATCGACGTGTTTGCGAACGGCGAGCGCGTGACTGGACTCTCACTGTTCGCCTCGCAAATCGAACACGGCGCGAAAGTCGTCTGTCCCGGCCACGACTTCGGCGTCGGCGACGAACTGGAACTGTCGATAGGTACCAGTGAGGACCCGATTCGGCTTGGATGAGTGTCGAACTTTCGTCTGGTCTGTTCGGGCTTCAGCCTCACTTCCCCGACGACTTCCCACTCGCTGTCGTCTGCGGGCGACTTGTGGGCCGCCCGCACGGCCAGTGAGACAGCACCGGTGTCTCACGCTGCTCGTGGGAATTCCCGTTGAGTTCCACCGGAAGCAAAGGGGTTGTTCGCCGGGTGGCTATCGTCGCTCGCATCGAGCCGGGGAACAACCTCCCACTTGGTTGCCAATCTTTCAGAAATGGACTTTCGTCCGTTCAGATTTAAATGACTTTATCGTGAAAGGTCTAAGGTTAGAAACTAATATGCCTCTGTAACCCTACGTTTTCGGTGTTCGTTGATTGATGTGCGTTATTTGTGTAAAAGCCGCGGTGGCAACTGCCTTTCACTCATTGGGTAGGAATGAGTGACGAAAACCGGGAAGGATACGAAGTCGAACTCCGCTGTCCGGTCGGAAGCGTTTATCTCGGACCTGTAATCGAACAGTTAAACGTCGAAATCACGTTCGTCCAGAGCGTCCCAGTTGCTCCCGTTCCGATTCCGTATTTCTACGTCCGTGGGTCTGCGGTCGAACAGGTAGACGCGTTGCTCGAAGACCACGACCGAGTGACGTGCTTCGAGTTGCTCTCTGCACGGCCGACAGAGCGACTGTACCAGTGCTCGTGGAGACCACAACGAGAAGGGTTGGTCTCGACTGTCCACCAGTGCGATGGAATCGTCCGAAAGATGCGAGGGAGTGCGAGTGGATGGCTCACGTCGATTTTCTTCCCGACGCACGAGTTGGCGACCTCGTTCTACCAACGGTGCAGAGAGCGCGACCACGACGTCGAAATTCTCCGCGTCCAACGGGGCGGGTTCGGGAGCTACAGCCCCGACCGAGAACTCTCCGAAAAGCAGTTGGAAGCGGTCCGTCTCGCCTACGAACGGGGGTACTTCGAGACACCGACGGAGACGACGTTGGCCGAACTCGCCGACAACTTCGATATCTCCGAACAGGCGCTCTCGCAGCGACTCCGGCGGGCGACCCGCAGAATGGTCCAGTCACTCGTCGATGACTTAGTCGAAGAAGAACCGAGTGACGAGTAATCGACGACCAGTAGAACACCTGTTTGGCACGCGGCGTGTCTGCCACGGGGCCAAACGGGAGTGTTCGTGGGACGTGAATGTCGGGGCAACTGTCAATCCTCTGAACAAGTGCAGTGAATCTCCCGTGCCTCGACATTTAAAGTAGGGAAACTAGCTAGATGGAATTTTTGCCTTATATTACAACCTATTTATAAGGGGTCGAAAACTCGCCGAGATACGACGACACGAACCTTTCAATCTCGGTATAGGTTGGCGGCGACCCAGTCCGGACGAAATCACCGGCGACGGCGTTACCGAGAACGAGCATCTCGTGTGCGTCGAGACCGATGATGTGTCCCAGTGCGAGTCCGGCGTTGAAGTGGTCTCCGGAACTCGTCGTCAGAACCGGGTCGTCGGTTCGCGGCACCTGTACCGACGCGGTGCCGTTCGCATCGACGAGGTGAGCGGCGTCGATGCCGTGGCCGACGAAGCGTGTGACGCCGAGATGGTCGAACGCGACCCGAGATTCGGCCACGAACTCGCCTTCGGGCGCGTCCGCGAGTTGCGCGAGATACCGCGTCTCGTAGCGGTTTGCGGAGACGACAACATCGACCACGTCGTCGAGCTTCGACACCTGCTCGACGCCGTCGGCGACTACGTCGGGTTCTCGTTTTCGCAGGTCACCGGGGTCGAGCAGTAGCGTCTCCGGTGGGTTCGAGAGCGTCGGCCAGAGTTCTTCGCGCAGGCCGCGCGCGACGTCGGGGAGTTCGGGCATCTCCGACCAGTAGCCCATCCCGAAGAGGTCGCACCCGTCGATGAGTTCGGCGAGTCTCTCCACGCCGACGCGAGAGTCGATTTCGTCCCAGCCGAGTGTCATCAGCGTGCCAATCTCGGTGAGCATCAGCTTCCCGTCGGCGAACTCGACGGCGTCGGTGTAGCCCGGCGAGCCGATCGACTCCAGGGTGTACTCGCCGAACTCCTCGATGAAGGGGTCTTCCGGCGGGTGACCGAGACACCCGACGATTGCGGGGTCGAAGCCGAACACGCCGAATGCGCGGGCGAGGTGACTCACGTGACCGCCGGTTCTGACGTCTCGTTGTATCCACTCGAAACTCAGCGAACTCTCGGCTTCTATCGACTCGTTCACGCGGTCGGCGAAGGCATCGAGGGTCGCAACACGGTCGAACTCCGTCGCGGACTGTCGTTCCGAAACCACCTCTCGCACTCGGTCGATGTAGCCGTCGAAGCCGAAGACGACGCGTCCACCCGATACGCTCGGCGGGAGCGCCTCCCGACACGACTCGACTGCTCGTCTCGTCTCCTCGTCTGGGCGACTCATGATTCCCCGTTGCGTCGCCCAGCGGTTAGGCGTTTACACTGTGGGTATCGTTTGCGACCCTCAGCGGTCGGCTTCCGTCGTGATTTCGAATCGCGCACCGCCCTCGACACCGTCCGTGAACCAGATGCTCCAGCCGTGTGCACTCACGATGCTCTGGACGATGTTCAGGCCGAATCCAGTTCCTTCACTGCCGGTCGTGTAGCCCGCTTCGAAGATTCGCGGGCGTTCGTCGTCGTCGATTCCGGGGCCGTCGTCTTCGACGTAGAACCCGTTGCGGTCGTCGAGTGGGCCGATGCTGACCGTCACGTCGTCACCACCGTACCGAATCGCGTTCGACAGGAGGTTTTCGAGCAGTTGTCGCAAGCGACCCGGGTGCGCGTCGATGGTGAGTGAGGTGTCGATTTCGAGTGACGCGTCCGGCGTGCCCGGCGAGACGATGTTCCACGCTTCGAGCGCGGCCTGCGTGAGCGACACCGGTTCGACCTCTTCGACTCGCTGGCCGTTCTGAGCGAGCGCCAACACGTCCTGTACGATTGCGGACATCCGTTCGTGTGCTTCGCCGATTCGGTCCAACTCGGGCGCATCGCAGGTCTCCTTGGCGAGTTCGAGATACCCCATCGCAACGTTGAGCGGGTTCTGCAAGTCGTGCGAGACGGCCGAGGCGAACGAGTCGAGTTGTTCGTTCTGTCGTGCGAGTTCCGCTTCGCGTCGTCGCAGGAGTTGCTCGCGTTCGACCCTGTCGAGTGCGGCTTTCGTGTTCGACGCCAGCACTTTCGCCAACGGACGACGGTGGTCGCGTAACATCGCTTCGTCGTCTTCGCAGATGACGAGGACGCCGTGACTCGGAATCGAGACGAGCAACTCCGCGTGCGTCTCGCCCATCGGCGTCTCCTCGCTCCACGTTCCCGACGTAACGTCTGGAAGCAAACGGTCCTCGCCCGACTCGAACACCGCCCAGAGACGCCCCGGATTTCGAGTGACCGGCGTGACGGCTTCCGAGATGGCCGTCGCCGCCTCCGTCGCGGCCGTCGGAACGAGCGCGTCGGTCGCCTCGTCGTAGAGGAACACTCGGTTGACTTCGTATTCGAGCGCGTCGGCGGTGACTTCCGAGACGATTTCTGCGACGCCCTCCCGCGTTGTCTCGGCACTCAGGTCTCGTGAGGCCGAGTGGAGCGCGTTGAGGCGCTGTTCGTACAACTTCTGGTCGGTGATGTCGGTGGCGATGCCGACCGCGCCGGTTATCGACCCATCGTCTTCGACGACGGGCGTAATCCCGAAATCGACGACTCGTGACCGACCACTGGACGATATCGGAACTTCGAATCGCACGCCATCGGTCTCCCCGGCTAACACCGAATCGAGAACCGATTCGATGCGTTCGAACTGTGCCTCGGTGACGATGCCGCTCTCGACGGCAGCCGAGACGTGTTCTCCGACGAACCGCCCTCGCGGTACTCCAATCTTCGACATCGCCGCCTCGTTGACGTACTGGATGACGCAGTCGGAATCGACGACGTAGGCACCGAGTTGGATGCTCTCGATAATCGTCTCGTACTGTTCGAGTTGCGACTCGCGGCGTTGCTGTTCGGTGACGTCGCGCGAACTGACGACGAATCCGTCCAGTAGCGACGAGTGCTGACGAGAGCCAATCGACTCTAACCAGACCCACGAGCCGTCGGCGTGGCGGTAGCGATACCGATAGGACTTGCCGGCGTTCGACTCCTCTCCGACTGCGTCTCGGTAGGCTCGCTCGATTTCACTTCGGTCCTCGGGGTGAACGAAGTCGAAGACAGACCGACCAATCTGCTCGTCTGGCGTGTAGCCGAGGACGGATTCGACCGCCGGGCTGTGGTAACGGATGTTGCCGTCGGTATCGATGAACGAGACGATGTCTCGACTGTTCTCGACGAACGCCCGAAATCGCGCTTCGGTCTCGCGCTGCTCGGTGACGTCGTGCATCGAGACGAGCACGCCGTAGTTGTCGTGGTACTCGATGTCTTTGACGTTCACTTGGCACTGCCGCGTCTCCCCGTCGGCGGTGACGATGCGAACGTCGTAGCGTTCCGGGGCGTCCGACCCCGACCGCCGGCGCTCGGAGATGGATGCGACGCGCTCGCGGTCGTCTGGGTGGATGACATCGAGTAGCGGCGTCTCGCTCAGTTCGGCGTCGTCTAACCCGGTCAACTCGGTGAGTTTTCGGTTCCAGAACTGGAACCCGCCGTCTTGGGCGATGAAAATCGCATCGAAGCTCTGTTCGACCACCGTTCGATACAGCGAGTCCGGTTCGCCCGGCGACGACCAGTCGGCGAACTGCGTCGCTCGCTCGATGCGCGCGGCGAGCGCCGCACGTTCGCTCTCCGTCTGTGGGTGGTCGATGACCGACGCACCGTTCGTGACGCCCTCGTTGTCGGCCGCCGACCCGTCGCCGTCCGTGACGAAGAACACGGGAACCGACCCGACGTGCGTCTTGACCCGCGAGAGGAACCCGGTGTCGAACTCCCCGACGACGACGACACAGTCTGGAGAATCGGTGCCCGATTCGAACACCGCGTCCTTCTCTGCTCGCTGCTCGACACGAAGGCCACGGTTTGCAAGCGCGGCGTCGAGTGCGGATGTCGCCTCTGAGGCGACGAGAAGGACACGGAATCCCTGCATATGTGTTGACCCACGGCATTCGGTATATATCCCACGCTCGCCGATACGTCGGCCCGCATTTCGACCGACTGGCGACCGTCGCTTACATGACAGCGGGCCGCTTCAGTCGTGCCATGAGCGAAGAATTCCCCGCGGAAGCCGCCACCATCGTCCAGCGGCACATCGAGGAGGAACACGGCTATCTCTCGTGGCTCAACACGCAGGTCGATGCCATCGAACGCGGTCGTCTCGTGATGACCATCCCGTACGACGAGAAACTCACCAACACCGTGTCGCCGCCGACGATTCACGGCGGTATCGCCGCCACGCTTATCGACACCGCGGGCGGGATTGCGCTCCGAACTACGTTCGACGACCCGCTCTCCGGCGGCGTCGCCACTATCAATCTCAACGTGAACTACCTCCGACGCGCGTCGGGCGACCTCACGGCCGTCGCCGACGTGGTCCGCGCTGGTGGAAGCGTCGGCGTCAGCACGATTACGGTCGTCAGCACCGACCCCGAGGACGACGAGGACGTTGCCGCTCGCACCACGCCCGCGAACGAGTGGGACGACGCGGTGGCGACCGGACAGGGCGCGTACCGACTCTTCCGCGACTAATTTCTATCTCTGGAATTCGATATCTTCGAGCGTCGCCGTCTCGCCGAACAACCACTCGGCGTGTTCGACGGCGTACTCCTTGTGGGCGTCTTCGAGCGCCCCGATTGCGTCGGTGACGAGCACCGGCCGGTAGTCGCGCAAGCCGGCGCTGCCCGCGGTGTGGAGGACGCAGACGTTGGCGAGCGTTCCGCAGAGGAGGAGGTCGTGGACGCCGTGGGCGGCGAGCCAGCCGTCGAGTTGCGTCTCGTAGAAGGCGTCGTAGGTGTGTTTCTCGACGACGAGGTCCTCCTCGCGCACGTCGAGTTCGGCGAGGTGTTCGGCGTCCCACGTCCCCTCGACGACGTGTTCGCCCCAGCGCTCGAACTCGTCGTAGTAGTGCGAGTCGTCGAACTGGTCGGGTGGGTGCACGTCGCGGGTGTAGACGATTCGCGCGCCTGCTTCGCGGGCCGCGGCGACCAACTCGGTGACGGGTTCGATTGCGGCCTCGCTCCCGGCCGCGTAGAGGCTCCCCTCCGGGTGACAGAAGCCGTTCTGCATGTCCACGACGACGATAGCCGTCTCACTCGGTGTAAACTTCATACGCGAACTTGGGCGGCGCGAACCAAAATGGTGCGGCGAGTGAGCGCTGGGGAGAGTCGAACGAGGGCGCGCAACTCGTCGCCAACCGGGAGACTCCTGCGTGAGTGAATCAGACAAGGTACTTCACTGTGCGGGCTAAGAATCATGTATGCGAATGACAGGTCCCCGCGTGCTTCTCGTCGTCGCCCTCGTCGTCCTCGCAGGGTGCGCGGCACCAGTTTCCGGGCCCGCTGCCTCCGCGCCGTCGCAGGAGACGACGCAGACTTCGACACCGGACCGAGACGGGTTCTCTGACCCCGACAGCGACGTGCTCGGGTGGGAGAACGGGTATTGGTACGACGAATCGATAGACGTGAATCAGTCCGACGGCCTGAGCGACGCCGAAGTCGAAGCCTACGTCGCTCGGTCGATGGCGCGTGTCGAACACATTCGCCAACTCGAATTTAAAGAGGAGGCCCCAGTCGATGTGATTTCGCGTGACGAGTACCGACAAGGGAGCGCGAACAACACCGGCGCGTCCGACTCGGAGTTCAACCGCTGGAACGACCAAGTCTGGGAGGCGCTCTTTATCACCGGCGAGCGAGAGAGTAGTTCGAGCGCCATCGGCAACACGACCAGTAGCGCCGTCCTCGGCTTCTACTCGCCGCGGGCGGGCGAAATCAAAGTCGTGACCGGCACGCCCGACTCGCCGACTATCGACAACGCCACGCTCGCGCACGAACTGGTCCACGCCCTCCAAGACCAGCACTTCGACCTCACCAGCGAGCGCTTTTCGGGCCAGACCCAAGACGGTGACCTCGCTATCGACGGCATCGTCGAAGGCGACGCTTCGTACGTCGAAAAGCAGTACTCCGAGCGCTGTAATTCCGGCGAGTGGGACTGTGTCGCCCCGCCCGCCGCCAACGGCGGGTCGGGGTCGGGTGGGTCGGGCGGCGCTGGGCCGAACCTCGGCGTCCTCTTGACCATCTATCAACCGTACTCGGACGGTCCGGTGTACGTCCACTCGCTCTACGAGCAGGGTGGCTGGGAAGCCGTGAACGACGCGCTTCGCAACCCGCCGGTCTCTTCCGAGCAGACGATTCACCTCACCGACGAAGAGCCGGTTCCCATCGAGTTCGAGAGCACCGCCACGAACGGCTGGGAGACCTTCCCCAATCAGGGCGAAGACGGCTCTGACACCGTCGGCGAGGCCTCCATCTACGCGATGATGTGGTACCAAGCGCGGATGAACGGCGCTGACACCATCAACATCCGCGGCCTGCTCGATACGAGCGACCAGTACGACACGTACAACTACGACGCGAAACCCTCCGCGGGATGGGGGAACGACCGCCTGTTCCCCTACAAGACGACCGGCAGCGGTGAGACCGAGTACGGCTACGTCTGGGTGACCGAGTGGGACACCGAACAGGACGCCAAACAGTTCGAGACGGCCTACCTGAACATCCTTCGAGCGAACGGCGTCAACACTCTCGACAACGGCATCTACGTCGTCCCCGACGGCGAGTTCAACGACGCCTTCCGCGTCGTCCGCGACGGGACGCGCGTCACCATCGTCAACGGACCCGAACCCGAAGACGTGGACCAAATTCGACCCGAACTGGCGTCGTAACTTGCGACAAGATACTTAGCTGTCACCTCTCATTGGGTGGCATGGCCCGTTTTCTCCTCCCCGTTGCTCTCCTCGTGCTTCTTACTGGATGTGTTGGTGCGCCCGTTGCGACCGATGAGATAGTGACGGCGACGACTGAGACGACGGCCTCGGAGACCTCGACGACGACTACTCAAACTACCTCGTCTCACGACTGCAACGCCAGTCTCTACACCTCCGCTGTCGAGTCAGTCCCCGACGACGAATCCATCACAGAGTACGACGAAATGCCCGCGGACCGGCAGTCAGAGTTCGACCGAGAACTAAACGGAGGCGTCTCGTTCGGTCGAGGAACGGAGGCGTATTGGTTCTGGAAAAGTTCGCGCTACGTCGAAAAGGGAAACACGACCTATCAAACGTTTATCGTCGTCTGCTAACGCGCCGAACTCCTTTTCTCCTCTCCCGCGCAGGTTCGCATAGATGCGGTCACACCTCGCACCGATTCTCGCCGCCCTCCTCCTCCTCGTCTCGGGGTGTGCCGCGCCAGTCGCAGACCCGACACTGTCGCAGTCGGCTGACGACTGGTCGTGGCCCGACGACCCACCCACTGACAGACTCGGGTGGGAGAACGGTTACTGGCACAACGAGTCCATCGACATCGACCAGTCCGACGGCTTGAACGCGAGCGAACGCGAGGCGTTCGTCGCCCGAACGATGGCGCGGGTCGAACTCGTTCGCCAACTCGAATTCGAAGAGCCAGTCCCCGTCGAAGTCATCACCCGCGAGGAGTACCGAGCGCAGTCCGACGCGCCAACTGACCCCGTCCACGCCGACTGGAACGACCAGGTCTGGGAGGCGCTCTTGCTCGTCGGCGAGGACCGAACCATCGAGGAGGTGTTCGACGAGTTGTACGGCGGTGTGGTGCTCGGTTACTACGACCCGGCCGAGGACCGAATCGTCATCGTCAGCGACAGTCCCACGCCGGCTATCGAGCGCGGGACGCTGGCGCACGAACTCGTGCATGCCCTCCAAGACCAGCACTTCGGACTCGACGCGTCGCCACCGACGCAGGACGAACAACTCGCAGATAACGGTCTCACCGAGGGCGACGCGCGCTACGTCGAGTACCTCTACGGCGACCGGTGCGGCGAGGAGTGGGAGTGCGTCCCCCGACCGGAGCGCGAGGCGTCCGGCGGGTCGTTCGACTTCTCGGTGTTCCTCGTCATCTACACGCCGTACAGTGAGGGGCCGACGTTCGTCTCGGAACTCCACGAACGCGGTGGCTGGGAGGCGGTGAACGACGCCTACGCGAACCCCCCCGTTTCCACTGAACAACTCCTGTATCCGGCCCGCTACCCCGACGAACGCCCGGTTGCGGTCGAAATCGAAGACCGCTCGAACGAGAACTGGAGTCGGTTCGACCACGACCCGGCCGGGGACACGGTGGGCGAAGCCTCCATCTACGCGATGTTGCGGGCGAACCGCGCCATCGACCGCGGCAAACTCCAGCGGAATACGGGCGCGTACTCGGCGTACAACTACACGAGCGGGCCGTCGTCGGGATGGGCGGGTGACCTCGTGGTTCCGTACCGCCCCGCCAACGAAACGGTCGCCACCGAGAACCCCGACCAGCGCGCCTACGTCTGGCGAATCACGTGGGACACCGACGCCGATGCGGAGAACTTCGAGGCGACCTACACGAAGGTCATGCTCCAACTCCGGATGGGCGCCTCTCGCGTCGCGCCAAACACCTACGTCATCGACGAGGGACCGTTCGCGGACGCCTATCGCGTGACGCGAGACGGCGACACGGTGACCGTCGTCAACGCGCCGACGGTCGAGGCGTTGGACGCAGTCCATTCTAACGGCGATTGAAGAAAATTCCTCTTCGACCGCCCGGACCGATTATGCAACCTTTTCATCGCTCGGATGGAATTGACGGGAAATGACCGAGTTCGACATCGTCGGTCCCGACGCCATCCGCGACGGCGACGCGACCGATGCTTACTTCCAGCGGACCGAGGCGACGCTTCGGCACGCGGGGAAGAACCCCCACGTCGTCGCCGAGGTGACCGCAGACCAGTTCCCCGACGGGGAGTTCGAGGTGTTCGCCGGCGTCAAAGACGCGGCGGCGCTGCTCGAAGGCCACGACCTCGACGTCGATGCCGTCCCCGAGGGCTGCCTCTTCGACGGCGGTCCAGTCATGCGAATCGAAGGCGACTACCTCGACTTCGCCCGCCTCGAAACCTCGCTGCTCGGCTTTCTCTCGCACGCCTCCGGGTGCGCGACGGCGGCCCTCGAAGCGCGAGTCGCCGCGCCCGACTCTATCGTCCTCTCGTTCGGCGCGCGCCACGTCCACCCGTCTATCGCCGCGATGGTCGAACGAAGCGCGCTCGTCGCCGGCCTCGACGGCTTCTCGCACGTCGCCGCCGGGGAGATTCTCGGCCGCGAAGCCAGCGGCACCATGCCCCACGCGCTCGTCATCGCTTTCGGCCGCGACGAACAGGAAGCCGCCTTCCGCGCCTTCGACGAGGCAGTCCCAGAGGGCGTCCCGCGGGTCGCGCTCTGTGACACCTACGGCGACGAGGTCGGCGAAGTCCTCACGGCGGTCGATGCGCTCGGCGACAACCTCGACAGCGTCCGTCTCGACACCACCTCGTCGCGTCGCGGGGACTTCCGTCACATCGTCCGCGAGGTTCGCTGGGAACTCGACGCCCGCGGCCACGAAGACGTGGGTATCTTCGTGAGCGGCGGTCTCGGCCCCGAGGAGCTGCGCGAACTGCGCGACGTGGTCTCCGGGTTCGGCGTCGGCGGCTACATCTCCAACGCGAACCCGGTCGATTTCGCGCTCGACATCGTCGAAGTCGAGGGCGAACTCGCGGCAAAACGCGGCAAACTCTCCGGCGCGAAGGAGGTCTACCGCACCGACGACGGCGGCCACCACATCGGCCTTCGCGGGCAGGACGCGCCCGACGATGCGACGCCGTTGCTCGAACCGCTCATCCGCGACGGCGAACTCGTCCGCGAGTTCGATATCGACGCGGCGGCCGACTACTCGGCGCGGGACGCCGAACGCGTCGGCTTCGGCGCGGAGTAAGTCTCTCAGTCGAGCATCTCCTCGATTTCCGACGCGATTGCGTTCCCTCTTTCTTCGAAGGTTCCACTTCCCGGTTCGTACCAGTGCGGCAGTCCTCCGACGGACCGGCCCATCGCAATCAGTCGATACAGGTCGCGGGCGGGCATCTCTGCCGAGAACGGAAGCGGGTCGTAGAGCGCTTCTTTGACGGCACTCGTGTCGGAGACGAACCGCGTCAGGAGGTACTCTACGTTCACCGCCGCGAATTCCGCGGGTGCCAATTTCGCGCGCTCTAAGTCGATGATTCCCGTTACTCCGTCGAGGCTGGTGGGTGGGGTGCCGTCGGAACTCAGCAAGTTCTCGGGTGAGAAGTCGGTGACGACGACGGACTGCGTGGGTGTCTTCGGGAGGCGGTCGGCGTTCGCACGAAGGTACGACCTCACCTCGGGAACGGCCGATTGGAGTGCTTCGTGTTCTGGCGGGTTCGAGTACAGTTGCGCCGCGTAGTCGAGGAACCACGACCGACAGTCGTCGTAGTTTCCGACTGCGCACGGCCCACTTGGGCGTCGTTCGTGGTCTCGAATGTATCCGTAGTCCTCGGTAGCGTGGTCGGGAATCGTCGCGGACGCGGCGATGATTTCGCCGACCAGTCGGACCGCATCTGGGTTGGTGACGCGTGCAGTATCGAGAAACCCTTCGGCGAGACTCTCCCCCGGCAGAAACTCCATGACGATCGCTGGCGGTGTCGCCTCGCCGTCCAGTTCGACCCCGTACAGGGTCGGAACCGAAAGATCGGTGTACGCGTCGAGCAGTCGATATGCGGCGACTCCCGCCCGGAAGTGCCCTCGCGTCGAGTAGGTCGCAAACTTGACGACCACCTTCGGTTCGTTCGAGTTAGGGGGAGTACAGACGTACACCTCGTTGTATCCTGTCGAAGCTGACTCGATGGTCCACTCGCGTGGCGGTGACTCGTCGTGTCCGGGAAGCGAGTCGAGGTCCCGGAGAACGCGAACCACATCCGACCGGTCGGGTGTCGAATCTTCATTCGTCATGGCGAGTGGACTCCGTGCGTGGGGATGGTCGATGCGTGCTGGCTGGCTTCGTCGTGTGACTGTGTCGTTCGTGTGCCATCGTGGCGTATCGTGTCGCTGTCGCTGTTCGGTCAACAATCGGTTCAGAACGAGTCGGTCGGTTTCGACGGCCAGCGTCTGACTGCTATCTTACCAGCACGTCACACGTGAACGGGTCCACCCGACGCTGTGGAGCGTACACGCATCGGATTGACCACTCGGAACACGAGCCTATCTTGAAACGTGACTGATAAAACTATTCGGGTGGGGGTCGGCACGCCGACTCCGAAAAACGTGCAGTCGCGCCGCTATGTCGGTAAAGATGTACCGCACGTCGCGTCACCCGAATTCAGTCGGTGGTTTACAGCGCTTCGACGCTGCCGCCGTCGTTGCGCTCGCGGAAGACCTGCCCTTCGAAGAGCGTGACCATCGTATCCTCGTCTTGCCACGCGAGCGGCGAGAGACCGGCCTTGCGGCAGGCGTTGGTGAGGAGTTGTTCTTTCGACCAGCCGAGTTCGACCGGCAGCGTCGGGTACATCCACCCGTGCTTGCCGTCGGCGTCGATTGCGACGCCGTGGGTCCCGAGTTCGATGTCTGCGACTGGGTCGTTAGTAAGTGTGTAATTTTTAACGATGCAAACGGAGATGTTCAGGTTCGGGAGTTCGGGGGCTTCGATTTCGGTCTGACACGAGTCGCCGGACGAAGCTTTGATAGCCGCATCGACGATGGCGTGACCGAGTTGGTCTTTGCCACGATACGCGCCGGCACAGCCACGGAGCCGCCCTCGACCGCGTGTGGATTTGATTCGGACGAACGCACCGGTTCGTGCGTAGAAGGCGTCTCTCATGCTGCCTGGTTGTTCTCGTTGCCCATGGAGAACGTACGATTCTACCGATTCCCGCGCTAGTTCGACCGCCCTCGCCCCATCCTCATAGGTGAGTTGCACGGTCTGCGCCTCGGACATATACCACATGAAGGCCCCAAGCGACTTCAACGCTTCCCCTTCGTGTTAATTGGATGTTATGTGTAACTGTGTCAGCATTAACACGCGCATAAACCGGATTAGAACCGGCGTAATCGAACCCCTTATCCACGAGACGAGACTACCTTACGTCGGCAGAGAGAGCCCGGCTCCCGTGCCCGCGACGGGCATGAGGAAAGTCCCCCCACCGTCCGGATAGGTGACCGGGCGCAAGCCCGGAGTCGGAGACGGCTGGCTCTGGAACAGAAACGAGACCCCTCGACCCGACCGATGACGTGCGTGCGACGACCACCGGTCGTTGCCGGCGCGAACGGGAACCCCCGTGAGTGCGCGAACCGACCCGAGAGGGGAGGAAGATAACCCACCGAGGGCAGAAGGTCGAGAATGGATGGAACGGCGAATCCTCACCGGTGCAAGTCCGCGCCGCGAAGGTAATCTGGACAGCACGCTCGGGTTCGCCCGACGTGCCCTCGAACGTCTCGTTCGAGGAGGACGCGGACGCTGAGCCGAATGCTGGGACGAACAGAAGGGGGCTTACTCCTCTCAGCCGCTTTTACCACGCGAGCGACAGCGCCGAGCGTCGTGAGTTTCTCGGTGACTAACCGATTTGAGAAACCCTCATGCTGGTCCATCACCCTCAGTAGGTATGCGTCTCCTCGTCTGGTGTGTCGTCGCGCTGGTTCTTCTCTCAGGGTGTACCGCACCGTCTGCGGTCGCCCCGGACTACTCGACCACCACGGCGTCGGACACCACCTCACCCGATACTGCGGCCGTGGCGACGGACGATGCGACCAAAACCGAAGCCGCGATGTCCCAACGCACGACGGGTCCGTGGGGGAGTGACCCGGTCGTCGTCGGAATAACCGCTCCGGACGACGGGAGGAACTACACGACGTTCGTCGAGAGCGCGACGGCCTACTGGGAAGACGAAGACACCCGATACCTCGGCTACGACATCGACTACGACGTGCAACCGGATGCGACCGACCCGGACCTCGTCGTCGAATTCAGGTCCCACGTTCCGGAGTGTAGCGGCCACGGCAATGCCGCCGGGTGCGCGCCCTACATCACCGACGAGTCGCAGATAGAGTCGCCTGTCGTGGTGTACGTCAAGACCGGATTCAACGACGATTCGACGACCGAAATCGTCGCCCACGAACTCGGACACACCCTCGGGTTATCCCACGACGACGACCCGCAGTCGCTCATGGCGGCGACGAGCAGACTCTACACCCTTCCGCAGACGAACGCCACCGAGCGCGAGTTCCCGTGGCTGCACACCGACTTCTCCATCTACGTTGACGACGCGAACGCGCGCGACCCTGCTGGGAGCCGTGACCAGGTCGAACAGACGCTCGACTACTACGAGGACGGCGCGGCGGGCATGCCCGACAACCTCACGTTCACGTTCGTCTCCGACCCTGCCGACGCCGACATCGTGATTTCCTTTACCAACTCCTCCCCGTGTGGGTCTGATGCCGGGTCGTGCGCGAGTATCGGCGGCTACGACCCCGACGGCGACGGCGCGCTCGAAACGTACGACGGTCTCCGAATCGTCCTCGTGGACCTCGAAACCGACGCGGTCGGGTGGCACGTCGGCTACTGGCTCGCCCACTACTTCGGTGCCGAAGACGACGCCGAGAAGCCCGAACCGTTCCAGTCTGCGACGTACGAAGAGCGCCGGAGCGAGTGGTGGACCTAACGACGCCGGAGTGACATAATTTGAAATAGCATCGCGGGCAACCCCCGGTACGTGCCCTCCGCTGACACGCTCCCACCGGCGAGTGTCATTTCGTGGTCGAGCGACGCGTCGGATTGGGACGGCACCATCCTCCGCTACGGTATCCTCGCGCTCCTCGGCGGGATGGCCCTGCTCGCGTTGCTACTGATAGTCTTGATTACACCCGGTCTACTCCGAGAGGGTGAGTACGGGGTGCTGATGGTTCTCGCCGCTTCGCTCCTCTTCGGCGGACCTGTCTCTTACGTCGTCGTCGCGGCGGCCGTCTCGCGCGGCGAACTGTCCAAGATTTTCCCCAATATCACGGCGTTTCGGCTCGGTCCGTCCATCGCCGCCTGCGTCGTCGGTGCCGTCGCTATCGTCGCTTTCGTTCGCTACCCCTCGCTTTTCTACGCCGTTCCAGTGCTGGGACTCGCTCTCCTGGTCGTCCGCTGGCTTCGACACGGGACCGGCACCCTCGACGTGGAAGCAAAGACGTTCACGATTCCGAAGAACGAACAGTCCTCCTTCGAGTACAGCCTCGACGGACTACGTTCGTTCTCGACCTACCCCGTCGCCGACACCGTGGTCTTCCGACTCCGCTACGTCGGTACGAAGGGATTGTCTGGCCCGTCGGTCATGTCCGTCCCAGCCGACAGGGCCGACGAGGTGAGCGTTGCGCTCGCGTCGATAGCCGACGAATCGGACACGGAGACCGGTGTCTCGAAAACGGCCGCAGCGGTGCTCGCGGTGTTCGGTGTCGGGTTTCTCTCGCTTGCGGTCGCTCCGTGGGTTCTCCTCCAGTTCGGCGACCTTCCTCGCGCGAGTCGCGGGTTTGCGACGTACTTCTCGTTGTTCTTGGGTACGTTCGGCGCGCTGTTCGTCCTCCTCGCGGTTCGCTCGCAACGCTGAGGCTGGCGAGTTGGACCTCGGGCTGGCGGGTTGGACCTCGCGGTGGCTTTTGCGGCCATTCGTGCCCCCTGCCACCGAGTTCTTCTACCTCGCACCCATAGGGAGGATGTGACGTTTACAGACGCGCACGACGACTTCGACGACCAGTTCGACGAGCGTGCGCTCCGCGAGGCACTCGCCGTCTTCGGCGGCACCGACGACGAACGGCGAATCGTCGCCCGGCAGGCCCGTGATTTGGCCGATTCGGGACAGGCGATACGTGACCGCGGCATCCCGCTCACGGTCGAAGAAATCGTCTCCAATCTCGAAGACGCCCCTCGCGGAACGCCCGCGACGCGCTGGAACTGGTGGCTCGGCGCGCTCGAAGTCGCCTACGGTGGCTACGAGGAGTTCCGCGTCAGACGCTTCCCCAAGGCGTAGGTCGGACGTTCAGGTTTTCTCACTCGTCTTTCGCGTTTTAGGACCATCTCAGCCGTACTACGCTCCGGAAAACACCTCACAATCCGTCGCTGCGTAAAACCAAAGCAGATTACACACTTGTTCTAGAATATTACGAGTAACGCGTACGACCAAACCTCCTAGTGATGCTTACTCTACTATGACAGACCGATACGATGTGATTATTGCTGGTGCAGGCCCCGCGGGTGGACAAGCGGCGCGAGACCTCGCATCACGCGGCTACGACGTGTGCGTCCTCGAGACCGAATCTCGGGACGAGTTCCCCTCGCGGAGTAACAAATCGACGGCCGGGACGTTCCCCTCGACGATGGCCTCGTTCAACATTCCCGACGAGGTCGTGATGAACTTCACCGACGACGTGGTGCTCGAATCGCCGAACCACCACTTCAAACGCCATCAACCCGGTGCCGTCCTCGAATTCGCCGACTTCAAGAACTGGCTGGTCGAGGAGTCCGAGGCCGACGGCGCGGAGTACTACTTCGACGCGCGCGTCTCGAAGCCAATCATGGAGGGCGGCGAAATCGTCGGCGTCCGCTACAACGGCGACGAGGAAGTCTACGGCGACATCGTCATCGACGCGACCGGCCCGAGCGCCCCACTCGCCAAGAAACTCGGCGTCTGTAACCTCCAGCGCGAGCGCCAAGCCATCGGCATCGAGTACGAGTTCGAAGGCATGGACATCGACGCCGACGGCTACGCCGACCTGACGGACACGATGATGCTTCGTCTCGACCACGACCTCGCACCCGGCGGCTACTCGTGGATTTTCCACACCGGCGGCGACACGGCCAAGGTGGGCGTCTGTTACATCCAGAATCAGGGCCACCGCGACAACGCCCGAACCGGATTCACCATCGACGACTACCTCCAGTACTGGGTCGATACCGACCCGCGCTTCGAGAACGCCGAACGCATCGCGGGCAAGCAACACCGCGGCTCCGCGCACATCCAACTCCCCACTCGCATGAGCACGGACAACTTCATGGCTATCGGCGACACCGTGCCGACCGTGGACCCGCTGTGGGGCGAGGGCATCGACAAGTGTATGCGCTCGGGTCGGATGGCCGCGGCCACCGCGGACCGCGTGCTCACCCACAGCGAGCGCGACACGTCCGCATCGCAACTCAAGATTTACGACCAACTCTGGCACGACCGAGTCGCACCGAAGGTGAAAAAGCGTCTGTTCATGACCGAGATGCTCTACCGCACTTCCAACGAACGCTACGACTCGCTCATCTCCAGCCTTCACAACTACTCTGAAGACCAACTCGAATCCGCGAATCAAGGCTCGCTGCTCGGCATGCTCCGTCTCCTCAAGTTCGAAGACCTCTCGATTCTCGCTTCGACGGCGAAAGACTGGTTCAGTAACTAACGCCGTCCGTCTCTTCTCTCATTCGCGTTCGTCGAGCGTCTTCAAAATCTCCGCGAGCGCCGCGTTCGCGGCCGCGACGTGGTTATCCGCGACCGAATCTTCCGTCTCACCGACGTTCGACAGGAGGTGTTCGACGTGGCCGAGTCGCGTCCGAAGCACGGCATCAGCCGGCGTCTCGCCGACCGCGAGGTCGCCGGCGACGGCTTGAGCTTCGCCGAGCCATCGACTCGCGTCTTCCCGAACGGGACGGGTCGCCGTCTGGGCGAGATGGTCGTGGAGCGCGGTCAGCAGTCGTGCCACGTCGTCGCTCATAGCTCTCCGTCGAGTCGTATCGCAAAAAGGCCACCTCCGCACGTGCCGACCGACGGACAAAAGCCGCCAGAGTCGGTAGGACTCCCCAATGCAACTTCAGTTCCTCGGCGGGGCCGGGGAAGTCGGCCGGAGCGCGATTCTCGTCAACGACTCGCTCCTGCTCGACTACGGCATGCTGACGGGCAATCCGCCACAGTTCCCCGTCGGGTCGGTCTCCCCCGAGGCCGTCGTCGTCTCTCACGGCCACCTCGACCACGTCGGGACGGTCCCCTCGCTCCTCTCCGGCGACCACTGGCCGGAGATTCACTGGACGCCACCGACGTACGAACTCGCGCTCACGCTCGCGCGCGACACGCTCAAGCTTCAGGGTGGAACCTACGACTGTCCCTTCACGGAGACGCACATCCGCCGGATGACACAGCAGTCCGCCCCGCACGGCTACGGCGAGACGTTCGAAGCGGCCGGCCACGAGGTGACCTTCTACAACGCCGGTCACATCCCCGGCAGTGCCCACGTCCTCATCGACGACGGCGAGACGCGCTTGCTCTACACCGCCGACTTCCACACCGACAATCAACGTCTGGTCTCGGGAACCACCGACCGCCCCGAGGCGGACGTGGTCATCTGCGAGTCCACCTACTCCGACGTGGAACACGAGGACCGAGATTCGGTCGAAGAACGCTTCGTCGAGTCGGTGCGGACGACGGTCTGGGAGGGCGGCACCGTCGTCGTGCCGGCGTTCGCCATCGGTCGCACGCAGGAACTACTGATGGTCCTCGACGCTCACGACATCGACTGCTACGTGGACGGAATGGGCACGTACGTCCTCGAAATGCTCAGAAATCACCCCGAGTACGTCCGCGACCCGGACGCGCTCAAGCGCGCCAAGTCGAACGCTCGAATCGTCTCCGGCCGCGACGGTCAGCGGCGACGTATCGCCCGCCAGAACACGGTTATCGTCACCACGAGCGGGATGCTCTCGGGCGGCCCGGCGATGACGTACATCCCCGAAATTCGCCAGGACCCGACGAACAAAGTCTGTCTCACCGGCTATCAAGTCGAGGGCACGCCCGGCCGCGAACTCGTCGAACGCGGGCGGTGCGAACTCAACGGCGGCGTCGTCCCCGTCGCCGCCCGCGCGGAGATGTACGACTTCTCGGCCCACGCCGACCGACACGGCCTGCTCTCTTTCCTCGACGACTACCGCGGTTCGAGGCTCTTTATCAACCACGGCGACCGCTGTGCGGCCTTCGCCGAAGAACTCCGAGCGGAAGGGTACGACGCCACGGCACCCGCCGTGGGCGAAGTCGTCGAAGTTTAATCAGGTCTCTTCGAGACGGGCGCGTCGGCGCTCGAACTCGTCGTCGTCGATGTCGCCGCGGGCGTAGGCCCGGCGCAGCTCGTCGAGTGCGTCGTCGCCCTCGTCATCGCCACCGAGCGCGCGGAACGCGAGGAGTCCGCCGCCGACGATGACGGCGAGGACGAGCAGCTGACCGAGAATGCCCATCCCCCACATCCACCACGGGACGCCCGTTTGCGTCCCGCCGTGCATCCACGTATCGTGCATCCACGCGCCACCCCATCCCATCGGCCCGCCGCCGAAGCCGAATATCCCGATGAGCATGGGAAGGACGAAGAGCGCCGCCAACGCGAGGAGGACGATACTAACGAGTCGTGTCGAGTTGGTCTGTGTCGTCGTCATGAGTGAACCTCCGAATCGACGGGGTGCCGATTCTCGTCTAGAGATACGCGCGCTCAGTTTACCGGGATTGTGGTTGCGAAACTGGCGCTGGCATGCGGGGAAAGTTTCGAATCGAAAGCGAGGTGGAGGTGGTACCGTCCCGAGCGTATTCCGAACGTCCTGTCGTCCTTTTTTGATTGGAAGTCGGAGCCGAGTTCGGTCCATCGGTCGTTCTCTAATTATCAGCTGTGTTCTCTCAAAACACCAGAATTCGGTGCGTTCGAGTCTTGTTCTCAGAATCGATATTTTAGGACGAACTGTTAATGGGTCGCCCTTCGAGTGGGTACACAGTTTGTATCGTTTACTCGCTGCGGCTACTGCGTTGGCGCAGGGCAGGAGTGCTCCTCGCGTACAGCCTTCGGGAGAGCGACCGCTCACCGGTGACAAGCTCGCATCCCCATCGGTCTCACGACGACTTCCCGCCACGAACGCACGTCAGCCGGCCGTCGTCTCCGATTTACAATTCACCGCCCGGCCCATCGCTACACTATGACTGGGAGATTGAACATCGTCGTCGCCGATACGGTCCCGACGGTCCGCGACAAGTTAGCGATCTCCCTTCCCGAAGTCGTCGGTGAGTCATCGCTCGACGTGCACGTCTCGACTGCCGGAAGCGCCGAGACGGTTCGGAACTACCTCGACTCCGCTCGCGTCGATTGTACGGTCGTCTCGACGCGAATGGTCGATGAGTCGGGAGAGCGACTCGTCTCGACGCTCCGAACCGAGGACACCCCGGTCGTCTCGTTCATGCGGACGGACCCTTCACAGGAAGAACTCGAACACATCGGCGAGGTGGTTTACGACGCCGCTCGGAACACCGTCGGCTCGGTTGACCACCGTGCGCTGTTCGACGCCGTAGACGTTGGCGTGGCGGTCCGTGACGCCGATACGCTGTCGCTCATCGATATCAACGACAAGTACGTCGATACGCTCGGTCTCGACGAGGAGACGCTCTGTACGACCTTCTCGACGGACCTGAGTGCGGCCCCCGACGTGCCGGACATGTCTGCGTCGGCGATTCGAGACCTGTTCGACGGCGAGCGCTCCGAGAAATACGAGTTCACGAGTTCGTACGAACACCCAGACGGGGACGGCATCTGGCTCCACGTGAGTCTAACCACCGCCACGATTTCCGGGGAACGACGGTTCATCTCGACAATCGAAGACGTGACCGAAGAACGGACACGGAAACGTGACCTCGAACGAAACCGCGAGCTACTGGAGCGAACGCAGTGCATCTCGAAAGTCGGCGGCTGGGAACTCGACCTCGAGACGGAGACGCTCGAATGGACCGACCAGACCAAGCGCATCCACGACCTCCCGTTAGACTCCCAACCGACGTTGCAAGAGGCACTGGAGTTCTACATCCCCGAGCATCGTGAGACGATGAAGTCGCTGGTCGAACGGTGTCGAACCGAGGGGATTCTCTGGGAAGATACGTTCCGAATCGTCACCGCATCCGGGGATGAACGGTGGGTTCGAACGTGGGGCGAGCCGGTGATTCAGCGCGGCGAAATCGTCGCTATCCGCGGGACGGTCCAAGACATCACGGCCAGACGAAGCCGCGAAAAGGAGTTAGAGCGGGCGAACGAGGAACTCGAAGCGCTCAACCGAATCATCCGCCACGACATTCGAAACGACATGGCAGTCATCGTCGGGTGGGCCGAGTATCTCGAAGACCACGTGGACGACGACGGCCGCGAGGTGCTCGACCGGATTCTCTCGACGGGTCGTCACACCATCGAAATCACGCAAGTCGCCCGCGACCTCATCGAGACGATGAGCGGCGGCGTCACCGAGACCCGGCCCGTCTCGCTCAAAGAGACCATCGACAGGGAACTCGCGGTTCGAACAGAGGCGTTTTCGACCGCCGAGTTCGAGGTTGACGGCGACATCCCCGACGTGATGGTCCGGGCGAACCCGCTTCTCGCCTCGGTGTTCGGCAACCTGTTCAACAACGCCGTCCAGCACACCGAGGACGACCCCGTCGTCACCGTCTCGGCGACGGAGGACGACCACCACGTTCGTGTCTTCGTGTCCGATAACGGTCCGGGAATCCCGGACAGTCGAAAAGAAGTCGTCTTCGGAAAGGGAGAACACGGGCTGGACAGCACCGGGACCGGACTCGGACTCTATCTCGTGAACTTGCTCGTCGAGTCGTTCGGCGGGAGGGTCCACATCGAAGACAACGAACCGACCGGAAGCGTCGTCATCGTCGAACTGCCGCTGGCGTCGCCGTCGAGTTAGACGGTGTCGGTCGGGTCGTGGGTCGCCGCCATCTCCCGCGCCGTCTCCGCGTAGGACTCACGTGTCTCGGCGTCGCGTACCTCGCCCAACCCGGTCGCAGGGAGGTCGATGGCGGCGTAGGTGTCTCGAACGTCTGATTCAAAGCTCGTCAGCGACCGCTCTTTTCGGTGATAGTACGCGCCGTCGGTCGTCGCGTAGACGAGGATGATGACGTTCTGTTCGTCGTCGGAGTACGTTCGCTCGACGAGCCACACTCTGAGGTGGTCGTGGGGGACTTCGGCGTCTGCAGGAGCGTAGCGGTCGGTGGCCACGTCGCTCGCAACGTCGTTGACCATGGTTCAGATACGTGCTCGCGGGGGGAAAAACTAGCTCGCGCGTCGGCCTTCGACCACTTCGAGTGGTCAGTCGTCGATACCCAACTCGTCCAGCAACGTTTCGAGGGTGTAGCTCTGCAGCGCGCGATGACTGTCGCGCATCGTCGAGATGACGAACGTCGAGTTGGTCCGTTCGACCTCCGGGATGGCTTCGAAGTTGCCGATGAGTCGTTCGACCTTGTCGGAGTCGGCGAGGTGGGCGACGACGATGAAGTCGGTCTCGCCCATCGTGAAGTACAGTTGTGTGACGCCTTCGATTTCGAGGAGTTTGTTCCCGACGGACTCGTAAGACCCGGAGTAGTCGGCGAGCACTTCGATGACGACGGTGACGCCGAGTCCGAACGCTTCGAGGTCGATATCGTAGAGGTCGTTCTCGATGACGCCGTCGTCTTTCAGGTTGTTGAGTCGGTAGTGAATCGTCGAGACGGGAATCCCCGTCTCCTCGTGCAACTTCTCGGGACTCCCAGTTCCGAGGTCCGCGATGGCCTTCAACAGGCGCACGTCACGTTCGTCCATACTCACACTGCGCGCGGGCACGATTGTAAGTTCTTGTGCTGTAACTCGCATCGAAACCGCTCACCCGCGATTTCACTATCTGTGTGATTGTTCATCAGGGTTCGAACTTTGGGAAAAAACTAAACGAAAAATACAATCTATAATGTTTCTATTGTAGAAGGCTTTAACTACGTGGGTCTGTGAGTCTTGAAACAGATTCAACAATGTCGCTCACACGTTGGAGAAATATTCCGACGACCGGTCTCATGTTCGTCGCGCTCGCGGCGATGTGGGGCACGTCGTTCGTCGCCATCGAAGTCGGCTTGGAGTTCTTCCCCACGCTGACCTACGCGGCGCTCCGCTACGAACTCGCAGGTCTCGTCATGCTCGGCTACGCCCTTTTCTCGACCGACCGCTGGTATCCAAAGCGCCGCGACGAACTGCTCATGACCGCTATCGGCGCGGTGTTCATCATCGCGGCCTATCACGCGCTGCTCTACCTCGGCCAGAACTACGTCCCCGGCGCGATTGCGTCTATCATCATCTCGCTGTCGCCGATTCTCACCGCAGCCTTTGCGAGCGCGATTCTCTCGACCCGCTCGCTCGGCAAGACCGGCATCGCCGGACTCGTCGCCGGATTCGCCGGCGTCGTCGTCGTCGCCAATCCCGATGCTGGGATTCTCGGCTCTTCGCAAGCGATGGGTATCGCGCTCATCTTCCTCGGGGCCGCGTCGTTCTCGCTCGGGTCGGTGCTCACGCGCCCGCTCCGAACCGACCTCCCAGTCCAGTCGATTCAGGCGTGGACGATGTTCGGCGGCGGTCTCATCCTCCACGTCGCCGGTCTCGCCCGCGGCGAGTCGATGGCGGCGATTCACTGGGTACCCGAGGCCGTCGCGGCGTTCCTCTATCTGACGCTCGTTTCGGGCGCGGTCGCCTTCCTCCTCTACTTCGAACTCCTCGACCGCGTCGGGCCGACCGAACTCAACCTCATCGGCTATCTCGAACCCGTCGTCGCGGCGCTGATGAGCTGGGTGCTACTCGGCCACGTCGTCAGCAACTCCACGCTCGTCGGCTTCGTCGCCATCTTCGCGGGCTTCGCGCTCATCAAGAAGGACGCGCTGCTCGGCTTCGTCGGCGTGGTTCGGCGGCGCGTCGCGGTCTGAACTCTCGGTCTCTTCTCTCTGACAGTCAGGCGCTAGCTACGTTTATGCTCCGTCTCGACGATATCTGAGCATGGTTGACGAACGACTCCTCCGACGAATCGACGTACTGCTCGCGCTGGTCGCGGGGTGGTTCGTCTTGAGTCTCGTCGTCGCCTGCTTCGCGCTGATGGTGTTCGACCTCGCGCTCGGCATGGTCGCGCTGGCGACGGTAGTGCTCACGCTGGTCGTCGGTGGTCTCTCCTACGCACGCTCTACCGGTATCGACCCGGACGTTCGCGTCGAAGTTCGGTAGGCTCCCGCCGTCGGCAACACTGCTTTTGAGAAGAGAGACGAGCGCGACCGAGAGCCGACGCGAGCGTGGTCAGTCCGTCTCAGAAACCTGTGGAACCGACCACCCGAGGATGCGGAGGACCGAGACGCGCTGGATGACGACGAAGCCGGTGAGGATGATACAGAAGCCGAGAATCGTCGCGGCCGAGATCGTTTCGCCGAGGAACGCCCACCCGGAGATGGTGGCGACGACGGGCATGGCGTAGGCGACGAGGTTACCCTTCACCGGCCCGGCCTCCGCGAGCAGCGAGAAGTACACCGGGTAGGCCGCGGCCGTCGCGGGCATGCCGACGTAGAGAATCGCGGCGACGATGGTCGGCGACCACGCGACGGCCGCGGGCGACTCGCCGATACCGAGACTGACCGCGTGGATGCTGACGCCGGCGACGAGCATCGCCCACGCGGTGAGCGGAAGCGTCCCAATCGTGGCGTTCACGCGCTTGAGGAGGACCGAGCCGAAGGCAACCGAGATGGCCGCGCCGACGACGAACAGTTGGCCGACGCTGCCGTTGCCGAGGACGCTCTCTGGACCGACGATGACGACGACGCCGACGAGTCCGAGCAGAATTCCGGCGGCATCGACGCCGGAGATGCGCTCATCGTTGAGGAGTAAGACGGCGAAGACGGGCGAGGCGATGGGCATGAGGCTGTACATCACGGCCGCCGCGCCGGAGGTTGCGCTCTGCTGGCCGAGAAAGAGGAGGACGTTGTTCGCGCCGAGGACGAACGCACCGCTGACGAGGATTCCGAGTACGTCGCCGCGGGTGCGAGGACGCCAGTAGCCGCCGCGGACGGCGACGAGCGTCAGCAACACGACGGCGGCGACATCGACGCGGAAGGCCGCAAAGAGCACTGGCGGAACGGCACCGATGGCGGCTTTGATGCCGACGAAGGACGTGCCGAACAGCACCGCGGCGGCGACGAAGAGGACGAGGCTCCGGTGGCGACTCACGCAACCACCCCCCGCGCTGTGGCCGGCGTTCGATTCGCCGGTTTCGCGCGGGAGGTAGAGAGCGGTCTACGCGCAGTGCGACAACGAAGATAGAGCCTCAACTGTTGCACAGGTATGATTCTCTCATGGGTCACCATATGTGTAGCGATTCTCCCAATGAGTGTACGAACCACTAGCACACGCACAGAATAGTTTACTATCCAATCGCAATCTACGTTATTAATTGACACGGGTGTCAGTGGTTCTCACTCCGAGAGATGGATGGAATGAGGGACGAATGAGTGACGAAATGTGGAGAGAGTAGGGAGAAAGGCGACGAAACGAAGGGAGAAATGAAGCGTGACGCGAAAAGGGGGGACCGCAGTCAGTCGCTCTGTGCGGCTTCGACCCGGTCGGCGTGTTTTTCGAGGTCCGCGGCGAGCGTGCGCGCTTCGTCGGGGGAGAGCGTGATTCGGTCGGCGTGCGGAGCGAGCGTCTCCAGTTCGGAGCCGTCGAGTTCGAGTTCGAGCGTCACCGCGTCGGGATTCTTTCGGGGGGAGGTGACGTTACAGACGGCGAACGCCGACTCCTCGAAGTCGTGGCCCTGCGCGCTCCCGTCGAGGAGGTCCAACGTCGTGTAGGCGTTGACCCGGAGGATACGGTCCATCAGTCGTCGCTGGTGATGGGCGTGCCGTCTCCGCGGGTCGGGGCCGGACTCGAATCGAGGCTGTCGTCTTCGGCGTACGGGTACCACGTGCGCTTCGTGTTGTGCATCATCGGGTCCTCGTAGCTGGTCTCTTCGGGTTCGACCAGTTCCGCCAGTTCGTCCTCGTCGTGGCGGGCGACGAAGTCGCGGAACGTCTCGCCGTCTTCACGCGCCTCGTCGAAGTTGGCGAGGAGGTTCTTGATTGCTCCCGGAACCTCGTCCACGGGGACGCGCTGGGTGACCCACTGGGCGAACTGCGGCGTCTCGCCCAGACCGCCACCGAGACCGATGTCGAGCGCCTCGACGGGGTCGCCGTTCTTGCGGGTCTTCATGCCACGGAGGCTCACGTCGGCGATTTGCGGTTGCGCACAGGAAGCCGTACATCCCGAGAGGTGGATGTGGAACTCTTCGACGCCTTCCGGTAACTCGACGTTCTCCTTCAGCCAGCGCGCGAAGCGCACCTGCCGGTTCTTCGTCTCCACGATGGAGAGCGAACAGTACTCGGTGCCCGTACAGGCGACAGAGCCGCGCATGAACGGCGATGGCTCAGGCGAGTAGTCTTCGAGCAGGTCTTCGGCGAGGAAGTCGTCCAGCTTCTCGTCCGGGATGTCCGGGATGATGACGTTCTGGCGCTGGGTCAGGCGCGCCGCCCCGGAACCGTACTCTTCGGCGAGGTCGGCGAGTTCGAGCACGTCGTCCGCGCCCATCCGACCGACGAGGACGTTGAGGCCGACGAAGTTCGACCCGTCTTTCTGTTTGTGGACGCCGATGAGGTCGTTGCGGCCCTCACCGCCCGCGTTGTAGGTGTACTGGTCGCGGACGTCGTCGCCCGCGGTTTCGAGTTCGAAGTCCACGTACTCTTCCTGCAGGGTCTCGCGGACTTTCTCCGGGCCCCACTCGTCCACGAGGAACTTGATACGAGCGTTGTAGCGGTTCTCGCGGTCGCCGTAGTCGCGGAAGAGCGCGGAGAGACCGCCGGCGACTGCGGCGGCGTCGTCGGGGGCGACCCACACGTCGATATCGCGGGCAAAGCGCTCTTCGTTGCGGGCGAGACCGCCGCCGACGCGGACGTTGAAGCCGATTTGCTCCTCGCCGTCGATTTCCTTGTAGGCGGGTTCGAGCGCGAGGTCGTTGATGTCGCCTTGGCCGGAGCCGTCGGCCGACCCGGCCACCGACACCTTCCACTTTCGGGGGAGGTTCGAGTGGTCGTCGTTGCCTTTGAACGTCTCGTTGAGTTCCTGAATCACCGGCCACGCGTCGATGATCTCCTCGGCGTCGTCGCCGGCCATCGGGTTGCCGACGATGTTCCGCCACGAGTCACCGCAGGCTTGCTGTGCCGACAGGCCGTTGGCTTCAAGTTTCTCGAAGAGGTCTGGGACGTCTTCGAGTTTTATCCAGTGAAGCTGAATCGACTGGCGAGTCGTGAAGTCGGCGTAGGCGTCGCCGAAGATGGGATTCGTGCCGGGTCCGGTCGCGTACTCTTTGGCGACCTCGCCGACGACGCGGAGTTGGTCTGGTTCGAGACGGCCGTTCGGCGTCCCGATACGCAGCATGAAGTAGGACTCTTGGCCGTTGCGCTGGTGGTACAGTCCCCACCATTTGAAGCGCTCGAACCACGCATCCCGCTCGTCGTCCGGGATGGCGTCCCATCCCTCTTCGGCGAATCGATACAGGTGTTCACGGATTTCGTTTCCGTACACCTCTGACTTCCAGCGTTCGACGTCCGTGGGCATTCGTACGAAATCCCAACTATCTCCGTACGTAAGGCCCCGAGCGTACCGTCAACCCTTCCCGGTGCTTCAGTAAAGAGGAGTTTATTGCCGGTTATTCCTCAGTCGTCGGTGTCGCCGGGAGTACGACGTGCTCGCGGTCGATATCGACGAATTCGTTCTCGTACACGCGCCCGACTGGGACCCAGCCTGGAACGCCCGTCTCGCCGCAGGCGATACACTGCCCGTAGACTTTCGCGGAGACGGTTCGACCGTCGGCACCCACGCGAAGGACGTTCTCGACGACGAAATCGGGAATCTGGCAGGAACAGAATCCCGGTGCATCGAGTCGCCACAGTTCGCTGACGCTGACCTGGCGTGCATCGTTCACCGAGACCCACGCTCCGTCGTCGAGAACGCGGAGAGAGACGCTCATGCATGTGTAACGTCGCCCCGAGTACGTAGGTTGGACGGCGGCCGCAATCCCCGCGGGGGTGCGCGACAGTGGTATCTCCCGGTTATCCACCGCTGTCTGCCGATTCTCCCGTCTTTCCACCGTCGAAGATACCGGCAACCCGTTCCGGCACCCGGGAGTAGAGGTGCAGTTTACAGGTGCGGATTGGCTTATCCATATGCCCTCTATATGGTGGTGTAATGAGCGATGACCGTTCAGCTGCACGACAGCACGTCTCCGCCGATGCAGCCCCAGAACTGTTCCCACCCGTCTCGGAGGACAGCGAATGACCAGTAACCCAGAACTCGAAGTCGAAGAACTCCGTGAAGACGAGGAATCAATCGAGGGAGACGCGGACGACGAACGCGTCGAGGACGACCCCGCGGCCCACCTGAAAGACCTGGAGGACGGCGCTGGCTGTACCGAAATCTGGTCGCATCTCTCCGAATCCCGCGACGACGACTAATCGGATGCGCGCGAAGTCCACCAGTCGGGGGGACGCTTTTATGCCAGAACGCGTAATTCGACCGTAGATGAATCCAAACGAACGCCGACGCACCCAGACGGCGACCGAGCGCGAGGAGCCGGTGGGTGAACCGGTCGTTCGCGGCGACCCCGCGGTCACCGGTGAGCGTGCGCGGCAAGCGGTCGGTTTCGACCCGAGCGACCCCGAAAGCGTAGCCGAGGCCGCACGGACGGTTCGGTCGTTCGCCGAAGCGACCGCCGGCACCGACGACCACGTCTTCATGCTCCGGGGTGCCGCCGCCTGTGCCGCGCTCGTCCGCGGCGTCGGCTCGTACAAAGAGGCCGCCGAGCGCGCCGGCGGCGACGTCTCTGTCTCTTTCATTCGAAAGTGGGCACGCGTTCACGACCTCCCGCAGTCGGTCCGCCGCCACGTCGCCCGCGGGCACATCGCACCCACCGCCGCAAAACACATCGCCCGCGTCTCCGGCGACGCCCGACTCCACCTCGCGTGGGCGACACTCGACTCTGACCTCACCGTCCGCGAAATCCGTCGTCTCGCCAGCGAAGTCAACGACGGAACGCCGGTCACGACGGCCCTCTCGAACCACGGCGTCGATATCGGAACCTTCGAACTCTCGCTTCCCCCCGAAATCTACCTCGAACTCCGCCGTCGCGCCTCGCTCGAAGACACCCATCCGGGCGAACTCGTCGCCGACGCCCTCGACGGGTACTTCGACTGAATCCGACGCTTACTCCGACCGAAGGAACGCCGTACTCGTCTCTCGAATCACGTCGCGCGCGGTCTCGACTTCCTCCCACGCAATCTCCTCGTCCGGGAAGTGCGCGTTGTCGATGTTCCCCGGTCCGAAGACGACGGTCGGAATTCCCGCTTCGACGTAGAGCCTCGAATCGGCTCCGTAGGTCGCCCCTCGCGGCTCGTCTGGGAGTCCCGCCCCACGGAGTGACGCCCGAAGCGCCCCGACGATTGGCTCGTCCGGCGAGATTTCGGCGGGGTCGAACTGGACGGAGAACCGCTCGAACGTCGGCGGATGCTCGCTGAGCCACTCGTCGTCGGCGACGACTTCGGCCAGTCGCTCTTCGTATGCCGCCTCGACTTCCTCCACGGTCTCGCCGGGTGCGACGCCCAGTCGCCACTCCGCAGTCAGCGTTCCAGCGACGCTCGACCCCCACGACCCGGCTTCCACCTTTCCAACGCAGATGGGCCACGGAATCGGGTAGTCGTAGAGCGGGTGGGTGACCTGCTCGGTTCGCTCGGCTTCGAGGTCGAAGAAGGCCTCGCGGATGGTCTCGAACTTCGGCAGCACGTCCACCCCGCGCCAGCGCGAGGCGGCGTGTGCAGTCCGCCCCGTCAGGTGGAGTCGCTTCATCACCGACCCCTCGGTGGCGATGACCGCAGTCAACTCGGTCGGTTCGGCGACCAGTGCCGCGTCGCGGTCGAACGGATACGGGTTGTCGAGCGCCGCGGCCGCCGCGCCGACACCTCCTTCTTCCTCGCCGACGACGCTCTCGACAACGATTCTCCCGTCGATAGCGAGGTCACCGGACTCGACCGCTTGCTTGAGGTCGAACGCAGCGGCGACACACGCGGCGAGGCCGGATTTCATATCCGCCGCCCCGCGGGCGCTGACGGTCCCCGCTTCCTCGTCCCACTGGGGGACGAAGGGGTCGTGCGACCACAACTCCGCGTCGGCGGGGACCACGTCGATGTGGCCGTTGAGGACGAGCGTCTTCCCGGCGTCGGGGTCGCCGAATTCGAGGACGCCGCCGACGCTCGGGCGACTGTAGGTGTCTATCTCTTCGGGGTCGTCGGGAAACGACGGGTGTTCGGCGAGTCGTTCGGCGTCGGCCGACCAGACGTACGTTTCGAAGCCGAACTCGGTGAGTCGGTTCTCGAACCACGTTTGGGCGGGGGCTTCGGCCCCGCCGGTGCTCTCGAATCGAAGGAGCGTATCGACGAAGTCCCTGAGGTCCATATATGAGGGACGGGAACGGGGTACAAGGAGATTTGGGGGACGAAAATAAACGCTTATCAGTATCCCCACTTAAGGACCGGTGAGGGCTGGTAGCTCAGTTAGGCAGAGCGTCTGGCTTTTAGCGGGACTACGCGTCTTTGCGTGGTTTCGGAAGATACCAGACGGTCGGGGGTTCAAGTCCCTCCCAGCCCGTTTCTACAATCCGCGAGCGACAGCGAGCGGTATTAGAACGCAACTGGGAGGACTTGAACCAGGGAGCGAACGCTAGTGAGCGACCGTGGTTCAAGTCCCTCCTACGAACCCGACAAACCGGTAGACATTCTAACATTCACTTTCACTCTGTGGCTGTCATTCACACTCCTAAGATGAGTGACTACAGTATGAACGACATTCACCACCCGAAGCAACGAGGTCAGTGCAGTGAAGCGGCAATTCTCTTTGAATTCACTCGCCATGGCGTCACAGTTCTTCAGCCATTTGGGGACAACGAACGCTACGATTTCGTTGTTGAACTCGCTGGTGAATTTGTCCGTGTACAGGTCAAAACGGGGCGGATGGAGAATGGCAGAGTCCAATTCGAAACACGGAGTTCCGGTACACTGACTCGAACTGTGAGTAAAGAGGGCTATGACGGTCAGATTGACGTGTTCGCGGTGTACGCCCCAGAGCTTCAAGAATCGTACATCATTCCCATCGAAGATGCCCCAAATACGTCGATGGGACTACGTGTGGAAACGGCGCGAAAAAACTCGCCTAACATCAATTGGGCGGACGAGTTTCTGCTGAGAGATTGGGTTGGCAACAGATTAGAAGCAAAGCGATGACTGACCACTCCAGTTGATAAATGGGACCTATTCTTCGGACTGGAGCTTTTGAGTTAGAATTTTTGGGGTGTACCGCCACACCAAACGGTTCACTACGGCTTGCAACGGCGAAAGGAATGTCACGATGACCCCAGTGAGAAACGCACCAAAGGCGATTGCGAGATAGTACAAAAGAGGAATTCCAGACTCCTGTGTGAACTCGAACGAGAGTCCAACAAAAAACGAAAATACCACAAACGCAGCGAGAATCATGGCGAATCCCATGATGGCGAATGTACCGGGAGCCGTCTCCGAGTGCTTCTTTAACAAGTTCCAGAGGTCCACATAGAACCTCCTAACGGCGGTAATCCCTTCAGTGCTGGCAGGGTTGTGGGCATCAGAATTCCAAGCATAGGTGGTTTGACCGTCTTGTCGGTCGAGCCAATCCTTATCGACCATATCGCCCGTGTGGTCGCTAATTGTCGTGTTTGAGCGCCCCATCTTCTCGGCGAGTTCGTCTTGGGTGTAACGCCGATCAGGGTTGGTGTATAGTAACTCAGCAATTCCGAAGAATGTCTCACCTTTAGCATCGAACTCATCTCGGAACTCGTCAGGAACCCCTACCATAGCTTATTGTAAAACAACCCGAAAAGAAAAGCGTTGACCCCGGGGTTTATGCTCATAAGGGGGTCCCCTGATTGTCGTAAACCCGGGTTAGAGTGGCTGTAAAACGTCTTTACGTTATTTATGGCATCCGGAACATATCTCAAATTGCAATGTCAGACAACAGAGACACGGCATTACAATCAACATCGACGCAGAGTAGCAAAACCGATTCGAGCAAGACTAACCGGGGCCAAGTTACTCCACGGCTCGTAGTTGGGGGATTTGTTCTCATCCTCATCGCTGGGCCACTGGTCGCACTTGCCGTTGATATCCAATCTTCCTTGGCATCGACCCCTGCATTTTCAGCGTCTTGGGCTGCCTTGATTGCGCTCTTAATTGTTGCTGCGATAGTTGCGGCAGTGTTAGGGAAGTAATTGAAAGCTACACATTGAATGGATGCAGCTGACGACGGGTCGTCTTCCACCTGGTTGTTTTATTTCATGTGACATTATGATCTGGAATATGGAAGTTCCGAGTTGGTTTGTCTCTGGTATTATCGCTCTCCTATTGGGGTTGTACGTTACAAACAGTGTGAGAGGTCAGGAACACGGTGCAGGCCAGCCACAACATCCAGATACAGGAATTTTCATCACTGAAGATGAGGATTATTGGAGATGGATAGTAGGTGGATTAGTTATTGCGGCGATTGGTGCTTTTGTAGTCCCACGACTCACTCCTGCAATCAACGAAATGCTTCGAACCACGTCAGAATTGGGGATAGTGTTTCTCGGTATTTTGGGAATCTTGTTCCTCAAGTCCGTATTCAAGAAATTTGGGTGACCCTCTAGGGCAGTTTAAGAAATTCAGAACTGGTTTCTAACTACTATTCCAGCTCCAACAACTCGGCCGCCTCGTCCAAGAACGACTCGTACACACCCATCGCGTCCTCGATTGGCTCGGGCGACGACATGTCGATACCGGCGGTTTCGAGCACTTCGATGGGGTACTCGCTGCCGCCCAGCGCGAGTGCCTCGCGGTAGTCCGCGGCGGCGTCTTCGCCCTCTTCGCGGATGCGTTCGACGATTGCGGCGGCCGCCGAGATGCCCGTCGCGTACTGGTAGACGTAGTAGTTGTAGTAGAAGTGCGGAATGCGCATCCACTCGCGGGCGATGCGCTCGTCGGTCTCGGCGGGGGCGTAGTATTCGGCCTTCAAGTCGCCGTAGAGTTGGTCGAAGCGGTCGGGGGTGAGCGGGCCGTCCTCTTCGACGATTTCGTGAATCTGGAGTTCGAAGTCGGCGAACATCGTCTGTCGGAACAGGGTCGAACGGAAGCGTTCGAGGTACTCGTCGAGGACGTGGACGCGGAGTTCGTCGTCCTCGACGTTTTCGAGGAGGTACTCGGTCAGCAGCGTCTCGTTGACCGTCGAGGCGACTTCGGCAGTGAAAATCTCGTAACTCGCGTCGTGCCACGGCTGGGCGTCGTTGGCGAGTTCCGAGTGCATCGAGTGGCCGAGTTCGTGGGCGAGGGTGAACATCGAGGCGGCGTCGTCCTGATAGTTCATCATGATGAACGGTTGGGTGTCGTAGGTACCCGCGGAGAACGCCCCGGCGCGCTTGCCGCGGTTCTCGTACACGTCCACCCAGCGGTCTTCGAGACCCTCGGCCATGCGCTCTTGGTACTCCTCGCCGAGCGGTTCGACGGCTTCGATGATGTACTCCTTGGCCTGCTCGTAGGGGATTTCGGGACCGTGGTCGCCCGTGAGCGAGACGTAGAGGTCCCACATCTGCAACTCGTCGGCACCGATGGCCTCGCGTTTGAGTTCGGCGTGGCGGTGGAGGTGCGAGAGGTTGTCGCGGACGGTTTCGAGGAGGTTGTCGTACACTTCGACCGGGACGTTGGGGCCGTCGAGTGCGGCCTCGCGGGCGGAGTCGTAGTCGCGGATGCGCGCCATCTTTACGTCCTTCTTGACGCTGTTCTTGAGCGAGGAGCCGACGGAGTTTCGAACGTCCGCCCAGCGGTCGTAGAACTGCTCGTGGACGGTCTTGCGGAACTCGCGGTTGGGGTGTTTCTGGAGCTTGGTGAAGTTCCCCTGCGAGATTTCGACCGCGTCGCCCTCGGGGTTCTCGACGGTCGGGAATTCGAGGTCGGCGTTGGCGAGCATGGAGTAGATGTCGCTCGGCGAGCCGGTCACATCAGAGAGGTCCGCCAGCACTTCCTCGACTTCCGCCGAGCGGGTGTGGGCTTTCGTACGGAGCACGTCGTCGAAGTAGTGTTCGTAGGCTTCGAGCGCGGGTTCTTCGTCGATAAAGGCCTGCATCTCCTCGCGGTCGAGTTCCTGCAGTTCGGGGTCGAGGTAGCTGACGGCGCTCCGGGCTTTCGACGCGAGCGACTCGGCGCGGGCGGCTTGGGCCTGATACTCCTGATTGCGGGTGTCTTCGCTACTTCGGAGATTCGCATAAGAGACGACCATCGACACCTCGCGGAGGACTTCCTCCATGGTTTCGAGCAGTTCGAGCAGGGTTTCTGGGTCCTCGGTGACCTGCCCTTCGTAGGCTTCCAACTCGGGGATGCGCTCGACCACGTCTTCGAACGCGGCGTCCCACTCCTCGTCGGACGCGTAGATGCTGTCGAGGTCCCACTTGTACTCCTCGTCGATGTCGCTTCGCTCGGGAACCGAACTCATGTCCCTTCGGTTGCACTCTCGGAGTGGTAAGCCTTCCCTCTCGATTGGCGGCGGGGAGTCGCGTGATGCGAAACGTGGCGTCAGTGGCGCGTCGCTCGTGCCTGCCGTACCTGCGCTCCGTCGCGCACCATGTCCTCACAGTGGGGACACACTCGCGGGTCCTCCATGCCGTCGGGTGCGAACACCCGGACGTAACTCTCCGTGACAAAGGATTCGCAGTTTTGACACTTTGGCATGGTTATCGGCGATACCACGTGGCATTACTTATCAGTTGTGCGTAACTTTTTAATTGTATAAACGTTCTCCGTCGCCGCAACCGACTTCTCCCGGTAGCGAGTGTGGATACTATGGACGAATTTTCGCCCGAGGGAATGGCTCAGTTCGCCCGGACGTGGACCGACGGCCGTCCGTGGGAGTTCATCTCGCAACTCACCGCAATCGGCGACCACATGGCCGGTAGCGACGGCGACGAACGCGCCGGTGAACTCGTCGCCCAGACCTTCGACGACGCCGGCGTCCGCGACGTGGCGTACGACGAGTTCGAACTCGCACACTGGACGCGCGGCGAGACGACGCTCGAACTCACCGCGCCCGACGAACGGACGTTCGAAGCTATCGCACTCCCGTACGCGCCCGCCGGCGACGTAGAAGGCCCGCTCGTGGACGTTGGCTACGGGACGCCCGCCGAAATCGACGACCACGACGTGGAAGGCGCACTCGTCGTCGCAAGTACGACCACCCCCTCTGGCGGGCGATTCGTCCACCGAATGGAGAAGTTCGGCTACGCCATCGACTCGGGAGCGGTCGGCTTCCTCTTTGTGAACCACGTCCCCGGCCAACTCCCGCCGACCGGTGCCCTCCGATACAACGAGGAAGCCGTCGCGCCCGCCGCAGGGGTGAGCAAAGAGACCGGCGCGTGGCTCACCGACTACGCGAGTCGCGGCGGCCGGGCGCGACTCACCATCGACGCGACGACAGAACCGGGAACGAGCAGAAACGTCGTCGGCCGCGTCGGTCCCGACACCGACCGCGAACTCCTCTTGTGCGCCCACTACGACGGCCACGACATCGCCGAGGGCGCGCTCGACAACGGCTGTGGCATCGCAACCGTCGTCACCGCCGCCCGAATCCTCGCCGCGATGGACCTCGAAATCGGGGTTCGCGTCGTCGGCGTCGGCGCGGAGGAGGTGGGACTCGTCGGTGCCGAGCACCTCGCCCGGACACTCGACATCGACCGAATCGCGGGCGTGGTCAACATCGACGGCGCGGGCAGATACCGCGATTTGGTCGCCTACACTCACACCTCAGACTGGACCGAAGCGGTCACCGCCCGCGTGGCCGACGACACGCGCCATCCGATTCGCATTGAGGACGAACCGCACCCGTTCAGCGACCAGTGGCCGTTCGTCCGCGCCGGCATCCCCGCCGTGCAACTCCACAGCGACAGCGGCGAACGCGGCCGAGGCTGGGGTCACACCCACGCCGACACCCGCGACAAAGTAGACGACAGAAACATCCGCGAACACGGGATGCTGACGGCGCTGCTCGTCCGCGAACTCGCCGCCGAGGCCGCCGAAGGCGACATCCCTCGACTCGACGACGAATCGGTCGCCCACTCGTTCCGCGAGGCGGACTTCGAAGTCGGGATGCGCGCGGCCGACATCTGGCCAGAGCACTGGGGCTAAGCCCCCGTCATCGGTCCCGAACCCGGACGTCTCGCGGCCCTACGTTTTAGCTCGACGACTGGTCTCCCGTTCGACGTTCAACGCCCCTTCTTCGGCCGTCGCCGCCTGCTGCCACCACACTAACTCGAACTCGATACGCTGTTTGGTCTCGGCGTTCCCGGCTTCCCACTCCGATTCCGCTTCGACTTTGAAGGTCACCGGATTGCTCGGCGTCATCGTCGCCCGATAGCCGCCGAGTTCGAACCTAACGTCGCCCTCTCCGTCGAGTTGGTCAGCGAACTGGCGGAGGTACGCGGCGACTTCTCCGCGATTCAGTTGGGCCTGGGTTTCGAGTTCTCCCATGGCACCACAGACGTCGCCGCTCAGCATAGCTATTGTTTGAATGTCATGAATGTGCGAGTCTGGGCCGGTGAACGAACGGAAACACGAGTCGCACCGAGACTGACGAAATTAGCAGACTGCGGTCAGTTCGTCGAGCGAGTCGAACTCGTAGGTCGGGTCGGCCGCGAGTTCGTAGCCGTCGCGGTGTGGTCGCCGAATAAAGGCTACGTCGATGCCGGCGCGATTGGCGGCGACGATATCGACGTTGCTGTCGCCGACGTACAGTGCGCGTTCGACGCCGAGTTCGGCCAGTGCACGCTCGATGTAGTGCGGATTCGGTTTCTTCACGCGAGCGCCGTCTATCGTCGGGTCGCGGCCGTAGGCGACTTCGAAGTGGCCTTCGAGTCCGAACACGTCCAGAATATATTCGATAGTCGCGTGCTGGTTGTTGCTGACGATAGCGAGCGGTTGGTCGAGATAGTCGAGGACGCCGATATCGTCGTACAGCGGTTTGCTCCCGTTTTCGAGACACGTCCGCTGCGTCTCCGCGGCGTGTGCTTCGTGGTGTTCCCAGAACACTTCACAGGGCACGTCGTGCACGTCGCAGATGTGACGCAACTGCGTGAGACTCCCGTGGAGGACGCCATCGACGGTTTCGGTCGTCGGGGCGATACCGAACTCCTCGAACGCCCGCCGTACGGCCTCGCGCTGTACTTCGAGCAGCGTCGGTCTCGTCAGAATGCCGTCGTTGTCGAAGAGAACAGCGTCGTAACACATGAATCGGCGTTCGGAGGCGAAGAGGGAGATTGTTGCTATGAGGGCGGGTTATCGCTCGGGAGCACTATTGAGCCGGCCGAACCCCCGAATTTCGTCTCGAATCCGCCTGCCGACGCGCCACCTGATTCGGTCTTCGAGCGCGCGTTCGCCGAACACTTCGACTGCTACCTCGGCGGCCTCGTCGTCGCGCTCGAACTCGATTCCGGGATAGTCCACCGCCGTCAAGAGTAGCGGCGTCGGCGGTGCGGGACCGACTCCCTCGCGCCCGTCGAGTGGTTCCGGACCGAGAACGGTGTCTACCTTCGACATCGGTGCCGACCCGGCGGCGACCGAGTGAACGAGCGAGACGAGTCGGCGGACGAACTCGCGGCAGAAGCCACGGGACTCGACGCGAACGAGGAGGAAGTCGCCGTCGCGTTCGATATCGCCGTCGAGCGTGCGAACGGTGAGCGTCTCGTCGGGCGTCAGGTTGTGGAAGTCGTGCTCGCCGCAGAGGGCGGCGAGTGCGTCGCTCGCGCGCTCGTCATCGACGCTCTCGGCCGGTGCGTAGAGGTCGTAGACGTACTCTCGCCGTTCCGGGTCGTGGCGGGCGTGAAAGTCGTCGGGAACGTCTGCGGATGCCCACGCGCGAATGGTTCCGGGGAGTTCGGAGTTGAGCGCCCGCGGCGTACACCAGTCGGGGCACTCGAACGCAATCGTCTGAGCGAGCGCCGAGACGCCGGCGTCGGTCCTGCCGGAGGCGGCGTAGCCGTCGGGTACCTCGTCGGTCTCGCAAATCCCGAGTTTTCGGCAGGCGGTGAGAATCGTGTCTTCGACCGTCGGCACGTCTGGCTGTCGCTGAAAACCGTAGAAGGGCCGCCCGTCGTACGCGACGCGGAACGCACGCATGTTCGACTGTTGCCGTGGCCCCACTTAACGGCCACACTCTTCGGCGTCAACCGCCATCGCGTCTACTCGTCTTCGACCGGCGAGTCCTCGGCGCGAATCGTGAGCACCGGGATGTCCGAGAGTCGGAGGACGCGCTCGGTGACGCTCCCGAGGAGGTAACGCTCGATGCCGCGGCGGCCGTGGGTCCCCATCACGATGAGTTCGGCACCCACGTCGTCACCGTAGTCGAGCACTTCGCGGTATGGGACGCCGCGTCTGACCGCCGTCTCGACGTGCACGCCCTCCCGCTCGGCTTTCTCGCTGGCCTCCGAGACGATGCGCTCTGCTTCCTTCTCGTAGGCTTCGATGAGTCCGCCGGCGTCGAGTTGCGTCGCGTGGAGGACGCGCTCATCGACCACAGAGAGCGCGTGGACCGTCGCGTCCATCTTCGAAGCGAGGTCGAACGCGTGCGCGAGGGCCGCATCACTCGGGCCACTGCTATCGAGCGGGACGAGAATCACGTCGTACATGAGTGTATGTACGATGCTCGACACGAAAAGGCCGGGTGTGAATCCCACCCGGTGAGAACGATACTCGTCGTACTCGCCGGACGCTGCCCGTCGTTCTCGTCGGCCGTTACTCGTAGTCTTCGTAGGTCGGCGCGTCGCGGTCGCCGGGGAAGTCGTCGATATCGGCGGTCGTCTGGTCGCCGCTCGACATGTCTTTGACCGTCACTTCGCCGTTTTCGAGGTCGCGCTCGCCGACGATGACGACGGTGTCGGCGTTGATGGAGTCCGCATACGACATCTGCGCGCCGAAACTCCGGCCCGACACGTCAACTTCGACCACGTTGCCGGCGGCGCGGAGTTCGCGGGCGATTTCCGAGGCTTCGGTGCGCGTGTCGCCGACCGTCAGGATGTAGTAATCCGTGCTCAGTTCCTCGTCGGGCCAGACGCCGGCACGCTGGCAGAGCAGTTGGAGCGTCGCGTCGCCGATTCCGACGCCGACGGCGGGCGTCGGTTGGCCGCCGAAGGACTCGATGAGGTCGTCGTAGCGCCCGCCGCCGAAGGCGGCACGGGACACGTCGCCCGTGGAATCGAAGCACTCGAAGACGACGCCCGTGTAGTAATCGAGACCGCGGGCGGTCGAGAGCGACACCTCACAGAACTCGCGTGCGCCGAAGTCCTCGGCCGCCGAGAGCACCGCGCGGAGGTTCTCGACCGCCGATTCGACGTTCTCGCCGCCGACCTCTGCGATTTCGTCGAGGTCGCCGCGTTCGAGGAGGTCCGCGAACTCGCGCGCTTGGTCGTAGCCGAGTCCGGCGTCCGAGAGCAGGCCGAGGTACTCCTCGCGCTCGACTTTCGCGGACTTGTCCACGGCACGAACCGCGTTGCGAACGTCAACATCTTCGTCGAAGCTTCGGAGCAGGCCGCCGAGGATGTCGCGGTGGGAGACCCGGAACTCGAAGTCGTCGCCAGTGAGACCGAGGTCCGTCATCATGTCGGCCGCGAAGGCCAGAATCTCGGCGTCGGCTTCGGGTTCCGACGAGCCGAAGATGTCGGCGTTCGTCTGGTAGAACTCGCGGAATCGGCCCTGTTGGACCTGTTCGTAGCGCCAGAAGGGGCGCGTCGAGAACCACTTAATCGGCTTCGAGAGGGCTTGCTGCTTGGCGACGACCATCCGCGCGACCGTCGGCGTCAGTTCGGGCGTGAGGGTGATGTCGCGGCCGCCTTTGTCCTCGAAGGCGTACAGTTCCTCGACGATTTCCTCGCCGGATTTGTCCACGTACATCTGGGTCCGTTCGAGATACGGCGTCCCGATTTCGCGGAAGCCGTAGCGACTCGCGGCGGACTCCACGGTGTCGATGACCTCGCGTCGGGCCGACATCTCGCCGGGATAGAAATCACGAAATCCCTTGAGTCGGTCGTACATGGGCGGTGATTCGGGGAGGTTGCGCTTGAAAGCTTTCGTTCCGGCGTGCGTGTGGAGTGCTACGCGAGGACCCCGCCGACGAGAAAGAGTGTTCCGAGCGCGGAAAATGCGTAGCCGACGCGTCTCACCTTTCGTCGTTGTTTTTCTGCCGCGGCGGCGGGGTTTCGCTGCCACTCTCGGGGCCTCACCATATTGACGACGACCCAGTTATCTGGTTTGATGAGATTGAGCGCCCCGAAAGCGAGCATCAGAACTCCGACAAAGAAGAGTTGGAGGTCCATCGTCGTTCCAAGTAGCGAAACACAGCGACATAGCGTTGTCCACCTTCCAACAGCCTCCGGGCAAGCGGATTCTAACGGACTCGTCTACGAGATAAACGCCACGAGCGTCGCCAAATCACCGACCGCAATCAGCGAGACGCCGGTGACCGCGAGGAGCGCGGCGACGAGGCGGAGTGCGAACTGCGACTCTTTGAGGATGATACCGCCGAGGACGACGGCGACGATTGCTTGCGTGTTGATAATCGGCGAGGCGATACTGGCCGGAACCATCCCGAAGGCGGTGGAGGTGACGTGTTCGCCGAGGGCGACGAGTGCACCCGCGCCGAGGAACTTCGGGACGCTTCCACGAATCGGCGTCCAGTCGCGGAGTGCGAACGGAAGGACGGTCAGGCCGGCGACGGCGAAGAGCGTCGGAACGAACACACTCGTGGGCATCCCGAGTTCTTGGAGGGCGACGCGCTTTCCAACGTCGCTGGCGGCGTAGAACGCGGCGCTGGCGAGGGCGAGTTGCGCAGGTCGGGAGCGTGCCGCACGTGCGAGGGGAGCCAGCAGGTCGCCGCCCTCGTAGTTCGCAATGTAGACGGCGACGGTGGCGACGACGACGCCCGCGACTTGGAGCGGTGAGAGCACCTGGTGCAAGAGCAGAATCTCGATGGGGAGCACGAAGACGGGGACGAGTTTGTTGATGGGCGCGACGTACGACACGTCGCCCTCGTCGAGCGCGTCAACGAAGAGGATGAACGCGATGCCGACGAACGCGCCGGTCCCGAGGATGACGCCGATGCCGGTCGGGCCGAGTTCGCCGAGCGACGGCACCGTCGTCGGGTCGTACGTGACGGCCGCGACGGGGAGGTAACACAGAATTGCAAACGCGTTCACGACGACGGTGATGACCGCCCCTGAATACTCGGGGAAGTACCGCTTGAGCGTGAAGATGTACACGCCCCAGACGAAGGCGGCGAAGATGGAGTAGAAGATTCCGGGGTCCATGCCCTATGGGACGCTGCGAGGGTGAAAAACAACCCGATACCGAGTGAGTTCTGCTACTCGCGGCGACCGTGGACGTAGCTCTGGACGTGTTCGGGGAACACCTCGGCGACCGCCTCTGCGCCGTGTTCCTCGGCGATGAGCGCGCGGAGTTCGCCCTCGTAGTCGGCTTTCGGAATCTCCTCGGAGGGTCCGGTCTCGACCCGGAGGTGCGAATCGACCAGTCTATCGACCGCCCCGCGGCCGAATCCCGAGAGCGGTGAGAGGTAATCGACGCCGTGTCGGTCTTCGATGCTCTGAGCCTGTGCGCGGGAGATAGACGGTACCCGGTCGTCGCGGCGAGTTCCGTCGGCGATGGCGTCGAAGTCGAGTTGGCACACGGCTTCGAGCGCGTGCTCGTGGACGCGCTGAATCCCGTTTCGGGGGTAGCCGTCTTCGACCATCTGCTCGGCGGCGTCATGGGCGACGTCGCCGTCTAATTCGAGTGTCTCGAACGCGTAGCCGAGTTCGAGCGCGGCGTCGCGGGCGTGTTCCCAGTCGTCGGTGACGCCGAAGTGAGCCGTCACGAGCGTGACGTCGTAGAACGTATCGAGAAGTAACGCGGCGAGCGAGGAGTCCTTGCCGCCGCTGTAGAGGAGCGCGAGGTCCACGTCGTCACCGACGCCGGATGTTGAAACTCTTGGACTCCGGCTGCAGCTCTTTCAAGAGCGCCTTCATCTTCGCGTCGTCGATGCGTCCCTGAATACGCCCGCTCTGGGCGAGCGCGACGATTTGTCGCTCGACCTGCTCGGCGAAGTCGGGCTTGGACATCTGGACCGCGTTGAGGCGTTGTCGCGCCTCGTCGGTCAGGAACTTCTTGAGGAGCGCCTGTTTCTGTTGCTCGGCGCGCTGTTGGGCGGCCTCTTCGGCCTGCTGTTGTTCCGCACTCTGTTGTTGTGACTCGGCTTGCTGCTGAAGCTCCTGCATCTTCTTTCGTCGAAGCTCTTCGATTCGTTCGTCGTCTGGGCTGCCGCTCATACGTGAGGGCACGGTCTGACATCTGAAAACCGTTACGGACGGCGATATCCGCGTCTCTCGGCGGGGTTTGCAGTCGAAGAAGAATCAGTTCGCTCGGGGTCGGCGGCGCGCGTTAGGCGTAGCGTTCGAGTTCCGGACGGTCGAGGCTCGAGAACACGTCGGATGCGACGTTGTCGAGGAAGCTCGTCCCTTCGGGGGTGATGCGGCGACCTTCGCCCTTGGCCGTCTCGACGAGTCCTTCTTCTTCGAGTTGCTGGAGGAGCGTGCGGATGACCTTCTTGCTGGCCGTGTCGCTGTGTGCGCCGGCGACGCTGTATCGGTTGGTTCCGCGCTTGAGTCCGCCGTACTCGGTCGAGAGACGGTCAACGCCGATCGGACCGTTCATCGCAATCTTACGGAGCAGGCTCGCACCACGGATGAACCAGAAGTTGTCCTGCTGTGGTGGGAGTTCACGGGTCTGGCCGCTCTTGACGAAGGCCATCCACTCTGGCTGCTCGATGCGGTCCTCGAGTCGGCCGGCGACCTCTTCGATGAGGGCGTCCGCCGGGACGTCATAGATGGTTACCATGGCTATTGGTTCATAATCGCGGCGTTTAAAGGCATCGTATTCACGCGATACGGCCCGTTGCGGGCGTCTGTACGGCCCATGTGGACAGATGCCACGGCACCGATTTTCCCAGCGTGTCGAGGGCGACGAGTCGCGTTCAAACGCCCCAGCTTCGGGTCCCTTCGACGCTCATCACGAGACCGCCGAGGAGCGTCGGGACCCAGTAGACGAATCCGCGGAACAGCACCACACCGGCCGTCGCAACGTCGAACGAGACGGCCGGACTGGCCGCGGTCACGAGGATTGCGAGCGTCCACTCGATTCCGCCCGCACCGCCGGGGAGCGGTGTCACGCCCGCGATGGCACCGATTGGGACGACGAACAGCGCAATCGAGAACGCGATTGGCGCGCCGATGGCTTGGAACGCCAACCAGAGTGCGACCATCTGGCAGAACCAGCCCAGCCCGGAGAGACTGAGCGCGACTGCCAGCCCGCGGGGGTTCTTGCCGACGCGCTCGATAGAGCGGAAGAACCCGGCGATGCGACTCTTGACGGTCTCGACCGACGGCACCGACACGCGAGGGACGTACCGAGCGACCGACCGAATCAGCGGCGTCAACGCGTCGATGACGCGCGCTTCGAGTTCGTACCGTCGCTGCCACGCGCCGTAGACGAGCGTCGGTACGCCGATTGCGAGCGCCCCCACCGCGACGAGGGCGATTTCGAGGTTGCGACCGAGTGTGACCTCCGTCGCGTAGTAGCCCGCGCCGATGAGCGCAATCGTAATCGACGGCACGAAGTTGAGCGTATCGACGCTCGCAATCGCCGCGAGACCGGTCTCGTACTCGGTGTCGGCGCTTCGAGAGATGAGCAGCGCCGTCACTGGTTCGCCGCCCGCCTGTCCGAACGGCGTGATGTTGTTCGAGAACATCGCCCCCGTGAAGACGAGGAACGACCGGAAGACCGAGATGTGAACCCCGAGAACGCCGAGGACGGTCTTGAGTGAGGTTCCCCACGCGACGAGCCAGAGCATCGAGATGCCGAGGATGGCCAGCAAGATGACTGGGTCGGCGGCCGTCAACCGCGCGACGAGTTCGTCCACGCCGGCGAAGTAGAACAACACCGCAAAGACGACGAACGCCGCAAGGAACCCGAGGATAGTGGCTCGGATATTTTCGCGGGGCATCTGACAAGTGTGGGTTCACGACGGGCATTAAGGCTCCGAATTAGGAGACGGTACGACACTTCTCGTCAGTATCTGGGATAGATGGACATTTCCGGTCCCGGCGAGTGACTCGGAGTATGGACGAGCGCACCGCCCTCCGGTTGCTCGCGGCAGACCTCCCCGCCGCGGGCGACGACGCCGCCGTCGTCGATGGTCTGGTGATTACGACGGACATGCTCCACGAGTCAACCGACTTCCCCACCGGAACGACTCGCTACACCGCCGGGTGGCGCTCGGTCGGCGCGTCGCTCTCGGACGTCGCTGCGATGGGCGCACCCGCGACGTGCGCCGTCGCCGTCTACGCCGCCCCGGAACTCGACGAAGGCGAGCTCGACGACTTCATCGCCGGCGCACGGGACGTGTGCGCCGAAGTCGGCGCGTCATACGTCGGCGGCGACCTCGACACCCACGAGGAGTTCACCACCGCCACGACTGCAATCGGGAAGACCGACGACCCGGTACTTCGCTCGGGGGCCGAACCGGGCGACCTGCTCTGTGTCACCGGCGAACTCGGTCGCTCTGCGGCGGCCGTCAGGCTCTTCGAACGTGGCGATTCCGACCGCGCGAACGACCTCTTTCGGTTCACCCCCCGCGTCGCGGCCGGTCTCGTCCTCCGGGAATACGCGTCGGCGATGATGGACTCCAGCGACGGACTGGTTCGGTCGGTTCACCAACTCGCCGAGGCGAGCGACTGCGGGTTCGACCTCGACTTCGACGCGCTTCCGGTACACGACGCCGTCGCCGACGTGGCGACCGACGACGACGATTTCCACGCCCTCGCAACGCAGTTCGGCGAGGATTTCGAACTCGTCTGTACGGTTCCCGAAGCCGACTTCGCGGCCGCCCGCGACGAACTCGACGTAGAGCTGACGGTCGTCGGGCGCGTCACTGACAGCGGAGAAGTGCTCGCAGACGGTGACCCGGTCGCGGACCGCGGCTACACCCACGGCGGCGACTGAGTCTCACGCTCAGGCCGAGATAACCTGAATCGGGACGAGCAGGAAACACGCCGCCCCGAGTGCGAACGTGAACAGACCGATAGCGACCCGCATCGGGTCGAGTGGCGTCTCGTCTACCGGGTCGGCCGGGCCGTTGTAGGCGATGAACGTCGAGAGCATGCCCCAGAAGAACCACAGGCCGACCGACTCGTTGATGCCGAGACCGCGGACGTAGTAGAGGTAGCCCGCGAGACCGAACAGGAGCGCGGGGACGACGGCCGCGAGCGACTCCTGGCGCTCACCGAGCATGGCTCGCATCATGTGCCCACCGTCCAGTTGGCCGACAGGGAGCAGGTTGAGGACGGTGAAGAACATCCCGACCCAGCCACCGATGACGACGGGGTGGACGACGGTTCGTGGGTCGGCGTACTCCGTGGGTTGACCGAGCGCCGCCGCAATCGCATCGAGCAACGGCGGGTTGTTGAAGATGATCACGTCGCCCGACGCCGAAAACGCCCACGCGGGCACGGTCATGGGTTCGAGCGAAAGCCCGATTGCGGTGACGACAATCGTCGCGGCGAGACCCGCGAGAGGACCCGCTACCCCGATATCGAACAGCGCCTTCCGGTCGGGCATCTGCCCGCGCATACGGATGATAGCCCCGAGCGTCCCGAACGGGAAGATGAAGGGAATCAGATACGGCAACGAGACGTTGACGCCGTGGTAGCGGCCCATCAGGTAGTGGCCGAGTTCGTGAACCGAGAGGACGCCGAGGATAGCGGCGGTGAAGGGCCACGCGGTGAGCATCAAGAGCGGGTTGGCGACGATATCCGAGAGGGGGACGTAGTACCACCCGACTGCGCCGACGAACATCGTCGAGAAGACCGTCGCCACGAAGAGCGCGAGATTCTTCCACGGCACGCCGTTGCCGGCCGCGATTGGCTCGGCGACGACGACGTCCGTCTCACCCATCGGGGAGAGTTGGGCGTGCATCTCGTAGCCAGCGCGCCGAAACTCGGGCCACACCTCTTGGACGAGCATCCGCTCGGGGACCAGTGACTCACCGTAGAACACCAACCGGTCGCCGTCGCGGCGCGTCTCGGTAATCTCGAACACGGCCTCCAGAACCTCTATCGGAAGGTCAGCCGTCGTCTCGGGCGGTTCCATCGGCGACGACTAAGGTTGCAGTCTGTATAAACCCCGTGACGGCAGCGGTCTCGACACCGTCGGCTCGGGGGTAGTGAAAACGGGATATCGACGGGATTCGGGGGACGAAGCGTGGGACTGTGGGCGTCAATCCGTCGATACTCGGGGGCAGTCGTTGACTAGCTGTGGGGAGTGGGGCAGTTGGTAGCTAGACAGTGGGGCAGTTCTGGCTGGACAGGGCAGTAACGGGCTTACGCGGCTTCGACTCGCCACGTCGTCGCACTCGTGTACGACCACTTCTCGACGGTCAGGTCGGTCGCGGAGTCGCGGATCTTGACCATCAGGGCACCGATTTCCTTCGGCGACAGTCCAACGTCGTCGGCGATGAACTTGCTCTTGAAGTACATCTCGCCGTCTTTCGCTCGGTCAAGCAGGTACTGCTTGAGGCGGTCTTCCTTGGAGATGCCGTCGGTGGAGGGAGTTGCTGTTGCGCTCATCTGATACACCTCACTTCCCTCTAAGCCGGTCTGGGGTGTTATAAAGGAAGGAACGTTGACCTTAGTTCGGTCGCTTTCAGCTCAAATTCGGGAAAATTGTTCATTTTACAACGCTTCTATTCTCGCTTAGATATTTTATAACCGATTTTCAGCGTTTTATTCGTTTAGTAATGTATTGGTTAGATATGGGTCGAAAAACGCCTCAGGCCACCGGTTTGGAGCCAACCAACCGGTCATTTTGGCCGGAAGTTATCTGGATAACGACCGTCCAGCGCGTTGAGTGGTCCGCGCGACGAATTCGATTACACCTCACCGTTCGTGTTTCCAGAACTGCTCTTCGACGGTGGTCTCCTTCTTGAATATGGGAACTTCGTCTTTCAGACGATTGATGCCGTCTTCGACCGTCCGAAACGCCTCCGTCCGGTGTCCGGCGAGGACGACGACGAACACGATGTCCTCGCCGTCGTCGATGACGCCGACGCGGTGGTACATGAGCACGCGCTCGACGCCGTCTCTCGCTTCCAATTCCTCCGAAATGGCGTCCATCCGCGTCTCGGCGACGCCGTCGTACTTCTCGAATTCGAGGCTCGTCGTCCGCGCGTCGTCTTCGGACTCCTTCGCGCGAACGCGACCCGTGAACGTCGCAATCGCCCCTGCGTAGTCCGCTCGCGGGTCGGCTTTGACGCGTTCGACCAGCGTTTCGAGGGTGACGTGCGGTTCGTGCGAGTCGATAGTCTCACGCAACTCGTCGAGGGCAACGTCGTCCGCACTCGGGGCGTCCGCGACGACGTTCGCCGCGTCTGCACCGCCGAGCGAGAGGGTGGGTACGGTCGCGTCGGCGAAGCCGGAGAGGAGGAGATAGTCGTATCGAGCGGCGAGGTCGTCCACGAGGTCGTCGAGAGAGCGGTCGTCGCCGGCGGCGACCCACTGGCCACTCGGCGACAGTCCGTAGGCGGCGTCGGCACCCGCCGGTGGTTCGTCGTCCGTCTCGGCGTTCGGGAGCGATTCGAGCGTCGCAACGCGCCCGTCCAACCGGGCCGCCAGTCGTTCGCAGAGCGTCGTCGCGTCTGCGCCGACGATACCGAGGATGTGCATATCTGGGTTGAGGCAGCCTATCGGTTTAAGATTGCTCCGGGTCGGGAGTCTCTCCGGTGGGTCGCGTCCGGTAGAGATAGAAGGCGACGGCGGTGCCGGTCATGCTCAACAGCACGGCGACCCACGGTGCGAGCGTCCCGACGACCGTATCGGCCGTCGCGGGGAACCGCTCGTACTGCCAGAGCGCCCAGCCGACGGCGAAACACGCGACCATCACCCAACTGAGACCGCTCCGACTGCCGAACTCACCGCGCTTGAAGCGGACGAAAATCGCCCCGAGTGCGAGCACCCACCCGACGATGAGCAGGGTGACCAACTCGACGGTGAGCAGTTGCATACACTCGCTCGCGCCGAGATAGAGTTAAAAGCCTCGACACGCCCGTCTCGCACTTGATAACCCTTAAGATGCGTTCCCGGATAGGCCTGTGCAATGAGAGTCGTCATCTCCATCGGTGGGAGCGTGCTCGCGCCGGACCTCGATGCGGAGCGAGTCGAGGGCCACGCAGCAGTCATAGAAACACTCGCCCGCGAGGGGTGTGAAATCGGTGCGGTCGTCGGCGGTGGCGGGGTCGCCCGCGACTACATCCGTACCGCACGAAGCCTCGGAGCGAACGAAGTCCAACTCGACCAAATCGGTATCGACGTGACGCGAATCAACTCTCGGCTCCTTATCGCCGCACTCGGGTCGCAGGTTGACCCCAAAGTCGCCTACGACTACGAGGCCGCCGGCGACGCGATTCGCCGCGGCGACATCTCGGTGATGGGCGGCGTCACGCCCGGCCAGACCACCGATGCGGTGGCCGCCGCACTCGCCGAGTACGTCGATGCCGACCTGCTCGTCTACGCGACCAGCGTCGATGGCGTCTTCAGCGCCGACCCGAACGAGGACGATACCGCGACGAAGTTCGAGGAGATGACCGCGGCCGAACTTGTTGACGTCATCGGCGGTATCGAGATGAACGCCGGCTCTTCTGCGCCCGTGGACCTGCTCGCCGCGAAACTCATCGAGCGCGCGAAGATGCGCACCATCGTCATCGACGGCACCGACCCGACCCGCATCGAACCGGCCGTGCTCCACGGCGAGCACACCGGGACGGACATCGTGCCGCAGGGTGGCGACGAACCGACCTACTGGGCCGAGTAAGATGAGTGAGGAGACCGACGCGGCCGACGACACGACGCACCACGCCTTCTGGGCCGACGACGTGGCCGACGAAATCGAGGCCCGAGACCCCGAGGAACCGGTCGTCATCAAGGGCGGCGTCTCGCCTTCGGGTGTCGCCCACCTCGGCAACTTCAACGAGATTATGCGCGGCTACTTCGTCGCCGCCGTCCTCCGCGAGCGCGGCCACGAGGTCCGACAGGTCTTCACGAGCGACGACAAGGACCCGCTTCGCAAACTCCCCCGCAAACTCGCCGACGCCGACGGCAACATCGTCGGTCTCGGCGAGGTCGATGCCGGCGCGCTCGGCCGCAACCTCGGCAAGCCATACACGTCGATTCCCGACCCGTTCGGCGAGGAAGACTCCTACGCGGCACACTTCGCCGCACTGCTCAAAGCCGACGCCGAGCGCCTCGACGTGCCCGTGGAAATGATTTCCAACACCGAACTCTACGAGAACGGGGACTTCGACCCCGTCGTCGAGCACGTCCTCGCAAACATCGAGAACGCGAACGAAGTGCTCAGCGAGTACCAGTCGAAGGTTGACGCGGACTACGTCCCCTTCAACCCCGTCTGCGCCGAGTGCGGCAAGATAACCGAGACAGTCACCTCGGTCGATATCGAGGCCGGAACCGTCGAATACGTGTGTACCGACATGACCGTCGGCGACAACACCATCGATGGCTGTGGCCACGAGGGCACCGCCACCTTCCGCGAAGGCAAGTTGCCGTGGCGCTTCGAGTGGCCCGGCCAGTGGCAGGTCTTGGGCGTCGATTTCGAACCCTTTGGAAAAGACCACGCCGAAGGCTCGTGGCCCTCTGGCAAGGACATCGCCGAGAACGTCCTCGGTATCGAACCCCCGGTGCCGATGGTCTACGAGTGGTTCACGCTCAACGGCGAGGCGCTCTCCTCGTCGGCCGGCAACATCGTCACCGTCGGCGAGATGCTCGAACTCCTCGAACCCGAGGTGCTTCGGTACTTCTTCGCGCTCAACCCGCGGAAGGCCCGCGACCTGGACCTGACGCGACTCGACCAACTCGTGGACGACTTCGACCGCTTCGAGCGCGCCTACTTCGGCGACGTCGAGGACGAAAACCTCACGCGCTTCGCCGAACGCGCCTACCCCTTCGTCGTCGAGGAGGTGCGCGAAGACCGGATTCGTCTCCCATTTACCTTCGCGGCCGTCCTCGGCATGACCGACGACGAGGACCTGCGAATCAAGATGGCCCGCAACGAGGGCTTCTTCGACGACGAGACTCCCGAAGCGGTCATCGACGAGGCGCTCAACCGCGTCGAGCGCGCCCGCCACTGGGCCGAGAAGATGGACAACCAGTTCAACTACCGCCTGCAGGTCGAATTACCCGAGTTCGACTTCGACCCCGCGGTCGAGGACGCACTGGACGACCTCGCCGACTTCGTCGCCGACGGCCACGACGGCGAGGAGATTCAAGGCGAGATTTACGAGACGGCGCGCCGACACGACATCGAGATGGGCGACTTCTTCGCCGCTGGTTATCGCCTCTTCTTCGACGACACGCAGGGACCGCGCCTCGGCGAGTTCCTCGGCGAGCTAGAACAGGACTTCGTCGTCAAGCGCCTGCGACGCGAAGAGTAGCCGAGCGCGGGCGTACTCACCAGTTCATCCCCGGAGCGTCGGCGGCTTGCCGTATCCAGGAGGCGACCTGCTCGGTATCCATCGTTTCTGTCTCTTTCAGGTCCAGCGCTTGCCGCTCCGGTCCCGTTCCGCTCGGTGGCTCTGGTTCGAGGTACGAATCGACCACGAATGACAGTTTCACGTGCTTCGAGAACGCACTGAACGCCGCGAACCATCCTTCGTCTTCGATTCCGTAGAACGGCTGGTGATACCGCACTGCGCTGCGTACGTGGGGAATCTCATGTCGGATAACCTCGTCGAACTGTGCGGCAACGTCGCGTTTCCACCCCGGCAAGGCTGCGATGAACGCGTGCACCGCCGTCGAACCATCGGTCTCGTCGTTCTTCCGAGCCTTCTGGTACTGTTTTTGCCGCGCTTCCCACTGCTCCTGCGTCGGAACTTGTTCCGGTAGCTCGATTTCTCCGAACGTCGCGTCCTCGATGGTCTGTTCTCCTTCTCGACCGAAAATCCCGGTCACGACCAGGACCTCGTCCGCCGATTCGGGTCCGGAAAATACGTCTACGTCGAGTCGCAGTGTCCCGCCTCGCCAGTGACGAGCGAAGCCGACCCAGCCGTCGGGGTGGTCGTCCCGCGGGTCTTTCTCGACTCGGAACAGACCCAGCAACGCCGGAATCGCGTCGGCACCCCACTGGAGACCTCGTTCCAGATCCGTGAAACGGAACCCTTCGTCGTGGTCGGCACGGTAGGAGGGTGCTCTGATCACTCGGTTCGCCAGCACGAGTTCGGAGACGTGTTGAGCCGTCAGTGGGCCGGATGCACTCATGTCCACTCACGAATAGGTCGGATGGACGCATCAACATTTCCGCGGCACGCCGAGGCAGGATTCGGCTATCGTGCGGCGTCTCTCTTCCTCCCTGGCCTTTCTTCGGCCCTGCGCTATTCGTGTGAGGTCATCGGTCTCGCAGTCGCTCAGTTCTCTTCGATTGCGTCGATGACGACGGCGGCGACGACGGCGAGTCTGGGGTCGATGACGCTCGTATCGAGGTCGATGGTGTACTTGTCCTTGAGCGAGAACTGCTCGCCAATCGAGCCGACGGGTTCGCCGTTCGCGCCTTCGATGCGGTAAGAGAAGGGGATGAGCGTCGAGAGGAACCGGCGTGCGATGGCCATCGGGACGTTGTCCTCGACGATACGGCCGACGACGTTCCCGTTCGGGCCGAGAAGTTGGTAGGTGTGTTTGGCGAAGGAGAAGGCGCCGCGCTTGACCGCGCCGACGCGCTCGCCGGTCTTCGAATCGACGATGTCGTAGGCCGCCGAAACGTCGAGGATGCTGTCGGCTTTGATGCGGAAGCGCTCTTCGCCGGAGTCGTAGTCGTGGAGGCGGAAGTCCTCTTTGAGCTTGAGTTTCTTCTTCTTCGCCGAGAGGATGGGCGTGCCGTCCTCGTAGACGGTGTACTTCGTGCCGATAGAAATCTTCTGTCGAACCTCGTACTGGCTTGCGTCGAACATGGCCCTCACTGGTCGCGTGATGGGATAAAACCCTTGTGGGGGACGACTTATGTCTCAGTCCTGCGTATCACGGACTGTCATCTCGCCCCCCGCGAGCGACGCCCGCGGCACTCGCCGCAGTGATTTACCACATGTCTCTCATCGACTTCATCCGTGCCGTCGAGGAATCGACAGACGACTTCGATGTCGAACTCGAAGAGTTCGACCCGGACTCCGAACAAGCCGCCGTCGAAGAAACGTCTTCGGGCGGCCGGTCGGTCGGCCGCCTCGTCGTCGTGCTCGTCCTCCTCGCAGCGGTCGCCTACGCGGTCTACCGCTTCCGCTCGTCTTCGTCGAGCGGCGACGACGACGACTCGTTCACCGATATCGACCTCGACGAACCCGACGAGGACGCGACTGTCACCGTCGAGTACGACGCCGACGAGGACGGAGAATCGACCGACGAAACGTCGAAAATCGACGTGATTCCCGACGAACCCGCCGAGGAAGCGGACGCCGATACCGACGAGTCCGACGACGGCGTCGAAGTCGAAATCGAAGCGCCCGGCGACGACGAATCGGACGAAGAATAGCTGACTGTCAGGCGGGCCTGACCCATCCGTAACCCGAACGCCTTTTGGCCCGCGACACTTCCGTTTCTCCGATGAACACGTTGCTCTGGGTCCTCGTCGGGCTCATCGCGTACTCGCTTTTCGCGACGTTCCTCCGAACGCGCGGTATCCTCCCCGAGTACGTCCGCGTCCAGGGACCATTGACGACGATTCACACCCGTCGCGGCCGAGTGTTGCTCGACAAACTCGCCAAACCCAAGCGCTTCTGGCGAGCGTGGAGCAACATCGGTCTCGGGGTCGCACTCGTCATCATGGTCGGAACGTTCCTGCTTCTCGTCTTTCAAGCGAGTCTCATTATCCAGAACCCTCCGGCACCGACCGCGGTCAACCAACCGCAGAACTTCCTCGTCATCCCCGGCGTCAACGACTTCCTCCCGCTGTCTGTCGCTCCCGAGATTCTCTTCGGTCTCCTCGTCGGTCTCGTCGTCCACGAGGGAGGCCACGGCATCCTCTGCCGCGTCGAAGACATCGACATCGAATCGATGGGACTGGTCACATTGGCGATACTCCCTATCGGCGCGTTCGTCGAACCGTCCGAGGAGAGCCAGAAAGAGGCGGACCGCGGCGGCAAGTCGCGGATGTTCGCCGCGGGCGTGACGAACAACTTCGCCATCACCATCGTCGCGTTCGCCCTGCTCTTCGGTCCGGTCATCGGGTCGATTTCCGTCGCCCCCGGTGTCGCCGTCGATGGTGCCTACGCCGGGTCGCCCGCCGACGTGGCCGGCATCGGTGGTGGTGACCGACTCACCGCCGTGGACGGTGTCGCAATCGACACGACACAAGACCTCGAATCCGCGCTCCGCCAGAGCGAAGCTCGAACCGTCTCGGTCGAAATCGACGGCGAGCGGACCGTCTCGGTCACGCGCGAACTCATCGTCGCCGGTTCCGTCGAGGGCAACCCGGCGGGTATCACCGTCAGCTCCGATAGCGACCCGATTCGCGTCACGGCGGTGAACGGAACGACCGTGAACACGCAAAGTGAGTTCGAAGAGGCCGTCGGCGACTCGCGCTTCGCGCGACTCGACACCTCCGTCGGCGAGCGAACCATCCCCGTCGGCGCGTACATCACGAACGTCGCGGAAGACCAACCGCTCTACAACGCGAGTGGAACGACCGACCCGCTCATCGTCACCGAACTGAACGGCGAGCGAATCACCTCTGCGACCGACCTCCAGCAGGCGCTCGACCGGACCAGTCCCGGACAGACCGTCTCGGTCGAAGTGTACCGAAACGGTGGCTTCGAGACGTACGACGTGACGCTCGACGAGAACCCGCAGGACGGGAACGGCTTCCTCGGAGTCAACATCTTCCCCGGAACGAGCGGACTTCTCTTCTCGGACTTCGGGACGCGCGAGTACCCCGCCGGAACCTACCTCTCGCTCCTCGGCGGTGACGGCGGCGAAGGCGCAGGCGGCATCCAGAGTGCGCTCGCAGGCTCACCCTTGCAACTCGTCTACGCCTCGCTCTTGCTCCCGTTCGCGTCCGTCGTCCTCGGGATTCCTAACTTCCCGGGCTTCACCGGCGAGTTCCTGAACTTCTATCAGGTCGGTGGCCCGCTCGGCTTCCTCGGCGGCGGGGTGTTCCTCCTCGCCAACCTCCTGTTCTGGACGGCGTGGATCAACCTCCAACTCGGACTGTTCAACTGCATTCCGGGCTACCCGCTGGACGGCGGGCGCATCCTCCGCACCGGGACCGAAGCAATCGTCTCACGACTCCCGGTCGGCGACCGGCACACGCTGGTTCGCACTATCACCACCTCCATCGGACTGATGATGCTGATGTCGCTGTTGCTGATGGTGTTCGGACCGACGGTACTCGGCGGTTAGGCCGGACCAATCGTCCTCGGTAGCTGAGTTTCGGTTGACCGCCCTCGGCTACCGAGTTCCGACCGATAGAATCCGACCCGCCGGCACTCCACTTTCGGCCACGACCGTCTTTCAATTCGGAGACATTACTATGGATTTTCCGCCCCTATCGTGTGCCATGACTGTGTTCGTCACCGGTTCGACGGGGGTTCTCGGTCGCCGACTGGTCGAGCGACTCGTCGCACGCGGATACGACGTAGACGGACTCGTCCGCGACGACGCGGGTGCCGAAGTCGTCGAATCGAGAGGTGGGACGCCGGTCCGGGGAGACGTTCTCGACCACGACTCGCTGGTCGAAGCCCTGACCGGCGTCGAGACGGTCGTTCACGCGGCAACGTCGCTTCCGGTCAAAACCAAACCGACCGACGCGGATTGGGAACGGAACGACCGCGTTCGGGTCGAAGGAGCGCGCAATCTCGTCGCCGTCGCGGGCCAAGATATCGACCGATTTCTCTTTCCGAGCATCGTGTGGCTCGCGCGGCAACCCGACGGCTCCGCGTTCGACGAGGACGCCTCCCGGCATCCGGACCGCGCGACTGCGTCGGCAGCGACGGTCGAAGACTACCTTCGAGAGACAGCAGAGGCCGAGGGTTTCGACGCGACGATTCTGCGCTGTGGCTTCTTTTACGCGCCCGATGCTGGCCACACCCGCGACATCGGCGAATCGCTGTTGTCCCGCGACGTACCAATCGTCGGCGGTGGACTGCTCGGCCGTCGGGACGCGACACTCTCGCTGCTCCACGCCGACGACGCCGCCGGAGCATTTGCCGACGCCATCGACGCCGAACTCTCCGGGTTGTATCACGTCGTGGACGACGAACCGGCGACGTTCGCCGAGTTCATCGAGGCGTTCGCCGACCGATTGGGCGCGCCGAGTCCGCGTCGCATCCCCGGGTGGCTCGCTCGATTCATCGCCGGACGGGAGACGGTACGCCTGCTCACGAACTCGATGCCGACGAGTGCGGACCGGTTCAAAGCGGCGACCGGGTGGGAACCGCAGTATCCGACGTACCGTGCGGGATTAGACCAGGTTATCGAGACGTGGCGAGACGACGGGACGATTCGAAACACCGCCGACGGCTACGAGTGGGTCGGGTGACTACCACTGCTCACCGGAGCACTCTCACCGTCGTCCGGAGCACTCTCACCGTCGTCGGCGCTCGGCAGCGCACTGCACGAACGTCGCCACTGACTCGCAACTGCAATACGGGATGACTCCCAACGTGGGCGTATGGTAGAGGCCCCCCAGACCGACGAGGGCTGGTTCGTGCTGCACGACTTCCGAACCGTCGAGTGGGACGCGTGGCGGGACGCGCCCCGCCACGAACGTCGCCGTGCGCTCGACGACGCGGTGGCGTATCTCGACGCGCACGAAGCAGTCGAAGACGACGAGGAGGGCGCGTCTGCGGTCTTCTCCGTGCTCGGCCACAAGGCCGACTTCGTCATCGTCCACTTCCGACCGTCGCTCGACGCGCTCTCGCGCGCCGAACGCCAGTTCGAACAGACCGCCTTCGCGTCGTACACCGAACAACCGACCTCCTACGTCTCCGTGACCGAGGTTTCGGGCTACGTCTCGGACGACTACTTCGAAGGCAACGAGGAGGACATCGACACCGGCCTCCTTCGATACATCGAGGGCAAACTCAAGCCCGACATTCCGGACGACACCTACATGTCGTTCTACCCGATGTCGAAGCGCCGCGGCGAGACGCACAACTGGTACGACCTGCCGTTCGACGAGCGCCGCGAACTCATGTCCGGCCACGGCGATACAGGACGAAAATACGCCGGCAAAATCAAGCAGGTCATCGCCTCGTCTGTCGGCTTCGACGACCACGAGTGGGGCGTCACGCTCTTCGCCGACGACGTGACCGACATCAAAGACATCGTCTACGAGATGCGCTTCGACGAGGCGTCGAGCAAGTACGGCGAGTTCGGCCAGTTCTACGTCGGCCGTCGCTTCCCGCCGTCCGACCTCGGTGCGTTCCTCGCCGGCGAGGGCGTCCCGACGAGCGAGTTCGGTGGTGAATCGCACCACCACGCCCACGCCCACGACGAGGGTGGGCATCACCACGGTGGCGACAGCGAGCATCATCACGGCGATAGCGGTCATCACCACGGTGGAGGTGGCCACGGCCACGGCGAAGGTGGACACCACGGCGAACGCGGCGGCCACGCCAGTCACGGCGAGAGCCACCAGAAGGGCGACGAGAGCGGAGACGAAGACATTCGCGGCGAACTCGAAGACCTGAACATCTACGCGGGCAAGCCTCACGGCGAAGACGTGTACGCGACGGTGCTCTACTCCGAGGCCGACGCGGACGAGGTGTTCGACGAGGTCGAGGGCCTGCGCGGCAACTTCGACCACTACCCGACGCACGTCAAGACGGCCGTCTACGAGGCGAACGAGCGCGGTCGCCTCGCCGTCGTCTCCATCTGGAAGACGGCGTCGGCCGCAGAGACCGCCGCCGGATTCCTCTCGGAACTCCCCGGCATCGTCGAGCGCGCCGGCGAAGAGTCCGGGTTCGGGACGATGGGTATGTTCTACACCGTCAAGCCCGACTCCCGCGAGGACTTCGTCGAAAAGTTCGGCGTCGTCGGTGGGCTCCTCGACGACATGGACGGCCACTTCGATACGGACCTGATGGTCAACCTCGAAGACGAGAACGACATGTTCATCGCCAGCCAGTGGGCCTCGAAAGAGGACGCGATGGCCTTCTTCCGGTCGGAAGCCTTCCGTGATACCGTGCAGTGGGGCCGAGATGTCTTGGCGGACCGCCCGCGGCACGTGTTCCTCGCGTAACGCCCGCGACCATCGGGAGCGGGGCGAGGAACCCCTGCAGGGGGTGACGAGCCTTTTGGTCCAGATTTTGCCAGCGAGCAGCGCGAGCGCAGCAAAAGGTGGCGTGTGGGTGTTGGCGGACCGCCCGCGACACGTGTTCCTCGCGTAACTTCGGAACCCGCGTTCGGAGTTTCGACTCGCGGTTCGATTCGTTGCTTCGAAAATCCGTTTTCTAACTACTCTGCCAGCGCCGTCTGCACCGCCCGCAGTTTCGGGTACGCCTTGTCGGTGCCGAGGAGGTAGGCGAAGTAGAGCATCGCCGCGCCCATGACGAGGGCCCACGCGCCGAGTTGGACGTCGCCACCGGTGACCGTCAGGAAGGCGAATCGCTCGACGTACGCGCCGGCGATAGAGAGGCCGAGACTGCCGAGACCGAAGATGACGAGTTCGACGAGTTCCGGGAGCAGCTCGAGAAATCCGGGTTTCATTATCGGAGGACAACCACTCAGCCAGTATCTCTCTTTTGGTCTGGCTACTCGGTTGCGAGGTCGGTCTCGCGCCGAGTCAGGTGGTCTTCGGCGGCCGCACGCGTCTCGGTTTCGAGCAACTGCTCCAGTTTGCGCTCGAACTCGGCTTCGCTCAGTTCTCCTTTCGCATACCGTTCGCGGAGTTGGTGGAGCGCACGATTCGGGTCCGCCTCGTCAGTGGTCGTGTACGATTCGGCGACGCTGTGGGCCGCTCGGAAGAAAACAGAGGTGTAGGAGTAGACGAGTGCGAGGAGACTCCCGACGACGAAAAATCCGAAAAAGGCGGCCGTTGGTGACCCACCGTTGAAGAATGCGAAGACGCCGACAAAGAGACCAACAGCGAGTCCGAATTGGAGAGGATGTGTCTCGACGAACGTGCCGAATCCATGCTCGCGGAGGGTATCGAGCGAAGACATGTCTCCGTGTTCACAACTTCGCGCGAAAAGTGTTCGGTCGGTTCGTCAGCGACCGCGCAACACGTAGCCGAGCGCGCCGACCACGCCGGTGAGGAGCGTCGCCCCGACCCACGGACAGGCGTCCACTCCTCGCTTGCTGGCGTCACGTTTGACGAGCGCCGCGAGGGCGACGTGCGCGACGGCCGTCAGTGCGACGAACTTACGAACTCGCATTCAGGCTTCGTTGCGAGCGCCCTTCGCCACGCGCTTGTCGAGTCCGGCCTCGCGGATGTCCTCGCCATCGACCGACGAGCGGAGCGAGTCCATCCCGTCGAAGCGGTCGATGCCGAAGTTGTCGGCATAGAGGTCTGCGACGCGCTGCATCTCCTCGTCGGAGAGCTTCGGTACGTCGCTGGCGGCGGCCCACTCGTCGATGTCGTCCTTCGTGCGGAAGGTGGGTGTGACGGCCGCGGTGGCGTCGAAGCCGAGGAGGTAGGCGATAGACGCCTGTGCCATCGAACGCTCGCCATCGCGTTCGAGGAAGCGGAGGGTTTCGAGTTTCTCCCAGCCCGTCTCGTACCACTCGTCGGGGCGGAAACCGCGGTGGTCGCCCGCGCCGAGTTCCGTCTCGGGGCGAACCTGCTCGTTCAGGAGACCCGAAGAGTGCGGGACGCGAGCGATGAGACTCGTCGCGGACCCGGTCTCTTCGATGGTGTCGAGGAAGTGGTCGCCGACGTCCTGTTCGAACATGTTCCAGACGATTTGGAGCGCGTCGAACTCCTCGGTGATGGCCGTGTCGCCTTCGGCCAACCAGCCGATAGACGGGCCGAGCGCCCAGCCAGTCGCCTTGATGAGACCTTCTTCTTTGAGTTCGTCCAGCGCTTCGAGCACGTCCGGCGTCACCTCGTCCACGTTCGCGTTGTGGAGTTGCAGGAGGTCCACGTACTCCATGTCGAGGCGTTCGAGGCTCTTCTCGGTCGCTTCGCGGACCCACTCGCCCGAGATTTCCTTGGGCAACTCGCCGTGACCGGCCTGCGGGTTGTTGTAGAAGTCGTAGCCAATCTTCGTGGCGACGGTCACCTCGTCGCGGTAGTCGGCGAGGGCCTCGCCGACGACTTCCTCGGAGTGACCCATCCCGTACACGTCACCCGTATCGAAGAAGTTGATTCCCTGGTCGATAGCGTGGTGAATCATCTCGATGGAGTCGTCATCGGAGCGGTCACCCCACCAGTCGGTTCCGACGACCCACGCGCCGAAGCCGACCTCGCTAACTTCGACACCAGACGAGCCGAGTTCGCGGTAGTGCATGCCTTGGCGTTAGCAGGCGGGTGACTTAGGGCGTGTGTTTCGTTCTCGCGGACTGAGAACACAGTCACCCGTGGGTGAACGTGTCTGTCCCGTATCCGTCTCACCCCCTGTTCCGTCCCTATTCTCACCGGTCCGTTGCACACTCTCATTCGCTCGGTGCACGTCTTCGCACGAATGCGCGGATTCATGACCGGTGGCACCAAACGGCGGAGACAATGGACGAACTCTCCGTCAGGGTCGGGCTCCTCTCTCCGGCCGACCTCACGGACGAACAGCGCGCCGCGCGCGACTGGATAGCGACGATAGCACCCGTCGAGACCGTCACGCTCGACGCCGTCGCCGCTGGGACCGCCGACCTCGACGCCTTCGACGTGCTCTGGTGGCACAGCGAACGCCCGCTCGACGACGAGACGCGTGAACTCGCCGCCGACTGCGCCGACACACTCGACGACTACCTCGAAGCGGGTGGCGGTCTGCTCCTCACCTTACACGCCCTCTCCGCGGTCGATGTCCTGGGTATCGACTCGGTCGCGCCCGACGCCGTCGGAAGCGAAGAACCACCGCATGCGTCGGGTCTCTTGGCGAAATCTATCCACGCCGACCACCCGTTGTTCGAGGGATTCGACACCCTCGGCGTCCACATGCAACCGCCGCACTCGCACCGACCCTTCGCTCGGTACGAGCACATCCTCCCAGAAGAGGGGCAGGTGTTGGCGAGTACGATTCACGGCGAGGACTTCCTCGTCGCGCTCAAGTCGGCCATCTCGTGGCACCGCGGCGCGGGCGCGGTCTACGGCATCGGCGCTGAGGTCTCGTTCCTCTCGCACCACGGCCACGACTTCGAGTCGATGGGTGCGAACGAACACCTTCTCAGGAATGCGCTCGCACTCCTCGGAAACGAACCTCGGCGACCGACGTTCACGGACCGCCCCGCCGATTCCGCCGGATTCGAGGCGATGCGCGAGCGTCTCGGCGACGACCATCACCGCCCGCGATTCCACCTCGCCGGACCCGCACACTGGGTGAACGACCCGAACGGCGTCGTCCAGTACGACGGCACCTACCACCTGTTCTACCAGTACAACCCCGGCGGGCCGTTCCACGGGACGATTCACTGGGGCCACGCAACGAGCGACGACTTGCTCCACTGGGAAGACCAGCCTGTCGCGCTCGCGCCCGACCCCGACGGTCCCGACCGCGACGGCTGTTGGTCCGGGTGTACGGTCGTCGCCGACGACGGCACGCCGACGATTCTCTACACGGGCGGACGCGACCACCACCAACTCCCGTGTCTCGCAACCTCCGACGACTCGCTCCTGCGGCGGTGGGACAGACACGACGAGAACCCCATCATCGAGGCGGCACCCGCCGACCTCGACATCCTCGGCACCGACGACTGGGCGGCCGAGTTCCGCGACCACGCGGTCTGGAAGGTCGGCGACGACTGGTACCAACTCATCGGCTCTGCCATCGCCCACGTCGGCGGTGTCGCGCTCCTCTATCGCTCCGCCGACCTGCGCGACTGGGAGTTCGTCGGCCAACTCGCCAGCGGCACTGAGGGCCACGGGACCGTCTGGGAGTGCCCTGAACTCCTCGACTTCGGCGACTACGACCTCCTGCACGTCTCGAACTACGAGGACGTGCGCTACTTCGTCGGCCACGCGGACCTCGAAGCCCCCGACTTCGAGCCAGAATCCGAGGGACTCCTCGACTACGGCGAGTTCTACGCGCCGCAATCGACGGTCGCAGACGACGGCCGAACGCTCATGTGGGGCTGGGTGAAAGAGAGTCGCGGCGTCAACGAACAGTGGGAGGCCGGGTGGTCCGGGATGCTCTCGCTCCCGCGCGAGGTGTCGGTCACGGCGGGCGGCGAACTCCGACAACGCCCCGCCCGCGAACTCGCCGACCTCCGCGGTCATCACGTCGCCTCCGACTCGCTCGAACTCACCCCCGACCGGCGGCGCTCGCTCGACCTCTCGGGTAACGCCTACGAGTTCGAAGTCGAGGTGTCGGTCGAGGACGAGTCGGCGTTCGAACTCTCGGTGTTCGAGTCGCCGACGCGCTTGGAGCGAACGTCGATTTGGTACGACGGCGACCACGTCACCGTGGACCGCGAACACAGCAGTCGCCACCACGGCGTCGAAAAGGAACCGCGTTTGCTGCCGGTCGAAGGCGACTCCGTGACGCTTCGCGTCTTCGTCGATTGCTCGATTATCGAGGTGTTCGCCGACGAGGAGCGTTGTCTCACGACGCGCGCCTACCCGGTTCGCTCGGACGCCGACGGCGTGTCCGTGTCGGCCGCCGGCGAGTCGGCGACCGTGCACTCGTTCGACGCGTGGGAACTCGACGCGACGTTCGACGCGCGAAGACGAGGGGAGTAACGAGAGATCAGTACCGAGAGCCCGAGTCAGTAGTAGCCGTCGCCGCCGTCTTTCGATTCTGCGTCCCACCACGACTTCGGTAATGCCTCACGCTGGAGTGGCAAGTGGCCGTGGTCGAGGGTGTCGATGACGTTCGTCTGCTTGCCGTCGAGGCCGAGTCGCACAGTCGGCGCGAGGGTCCCGCCGAAGCGACGCATCTGCTCGTCTTCGGGGAGGAGCGACACGTCGTCCAGATTCGGGCGGTTGTAGTCGAAGTAGTTGAAGAAAGACGAGGCGAGCAACTCGTCGCCGTGGTCGTAGACCAGCCACGAGTAGGCTTGGAACGGTGCGTTGGCGGGGTTGGTCAGCACCATCCCGTGGCCGTTGAGGGGTTCGTACTCGCCCTGCAAGTCGTCGGCGACGAAGCCGTAGAGGGCGTCGTACCCCTCCAGTTCGGGGGCGAACGTGTGGACGTGGCTGGAGATGAAGAGGTAGTAGGTACCGTCGCGGACGACGAGGTGCGGGCGTTCGAGTTCCTGATTCACACAGACGGCGTCGAGGAGCGGCGGGCGAAGTTCGAACTCCGTCGGGTCGCCCGTCGGCGAGTGGGCGATGCCGATACTGCCGTTGAACTCCTCCCAGACGGGGTCGTCGCACGCGCCGGTTCCTTCGGGAACGAGCGTGTTAGCCTCGAAGAGCAGGTAGGTCTCACCCGATTCGGGGTCTTCGAAGAACCACGGGTCGCGGAAGGTGTAAATCATCCCGCGGGACTGGTCCTCGCGCTCGTACCAGTCGCCGTCGGGCGTGAGGAGGATTTGGTGGTCCCACGGTCCCTCGATACTGAATCCGCTGTCGGATGGGACATCCGACGAGGCCCCTCCTTCGGAGAGACCGCCGTCGGTGGAGACTGTCCCGCCGGTTGCGAGTGCGAGTCGCTGGGTGTAGGTCAGTTCGTCAGCGCCGTCTTCGCCCGCGGCGGTATAGTAGAAGTAAATCTCGCCCTCGTCGCCCTCGGGGTCGTACATCGCCGACCCGGCCCACTGGCGCTGGCCGAGCGTGTCGCCGTCGAAGACGGTGCCACCGGTGGTCCAGTGTTCGCCGTCCTGCGAGTAGAAGTAGCGGATGGTCGCCACGTCGTGGCGTTTCCCCGGCAGGAGATTCGACGGCGAGGTCAGCGAGAAGATGACGCGATAGCCGTCGATTTCGGCGATAGAGCCGTCGCGGTTGCGGAGGAACCACGTGTCCCAGATGTGCAGGTCCTCGTCGATTCGCTCCTCTGGCGGGTAGATGATGGGTGCGACGTTCGAGTCGTCGCGGCGGAGACCTGCGGCGTGTTCTCGCGTCCACGCGGGCGTGTCTCCGGCGGCATCTTCACTCATATCCGAATTAACTTCGGCGCGGGGAGTTAGGTTTCACCATTCGAACCGGACGGCTCCCGGAGAAAACGGCTGAAACCAGCGAATATTGCCAGCAGGCACGCTGACGCAGGGTTCGCACAACCGAACCCATATGAACACTGCCACCAAATCACGGTGCAATGACAAAGGTCCACGTTTCGCTTCCGGAGGACGCCGAAGAAGGGTTGCGAGCCTTCATCGACGAGGTAGACGGTCGCCTCGACTCGGACGAAGATACGTGTCTCGTTGTTCGAGACACGCTTATCGACCTGTTCGGCGACCGCGAGGCGTGGGAGCGCTGGCAGTCGGGAAAGCCTGTCTCGCCGGCGACCAAAGTCCGATTGCAGGGGTACGACCCGTGCAACGCCACGCTCGAAGCAGAGTACTACGCCGAGAAGGACGAGGAGCAGTTCAAACGCTCGAAACACCTCCAGTGGCTCTGGCGACAGTTCGACGCGACACCCATGGCCGACAACGTCGATTTCGCGCTTCGGTTCCGTCAGATGCTCGCCAATCACCTGTTCGAAGACGCCGGCGACAACCTCCGTATCTTCAAGGGCGTCACCTTCTCCTACGGCCACAACATCTCTATCGGCGACAACACCGTCATCCACGACGACGTCCACCTCGACGACCGCGGGAAACTCACCATCGGCGACCGCGTCTCCATCTCCGACGGCGCGCACATCTACACCCACTCGCACGACGTGGTGGACCAGACCGAGGTCCGAAACTACCACACCGAGATTCGTGACGACGCGCGGGTCACCTTCGACGCCATGGTCAACGCCGGCACCGTCGTCGGCGAGAACGCCATCGTCGGCGCTCGCTCCATCGTCCAAGGCGACGTTCCGGACCACCACGTCGTCGTCGGCGCGCCCGCCAAGAGCGTTCGCATCAAGCCCGGATTCGAAGACGTGGCCGAACCGCTCGACGCCGGCGGCGAGAAACGCGCCGACGAACGAGAGATTCCGTACACCCTCCCCGACGACCTCGACGCGTTCGACGAGTTCGGCCGAACGCTCGGTGGTCCGGTCAAGCCACATCGGTCGGAATAAACGACTACTCGTCGCTGAAAATATTCTCATCGGGAGCGGGCTTTCGCCGTCGTTTTTCTGCCGAATCCGCTGGCTAACCGAAGAACAATTATAGCGTGCTAACGTACATCATGACATGGATACGTGGGGATGGATTGTGGTCTACGCCCTCGGCTTGACCCTCCTCCAGCTGTTGGTCTACCGCTACCTCGTCACGAGCGGTGAGCCGACGATGGGAGAGGGCGTGGGGCGTGACAGTGACCGAACCGAGCGGTACGGTCATCCTGAACTCGCAGTTCCCTTCGACGACCGCACGGGGGTTCGTCGCACGCCGACCGGCGAGCGTATTTGCCCTCACTGCGGGACCGAAAACGAACCCGACCCGACGTTCGACCTCTGTTGGAACTGCACCGGCCGGATTCACTGACCCGTCTTTTGCAGTCGATTCCGTTTTACCCACTCGTCACTACCGATTGGTATGGCCGAGGACCTCCACGACGAACTCGATGCGTTCGCACGCGACGTCGAACGGGCGATTCTCGAATTCGACGACGCCATCGACCGCCACTCGCAGGTCCGCCAGCGCGCGCACACGCCGGTGTTTCGGTCCGGTCCCGGTGAGGTCGAGGACGTGCAGGATTTGTTTTTTTGAGGAGAGTCCGAAGCGGTCAAGAGGAGCGTTGTGTTCGATATCATGCGTGCTTGCAGTGCAGACGATGCGCTAGTCGATAGTTCAGAAATCAGTAACTATTCAAAATAATCTGTTTATCTGCTTTCATGGACGCAGCCCTCCGGCTACGTATCGATATTGGACTCGTACTACTCGCGGTGATTGCTGGAACGACCTCTGTCGCAGGGTATGGTGCTGCCGACATGCCAACTGTGGCCGCAGCGATAGTAGTGGCGGTACTTCCAACAACCGTGGCGCTCTTTGCGACGAGAGCAGCGTAAGCAAGAGCAATCAACTACTTCTGAACAGCGGAAACGGTAGCTGACAACCGTATTTCGTCTACGAATACGAGCAGACCGGGAGTTCATTGAGTGGAACGAAGTGAACGTTGACGAGACAGCGTCTCGTCAGGACTGAGCAAACCGGAGGTTTGCGAAGGTCGGTCGGCAAACGACCGCAGGGAGTACCACGAGTACGGCGAGTGGTACGTCGGCGAAGCGAAGCTTCGCCGGAAGTGCGCCGACCGGGAATCCCGCGAACAGTGTGAGCGGGGCGTTGATGAAACGAGGTTTCATCGGGAATTGAACCCCAGTCGCTCCCTTGCGGTCGCTCCTTGATTCAATTCCCTTTGGGCCGCATCTCTTCACTCCGCGGGACTCGAAGCCTTCGGCTCCTCGTCTGGTTCCGTTCAGAAGATGCGCCGACCGGGACTGAGCAAACCGAAGGTTTGCGAAGGTCGGTCGGCAAACGACCACAGGGAGTGCGCCGACCGGGAATTGAACCTGAGCCAGACGGTCCTCCTCGCTTCGCTCGTCGGCTGCGACTGGCAGGGTTCAGATTCCCTCCGGAGCGCATTTCGTCTCACTCCGTTCGACAGAAATGCGCCGACCGGGAATTGAACCCGGACTTCGAGCTTGGGAAGCTCGTGTCCTACCATTGGACCATCGGCGCTCACTTCGTTCGCCCCGAGCATTGTCTCACTTCGTTCGACAACACATCGGCGCTCAATGCTCTGGAACTGAGCAAAAACTCGTAGACCGCGCTGACACTTGAACATAGCGCTTCACTGACCACATTCTGTCCAATAATTGGACGCCCGTCCAGCATTCCTCGCCAACGAGTGACTATTTGCCCCTCCGGTCCCAATCCGTCTCCATGTCAGAAGCCGACATCCTCTCCGCGGACGCCCCGCTGGACCTCCGTCTGTCCGACGAGGAACTCGAAGCCCACCGCGAACACATCACCTCGTTCATCGCCGACACCGTCGAAGCCGCCGGCGCCGAGGGTGCCGTCATCGGGCTGTCGGGCGGTATCGACTCGACGCTCACCGCCTTCCTCGCCGTCGAAGCACTCGGGAAGGAGAACGTCCACGGGCTGGTGATGCCGAGCGTGGCGAACGCCGAAGACATGATGAGCGACGCCGAGGGTGTCGCCCAGCAACTCGAAATCGCCTACGACGTGGTGGAGATTCAGCCCATCGCGGAGGCGTTCTTCGACGTGTTCCCCGAAGCGGCCGACGACCGCATGGCCGCCGGGAACGTCTACGTTCGCACCCGCGGCGTGCTCAACTACTTCGTCGCCAACCACGAGAACCGCATCGTCCTCGGGACGGGCAACCGCGCCGAAGCGATGACGGGCTACTTCACGAAGTACGGCGACCAAGCCGTCGATTGCAACCCGATTGGAAATCTCTACAAACAGCAAGTTCGCCAACTCGCCGCCCACGTCGGCGTCCCCGAGGACCTCGTGATGCAGACGCCGTCGGCCGAGATGTGGTCGGGCCAGACCGACGAAGCGGAACTCGGTCTCACCTACGACGTGCTCGACGCAATTCTCGCACTCCACGTCGATGGCCCGCTCACGAAGTCGGTGACGAGTCGCCACCTCGGCGTGACCGCCGAGCAAATCGACAGAGTGGTCGAACTGGTCGAACGCAGCGAACACAAGCGTTCGATGCCGCCCGCGCCGGACGCGCTCTCGCTGTAAGCCGCTCAGTAACGCAACTTCGACTACTTCTCACGACTCGACGCGATATCTTCGACGTTCGCACGATGTAGCTCACCGAAGCTCGCGGCTTCGGCTTCGAATCGGTCGGCATCGGGACCTCGGTCTCTGAGCCGCGCTTTGATCACCTGGAGCGACCGGTGGTCGTTGGCGGCGATTTCGTCGGCGACGGTTCGAGGGTCGTCCTCGATGCGCGAGACGAGACCCATCTGGAGCGCTTCGTCGGCATCGACCACGCGCCCGGAGAGCGAGAATTCGAGTGCGTGGCCCTCACCGACGATTCGCGGGAGCCGAACCGTTCCTCCCCACGCCCCGAAGAGACCGAGTTTGACGCCCGGTTCGCCCAGTGTGGCCCACGGGGTGGCGACGCGAACGTCGCAGGCGAGCGCGAGTTCGACCCCGCCGCCACGCGCCGGGCCGTCGATTCCGGCGACGACGACCGCTGGTGAGGATTCGATGGTCGAAGCGACCTTTTGACCCAATCGGGCGAACGACTCGGGGTCGGAAAGGTCGGCGACGCTGTCGAGGTCGGCACCGGCACAGAACGCCTCGCCCGCGCCCTGAAGCAGGACAACTGGTGTCTCGGCTTCTGTGATGGCCGTATCGAGCGCTTCGAGGTCCTGCGGGCGGAGCGCGTTGCGCCGACTCGGCCGGTCGATGGTGACGACGCGAAGCCCGTCGTCGTCCGTCGTTCGTATCATACTCCCGGTGGGCTGTGGTTTTCCAAAGGTCTTTGCCCTCACACCCGTAACCCCCGACTAATGGACGACGCCGTTCGAGCCCGTGAGGCCGCCAAAGAGGCGCTCTCGGACATTGAGCCGGAGACACTCTTGGCGGCGTTAAACGAGCGTCTCGACACCGCCTCGGTCACGCCGGCGGTTCTCACGTTCGTGAGCGCGCGGGCTGTTGACCCGAACGTCGATTTGAGTGGGCTATCGGAGCGCGCTGCGGGCGTGCAACTCATCTACGAAGGACTCCGCCTCACGCGGAGCCTCGCCGCCGACGAGCCGTGGGCCCATCTCGACGCCGTTTCGGACGACACTGCCGCCGATTTGGATATCCTCGCCGCCGACGTACTGGTCTCGCGTGGGTTCTATCTCCTCGCTCGCACCGAAGCCGCCGACCACGCCGTCGAGACGGTTCGCGCGTTCGGACGCGACCAGACCCTCGCCCGCGCTGCCACCGACGCCGAACGCCACGACCTCGACCGCAACCTCGAAGTGAACATCTGCACGCTGGCGGTCATCGCCGGCACCACCGCCGTCGGCTCCGCCCCACCAGCGGCGCTCATCGACTACGCAGAGACGCTCGCACACGGACAGGACGGACAACTGCTCCCCGCTGCCACGTCGATTTCTGAATCCACTGTCGAACGTATCGGAACGCTCTATCGAGGCGACGCGACCGACGACCGAGTGACCTCCGCTGCGGACCGGTAATCGACATACGCTACCATGGTTCCGGGCCGGTTCGAATCGAAACCCCTAAAGAGGAACCCGGACAACGAATGATTGCCTGCCTGGGTAGCTTAGCGGTAAAGCGCGTCCTTGGTAAGGACGAGAGCCCGGGTTCAAATCCCGGCCTAGGCTTAACCCCTCAACCTCAGAAGCTTACGGGGTTGAAACGCCTGATTTCTGTTTCGGCACTCACGCCTCAGAGAGTCATCAACCACATCCCGCGATAGCGACTTCTCCATCGGGGGTGAGTGCGTGATGGCCGCTACTCGAAAGCCGCAGGCTGTGGACGAATGGGTTGCACTCGCGGTGCCCACGCGAAGATCGATCACCCAGACCACGGCCACCGCGTCGTCTGCAAAGGCCACGTCAACGGTCACGAAATCGTGGAGGAGTTCGACGATGAGTGAGCGCCCACCGTCGCTCGAACTCATCAAAGTCCACGACACCGAGTGGGGCTTTGGCGACTCGATGACGTTCATGCTGGGTCTCGTCGCCTTGCAGTGGGTTTCCTTCGCCGTTGACGACCTCGTCGGAGCCACTCTACTCAGCGCCATGTACCTCGTCACGCTGGCGCTCCTGTTCGAGCACGGGTCTCGGCACGACTACCACGCGTGGCAGCGGCATCAGGAGTGGTCGCGATGAGTGGCGAGAGCCTCGAAGAGGAACTCTCGGCGCTGCGTGAGAACCAGAAGGGTCTCATCAAGAACCTCTCGAACGCGATGGGTCGTATCTCCGACCTCGAAACGCAGGTCGAGAGTCTTCGCGAGGAGAACGCCTACCTCCGCGAGGAGATCGAAGAGCAGGGCCGCCTCGATGCGATGCTCAAAGGCATCCAACAGAACAGCGCCAACGACCCGGACAAGCGAGCCGCCGTCATCGTCCAGCACATGTTCAACGACGCGAAAGCTCGCGGAGACGCCGGAGGCGAGCCTGTCGCCGAGTACGACAAGGAGTCGTGTAAGACGGCGCTCGGTGGCGGTGCGAAGAAGCAAGACATTCACTACGCGATGACCGAGGCCGTCCCTCGGAACGTTTCGTCGGGCGCTGTCGAGTACGTCCGAACGCCTCGAGGAGCGGATCGCCTCAACCACCTTCGGATGGATCTTCGCGAAGGCGACGTCGAGGGGATCATCATCGCCGGTCACCGCATCCGCGCTGGGGGTGAGTACGGGCGGTGATTCGACTCGGGTACAGGACGAGTAGAAATTCTTCGACTCGCCTCACGTGTAAGCCGCCTCCAGAACGTGCTCGAACACAAGCACGGTTGCACTGGGAGAAAATCCAGACACAACAAATCAAAAAATCAAATGTCAGTTAGTCACAAGTCCGCTCGTCATCCGCTCGCTCCGCTCGCTCTGCGAGGTCTCTACTCGGCTGTAACCGAGTCGAAGAATTTCTACTCGGTCACGGGAGGCCGCCAATGAACTCGCCAGCCAACCGAGAACTCACCGAGTCGTTCATCGCGTTCTACCGCGACTACTACCGTTCGGAGATCGGGACGCTTGCCCAGCACTACCCGAAAGAACAGCGGTCGCTCACCATCGACTACACCGACCTCCACAACTTCGATACGGAACTCGCCGAAGAGTGGACGTCCAAACCGAGTCAGTATCAAGAGTACGTCGAAGAAGGACTTCGACTGTTCGACCTGCCGGCCGATGTGAAGCTCAGTCGTGCACACGTGCGCCTGACAAACCTCCCCGACGAGGACACCTACTATCCCGGTCAACAGTCTCCTCGCGACCAGTCGGGCGACTACATCACTGTCGAAGGGCAGGTCTCGAAGGCGACCGAGGTGTACGGCGTCGTCCAAGAGGCGGCGTTCGAGTGCCAGCGCTGCGGGACGATGAGCTATATCGAACAGTCGTCGAACGTCGGCGACTTCCAGGAGCCACATGAGTGCCAGGGGTGCGAGCGCCAAGGGCCGTTCCAAATCGACTTCGACCAATCCGAAATCATCGACGGCCAGAAGCTCCGCATCGAGGAACCACCAGAGATAGCCCAGGGACAGAACCCGTCGCACGTTGACGTCTACGTCGAGGACGACCTGGTCGAAGTCGTCGAGCCGGGAGACAAAGCGACCGTCTCGGGCATCCTGCACCTCCGCCAACAATCGTCGAACAACCAGAAGACGGCGAAGTTCTCGACGTACCTCGAAGGGCAGGCCATCGAACTCAAAGACACGGAGTTCGAGGACATCGACCTCACGCCCGAGGATATCGAAGAGATCCACGACGTCGTCGAGGACCCCGAGACCGACATCTTCGAACTCGGTGTCGATTCTATCGCCCCCAGTCACGAGGGTGACGAAGACGTCAAACTCGGTATCTTCCTGCAACAGCTTAGCGGCGTTCGAGCCGAACTCCCCGACGGCACCTTCCGACGAGGCGACACGCACATCCTCCTGATTGGCGACCCATCGACCGGCAAATCCACACTGATGGACGCCGCCGAGCGCATCGCCCCTCGGGCCGTCTCGGTCTCAGGCCATGGTGCGAGTGCGAGCGGTCTCACTGCTGCAGCCGTTCGCGACGACTTTAACGACTCTGGCCAGTGGACGCTCGAAGCCGGCGCGCTCGTCCACGGGCACAAAGGACTCGCTTGCATCGACGAACTGGACAAGATCAAGCCCGACGCGGTGAAGTCGATGCACAAAGCGCTCGAACAACAGCGCATCCCCATCTCGAAAGCGGGCATCAACACGACACTCCCCGCTGAGACGGCGGTCCTCGCAGCGGCGAACCCGAAGTATTCGCGCTGGAACCGGAACCAAGAGGACCACGAACAAATCGAGATGGAGTCGGCGCTCATCTCTCGCTTCGGCCTGATCTTCAAGTTCACCGACCAGCCGGACGCTGAGCACGACAGCATGGTCGCCGACACAATCCTCATCTCGAAGGACACCGCCAAGCGATACAATTCGGATTCCCACACTGTGACCGAAGAGGAACTCGACGAGGTCGAACCTGCCCTCTCAGTCGAATTCCTTCGAAAATACATCGCGTACGCTCGCTCAAACTACAACCCGGTGTTCCGCGACGAATCGGTCCGCAAGAAGATGCGAGATGCGTACGTCACCCTGCGGTCTGCTAACGGCTATGACGAGAACTCCGCCATCCCGATCTCGACGCGGAAACTCGAAGACGTGCTTCGCCTCGCCGAAGCGTCTGCACGAGCACGCCTCTCGAACGTCATCGAGGAACAGGACGTCGAGCGCGCCCAGAAAGAGATCGGCGACTCACTCCGACAGTTCGGGACGAATGCCGATGGAGACCTCGACGTCGACGTGATCGAGTCGGGGACATCGATGACGCAGAAAGAGCGGCGCGACAATCTCATCGACCTCATCCGGGAACTGCAACCCGACGAAGGGTCGCTGATGGTCGGCAAGCTCTGTGATGTCGCCGAAGAAGAGTTCGGCTTGGACAAGCGAACGGTCAAAGACGAGGTGAAGGACCTCGCCGATAACGGAGACCTGTGGCGTCCAGGTGGCGCGGGAACAGTGAGGGCGTTCCGATGAGCACCACCGACATGTCCCAACCCGTCCGCGAAGGGTGGGCGACACAACTCTCGTGGCCGGGATGCGACCCAGAGACGGTCGAGGACTACGTCGCCGCCGTCGACGACGAGTCCCACCTCTTGGATATCCTCTCGCGACTCACCGACGGCGAGGTAAGCGACCAAGACATGACCAAAATCGGCCACGTGAACGCACGACTCATGGAGGTGCGGTGATGGGCCGCGGCAACCGGACGCGAACGTTCATCACCTGCCGAGGGTGCGACGACCGCGTCATCGTCATCGACCAACACGCCCTGCCACCGCGGCACTGCGGGGCGTGCCGCATCCGACGCCAACACGGCCGATTTATCGGAGGTGACGAAGAGTGACTCGGATGACGTACGACTGCCCGATGTGCCCCGAGTACGGGACGGACGTCTTCGTCCAAAAATCGAAGTCAAATCACCACGACTGGGTGTGTGTCCACTGCGACACGAGGTGGTCGGCGTGAGCCAGCCACGATGCCCCGAATGCAACGCTCGATGGCCCGCACTCGAAGGGCGCTCTCGAAACGGACAGTGGAGTTCGACACAAGTGCTTCGCTGTCGGGACTGCAACCACAGGTGGTCGCGATGATTGAACAGCCGATTGATGATATCGTCGCGAATGGTGGCCGAAACCGGGACGGATCTCCCCGGATGCTTTCGCGATGGACATTCGAATACTCTCCTGCCCGCGAATTTGTGGAGGGTTATCTTGACGGCCGGGTTCTCAATGCCTGCGCCGGAAAGACGAAACTCACCCACGACGGCGAAATCATCCGGAACGACCTGAACCCAGAAATGGACGCTGATACGCACGTCGACGTGGCCACCCTCGGTGACCACTTCGAACCGCAGTCGTTCGACACCATCGTGTTTGACCCACCGTTCGACGAGGACAAGGCGGAAAATATGTACGACAGATTGCACGCGAAAGACGTGTGGGCGGCGCTTGAGGCGTTCAATACGCTCGTCCGCACGGGCGGGACCGTCGTCTCGTTCGGGTGGAATTCGTGGGGGATGAAGTCATTCCCCGCATTCGAACGCGTCGAGACCACGCTATTTACCCGTGGCCCCATATCGCGAGACTTCATCGTCGCAGTCGACAGGCGCACGAGTTCGTCCATGGAGGATTTCGGATGACTCTCGCCGTCGACGACGCGGTTCGCGACGACCTCGCCGACGAGTCGGTCACCGTCCGGATGGTGTGGCTCGTCATCCAAGAGGCCGACCGCCCACTGACGACGGCCGAGATCGAGCGTGCAACTGCCCTCGCATCGAGCACGACCCGCCGCGCACTCCAAGTGCTCCGTGCCCAAGGCCTTATCCGTCGTCGCCGAAACGTCTCTGGTGACGCTCGAAAACACGTCCATGCGGTGGATGTGTCGCTCACCAGTGAGCGATAGCGCCGGACTTATCACGTTCGCCGACTGTCTATTCTTCTAACCCGAATCGAACCGATTCTACGGCGTCGCACCACCCGGGATGACCGGCGTCGGCCAGTAGCGACAGCACCCCACTCGGCCCCACTTTTCGATGTCACTCACGCAGAACTCACAGAGCGACCAGCGGCAAATCCAACCGGAGAGAGCCTTCGAGCGCTACATCTGGACCCAACCCGGCATCTGCAACCGATGCTATTCCCGGATGTCCCGTGACGGCCGACTCCGGGCCGATGGCGTCCACGGGCACGACGTCCACATCCACGACCAGTTCGGCGAGCAAACCGTCCGCGACGAGGATGGCCGCGTCACTGGCGTCGAGCACGTCGGCGAACACGGCGTCGACCGAACCCACTCCGAGCACACGTGCTGCAACAACTGCGGCTCCATCGCCGGACGTGCACCTGACGAGACCCAAAGCCGTCTCGACCTCGTCCGACGTGTCGCCCCGATCGCCGATCGCCTCAACGAGGAAGGCATCGGCGTGTCGCGCCGTGTAATGCGTCGGACCGTGTGGGAACTCAAGAGCGACGACCGAATCCAAGGGATGGACCGCGAAATCCTCGAACGGGCGACCAAACTCGGCATCAAGCATGCGTGACCGTGCATGAGCACCTCCACCCCGAGTGACTCGGTCCTCGTCGAGACACCCCGCGGTCACACCCGCGAAGCACACGTCGTTTCCGCTGAACTCATAGCGACGATCTCCGACCTCGACGAGCGCCTCACTGTCGACGTCGACGGCGTCGAACTCTGTGTTCTCGCAAGTGACCTCCGATGAGCGAGATGCTTTGCGCCGCCCGGGTCGCCGACGAGTGTGAGCACTCACTCCCGCTCGACGACGTCGCCCACCGCGACCCTGACGGCGCGTGCATCTGTGCTGAGTGCGCTGACGAACTCGATATCCCAGGCCCATGACTCGCAAGACCATCACCGTAACCGAGACCGCGTTCAACGCGGCTGATGAAGAACGCCGGGACGGCGAGTCATGGAGCGACTATCTCGTGCGCACTGCAACCGACACCGAACACGAACCGAACACGGTCGCCGTCGAGAACGTCGACGAAATCGCCCGCCGCTCGGCAGAGATGGTCGAAGACCGCATGACGCGACGCTGAACACACACCGAACACACCGATGACGTTTACGTGCACCGAGCAAGTCCACGACGACTGCGTCATCGAGGGCATGTTCAACGCGGCGTACGGGAGCGACGACGAACCGGTGTGCGTGATGTGCGCGATTGAACTCGGCATCAACGACCACGATTTCTAGACGATTCTGACATACAACCGCGAGGGTACCCTACCGACGCATCTGCCCGTCTTCGACCCTATTTAAAGTATAAGCCACCCGTGAACACCGCAGAACGATTTCCCACAGATGAGTAAGCGCGAACAACGAGTCACACTCGCCCTGAAGTGGCACTATCTCGACAATCTCGACGTCGACGAGATTCGAGACCGCTTCGAAGAGACGGGTCACGGCTCGTTTGCGGCATCGACCGTCCGGAAGTACCTCAACGAGGAACCGTCCGAGGCCGTCCTCGAACAGATCGAACAGGAGCACGCCAACACCCGACTCCAAATCGCCGAGCGCGAAGAGCGGATGTGGCAACGTGCCCGTGAAGCCGAAGACGACGCCGTCGAGGACGTCCCGCTCAAGCGCGTCGTTCCACAGACCAAATACTGCTCGGGCGAACAAGGCGTCTTCCGGATGCAGGCGTGGGAGTTCGTCGATCCAGGCGACGACGACTGGCCCGAGTGGGCCGAGGAGGGCGACGTCATCATCCGGTTCATCGGCGTAGATCGAACCATCGAACCCGGCGACGAGTATCCACTACAGTCGTTCGACGGGTCGCCGAAATACACGACCGAGTTCTGTGGCCTCGAACGCGACCAGTCCGATCTCGACGGCGAGCGGGCGGCGCGCATGGAACAGTCCCAGCACCTCCAGGCGAAAGGCGACGTTCTTGGCGTCTACAAGGACCGCGTCGAGCTCTCCGGGACCGATGGCAAACCAATCGAGGTGACAGTCAGCCGTGAACGCTATGAGCCAGACGAGTGAGCCGATCCAGATCGGCGGGCAGTACTGGAGCGCCCAACTGGAGACGTTCGACGCACTCGAATCTGGTGACTACGACCTCGTCGTGTTCCGCGCCGGATACGGTGGGGGGAAGACACTCCTCGGAAGCGATTTCGTCCTCGGCGGGGCGATGCAGATTCCGAACGGTCACTCGCTCGTCCTCGCACCGGACAAAACGAAAGGCGGTCCGGCAACGTACAAGGGCTTCTTCGAACGCCTCCCTGGCGATAACACAGTCCCGAACGACGCCGAAGGTGACCCCGAGAACTCGCCAATCGTCGCTGGCTACCACGGGACGAAACACCGCCTAACCCTCATCAACGGCCACATCATCCAGCTGGGCGGCGCTGACATCTGGAGCCGGTTCGCTGGTACCGAGTTCAACATCATCTGGTGCGACGAGGTCGCTCACTACGGCACGACCGACCTTTACGATCTCCACGAGATGCTGGTCACCCGCCAGCGGACCGAACAGGGACCGAACGTCACCTTGTGGACCTCGACGGGGAACGGCTTCAACCAGTTCTACGACATCACCGAGCGGCAGATCGAACCCGATGGTCAAGGCGGCGAGCAACCACTCCCGTGGGCCGACCGGATGAAGGTCGTCGTCGGCGACACCCGCGACAACCCGTTTCACAACGAACTCGAAAAGATGCGGGCGCAGTTCGAGGGGACCGAGCGCGAGAAGCAAGCGCTTGAAGGCGGGTTTTCATCTGCGAACGGGCTTGTTTACCCGTCGTTTTCTCGGGAGACGCACATCTGTTCACGAGGTGAACTTGAGCTCCGGGACGCGCGTCTCTACGGGTACGACTACGGATTCAAAGACCCACGCGTGTTGCTCGAAATCGGGGAGACCACGGCCGGGCAGTACGCCGTTCTCGACGAGTACTACGTCTCGAAGCAACCCGTCGAAAAACTGGCCGGGGCATGGAACGGTCGCACGCTCGTCCGTGAAGGATGGATTCAGGAACAGGGCAAGACCCCTGGCCGCGTGTTCTGTGATCACGACCCTGAGCATATCGAGAAGTTTGCACGCGCAGGGTTCGAGTCCGAGGCGGCGCAGAAGGACCTCGCCGAGGGAATCAACGAAGTGCAAAGCGTCCTCGAAACTGACGATGGACGGCCCGGGCTCGTCATCGTCGACGACTGCATCAACCTGATTCAGGAATTCCAATCCTACAAAGAGGAAGACGTCGGGACCGCGCGAGCCCAGGACCACGCACTCGACGCACTGCGCTACGCCATCATGGGCGACCGCTACGTCGACACAAAGACCACGCGTCGACGCCGTGGTAGCGCACCAACCAAAGGGAGTATCAGATAACACATGAGTACCAACTCACTCACCGGCAGACTACGCGGCGGCGTCGAGGCACTATCAACGCGGCTCTCTCAACAGGTGGAGTCGGTCACGCGCAACTCTCGCATCTTCATCGAGAACAGCGACGTCGACGACCTCAACCCGCCGGACGATATCGACGAGTACCACGACCTCTACAAAGAGGTCGGCATCATCCGGGCGAACATCGATCAGTTCGTCCGCGACGTGACGAAGCCGGGCGTCCGCATTGAGGCCGACGACGACACCACCGAAGCGTACTTCATGGGCGGCGAGGACGCTCCTGAGTTCGCCCCAACCGGTGGGTTCATCGACAACTGCGCGGTCATTGGCGGCGAGAAGCGCAAGCCGTTCTACCCGTTCCTCGGCGTCACTATCGCCCAGCGCTGGACACGTGGCACGAATCTCATCGAATATCTCAAACAGGATGGGTCGGAGGAGGAGGCCGACGGCCCGATCACCGGGTTCAAGCACATCCCACCGGAGACGGTGTCGGCCCGAACCTACGCGAACACGAACATCCTGCTCGACCCCGACGACACCGACATCGCCGACGAGGTCACGAAGCGTGGCGAGGCGGCGGCGTACGTCCAGTACGACGACAACTCCATCGTCGGGCGGCGCAACGGCGGCCTCGACAACGACGAAATCGCGTTCTCGCAGAACGACATCCTGAAGCAGGTCCTCAACCCTGACATCGGTGGCGACGACGCGACCGAAGACGGTGTCTTTGGCACATCCATCATCGAATCCGTCGCGACGGACGCCGAAGAGTATCAGGAGATCAAACGTGACCGGGCGGTGGCGGTCAAGACGAAAGCGTACGGTGTGTGGGACGCGCAGTTCAACACCGAAACCACTGAAACACCAGATGAGGTCATCCTGACCGAGTGGTCGGATGACGACCAGGACGAATGGCTTGACGGCGTCGAAGGGCTCGGCCCGGGTGACATCATCGGTCACGACGGCTCTATCGAACTCGACCAGTGGGAGCCGAGCGTCCCGGACCTCGACGATACGCTCAAACACTACGTTTCGGACATCCTCGCCCCACTTCCAGCGCCGAAGTATGCGACGGCGTTCGGCGAGTCCATCGCGAATCACGTTTCTGACCGCCAGGAGAACTCGTATCAGGACACGATCGAGGAAGAGCGCAAGTACCAGTCTCGGTCGTGGACCCAAGCGTTCCGTGCAGTCGCCGAGCGACACCCGGAACTCGACCCGTCCGGCGTCAAAGTCCTCGTCGAACCCGAAGAGGAAGCCTCGCCCGTCATGTCGCTCGACGACGATGACATCGAGCGCCTCGAACGCTTTGCGAACGCCTTCGACAAGGTCCGGGGCGACCAGCCGACCGACATGTTCGCCGATCCGGGCGTGCTCCTGCAGATGGTACTGCAGCTCCCCGAAGAGGCACTCCCCAGCGAGGCCGACGTCGACGTCGACGAGTCGGACCCCGAAGTGCAGGCGATGGCCGAGGAGCTGACTGGGTCGCAACCGACGGAGGGTGACGACTGATGAGCGCCACCAGTACACCGCCGACTACGACGCCCACGTCGACGGCGTCCCACGAGCGCTACGTTAAAAAGGCCCAAGAGCGCGACGAACCGTCGCGAACGCGCACGCTTCGGGCGAATTACGGCCAACGCCTCCGGGGGCGATGGGCGGCCATCATGGCCGCACTCCGGCAGGGCATCGTCGACTTCGATGCGTTCGGCCTGCAGACCGAGGCGCTCGTCGACCCACCACGAGGCTTCGCCTTCGAGACCGAGGCACAGCAAGTCACGGCGTTCGACCAGTGGCTCCAACGCCAGACCGAGCGCGAGATACTCCGCCAGTACGGGAGCGACAATCAGTTCGTCGAACAGGCGTACGAGCGCGGTGTCGGGGCAGCTCGGACTGAGCTCCGGACGCTCAACCTCGGCCCGGTCGGTGAGGTGAGCGCATCGGCACTCCAACTCCCCGTCCATCGCGAACAACTGCAGGCGCTCTACACACGGAACTATGGTGCCCTGCAGGGGATGACGGACGCCACCGCCAATCAGATGCGGCGGGTCCTGACCGAGGGACTGGCGAGTAGCCACGGTCCAGAACGCATCGCCCGCGACCTCGCCGACCGCGTCGACCACGTCGGCAAGTACCGGTCGAACCTCATCGCCCGAACCGAGGTGATGCACTCGCACAATCGAGCGCGAGCGACCGAGTGGAGCCGTGCTGGCATCAAGCAAGTCGATATCATGCTGGCTCCCGGCGCGTGCCCGGAGTGTCAGGCGCTCGCAGCGGGCGGGCCGTATTCTATCGACGAGGCGCCGGGACTCCTTCCGCTGCATCCCCAGTGCAAGTGCGCCCTCTCGATTCATACTGAGGAATAACCCAATGACTGTTCACGAACTGTTCAATAGCGGTATCGCAGCCCTTGCCCACGACCCTGAGGACGCACTGCGCGTCCATGGCGTCCTGCTCGGCGAGGGTGACGTCACGAACGGACTCTCGGGCAAGCAAACGCGCTGGCCCGCGGCCATCCTCGAATCGATGGTCGACTTGCTCGAAGGCAAGCCGTTCACCATGGCCGATTCGCTCGACCCCGAACAACACGTCGGTGTCGAGAAGACCGAAGACGGCGCCCGGATGACCGGCGCGGTCACGCTGGACGAGAAAGTCGGCGAAATCACCGCCGCAGCGTACGAAGACGGCGTCGGCCTCCTTTTCGAGGGTTTTCTCTCCGACTGGGAAGCCGAAGACGTCGTCGAGCGCGGGCTGGCACAAGTGTCTCCGGTCATCGTCCGTGACATCGAACTCGTCGAAGGCGAGGCTGGCGAGGATGACGCACTGTACGAGCCGACCGAGGTATCGGCCGTGCGCGATCTCGCAATCGTCGCCGATGGTGCAGCGCCGTCGAACGACATCGCGCCCGGCCCGTCGGCGGACATGACCGCAACGGCCGCGGCGCTCAGCTCGAACTTCGACGTTCGGGTCGAGGCGCTGGCGGACGGTGGTATGGAGGTGACGAACACCGGGGGCGATGACGGCCAACAAGACGGTAACGGCCAGAGCACCCGGCCCCGCGGATGGAGGGCATCCATGACAAAGGACGATCTTACTGACAAAGAGCGCGAGCTCCTCGCAGTCGCAGCACAGGCAGATGACCCCGTCATCGCCGAAGCTGCCGACCTGGAGCGGCTCGACACGCTCGACGACAACGAGGAACTGATCGAGGCCGCAACGGACATCGACGACGCAACTGTCGAATCCGCGACCGAACTCGAAGCGATGCGAAACCGACTCGACACCGTCGAGTCGATGTTCGACGAAGCACTGACCGCCCAGCGCGGGCTGCGCGAAACGACTGTCGAAGCCATGAGCTTCGAAGCAAAAGCGTCGGAATTCGAGACTGACGACGGCGACCTCGACGTTGAGGCGCTGACGCAAAACCCCGAATCGGGGAGCACGTCGCCATCCGGCAACGGCGGCGACAACGGTCCGAGCGACGAGGACCGCCAGCGAATCGAAGACATCAACGAGAAACTCAGTTCGGTCGGCAACATGCTGCCCGAATCTCGTGTCGAAGGGCTCCAGAACGAAGCAGCCGATCTCGCTGGCACGGACGATTACGACGAAGCGCTGGAGGTGCTCTAAATGGCAACCAATCCGGGACAGACGGGTGGCGGAAGCACAGAAACGCTCGGGTACAGTGACGCCAGCGACACGACGTCGCCCGGCGACGCGGTCGGCATCACTGGTGGCGAGGTCGAACCGGGAACGGACACCGAGAACCTCCTCGGCGTTCGAGCCCGCGGCCGAGCCACAGCGGACTCTGGAATCGCTCCGATTCACGTCAGCGGCCCGTGTGTGGCCGCGGTCGAAGGCACGGTCAGCGAGGGAGACAACCTCGACCTCGGCACGACCGGCGCTGATGGCGAACTCGAAACGACGGCCGGAGGGCCAGCCCACGCCCTCACGGACGAGAACGGCACGTGGCGTGGACAAACCGCGCCCGCAGGCTACGCGTGGGTCCTTCTGTGAGGTAATCTGAATGGCACAAACAGCATCTGAAATCATCGACGACGACGACGTTCGCGCGATAGTCGACAAAATCCGAAACAAGAAGTACCAGAACCGCCGGGCGTTCAGACAGTACGACGCCACGAACAACGACTCCAACTCGGTCACCTTCCCCGTTTCCGACGGTGACTTCGACGGCGATGTCGCGGAGGTCCCGCCCGGAAGCGAGTACCCCCGCTCCACCAAGTCCTACTCCAAGGTCTCGGCCGTTCACACGAAGTACGGTCTGGAAATCGCCATCCCCGACGAAGACGTCGAGGACAGCGTCATCCCGATCACGATGGACCAAGAAGAGGACCTGATTCGTGCCGAGGAAACCCGTGTCGACGGGATTGCGTACGGCGTTCTCTCGGGGAACACGAACTCCGCAGGGCCAATCGACGCCAACAGCAACTCCAACGGGGTCATTGAGTACGCCGACGTGGTCGCGGCACGCCAGCGGGCGTTCCTCGACGAGCTCGACCTTGGCGAACTGATGCTCATCTCTGGCGGGATGAACATGCAGGACTTCCTCAACATGGACGAGTTCACGCAGGCATCCGAACTCGGCGACCAAGTCATCCAGCAAGGCATCCTGCCCGGTGGCAACATGGTCGGCCAGCAGGCGTTCCTCGGGACAGTCAGCGACATTCCAGTCTACCTCTCGAACACGGGCGACTACTCCGATGGCGAAGCGTATCTCGTCGACCCGACGAACTTCGGCTGGGAGTCGACCCGCCGCGCCGTGGACGTCACGCAGTACCGCGAAGAGAAACAGGAACAGGACGTCTGGCAAATCGACCAGCGCGTCGACTTCGTCGCAACGCAGGCAACGGCGAACATCGGCATCCAGTCCTAACCGGAGCAATTCATGCGCTATCTCCACCACGACAGCGAGGAATCTGCGATGCTCCGCAATCAGCAAGTGCTGGGTGACGACTCCCCGCTCGAATTCGACGAGGAAGGCGTCGGTGGTCCTGTCGACGACGACACCGCACAGACGCTTTCGGCGATGCATCGTCACGTCACTCTTGGCCGCCGTGCCCGCGACACTGACGGAGAGACGCCCCCCGACGAGGCCGAGCCAAAAGACAGCGCGGAAGCCTTCGACGCCGAGGCGTTCGTCGACCGGACGCCCATGTCCAAAGTCACTGACGACCTCGACTCCGGGGCGTTCGACGACCACCTCGACGCCATCGCCGATGCTGAGTCGGACGGCCGCGACCGTGACGGCGTCAACGAAGCCATCGAGGCACGGCGGGAGTAACCCATGCCGACGGCCACTCCCGACGACGTCCGCGCAGTGCTCGGGCTGGCCGACCCTGCAAACGATCCGTTCGCACTCTCCGATTCGGACATCACGGCGAAACTCGACGATGCCGAATGGGAAAATGAGCGAGCGAACGACACGAGCGACTGGACCGACGCGCACAAAACGCAGCTCGAAAAGTACCTCGCGGCGCTGAAGATTCGGTCGACGGTCGACCGCGGCGTCAAAGAAGGCTCCCAGGAGAGCGGGTCGGTCGTCTTCGAAGGCTCGTCGCTGTCCGAACTCCGCAAAGAGGTGTCCAAGCGCGACCCCAGCGGAACGCTCGCGACCAGCGTGATTCGAGACTCCTCGCGGTCAGTCAACACAACGGTGGACTAATCATGCCGAACGCTGGCGCACGCATCATCGGCCTGAATCGACTTCGCGAACGGTTCGACGGGCTTCGTGACACCTGGGGCGGCACGCACACGTGGGTCGTCGGTTCGAGCGGCGTCGAGTACGCCATCTATCTCGAAACGGGGACGAACGACATGCCTGCCTATCCGTGGTTTCGACCAGCGATTATCCACGTCGTCCGAGCACAGGGCGATGACATTGCCGGTCGCGTCGACAGCGCCGGAGAGTTGGTCGAAGAACTCGCGAAGGCGATGATGAATCAGATGAAAAAGAACGTCAACGCTGGTGAGGCAACCGACCGCAGCCCTGGGACCGACGACGAGCACCCGCAAGTGCAACTCGGCAACCTTCGGGCGTCAATCACCGCGAGGCGCATCAGATGACCTTCGATAACCAAACGTCGCGGGCGTTCCGACGCCTCGGCGAGACACTCGGCCGCCAGCTCACCGTCACGGTTTCGATGCCCGGGGAGGACGACCTCGGCCGCCCGGACGGAAGCACGTTCGTCGAATCGGAGACCACCTATCAAGGCCGCCTTGAAACGTCAACCCAGTCTAACTGGATGGGCGACAACGGCGGGGCCGATGTCGAGATGGATGTCGAGATTTGGCTTCCAGACGAGGTCGACGTCATCCCACGAGACCGCACTGGCGATCAAAACATGACCATCACCGACGAACGGACGGACAAGACGTTCGTCCCACTCGACTATCACGACGAAGACAACTCGTGGGTCCGAATCGAGGCCGTGGAGGGCGCGAATGCCGAGTGAAAACCCACTGGACACGATCGTGAAACTCCTGCGTAGTGAATTCGAAGCGGCCGCCGTCTCCGTCCCGATCACGCCTGCCGACGACATCGGTCCCGCGAACGATAGCGGGGCGGATCAACCACCGTACGTGTCGGTCTCGAACAAAAACGAGAGCGTCATCTCAGGCGGCGACACGAACGCCACGGGTATGGCTGCCGATGGCTCAGGGGCGGTGCAAGTCATGCTCGGGACGTGTCTCATCGAGTGCAACGGCGGCCACCGCGAGACGGTGGGCGTCGCCCAGACGGTCGCGTACGAACTCGCCCAAGAAACGAGTCGCGTCCTGCGAGAGACGTCTACCGAGGGCGACCTGCGAGTTTTCGAGCCCACGGGGCCCCAAGAAGTCCGAAAGACCGAACGCGAACCACCCGAGCACGCCGAGCAACTGTTTGCGACCTACGAATACGAAGCCTGAGATGTACCTGCAGAACGACAACACTGCGACACGGTCGCTCAAAACCCCGTGGATGGACGAACCGATTTCGTTCAGCGAGGACGGGACTGGGCGCTGTTCGCGAGACGTGGGCGAACGGCTCGTCGAGGAGTTCGACGGCATTCGCGTCCACCCGACCAAACGAGAAAGTCACACTGAGTAACCACAATGGCAACAGAACCAGACGAAGGGGGGATGCGCCTCCAGCGAGGCGAGTTCGTCCGCGAAACCGTTCGCGGCGAGTGTCCTTCCGATCCAAGTTTCGAGGCGTACAGCGACACAATCATGATGTATCCTGGGTGGGAACCCGAAGCGAATATCGAAGCCCAGCGAGGCGTTGGGACCTATCGCCCCGAGGACTTCTACGCCGGTCCCGAGGAGCACACTGGTATCACGATCGGATATCACCTGCAGCGAGCGCTCGTCGACGGCAGCGGAGATCCCGTCGACGCCATCGCCGACGGCATCCTTCGCGACGCGGATAATCGCGCAAAAAACACCCACACGTTCGTCGGTCGCGAAGAGCACAACGCTGGCGGGGCGGCCGATGGGGGCAAGCGCATCTACTACGTCGGCCACGGTGGTCTCGCCGCGAGTGGCGAGATTCCGTTCGCGACCGATACGGCACTCCCCATCGAGAACAGCCTGTCGTACGACTTCGAGCGCTTCACCGTCTACGTCGTCGACCAACCATCTGGGAGTACCACACTCGACGTTGAATCGACGGATTCCAACGACACCTCCCAAACGCTCACTATCGAAGACGAGGGGGCTGCGACGACCGAAGACGTCTCGCTTAACGGCACGACGACTGAGACGACGACCGAGTCGTTCGACAACATCGACGCGCTCTCACTCGATAGCGAGGCTGTCGGTGACATCATCGTCAAAGACGGGAGTGGAAACACGCTCGCACGCATCGCCGGGTCGGACTCGTACGACCAGGGCGAGGGAGACCTCGGCATTCCGGCACTCGGTAGTGGGTCGCATGCGAGCACCGTCGGGTCGACGTTCGAGCACTTCATCGACGACACGCTCACCGCGACGACCGGGTCGCTCGGCGGGACGAACGCCCGCATCGTCTCTTCGTCGTTCTCCTTCGACAACAACACCGACGGCGACACCGTCGGAGGACGGTTCCGCGATATCTACATGAACGAGCAGACGCTCGAACTTCCGGGAGTGGAGGTCTTCGGCCCGGAATCGAACGCGAGAGAAATCGAAGCCTATCTCCAGAACAAAGGCATCGACGTGCAGTGGGTGGCTGACTCGTTCACAGTAGATTTCTTAAACGGAACACGAACGTCGTCTGGCGAGGTCAACAAAGAAGCCAACCAAGGCCGGGCGACTATCTCTCCGACGATAGAATTCTCGGACATTTCGATTTCATCGTCGTAATCTAAAAAAAGGAGTCCGAACAGCGTGAATTACTCGCCGCGCGTGAGTCGCCGAAGCGTTCCGTACGGCAGGTCCGGCGGGTGTTCCCACGGTTCTGCGCCTTCGACGGCGTCAGCGAGGTGGTCTTCGGTGAAGTGCAACGCGAGGTTGATAGCCCATCGAAGGTCACGTAACTGCGTTGCGTCGGGGACTTCGCCCTTTTCGAGCGAGTCTTCGATTTCATACAGCGCGTCTTCGAGGTCGATGCGAATAGAGCGCACACCCATGAGCGACATTCGGGCGAACGGGTCGTCACTCACCACTGTCGAATCCCTCGTGCACGTCACTCGACCAGCGAATCGACGGGTTCCAGAGCACCAACCGCGACTGTTGGGTAGTACTGTCGGCGACCACTACATCCTGAAGTGCTACCCGCCCGACGACCACGACACCGACCCGCGAACGGTCGTCGTCCCGCGTCACGGCGAACTCGACACGGGGACGCTGAAGTCCATCGGCGAGCAGGCCGGGATGAAAGACTTCACGCGATTCAAAGCGTGGATTGCGCGAAATCGATAGCAGACCAGTAGCAGAACACTACCAGCGAGACGATATTCATGAGCAACCGTACTACCGACAAGACAGACGCATCGACAATCAATGATGGCGAGGAGTTGGAACTTGCCGACCCGAGTGACTGGTTCGTTCGACGAAAAGACGGCGACAGCCTTCCGGAACCTGTTAAGCAACAGATTCCCGGAACCGAGCAAGCAATCTTGGTCCGCCCGCCCCTATCCGGCCACTTGGAAGCGTGGAGCGGCAGTCTCACGAGCGACGACCCTGACCCGAAAGACCTCGCGGAGATGTTCAACATCTGCCTGCCGCAGTTGGATTTCGAAGTTACACCAGAGATGGTCGAGGGCGACCTCGACGGACATGAGGGCATGATTGGCTACGGCCCGCTCCCACTACGACAGGCAATTCTCAACGCCGCGGGGTTCCAGTCTTTTTTGGGCTACCGGGAGAATCAGGCAAAGCTGGTTCAGGTGGCTCGCGGGATGCAGGAATCCATGGGGGTCGAAGCCGACAACTCGGACGATACGAAACAGCAGCCCTCCGCGAATACATCTTAACGACGGAAGGGCCGTGGGACTACGTCGGTGAGAATTCGTTCAGGAACCTAACTATCTCCGAGGAGAAGAGATGGTTTGAGGGTAGGCGCATTTTCCACGAACTCAAGAACGGAAATGACAGAACTACGCCAGATTCGCCATCGGCGAAGCCAGCGTACGAGCGCGAGCGCGAGGAGCGCCGGATGCAGGCGATGCGCGAGTTAGAAGAACAGGTCAGCGAGGACGACGATATCACTCGGATATAGTGACATGCACCCACCATAGTAATGCTTAAGAGTATGAAAAAAGTATGAATCGATATGGGTGGAACCTACAAGCGACGAATAAACGAGCGCGGACAGTTCACCATCCCGAAGGCCTACCGCCGCGAGCTTGGCATCCACGGTGGCGACGAGGTCACAGTCGATGTCAAAGACGGCGAACTGGTCGTCAGACGGCCGGTCGATGAAGACGAATTGGCCGAGGGCTACCGCGTACGCGCCGAGCAGTCGAAGCAGTTGGCAGCAGAGATGGAGCACGCCTCTGCGGAAGCAACCGACCGACTTGGTGAGGCTCCCGGTATCTCGGAGACAGAGGAATAAGCGTGCAGGTCCGCCGCGGAGATATTGTTCTCGTTGAGTTGAATCCGACAAAAGGCAGCGAACAGCAGGGCGAAAGCCGTCCGTGTGTCGTGGTCCAGAACGATACTGGAAACGCCGCATCGCCGACGACAATCGTCGCCCCGTTCACCACGAAGTATGGGGACCGAACCTACCCGTTCGAGGTTGAAGTCCTCGCGTCCGAATCCCCGCTCGACAGCGATTCTGTAGCGAATCTCAGCCAATTGCGGGTCGTTGACGTGAGTGCGCGAATAAACAAAAATGTTGGCTCGGTTCCACGCGCGAAGATGGACAACATCGACCGTGCACTGCGAATTAGTCTCGGCTTAGACTGACTGATTCAGACGGCGGTCGCTATTCAGGTACTTCGACGGCGGGCGAGACCTTACTTTCCTTTCGTTGGTGGATAAAGCCAACAAGCATCAATGGCAAGCCGATGATTGCACCGACAAAGGTGAGCGAGATAAGCGCGCCAATCCCGATGTACCATTTGCTTTTTCGTCGGTGCGTCTTCTCTGGTTCGTAACTGCAGTTCGGACATTTGACCGCGTCTTCTCGAATCGGCTCTCGGCACTTTTCACATACAAATTCGGCCATATCGCGCAGTAAGCAACAAGCTGTAATAAATCATACACCACATGGTATTCACAGGCTCAGACACAGTTGAACGGCTCCGTGTCGAAATAAACGGCGACGGCGATGGCCTCGTATCCGAACTCACATCGGTCGAAGGCTCACTCGCGTCGATGGCGGACGCTGCGGGCGTGGCTGGCGGGGCTATCGCGGCAGTGTCGGCCGTAATGGCTGGGGAGGCAGTTGATTCAGCCCGCAAATGGGAGGCCGCGCTCGCTGACGTAGAACGCGTCACGTCGGAAGCCACCGCAGACGAACTGCACGATAGCCTGCTCGAACTCGGAAGCGACCTCGCCATCCCAACACGTCAATTGTCGGGAATCGCGGAAGCGGCAGGTCGGTTGGGGGTAGAGGGCTCAGAAAGTATAGAAAAATTTGCAGAAACAGTTGGTATGATTTCAGTAAGTACCGACCTTGCCGCCGACCAAGCGGCATCTGATTTCGCCCGGCTGGCAAACGCGATGAATGTCCCCATCGAAGAAATCGAGAACATGAGTTCGGCTGTGAACACCCTCAGCAACGACACAGCTTCATCCGCCTCAGAGATTGTCGGTTCAATGTCGCGGGCGGCTCCAGCGGCCGGGGCACTCGGAGCTAAATTCGAAGACGTTGCGGCGATGGCCGCAACACTTGTCGCATCTGGGATGCAAGTAGAGCGGTCGGGGACGCGGCTGAACGAAGTGTTCTCGCGACTCTCGGAACGTTCTGCAGAGGTCGCACAAGCAACGGGTATGACGGCGTCGGAGTTTCAGCGACTCGTCGAAGATGACCCAACGCAAGCTCTGTTCAAGTACCTCGAACACCTGCGCTCTATCGAATCTACGACGCAACAGGTCACGGAAGCGAACGAATTATTCGGACGGTCTGGCGGCAAGGCGGTTTTGGCACTCGCAACCAACTTCGACTCGTTGGAGCGCTCAGTCCAGTCCTCTGAACAGGCCTACCGTGAGGCGACCTCTGTTCAAGAAGAGTACGCCGCACAGGCGGACACGCTGAACGCCGAACTTCAAGAACTCCAAAACGGTGCGTTTGAGTTCGCAGTAACGACCGGCGACCAAATGCTACCAGCGGTGAAAGCGACCGTTGGCGGGCTTGGCGACCTCACTGACCAACTGAACGACGCCAACAACGCGACAGACGGCCTGCTGGGCCAAGTGGGGCTGACAAGCGTCTTCTTCACGAGTGCCGGTGGCGCAATCGCACGCTTCGTATCGGGGCCACTTGGTCTCGCAGTCACCGCCGCCCAACTCGCCGCAATAAGTTACCAAACGAACTTCGCAGATATCCAAACCACGGTCGATACGTCGCTCGCCCGCGCGACGGAACTCACCGAGTCGCATCTCTCGGAGATGAACGACATCACCGAGCGCGAACTCGCGAAAAACAACTCCATCTGGGCCGAAGCGATGGAGAAAGGCGAAGGTGTCGTTGACGTCGGCGTCCAATCTATCTCGGGGTTGGTCATCACTCAACTCGACGCGATGCTGAGTGCGAATCGCCTTTCGCTGAGTGTCTTCACTGCCGATTGGGACAACGCACTCGACACTGTTCAAGGATTTACTGTGCGGACGTTTGTGGGGCTACTGGATTCCGTCTCGAATATCGGCGGCGACATGGGCGATGAATTCGTGTCTGCGTACCTCGATAGCCTCAACAAAGGGCTCGAAGCCATCGAATCGTTCGTGAAGGAGAACCGGGATGTCTTAAACATCGTCTCGGCGGCGACCGGCACGAACGTCACGATATCCGAAGACTTCGCCATGGAGAAACTGTCGTTGCCCGGCGAGGACAACGACCCCTTTTCGGTCCCACAGTATCGTCCGGAAACCGCCCAATCGTCTTCAACGACGACCAACTCCGACTCGCCAGCGGCGAACCAGTACGCACAAACCACGTCTCAGGGGGCAGCGGCACAGTACGCGCAATGGCTCAGTAATCCAGCGGCCGGCGGCATGTCTTCCATGCCGACTGCCGAGTTCACACCCGCAATTCGACGAGCGCTGGAATCGGGCGTTCCTGGCTACGAATCTGACCCGGCGAAGATCGAGGAGGTGTCGATGAAAATGACGCCGGAACTCTTCAGAGCACTCGGGAATCAGCAAGGTGGCGTTACGGCCGCGAGAGCGGGCCTCTCCGAAGAAGAGTTCGCACGAGTGTCGAATCTGGTGTATGGATCGGGATTCACGTCCGGTACTGGGAGTGGCTCTCGAACGCCGTCGTTGGGCGGCAGCACGCCCGCGGTCGCATCGTCGATGCAACAGCACGTCAGCTCATTTGGCGACCACGTCGAGGCGTTCAAGCGTGCCGTCCAGGACCTCCAAGGAACTGAGTGGCGGGTGACTGCTTCGGATGAATTCGAGATTCAACAACGCCAAATCGCTCGTGAGGAGCTGCGCCAAGATGCTGATCGCTTCCGAAGAGGTGCTGGCCCATGACGTGGACCATCGGCACAGCTGGCGGGGATGTGGTCGCAGATCATCTCGTCGGCGAACTTTACACTCCTCGAATTTCGGAAGAAATAGCACCCACCTTTCGGTTTTCGCCGAATCAAGCACTTGCGACACCAGAAAGTCGATTTGAAGAACTCCTCCCGTACGTTTCTAATACATCCGAAAAACGGCTTCGGACAAGCCAGGGGTCGGATGGCACTGCATACTATCGCGAGAATACCACCAACCTGGCCGACGTTGATTCCTTCCTCGTCTCCATCGAAGCGCCGAACGACCTGAATTTCGCAAGTGTGTGGGGGGTCATCGTCGGTGGTCGTGACCGCTCGAATAGCGTTCGGACGGCGCTGCGCTGGGAGCTCGAAATCGTAGTGCTTGCATCGTTCGATGAGTATGCCGACCGAACGAGTGCTGAAGCGGCACTGGAAGAGGTGGTGTTGTAACTTAATGAAAAATTGTCACAAAGGGCCTGCCACCGTGTTTTGTATAGCGAGTAGTCAAGCACAGTCGCCCGGCGAGTCACTCGGGCTTCGTGAACGCACGGAGGTGAACCGATAATGCCGAAGACGTTCGACGGAACTGACGTTGCGGGCGCGTCGACAGCCGACGGTGTCACTGGCGACTCGGTCGGCGACCACGACGGCACCATCCAGCACCAATACAACCACGCGAATCCATATCTCTCATCGGATATCCTGACGTACCTGCCGCTCAACGACAACAGTCTCTCCACTGCGACCGACATCTCGGGCAACGGCAACGACGGAACGTACAATGGCACCCCCACGCTCAACGACTGGCAGTTCCTCTCGGACGGGTACGCCGGATTTGACGGCAGCGACGACTACGTCCGGGTTCCCGGTGTGTTAGACACAATTCCCTCCGGTGGGTGGACAATCTCGGCGTGGTTCTACGTCGTTGACTCTGGTGTTCGCAACGACATCGTCTCCAAAACGCAAAATTCTGCACTTGACGATTACTTCATTCTGCGAACGTCTGGTGGTGAATACGAGTTCTTCATGACGATAAATGATACCGGCCGAACAATTACTGGCGGGTCTGTCGATACCGGACTCACGCATATTATCGCTGGCCAGGAGCCGAATGGGAATTTCTTCTTAGATATTGATGGAACAAACATCGGCGTCAACACTAATTTTAGTCAACTGATAGCAAGCGGTTCGAATTCCGATTTAGTAATCGGCCTCTGGGAAGATTTGGACCTCTATCTTGAGGGCGGCATTGGCGAGGTTGTCGTCTACAATCGGTCGCTGATACCCACCGAGCGGCAGAACATCTACGATGTCGGGAGTCAGGCGAACCTCGTCACGGGGTGGAAATAGATGGAAATCGAAGTCACATCCACGCTCCCCGCGAACACGTCAGTGACGCTCGTCATCGAGGAGGACCAAACGAGTGACGGGACCGTCGATGCATCTGATTCGTTCGTTCTGTCGGGCGGCAACGAATCGTTTTCGTCGCAGGCACTGTCGTACACGCAGTCGAACGTCCACCGCATCGATGCTACGTTCGCGAACACCGACCGGTCGGCGGCTGCATCGATAACCAGCGTCACGCTCATCCAAACATCGACCGCGCTCACCAGCCTCAGCGCGACGCCATCGGGCGGTGATGTTGACCTCTCGTGGAGCGAGGCAGACACCGACTACGACCATGCAAACATCTATCGAGCAACGTCGTCGGGTGCCTCCGAAGGCGATTACACGCTCATCGATACGGTACCGTCGGGGACCACGAAATATACCGATACTGCCGTGTTGGACGGCGAGCAGTACTTTTACCGCGTCCAATCTGAGCAATCGAACGGAGACAAAGGCAACCTCTCGAACGAAGACTCGGCCACAGTCCCCATCCCGAACGTTTCGGGGCTTTCGACGACGCCCACTACCACGAGCATCGGCCTCTCGTGGACGAACAACCACGAGCAGGGAGCCGTGGACGGTATCGACGTCGCGTTCAAGCGGAGTTCAGCGGGGAGTTGGACCGTTGACGCGACGCTTTCGGCGACGGCCGAGAGTCACACCATCACCGGGCTTCTGACCGGCGAGGAGTACGACGTCGAGATTCGTCCCTACTCCGAACACACGACGCCCTCGACGCCGACAAGTGCGACCGTCACGACGGACTTCGCGGCTATCACGGGCCTGATGGCCGACGCGTCGGTCGAGGACGAACTCACGCCGATGTGGGACGACACGGCAAACTACGGCGATTACCGCGTCCAGCACCGCGTTTACGGCTCTGGTGACGCCTACACTGACAACGGGACCGTTGCTGAATCGGTGACCGAACTCACAATTCCGAATCTGCTCGACGGTGAGAAATATGCTCTTCGCATCAGGCACGAAACCGAGCATGGCTCGGGAGCGTGGACCGAAATCTCGCCAGTCACGCTCCTTCCGAAACCCGGCGTTCCATCATTCACCAACATTGGCGATACGTCGGCCGACGTCTCGTTCGGTGACTTCGCAGACAACGAGGACGGCCACCGCATTCTCGTCGAGGAAGAGCTGGACGAGATTGCAGACACCGGCTTCGGCCCGGAAGTCGAGTTTGCCGACCTCGCGCCGAACGTCACCAGCGATACGCTCTCGGGACTGGCGCAAAACCGCAAGTATCGCGTTACCATCGAGACCTACACCGAGCACGTGTTCTCTCGGTCTGATTCGAGTATCTTCACGACGACGTTCTCCATTCCCACGGACGGCTGGTTCGCGACGTTCACCGACAGTGCGGGAGAAGTCGCCCGACTCTTCGAATCCAGCATGGAGGGCTACCCCACGCTCCAGCCCGAGAAATCGGCAGTCGGTGCGTGGCACATCGACATCCGCCCCGAACGAAGTCTTCGCGACTGGACGCGGTCGGAAGTCCGAATCTATCTCAACGGCGAGGTAGAATTCCGAGGGCCGTTCGTCGCGTACCGGCTCAACGGCTCCAATAACAAAACAGCCGACCGCCTCGAAGGCTACGACGTTGTTGATAAACTCCGCCACGGTGGCGATGTCGTCACCTATCAATCAATGCGGGGAGATGCGGCGTTGGAGGACTACATCGACAACTACACACCTTTCACGGCGAACGTCACCACGCCCGATGAGACGACCGTCGATGAAGACCGGCTCGTCCAGGAGTCGCCCGAGGACCTCTCGTTCGAAGATCTCTTCGGTGACCCCGATTCGAGTGATGCATGGAAGCGTGTTGGCAGTGGAGCCTCAGCGACGATCGAACCGCTCCAGCGGTCGTTCTTGATGGAAGGCGAATCGGCGAGTGGGTCGTACGACCCGTTCTTCGATTCGGACTTTTCCGATGGCGAGGCGATAAACCTCGATACTGCTGGGCAATCTGCCTCGTGGACTTTTACGCTTGACTACGACATCCCAGCGGGCGAGTTGGAACTCTTTGTTCGAATTCGGGGAACGAACAACTCCTCCCAGGTTAAATGGTCGCTTGACAGTACTGAACTATTGGACACTGTTTTCTCGACAAACGACATTATCTCATTCGAAACGCTTTCTGACTCTGCGTTTTGGACCGACCCAGGTGGTGTGCCTGCAGGAACGTACACCTTAACCGCCGAAGTTTCGAGCGAGGGCTCTGAGAACTTCCTCATCGACGCGGTCGCTCCCGTCGATGGTCGCGCGAACTACACCCTCCCGTCGTCGCTGACGAACGGGAAGCTCGACGCCCCGGTTGACTACCCCGGTGTGACAATCGAAGGGTCTGCGTTCGACAGCACGTTCAACATTAAAGCAGCGACACTCACACCGACGACCGACGACACGCCAGCCGCCGAACGCCTCCAACTCCAAAACAACGGCACAGATTGGTTCCCAACTGATGGGTCGGAAGACGATACATCCAGCGTCACGGTCGATTTCGCTGCCGAAGGGTCGCTCGGAACCGATGTGAAAGGCCGTATCACGCTCGGTGGGCACGGCACGAGAGACAGTGCAATTCCGCGGACGGGATACCAGCCCGACGTTCTGTCTGGGTGGGACTTGTCGGTGACTACGAACTCACTTCGCGTTATCGACGACCAGACTTACTCGGGATCCCCGTTCGACATCCTCACCTCGATCGCCGATGACTCGGGGATGCTGGTCGTCCCCGATTACGATGAATCGTCGCTTGTCCTCAACGCCTTCGCACCTGGTGACGTGACCAAGAGCGTCGATTGGAAGGTCGTCGACGTTCCACAGCCCGTCGATACGACCGACGGGTTTGCCAATTCGGTGACGGTCTTCGGTCCTGAAGACGAACAGGGCAACCGCCTCGAAGTCGAGGCTGTCTCGCAAACCTCGGTCGATGCAATCGGGAAAATCGAAGCCCCCGCGCTGTTCCGACCGGACGCGAACTCGACGGCCGAACTCGAATCGATTGCACGGACGGAGCTGTCACAGAAGTTGGCGAACGATACCGTCACCGGGCAAATCGAAATCGAGAGTCAAATCCTGCAACCCGGCTACGCATACGAAGTCTCCGAATTCGAGGAAATTGATGTCGTCGCAAATCCACGTTACGTCCTCCAAAGCTCGAAATTCTCGTGGGGGACCATGCGGCTCGACTTCGAGGGGCGCGACAATTTCGTTCGAGCGCTCCGCTCGATTGACACGGACGTCCAAACGACGAAACGGGCACTCTAATCACGTCGCGATGACCCACCGGGGCGAGCGCCTTCCTTCCCACTACAGGAGACTCACTTTCATGCTCAACATCGACCAGAAACAGTCGCATCGCTCGTCGCCCTGTTCGTGACGCTCACCATCCTCGGGTGGGCCATCTATCGAGACGCGCTCGACGACCCGCACGTCGAGGCATTGCTCGGAGAGGCGTGGCCCGACCTGTGGCGCTATCGTCGCCGGTGGTTCCCAAAACTCGAACAGCGCTTCCCCATCGTGAAGTTCGAGATACCACTGCACGACTCGGAGTGGGGCGGGATTACCGACGCCTCGCCTGAGGAAGTTCGCGCGGCGCTCAACGCACGCGATGATGCTTATCCTGTGAACCTCGCTGGGGTAAAATCGTGGGATGGCCGGCGAGAAGTCGGAAGCTACGCTGTTCGCAAGAACGGCTTGTTTGGCACGTGGCAGACGCACATCCGGCTCTCCCCCGGTCCCGGTGACCGGGCTGTCTACTCGGCACATCACGAACTGTCGCCGATCGGCGGCCTCGCCGACGGATTGATCGCCGCGCTCCGAGCGGGCTGGCGGCACTACCACGGCGAGGGATGGGACGCGAAAGAGGGCGTTCGACGAGCGCACGAGGTGTTCGTTGAGGAAGGACTCGTCGAGTGAGAGGTATCACGTTCCAAGATATAGCCCAATATTCCATGCCAACCCCATGGCGATGAAAAAGACGCCTGCTGCTCCCGTTAAAACATAGAATTTCAGTGATTGAATCATGTCTATTGGCTCCCATAGAGCGCATATAGACTTTCTCCCCCACTGAGGCCCCGATTACGCTTTTCGTGATGACCTCCGCTGCGCCTCGACGAGTCGTACGAGCGAGCACCTTCCTTCCATACCGGGCATCCGCGACGCCGAGAGGGGCCGTCGCGATAACCGACAACCCTCAGAACACATGAATGAAGCTGAACCAAGCACGGGGATGGGCGGGGTTGATATTCGCGTTGGCCTTCGCCAGCGCGTTGACCGCCGACGCCGTCTTCCCAGCGACAGTCGAACTGACAAAAACACACATCACCGCGTACGCGACCGTCCTCTTCGCGCTCTTCGGAATCGAGATGGCACAGTCACGCTGGGGGAATCTCTCGACGATTCTCTCCGGCGCGCTCTCGGGGGCGATCGCTGCGAAGCAAGACCAACAGGAGTCCAATGATGACTGACCCAATGGTCATCATCAACGTGCTCATGGCCTTCGGGGGCGCACTGGGCTTTCTTGCCTATCCCGTCCTCCGGCACTTCTACGAGCGCGAGGTTTCGGATAGCACGCTCGCCGTGCTGCTCCTCATCTCGCTTGCATCCGTTTCGCTCGGCGCGGGCGTCCTCAACGAAGGCATCGACCTCGTTCCAGTCCGCGCACTCGTCGCTATCTGTCTCTTCGGAGCACAGATTGTGTTACTGACGAACGCTCTCGCTGGCGAGGGATGACTCTCTATTTTGGGAATATAGATTCCGAGAAACGAAGTTTTTCAGTGCAAATACAGAATCATCGCGAAGAGGGCAGACGCGAGGCACATACCGACCAGAATCCCGACGAACAGGACAATCTCCCGTGAGTCCTGAGGCGGCGAGTTCGACATTCGAAGTCCCCAGTCACTCATTCGTCGAACGCCTCCAGACCGTGCTGGTCTGCCGACCGTGTCTCATTCTTCCGTTGTTTCGAGACAGCGCGACCGCACTTGGCGCACTCGTGACGCCCGTCGAGGCGGGTGCGTGTCGTCTTCGCGTCGCAGCGCCAGCACTCGTCTTTCTCAGACATCTGCAGTCTCCGTCTCGAAGCCCCGGAGTCGATGATGTCGACACACCTCGCAGTATTCTCGCTCTGTTGTCGGCGAGAGTGTATCGTACAGTGCGTCTTCGTCACGCCAGAGATACCACGTCCCGCCCCCGAACACCGGGCACAGTGGCGTCTCGTGGACGTCGCCATCGTGGGCAACCACGCGAATTCCGCCACCACCGAGCCACCCTTCTCGACGGTCGAAGCACTCGACGCAGACGTCGCCGTGAGTGATGTGGGCCATGAGACCGCAGCCGGGACAGATGGGGACGTCGTCGACGGACTGGATGGGTGTCTCGCATGTTTCAGCGTTAGTCACTTTGCTCACCTCGTGTTTCGACGAGTTCCCGACGCATCGCCTCATAGTAGGCATTTTCGTCAAAACCATCTTCGAACTGATGTCGAAGGGGCACCGCGACCTTTCCACGAAGCCAGCCGAGTACCCTGTCACGACCATGCGTGTCTTCAAGATGTTGAAGGTAAACTCGGTCTTCAAAATGGATGTGTGGGAATCGATAACTCGCGGGCTCAGAGCCAGCGTCACTCATCTTTCGTCCCCACGGGTCCGTAGATTGGTTTCTTGTAAAGCGACGCGTTCTCGATATCGCCCGACCAGACCGCGAAGCATGTCTCGCACTCGAAGTAGCCCGCTGGTGGACCTTCGCGGAGTTTCGACGCCGGGCCACCGCAATGCGGACAGCCCTTTCCATCGCGAAGGTTGATGCCGTCGAGGTCGTCGACGCTCGTCCACTCGCGGGCGGGGTCGTGCATGCCGATGGCCCGGCTCATTCGTCGAACCACTCCTGGAGAACCTCGTAGACGTGGCGCGCATCCTCAACGGTCCCCGTGAAGATCGGGACCGCCGGGCCGGTGTTTTGATACCCCGACCCGAATTTGTGCATCCGTTCTTGGCGCTCGATGCGGACGCGCTCGCCCGAGACCGACTCGTATCGCGTGCCCCGAATCTTCGTGAAGCCCTTTCGGTGGACGACGGACGTGTCGTTACTCATCGTCAACCTCCGTGATCGGGCCGTACATCTTGGATTCCAGCTCCTCGATCGCCCGAAGGCGTTCGAGCACTCTCGCGACGGTGAGAACGTCGTCGTTCATTCGAGCATCGCCTCCTTCGCCTCCTGCAGTTCGTCGAACTCGCGGCGACTCCCGCCTTTGTCTGAGTGACGCCCCTGGACGAGTGCGTAGTAGGCAGTTTTCACTTCTTCACGGTGGGCGTCCGGTTCTACATCGAGTACTTCGTGCGGCTCTTGTGACGCCGGCGCTGCGACGACCGCTTCTTCGTCGGCCGGAGGCAAGCGAGCGTTCGAGAACTCGCTCTCGCCCGTGGCGACGGGGCGGCTCTCCATCTTGCGCTTTTCTTCGAGGTACATCCCGACCGTGCGGACGTTGTCTCGCAGTCGAGAGTAGCGGTCGCACGCGACGGCGAACTGTTCGCCATCCATCGACCAGCGGACCACGAACGACGGGTCGTCGGGCCGAGCGTTCGCGTACGGTCGCTTGTCTTTCTTGCGCTGTTGAGCGTCGAACTCGTAGTCGTAATCGTCTGCACCGAGGCGGTCGAGCGTCTTCTCCAGGTCCGAGAACGCCCGCGACATCGTCACGTCGAGGTTGTTGTTTCGAGTGCGGTCTCGGTCGGGCGTTCGCGGGAAGTTCGGTGGCCAGTTAAGACTCATCGGGGTCTCCTTCTCTCGGGTCGTCAACGAACTCGTAAAGGCCGCGTGCTACACGCTGAATCCACCCCGCGTTTCGGAGACTACGGAGTGAAAACTCGACGTTTCCTTTGTCGAGCGAGGTCTTATCGACAAGATACCGTGGGTTTGCTCGCCCCCATGGGTTGCCCTCATCGCGACCGTTTTTCAGCGCATCAAGAACCTTTTCGTCGTTCGCCGACGGCTCGTAGTTCTCGTTTACCATGTTGCTGTTCAGTACACTCATCTGCATACGCAAGTACGCAACCATTTGCATTATACTTTGTGACGCATTTTGTTACCCACTTTGCAATGCAAAGCTATAAGATAGACCACTCCGTATGTACAGTTGAGCACGGGAGGTCGGCCACAGAATGAATGGTCGGCCGGGCGCTGGAACGCCCTGACCGTGCTGGAGAAACCAGCAATGTCAACTACAATCCCAACCGTTGAAAACGGTACTGACACGGACTCGGCGCTGAACAGGCGCGATTTTGACGAAGACGACCTCCCCGTCCGGGCGCTCTACCGCGCCGACGGAGAGACGCTGCAAGTCGTCACGATCTCGCACCCAGAACTTCTCCTTGGACCGGCCGAGGAGCGCCACCTGGTCGCATCGGACCGCGGGACCGTCGAAGCCCTGTGGGTCTCCGGTGCGCCGCACGTCTTCGACGAAGCGTGGCTCGAACTCGGCGTCGATGCCGAGGGCGCAACGCACATCTGGAACGTCTGGGACAACGTCGTCTACGTCGTCAACGCCGCCGGTGCTCTCGAGTACGTCTTCGACTTCGACGACGAACCGAGGCTGGACGTCGTGTTGTACCTCGACCACGTCGAGAATCGCCGTGGATGGACGTCGTTGCACCCCGTGTTCGCGGAGGTGCGTGCGTGATGCGAGGGAATCGAATCCACTCGCGTGCCTCGAAGCGAATCCGCAACGACCATCGGACGACCGCAACCGACGAGTTCGAGCACCGAATCCTCCGCGATGGCGTCCACGACGACATCGTCGAGGACGGCCAACTCGCCCAGCTCGAAGACGCGATTGCGACGCTCGAAGACGTCCGCGATGAACGCCGGCGAGAACTCGGTGGTGACGACGAGTACGACGCGAGCCAGGGAGCGGAAGTCGCAAGTTCAGTTGTGACTCTGCACGACATCGTCAGTCACCGGGTGCAGGAGATATGCGCCGAGCGCTGTCGCATCGTGCTCCTCGACGGCGACGAGTGGGTCGAGGAAGGATACGAAGAGGCCGACGCGGTCGCCGAGGCCAAGCGGGAAGCCTCAAACTGGTTGCTCGAACACCCCGACGTCTGCGAGCGCCTGTGGGGCGACAGCACTCCCGACATCGACGCGCTGGAGGCTGATTCGTGATGGCGGTTTCTCGAACTCAACAGACCATGACCAGCATGTCCGCACGCGAGGCCCGAGCACTCACCGAGTGTCTCTTCGCGTCGGATAACACGCCCGAGGTTGACGGTGCGGATGACCTCTACGCGGTCTACAACGAGGAGGGCCAGTACCACATCGTTGACCTGCGGACGCGTTCGTGCACCTGCCGAGACCACCAGTACCGATGCTCGCAGCACCGCGAGATGCACTGCAAGCACGTCTACCGGGTGCTGTTCCGTGAGGGGCGGCCGATCCCCGAGTGGGCCGACCGCTCGCGTATCGACCCGCTGCTGCTTCGAACTATCGAGGAGCGTGCGGACGATGACTAACTCTGTCGCACTTCTCGAACGCCGAGCACGCGAGGCCGAATCGCTTGCGAACGCCTACCGCGACGCCGCCGGTCCAGTTCCGCTCGTCCGCCTCGAAGTGCTCGATGCGCGGATGTGGGCCTACCGACAGGCCGCTCGCGTCGTTCGTGAGTCCTTAGAGAATCCACGCGGGCTGACGCTCACGATGCGGCAGTCTCGTGGGAGTGGCCGGCGGCTCGACCTCGACCGCGGTCGTGGTGGGTGGACGCTCGTCGAAAAAGAGTGGACTGGGTGTGCTTGGAGACCAACCGGTTCCGAGAACGTTCACGATGTTGCACTCGAACTCGGGGGGTCCGAGCATGTTTGACCGCGCTCGACGCCACCTCCTCCGTGTCGCCCTCGGCGCTGGTGGACTGGCCATGCTCGCGGGCTTCACCGGGTCGCTCGATGTTGCCGCAGTGCTCGGTCTCATCTCCGTAGCGTTGCTCCTGGTCGATGAGAAGCTCAAGACGAACACGTGGACGCCGTGGGGTGACGACTGATGCCCAAGTCTTTCTCTGCGCCCGATACGCACTTCCGCATCATCGCCTCGGAGACGTCGGTCTCGAACGACGGCTACCGAAAGGGCGAGCCGATGAAGCTCGAATGCGATTGTTGCGGGGCGAGTGTGATGCTGACGCCCGAGCCGTCGCCCGGCATCGACGAACTCCCGCATAAGCCGTGGTGCGACCAACGATTCGTCGAGAGCCGGTGGTGGCAGCGCAACTTCCTCAGCGACTGACGGCGTCTTCTTTTCGTTAGAGTAGATTCGAGACGGTGGCGTGGAGCCACAACCCCGCGAAAGCAGCACCCCCGCATACAACTGCTCCGATTCCTGCAAGCGCATAGTTCGCAATCGGGTTCGCAGCTCGGACGAATGACCACGTGTACTTTTTCGAGCTGACTGGCTCGAACGGCTTGACACCCATCGGTGTGAGCGCATCGGCAGCGATGTGGGAAAGAACCGTGACGGCCGCGAGAAGTCCAAACAGCACCGAGTACACAAGCGCCACCACGATACTTCCGAGATAGAGGCCGAGAATCGCCCCACCCACTGCACCGACGATCCCGACTGCGAGCGCTGCCCAAACGGTGTGTGTAATCCCACGGTGTTTGATGAACGGCATCCGAAGGTCGAGGTCGGGAGCGGATGCAAGGCCTGAGACAACGACTGCCCCGAGTCCGAGCGCGACAGGGTCGCCAAAGAGTCCAATTACCAATGCGAGCGGTGCTGCGAAAAGAAACGCTGCACCTTGATGACCAGTTCGGTACATGTTGACTGAGGATTATTTCACAGTGTGATTAGTGTTCCTCCCGAAGCGATTCGCCACAGTGCGGACAGTAGGTTGGTGAGTCGGCCGTACTCGATTGTTCGACGAATCCCGAGGAGAGAATACTTGCAGGGAGCGCGAACAGACCGATCCCGAGGAACGCGACGATTGCCGCGAAAAGCCTTCCACCGAACGTGACGGGATAGACGTCGCCGTAGCCGACCGTCGTCAACGTCACGACCGCCCACCAGAACGCTGCCGGAATGCTCGAAAAGACGTCGGGTTGTGCAGTCCGCTCGAAGAAGTACATCATGCTCGCTGCGAGGACGAGTAAAATGAGTGTCGCAGAAATCGAGACGACGAGGTCCTCGCGTTTGTCCTGGAGCACCCGTTTGAACGACCGAATCGATTGTGAGTAACGCGCCAGTTTGAGGAGTCGGAAAAACCGAAAGAGGCGGAGTGCCCGAAGGAACCGCAGGTCTACGAAGAAGAATCCCACGTAGAACGGGAGGATGGCCAATAGGTCGATGATAAGCATCGGCTTGAGGGCATAACGAATTCGCCCCGTCACTGGTCCGCTGTATCCCTCGTTTACGGTGACTGCCCAAATTCGGCCGAGATATTCCAGAGTGAATATGGAAACAGACACGAGTTCGAATAGTTGGAAAAGCGCTTGGTACTGGAGATACAGTGCATCGACGGTGCTCAGAATCACTGCAACGACGTTTGCAGCGATGAGCGCCATAATTCCCCAATCGAAAATCAACTCCTCCCGGGTGTCGCCACCCACTTCGAGTAAGCGATGGGTGCGAGCTTTGAATTGCATAGTGTCAGGTGACCCAGATTGTTCATGTATCTATGGGGTATATTGTCCAGTGATTTTCCTCGGTGGCGAAGTTCGAGTACCATGGTTTGAGACCCACGCGTACTCGACGACGACTCAGCCGGAAACGCAATCGGAACCGTCGGAAATACGCCAGTTACAGGACGTTCACGGTGTCGAGACGGCCGAAATCAGTAGTATCGAATTCTCGCCGGAAGCGTCGGAAACGACCCCACTCGCCTTATCGTGACTGTCGGCTATCGTGTTAGGTGTGCAGTCCACGACCATTCCCGAAAGTCCCGGTGGCCAGCCCCGTCGAGGTTCGCGTACCTTCCGCGTGAATCGCTACGAGCTGGGCTACGACGTGCCGATTCGACAGCGAGTCGTCGCCGTCGATCGCCACCGCGACGGCGTCGATGTGCGTGACGCCACCCACCGCTGGGCTGTTCGCAATGGACAGCTCACGCGGTCGCCCCTCTCTGGTGGCGCTCGTGAGGTCGTCGAAGAGCCACCGCAGTGGCTCACGGGTGTCTTGGAGTTCGTCGGACTGCACGTCTCAGAGGTGCGAGAATGAAATCAGTTGTCGGCGTCTTTGTCAACGCGCTCAAGTTTCGATGCATCTACGCGGCCGTCGAGAAAGCCGATCCCGTCATCAGTGATGCGGTAAAGGCCCTTGACGATCCGCTCGACCAACCCGTACTTCGCCATGAGCGAAAGTCGGTTGCTCGCGTAGTTTGCGACCGTCACGTCGAGTTTGTCGAGAGCGTCGGGAGTCATGTTTCCCTCCTTCTCCATGACCTCAAGGATTTGCTCATCGATAGGCCGCATCCACTCGGCGCGTTGTCTCACGTCCGACGGTGCTACTGTGGAACTCATAGTATTGTCGGTAATGCGATATACGGAACGGTTCGCTATAAATCTGATTAGGTTATCGTACTCATAACTGTGAAGACCACAGTAACACCTAAGTAAAGGGGAACGTAACGGTAGGTTGGAAGCCACAGGACACGCTCTGCGAAGTGTGACGGGTGCTGGAACACCCCCCACGTGGCTTCCGTCTACATCCAGTCCGCTGGTGATCGCCAGCGGAACCGAACGAAAGCCATGCTAAGAGAATCACAGGACCAACTTAATTCGTTGGTCACGAATCGGCCAGCACAGCTCATTTGCGACGGTGGACAGCCCGCCGACGAGACCAACCAGTACGAGACCTTCGTCGGGACGGTCGTCCAGACGGGCGGCGGCGACGACCTCATCATCCTCGACGACGGCGAGAACACCCAATCGGTCGTTCCCGGCACAGTCGTCGTTGGAATCCAGTCGGACCACGAAATCGCCCTTGGCGACGCGCTCGCGGTGACCGGTCCTCTCAACGACGACGATCGCATCGAAGCGACGACCTACACGCTCATCGAGGGCACCTTTTTCGGCTGGTGCGCCGACTGCGGCGCTCGCCACGAAGTCGAGAACGCGCACACCGGCTGCCAGTGCGGCGGCCAGGTCATCCCTGAGGCGCACATCGAGACGGCGGGACTGCAGAGTAAGTTCTCGGATCGCAAGATCGTCACCGACGGTGGCGAGGACGAGTTCGAGCCGGGCGAAGAAGTTCTCTACTGTCCCGACTGTGAGGAATACCTCCCGTGCGACTGCATCGGAATTCCTCGCAACGCCTACATCCGTGAATACGACCCCGAACTCGTCACCGACGGCGGCGTTGACGCCGCGGACCTTACCGCGTTCCAACAGAACATCCTCGTCATCCTCGCCGAGGAGCCGATGTACGGCCTCGCTATCAAACGCCGACTCGAAGCCTACTACGGGACCGAGGTCAACCACGGGCGACTGTACCCCAACCTTGACGACCTCGTCGAGTACGGCTTCGTCGAAAAGAGCGAACTCGACAAGCGCACCAACCAATACGAACTGACCACCGCTGGCCTGCAGGTCGTTCTCGGCCACTTCGAGTGGATGGTCGCAAAGTTCGTCACCGACCGTGAGCGCGCCACGAGCGTCTCGAAGCTCGTCGATGAGCACGCGCCCGCGCAACGCGCGGTCACCGATGGAGGCGAGGAGTGATGTCGGGCGAGAACTTCGACGTCGATGGCGAAGCCCCACCTCTCGTTTCCGACTCGTCGTCAACCGCGAACACGTCCATCGCGTTCGACGAATCCCAAAAGGTGCGAGGCATCCGTCCGCGACACCTGCGGGCCATCCTCGAACCCGGCGATGACATCCAGATGAACGTGGACTACCCCCGCGGGAAATCTCGCTGGCGATTCGTCGAGGATGTCGATTCTGAGACGTTCATCGGTCACTGTCTCGGCGTCGATGCGATTCACTCGCGCATCCTTCGCTATCATGACATCGAGTGTATCGAGCGCACGCGAACGGCGCGAACGGACGCGCTGTCGATGCTCTCAGATCAGGCGCTCGAAGACCTCAAGGACGCACTCTACAGCGAACTCGAACGGCGAGGTGCACAATGACGCTCGACGCTGAGGACCTCCGCGCACTCTCGTCGGAACTCGAATCGGCCGCCCAGAAATGGGAGGCACTGACATGAGCTGCGCCTCATGCGGGTCGCCCTGCAAGGGCCGAAAGTGCCGCGACTGCGAACTCATGGACCGGTTCGACGACGACCACGAGACGCTCATGGCCGACATCGACGCTGACCTGGACGAACAGGAGGAGGACGAGGAATGAGCGCCCGCGAAGAGATCGACTGGACGGAGTACACCGACGAAGATGTGATGCTCCCAACCCCGTCGGGCGGCGTGCTCCTCGAAGGTCCAGACGGCGAGTGGGTCAGCTGTGGCCGCCCAGTGGAGGTTCGCCAATGAGCCTCCGCGATCGACTCCCCAGCGTCCTCCGAAGCCCCCTGGACGTTCGTGTAGACCACGCGTTCGAAGGGCCGGAAGACGATCCGTATCTCGGCGCTGTCGAGACGCCACTCGGGAACCTCCTCGTTGTCTCTCAAGAGACCGCGGAGGGGTACCACGAAGACGGCTACATGGAGACGCGTGAGTTCATGGCCGCCGACGCCGATGTCGTCGTCTCGCTCTCGGAGGTGCGGTGATGCAGCGCGTCATCCTCGGTCTCGCAAACGACGACGTCGCCGACGACCGCCAGCACGTCCCCGAGCAACTCGACCCTGCGAAGCGCCCGGCTATCGAGTGCAGCGAAGTGACGTACCTCGACGGCGCGTCACTCTACCACGGCAAGGCCTACTCGCACATCGACACCGTCATCGAAGACGTCTCGGTCACCGAGAAGGGCATCGTCACCGAGCGCCTCGAAGAGCGCGAACCACAGCTCACGGAGTTCATCGCCGATCCCTCGAACGGATGGGTGGGCGTGGATTCCTCGAATGGCGATTGGTTCTACCACACGCTCATGGGCGTCTGGGGCACCTCCATCCACCGGTGTAATATCGACGTGACGGCGTTCGCCGACCACGTCACCAACCAACGCGAGGGCAAGTGCTGGCAGGTCGGCTACAAAGACGACCTCGACGACGACGATGAAGATGGGCAGTCGAAGGCCGGCACAGTGTTCCACCGAGACGCCCACTTCGGGACTGGGAGTGGCCAGTACAACCAGTTCGGCTATTCCTACCTGTGGGACGGCGTCTTCATGCGCGGAACGGTCGCCCAAAGCGGCTACGTCGCTGAATTCAACATCGACACGCCGGAGGTATTCGCCCGGTGGCTCGGCGAGGAGATTCTCCCGTTCTGTAGTGTGGACGAATCACCACAGACGCGACTGGAGGACGTGCGATGAGCGACGAAGAGATTTGGTCAGAGAACGCACCACAGTACAAGAAAGACGGCGAACTGTACGCCCGTGTGGACCGCGACCATAATGGCGAACCGCGCCTGATTCGACTCGCGCAGAACCAAACCCGACGTGGGGAGTTCCGCGTCGAAGGGGCGACCGCGGTGTACGAACCACACCGTGTCATCGGCCTCCCGCAAGCTGGCGACCGCGAACGGGCGTACGTCGAAGCGCTCCCGTTCATCGACAACGTCGTCATGGGGTGTAAGGACCAATGAGCGACCTCATCGAAACCGAACTCCCAGTTCCAGACTTCCTGTTCACGCAGATCGGCACGGCGAAAGTCGATATGGAGCTGTTCGATGACGACAAGGTGACTTACCGGATTAAGCAAGTCCCTGGCGGTCGTTTTGGCATTGAAATCGATGCCCGCTTCGAGTATGCAGGGTATGACTGCGCACAGCTCGTGACGCTCGACCGCGAAGGCGCGGAGGCGTTGTACGAGACGCTCGGTGAGATACTCAACGCCGACCCGCGAGGTGACCGCCGGTGACGCCTCTCGAAACTCTCCGCTCGCTCGAACGCTTCGACAAGGTTCGGTTCGACACCCTCGACGAATCGTGGCTCGGGCCGATGTTCGTCGCCCGTACATTCGACGAGGGCGACTCGGTCATCGTCGAAAGCGGCGAAACGACGTGCCGCCTCGATGCGACCGACGACGGTGATGTGACGCTCGCACGGCTCCACGAATCGGATGCCGACCTGTTGGGTCGGATTACCAAGCTCGAACACATCGGGCGAGCCTCGCACCAGAAGCAACTCATGATGTCGGTACCCGAAGACGCCGGGTTGTCTCCGCTGGGCGAGCGTCGGGAGGTGCGACCATGAGCACCCTGACTCGCTACCACGAGGACCTCGTTGAGGACGGCCGTGAACTCCAGGTCCGTGTCGCCGTCGATGACGTTGAAGTCTCGGTCACCGCGACCGTCACCGAAGACGTTGCGACCATCGAGACCGTCAACCACCTCGAAGGGACTACGCTCCCGCGCGAGTCGTTCGAAGCGGTCGCCGCCAGTATCGACGAACTCCGCACCCGAGGATTCGACGTGGACGTCGGCGCACTCAGCCAGCTGGTCGAGGACGACGCTCCGGACGGCGACGACGAAGGCGTCGAAGCCGACGCTGACGAAGACGACGACGAGGACGGCTCCGAAGACGACGAATGGTGCGGCCGCTGCGGCGCTGGTCCGTTCACCAAGATTGGGATTCACCACGCCCGGAGTCACAAGGGCCTCGAACCGGTGACGCTCGACCACGAACCCACCGAGGACGAACTTGTCGGCGAGCCTGAACAGCAAGACGCCGATGAAGACGTCGGCGATGATGACCAGGAGGCCGACGCCGGCGACGAAGTCGAAGCGAGCGAACCGGACGAAGAGCCAGAACTCCCCGAGTGGCTCGAACGCAACCCGACTGACATCGTCGAAGACTCCAGCATCACGCGCTCGACGAGCGAGGTCATCGATGCCATCGAGCGCAAAGACAACATCATGCAGGTCCACCAGCGCCTTGCGAGTGGCTCCTTCTCGGTGACGAAAGAGCTGCTCTCCGAGCTTGGGGTGACCACCACTGGTGACCGAGACCTGCGCGATGACACCGAACTCCACTCGCGAATCCCCATCCTCCGGGCAGTCGCCCGTGATGTCGATGAATAGATCGGCGCGTCAAGCGCTGATGTTCCTCGCATCGGTGGGCGTGTTCGCGGGTGTCGTGTTCGCTTACACGGTGGTGATGGGATGATGGCTGCCCGACAGCAAGGCGGACAGTTCCGCCACCAGGACGGCGTCGTCCTCTGGCGGACGAGGCCGAAGAGCCTTTCGCACCCAGAGTTTCGACTGCGCCAGCGTGGTCGGGGATGGTCGGATGCGAACATCCGCGCATTGTGGCGCGAGGGTGTCCCGATTCGGTCGAAGGAAGACCACGGTCGAATCTACCGATATCACGAAGAGTCCGACCTCCTGCTGATTGCGCACTACGGTTGCCTCCAGACGGTTATTCCACTCTGGGAGCGCCCCGATCACGAGCAAGCACAGATTCGAAAAGAAGCCAGAGAGATGCAATCATGAGCAAAGCACCCTCAATCAACCCGAACGACGAAGCACCGTCGCCCGACGACCCGGTCGAGATTATCGAAGAGAACCGGGAGTTGTTCGAGCGCGTCGCCGCTGCGGACGTGACCATCTCGGATCGCGTCCAGCGTGCGCTCGACTATGCCGACAACGGAGGTGAGATCGACGATGAATAGCCTACTGCAGCGACGCGAAGAGACGCTTCAACACGGGGTTTTCCTCGATAGCGTCTCGGAGTTCGAGCGCCTCCTCGGGGGTGAGATCGGTGTCGGGACTCGCCGAATCTGCAATCGAGTGAGCAGCGTCGTCGTCAACGTCGGCGAGCTTCTTGTCCGCGTCGTACGAGAGCGCCGCGTGACACCACATACAGAAGTCCCGCTCACGGGGCGTCTCCCGGTGGCATCGGTGGCACTCGACGGGACCGACCTCGACGTCTTCCTCGGTCTCGCCGACATCGACGCCGTGGAGCCGGGCGTACGCCTTCTCGTTGGATTCGTCGCCGAATCGGGCGAGGTAGTTTCGCGTGTGTTCGCTTCCCTGCTTTCGCCCCTGTCGTTCCTCGATGCGCGATTGCTTCATCCCACGGATGACAAGCCATCGCGTGTTCGACTTCCGGAAGTTCCGGGGCGTGACGGGTTTCGAGACGCCGGCGCGCTTGGCGACGCTCTTGAAGTAGTCGAGGAAAGTGTTGTAACTCGGCGACTCGGCGACGTCAAGCTTCGACCACAACGGCGCATCGGCGTCGGTCGGGGCGGGGTGTTCGTTGAGCCACGCCTGGAGGTACGGGACCGAGATGATGAGATGGACGGCGCGCTCGCCAGTCTTCCCGTCAACGTGGATGCCTGTGGCGTGCTCGCCGTCGAAGATATCGCCGACAGTGAGCGCTTCGAGTTCGTAGGGGCGACACCCCGCTTCGAACTGGACTGCAATGAGCGCCCGGTCACGGGGGTTCTGGCAGGCTTCGAGCATGGGCTGGACGTCGGATTCCCATTTGAGGAGGTCGCGTTCGGAGGGCGTCGGGTCGTGGTCGTTACTCGTCGAGTAGCTGATCCACGCCATGGTCTCGGGTTCGTCGCTTCCGGGAGTGACGTGCTTGCCGAAGCTTCGGAAGACCGACCGGTAGGTCTGGTTGGTGTATTCCTTCTCGTAGTTCTGGTGAATCCAGCGGACGATCTTCCGTGCCTCTTGCTCGTCATCGAGGGCGGCAGCGAGGCAACCAGCGTGCTCGCTCAGTCGCGTGCACTTCCGGAGGACAGTTCGGTGGCGGTAGTCGCCGACCTTGCTCGGGATGAGATAAACGTTGTCCGAGTACTGGATGAGTTTCTCTCGACAGTCGTCGCAGTGGACGTCGCGCTCGCCGTTCTGGATTCGCTCGCGGAGCGTCTCGATGTCTCCGGCGGGATCGTCGGCCATACTACGTCCACGAACGTTGGGCTTGTAAGGTTCAGGCTAGAATCCCGGCCTAGGCTTCTAATTCGGCCCTGAGGTGTAATGCGCCAACGGCGCGGCGTTCTAATTAATCTTAGGCCGACTTTCTGCCAACAGTCCCACCCGTTTACTGGCAAGTTTCGCTGGCTAAATGCGGCGAGAAGGACACCCGTGAGCGCAGGGCGTTCCTGCCGTATTGCGGTTCACGAAAAGGATTGTTTCTACCGGGATAGTACGAGAGTACCTTCTCGGATATGGCCAGTCGCTCGATTAGGTTGACCCGCACCATTTTGTCAACCAGAACCAACATCTGTAATGTGCCCGAATTGATTTACCACGACCCGACAGACCGAACGGGGCTATCGCCGTTTGACAGAGCGATACGCGACATCACCGATGGTGAAGAGGTGTTACTGGTCTGCCCCTATATCTCTCCAGACTACCTTTCCACGGTTATCGAGAAGACCGAAGAATGGTTCCTGTTGACGGATGTGGGCGAGTGGTTGAGGATACACGGACAAACAGACCGCGAGGCAGTTCGAGATTTCATCGTCAATCATCACGACCACGTTCGGCACGTTCCAGACATACACGCAAAGGTCGTGGTGGGAGATGGCCGAGCGTTGGTCGGGTCTGCGAACTTCACGAAGAAAGGACTCACAGGGCGGACGGAAATGTCTGTCCTGCTTGATGGAGACGAGACCGTTAGCGAACTAAGAGAATGGTTCGAGACGCTGTGGGCGATATACGACTCCCCTGAAATCGACCGTGTTGAGTCGTACATAGAAGCGTCGTCCCCGAGTCCAAAATACGAGCAGTCCAGCGTTGCGTTTTCATCAAGCGAATCGCCGGGCACCGCATCTCTCTCTGAGCCAACAAGTGATGGTTCGGTTGTAGAGGATGAGGACGCGCACCAAAGACTCGTAACAAGAGTCGGTAAGGCACCCAGTCCTGAGTGGGCGTATTCGTATTTCAAATTGGTCGGTGAATTGCTCTCCAGAACCGGACTCACAAACGATGACCCACGTTTAGTGATGTCCCTCCCACAAAATGGGACACTTCCAGTAAGTGTGAACAATCGGTATGCAGTGGTGGCATTTCGAGACAACCGTTCCAGAGCCGAGTTCATCCTACCAGCCGATACCGACCAGTCGGACTCATACTTCAAACAGGCAGATTACACAGGGCGGTTTGACCCCCTATACGGAGAAGAAAGAAATGAGACACCGTGGTTCGTTGGGTTCGATGGGATACCGAGCCAAGTGGCAGGAACGGAGTTCAGAGACGCTTGGCTTAGCGCCGTGAGCAACGAGTTGCAACGAGCAGAGAAATCACCGTATCGACGCTATCACGAACCAGTCGTTTTCGAGGCCGTTCGTAACCGGGCGTATCGTGAAAGAGTAATCCGGGAAGCGTTTGAGATGGGCTAAACGGATTAAATATCTCTTATGTAGTCCCTCCGCCTCTCGGCCTTCTCTGCACTCGTCCCCTTGTCGTAGTGCTTATCCAGCACCTTCCCGCTCATATTGACTCGCTCGCCAGTCACGTCCTTCGGCTGGCCCGCGTTCCGAGCCGCAGTCACGTACCCACGGCGGAGCGCGTGCGGGCTGACCGAGCCGGGGCACTTGGACGAAGCGTTCCACGATAGGGCCTCGCAGGTGTCGAGTTCCCGGTCGAACGGGCAGTTCCCGCCGTTGTAGATGCACGGACGGGTCGCCGTGTAGACGTACCGCTGGATGGTGGTCTCCACAACCCGACCGTTCTTCGATGCGAGGAGCGGCTTCCTGCCGTGTTCGTCCTTCACGTCGGGGCGGTTCTGGTCGATGTAGTCCGTGATGACCTCGGCCATATCGGGCGTGATGAGAACGTCCCGTTCGGCCTTCTCCTTGTTCTTGAGTGGCGTTCCTGTCTGGGGTCGGTGACGGAGTTGGAACGCCGGACGACCATCATCGAAGTCGCCGAGGTCGAGCGCCCGAAGACCGCTGATTCGCATCCCAGTCTTCCACAGAATCAAGAGCGTGACGTGCCGGTTGCTGGCGTACTGGTACTTGCTGAGGAAGTCGAGTACCCCCACGGCCTCCTCCCGAGTGAGGAGGTCGTCACAAATCTCGTCGTTCTCGCTGACTTGGGGAATCCGAACCATATCGGCCATCCCGCGTGGGACTGCCGCAATGTGTTCGCAGAACTCGATGAACTGCTTGATGGTCATCATATCCTGCCGGGCTGTGATGACCTTCACGTTGGACAGGCGGTACTCCTTGTACCGCTGGATGAGTTCGCTGTCGAGGTTGTTGAGGGTCTGGACTCCCTGTTCGTCCAGCCAGTTGCAGAACTGCCGCAGACTGGTTCGGTAGTTCTTCAGAGTCTTCCGGGTCACGCCCGGCTCCTTGTCCTTCAGAAATCGGTTCTTCGCTTCGTGTGGCGGTGTGGCTTTGAGTGCCATTGGTGTTCTCCGGGTACACCCCTAAACGGCACACCGGGTACGTGGGCGTGAAAACGCCCGGCGGACGAGTGCCCGCGGTTCTTCCCGGCCTAGGCTTCTTACGAAATTAGACTCCTGAGCGGTGCATTTCGTCTCGGCGTGACGAGTTCTGAGCAAAAAGCCATCAGCCATGGGTGTGTACAGCGAGCAACGCTCAGCGTTGCGAGTGAGTTCTAATCCCGGCCGAAGAAAGTCACTGCTGTAGACCGGGCACCGCAGTCTAGTCAGAACACTGGCTGGCGACCTGGCTCTGGCTGTAAATCAGCGAGATGAGCCCCGGGATGGCCATCGGTCCCGCGACGGGGGGTTGTCCCGGTCCACCGGACGACCGAATTTCGCTCTGGTAGTCTTTGACCGCACCGTAACAACCGGGGTCAACGTCGAGGCCCGCGGCGATGGCGTTCGAAATCATCCACGAATCGTACGTGTTCCAGAACCCCACGTGGTTGTCTTCACACACGTTCAATTTGATGTTGTAAATCCCCGGTTTGAGCTTGAGCGGCGGGACCCAACGAAAGTCCTCCCACGTCTCTTCGTGCGGCGAGAGGACGACGGCGTTTCCACCCATCGTCTCCGGATTCAGGTACATCCGCTCGTAGTAGGAGTAGTTCGTCTCGCCATCCATGTACGGAATCACGAAGGCGACTTTCTCCTCGTCGTAGGTGTTTCTCAGTTTAATCGAAAGTTCGAGTTCTTCCCCTCGGTCCGGATAGACCTGCGTGTCACTCACGTCGAACCCCCGAATTTTCACGTCACCACCCCAGGTCGCCGTTGCGTTTCCAACGGTGCTGAGCAAGCCGGCACCAGTAACTGCTGACGCGATACCTGCTCTCTGCAGAAACCTCCGCCTGGTTGCATCCGGCATACACATTTCTTGAAATTCAGGATATTTAACAACTAGCCCGACTCACGTGGTTCAGTTTCACTCGACCTGAGACGTGAGTGTCGAACCCTAGAAGAAACCCTGTACCATCGCTACTCCTCCGCGTACTGCCGAATCAACCCACACTCCGGACACACCACGGTCACCGGCTTGAGCTTCTCTTTCAGTCCAAGCCCGCCGAGCACGCCCGGTTTCGGCTCGTTCGTCACGAGATTGAGCGTGAATCCGTCTTCGGTCCGTAGCTCCATCTCCTCCATCGTCACACCGCAGTCTGGACACCGTCTGGTCGTCATGGTCTCTGTATAGAGTCACTACGTTCGGATAATCACTCGCTCCGTACTCCATCAACTGCTCGTGGTCACACCCAAGCAACCGCACGCAGTCTCAGCCTAACAATCGCACGCAGTACGACATCGTCCACGACCCGTCCTCTGTCAACTGCGCTTTCGTCGCCTCGTCCGACAGCCCACCGAGCGGACAGACGATGAACGTCGTCTCATCGACGAACTTCGAGAGGGGGAACTCGTCGGTTCTGGTGAACCCGTGGGCGGCGAACACCTCGTGGGGGATGCTGAGACACGACGCACAGATGTGGTCGTTCGAGGCGAAGTCGTCGGTAATCTCCGAGAGGAGCGCCGAGAAGGCACCAGCAGCGTCGTCGCCGCCGTTCAGTGGGAGGACTTCGACGAGTTCAGCCGTCGATGGCGACCCGCCGTGTTCGCTCGTCCCGACGACGATGGCGGCCACGGGGGTCGAATCGCGTTCTGCGACGTAGGTGACGAACTGGCGGTCCGGTTCCGAAAAGCGCCACTGGTAGAACGTCTCGTCGCGGAGGATGTGCGCCGCCGTCGGCGGTGCGCGTTCGTAGAGTTGCGTCAGCGTCGAAATTGGAACCGTCTCGGTGCGTGTGACCGTGAGTTCGGCCCCGTCGTCGGCGAGGCGGTCTTGGACGCGGTGTTTGACTTTATAGTACGGCTCTATCGCTGCCGCGCCGAGGCGAACTGACAGCGGGTGGTCGGCGGTCAGAAACGCCGAGATGTCGTTGAGTCGCTCGTAGCGGACGAACGTGCCGAGGTCGTGGTTCGTCCAGTGGTCGCTCGTCATCTTCATCAAGCCGCGGTGGGCGGGGGGATTGGCGTAGGTGAACGTCGCCGCCGAATCGTCCCAGATGGCGGCGTTCATCCATCGAGACATCCGCGTCATCAACCCCTGTCGGCGGTGGTCGGGGTGGACGACGAGATCGACGAGTTGGTGGGCGGTGTACGTCTGGTCTCCGACGCGTAGGGGGAGTGGAATGAAGGGCCTGAGTCCGGCGATTTCACCGTCTTTGTCGGCGAGGATAATCGGAACTCGTTCCGCGTAGGGGTTCTGTTCGTACTTCCACGAGAACCACGCTTCGCTGCGTTGATTGAAGGCGAGTTCGTACAGGTCCATGAACGCCGCTCTATCTCGGGGCTGGTACCACCGAATCTCGTAGGCGTCGTCGCTGCCTGCTTCGTCCTCCAATACTTTTCGCACCGACATAGTGCGGTATTTGTCTGAAAGTGAATTAGCAATGGACTTCCTAATCAGCCTGAACAATCGCTTAACCCGCTGAATACGAGACTATTACCAATCCTCACTTGCAGTCTCCCTCGAATCTCTCAGACGCTAACGAGACGCACGATACTGGTGGACGACGGCATCTGCGTGCCACCGTTCCGGTGTTTGAGACGGCCATCACTGAGGAAATCACAACGCTCGCGTGTAATGTGTTATTATCTCGCAAGGTCAGTCTCGACGTGATTCTGGAGTTATACTTTCACTCGTACTGACGCGCGAGTGTGAACGTCCGGAATTCGGCACTCCACGACAGACATTTACACGCAGGCTTTGACTCGTGACCATGGCACGGTTCTCGATTCGGGCGAGTCCAACGCGCTGGCGATGGGTGTTGTGGGCGCTGCTCGCCGTCGGATTTCTCCTCGTTAGTTTTCACCGAGTGACGACCGCGGTCCTCGCCGAGGACCTCTCGCGGGCGTTCGAGACGACGGGTGCGGAACTCGGACTGCTTCACGCGTCGTTCTTCTACATCTATGCCGGACTGCAGTTACCGGCGGGTATCTTGGTTGACCGAGCGGGGTCACGCCGCGTCGCGGCCGGCGGACTCCTCGTCATGGCACTCGGGGTCTTCGGCTTCGCGCTCGCGCCGACCTACGCGATTTCGTTCGCGTCGCGGGCGCTGTTGGGTCTCGGCGGGAGCGTCCTCTACACGGCGACGCTTCGCTTCCTCGCCAACTGGTACCGTCCGGACGAGTTTGCGACGATGACCGGCTGGACCGTCGCGGCCGCCGGCATGGGTGGCGTGCTCGCAAGCACGCCGCTGGCACTCGCTATCGACGCCGCCGACTGGCGGTCGGTCCTTCTCGCTATCGGCGTCGCCGGTGTCGGACTCGCCGTCCTGACGTTCCTGTTGATTCGTGACCGCCCCCAAGACGCCGGATTCACGCCGCTCTCGGGCGTCGAATCGCCGACGTCGAGCGTCGAGCTTTCGGCGGTCATCGAGAACACGAAACTCGTCCTCCGCGAGCGCGAGACGTGGTTACTCGGGACGATGCTGTTTCTCGTCTTGGGCGTGAACTTCAGCTTCCTCGGCCTGTGGGGTGTCCCGTACATCGCCAACCTCTACGAGGTCTCCGTCCAGACGGCGTCGCTGGTCGTCTTCGCCGGCAACGTCGGCTTCCTCCTCGGGTCGCCCCTCATGGGGACGCTCTCGGACCGTCTGGGCTACCGGACGGAACTCATCGTCGTCTCGTGTACGCTCTTCACGCTCGCCTACGGCCTGTTGCTCGTCACCGTGACGCCGCCGCTGTTCGTCGCCGCTGGCTTGCTCTTCGTCGCGCTCTTCGTCATGGGTGGGACGATTATCGCGTTCACCGTCATCAAGGAGCGTCACGACGCCGAGGCCAGTGCGACTGCGACGGGTGCGATAAACAGCGTCGGCTACTTCGGTGCGGCCATCCTGCCGGCGGTGATGGGCTACGCGCTCGACACCTACTGGACGGGCGAGACGCTCGCCGGAGCGCGCGTCTACACGGCCGCAGGTTATCGCGTGGCGTTCGCCATTGCGACGGTGTCTGGTATCGTCGCCGTGGCCTGTGCCTACGCCCTCCATCGGCGTGAATCGGCACTCGATGCGGCTTCGACGGCGACTGCCGAGACGACAGACTAAGAGGGGGTGACGGGGTTTCCGCTTCGCTCGGCGAGTACATACAGCAAATGAAGAGAGAGATTCCCGGTATCCTACGTCGCAAACCTCTCGCTTCACTCGCGGATGTGAGCGGCGCAGGGAAAAACCCGTCGTAAGCGTGCGCAGTGCGTTGTTCCTACTGCAGGTCGCGGACGAACCGTTCGGGGACGTAGTCGATGATGTGGTCGGGCACCGCCGCGACGACGTACTCCGCTGCGGCCACCATGGGCTTGCGAAGGAGCACGTAGACGGCCGAAATGGCGACAGCACCGATGACGAGCAGTTGAATCGTCCCGTCGAAGACGATGACTGGCGGCACCGCCAGCGACGTCGCCAAGATGAGGTCTTCGGGCGCGCCGTCGTAGCGAATCAGGCGCTTCGGTGCGAGCCATCGGCCGTTCCAGTGGTCGTAGACCGCGCGCTCGGACGTTGCGAGCCACGGCTTGAGTTCGAGTCCGCCGCCGAGGACGTCCGAGGCCGAGTGCAACCCTGCGGCGGCGAGGAACAGTGCCACCGAGAGCGTGATTGGCGTCGGGTTCCAGACGGCAACCGCGAGCGCGGGCACCGCGAGTACGCTGAAGTACACGGGGAAGTGAAGCGTCTTTCTGTGTCCTGCATAGAGGTCAAAATCGGGGAACAGACCGCCGATTGCGGCCGCGAGAACCGGGAGCGTCCCGGCCTCGGGGAACAACGCCCAGACGATGGTGCCGATAAAGACACCGGCCAGGGCGTGCGTGGTGGCCATCATCGGTGGTCGTATGTAATCGGAGAGAAAAACGGTGTCGGTACATGTGTTACCAATTAACAACCTACATTTAGCCGGTGGGGGTCCTATCGGGAGGTATGTATCCGCGAGGCATCGAGTACCGGGCGAGTCAGGTGATGCAAGGAGCCATCTGTCTCGTCTTTCTCGCGGGGGCGTACACGCGAAACCTGAGCGTCGTCGTCAACTCCCTGCTCGCAATCGGCGTGACGTTCCTCCCGGCGATTCTCCAGCGTGACTGGGAGATTCGACTCAACCCCTTACTCGGCTTGTGGCTCACCGCGGCCGTCTTGCTTCATGCGATTGGGATGCTCGGGCCGTACAACTACATCAATTGGTGGGACCACGTCACCCACACGCTCTCTGCGTCCGTCGTCGCGGCCGTCGGCTACGTCTCGGCGCGCGTCTTCGACGAGTACTCCGATGCGGTCCACTTCCCGCCGCGATTCTTGTTCGTCTTCATCCTGCTGTTCACGCTCGCGGCGGGCGTCTTCTGGGAGGTGCTCGAATTCAGTGCCCGCCTCGCTGCCGAAGCACTCGGCGTCGAGGAGGTGCTCGTCCAGTACGGACTCGGCGACACTATCGTGGACCTCGTGTTCGACACCGTCGGTGCGATGCTCGTCGCCCTCTTCGGCACGCCGACGCTCTCCGAGACCATCGAGTCGCTGACCGAACGACTCGAACAGGCCCGCCCTTGAATCGAGGGCCACCTTTTAGCTACCCGGTGTGTATGGTAGTACCATGGACTTCGTTATCGTTGGGTACGGACGAGTCGGTGCACGGACCGCGCGGGTGCTTCGAGAAGAGGGTCATACGGTGACCGTGGTCGATAACGACGAGAAGAAGGTCGAACGCGCCTCCGAAGAGGGGTTCGAAGCGTACCTCGGCGACGGCGGGACCGAGAGCGTCCTCAGACAGGCCGGCGTCGAGCACGCGTCGGCGGTCGGCGGCCTGACTGGCGACCCGAACACGAACTTCGCGGCGTGTATGCTCGGCAAAGAGTACGGCTGTCGGACGGTCATGCGCATCAGCGAGGACTACAGACAGGAGATTTACGAGCGCTACGCCGACGACGTTGACGAGATTATCTACCCCGAACGCCTCGGTGCCGCCGGTGCGAAGACGGCGCTCCTCGGCGGCAACTTCAACGCCATCGGCGACCTGACCGACCACCTTCGACTGGCGACGGTGAGCGTGCCCGAGAACGCCCCTATCGTCGGCAAGCACGTCGCCGCAATCGACCTCGACGGCGACGGGCGAATCTACGCGCACGGCCGCCGCCGCGAACCGATGACGATTCCGCTTCCCGGAACGATCGTCGAACCCGGCGACCGACTCGCGTTGCTCACCGAGCGCAACGCTCTCGAACGCGTTCACGAGCAACTCCTCGGCTGAGAAAAACGGGGACGTGAGTGGCGCCGGGGGAGGCGCCCAATCGTCGAGTTGCCGTGCCGGGGGAAACCAGAACGGTTGTGGTGGTGTGCCGGGCGCGCGAGTGGAGATGGGAACTGAGGCCGAGAGTACGCGCCCAAGCGACGGATGCACATACTGAATCATAAATCTGTGTCAGACGATTGTCTGCTATCTGCAACACGTCACGGGCCGATTGAGGTGGGTCTGTTCACCAACGAACACTCTTGTACTTCCTTCGAAACAGACTGCCAGTGAACCGAACTGGTCAGTAGACGAGTTCGCCGTTGACGAACTGTCTGACCCGCTCGTCGGCGGGCGATTCGAACACCCGCTCCGTGCGACCAGATTCGATGCACGTCCCCTCTAAGAGCACCGCCGTCCGGTCGGAGACGCGCTGGGCCTGTTGCATGTCGTGTGTCGCCAGCGCGACGGCGATACCTCGGTCTCGTGCCGCGCGCATCGTCGCCTCGATGACCGCGGTGTTGCGCGGGTCGAGATTCGAGGTCGGTTCGTCGAGAAGGAGGATGTCGGGTTCGGGGGCGAGCGCTCGCGCGATTGCCACGCGCTGGGCTTCACCCGCCGAGAGCGAGCGCGCGTCGCGGAACGCCTTGTCCGCCATCCCGACGGTTTCGAGCGCCTCGCTGACCGGCGCTGGCAGTTCTCCGTCGCCGACGAGTTTCGAGACGGCACCGCGAAGTCGCGTCTGCCACGTCTCGCGGACGTGAAGGCCGTACGCGACGTTGTCGGCGACGGTGGTCGAAAACAGACTCCGATTCTGGAACCCCATCCCGATTTTCCGGCGGACGGCGAGTCGTCGGTCGTCCGGCATCGACCACACGTCGTCCCCGGCGAGTTCGATTGTGCCACTGTCTGGCCGTTCGAACAGCGCCAGGAGTCGAAAGAGCGTCGTCTTTCCGGTCCCCGAGGGACCGACGACGGCCAGGATTTCACCCGGTTCGACCGACAGCGACACGTCTTCGAGAATGGCACCGTTGCCGAATCCGTGTGAGACGTGTCGCGCCGAGAGCGCCGGTGGTCCGTCCGTCATCTCCGATCACCCGATGGGGTTCGGTCGCGGAATCGCGCGCCGAGTGCGTTGACGAACAGCACGAGCGCGAGTAAGATTGCGCCGAGTGCGATACCCGTCTCGATGTTTCCTTTCCGCGCTTCGACGGTAATCGCCGTCGTGAGCGTCCGCGTGAACGACCGGTCGCCCGTCAGGACGATGTTGCCGCCGACGATGAGCACCGACCCGACCTCGCTGATTGCGCGGCCGTAGGCGGCCAAGAGCGCCGTCACGATGCCGTAGCGGGCCTCACGAATCACGAGCAGGGCGACGTCCGTCGAGGTGCCGCCCGTGGCGAACGCGGCGTCGCGGAGGTCCTGCGGGACCGACTGCACCGCCGAGAGCGAGACGCTCACGAGCACCGGAAGCGCGAGAATCGTCTGCGAGATGATCATGGCCTCCGGCGTGAACAGAAGTTCGAACGTCCCGAGCGGCCCCGACCGAGAGAGCGCGAGGAGGACGACGAGACCGACGACGACGCTCGGAAAGCCCATCCCCGTCGAGAAAAGCGAGGTGACCGCGGACTTCCCGCGGAACTCACGAAAGCTCACCACGAGCGCGATTGGAAGGCCGATGACCGAACTCACGACGACGGCGAGGGTGCTCACGTACAGTGAGACGAGCGTGATGCTCACGAGGTAGGTGAGATTCAGGTCGCCGAGGCCAAACACGGACGGAGATGCGAACCGGCCGGACTAAAAGTCCTCGGGCACGCGGTCTGCCACCCACTGCTCGAACTGGGCGTCGGCGACCGAATTCGAGTTCGACCCGCTCTCGTTGTAGTTCTCGGGGACGTACTGCCCGAAGTTCGGCGACTCCGAGAGCGCGTTCGGGAAGAACAACTGCGACCCGTTGGCGGTGTACTCGTCGATGATGGTCTGGCCCTGCGGCCCGGTGAGAAAGCCGATGTACGCCATCGCCAGTGAGTAGTTCACGCCGGGATAGACGGCGGGATTGACCGCAATCACGCCGTAGGGGTTCTTCAGAATCGTAGGCCCGCCCTCGAGCGGCCCTTGGACGAGGATTTCGAGGTCGATGTTCGACTGCGTGGCGAGGTACGTCCCGCGGTCGGCGAGCGTGTACGCGCCGGTTTGGTCGGCCTGCACGAGCGTATCGCCCATGCCTTTGCCAATCTCCTGATACCACTGGCCTGAGGGTTCGACGCCCGCGGCCTCCCAGATGAGCAACTCCTTCTTGTTCGTCCCCGAGTCGTCGCCGCGGGAGACGAACGTCGATTGCGCCTCGGCAATCGTTGCGAACGCATCGGTCGCACTCTCCATCCCCTCGATCCCGGCGGGGTCGTCCGCGGGACCGACGACGACGAAGTCGTTGAACATCACGTCGCGGCGGTTGACGCCGTAGCCCTCCTCTACGAACTCGTCTTCAGCGCCGCGTGCGTGGACGAGAATCACGTCGGCGTCGCCGTTGCGGGCGGTTTCGATGGCCGCGCCGGTCCCCTGCGGAATCGTCTTCACCGTCGCGCCGAACTGCGATTCGAACTCGGGGTTGAGCGCGTCGAGGAGTCCCGTGTCGTACGTACTCGTCGTCGTCGCCAGTGTCAACTCCCGTGACCCGCCGCTCGTCTGTTCGTCGTTGGTCGAATCCTGGCTGCCGCCGGCCTGCGGCGCACCCGTCGTTCCGGTACAACCGCTCAGTCCGAGAATCGCACCGACGCCCGCCGCTTGAAGGAAGCGCCGTCGTTGAATCGTCATGTGTTGTGGTACGCCGAACGGCCATTAACTGTTTCTCAATTGATGCAACTTCGATTGGTTTCATTTTTAGAATTAGTAACTGAATCGGGACAACATTCGGTTTCGTCGCTCGTACTTCCACAGATTCATCTCTCCCGCTCGCGTCGGTCTCGCCATGACGTGGGAGTCGCTGTTCGAACGCGCCACGGCGTACGAGACGACCGAAGAAGCGATTTCTGCGGCGCTTCGTGCGCGCAGAGCGGACGATGAGTGAGACAGAACCCTCCCCGGCGCGCGTCGTCGCGGACGCGGACGTGCTCGCCGCGGACGTGCTCGTCGGCGGGCCTGCTCGTGACGCGCTGGACCACCTCCGCGAACACTCGTGGACGGCCCTCGTCGCCAGTGAGACCCTCCTCGACGATGCGGAGGCGCTCGTCGCCGACTTCGCCGACGCCGAACTCGCGGCCGACTGGCGCGAGAAAATCGAGACGTGGGTGGAACTCGTCTCGCACCCGGAACACGACCACCCGGCGCTCGCGTCGGCCTACCGGGGCGGCGCGATGCACGTCTTGACGTTCGACGAGCGCCTGCAGTCCGCCCGCGCCGGGGCCGCACTCGGCGGTCGATTCCCGGTTAGCATCCGACACCCGCAGGCCTTTGCGACGCTCTTCGCCCCCGAGAGTCTGTATCTGGAGGTCGAATCCGGCGAGTATCTGGGTCCCGACCGCGACCCGCGGACGTAGCGTCGGTCATCTTTCGGCTTCCCTACTTCCCAGATTTCTCTCACCCCTCGTTCTGGATTCGGCACCCGAGCGCTTCGAGTCTCTTCGTCGCGGCCGCAACGTCTCCTTCTTTCACCAGCACGTGGTCGGTCGAATACGCGGAGAGCGCGAAAATCGAGACCCCTTCGTCGGCGAGTTCGGCGGCGACGACGGCCAAGAAGCCGACGAGTTCGAACGGCAGTACCATCTCGAAGGTGAGTCGCTTCCACCCGGGTTCGGCTTCGAGGACGGTCGATTCGTCTACCGTGCCGCCCTCTGCGACGACCGTTATCTCCTCGTCGTCCTGTATCGACGCGAACGCGGCCGGGTCCGGTTGCGTCGTCTTGTAGACGGTGTACGTCGCCGCAGAGACGGTCACCGTGCCGTCCTCGAAGAAGTCCCGTGGGTTCATGCGCTATCCTCATCGCGGGCGGTGAAAACTCCCGAAGTTGGCGTGCGACAGGCGATGGGCGTGCAACATTGTGACATACTTCGGCCGCCTACTAGGACGATTGAGTAACGATGGAGACAGTCGAATCGACGGATGGCACACCGATTGCGTTCGAGCGAACAGGGGCGGGGCCGCCGCTCGTCCTCGTCCACGGAAGCACCGCGGACCACACGCGGTGGGACCCCGTTCTCCCCGCCTTCGAGGAGCGATTCACGGTCTACGCGCTCGACCGGCGCGGCCGTGGTGCGAGCGGTGATACCCCGGCGTACGAGATGGAACGAGAGGTCGAAGACGTCGTCGCGGTCGTGGAGTCGATTGCCGACCCCGTGACGCTCCTCGGCCACTCCTACGGGGCGATGTGCGCGCTGGAGGCCGCCCGGCGACTCCCCACGCTTCGCGCGCTCGTCCTGTACGAACCGCCGATACCCGTCGCGGGGTTCGAACCGGACAGCGAGGAGACCCTCGCCGAAATCACCGTGCTCCACGAGCGCGGTGAGAACAAGGAGGCGCTCGTCCGGTTCTTGCGCGATATCGCCGAGCTACCGCCGTTCGAACTCGACGCGCTTCGGTCGGCCCCGAACTGGCCCGCTCGCGTCGAGGCGGCCCACACCGTCATCCGCGAGGAGCGAGCACGGACGGAGTACGAGTTCGACCCCGCCCGGTTCGCCGAGTTGCAGACGCCGACGCTGTTGTTGGTCGGCACTGAGACTGCCCCACTCCACGCAGCGGCGGCTGACGCGCTCGGCGATGTACTCGAAAACAGTCGGGTTGTGCTCTTAGAGGGGCAAGCCCACGCCGCGATGAACACCGCCCCAGAACTCGTCATCGACGCGGTGCTCACGTTCGACGAGGAAGTGAGCGTCTGAGAGCGGTGGGCGATATTTTTTCTCGCTCTCTTTCACCTCGCTGACGCTCGCTGAACTTCTGAAAATCAGAGATTTTCAACGTACACCTCACTGACGTTCGGCGTACCACTCACCAAACTTCGCCAACGCCCGCCCGCGATGCGAGATACCGTTCTTCTCTTCGGGCGTCATCTCCGCGAACGTCAGCCCGTCGTGTTCGAAAATCGGGTCGTAGCCGAAGCCGTCGTCACCACGCGGCGGCACGATTCGACCGTTGACGACGCCCTCGAAGAGTTTCACCGGCAGTGCTTGCGTCTCTTCGTCGTCCTGTTCCGCACCGCGGGCCGCCGCGAGGGTTCGGTCGTCGCGGTCCACCGGGTCCGGGCTGGCTTCGAAGGGTTCGCCGTCGCAGTAGGCGAGGATGCATCGGAACGAGGCGCGTCGGGGTTCGTCGAGTTCGGCGGCGGCGAGTCGATAGACCGTTTCCACGCCGAGGGTGTCTTCGACGTAGGCCGAGTACGGACCGGGGAAGCCCTCGAACCCCTCGATGAACAGCCCGGCGTCGTCCACGAGCACCGGCTCGTCCGCGTAGCGGAAGGCTTCGCGGGCACCGTGGGCCGCGATGGGGCCGAGTTCGGGTGCCTGCAGTTCGGTGTAATCGAAGTCGAGTTGCGTCACGTCGTCGTCGAGGTACGAGAGCGCCTCGCGGACCTTGCCCTCGTTGGTGGTGACGTATCGGAGCATATCCGCCACTCTGCGGGCGGGGTGTGAAAAGTCGTCGGTGTCTGTGCGTGCTTAATCGACGATGACTTCGACGGGTCCGTCGTCGGCTTCCGCTTCGTCTGCGTTCGCCTTGCTCTTCTGGCGCTCGTTCCAGAGGAGTCCGCCCGCGACGAGGAGAACAATCCACGAGCGCCAGCTTGCGAGGTTGAGCGTGTAGCCGATACCGAACGGTTTCTCGACGAGCATGCCCTTGCCGGGTTGCCAGTACGAAGAGAGCATTCGGCCAGCACTCGGGCGCTCGAAGTTGTAGGGGATGCCGAAGAGCGTACCGCTTTGCGGTTTATCTACCATACGAGACAGATACGCCTGCTGACGATAAATCATTTTGGCCTGCTGTCCAGTTCCAGACTGAATCGAACGACCGGAGTGAAGCGACTGGTATGTGTGTCGAAACTACCGATATCGTCCACGAGACTCGACTTCTCGCAGGCGGTCCAGCACTTCTTGGGAGCCATACTCCTCGTAGCCCGATTCGAACGCGTCCAAGAGCGGTTCGGCGTCGTCGGCCGTTCCCTCGATGCTCTGGGCGAAGACGTGGAGGTCCATCGCGTGGTCCTCGACGTGTTGGGTGTGGTAACCGAGTCCGAAGTCGATGAGCGAGACGCGCTTTTCGCCATCCAACTCGACGCGGACGTTCCGCGTCGTCGGGTCGCCGTGGACGATTCCTGCCCGGTGGAGTCGCGCGAGGTACTCGCCGACGACGCGCACCGACTCACTATCCAAGCACTCGGCCAAGTCGCAGTCGCCGACCGCCTCGAAGGTAATCACGCCCTCGACGGGGTCGATGTCGCGGACGACTGGCGTTCGAACACCCGCGCGGCGGGCGTCGCTCGTCAGTCGCGCTTCGGCCTTGGTTCGCTCACGGCGGAGTCGCTCGTCGAGTTCGGCGTGGCGGTAGGTCTTGGGAACGCGCCGCTTGACGACCGATTCGGGGCCGATATCGACCGTCGCCTCTGCGCCGCGAATCGCGCCGTCGTCGGTGTGCGCGCGGGCGACCGATTCGCGTGCGCCGCGCCACGTGACCTCGACTTGGTCGGGTCGGAAGTTCGGGTTCACCTGCGACTCCGAGACGGGCAGGGTGTCGCCCGCGGCGAGCATCCGCGCGCCGAGGACCGCAATCATCCCCGCGTTGTCGCGGAGGAAGCGCGGTTCGGGCGCGTGGAACTTCGCGCCGCGTTGCTCGCACATCTCGGCGAGCATCTCGCGGAGGCGGGCGTTCTGGCCGACACCTCCCCCAAGGACGAGTTCGTCCGTCCCCGTCAGTGAGAGGGCGCGCTCGGCGACTTCGGTGAGCATGCCGAAGATGGTCTCTTGCAGGCCGACACAGATGTCTTCGACGGGCGTTCCGTCGTCCGCCTCGTCCTTCGCGGCGCTCATGATGCCCGAGAAGGAGAAGTCCATCCCCTTGACGACGTACGGCATGTCGATGTACGAGCCGTCTTTGGCGGCCTGCTCGACCTTCGGGCCGCCGGGGTGAGTCCACCCGACGTGGCGCGTGAACTTGTCGATGGAGTTGCCGACGCCGGTGTCCATCGTCTCGCCGAGGACGCGGTAGCGCCCGTTGTGGTAGCCGAGGAGGTGCGCGTTCGCGCCCGAGGCGTTCAGACAGACGGGCGATTCGAAGCCTGACTGGTAGCGCCCGATTTCGAGGTGGGCGACCATGTGGTTCGTGCCCAAGAGCGGCACGTCGAGCGTCTGGGCGACAGACCGCGCCGCGGTGCCGACGATACGGAGACACGGGCCGAGACCCGGTCCCTGCGAGAAGGCGACACCATCGACGATGGGACCGTCGCCGTCGTGTCGCTCGGCGGCGTGTGCGAGCGCGGTTTCGACCACCTCGGGGATGGCGTTCGACATGTGCTCGGCCGCCTCGCGCGGGTGGATGCCGCCGCTGTCGGGTTGGTAGGGGTTCGATTCGATGAAGACGTGGTCGGAAGCAGGGTCGGGCGCGCGGTCGGTTCCGGAGCGGAGAGCGTCGGGGTCGTCCGTCTCGAAAACCGCTGCGCTCGCGGCCCACGCTGTTCCTTCGATTCCTAGAATACGCATTCGAGAACTGGTCGAAAACGGCGAATTAGTGCCGAGTTATGCCTCTTCGGCTTCGGCGTCGGCTTCGGCGTCTTCGGCAGTGATCTTGTTCCGTTCGAGCATGTGCTCCTGTTCGACGTCGCGGGCGAACTCGGGACTCGCGTAGACCTTCGCGTAGCCTGCGGTCTTGCGCATGCCGAACTTCGTGTTGAGTTCGTGGACGACGACTTCGTCGGAGTCCTTGTTCAGTTTCGCCGCGAGGGAGTCACGAACCGACAGACGAGAGGGGGTCGCGTCCTCGTGAACGATCTCGAACCGAACGTCCGTTCGGTGCAACATGGGGTTCTCCTCTTCGGAGATGATTTCGATATCCATGGTTCAGTTACCTGTAATTGCCCGCGAAGCAAGTAAAAGGATTTCGAAGGGGAAGGACGGTTACGCTTCGAGAGGTGCTAACACGTCGGCACCGTCACCCTCGAACTGGTCGAGTAAGTCGCGCATCCGGGTTTTGACGGCGTCTGTGACCTCGATTCGGACCATTCCCTCGTCCGGTTGGCCGTAGACGACGGTCGAACCGAGGGGTGCGGCGAGCGCCGCAGGAAGTGTTGCGAGGTCTTCTTCGCCCGCGACGAGGAGCGTCGTCGGCCCGTCGCGCGCGAGTGCATCCACGAGCGCGGCCACGAGGTCGCGCGAAATCGTGCCCGGTTCGTTTGCGACTTCGACCACGTGGCCGGTCTCGATAGCGTCTCGAATCTCGTCGCCGACGGCTTCGCGCTTGGTCTTCCCGTCGATAACGGCGACCGAAGGCGGTCTGCCCGCGCGACGGAGATGGTAGGTCACGACGTCGCCGACGGCGACCAGCGGCGCGCCGGTCGCTTCGCTCGACGCGTCCGAGAGGAGTTCCTCTGGGTCGGTGTAGACGGGACCAAACGGCTCTTTGAACGCGCCACGAAGCGCCGTCGGCAGGGTGAGCATCTCAGCGGACCTTGAGGGCGTAGCCACCGGGTTCGGAGACGTTCATCTCCTGGGCGATTTCGCTTCGCTCGGGGTGGGTGATGACGACGTAGCCCGCCCAGTCCTCGGTGAGGCTGGTCGAACCACAGTTGTCGCAGGTCTGCGAGTCGGGGTCGTTGACGAAGTGGCACTCACGGCACGCGAGGCGCTTTCTCGCCATCAGTTACCCTCCGCTGAGGCCTCGTTCTGCTGGCGCTTTTCCTTGAGCCACCCGTGCTTGCCCAGACCGGGCTGTTTGGCCGTGAGCCCAATCTTGGAGTCGCGCGGGTTGCGCTCGTCGATGCTCTTGGTGACGATGCGTGCGCGCACCTCGTCGTCCACGGCGAGCGTCTGGTTCGATTCCGTCGAAGCGAGTTGCTGGTTCTCGCCGTCGTAGGCGAGGTATTCGTCGGAGATTTGCGAGACGTGGAGGAGTCCGTCCACCGGACCGATGCCGACGAAGGCACCGAACTCGACGACTTCGACCACGATGCCATCGACGACTTCCTGCATCTCGGGGTCGTAGGAGATGGCGTCGAACTCGGCTTCGTAGTAGACGCCGGGGCGGTTGGGCAGTACGGTGCCCTCGCCGATGTCGCGGACCTCCACGACGCTCACGACGCTCCCAACGTCCTCGTCCATCCGTCCTTCCAGTTTGTCCTGTAACAGTCGCTTGACCCGCTCGGGCGTCACATCGCCCAGATGGCGCGGGGGAACTTCGACCGTATCCTTGAGTCGTACCCGTTTGTACATTGTTTGCTTATGGTTCCGTGACCGCCAGTGTGGCGTGCCCCCGGACGCCGACCACGGGAAGTCCGCAGTCGAGCACCCTGTCACGGAGGGGCTTGTCGTTCGTCACGACGTAATCGTACTCGCCCGTTTCGGCGAGTTCGACGATCGCGTCGTCCGCGTATGATTCGTTCGTTTCGACCGCGCGACACCGCGTTGCCAGGTCCGCACCCACGCTCGCGGCGACGGCCTCTTTCCCCGCGCCCTCTGAGAGCTTCGATAGCTCGTCGAGGACGGCCGTGGGGACGACGAGGTCCACGTCTGCCGCGAAGAGCCGGTCGAGTTCGTCGAACACGCGAACGTCGAGTTCGACCGGCATCATGAGTGCGTTCGTGTCCATGACAACGACGGTGGTGCTCACGTCACTTGAGCGTCCCGATACCGATGAGACGCCAGCGAGCACCGACGCGACGGTTGATGGCTATCTTCGCACCTTCGGCCGCACAGACCGGGCGCTTGAGTTTCACTTCGGCTTCGCCGCTGCGCGCGCTCGTGACCGCACCGACCGTCGTCGCCGTTCCGACGGTGAGCATGAGCGGCTCACCGGTCGAAATCTCTTCGACGGACTCGTCCTCGTCACCGACGACGCGTTCGAGCAGGTCCACGTCCATCGTGAACTCCTCGCGGGTCGGCGGGAGGGTGCCGGGCTTGCCAGCGACCTGGCCGGCGAGCGCGTCGCCTTTCGTCAGGCTCGGGTCGAGACCCGTCCCGACACCGCAGAGACCGCCGGGGCGGACCTCATCGACCATGTTGCCGCCGGCTTGGAGCGAGCGGATGTCGGTCGTGATCGGCCGCCACTCGGTCTGGCCTTCTTCCTCGACTTCGCGGCCGGGGCGAAGCTCGATTTCGTCGCCTTCGTCGAGCTTTCCGGCGACGACGCTGCCGCCGACGACGCCGCCCATCAGCCCGTCCCACTTCGTCCCGGGACGGTTGATGTCGAAGCTGCGTGCGACGAACATGCGACTGTCTTCGCTCTCGTCGCGGTCGGGCGTCGGAATCTCTTCCTCGATGGCGTCGATGAGCACGTCGAGGTTGACTTCCTGTTGTGCACTGATGGGGACGATGGGCGCGTCTTCTGCGACCGTTCCCTTCGTGAACTCCTTGATTTGCTCGTAGTTGCGCATCGCCTGCTCGCGGTCAACGAGATCGACCTTGTTCTGAGCGATGACGATGTTCTCGATGCCGATGATATCGAGTGCCATCAGGTGTTCTGCGGTCTGGGCCTGTGGCACTTCCTCGGTGGCGCTGACGAGAAGAATCGCGCCGTCCATGAGGGCGGCACCCGACAGCATCGTCGCCATCAGGGTCTCGTGACCCGGGGCGTCAACGAACGAGACGGTGCGAAGCACGTCTGTCTCGGTTCCATCTTCGGTCTGTTCTTCGACGGTATAACACGCAGGGGCGTCTTCGCCCGGAACCTTCCGGAACGTCGCGTCTGCGTAGCCGAGGCGAATGGAGATGCCGCGTTTCATCTCCTCGGAGTGCTGGTCAGTCCACGAGCCGGACAACGCTTGGACGAGCGTCGTCTTTCCGTGATCGACGTGACCGACGAGTCCGATGTTCACCTCCGGTTGTTGTGGGTTTTGAGTCACCATTGACCTCCTGAGAGTAATCTTGCGTGAAATTCGCCCCGAGCGCTTGATAAAGGTGCTGTTCTCGAAGCGTTCGCTCGTCGCTCCGAGCGAGGGCCGGAAGTGACCACCGCACGGTGGTTGTCCGACCGGTTACTCCACGGCGGTGATGAGCGAACGAAGCTCTTCGAGGTACGCCTCGGGAGTGAGGCCGAGGTCGATATCGACGGTGACCTCTATCGCGTCGGTCGGCGCTTTCGAGAGTTCCATATCGAGGTTCTCACCGGGGTGTGCACCCCCTGCGATGAGAATCGAGCCTCGGTGCTCCCAGACGGCCAGCAGGCCGGTGACGCCGATCGTCTCGCCCTCGAACGAGAGCGTGCGCTCGTCGTTCACCGGGAACTCGATGCCCGGGAACGGGAAGCCCGCACTGTACTCGGTGAGCCGCGCGGTTTCACCCGTCTCGACCTCGATCGTCCCGGTCGATGTCTGTTGGATATCGACGAGTCCGGCGTCTTCGAGTTGGGCTTCGAACTGCTCGCGCGCCTGCCCCTCGGTCTGGTCGATGACCGGGTCGCTGACGGCGTCCGGGATGTTGCCCATACTTGGGTCGAGACTCACGCGCGAGGCGAAGAACATCGAGAACTGCCCTTCTGCCTGCCCGAGCGTCTTCGCTTTCAACTCCTCTTTCAGTTCGACGTCCTCGTAGACGTACGTCCGCATCGCCGCGGTCACCTCGACGGGACCGAACGATTGTTCGAACAGCGGGTCCATCGTCTGTTCGTCTATCTTCTCCCAGCCTCCCTCGGCGAGTTGGTCTTCGGGAACCGTCGGCGGGCCACGCGCGGCGCTCGCAGTTCCCCCCGAACTGCACCCGGCCAGTCCAGCTATCCCTGCGCTCGCGGCCAGTCCTAAGTAGGTTCGTCGTCCGACACGGTCGGATGGTCCATCTCTGCCCGGCATTGTGCGACCTGATTCGGCATCACTGAAATAGTTTAACCATCGTGACAATCAGCCGATTGGACGGGTTTCGAGAGCGAGGCTTTTGTTCCCGCACTTCGCATCTCCGGTGTGTCTACGCCGGTGTCGTCGCCGTCGGAGTTCGCCTTCGAGTTGGCGCTGTGTGCGCACCTCGAAGAGACGACCGACTGGCTTCCCGCCCGGCAACTCGGTGCCGCCGTCGCCGCGCCCGGCAGCCGAATCATCGACGTGTGCGCGGTGGCCCCCGGCCCCGGGTTCGACGCGCGAACCGCCATCACCGAACGGGATATCCCCGCACGCGCGGTGGCGAGTTCGGTCGGTGCCGGCAAGTCCGTCTTCTGGCGCGACGCGTTCGACTGCCACCCCGCACAGGCCCGGCGCGCGACGGACCGCGCCGTCGAAGTCGGCTTCTTCGAATCGGAGTTCCGTCGCGGACGCGAGTACGTCCGCCGCGCCGCGCGCTACCCCCACGACTGGTTCTCGAAACTCGTCGGTATCGAGAACAAACCCGACCTCGGCACGCCCGGCGACTTGCTCCGGCAACTCCGTCTCGACGTGAGTCTCGCGCTCTTCGACCAAGTCGTCCTCGCCACCGAGAGCTACGTGACGGGTGCCCACCTCAACCGCATCCCCGAGGAAGTCGGCGTCTGGCGATTCGACCCCGATACGGGCGAGAAAGAAGTCGTCCGCGAGGCGACTCGACTACCGACCGACGAAACCGGCGTCGAACCCGTCGAGTACCACTCGCTCCACACCGACGTCGCGCTCGTCTCGCCCGCCGAAAAACGAAGCGCCAGAGTTCGACTCGCCGAGCGGGCCTACGGCAAAGGCTGGCGTCAGTACGACCTTCCCGCGTGCGCCCACGCTGAGGTTGATTCGGTCGGCCGCCCCGTGTGCGACCACTTTGGGCGCGTCATCGACCCCGGTGCGGAGTGCGCCCCGTCGTGTGCCGCGTTCGACCCGGCAGACCCCCCGGAACTCGACCGCGACGAACTCCGCGAGTCGCGGACGCGATGGGTCTCGGACCCCAGTGGCGTCACCAAGCGGCAGTCGGGGCTGGACCGCTTCTTGTAATCAGTTCTTCCGGTCGCTCGAATAGAACCACCCGAGCGTGACGACGACGCCGAAGACGACCATGAACACCGCGCCATCGACGAAGTCGGGTTCGCGCGTCAGCGACGAGACGAGGTACCAGACGGTGCCGGCGACGAGCGCCATGGGGAGAGAATAGCGGAGTGCGGAGACGACATCCTCGTTCATAGTTCGTACACCTCGCCATCGACCGCCAGCGGCTCTTCGAACGCCTCTTCGGCGGGGTAGTAGTGGGCGACGTGAACGAGACGCGTGATGTCGGCCGCTAAATCCTCGCCGAGGGCAATCGCCCCCTCGCGGGTCATGTGCTTCGTGCCGAACGTCCGCGGCACTCCGTCCTCGTCGTAGTCGTCGCCGCCGATGGGGTGGTACTCGCAGACCGACGCCGGGACGATTGCCTCGGCGAGGAGGAGGTCGGGGTCGGCGAGCACCGCCCGCGACTCCTCGGAAATCGCGTAGGTCGAATCGCCCGAAATCGAGAGTTTCGCGCCCGTCTCGGGGTCCTCGATGGCGAGTCCGTAACAGAGCAGCGGCGGGTGGACGACGGGGACGAGCGTCACGTCCAGTCCACAGGTGCGGAACGTCTCGAACGGCGTCTGGTCGTGCACGTCGATTCGGTCGAGGTAGTCGAACTTCGAGCGAACCGTGTCGGCGACGCTCTCTCCCGTGGCGGGGTCGGTTTCGTCCGCGGCGTGCACGTCGAGGTGGTCGAGCAGGCGATAGACGTTGCCGAGACCGTCGATGTGGTCGAAGTGGATGTGCGAGACGATGGCCGCGTCGGGAATCGGCACGTCCTGCGTGAGAAACTGGTGTCGGAAGTCGGGGCTGAAATCCACGAGCAACGACTCGCCGGTTCGCTCGTTCTCGACGTGGACCGAAAAGCGACTGCGCTCGATGCCCCGCTCTCGTGCTTCGAGACAGGTGTCGCAGTCGCACCCGACGGTCGGTGTTCCGGTCGTATCCCCGGTGCCGAGGAGGGTCACGCGCATTGGATTGGAAGTGGGAAGTGCCGGGGCTTAAACGTGGCCGACTGGGGTAGGATTACTGCGCCGCGCCGGCGTCTTTCTGCTTCGCGCCTTCGTGTTCGTCGGCGTGGCTGTGGTCGTCGTGGTCGTGGTCGTGGTCGTGCCCGTCACCGTCGCCCGCCCCTGCGACCAACTCCGACGAGTCGGACATCATGTCCAGATTCTTGAGGTTGTCGCGCTCTTCGAAGTCCGCGACGGCCTCCAAGAGGTCCTCTTGAGTCAGTTCCATGCGCTCTTCGGTGAGCGCTTCGAGGACTGCTTCGCGGAGGACGAGTCGGAGGTCGGACCCGGTGAGACCCTCGGTCACGTCGGCGATGGCACCGGGGTCGAACTCCGCGATGTCCATCCGGTTGGTGATGACCTGCAGGATGTCCGAGCGCATGCCGCGGTCGGGTTTGGGGAAGTTGACGATTTCGTCGAAACGACGCCACGCGGCCGAGTCGAGTTGGTCGGGGTGGTTCGTCGCCCCGATGAGGATGACCTCGTCTCGAATCAGCGAGATGTCGTCGATGCTCTTGAGAAGCGTGTTGACGGCGCGCTTGAGCGCGGCGTGTTCGTCCGACCGGCGCGTCTTCGCCACGGAGTCGAACTCGTCGATAAAGAGGATACACGGCGAGAGTCGCTTTGCGACCTCGAACGTCTTCTCGACGTTCTTGGCCGTCTCACCGAGGTACTGACTCGTGATCATCGAGAGTTTGACCTCGACGAAGGGAAGGCCGAGTTCGTGCGCGAGCGCACGCGAGACGGTGGTCTTCCCGGTTCCCGGCGGACCGACGAAGAGAATCTTCCCGATTTCGCGGAGACCGATTTGGGCGAGGTACTCGCGGTGCTCGATGGCCTTCATGAGCTTGTGAATCTCGCCTTCTTGGTCCGTCGTCAACACGAGGTCGTCGAGGGTCATCTCGATTTCCTCGGGTGCGCGGACGTGCACGAGGTCGAGCATCTCGGCGTCGTCCTCGTCGTCGAAGTACTCGTCCAGCAGGCTGTCTATCCACACGCGGTCGGCGTGAATCGGTCGCGTCTGGTCGCGCGCTTCGGCGTGGGTCACGTCCACGTCGTCGCGGTCCTCGACGGTTTTGGCAATCGTCGGGTTCGTCACCAGTTGGTCGCGGTCGGCGCGCTTGACGAACCACTCGATGGCCATCTCGGGTTGCGTCAGCGACAGTCGCCCCGAGAAGTCCTCGCGTTGGGTGAACATGAGGTCGGAGATGGCGTCCCACGGGTGTTCGACACCCGTCGCCTTGCGCGCGATGGAATCGGTCACGACGAGCGGTCGTTCGATTCCCCCTGTGGTTGCTTCTTCCTCGTCGTCCGGCGTCGCCCAAAATACGCGGCGATACCGCGGTGGAAGGTCGTTTTCGTCTAGCGTCCGGTCCTTGCTATATAGGTGGGCCGTCAGCAGAAACTCGATAACTTCGAGCGCCCGTTCACTCATCCCGGCAGAATTGCCGGGCAAGACGCATAAGAGCGTCGGAGCGCGTCTCTCGCCTGACGCGCACACCGACCGGACGAGGAGAGCGGCGAGACACCGCCCAGAGATAATTGCATAGAAATAATGAAAAAATATTTTCCAAAACTGTGGAATTACGTGACTATATTCTTTTAATGCGTTTTTATACTGGTTGAATCGGCCAAATTATCTCGCTTAATTTTATTTATTAAACGATTAGCATTTTGTGCTCTCATTCCGCCAGTATTGGGCAAGATAGCAAAATGATGTACACAGAATTCGGTGAAACGGTGCACAAACGTGGTTCGATGCCGGTACGATTCTGGAGGTAGCCACGGTGGCCAAACAAGTCCCAACGACCTGTATGCGCTGTGCTGTGGGGTGTGGTCACGTTCACCTCGGCTCGACGAATTCGTACGGTCTCGAAACCGTTCGCGGCGACCCGGCGCACCCAGTCAACCAAGGGTTGGCGTGTGGCCGCGGTATCCGTGAGTCCGCGAACCCGGACGGCGACTGGCTCACCCGACCGCTCGTCCGCGAGGACGGCGAACTCATCCAAACGTCGTGGTCGGCGGCACTCTCCGAAGTTGCGACGGCTATCCGGTCGGCCATGGACACGGACCCCGACGAAGTCGCCATCTTAGGGAGCGGCCAACAGACGAACGAGGCCGCGTACGCCCTCGGTAAACTCGCCCGCGGCGGCGTCGGCACCCGACACTACGACGCCAACACGACGCTCTGCATGGCGAGCGCGGTGAAAGCCTACTATCAGGCGTTCGGAAGCGACGCGCCGCCGCCGACCTACGACGACATCCCCGAGGCCGAGACGCACATCGTCTGGGGGGCGAACCCCGCGGTTGCCCATCCCGTCATGTTCCGCTGGATTCGCCAGTCTGCGGCCGACGGCCGACTCGTCGTCGTGGACCCCGTCGAGACGAAGACGGCGGGCTTGGCCGACACCCACGTGTCGCTCGCCCCCGGCGGTGACCTCGCGCTGGCGCGTGCGATACTCCGATACCTCTGTGACACCGACCGAATCGACCGCTCGTTCGTCCGCGAGCACACGACTGGCTTCGACGACGTCGTCGCCGAACTTCCCTCGGTCGAACAGGCCGCCTCGAACGCTGGCGTCTCGGTCGAAACCGTGGCGGAACTCGCTACGTTGCTCGAATCGAAGACGCTCGTCTACTGGGGGATGGGCGTCAATCAGAGCGTCCGCGGCACCGCGACCGCCGGTGCGCTCATCAACCTCTGTCTCGCCTCGGGCAACCTCGGTCCGGGAACGGGTCCGTTCTCGCTGACGGGACAGGCGAACTCGATGGGGACGCGCGTCTGCTCGTCGAAGGGGTCGTGGCCCGGTCATCGACCGTTCGAACATCCCGACCACCGTCAGGTCGTCGCCGACGCGTGGGGCGTCCCCGTCTCGAAACTCCCGGCCGACAGCGGTCCGGGACCCGTCGGCATCCTCGAATCCTCGCCCGCGGTCGTCTGGACGGTTGCGACGAACCCGCTCGCTGGGTTCCCGGACGCGACGGCCGCGGAATCGGCACTGGAGGACTCGTTCCTCGTGGTGCAGGACGCGTTCCGCTCTGAGACGGCGGAACTCGCCGACGTCGTCCTCCCCGCCGCGACGTGGGGCGAATCCGAGGGCACGACGATGAACATGGAGCGGACCGTCTCGCGGGTTCGCGCCGCCACGGAGACGCCGTCCGGCGTCCGGCAGGACATCGACATCATCGCCGACATCGCCGCGCGGGTCTCGCCGGGACTGTTACCGAAACCGCCGGTGGACCCGGCAGAGGTATTCGCCGAGTTCGCGGCCCTCACCGAGGGCACGAAGGCCGACTGTTCCGGCATCTCGCACACTCGTCTCGATGGCGAGCGAGCGGTCCGCTGGCCCGCTCCCGACCCGAAAAGCGAGGCTGGCTATCGCTACTACGACGCCGAAGGCGAGTGGTCGTTCCCGACACCGTCGGGGAAGGCGCGGTTCAGCACCCTCCGCGGGTCGGACCTCCCGGAACCCGCCGCCGACGACTACCCGCTCACGCTCACGACCGGGCGAGAGTCGGACGGCTACAACACCGGCGTTCGCTCGCGGCCCGACACGCCCGAGACGCCGGTCGCTCGCGTCAACCCCGAAACCATCGACTCGTACAGCCACGCGGTCATCGACTCCGACACCGAGAGTGACCGCCGTACCACCGTCGTCTCTCGCCGGGCGTCCGTTCCCGTGACGCTCGACGCGGACGACGCCGTCCCACCGGGACTCATCTGGTTATCGATACACCATCCCATGACGAACTACCTGACCATCCCTGCGGTGGACCCGCAGTCGAACGAACCGAACTTCAAACAGTGTGCAGTCCGCCTCGTCCGGCCTGAACGCCCACAGACCACTGCCCGCGTCGCCGCCGAGGTGAACGACTGATGGGGCTCATCAAGATGACGCGGTTCCGTACGCTCGTCCTCGCAACCGCGGCGTTCAACCTCTCGTTTCTCATCTGGTTCTCGTTCGCCCCCTTCACGGGACCAATCGCCGACGAGTTCGGACTCTCGCTCACCGACCTCGGCATCCTCGCCAGTGCGGCCATCTGGACCGCCCCGCCGGGTCGCATCCTGACCGGGTGGCTCTCTGACCGCTTCGGGGCCTCGACGGTGTTCGGTATCGTCCTCGCCTACGTCGGCGTGTTCAGCATGGCGAGTGCCTTCGCCACCTCCTACGAGGTGTTCTTCATCGAGCGCCTCGTCGTCGCCTCGGCGGGCATCACGTTCGTCGTCGGCATCCAGCATGTCGCCCAGTGGTTCCCCGAAGAGGAACTCGGGACCGCAGAGGGCATCTACGCCGGCATCGGCAACGCCGGTGCCGCTGGCGGGGCGCTCATCCTCCCGCGCGTGTTCGGTGGTGAGTGGAGCGGACCGCTCTTCTCGACCGGATGGCGCGCGGCGTTCTTCTACACCGGCGTCGTCGCGCTCGTGATGGCCGTCGTCTACGTCCTCATCGGGCAGGACGCCGTCACCGAAGAACGCGCCGAATCGAACCGCGAGTCGGCGACGCTCTCGACGTGGCTGCACACCGCCACTCGGTACGGCGTCGTCGCCCTCGCGCTCGGCTACGTCATGAGCTTCGGTCTCGAAATCTCGATGAACGGGTGGTTGCCCACGTACTTCCGCGAAGGATTCGGGTCGAACCTCGTCATCGCCAGCACGTTCGCGGCGACGTTCTCGCTCGCTGCGGGCCTGCTCCGTCCCATCGGCGGCTACATCTCTGACCGTCTCGTGCGGAATCAACGCGACATCTTGCCGGTCTTCACGGGACGCTACCGCGAACAGTGGACGCTCCTCTGTATGGTGTTCATCGTCACGGCGATGGTCGGCCTGACCCTCGCCGGGCAGACGGGGAGCGTCTTGCTCACCGTCGCCGCCGGCTTCCTCGTCGGCACGGCGTGCGCGTTCACCGAGGGTGCGATATTCGCGCAGGTGCCGGCGATGTTCCCGAACCGCTCGGGTGCGGCGGCAGGCATCGTCGGCGGCATCGGCACCTTCGGCGGTATCGGCTTCCCGCTCGTCTTCTCGTTCGCCGCGACGGAGGGGATGATTCACACCGGCTACGCCATCGTCGCCGCCATCATGATTCCAATCGTCCTGCTCAACGCGTTCGTCGCCCGCCCGAAAATCGCCCGCCGCGCACACCTCGACGGCTTCTTCGACGGCCGGAGTTTCGGCTTCAGTGAAAGTGACGACTGAGTAATGGAGGACGCGAGCCGACGAACGCTCGATTCGGGCCGCGCCGGGGTCATCCTGGCCGGCGGACGCTCCAGACGGTTCGAAGGGACCGACAAGGCGACGGCGCTCATCGACGGCGAACCGATGATTCACCGGGTCGCTTCGGCGCTCGACCCAGTCGTGGACGAACTCGTCGTCAACTGCCGAGCAGACCAACGCGCGTCTTTTGCCGAGGCCCTCTCGGCGTTCGAAGTCCGATTCGCCGAAGACGACTGCCCCGGGTGCGGGCCAGTGTTCGGACTCAGAACCGCCTTACTGGGGACGACTGCCGAGTACGTCGCCGTACTGCCGTGCGATATGCCACTCGTTCCGTCTGTCTTTCTCGACCACCTCTTCGGCCGAGTCGGCGGCAGGCCGGGACTCGTCCCGTGTCACGACGGCGTTCGGTGCCCGTTCCCGTCTGTCGTTCACCGCCGCGCAGGTATCGTCGCGTGTACCGAGACGATTCGTGCCGGGAGCAACCGGCTTACAGACGTGTTGTCAACGCTGGAGGCTGCGACGCTCGCCGAGCGCGAAGTGTGCGCACACGCCGGCGTCCGCGCATTTCACAACGTGAACACCCGCGACGAGTTGCGCGCGGTGGCCGCTCGCCTCTGAGCCGACTGACGGCCAATTCCACATGTTCTTTCGTGAGGGTTGGTGTGGGTATCTCACAAATGCCGGCTAAATGTGGACAAAATACAACCTTATATTCGGAATATTTGGTTATAACCTGTACGAATTCGCAAAATGGGTTGATTATTTTCATATTTTCAACGGCTAACGTTATGTATCAGGCAATGATGTGTTACCCCGTACCATGACCAAGCTCGAAACGACTGCTCACGAGAGAGTGGACGCACGTCTGCTGGTGATTCGCTGTGGCAAGTAAGAAAGAACAGTGGAAGGAGGAACTCTACGGCGACGCCGTCCGCGAGAAGCTCGAAGCCTTCGCCGAAGAGGGATTCGAGTCGATTCCGGAGGACGAACGCGACGAGTGGTTCACTCGATTCAAATTCTGGGGCGTCTTCCAGCAACGGACCGGCCAAGAGTCGTACTTCATGATGCGACTGACGAACTCGAACGGCGTGCTCGAACCCGACCAACTCCGCGCGATTGCGGAGGTCGCACGCGACTACGCGACCGGCCCGGTAGAGAACCCCGAGTTCGGAAACGGCTGGCTCGATTTGACCACCCGGCAGTCGATTCAGCTCCACTGGCTCGAACTCGAAGACATCCCCGAAGTGTGGGAGAAACTCGAAGCGGTCGGCGTCTCCTCCCGCTCTGCGGGCGGCGATACGATGCGGAACATCACCGGGTGTCCGGTCGCCGGCAAAGACTCTCACGAACTCGTCGCTTCGAAACCGCTCCTCGACAGGTTCCAGTCGGAACTCCGCGGCGACGACGCCCTGTCGAACATGCCACGGAAGTTCAACATCAGCGTCACCGGGTGCAAAGAAGGCTGTGCACAGGATTCGATAAACGACGTGGGACTCGAACCCGCTCGCAAAGTTATCGACGGCGAGGAAGTGGTCGGGTTCAACGTTCGCGTCGGCGGGGGCCTCGGTTCCCGAAAACCGCGCGTCGCCCGCGACCTCGACATCTTCGTCGCCGACGAAGAGCGCGCCTACGAGGTCGTGAAGGGCTTCGTCCAACTCTACTACGACCACGGAAACCGCGACGTTCGCGCCCGCGCTCGGAGTCGGTTCTTCGTCGATGAGTGGGGAACGGACAAAATCCGCGACCGACTCCAAGCGGAGTACGTCGATTTCGACCTGCAACCTGCCGGTGAGAACATCCGCGAGGAGTACACGTACAACGCCGGCCGTTCCCCGTCGGCGGGAAAATCCGACCACATCGGCGTCCACGAACAGAACGACGGTCGCTACTACGTCGGCTTGAGCGTCGCAGTCGGCCGGTTGACCGCGTGCGATGCGATAGAACTGGCGGACCTCGCCGACGAGTACGGCTCCGGAGAGATTCGGCTCACCCGGCGACAGAACCCGCTCATCATGGACGTTCCCGAAGACGCGCTCGACGAGTTGCTCGACGCGCCGTTGCTGTCGAAACACACGCCGGAGCCGAATCCGTTCCAGCGCGGTGCCGTCGCCTGTACCGGAACCGAGTTCTGCTCGCTCGCGCTCACCGAGACGAAAGCCCGGACCGCGCGAATGCTTCGCTGGTTGCGCGACAACGTCGATGTGCCAGCCGACGTTCACCAGTTGAAGATTCATTACTCGGGGTGTACGGCCGACTGCGGACAGGCCAACACCGCCGATATCGGGCTGTTCGGCATGCGCGCACGCAAAGACGGTGAGATGGTCGAGGCGATGGACATCGGCGTCGGTGGTGGGATTGGCGAAGAACCGTCGTTCGTCGAGTGGATTCAACAGCGCGTCCCCGCCGACGAAGTCCCCGCCGCAATCGCCTCGCTCGTCGAGGCGTTCGCCGAGCGCCGGGAGGACGGACAGACCTTCCGCGAGTGGGTCGAAGCCGAGGGACCGGAATCCGTAGGAGAGTACTGCGAACCTGCGGAGACGGACTTCGAAGCGCCGTACATGCACGACGCCAAACAGTCGTGGTACCCGTTTGCAGAGTCGGAAGAACCGCCAGCAAACGCAGAACAACCGCTCACGGGTGACTGACGATGACGGAGTCATCCCAGCACGTCCGCGAGCACACCTCGGCAGACGTCGCCCCCGAGCTATTCTTGAGCCTCGGCGACGACCCGACGACTGCGACGGGCGAGGACGAACTCACGAGCTAATAAACAAAAAACTCGTTTCGAAGGTTTGCGAGTTCTAAACTATTTATGGTGTTCGAAGACTGATGCTGTAGCATGCCTGAACCAGTCATCGCGGCCGCGTATCGAACGCCGTTCGGAAAGGCGGGTGGCGTCTTCGCCGACGTTCGAAGCGAGGACCTCTCTGTCGCCCTCATCGACCACATCCTCGACGAGCACGACATCGACGCCGACGACGTAGAGGACCTGATGTGGGGCGTCGCTCAGCAGCGCACCGAACAGGACAACAACGTCGCGCGCGTCATCGCCCTCCTCTCCCAACTCGGCGAGGGAACGCCGGCGACGACCATCAACCGCTGGTGTGCCTCCTCCATGCAGTCGATTATCTCCGCCTCCGACGCAATCGCCGCGGGCAACCGCGACTGTATCATCGCGGGCGGCGTCGAGAGCATGTCGCGCGTCCCGATGGACGGCGACTCCTACCAGCACCTCCACTCCGAACTGAGCGAGCAGTACAACCTCTTCCAACTCCAGATGGGGATGACCGCCGAGAAGGTCGCCGCCGAGCACGACGTTTCGCGCGAGGCCCAGGACGAGTTCGCCGTCCGAAGCCACCAGCGCGCCGCCGAGGCGACCGACTCGGGCCGCTTCGACGACGAAATCGTTCCCATCCAGACCGACGAAGGAGTCGTCACCGAGGACGAAGGGATTCGCCGCGACACCTCCGTCGAAGCGCTCGCGGGTCTCTCGCCCGCGTTCACCGGCGACGGCTCTGTCACGGCCGGCAACTCCTCGCAAATCACCGACGGCGCGGCCGCCGTGCTCGTCACCAGCCGCGAATTCGCCGAGGAACACGGTCTCGACGTGCTCGCCTCCGTCGGCACGAACCACGTCGCGGGCGTGGACCCCACCGTGATGGGTATCGGTCCCATCCCCGCAACTGAAGGCCTGCTCGAACGTGCCGGCCGCGACATCTCGGACTACGACCTCTTCGAAATCAACGAGGCGTTCGCCAGCCAGTGCGAGTACTCCCGCCGCGAACTCGGCATCGACGCGGACAGCCTGAACGTCAACGGCGGCGCAATCGCCCTCGGGCACCCGCTGGGTGCCTCTGGCGCACGCCTCCCCGTGACGCTCATCCACGAGATGATAAAGCGCGACTCCGAGCGCGGACTCGCTTCGCTCTGTGTCGGCTTCGGACAAGGAGCAGCAATCGAGTTCAGTCGGTAAGCACCCGTTTCGGCCCCGCATTTCTTTTTAGGACTGTTGCAACACCGTGTGCCGCGCGTATATCGGAACGTCTACCGTTCTCTCTCGGCCGTCGAGGACGTACGTCGCAGTCACCGTCCGGGGCGTGGCTTCGACGAGTGTCTCGAACTCGACATCCGTTTCGTAGAGGAGGTCTCCGTCACGGTCGTAGGTCTCGACCGTCTCGACGACGGCAGCTATCTGTTCGTCGGCGATGCTACTCGACACTCCACCAGTCACCGCGCCTTTCTCTGTGACACCTAACTCGGCCCGGACGTGTTCGGCGGCGGCACCGGCGGCCGCGAACGCGCATCGTCGGGTGGCCCAGTGTCCAAATGGAATCGTTTCGTACTCACCGGCATCGGGATTCTCTCCGGGGGCAAGCGTCTCGTAGTCGGTGTGTCGCCACTCGGCGACGTGACGGACGACATCGTGCTCGGGGAGATATTCGACGTACTCTCGGTCTTCGACTTCTCGTACCGTTACTGCCGCGTCGCTCTCGCCGCGCGTGGGGCCCATCGCGTTTTCCTCGGGGACCGTTTTCGTGCGTGGGTCGCCGTCCCCGACGGCCTGCGCTGCTTCCTTCGGGACATCGGAAACGCACCCACTCAAGAAGAGGAACGACAGCGTGGCACCGCCCGCAAGGAGAACGTTGCGGCGATTCATGATTCTAGTTTGAAATATTCGACGATAGCTCTTCTGTCTGGTTGGAGAAAACTCTGTCTCAGAGACTAGCGCGACGTAGAGTGCCATTCACCCATCGAGGAGGGTCGAACGAGGAGGGCAAAATCGGGTCACTTCCTTCCGGTTTCCTCGGTGAACGGCACGGGAGATTCACGAAACGCCTCGACCGGGTCGGGCAACGCCGGTCAGGCGAGGGCCGGGGTCTTGTCAGAGGCACTCCGGCATCGATGCAATGGCCACGAGAGGGTTCAACTCGTTGCCCAATATATCGGGTAGTCGCTCTCTCGAACGCGCTCGACGAGACCGCCCGCCGCACTCACGAGAGCTGAAACATAGCCACCATTCGTGCGTCGGGTGCTAGCTCACACCGCTGTGTCTTCGAGTTCTCGGAGCGAGAGTTTCGAGGATACTTCAGCGGCCGCAATCCGGCACCTTCCGTCAACGGAAGCGAAACGCCATCGAACAGTGTTCTGGACAGTCAGTCGTCCGCGGGTGTCGTCTCTTCGCCGCCGCCGACTGCCGATGCCGGAACGACACCGTCTTCGCTCCAGCCGCGGAGTCCGTAGTACTCCGAGAGCGCGCTCGGGAATCCCGGAATGTCGTACGGGAGCGTGTCGTCCCCCCGGTCGAACCCGCGCTGGTTGTTGAAGTGGCGTTCGAGCGTGACGATATCGTTGCCAATCTGCTGGAGGTGGTCGTAGTCCGTATCGAGCAAGGAGGCGAGCGTCTCCTCGTCGATGAAGTCCCGAGAGAACTTGCAGACGACGCCGCTGTCGAGGACGGCGTTGTGGTTCTCTTTTTCGACCAAGCGCTCGGGTTTTCCGCCGAGTCCGTTCGCGTCCATCGCTTTCGACTTGTCCACGTAGGGGTACTCGACGGCGTAGAACGACGAGTACATGTGGTCCGCTCCGCGGTTCGAGGTGGCGAAGCTCAGGCCTTGGCCGTGGAGGTGGCGACCGTCGTGGGCCGGGAACTCCATGCCCTTGACCGTCCAGTCGTGGACGCCCAACTCTCCGTGGGCGCGGTGGGTTCCTTCTGCAAGGAGGTCGCCGACGCCCTCGCGGAAGGCGATTTTCTCCACGAGTTCGTGAATCAGTTCGACGTTGCCGAACTCGTCGTTGGCCATGAGGTAGGCCGCGATGGTGTCGCCGCAGGAGATGGTATCGACGCCGTAGCGGTCGCACAACTCGTTGGACTTCATCACGTCCACGATGTCGTCTACGGCGCAGTTCGACCCGAAAGCCATCACCGTCTCGAACTCCGGTCCTTCGGTTTCGACGCCGCGTTCCTCGTCTTTGGTGGGCAGTTTACAGGCGAACGCGCACTGCGAGCAGGTGCCTTTCTTGTACTTCTTCGACTCTACCGCGTCGCCGTTGATGCCTTCGACGCCCTCGAACTCGCGTTCGGAGAAGTAGCGCGTCGGGAACGCCTCGACGGCGTTGGCGTAGTCGGTTCCAGCAGTGGTTCCTTGGCGCTTCATCACGTGGTCCGAGGTGGCCGCCTCGCGGTGTACGTCCATCGCGTCGGCGGGGAACTCGATTTCCACGTCGGGAGCGGCGTCGCCCTCGAAGGTGACGACTTTGAGGTTCTTCGCGCCCATCACCGCGCCGAGACCGCCGCGGCCGAACGCCCGCGACTCGGTCGTCATCACGCTGGCAAACCGCACTTCGTTCTCGCCCGCTGGCCCGATGCAGATGAGTTGCTCGGGGTCCAGACCCCACCGTTCGTCGGCGTAGTCGGTGACCTCCGGGACTTCTGCTTTTTCGAGGTTTGGAACGGGTTCGAACTCCACGCCGTCGGGTCGGACGTGGACTGCGAGCAGTTCGTCGGCCGCGCCGGTGAACTCGATAGCCCCGTAGCCCGTGCCGACGAGGTGCCGCGAGAGAAAGCCGCCGGCGTTCGAGGAGACGAGTCCGTCGGTGAGCGGCGAGACGCCGGTGAGACTCGCTCGCCCCGTGAAGCTCATCCGCGATTGTTGCATCGGACCGGCGGCGAGTACGAGTCGGTTATCCGGTCCGAGAGGGTCCGCATCGAACGGGACGCGGTCGTGGACGAGTTTCGTCCCGACGCCGCGGCCGCCGATGAACGATTCGAGTACGTCGTCGATGTCGTCTTCCCCGGCAGTCTGTGTCGAGAGATCGACCGAACACAAGGGACCCGCTGCGTGGCGCATAGGTGTCCTTCGGGAACCGACCGAATAATGATTAGTGTTCGCGTGCCCCCGAACACGTCGTCACCACAACACTTCTACACGTTCGTTCGAGAGTACGCGTATGACGACAGAGTCCCCCGATTCACGCGCCGACGCAGTCAGCGACGCGGATGTGCGCGAGATGGTCGAGGTTCGCTCTACTCTTCGCAGACGAGTTTTTCGGCCTTCCGGACGGCGTCGCGCTCGCCGATGATGGTGATTCGGTCTCCCTTCTGGAGGGTGAAGTCCGCGCTCGGAACGCTCGTATCGCCGTTGCGGGAGACAAGGGTGATGAGACATCCGTCGGGGAGTTCCGGGCCGACTTCACGAATCTGCTTGCCGGCGAGGCTCTCGGAGGTGACCTCTATCTCCTGTACGTCGCCGGTGCGGCCGATTTCGCCCATCCAGTTGGACATCGAGGGGCGCTCGATGTAGTTGTCCATCGCCTGTGCGGTGGCGATAGTCGAGGAGATGGTGCGGACACCGAGGTCCTCGAAGGCGTCCACGTTGTCGGGGTTGTTCGCCCGCGCGAGGACGCTCTCGGGGTCGAACTTCGAACTGGCGAGTTGCGCCACGAGGAGGTTCACGTCGTCGTCACCGGTGGCGGCGACGACGACTTTCGCGTTCGCGGCCCCGGCGGACCTGAGTACGTCCGTGTCGGTGCCGTCGCCGTGGTGGACGGTGAACCCTTGATTTCTGGCTGTCTGTACGACTTCTTGGTCCTGCTCGATGAGGACCACGTTTTCTCCGCGGTCGGCGAGGCGTTCGGCGAGCGTTCGGCCCACCTTTCCGCCTCCGATGATGAGTACACGCATGGGGATGACGTCGAGGTATTCTGCTATTCTGCGGGCGAGACCGGCCTCGAAGACGACGGTGATGAGGATGACGAGGAACACCGTTCCGACGACTATCGAGGCGCTCTGATTGAGGGCGGCGGCTTGCTGCGTGAGACCTTCGGCGGCGAGTTCCGAGGCGCGCTCGCGGAACGCGATGGCGAACAACGTCGCAACCGAGGCGGGGATAATCCCGCGCGGGCCGACGAAGCTCATGAAGAGTTTCTCACCGCGAGTAAAGCGGTCGCCGCGCGTCGAGATGAACACGAGCAGCGGGCGGATGACCAGCGCGACGGCGGCGACGACCAACAGACCGCCAGCGCCGAGCGCGAGGAGGTTCTCGAAGTCCAACAGCGCCGCGAGGGCGATGAAGACGAAGGAGAGGACGAGCAACGTGATGTCGCCTTTGAACGCCGAAATCTCCTCTTCGTAGGGAACGTCGGCGTTGCCGAGGAGAATCCCGGCGGTTGCGACGGCGGCGACACCCGCTTCGGCGGCGATGAAGTCGGCCGCTCCGTACGCCACGAGTGCCCCGGCGAGAACGAGTAAGCGGGCGTTCTGCGGCGCGTTGCCGGGTGAGAGGTCAACGTACCGGAGCGAGTAGTACAGGAACCCGGCGACGATTGCGCCAACGATGACGCCGACGCCGAGGCGTTCGGCGAACAGCGTCACGAGCGCGTTGGGACTGCTGACGCCTTCGAGGATGGCCTCGAAGATGACGACGGCGACGATTGCCGCGGTCACGTCGTTGACGATACCTTCCGTGTCGAGGGCGGCCCCGACGCGGTCACGTACGGGGACGACTTCGAGAATCGGTGCGATGACGGTCGGTCCCGTGGCGACGAGCAGTGCGCCGACGAGGAACGACACCGCCCACGACGCGCCGAGTGCGAAGTGGACGGCGATACCCGTTCCGACGAAGGCGATGACCGCCCCGACGGTTACGAGTCGGAGCGTCGCCGCCGGTGCTTCCCGAAGCTTTCCAATACGCAGGTGGAACGCACCCTCGAACACGATAATCGCCACCGAGAGACCGACGATTGCCTGTAGTGCGTTCCCGAACGAGTCCGGTGAGATGACACCGAGAACTTCCGGTCCGAGAAGAATCCCGAACGCGATGAGAAATACGACGCTCGGGACCTGGAATCGGTCCGAGAGCACCTGCGCGATGACGCCGATGCCGATAATCGCAGCCACGAGCGGGATGAGGTTCGCTCCTCCAGCGGCGGCCACTTATCTCGCCTCCATTGTTTCTGGCCATGAGTCCATAGAAGATAAAAGCAGACACTTCGGACGCGGGTCCCGTACGAGAGGAATCCGTGGTTCGCTCCCTCGAAAGGGGTCTCATACACGCTTCTACTGCGGGGCCGCAGCGCCGCCGCGAGTTCGCTCTTTCTCGGCGGCCGCCTCTTCGTCGTAGATGAGGTTCACCTCGTCGGCGTAGCGGTCGAGGATGTTCCGGCGTTTCTTCTTCATCGTCGGCGTCATCAGGTCGTTGTTCTCGTTGAACTCCTCGGGCAGGAGGCGGAACTGTTTGATCTGCTCGTAGGACTCGAAGTTCTCGTTCGCACGGTCGATCTCTGCCTGAATTCGCTCGCGGACGCGTTCGTCGCGGCAGATCGCTTTCGGTTCGTCCGGGAGGTCGATTCCCTCGCTCTCGGCCCACGAGCGGATGCCCTCGAAACTCGGGACGATGAGCGCCGAGATGAAGCGCCGTCCGTCGCCGAGCACCATACACTGCTCGACGACCTCCGACGAGGCGTAGGCGTCCTCGATGGGACCGGGTGCGACGTTCTTACCCGTCGAGAGGACGAGAATCTGCTTCGCACGCTCGCGGAAGGTGATGTAGCCGTCGGGCCGGAGTTCCACCACGTCGCCGGTTCGGAACCAGCGCGTTCCCTCGTCGTCCGTGACGAACGCGGCCTCCGTCTCGTCGGGTCTGTTCCAGTACCCCTGTGTCACGTTCGGGCCACGAACGAGGAGTTCGCCCACGTCGCCGCCCGCCGCGCCGAGTTCGTCGCCGACGACGGTCGTATCGAGTTCGAGTTCCACGTCGCGGAGCGGGTAGCCAATCGTCCCGACCTTCGGTTCTTCGGGTGGGTTCACGGAGATGACCGGGGAGGTTTCGGTCAGGCCGTACCCCTCCAAAATCGGCAGGTCCATCCCGTGATAGAGCGCGCACAACTCGGCCGAGAGACTGCCGCCACCGCTGAGGAAGAACTCGATGTTCCCGCCGATTGCCTCACGAACTTGTTGGAAGACGAGGCGGTCGGCGACTGCGCGCTTCGCTTCGAGCAGGACGCCCGGCGAATCGGTCGTGTGATACGCTTGGCCGACGCCGACGGCCCACTGGAAGATTCGCTTTTTCACCGGTGATTCGCTCGCCTGCGTTCGAATCGCGTCGTAGAGTTTCTCGTAGACCCGCGGGACGCTCGTACAGGAGGTCGGTCGAACGAGTTGGAAGTCCTCTCGGAGCGTGTCCGGACTCTCCGCGTAGGCGACCGTCGCGCCCGCGGCGAACATCATGAAGTGGCCTGCCATACGCTCGAAGACGTGTGCGAGCGGCAGGAACGACAGCGCCACCGTATCGTGGTCGATGATTGGCACGCCGGTCTTGTCGGGGCGCGGGCCGAAGCGTCGATAGCTCTCGTTCACGTTCGACCGGAAGTTCCAGTGCGTGAGTTGGACGCCCTTCGGTTGGCCCGTCGTCCCGGACGTGTAGATGAGGCTGGCGAGGTCGTCCACGTCGCGCGATTCGAGCCACGACTCGTAGGTGTCGAGGTCGAAGATTTCCTTCCCGCGTTCGTGGAGTTCGCCCAGACTCAGAACGTCGTCGCGGTCGTCGTAGCCCTCGTAGTCGTCCATCACGACGATGAATTCGAGGTCGAGGTCGCCTTCGACCGCGACGGTTCGGTCCAGCAGTTCCTGATTCTCGACGACGACCCCACTGGCGTCGGGGTCGGAGAGAAGATACTGCACCTGTCGTTCCGACGACGACGTGTAGACGGTCGTGACGACCCCGCCGGCGGCGAGCAGGGCGAAATCGGTCTGTGCCCATTCCATGCGCGTGTGGGCGAAGATTCCCACGCGGTCGCCGGCACCCACGCCGAGGTCGCGGAAGCCAGCGGCGAGGTTACGGACGATACGCTGCATCTGTTCGTACGTAATCTCGGCGTAGTCCCCACTCGGTGCGGCGGGCAGGATGCCCGCACTGACGAGCGAGCGGTCGTAGATTCCCCCTTTGTATCGCTGTGCACTTCGCTCGGCGTTTCGGTCTGCGCTCTGTTCGAACATCTGTGGAAGCGTCGTTCGTTCGAGAACCGGGTCTTCGAACGTCGCCTCCGCGTCCCGCCAATCCATGACCTGTTAGTTCTAATTCAACATTTAAAACTATGTACGTTGGGAAGGTTCAAATGGAGAATTCGGGGGACAGAACGCGATTCGAGTGCCGATTCGAGTTCCTGACTACTCGTCGCGCGAGATGTAGTCCAGATAGCCGAGGACGCCGCGGGTGTTCAGACGCTCCTCGTCGCTGGCCTTTCTCGACCCCCAGACCTCGTCCATGTTCGTGTGCTCGACGAAGTGCTGGATGACGGCCTCGTCGTCGCCACCGAGTTCCTCGCGCTTCTGGCGAATCGCTTCGACCCACTCCACGAGGACGCGTTTGTACTCGGCCGCGACTTCCTCGGTGTACTCCTTCGGCCCGAAGTGACCGAAACAGACCACCTCGGGGTCGATTTCCTCGACGGTTCGCACGTCGTCGAGTGCCTTCTGCAAGTGGAACTGCGAAGGCGGTGAGGTCTGTCGAATCGTCTCGGTCTTCGGTTCCCAGATACCCATCGCGTCGCCGACGAACAGCACGTCGTCGCCGTCGTCGTGGTACATCACCTGATGCGGGGCGTGGCCGGGGGCGTGGTGGACCGAGAGCGTTCGGTCGCCGAGGTCGATCTCCTCGCCGCCGGTGAGTGACTCGATACGCGATTCGTCGATTGGGATGGGTTCGTCGTAGAACCGCCACTGGTCCTCGACGGCGGCCTTCGTTCCTTCGACGAGTCGCGTCGGGTCAACGAGGTGCGGCGCACCGATTTCGTGGACCATGACCGTCGCGTCGGGGAACTCCTCCGCGAGATAGCCCGCCCCGCCGGCGTGGTCGAGGTGGATGTGCGTCGGCAGGATGTACGCCAGGTCGTCGATGCCGACTTCGTCGAGCATGCCGAAGACGTGCTCGCGGTCGGCCGCGATGCCGGTGTCGATGAGCGCCGGTCTCTCGGCGTCGATGAGGTAGACCGAGCCGTACTTTTCGACCTCGTACATGCCCGTATCCACGTAGTAGATGTCCGTGCTCCCCGGAAGACGTTCGACGTCGCCAATCGCCATGGTAGACGGCGGTTTGCCGACGACAAAAGCGTTCGGTCGGATTCGAATCGACGGGGCGATGCGATACGATTTTCCCGCTTTCCCTTGTAGCACGGAGCAATGATTGACAGGAAACTGCTCCGCGACGAACCGGAGCGACTCCGTGACGCGCTGGATGCGCGCGGTGCCGACGTGGACCTCGACCATCTCATCGACGTCTACGACGAGTGGCGCTCGCTGAAGGCGACGGGCGACGACCTGCGCCACGAGCGCAACGAGGTCAGCCAGAAGATTGGAACCCTGAAGCAGGAGGGCAAAGACGAGGAAGCGCAGGCCGCTATCGACCGGTCGAGCGAACTCAAAGAGGAGTTACAGGAACTCGAAACCCGCGCCGACCAACTCGAAGCGGAACTCGACGAGCGCCTGCTCGAACTCCCCAACATCCCGAACGAGTCGGTCCCGGTCGGCGCTGACGAATCGGACAACGAGGAGGTCCGACGCGTCGGCTTCGACGACCTGCGGGAACTCCCCGACGAGGTCACGCCCCACTACGAACTCGGCGAGCGCCTCGACATCATCGACGAGGCACGCGGCGCGAAGACCACGGGGTCGGGCTTCTACTTCCTGAAAGGCGAGGGCGCGATGCTCGAACACGCCCTGATTCAGTTCATGCTCGACGTGCACCGCGAACAGGACTACGTCGATATCTTCCCGCCGGTCCCCGTCAAGACCACCTCGATGGTCGGCACCGGCCAACTCCCGAAGTTCGCGGAAGACGCCTACCGAATCGGTGGCTCGGAGACCGAGGGCTACGAGGACGACGACCTGTGGCTCTGTCCCACCGCCGAAGTGCCGGTCACGAACATGTACGCCGACGACATCCTCCTCAAAGAGGACCTGCCGCTCAAGCATCAGGCGTACACGCCGAACTTCCGCCGCGAAGCGGGCGAACACGGCACCGAAACCCGCGGCATCGTCCGCGTCCACCAGTTCAACAAGGTCGAACTCGTCAACTTCGTCGAACCCGAAGACAGCTACGACCGCCTCGAAGCGCTCCTCGACGAGGCCGCCGAAGTCCTCGACCGACTCGGACTCCCGTACCGCGTTCTCTCGCTCTGCACGGGCGACCTGACGTTCGCCTCGGCGAAGACGTACGACCTCGAAGTCTGGGCACCCGGCACCGAGTCGGACAACGCGCCAGAGCAAGGTGGCCGGTGGCTCGAAGTCTCGTCGGCCTCGAACTTCGAGGACTTCCAGGCCCGCCGCGCCGGCCTTCGCTACCGCCCCGAGCGCCACGAGTCGGCCGAGTACCTCCACACGCTCAACGCGTCGGGCACCGCCGTGGGTCGCATCATGGTCGCCCTCCTCGAATACTACCAGAACGAGGACGGTACGGTGGACGTACCCGAAGTCCTCCAGCCGTACATGGGCGGTCTGGAAGTCATCGAGGGCCACGAACCGGTCGGCGAGGCCGCCGTCGGCGCTGGCAAGAAAGAATAACTCTCGACTTCGTTTTTCTCAGTTCTCGACCGGCCGCGCGACCGTCTTCAACTCCGCAAGCTGACCGTGTTCGACTCGGAACCGGTCCCGAAAGCCGAACATCACCTCTCCATCGGCATCGAGCAAGCGCCCTTCGACGACGACTTCGGTCTCGCCTTCGTCGCCTTTGGTTCCACTCGTCGTCTCGATTCCGTCGAGGACGTGACTCGTCTCTTTGTTCGGGCGGTCCTCGCGCATGAACGAGACGAACTCGTCGCGCCCGTCCAAGGTCATGTCGCCGCGATACTGGACGAACTCGGGTGCGAGTACGGCGCGCAAGTCGTCGTACCGCTTGTCGTCGATTGCCTCGTAGTAGCGTCGAGCGAGGTCGGTCAACTCGGAGTCCACACACGGACTGCGAACCGAAGCGCCAAGAATCTCGTGCCCACCGTTCGGGACGCTTTTTGCTCGGACACCCATATCTCGGCCGTGGACCTGCACGTTCGATACGAGGGCGACGACGACCCGAAAAAGTGTACCGCGAAGAAACTCGACCGATTCGACCTCGCGGCGCTCCACCGGTCGGACCGTGCGACACCCTACGGCGTCGTCCTCAACCCCCACGCGGAGAAGGCGCTCTCGCCCGCCGACAAGGATTCGGGGGCGCTCGTCGCCCTCGACTGCTCGTGGGAATCGGCGGGCGAAGCCATGTTCTCGCTTCCCGGCGAGCACCGGGCGCTCCCGTATCTCGTCGCCGCCAACCCCGTGAATTTCGGACGGCCGATGCAACTCACGACCGTGGAGGCGCTGGCCGCGGCGCTGGTGATCTTCGGCGCGAAGGAGCACGCAGAGGAAATCCTGTCCAAATTCAACTGGGGCCACACCTTCCTCGAACTCAACGAGGAACCGCTGCGGCGCTACTCGGAGTGCGAGGATTCGACCGAGATTATCGAGATTCAACAGGAGTATCTGGACCGCGCGGAGTGAAGTACGGTCTGCTGGCGTTGTTGGAATTCCTTCTGGCGCTGTTGGAATTCTCTTATTTTGACGGGTACGTCGTGCCGAGTGGAGCGGCTGTGTTCAGCAAACGGCCATTCATCGGTCCGTAGCTACGAGACGAAAGCGTGACAGCGCCGGCGTATTCTCTCGTCAGGCTGAAAAAAGACTATGCCGAAATGCGGCCTATTCCGACGTACGGTTGGGCATCGACCGGACGGGGCCGACGTGGGCGGTGCACGTCCGGCGCGTCTGGTTCTACTCCCAACGGTGATCCGACATGAAACTGGAAGACAAACGAATCGCCATGTTGGTCGGACCCGGTTTCGAGGACCTGGAGTTCTGGGCCGTCTACATGCGCATGAAAGAGGAAGGGGCACAGATCGACGTCGTCGGCATGGACGCCGGTGTGGAGTACACGGGAAAGAGCGGTGGACTCACCGCCGAGACCGAACTCGCGGCCGAGGAGATCGACCCGGCGGCGGTAGACGCGGTCCTCGTCCCCGGCGGCTGGACGCCAGACAAGATTCGCCGCGACCAGTCGGTGCTCGACCTCGTCCGGGACGTCTACGAGGACGACAAAATCGTCGGGTTGATCTGTCACGCCGGGCTGGTCGGCATCTCCGCCGGCATCGTCGAAGGCTCGAACGCGACGGGTTCGCTGGGCATCAAGGACGACCTGATAAACGCCGGCGCGACCTGGGTCGATAAACCGGCGTTCCGCGACGGCAACATCGTCTGGGGACGCGTCGTCGAGGACATCCCCGATTACTGCCGTGTCCTGGTGGACGCACTGGCCGAGCACCCCGCTTAGGAACCGTTCCCACCGAACTATGCACGCCGTATTCGGCGTGCCCTTCACAAACTATCACTAACCGAGAACAGCACTCCACCAAACCGTCACGTTCACGCTTTCGCCCACGCCCCAACCGCACCCCCAAGCGCGCTGTCGAGCGCGAAAATGAGAGTCAGGAAGATGCCGATAGCGAGCACGCCGAACCCGCCGACGAGGCTCCCGAGTGGGCCGGCAGCGAGACCGAGTGCGCCGCCGATGAGCGCGGCGATGAGCGTCACGATGACGCCCGAAATCGACCCGGCGATGAGACCGTTCCACGCACCGTTTTCGAGCGAGCCACCGGCGAGATAGCCCGCCGCGAATCCACCGACGAGTCCGGCGACGGCGTGGCCTAAGATGGGCACCGAGAACCCGACGATACCGGCGACGACGATGACGACGAAGCCGACAGCGACTGCTTTCCAATCTACCATACCCGTCGTACGTCGCCGCGACGTATGAGTTTCGTGGCGAAGCGGGACCGTGTCGTGGCGAAGCGGAACCGTGGTAAACCGGGGCACGAAACGCCGAGAACCAAACGAACGGGCTTTTACGGTTCGGTCGAGTATCCGTGTACAATGATTTTCGAGTCTCTCCCGACCACGCCCCGGTCGGACGAACTCATCGACAAGGCCTTCTCGCGGGCCGCGCGCTCGGGGCGAGCGAAACAGGACAAACTGGAGGCTCAGCAGTCGATGCTCCAGACGGCGTCGAACATCCTCTCGGACAACCTCGAAAACGTCGTCGTCGAGTGGCCCGACTTCGAACTCGTAGACCCGTTCTACTACGAACTCGCCGACGCCATCGTGGACGTGGACTCGCTTCGACAGGCCCTCTCGCAGGTGATGTGGGCCTCGCGGACCATCGACAACGTCGCCCGCGAGTACCAGTCGAAGCTCCGCCGCACGGACGCCGACACCGCGCGAAAACACCGAAAGCAGGCCTTTGCCCGCATGGCGAACATCGTCGAACAGGTCGAAGACGACCTGCTCGAAATCGGTGCCGCCCGCGACGCGCTCAAGGACCTCCCTGATATTCGCCCCGACGAACCCGCACTCGTCGTCGCCGGCTACCCGAACGTCGGCAAGTCGTCGTTCGTCAACGACGTGACCCGCGCCTCGAACGAAATCGCTCGCTATCCGTTCACGACGAAGGGCGTCCAAATTGGCCACTTCGAGCGCGACCGGATTCGCTACCAGATTATCGACACGCCGGGGCTGCTCGACCGACCCGAAGACGAGCGCAACGACATCGAGAAGCAGGCCGTCAGCGCGATCGAACACCTCGCCGACGGCGTCCTGTTCGTCGTGGACGCGAGCGGGGAGTGCGGCTACCCAATCGACGCGCAACTCGAACTCCGGGACGCCGTCAAGGCTCGCTTCGAACAGCGCGACATTCCGGTCATCACGGTCTGTAACAAGAGCGACCGCTCGACCGACGTAGAGGCCGACCTCTATATGAGCGTCGAGACGGGCGAGAACGTCGAGGAAGTGCTCGATGCACTCGCCGACGCCGTCGAATTCGAGACGGACTTGCCGCCGTCGCGGAACGAGTAACCGGGTCGGCACCCCCACTCGTGGATTCGGCATTTGCTGAGGTATCTGTCAGAACCCTCCTCGATTGTTCTTTTGGCGACCACTCCGGCTTGGGATTCGCCAGCAATAATTGGGAAGAAACGTTTATGTATTATTCTACCACCACCGTCGGGTAGGCTGATGGTGCTCGACGAGATACGGGTCCTCCATCTGGACGACGACCCGGCGTTCGCAGAACTGACTGCGACGTTTCTGGAACGCGAGGACGCCGTCCTCGACGTCGAAGCCGTTTCGACGGCTACTGAGGGGCTGGAGCGACTGCAAGACGAGGTGTTTCACTGTATCGTTTCGGACTACGAGATGCCCGATACCGACGGAATCGAGTTCCTCAAGGGGGTTCGACAGTCGTTCCCTTCGATTCCGTTTATTCTCTTTACCGGAAAGGGGTCGGAGGAAGTCGCAAGCAAGGCTATCACCGCCGGCGTGACCGACTATCTGCAAAAGGACTCTGGGACGAGCCAGTACGAAATTCTGGCAAACCGTATCGTCAACGTCGTCGAACAGTACCGTGCGACCCAGCGGGCCGCAGAGACCGAGCGCCAACTCCAATTGCTCGCCGAGAACACGAACGATATCCTCTGGATGTTCACCGGCGACTGGTCCGAACTCCTCTTCATCAACTCGCCGTACCAGGAGGTCTGGGGGCGAGAAATCTCCGAACTCTACGCCAACTCTGAGTCCTTCATGGAGGGAATACATCCCAACGACCGAGACAAGGTACGCGAGGCGATGGCCCGACTCGCCAGCGGCGAACCGACCGACACCGAATATCGCGTCAACGCCGAAGAGGAGTTCTCACGACGGGTGTGGGTTCAGGGACAACCCGTGTTCGACGAAGACGGTGAGGTGCGCCGCATCGTCGGATTCGCCAGAGACATCACCGAGATGCGGGCCGACAAGCGCCGATTGGAGCGCTACGAGACGATGGTCGAAGCCTCCGGCGACCCGATTTACACGCTGGACAAATTCGGGCGCTTCACCAGCGTCAACACCGCGTTCGTCGAGTTGATGGGGTACGACGAGGAGTCGATTCTCGGCTCGCACGTCTCGAAAGTCATGGGAGTGAACAACGTCGAAGAGGGAGAACGACTCGTCAAGCACCTCCTGTCGTCCGATGCGGAACACGGCAAGTTCGAGTTGGCGCTCGAGACCGCAAGCGGTGACGAGGTCCTCTGTGAAAATCACATGTCACTCCTCCCATTCGAGGAGGAATTCCGAGGGACTGCGGGCGTTCTTCGGGATATCACCGACCGGGTGAGTCGCGTCGAGAACCTCCGCAACGAGCGAGACTTGCTCGACGAGTTTGCGAGCGTCGTGAGCCACGACTTACAAAGCCCGCTGGCGGTTGCGACGGGGCACCTCGAACTGGCGATGGAGTCGTACGAGTGTGACCACCTCCACGCCGTCGAGCGCGCCCACGACCGAATTTCGATACTCATCGACGACCTGCTGACGCTGGCACGCAACGGCAACGAAATCGGAAGTAGAGAGCGAATCGAACTCGCCGACGTCGTCGAACGAACGTGGAACAACGTGGCGAGAGAGGACGCAGATATCGACGTCTCGACAGAGCGCATCGTCGAAGCGGACTTCACTCGGCTTCAACAACTCTTCGAGAACCTCTTTCGAAACGCGATTCAGCACGGCGGTGACGAGGTGACCATCACCGTCTCAGACACCGACCACGGGTTCTGTGTCGCCGACGACGGGACTGGGATTCCGGAGGGCGACCGCGAAAACCTGTTCGATGCGGGCTATACGACCTCCACCGAGGGGACCGGTCTTGGTCTGAGCATCGTCCGCGAAATCGCGTCCGCCCACGGTTGGTCTATCGACGTATCGGCCAGCGTCAACGGCGGCGCGCGGTTCGAGTTCAGTGGGTGTTGAGCGACCGTTCGCCGTGTCGGCCGCGGTTCACTCGATAGTGTACACCATGTTGACGGTTGCGCGAACCGTCACGGGACCGGGTGAGAGTTCGGTCGGTGCACCGCCGCTCCGAGCGGCGGCGTCCTCGGCGAACTCGACTTGGTAGTACGGCGAAGGAGCGTAGCCGTTGGCGGTCGATGCCTGCTGGACGCCCGTGATTTGGACGTTCGCCGCGTCGGCGATGCTGTCGGCGTCAGCGCGGGCGTTCGCAACGGCGTTCTGCAGGGCTTCCGAGCGGAGTTCGTCGCGGCGTTCCTCGGTCAGCGTGAACTGGACGTTCTGGACCTGAATCGCGCGGGTGAACTGCTCGCCAGCGGTGCTGGTCGAGCCTGCGCCGACGGCGAGGTCGATGACCTCACCGGCCTGGTCGGGGGCGACTTCGACTTTCATCGTGTGGGTGGCGCGGTAGCCGACGAGTTCCTGGCGTTCGCCGTAGCGGTACTCGGGCCAGATGTTGAAGCCGGTCGTCTGAATGTCTTCGTCAGCGACGCCCGCGTCGGTGAGTGCCGAGCGAACGGCGGCGACGTCTTCGGCGACCATCCCGCGGGCGTCGTCCGCGGATTCAGCGGTGGCGGTCACGCTGAGATAGATGACCGCGAGGTCGGCCTCGGTCGTGACTTCGCCGACGCCGGAGGTGGTGATAGTCGGGGTGGTGTCGCCGTCGGTGCTCGCGCCGGGCGTGCTCTGGAGGGGTGCGGAGAGGCATCCCGCCATGAGAACCAGCCCTGCGAGAAGGAGCGGTGCGATGAACTGTCGTTTCATGCTACAGTCAACGACGGATGAGATAATCAACACAGTGTAGAGACAAAGAGCGATTGTACCCTTCGTGCCGCTCTCTACGGCGTTCCGTCTCTCACGTCGAGACGGCGACGTACCGCACTTCGACCTCGATTTCGTCGTCGTCCCACGGCGTCATCGAGCGCGGCGCAACCTCGTTGATTTTGGTTCGCAACTCGTCGGTCACCCGCGGCGGGTCGGTCCACGGGTCGTAGCCGATAGTCACGACGACTTCGGCCGGTTCCTGCAACGGGCCGGTGCCGTAGGTCACGTCCATCGAGAGCAACCGCGCGTTCTCCTCGGCGAGCGCGTCGCTCACGACATCCTGTGCGTCCGCCTGAAACCCGGCGTTCTGGTAGGTCGAGTAGGTCACCGCGCCGAGGAACGACGAGAGGACGAGCAGGCCGACCCCGAGTGCGGTAATCCGAATGAGCGTCGTCCGCTGCGCGTTCGACCGTCGAAACAAGCGCTCCGGGCGGTAGCCCTGTTGCCAGAGGACGGCGATGGCGACGAAGTTGATAGACAGGAAGTTGACGAGGACGAGAATCGCCGACCCGACGACGGACTCGGGTGACCCCCACGCGAGACCGATGCCGACGACGGCCGTCGGCGGCACCAGCGCCGCGGCGATCATGACGCCGACGAGCGCCGTCGAGACTCCGGACGAGAGCGACAGCGCGCCCGCGGCACCCGCGCCGAGGGCGATAACGAGCGCGAGCACGTCGGGAGAGAGTCGCTCGCTGATTTCGGGGATGGCGAACACTTCTGCCCCCGACAACGGCACCGCTCCGGTCGTCTTGAGCAAGAGCGCGAACAGAGTCGCGGCCGAGACGGCGACGAACCCACCGGTGGCCTGCAGTTTGACGCCGCGGACGAACAGTTTGTCGTCGTCAACGACGGTGCCGACGCTGGCGGCCATCGCCGGACCCATGAGCGGCGCGATGACCATCGACCCCACGACGACGGCGGGCGAATCGAGGAGGAGTCCTGCGGTGGCGACGAGCACCGAGATTATCGTCATCGTGAGGAACGTCCGCATCGACGGCGCGAGGTCGTCGGCGGCCGAGGCCAACTCCTCGCGGGCGATTCGGTCGCCGTTTCGGTCCGACTCGTCGTACTTCTCCTGTAACTCGTCGAATCGTTTGGAGACGACCGTCTCGGCGTTCGTCACGACGGTGTAGGCGTCGCGCTCGATACCAGCCTCTCGCAAGTGTTCTAAGACGGGTTCGACGGCCACCTTTGGGAGCGGGAACGTCACGACGGCGGCGAAGCCGCGACCCGAGGTCTCTTCGGAGATTGCGTAGTCGATACCCTCGGCTTCGAGTGTCTCTACGACGGCGTTTCGCTTGCCGGTGGGCACCAACACCTGGACGAGTCGCACAGAGAGTGGTCTCTCGCCCGTGTGAAATAAACCCGGGCTACTGGGTTCGCGTCTCGGAGAGTCGCTGGAGGACGGGCATCTCTTCGACCTGTTCGTCCGACAGCACGTCCCAGTCGATGCCGTGGGGCCGGGAATACGGCGTCTCTGTTCGAACCGTTCGTTCGGGGGTGACGACGAGGTCCATCGGTACGTCGTGCGCGTCGGGGTCGGGTGCGTCGTCGCACACTTGCAACTCGTGGACCGTCGTCGCTATCGTCGTCTCGTCGGAGACGGCACCGATACCGTCGAGAATTGCGTATTCGAGGTCGCTAAAGCCCTCGCCTTTTCCGATTCGCGCGCCTCGCTCGGTGACGGCGACAGACCCGGAGACGACGAGGTCGATGTCGGGCAGTCGGTCCGGGCCGACCTGCTCGGCGTAGGTGGCGACGTGCGAGACAGTCGGTGCGCTGTCGAGTTCGTCGTCGTCGAGTGCCGCGGGGTCGAGTTCGTAGAAACAGTTCTCGTCGCGGAGGCGAGGGACTGCCATGTAGACCGTCTTCCCCTCTCGGAGCGCCCGCCGTCGAATGGGGAGCTGGGGGGCATCAGGATTCGCTTTGATTGTGGTCGCCGACTCCCACTCGGGCGTCTCGGCGAGGCGGTCGGCGGCGACTCGCGCGTCGGCGAAGTTCGGAATCCGGCCGTGAGGCGGGAACGGAAAGCGCGCCTCGCCCGACGATTCGAGGGCGTCCCACACGCGCTCCCGGATGGCTTGTTTCTCCATATCCGGCACTCGCTGCGGGCGAACTACTGTGCTGTGGTCGTCCCACACGAAACGATTTTACCGAACTTTCACAAATGTTCATGTATGTTCGTGCGTACTGCCCGAGAGACGGACGTACCTGCTATCGCCACCATTTGCACCGAACACTGGCAGGGGGTGTCAGAACACGATATCGGAGCGGACCCCGTCGAGGCAGTGGTCGCCGACCGCTTCGACGAGCGCACGATTCGCAAAGAGGTCCGGTTCCCGGACGACTGGCACGGGTGGGTCGTCGCCGTCGAAGACGACGAAATCGTCGCAGCGGGCGGTGGCGGAATGACCGATTCGGCCGCCGGTGAGGTGTACTCGCTGTTCGTCCATCCCGAGTGGTTCGGTTCGGGTGCGCGAACCGCGTTGCTCCAGACGATGACCGCACAACAGGTCGTCGATGGCGCACGCGAGCAGTGGGCCTCCTGTGTCGATGGCGACGACTCGGCACTGTCGTTCTACTCGGAGCACGGATTCGACGTGGCGACGCGCCGCTCACACGACGGCACCTCGGTCGAGACGGTTCGGTTCGTCAGGTCGGTTTGACGAACTTCAGTCGGAATAATGCATCGCAGACCCACTCAGAAGGACGCTTCGGAGCACTTTGTCGGCCCCACGACGGACCCGCTCTGAGGCGGCCTGCGGACTGATTTCGAGTTGGTCGGCGACTTCTCGGAGCGTCGTCCCACGCGGGACCTTGAAGTACCCCTCCGAGATAGCGGCGACGAGCGCCTCGTGCTGGTGGCTCGTGATGTTGAACTGATAGACGTTCGTGTCCTCGTCGGTGAGCGTGTAGACGCGGTTGACGTGGATATCGATGCCCGAGTCTTGGCACTGCGAGTAGAACTTTCGGACGTTGGTGTGGTCCGAAAACCGGAGTCGGAACATCCACGGTGTCGTCCCCGTCGCTTCGAGAATCGTCGATTCGCTTTCGATGAGGATACGGGTGAGACTCGACACCGAACTCCCCCACGAGACGTGGTAGAGCACACGGTCGCCGATGTGTGCGATTGGTGTCAGGTCTTCGACGAGTTCGCGTGCGCGGACCGTCTGTTCAAACTCGTCGAAGTCGATACCAGACACCCAAAAGAATGGCATGACCTCGCCCCCAGTTGGAACGACCCGTTCTAACTCGATGGCGACCTTTTCGCCGTACGCTGTCACCTGCCCGAGGTCGAAATCGGCGGCATCAACTGTTAATTCGATTATGACGGCCATCCTTCGCCTAGCGTTGGTCGTCCGCTGTAATGAATTGCCGTGTCATTTGCTAGCCACGTGCGCCATTTGCTTTTGAATAGCAGTAGTGTGAAAGCAGAACGGCAAGGTTCCTCTGCTAGCTACTAATAGCGAGGGAATCGTTGTGACTGCCCACAGCCATCGAACAACAACTTCGGCCCAGAGAGACGTCGCACCGATGCCAGTGCGTGCGTCCGTCTCGATGACCTCGCAACGAATTCAGCGTCGGTTGACGGTGGTGGCAACCGGCCGTTCACGGTCGCGGGCGAGCGGTTCGAGTCTGCCTCGGTGCTCGACTTCGGCGTCTTTCGAGCAACTGATGAGGCGATTCGAATCCCGCAGGGGGCCGCGACGATGGAGATGATTCCCTCTGTGCGTCTCGATGAGACGTTTTCCTGCCTCGCAAATGGCTACCGGAGACAGATTCTGCTCGCGGTCCTCCTCGGTCCCACAGAAGGAATCGATTGGATGGTTCGGGACCTGAATGGGAGCAGGAAACATCCACAACAACTCAGAACGGAACTGTATCACATCCACCTGCCCAAACTCGACACGGCGGGCTACATCTACTGGAATCGTGAGACGTGGGCGCTCGAACGCGGCCCGCGCTTCCACGAAATCGAACCCATGTTACAGCTCTTGCTCGACAACACAGACCAACTGCCGAGCGACTGAGTCCCGGGTCTGGAGCGCCTAAACCAGCCAACTCCCCGATTTTCATCTCCCGTCCGCCTTCGTCTTCCATCCGCTTCCATCTCAGTTCGTTTTCCGTCAGTTTCGCCCCGCTTATCTGTCGTCGCCCCGAACCCCGCGTATGTTCGAAGACCGACCGGACCGCGACGAAATCGTCCTCGTCGGGCGGTCGAACGTCGGAAAGTCCACGTTGATGCGAGAACTCACCGGCCACACGAAGTTCACGACTGGCAAGAAACCCGGTGTGACTCGCTCGCCCAATCACTTCGACTGGGCACCCGAGAGCTTCATGTTCACCGACCTGCCGGGATTCGGGTTCATGTCCGGCGTCGAATCGCACACCCAAGACGCCATCCAGACCGACATCGTCCGGTACATCGAGGAGAACGCCGACGACATCCTCGCGGCCGTCCTCGTCGTCGATGGCAAGAGCGTCATCGACATCATCGACCGCCACACCACCGAAGACTCCATCCCCCACGACGTGGAGATGTTCTACTTCCTCGACGAACTCGACATCCCCACCGTCGTCGCCGTCAACAAGATGGACAAAGTAGGTGACAGAGACGAACGTCTCAACGACCTGTGTGACCGTCTCGGCCTGTTCCCACCGTGGAAGCAGTGGCGAGAGACCATCGCTCCGATAACGGCCAAACGCGGCGACATCTCGAATCTCACCGAGGCGCTTCGAACGCACCTGCACGACCAGCAGCGCGACGACCTGTTCAAGTTCCTCTGAGCGCCCGCACCTCGGGTCAAATCACGCGATTCCGGAGTGCTGTACCGGCTTCCAAATTTGCCACGTTCTCACGGACGAGCCCAGCAATCCGCTCGTGATGCTGGTTCGTCGCGGCGCTCGAATGCGGAGAGACGAGGGCAGTCTCGAACTCCCACAGCGGCGATTCCGCCGGAAGCGGTTCCTCGTCGAACACGTCCAGTGCCGCGCCCGCGACCGACTCGGCTTCGAGTGCGTCGATGAGCGCCGACTCCGCGACGACTGGCCCCCGTGCGACGTTGATGAGATAGGCGTCCTCGCGCATCGCTTCGAACTCCGCCTTCCCGACCATTCCCTCCGTCTCGGGGGTCAATGGCGTGGCGAGGGCGACGAATCGCGCGTCCGAAATCGCCTCCAAAAGGTCGTCGGGCGTGTACACCGTCTCGACGTTCGCCACCGACGCTCCGGACCGACGGACGCCCACGACTTCCATGCCGAGTGCGGCCGCCCGCTCGGCGATGCCGCGCCCGAGCGTGCCGAGACCGACGATGCACAGTCGTTCTCCGGCGAGGGTGAACGGTTCCTCGTGGCGAGGCGGTCGCCACTCGCGGGCCGTTTGACTGTCGCGGTAGGCGTGCAACCGTCGGGCGAAGGTGAGCATGTAGCCCACGACCGTCTCGCCGACTGCGGTTCCGTGGATGCCCGTGCTGTTGGTGAGACGCGTCCCCGCCTCCTCGTAGACGCCGACCGGGAACTCGTCGTATCCCGCCCGGACGCAGTGCACCCAGTCGGCATCGAGAAACGAGTCGCGGTGGCCGAACGATGCGACGACGTCGCCTGCACCGTACGACTCGGTCTCATCGACGAGTTCGACCGGAACGTCGAGGTCCGAGAGGGCTTCGACGAGCAGAGCCGGCGGAAAACTGAGCGCGACTGAGTCGTCTACGGCGACTCGTTCGATGTTCATGCCTCAGCCCTTGGTTTCACACGCAATGGACCTTCCGTCGGCGGCGATGCCGTCGCCTTCTCCAGCGACGAAGCAGTTCGCGCTCCGAGCTACCCTGTACGCGACAACGGCGGCGGCAGTAACACGTCCGTGTTGGTGTTTGCTGTCCGCCACTCGCCCCACGTCATCACGTCCGGCGTCAGCGTCCACAACCGTGTTCCCGCTCGTCGCCCACAGATTCCGCGCGCGAGCACCTGGCTCCAGTAACTCCCAGTCAGGTCGTCCATCAAGACGAGATTTCCATCGAATATCACTTCGGCATCGTCAACATACGGCGACGCGGCGAACGCCCGGCCCTCCTGCAAACTCGCGCCGACGTAGAGGTCCGGTGGTCGCCAAAACTGCCCCGTGTTTCGGAAGGTCGTCGGATTCCCAGAAACGATCCGGCGTGCGACCATCCCGGTCTGACAGAGCGGGCAGTAGGTGACGATGAGGGGGTCGCCGTCGAGGGTGTCGTTGACGATTTGGTGCCACCACAGAATCGACACCGGATAGGCGCGCGCCGTACCGTTTCGTTCGACGCCGATGACGAACGTCTCGTCGGTGAGTTTCGCCTCGCCCTCGCCGCGTAACCGATACCGCTCGTCTACGGTCAGCCCATCCCAATTCGGACCCGCCGCGGGCGTGACGATGGCCTTACTCCCGATGTCCGGATTCGCCGGCGCGTTGCAGACCGTCGTCGGAAATCCGGCGCCCACGATGGGGTCGGGGTTTCCGGGCGCTGGTTGGTTTGCAACCGGTGGGCGGACGTTCGACGCGGTACACCCTGCGAGCGAACCGATGGCCGCGCCGAGGACCCGTAACGTGGCCCTTCTGTTCATGTCGTTGTCAGGTGGTGGAGTCGCAAATAGTCAGCGGGTCATCTCTCAGTCTTCGAAACCGGGCAGAAACAGCGCGGCTGCCCGCTGTCTGTAAGTCGGTGGCTCGGTCGAAAGCCCTCATCACAAAGGGATACGTGGGGCAGACACCGTCTCTACTAATAGACAGAAGGCTGGTCCACTTTGCTCTGCCCGCTTAGAGTCGATAGATTACTGCCTCATATGGCTGGAACTCACGTTCCAATTGCCGAGATGGCGAGTTCTCGTAGTTGCTGAGTAGTACCTCGGCATCGCTCGCGTCCATTTCAGTCGTGAATATCGCAGGTTCGTCCGACCAGTTGAGGACCACCAGCAATTGCTCTTCATCCAGCGTTCGAGTGTACGCGTACAGTTGTTCGTTATCTGGCAGTAGGAGTTCGTATTCGCCATACACGAGCGTGTCAATCTCGTGTCTAAGGTCGATGAGCGACCGATAGTGGTGCCAGATGGAATCTCCATTACTGAGGGCAACTTCAGCATTGATGAAGCGATAGTTGTCGTTGACATCGAACCACGGTTCGCCGTCGGTAAAGCCAGAATTGGCTGCGTCCGACCACTGCATCGGCGTCCGTGCATGGTCCCGACTCCAGTAGTTGACGAGACCACGAGCCTCCTCGAACGAGTCGATGCTTCCCGTCTCGAATAGCTCTTCGACCTTTCCGATAGTCATCACGTCGTCGAGTTCTTCGAGGGCGTCGAATTCGACGTTCGTCATACCGAATTCCTCTCCCTGATATATGTAGGGAGTTCCTCGAAGCGTCAGCAGGAAGGTAGCGATGAGTGTTGCACTTTCTTCGCGGTACACTTCGTCGTCGCCAAAACGAGAGACGATTCGAGGGACGTCGTGGTTTCCGAGGAATATCGAGTCCCAGAACTCCGCGGCGAGTTCTTCCTGCGCGTGAGAGACGATTTGCTTGAACTCTGAGAGGTCCCACTCGCCCCAACCGTCGGGGCTCCATGGACCGTTCGGGCCGTCATCGACGCCGAGGTGGTTGAACTGGAAAATCATATCCAACCCACTCCTACCTTCGACGAGATACTCCGCTGTTTGGTCGATACTCGTCCCGCCCATCTCGCCGACGGTCATCACGTCGTAGTTCGAGAGTGTGTCGTCGTAGAGCTCTTGGAGATATTCGTGGATACGTGGTCCGTGAGCGTAGTGCTGGTGACCAACGAGCCGCTCGCTTCGGTCGCCATCCGGGAGACCTTCGACTTTCGAGATGTAGTTGATGGCGTCCATTCGGAACCCGTCGATGCCTTTCTCCAACCACCACGTGACCATCTCTTTGATGTCTTCACGGACATCCGAATTGCGCCAGTTAAGGTCGGGTTGGTTCTCGTCGAAAAGATGGAGATACCACTGCCCGCGTTTTTCGTCGTACGTCCACGCTGGCCCACCGAAGATTGATTCCCAGTTGTTCGGTGGTTCGTCTTGTGACCCATCGCGCCAGTAGTAGTAGTCCTCGTATTTCCCGTCACGCTGTCGTGAGCGCTGGAACCACTCGTGTTCGTTCGAGGTGTGGTTGACTACGAGGTCCATAATCAACCGAATGCCCCGCGCATGCAGCGCGTCGAGCAAGGCGTCCCAGTCGGCCATCGTCCCGAACTCGCTCATTATCGACCGATAGTCTCGGATGTCGTAGCCGTTGTCGTGGTTCGGTGAATCGTACACCGGACAGAGCCACACGACGTCGATACCTAGCGAGTCGAGATACCCTACTTTCTCGGTGATTCCGGGGATGTCGCCGATACCGTCACTGTTGCTATCGTTGAAACTGCGTGGGTAAATTTGATAGACGACCGCTTCTTTCCACCACGACCCGTCTGGCTGTTCGAGAACCTCCGTGCGGCTCATCACCTATCACCTGGTCTGGTGCAAGTGTGTAGCTCAATATCCTCGAAATCAGTGTACGATGCCGTTGATGTCACATTCCACGTGAGTCCAAAATGGGGACTCGTCTGCAGTTTTCGACTGATTGGTAATGCATTCATGGTGCTGAATTTGCCGGGGAGCAGTACTGATACCGCCTATTAGAGCAGAAGAGAGTATCGTACTTAAAATTATTCAGAATCTTAATCAACTGCTTGATTTAGAATTTTTATTACGAGGTATGTCACAATTGTAGATGAGTTATGAGAGACAATCGCAATGGCACTCGAAGGCGGTCAGCAGTCACCCGCCGACGATTCATCAAAGCAGTCGGCGCGACGAGCGGCGTGGCAGGTATCGCTGGATGTGTCGGCAGTGGAGGCGGAGACAAGCCCGAGAACGCAGAGTCTGGTCAAACGGTCGTTCGGCAGTATTCTGGCGTCGGGTCCAACGAACCACCAGCGGTCAAAGACCAAATTCGAGAACAACTCTGGAACGCGGGGTTGTCCGAAGACATCTACGTCGAGATTGTTGACGGGCCCTCGACGACGGACCAGTTACTCAATCAGTACCGGACGTGGCTGTCAGCAGGGCGAGAAGAACCCGATATCTTCAGCATGGATTCCGGCTGGACGATTCCGTTCATTCAGCGGGGTCAAGTTCAGAACCTCGAAGAACTCTTAGACGACAGCACGCTCAGTACCGTCAAGAACGACTACTTCTCGGCGAGCGTGGCCTCGGCAAGTTCACTTGATGGCACGCTGTACGGAATCCCAGAGTTCCCGGATTTCCCGACGATACAGTATCGCAAAGACCTCGTCGAGGCCGCTGGCTACGACACTGAAGGGTGGCAAACTGAACCGATATCTTGGGAACGGTTCGCTGAAATCACCGCCGACGTGATGGCGCAAAACGACGTCGAGTACGGGTATACCTTCCAAGCGGACAGCTACGGGGGTCTGTCGTGCTGTGACTTCAACGAGTGGATGACGACGTGGGGTGGTGCGTACTTCGGCGGTGCGGAAAACCTCTTTGGGCCGGTCAACGAGCGCCCGGTCACAGTCAACGAAGAAGGTGCTGTCGAGGCTATCAGAATGGTTCGGTCGTTCATCCACGGGAACGACGACAAGCACGGGATGGACATCACTGGTGGCATCTCCCCTGCCGCGACCCTCGGCTGGACCGAAGAAACCTCACGGAAGCCATTCACCAACGGCAATGCGGTCATGCACCGCAATTGGCCGTACTCGATTGCGATAAACGGAGCCGAAGAGGAACTCGGCGAAAAACTCGGCGTGATGCCGCTCCCGTACGGTGTTTCGACTGATGACGCTCAATTCAGTGGCACCGGTGGCTCTGCATCCGCACTCGGCGGGTGGAACTCTGTGGTGAACCCGAACTCGCAGAAGAAAGACGTGGTTGTCGAAGTCCTGAAAGCGAAGATGTCCGAGGACTTCATGCTGTGGCAGTTCGAGAATCTCGGCCTCCTGCCGCCAAAGCCATCGGTTTTCAACTCTGATGAAGCACGAAACGTCCCGGTTATGGGTCGGTATATGGATGCCCTGCAAACTGCTGGGAGCAACGCAATTCCACGTCCGGTGACGACTGCGTGGCCCGACCAGTCGGGTGCCATCGCCAGTGCGGTGAACAAGGCGCTTCAGGAAGGGAGCAGCCAATCGCCGCAAGAAGCGATGGACGCGCTCGCGTCGAAGCTGAAAGACATCGAGGAGCAGTCGGTCTAATCGAGTCCAATGGCAACCGAACACAAACAATCGAGGACTCTCCCGCGTCCGGATTACGCCCTCGCCAACAAGATCGAGACGTTGCCCGAAGAGCTGTATGCGTATCTGCTCGTCGTCCCAGCGTTCTTGATGGTCGGTGTGGTCGCGCTCTGGCCACTCGTGGACACGTTCGCCATGTCGCTCCACGCAGACGCACTGTCGGGCGTCAGCGTCGGTGACTTCGTCGGTACCGAGAACTACGCCGCGGTTCTCACCGGCCAGCGCAACGCGGTGCTTCCAGGGTCGTTCTGGTACGCCGTCGGCCTCACCGTCGTCTTCACGCTCGGGAGCGTCACCCTCGAAACGATTATCGGGCTCGCACAGGCACTCCTTCTCGATCAAGAATTCCGCGGCCGTGCGTGGGTTCGGATGGCAATTATCCTCCCATGGGCTGTGCCGGTTGTCGTACAGGGGATGATGTTTTATCTCCTGTTCGAACCGAGCATCGGATTTCTCGTCGCCCCGCTGCAGGACATTGGAATCTTCTCGTCCACACCGCTGGCGAACACCCAAGACTCGTTGATACTCGTCACCCTCACCGACGCGTGGAAGACGAGTGCATTCATGGCGTTGATAATCCTCGCAGGGATGCAGAGCATCGACCGAAGCCTCTACGATGTCAGTAAGGTTGCGGGTGCAACTGCGTGGCAGCGGTTCAGGCTAATCACCTTCCCGCTCGTGCTGCCCGCAGTACTCGTCGGGATGCTGTTTCGAACGTTAGGTGCGCTGAAGGTGTACGGCGTCATCGAGGTGCTCTCTAGCTGTCGGACAGTGCCTTCGATGACCTGTCTCGTCATCTCTGCTTTCCGATCGAACCGGTACGGAACGTCCGCAACGCTGGCGTTCCTCACAGCGCTGGTAATCAGCGCGTTCATCGTGGTGTACCTTGTGAAGTTCGTCGATAGTCTGCGCGGAATCGGAGGGAGCGTCTGAAATGGCAACCGCACACGATTCCGACGCGCAAAGCGAAGGCGGTCTGCTCACTAACTGGGTCAAAAGTGCCATCGAGAACCCAGGGAAGGTACACAGAGCGATGTTTTACGTCGCGCTCATCTTTTTCATGTTCACGACGCTGTTCCCCATCTACTGGCTCGTGGTGTTGGCACTCACACCAAACGACCTCATCGTGAACATGGGAATCTTCCCGCGCGGATTCAACATCTCCGTGTTCGTCGAGATGTGGGAAACGGTCCCGCTACACCTGTACATGATGAATAGTTTCGTCATCGCCGTGACGACGACCGCGTACGTACTGATCGTCTCGAGTCTCGCAGGATATGCGTTCGGACGACTCGAGTTCCGCGGGAAGGGTGGGTTACTTCTACTCTTGTTGATTATCTCGTTTTTCCCACCGGCGGCGTTCGTGCTCCCCCTGTTTAAGCTGTTCACCGGGAACATGGTGGTCTTCGGGGTTCCAAGTCCTGACCTGTTCAACACGGTGGGTGCGATTATCGTCCCCTTCAGTGGATTGTTCTTGCCGCTCTCGGTGTTCATCCTGACGACGTTCTACAGTCAGATTCCGGATGGACTCGAAGATGCAGCACGTGTCGAGGGGACGACTCGACTCGGTGCACTGTTTCGGGTGATAATGCCGCTCTCTGCACCTGGACTCTCGACTGCCGGAATTCTGACGTTCATCGCCGTCTACAACGAGTTCTTCTTCTCGTTCTTGATGACGACAGGACAGCCTGAGAACGGTGCCCCACTCGTCTGGGGGATTCTGGCGTTCCAGAGCCAATACACCAGTCTGTACAACTACATGGCGGCCGCGAGCCTCGTCGGAATACTCCCCGTCGCTCTCATCGTGGTCGTCGCACAGGAGAAAATCGTGAGCGGTCTCACCGCAGGTGCGGTCAAGGAGTAACCAACCATGGGAAATGTTACACTCAAACGCGTGACGAAGGAATACGACGACGTAACGGCAGTTAAGGACATGAACCTAGACATCCAGGACGGCGAGTTCGTCTGTCTCGTCGGGCCATCTGGCTGTGGCAAGTCAACGACGATGGAGACAATCGCCGGGCTCACATTACCCACTGGAGGTGAGGTGACTATCGGTGGAAAGGATGTCACGAACCTTCCCCCAAAAGACCGGGGGATTGCGATGGTCTTCCAAAACATCGCACTGTTCCCCCACATGGATGTGTACGACAACGTAAGTTTCGGACTGCGGCTCCGTAACTTCGAGAAAGAAGAAATAGACCGCCGAGTCGAGCGGGCGGCAGACATCCTCCAAATCGGTGATCTGTTGGACCGCAAGCCGTCAGAGTTGTCTGGTGGCCAACGCCAACGTGTCGCCATTGGTCGGGCAATCGTCCGTGACCCAGAAGCATTCTTGATGGACGAACCGCTTGCGAATCTCGATGCGAAACTTCGCGTCCATATGCGGACAGAACTGCAGCGACTCCACAAGGAACTGGGAACGACCATCATCTACGTCACTCACGATCAGGCGGAAGCGATGACGATGTCCGACCGAATTGCAGTTCTCAACGACGGTCGGCTCCAACAAATTGCACCACCACTGACCTGTTACAACGAGCCAGCGAACCAGTTCGTCGCCGGGTTCATCGGGTCGCCGTCGATGAATTTCATCGAGGGTGAGATTACGGAACGCGGATTCACGTCGGAGTTTGTTTCGGTCGAGTTTGACCCCACAGACTTCGGCGTTTCAGTGGGGTCAGCTGTGACTCTCGGGGTTCGCCCCGAAGATGTCTATCTCACCGACCAAACCATCGGCGTCGATCACCCGACAACGCAAATCGACACGACCACCGATGTCATGGAGCCGATGGGTGACGAGATATTCGTCTATTTGGCACATGGTGACCGGAAAACCACTTCGATGAAGGAAGGACCACAGAAGTCCGACCAGTTGCTGATGAGCGTCGATCCTGATATCGATATCTCCGAAGAAGAACACGTGGAGGTCTTTTTCGACCGGTCGAACCTCCATCTGTTCGACCAGAACACCAGTGAGGCAATCTGTCACTCTCTCGTTTCTCCTCCAGCGAAAAGCACGTTAGGCGAGCGTGCTACGACAGAGGACTGACCATGGTCGATGCACTTGCTCTGTTCTATGTGAGCGCAGTCTCCCTGCTGTTCTTCTTTTGGGTCTACGGAATCTACGCGTTTTCCCGCGACTGCCGCAACACGTACGCCCCGAAATTTCGCCGGACCGTCCGTGGGTGGAGACTGCAGCGGACCGAAGAAGAGCAGCAGGAACTCAACGAGTCCGAACGACAACTTCTCTGAAGGACAGAGACCACCCAGACCGACTACCACCACGGCCGTGGATGAATGAACAATCAAATTATTAGTGAACCCAACTAGCAAGATAATGTCACCACACCGAGAACGAGACGGGGCGGAGCTCAGGCGGGAACTGGGCGACTTCGGATTCTCAGAGAAAGAGGTTGAGGTATATCTCGCGTTATTATCTCTCGGCGAAGCGACTACCAGTACTATCTCCGAAGAAGCTGATGTTTCACAGCAGGCTGTCTACACCATTACTGACCGACTCGAAGACCGAGGTCTCGTTCGGGTCAACGACCATGCTTCGCCCAAAACGATCCGCGCTGTTCCACCAGAAGAGTCGATGGCGGCCCTATCAAGCCGGATTGACTCGATCACACCGGCCCTCACAGATCGGTTCAACGACACGAAGCCGCAGACGCCGGAACTAAAGATGGTAAAGTCGCAGGAGACTGCAATTAGACGACTTCGAGAAGCGATATCGAAAGCCCAGCGAGAGATTATCGTTGCAATTCCAGAAGACATCTATCCAGAAATCAAATCGGAACTCGAGGCGGCAGCCGAGCGAGACCTGCTGATTTTCCTTCTGGTCCAAGACGTAGAGAACGTCGAAGAAGCAGCAGAGCGGTACGTTGGTGTCGCGGATGTCGTTCGCTGCTGGAGCGAAAATATCTTATTTATGTTTGCAACAGATACGCAGTCAACGAAACCCACGGCGCACCAGTCGGCACTGGTCGGAGACGCTCTCTTGGTGTCCGGAACACACGATACTGGAGATGGTGTCGCGGTTTCTGAGCGACACCTCGCAGGTTCGATCCACGGGATGTTCTTCAGCGCCTACTGGCCTGCTGGGGAAGAGATATTCATTACTGACCTTGCTCCCCTCCCGGCCACGTACGACTGGTTCCGGCAGGCTGTCTTTCAAGCAATGCTCCACAAGAAAGCGGGAACAGACCTCTGGGCCGATGTCGAAACGACGGATGGAGAGACAATCTCTGGAAAGGTGACCCGGGTCTGTCAGGCACTCGTAGAACCATCGACCAACGAGTACACACTACAGACAAGCCTGTACCTCGAGACTGACGATGGTGAGGTGAGTGTTGGCGGACAGAACGCGATTCTCGAAGACTACGAAGCGAGAACTGTAACGCTCCGAACCAACTGACTGGGCCTCGGGAGGGCTACGATGAGACTCCAAAAGGGGAATCTCACTGTTTCCGGAGACCCAACGTCAAGAAGTGGAACATTCACCCCCGAGGATCGACTCAGGCTCGAACCCGTCGTTGTGAAGCACGCGACAGAATAGTCTTCGAAGACTGTAGAAACACCACAACTTCGGAGGACAGATAGATCTCAGGCTATCCTGTCTCTATGTTATCGACGTTTTCAGTAAGATGGTGGCTCGGCCAAAGGTCCTCATCACAAGGGGCTAAGAGGGGGTAACTTTCTTCATCGCCACCGGCTAGCGGTCGGTGACAACGGCAAAAGAACCTCACGCTTTGGCAGGCCCGCTACCACTCGGCGATGCCCCCGTCTTCGTGATGCCAGACGGGGTTGTACCAGTTGACTTCTGCCTGTGACCGTTCGCGGACGTATTCTTCATCGACTTCGATACCCAGTCCGGGGTCGGGCGGGCGAGCGACGTACCCGTCTCGGAAGTCGAAGGTTTCGGGGTCGTCAAGGTATCGGAGACCGACGCTCTCTGTGGGGTCGTCGAGACCGAGGTCTTGTTCTTGCATGACGGCGTTGTGCGAGGCGAAGACGACCTGAAGACTCGCCGCGAAGGCGACCGGACTCAGCGGGCAGTGCGGCACGACGGCGACGTCGAACGCGTCGGCCATCGTCGCCACTTTCCGAAGTTCGGTTATCCCGCCGACGTGGGTGACATCCGGTTGGATGACCGAGACGGCACCGTTCGTGAGGAGTGGTTTGAAGTCGTACCGAGAGTAGAAGCGCTCTCCAGTGGCGATTGGCGTCGTCGTTCGCTCGGCGAGCGATTCGAGGAGTTCGGAATGTTCGGGTAAGACGGGTTGGTCGATGAACATCAGCCCGTAGGGGTCGAGCGCATCGACGAGTTGCGACGCCATGGGCTTCGAGACGCGCCCGTGGAAATCGACGCCGACGTGGAGGTCGTCGCCGACGGCTTTGCGAACCGCGGCGACGCGCTTCCGTGCGGTTTCGACCGCACTCGGTGGTTCGAGCGGCGCGAACTCGGCGGTCGCGTTCATCTTGATGGCCTTGTAGCCCTGATTCCGGCGTTCGATAGCCTCGCTTGCGACTTCGCCGGGCGAGTCGCCACCGACCCACTGGTGGACCATCACTTGGTCGCGGACGTGGCCCCCGAGCAACTCATAGACCGGCGCGCCGTAGTGCTTTCCTTTGATGTCCCACAGCGCGTGGTCGATACCGGCGAGGGCGCTCATGAGCACTGGTCCGCCCCGGTAGTAGCCGCCTTGGTACATCTTCCGCCAGTGATACCCGGTTCGGAGCGGGTCTTTCCCGAGGAGATACACCTCTACGAGTTCCTCAACGGCCGCTCGAACTGTTCTGAGACGGCCCTGGACGATGGGTTCGCCCCAGCCGACGAGTCCGTCACTCGTCTCCAATTTGAGCAACAGCCACCGCGGGGGGACGGCGAACAACTCGTAGTCGGTGACGTGCATGGTTGCTACTCTGATACTATCTACTTCAATGCGGGGGAGAGATTGGAACGAGCTTGTAAGCCCGTGTGCTCGCAACAACGCTGCTGTACGCCCGCAACGGTCATCAGTTCACTTCGAGACGGCGCTCTCGGGGCGTCGTGAGAGCACTTCTTCGGCTTCGTCCGTGAGTGTTCGCTGGTGAATCGTCTCACCCGACTGGGTATCGAAGAGGTGGATGTCGGTCGGCGACACCCGTGCGTACAGATGGTCGCCCTCGGAGATGGGTCGCTGTCCATCGACTTCGACGACGAACGTCTCGTCGTGGGACTGCTCGACCGGGCGGACGTAGACGTAGGAGATGCTCCCCATCGGTTCGACGACGTCCACGGCCACTTCGAAGCCGTTCGACACGGAGTCCTCCGAGAGGTCGAAGTCCTCTGGGCGAGCGCCCAGTGTCACCTTCGTTCGGTCGCCGACGCTCGACCGCATCGACTCGGAGAGTTCGTATTCGAACCCGTCGGCGACGAGCGTTCCGCTTCCGACGGTCCCTTCGAAGAAGTTCATTGACGGCGACCCGATGAACCCGGCGACGAATCGGTTCGCCGGGCGGTAGAAGCATTCGAGTGGCGTCCCGACTTGCTGGAGTTCGCCGAAGTTGAGCACGACGAGTCGGTCGCCCATCGTCATCGCCTCCGTCTGGTCGTGGGTGACGTACAGCGTCGTCACGCCGAGTTCGTTCTGGAGGCGATTTATCTCGGTCCGCATCGACGCCCGAAGCTTCGCATCTAAGTTCGACAGCGGTTCGTCCATCAAGAACACGTTCGGGTCGCGGACGATTGCCCGACCCAGCGCGACGCGCTGTTGTTGGCCGCCGGAGAGTTCGCCGGGTTTGTTGTCGAGCAACTTCCCGATGCCCATCATCTCGGCGGCAGACGCCACTTGGTCTGCAATCTCCGATTTCGAGAGGTCCGTAGACATCTTCAGCCCGAAGGACATGTTCTCCTCGACGGTCATATTGGGGTACAGCGCGTAGTTCTGGAACACCATCGCGATGTCTCGCGCACGCGGGCCGAGTTGATTCACGAGGGTGTCGCCGATGTAGACATCGCCCTCGGACTGCGTTTCGAGACCTGCGACGGTCCGCATCAGCGTCGATTTTCCACTGCCCGAGGGGCCGACGAAGACGACGAACTCGCCGTCGGCAATATCGAGTGAGACGTCGTCAACTGCGACGACGGCGTCTCCATCGTCTCCGAACCGTTTCGTCACGTCGTCGAGAGTGATACGGGCCATTAGTGCTCCTCCGTCTCGCGGCCGCGTACTCCCGCCGCGTGAGGCTGTTTCGTGAACGATGCGTGTTTCGTGAACGATGCGTCCTGCCAATGTGAAGTCGAGTTCATTCTTTGATCACCACACCGAAGCTGAGTCCAGCGGCGAGGTACTTGTTCACCGCAATCAGGAAGATGACGATGGGGATGATCATCGCCGTCGAGGCGGCCGCGAGCATCCCCCATTCGATAGACCGAGAGCCGATAAACGAGTAGACGAACAGCGTCACGGGGACCGCTTTGAAGTTCGTCAGGACGAGACCGAACAGCAGTTCGATCCACGCGAAGATGAAGCTGATAATCGCAACGGAGAAGATGCCGGGTTTGGCCGCCGGGAGGACGACCTTCAGGAACGACTGAAACCGGGTCGCGCCATCGACGCGGGCGGCCTCTTCCAGCGTCTCCGGAATGCCGTCGAAGAACGCCTTCATCACCCACACCACCAGCGAGAGGTTGATGCTGACGTACATGAACACCATCCCGAGTCGCGTATCGAACAGGTTGAGCGACCGGAAGATGACGAAGAAGGGGATGACGACGGCGATCGGCGGGAGCATCCGCGAGGAGAGTATCCACACGAGCACGTCGCGTTGCATCGGGATGTCGTACCGCGAGAGGACGTACGCGGCGGGGACGCCGATGAGCAGGACGAGAATCACGGACGCCGACACCATGACGACGCTGTTGGCGAACGCCGCGAGGAACTCGCCGCTCTGTGCGAGTTGGATGTAGTTGTACACCGTCGGCAGGAACACCCAGTCCGGGGGCAGCGAGTTCGCTTCTCCCGGGGGTTTCAGCGACATCGACGCCAACCAGTAGAGGGGGAACAACACGACGAACGACCACAGGAGCAAGACGGCGTGGCGGACGACCCGAACGACCGTCTCGCGCGTCTCCGTGTCGAGCCACTGCGACCCGGTCGCGGTGTCGATATCCTGCGTCGCCATCAGTTCCACACCCCCTCGAAGCCGACTTTGGCGATGATGACGTTACACAGCGCGACGACGAGGACGAGATAGACCACCGCGATGGCGGCGGCCACCCCCGGTTGGTTGTTGATGAACATCTGTTCGTAGATGTTGATACTCACCAGTTGGGTCGCCGTCCCCGGGCCGCCCTGCGTCAGTCCGTACACCACGCCGAACGTCCGGAAGAGGTCTATCATCCGAATGAGGGTGGCGACGAACACCACCGGCTTCATGTACGGGATGATGACGTGGACGTAGCGCCGCCACAGCGGTGCGCCATCGACTCGCGCCGCCTCGACGAGCGTCTCGGGCACCGACGAGAGACCGGCGTAGAAGATGATGAACATAAACGGCGTCCAGTTCCACGTATCGAGCAGAATCACCGTCAGCAGCGGCATCTCGGAGAGGAACGCCGGTGCCGCGAACGGCGTCGCGGCCTCTATCAGATACGGGATGACGCCGATTTCGCTGTTCAGCATGATTCTGCCGATGGTGGCGAGCGAGACGGGCGCGACGGCCATCGGGACGATGAACAGCACTCGATAGAACGACTTCGCTCGCGTAGACTCCACACCGGTGACGAGCGTTGCGAGGAAGAAGCCGAGGACGGTTTCGAGGAGTAGCGCGCCGACGACGACGGTAATCGTGACGACGAACGAGTGGAACGCACCGCCCAGCGTGAACGCCGTCTCGAAGTTGGCCAAGCCGACGAATTGGGCGTCGAAGACGTTGAACGTCGGTTCCTCGATGAGGCTGAGGTAGAGGTCGTACGCGCCGGGGAAGAAGGTGATAAGGAGCATCACCACCACCATCGGCGCGACGAACCAGTACGCGAGGTAGTCGTTCCACAGGTCGCGCAGTCTGGCGGTGGCCGTCTGCTCGTTGGGTGTCGTTTCTGTTTGCGTTTTGGTACTCATGTGAGCGTGGGTGAATCGTGTTGTGGTATGAACGCGGTTGAATCGTGTTGTGATGTGAACGCGGTTGAATCGTGTCGTGGGTGGTGCTGGAGTCGCGTTAGCCGCTGTAAATCTCCTGTGCGATTTCCGCGGCTTGCGTCATCGACTCCTCGGCGGATTTCTGGTCGGCGATGGCTCGCTGCAGTTCTTCCGAGTAGCGCTGGCCCCACTCGGGGTACTTGCGGTCGAAGGGGTCCGGTGCGGCCGCTTGCAGCGATTCGAGGGTGACCTGTGCGAACTCGTCGCCGACGCGGGAGCGGAACTCGTCGTTCTCCCAGACGGACTGTCGAACCGAGAAGGCGGCGTCGTTGTTCAGGTGCATCCACGTGTTGGTCGGTTCCGAGGTGGCCCACAGCATGAACAGGAACCCGGCTTCGGAGTTCTTCGCGTTCTTCGACGTGGAGATTTGCCAGTTGTACGCGTTCGGCGAGAACTGGCCGTCCGCCGGTTTCGGCACCGTTGCGATACCGACGTTGTCGGCGACAGAGGAGTCGGAACCGGTCAGGCCCGGCCAGAACAGGTTGGCGTCGGCGACGATGTGACCCGCGCGGCCTTCCTGCATCGTCGAGAGCACGTCGGACCACGTCTGGGTGGACGCGCCTTGCGGCCCGAACTCTTGGAGTAGGCTGACGTACCAGTTCGCGGCGTCGATGACGCCCTGCGAGTCGAGACCGGAGTCGTCCGGGAAGCTATCCCAGAGCGCCGCGCCGTTCTGGCGCAGGAAGGTGTTCAGGACGTAGATGTTCATCCCGTAGCCTTTCTGCCCGCGGCCGACGGTTCCGACGACGTCCGATTCGTTCTCGTGAATCGTCTGTGCGTTCTGCCGGAATTCTTCGAGCGTCTCGGCGACTTCGAGCCCGTGTTTCTCGTAGAGGTCGGTCCGATAGAACTGAGTCTGGACCTCGACGGTAATCGGCAGGCCGGTCCACGTATCGCTGTACCCGCCACCGTGTGCTTGCCACTTCGATGCCTCGAACAGGTCGTCCGGTGCGTACCAGTCCTCGTCGTACAGACTGCCGTCTTCGAAGTACGGGTCGAGCGGCTGGAGCCACCCTTCGTTGCGGAACTGGTTGACGACTTGGTCCATGAAGAACACGTCGAACTGGCCAGCGCCGGTGCTCACGTCGGTCTGTCGCTTGGTCCGGAACTGCTGTTCCGGCAGGATGTTCCACTCCACGTCGATACCGGTGAGTTCCTCGAACGTCGGCACCGCGGGCTTGACCGCGTCTACCCACGGGTGCTGGACCGCACCGATGTTAATCTGCGAGCCTTCGAACTGTTTCCAGTCGATATCGGCGTCGTACTCGCTCAGTGGGATGGGTGCCTCCTGGTTGGCGGAGTCGCCACCCGAGTCGGTCGTCGTCTGCGTCGATTCGCCACCGCGGGTACAACCGGCAAGTGCGACGCCGGTTGCGACGCCCGCTGTCGTCTTCATGAACGTTCGTCGGTCGTATGAGTCAGTCATTGTGTGCTGTGTGTGCTGTGTTTGGTCAGTCGTCGTTGCGATGCTTACTGGCCGGGGTAGACCATCTTCTTCAGTCCCTCGCGGTTCTCCATCTGGTGGAACGCTTCTGCGAGGCCATCGAGACCGAACTCGTCAGTGACGAGCGTGTCCACGTCGATGCGGCCGTTCTGAAGCAGTGCCACCGCCCGCGCGAACGTGTTCGGCGTGAGCGAGTAGCTTCCGAGAACCTCTCGCTCCTCGAAGAAGAGGTCGAACGGAGCGAGTTCGACCGTCGCGTCCTCCGGGGGAACCCCGAAGACGAGCGTTCGCCCGCCGGGTCCCGTGAGGTCGAGCGCCTGTTCGATGGTCTGGGGTAACCCGACGGCCTCGATGGCGACATCGACGTCGCCGACGAGTTCTGTCACGGCGGCCGCCGGGTCCTCGTCGGTCGGGTCGAGCGTGTAGTCAGCGCCGACTTCGAGCGCGAGTTCTCGCCGCTCGGCGACCGGTTCGGAGACGACGATTGTCCCCGCGCCGCTCGCCCGAAGCGTCTGGACGAGCAGGAGTCCGATGAACCCGGCACCGACCACGACGACGGTCTCACCGCTGGTCAAGTCTACCTGGTCGATGCCGTTGATGACGCATCCGAGCGGTTCGGCGAACGCCGCCGTTCGGTAGTCGAGGTCGCCGATTCGCTCGACGTTCCCGGCCGGAACGGTCACGTATTCGGCGAACGCGCCGTCGATGATGTGCTTGGCCGCCCCACCGATGGAGGTGAGGTCGTGACAGAGGTTCTCGCGGCCGGACTTGCACGCTCGACACTCGTTACAGGGGACAGAGGGGTTGATAGCCACTCGGTCACCCACCCGATAGCTGTCGATGTCGTCACCGACTTCGACGACGTCGCCAGCGCTCTCGTGTCCCGGTACGAGTGGGTAATCCACCGCGAGCGACCCCGTATACATGTGTAGGTCTGTCGTACAGACACCACAGGCGTTCACCTCGACGAGCAACTCGTCGCGGGCGGGCTCCGGTCGGGTCGTGTTGCCGACTTCCACCGTGTGTGTGTCCGTCAATTCGACTGTTCTCATCGTTGGTATCCATCTCATGCGAGCCAGAAAGGGAGTAAAATAACTACGGGTCAAATTCCTAAAACTCCCTGTGAGTGCCCCAGAATGCCGAAATCGGGGCTTGAGAGTTGTTTTGCACAGCAGAACGAAGATATTATCCGAATGGTACTGTAGGAAATATTATGATGATGAACAATAATGTGGGTTTCGTGGCGCACTCGAACGCGGGCTGAGTGCGCCACTGTTCTGCTCTGAAGAACAATTTCTATATAGTCGTGCTACGTCCTCACACTATGTCCTCGGCGAAGACAGTCGATGCTACGGTCAACTCGTTTCGAATCTTGGAGCAACTGGTGGACGCCGACCGGCCGCTGGGTGTCACTGAACTCGCAGACACCGTCGGCCTGTCGAAGGGAGTCGTCCACACGCATCTCTCGACGCTCCGCGAACTGGGGTACGTGAAAAAGCGAGACCGAAAGTACCTCCCGTCGATGGGCTTGCTGGCTCTCGGAGAGGGTGCTCGCACTCGCCTGAGACTGTACAACGTGGCGAGACCGTACGTCGATAATCTGGCGCAGGTCACCGGTGAGGCGACGACGCTGGTAGTCGAAGAGGGTGGCGTTGGCATCTGCATCTACACGTCGTTCGGGGTGAGTGACTGGGTGCCGGAACACACGTGTGGAAGCCGTCTCCCACTTCACGTGACCGCCCCGGGGAAGGCCATCCTCGCATCGTTCGACCCGAGCCGTATCGACGAGATACTCGACGACCACGGCATCGCCGCCTACACGGACGCGACGATTACCGACCCTGAGACCCTCCACAGCGAACTCCGCACCATCCGCGAGAACGGCATCGCGTTTTGCAGAGGAGAACACGCAGAGGGAACTATCGGCATCGCATCGTCGATCGGCCTCAACGAGCGCGGGCCAGCGGCGGCGATTGGCGTCTCTGGACCGTCGAGCAGGCTGTCCGGTCGCTACCTCGAAGAGGACATCACGGGACAGGTAATCAGCACGGCGAAGTCGATTCAAGTCGAACTGACGAAGTGAGGCTATCGGATACCGCCGCGCCCGTTCGACCACACGTTTAGGACGACTCGCACGGAGTGGTTTCGTATACCGATTTCCGAACGCGCGAGTGAACTCGGGACCACGGTTTCGCACACCGCGTCACACCATCGAACGTTCGAGGACCGGTTCGGAATCGAATGGGAACTCAACGCCAAGCCACGACCACCGGGACGGGCGTTCGACACCCTCGACGCTCCTGAATAGAATCATACAGGTCGAGGGCGACGAAGCTCGCCGCCGGAGACGGACACCGATTTCCAAATTCTCGGGGCTGCGGATTCCCGCACTTCCAAACACAACTCCCTCGCTCACCCCGACTCTGTGAGCCGAAACTCCGTAAAATATCCAGCCCGTACTAGACGTCCCATGGACCGAGCAGAGTACGCGCTGCTCGCTGGCATCGCACTGTTGACCGTCGGAATCGGCGTGGTCACGACCACGAAACCGCTGGGGACGTTCTTCGTCGAGAGCACCCAGACGTTCTTGCGGACCACCGCCGCGATGGCGTGGGTGACGTGGTGGGCGCTCGTCGTCGGCTTCGCCATCGCCGGCGGCGTGGAGGCGTGGACCTCCGACGAGGAGATTTCGGAGTTGCTCGACGGCCACGGTCTGCGCGAACTCGGCTACGGGACGACGTTCGGGTTCGTCTCGTCGTCGTGTTCCTACAGCGCCATCGCAACGGCGAAGAACCTGTTCAAAAAGGGCGGGTCCGCCGCGGCCACCCTCGGGGCGTTCATGTTCGCCTCGACGAACCTCGTCATCGAAATCGGCGCGGTCATCTGGATTCTGCTCGGGTGGCAGTTCCTCGCCGCCGACATCCTCGGCGGGTTCATCCTCATCGGCCTGATGGCGTTCGGATTCGTCTATCTCGTCCCCGACGAGGTGGTCGAACAGGCCCGAAAGAACGTCGAAGACGAGGTCGAGAAGGTCCAAGACCCCGTCTGCGGGATGGAACTCACGCCCGACGAGGCCGACTACTCGGTCGAACAGGATGAGAAAACGTACTACTTCTGTTCGAAGTCGTGCAAGGAGAGCTTCGACCCCGAACAGCAGCAGACCTCGATTCGTGCGCAAGCGACCTCGCTCAGCGGGTGGAAAGCCCTCGCCGACAAGCAGTGGAAAGAGTGGGGCATGCTCTGGGACGAAATCGCTATCGGCTTCATTTTCGCCGGTCTCATCGCCGGATTCATCCCCGAACAGGTCTGGACGACTATCTTCTCCGGGCCGACGTTCGGCGTCCCGGTGTACGTCTTCTGGACCGCTATCGTCGGCGCGGTCATCGGCGTGGCGACGTTCGTCTGCTCGGTCGGGAACGTCCCGTTCGGGACGATTCTCTGGACGAACGGGCTTCCGTTCGGGAGCGTCCTGAGCTACATCTACGCGGACCTCATCGTCCCGCCCATCGTGGACGCCTACCGCGAGTACTACGGGACGACGTTCGCGGCCATCCTCTCGGGGATGATTTTCGTCGCCGCCGTCGTCACCGGCGTCGTCGTCCACTTCGTCTTCAGCGCGGCGGGTCTCATCCCCGACCCATCGACCGCCCAAATCGCGGACGTGAGTATCGAACTCAACTACAAGGCCGTCCTGAACGTGCTGGCGACGGCGTTCTTCGGTTTCCTCTACTGGCTTCACCAGCGCGACAGCGTCGGTTCGGCGGGCGAGATGGCCAGTCACGCGAGTGACTAACCCTTCCGACTCCCGTCGTCTCCGTCGGCCCAGTCCCCGAGTTCGGCGTGTTCGGCCGCAACGGTCGCAATTTCGCCGGCATCGAGCACGCCCCATTCGGTAATCACGCCAGTCACGAGGTCGGCGGGAACGACTTCGAAAATTGGATTCTCGCTCGTCACACCTTCCGCGGACGAGAGCGACCCACCGCCCTCCCCGACGAAAGTGTCGTCGCCGCGTATCTTGTCGCGGGCGCAGACGGCGTAGACGGGAATCGATGCACGCGCTGCGGCCAACGCGAGCGGAACGCTCCCGACTTTGTTCACAACGTCGCCCGTGGCGAGCACCGAATCGGCACCGAAGAGGACGGCATCAACCGCGCCATCGAGAACTAGACCCGGCCCCGCGGCGTCCGTCGTGAGCGTCACTTCGAGTCCGTCGTTGGCCAGCGCTTCGGCGACTTCCTTTCCCTCGCCGCCGGGGTGAGATTCGGAGATGAACACGGCCGGGCGTGCACCTCGAAGGGTCGCTAGTACGGTTCCCGACCGGGAGAGCGTCGCCACGCGCTGGACGGGGGCGTCTGTTTCGAGTCGTTCGACGGCCACAGCAGCGGCCTCTCTGTCGGCGGCGACGGCGGCGTCGATTGCGCGTTCGGCGCGGCGACAGACCGCTTTCGGGTCCCCATCAGGTTCCGCCATCACGCGGTTGATTCGGTTGGTGACGGCGGCCATGCTCGGCCGCGCGTCGCGGAGTGCGTCCGCGAGTTCGGCCACGGTGTCCCACGATTTCGCTTCGGCGGCACCGTCTCGAAGCACCTCCAGCGCACGAATCGAAATCCACGCAGCGCCGTGCGTCTCGTCGGTCTGCACGGTTTCGAGCGTCGGCGCGACCCGGCGATACGTCTCCCACAGTTCGGGGACCGTCGCTCGGTCTCGGATGGCCGTCGGATGGACCCACTCGGTCGCCGCGAGTTCCTCGTTCGGGCGCACGTCGCGGGTCTCGGTGTCGAACAGAAACGGGTGGACCATCCACTCGTCGTCGCCATCGACGAGGTGGAGCGGGTCGCCGGCGCGAACGAGTTCGAGGCTCGTGAGGCCGGTCTCTTCGCTGACTTCGCGGCGGGCGTCGGGTTCGGTGTCGTCAGTCGAACCCTCCACGTAGCCCGAAATCCCGGCCCACCGTCCGGGGTAGGTTCCGGCGTCTCCGCTCCGGCGGGCGAGGAGGATTCGCCCGTCGTGTCGGCAAAACGCCGTTACGACGTGGTTCATGGCCGTCATTCGTGTGCAGACGGGAAAACGACTATCTCATTCGGTGCGTATATGTGGCCATGAAGCTCGCTATCCTGAGCGACACACACGTTCCGGGGCGAGTGGACTCCATTCCCTCGTGGGTGGAAGACCACATCCAGAATGCTGATCTAGTCATCCACGCGGGTGATTTCGATTCTCCAGAGACGCTCGACCACATCCGAGAGATTTCGGCGGAGTTCGTCGGCGTCCGCGGTAACATGGACTCGGACGACGTGGACCTACCGACCGTCGAGGTGGTCGAAGCGGGCGGTCTCACGTTCGTCGTCACCCACGGCACGGGGCCGAGAACCGGCTACGTCGAACGCGTCGCCGACATGGTTCGGGGGTCCGCGGGCAACACTGCTATCGGCATCTGCGGGCACATCCACGACATCGTAGACGAGACGCGGGACGACGTGCGCGTCCTCAATCCGGGCAGTGCGACCGGCGCAAACGTGGGCGACGCCTCGACGATGATGATAGGCGACATCGTGGACGGAACGCTCTCGGTCGAGGTCGTCTCGAACGGCGAAGCCTGACTCACTGCCGTCTGACTCGCTGCTGTCTGATTCACTTGCACTCCCCGCTGGCGATACCGGCCCGGTTCGCCAGCACCCCGTTGTTTTTGGGGGCGCTATGCTTCTCCCACTCTATGAAGCTGTTTCCGGTCCCCGACGTCCCCGAGATACGCGAGGGCGACGACCTCGCGGCCATCGTCTCGGAACGCGTCGAGTTGCGCCCCGGCGACGTGGTCTGCGTGGCTTCGACCGTCGTCTCGAAAGCGGAAGGTCGGCTGTTCGACCTCTCCGACTTCCCCGCCGGACCGCGCGCCCGCGAACTCGCAGGTCGCCTCTCGGAGTTGACCGGCGACGAGAAAGACCCGCGGTTCGCACAGGCCGTCCTCGAAGAGAGCGTCGAACTCGTGATGGAGGAACCGTTTCTCCTGACCGAGACGCGATTCGGCCACGTCGGCGTCAACGCCGGCATCGACCGCTCGAACGTCGCCGACCACGATTTGCTCTTGCTCCCGAAACGCCCGAGCGAGTCGGCCGAGCGCATCCGCGCCGGAATCGACGCCGACCGCGTCGTCGTCACCGACACGTGCGGGCGTCCGTTCCGACACGGCCAGCGCGGTGTCGCCATCGGCTGGGCCGGGATGGCTCCCGCGCGAGACTGGCGCGGCGAACCCGACCGCGACGGCCGCGAACTCGGCGTCACCGTCGAGAGCGTCGTGGACGAACTCGCCGCCGCGGCGAACCTTCTTCAGGGAGAAGGCGCAGACGGTACCCCAATCGTCGTCGTCCGCGACTTCGAGTGGGGCGACCACGGCGAGAGCGACGCCCACTTCCGCGACGTGGAGGGCGACTTCGTCAGACAGGCACTCAGAAACTGGAGGTACGACCCATAATGTTCGGACTCGAACTCACGCCGGAACACCCGGTAGACGACCTCGTTGCACTGGGAACGCAGGCAGAAGACGCGGGCTACGACTCGTTGTTCGTCTCCTGTCACTACAACAACCGCGACCCCTTCGCGGTCCTCGCGCGACTCGCCGCCGAGACCGACGACATCCGCCTCGGTCCCGGCGTCGTCAACCCCTACGAGATGCACCCCGTCACGCTGGCGGGCAAAGTGGCAACCGTCGCCGAGGCCTCGGGCGGCCGCGGCCTGCTCGGTATCGGGCCGGGCGACCCATCTACGCTCAGAAACCTCGGTCTCGAAGACGAACGCGGCCTTCGCTCGGTCTTGGAGGCGTTCAAAGTCGCCCAGGACCTGTGGGACGGCGAGCGCGTCACCCACGAGGGAACGTTCGAAGCCCACGACGCCGGTCTCAACTTCGACGTGCCCGGCGAGATTCCCGTCTACGTCGGCGGCGAAGGCCCGCACATGTGCCGCATGGCCGGCAAGCACGCTGACGGCCTGCTGTTCAACGGGTCGCACCCCGACGACCTCGCGTGGGCGCGCGAACAGGTCGATATCGGCCGCGAGGACCGACCAGACTCGCGCGGCGAGTTCACGCTCGCGGCCTACGCCAGCGTCTCCATCTCCGAAGACGCCGACGCCGCCCGCGAGGCCGCCCGCCCGCCGGTCGCGTTCATCACCGCCGGGGCGGCCCCGCCGGTCCTCGACAGACACGGCATCGACAGCGAGCGCGCCGCAGAGATTGGCGACTGCATCTCGGCGGGCGAGTTCTCGGAAGCGTTCGGTCTCGTCACACCGGCGATGATAGACGCCTTCTCGATGGCCGGGACGCCCGAGGAAGTCACCGAGCGAATGGCCGCGGTGCTCGAACACGCGGACGGATTAGTCGTCGGGTCGCCGCTCGGACCCGACGTAGAAGAAGCGATTACTCTCGCTGCGCGGGCTTACGCTGCGACCGACGGTCCGCACCGGTCGTGACGACGAGTTCGGAGACGAGCGCTCCGAGGACGAGGTAGACGAGCGCCCCGACCGAGGCGATGATGAAGAGGTTTCCGAAGAGGAAGCTAATCGTCGAGAGTGGGTCGCTCAGCGCGACGTCTGCGAACGCGACCGTCAGGTCGATGATACTCTGAACGAGCGCCACGAGGAAATCCGTGAACGTAGCCATACGCGACTCTCGGTAACGGGGGCTAATGATTGTGTGGGTTTCGCACGGCGTGCGCCACGGCTAAGCCCTCGCACACGCGATTCGAACCTGATGGCGAACTTCTCGCTCGACGACTTCGACGGCGACGAGGCGGACACGGAAGACCGAGACGAGCGTGTCGAACCAGACGACGACTCGCCCGAAATCGACACGCTCGCCACATACCGCTGGACGCCCGAGGCGACCGCCTGTCCGCGGTGTGGAACCGCAGTGCAAAAGCGATGGCTCGACGACGACGAGTACGTCTGCGACGACTGTAAGTCGTGGTGAGGTTACCCGCGCCGTCCACTCCGCCTGCCGAACCCGCGAACGAACGCGTCTTCGTCGAGCGCTAAGACGGTCGGTCGGCCGTGCGGGCAACTGTACGGCGTCTCACATGCACCGAGTCGTTCGACCAGTCGCTTCGCTTCCTCGTCGGTCAACGCGTCGCCGGCCTTGATAGAGGGATGGCACGCGAGGTCTTTCAGTAACTCGTCCCGTGGGTCGCTCACGTCGCCTGCGGCCACGTCGGCAATCGCGTCCACGAGTGCCGTCGGCGAGAACGCCCGTCCGAGCGGCGCGGGCACCGCCTCGACGCGATAGGTCCCAGACCCGGCCGCCGTGACCGAGAATCCCAATCTCTCGACCGCCTCTCGATTCGCCTCGAAGAGCGCCGCTTCGGGTGCGGAGAGTCGGATTCGCGCGGGTGGTTCTACCTCCACTGAGTCGATACCGGCGTCGGCCACGGCCTCCAGAAGTCGCTCGTAGTTCACCCGCTCGTGGGCGGCGTGCTGGTCGATGATAAGCAACTCGTCGCCCGCCTCGCAGAGGACGTAGAGGTCGCGGAATCGACCGATGACGGCCACGTCGTCGAAGACCGACTCTTCGCCGCGGGCAGAAAGAGACGAGTCGAGGTCCATGGCGAGGTCGGCGCTCCGAGCCAAGTCAGCGGTCGAGAGCGCGTCTCGAACCGCCGATTCGACGGTCTCTGCGACCGCTTGCGGGTCGCGGAAGCCGACTTCGTCTTTCGCGGGGTGCACGTTATGGTCAACCCACGCTGGCGGCAGCGCGAGTCGGACGACGGCGACGGGTTCCCGGCCATCGGGGAGGAGCGTCCCGTAGCCATCGGAGACTGCCCGCCGAATCCGCGGTTCGGCGAGTGCACGCCCATTCACGGAGACGTGGACGTGGTCGCGCCGCGCGCGACTGATTGCGGGGTGGCAGAGGACGCCATCGACGCGAATCTCCGCGCGTTCGTCGCCGACGGAGACGACCTGTGTGGCGTCGAACGTCGATGCCTGCCCGGCGGCATCGCGGCCGTAACAGGCCAGCATCGCCGCGATAAAATCGCCGCTGCCCGGCGTCGAGAGCGTCTGACGGTCGTCGTGCCGGAGGACGAACCGAACGTCGGGCCGGCAGAGCGCGTAGCGAGTGACGATGCTCGTGATACGCGCGAACTCGGTTTCGGCCGCCGCGAGCGCCTTCTTCCGGGCGGGTCGTTCGGCGAACAGACCGGTGACTTCGACCGTCGTTCCGCGTCCGCGTCCGGCGGGCGAGACGGTCTTGTCGCCGCGTTCGACCACAACGCGCGTGCCGCGTTCGCCGCCGTCGTTCGTCGTCAGGTCGAGGCGGGCGACGGCCGCGATGCTCGGGAGTGCTTCGCCCCGGAAGCCGAGCGTCTCGACCATCTCCAACTCGTCGGCGTCGGACAGTTTGCTCGTCGTGTGTCGCTCGACGGCGAGCGTCGCGTCCGCCTCGCTCATTCCACGGCCGTCGTCCACGACGCGGATTCGCTCGGTCCCGCCGCCATCGACGGCTATCTGTATCGTCTCCGCGCCCGCGTCGAGGGCGTTTTCGAGGAGTTCGATGACGACGCTCGCGGGGCGTGCGACCACCTCGCCGGCGGCGATTTTGGCCCGCGTCTCCGCGTCGAGTGTGCGAATCATTTCAGTCGGTTCTGCAGTTCGGAGAGAAGGTTCAGCGCTTCGAGCGGTGTGGTCGAAGCGAGGTCGGCGGCGAGAAGTTCGTCGGCGACGACTTGCTGGTCGGCAGTTGTCGAGTCTTCGGACTCCTCGTGGCCGTTCTCCAACCCGTCGATGTAGGCGTCGAGCGTCTCTCTCGTCGCTGTCTCTCGCTCGTCGGTCCTCGAATCGTTCTCTGTGGCCCCATCCGAGACCAGTGTTCGTGCCCGGTCAACGACAGAGTGCGGGACGCCCGCGAGTTGGGCGACTTCGACGCCGTAGGAAGAAGAGGAAGGACCGTCGGCGACGCTGTGGAGGAACGTCACCTCGCCCTCCGTCTGCGTGGCGGTGAAATGCAGGTTGAACACGCCCTCGTACTCGCCCGCGATTTCGGTCAGGTCGTGATAGTGAGTCGCAAAGAGGGTGGTCGCCCCCACGTCGTCGTGCAGGAACTCGGTCGCGGCGCGGGCGATGGCGAGTCCGTCGGTGGTCGAGGTGCCGCGGCCGACTTCGTCCAAGAGGACGAGCGAGTCCTCCGTCGCGTTGTGCAGAATCTCGGTGAGTTCGCTCATCTCGCGCATGAACGTCGATTGCCCGCCCGCGATGTCGTCGGAGGCACCGATTCGCGTGAAGATGCGGTCGATGACGGGGAGGCGGGCGCTCCGGGCCGGGACGAAACTGCCGACCTGCGCGAGGACGACGACGAGCGCGACCTGTCGCATGTAGGTCGATTTGCCGGACATGTTCGGCCCGGTGATGAGTGCAATCGACCCGCGGGGGAGCGACGCCGGGTTGGGGACGAACTCCGACTGGGCCCGTTCGACCACGGGGTGCCGCCCGGCGTCGATGTCGATGTTCTCACTTCCGAACTCCGGTCGGGCGTAGTCGTTAGCGACTGCGACGTCGGCCAGCGTCCGAAGCACGTCGAGGACGGCGAGCGCGCCCGCCACGCCCTGAATTCGCTCGCTCTCGGCGGCCACGTCGCGGCGGACCTCGCAGAAGAGGTCGTATTCGAGGGCGTCGGCGCGGTCGGAGGCGCGCAGAATCTCGTCCTCGCGCTCTTTGAGTTCGGGCGTGTAGAATCGCTCTGAATTTTTGAGCGTCTGCCGGCGGACGTACTCCTCGGGGACGCGGTCGAGGTTCGGGTTCGTCACCTCGATGTAGTAGCCGTGGACCTGGTTGTATCCGACTTCGAGCGAGTCGATGCCGGTTCGCTCCTGCTCGTGGGCTTCGAGGTTCGAGACCCATTCTTTGCCGTCGGTCGCAGTCGAGCGAACTGAGTCGAGTTCGCTGTCGAAGCCGTCGGCGATGACGCCGCCCTCGGTAATCTCCTGTGGCGGGTCGCCGACGATGGCGTCGCCGACGAGTTCGCGCACGTCTTCGAGTTCGTCCAAGTCGGCGCGAACCGACCGGAGGAGGTCTGACTCTGCATCGGCGAGGGCGTCGGTGAGTTCGGGGACGCGGTCGAGCGTGGCTTTCAGCGAGCGCAGGTCGCGGGCGTTGGCGCGTTCCCGAGAGATGCGTGTGACGAGTCGTTCGAGGTCATAGACGGCCGAGAGGTGTTGGTTCAGGTCGTCGCGGAGGAGCGCGTCGTCGGTGAGTTCGGCAACTGCGTCGAGTCGGCGCTCGATGTCCTCGCGCTCGACCAGCGGGCGGCGAAGCCACGCCTCTAATCTGCGGCGGCCGAGCGCACAGGCCGTCTCGTCGAGCACGTCGAGAAGCGTGCTGCCGGCGCGAACGCTCCGGGATTCGAAGAGTTCGAGGCTTCGAAGCGCCGTCGCGTCGAGTTGCAGAAATTCGCGGGGGTCGAAGCGCGTGAGACGCGAGACGTACTCCAACTTCTCCTCGCCGTGGGCGTACTCGGCGTAGGCGAGGAGCGCGCCCGCCGCGCTGAGTTCGGCCTCCGACTCGACGATTGCGTCGGGTTGGGTCGTGTAGGACGAGAGCGTCTCGCGCGCCGAGTCGAGGTCGAACGCCGACGCGTCGAACGGCGTGACCATCGGGTCGAACGAGAGAATCGGGAGGTCGCAATCCGGGCCGACGACGAGTTCGGCCGGGGCGAGGCGTTCGAGTTCTTCGAGTGCGAGCGCGCGGTCCGCGCCGGTGACGAGACACTCGCCGGTCGAAACGTCAACGACGGCGAGACCGTACGTGTCGCCGTCGCGGGCCACCGCGCCGAGGTAGGTCGCTCGGCCTGCTTCGAGGAGTTCTTCGTCTACGACGGTGCCGGGTGTGATGAGCTGCGTGACCGCCCGGTCCACGAGTCCCGATGCCTCGGACGTGTCTTCGACCTGTTCGGCGAGGGCGACGCGATAGCCGGCGTCGAGCAGACGTTCGATGTAGCCCGCGGCGTTGTCGATGGGGATGCCGGCCATCGGCCACGTCCCGGTCGAATCCTCGCGTTTCGTGAGCGTCACCTCGCAGGTTCGTGCCACCGTCTCGGCCGCGCCGCAGAAAGCCTCGTAGAAGTCGCCGACCTGAAAGAGCACGAGCGCGTCGTCGTGGCTCTCACAGCAGTCGGCGTACTGCGAGAGCATCGGGGTCAGGTCCTCGCGCACCGCCAGCATCTCCTCGGGTGCGCCGTAGACCGCTGTGCTCGGGGCGTCCGCGTTCATACCTGTACGCAGTCGCCGAGGGACAAAAGCTTCGGGAAGCCGTCTCGTGGCGGTTCCGCCCGCTCACGTAGGTTGGATTGTGGTATGCACACATCCAGCAACGTTAGGTATATCCAGCCAATATACATGATCAATGAATCAGTCCACCGCGGCACCTCGGACTGTTCCCTCTATCAATGACTGACGCACACGCAGAATCCGACTTAGACCCTGCCCTCTCTGTCGAGTCGGTAGCAGACCTCGCTGAACGTATCTCCGACAACGTCGAACAGGTCATCGTCGGCCACCACGACGCTATCGAAGATATTCTGGTCGCCCTCTTCGCCCGTGGTCACCTCCTCTTGGAGGACGTGCCGGGCGTGGGCAAGACCATGCTCGCCCGCGCTATCGCCACGTCTATCGACGCTTCCTTCAAGCGCGTCCAGTTCACGCCAGACCTCCTCCCCTCGGACGTGACGGGCGTCAACGTGTTCAACCAGCAGACCCGCGAGTTCGAGTTCCGGCAAGGTCCCGTCTTCGCCAACGTCGTCCTCGGCGACGAAATCAATCGCGCACCGCCGAAGACGCAAGCCGCCCTCCTCGAAGTCATGGAGGAGTTGCAGGTGACCGTAGACGGAACGACCCGGCGCGTCCCCGACCCCTTCACCGTCATCGCCACGCAGAACGACGTCGAACCCGACCGAACGTACGACCTGCCGCTCGCCGAACTCGACCGGTTTATGAAGAAGATTCACCTCGGCTATCCGAGCGAAGCGGACGAAGCCGAACTTCTCGGGCGCGTGTCGGGCCACCACCCAATCGAGTCGCTCTCGGCGGTCGCCACCGCGGGCGACGTTCGACGCGCACGAGAGGCCGTCCTCGGCGTCACCGTGAGCGAACCCGTCAGAGCCTACGTCTCCCGTCTCGCGGCGGCCACCCGCGAACACGCACATCTCGGGGTCAGTCCCCGCGGGTCGATTGCACTCGTCCGCGCATCGCAAGCACGCGCGGTCCTCGATGCGCGTGACTTCGTCGTTCCGGACGACGTCCAACGCGAAATCGAGAGCGTGTGGGCACACCGGATTCGAACCTCCGAGGGCACCCCCGGTCGGACTATCGTCGAACGGGCGCTCACCGACGTCACCGTCGAATGAAACCGACACGTCGCGGCTGGTTCGCGCTCGTGGTCGTCGCCGCCGCCGTCGGCAACGCCGTCGCCTTCGGCCCACGCGCACTCAACGCGGTGGTCGTTCCCGTCGTCGTCGCCCTCGTCGTCTCCGCGATTCAGCTCCGTCGCCTCTCGCAGCCTCGCGTCTCCCGAACCCCCGTAGACGACGGCTTCCCCGACGAACGGCGCACCGTCTCGCTCTCGTTCGACGCGAGTCCGGCGTTTCCGGCACGCATCACCGATAGTCTTTCGGAGGGACTGGCCGGCGACTCGACGGTCGAAACCGTCGTCGGCGACGACCCAGTCACCTACGAAGTCGAGTATCTCCATCGCGGGCGACAGACGCTCGGCCCGACGACGCTCGTCGCCTACGACGTCCTCGGATTCTTCTCGCGGCGATTCGAGGTCTCCGACCGGACCGACGTGCTCGTCTTCCCGCGATTGCGCGCGCTCTCGACGCCCGCTCGCCGAACGCTCGCACGACTCTCTCACAGTGGCGTCTCGGACGAGCGCGGCGAGTTCGACCGCCTCCGCGGGTACGTCCACGGCGACCCGCTCCGCGATATCCACTGGAAGTCGAGCGCGAAGTCCGACGACCTCATGGTCAAGGCGTTCACCGACCGCACGGACCCGAGTGCCGTTCAGGTCTCGGTCGGGAGCGTCGAAGGAAGCGAAGACGACGTGGCCGAAGCGGCCGCGGCCGTCTGCTGTTCGCTCCTCGAACTGGAGATTCCCATCGAACTCTCGACGCCCGTCGGGACGCTCGATGCGGTGTCGGGGAGTCGTCGCCACGTGCTCTCGCACCTCGCGCAGTTGCACCCGGGTTCGGTGCCCGAACCGAGCGCAGAGGTCGTCGTTCGCGGCGAGAGGGCACAGACGACGATTATCCTCAGTGGCCGTGAGTTCTCGTTCGAACAACTCCGCGAAGACGGCGGCGTGAAGGCGTCACTCGGCGGTCGCTCCGCGTCAGAGGTGGTCTCGTGAGCACCCACTCGGCGACCGGAACGTCGCGGACGACACTCGGGATTCCGACCCGGTATCTCGCGCTGGCGTCGCTCGTCGTGCTACTCGGGTCGTTCCTGGCCGTCCTCTACGACGTGACGGACATCGTCGGCCGCCGCGACCAGTTCGTCCTGCTCGTCGTGGTCACGTTCGCCGCGGCGACACTCGTCGGAAAGACGCTCCGTCCGGCGATTGCGCTCACACTGACCCTGCTCATCCTCGGCGGCGGCTTCGGCATCTACATCCTGTCGTTACCCGAGAGCCAGCTCGCGCTCCTCTCGTTCGACCAGCTCGCGTCCGACTCGCTCGCGCTGGCCAGCGGGTTGTCGGTGCTTCGGTTGGTCGCCGCCGACGTGTGGGCACTCGCGGTGACGCCCGCCCCGCTGTTTCTCGCGTGGTACTTCGCCGTCCGCGGACGCTACGGTCCTGCGGTCGTCGTCGCGGGCGTCGGTCTCGGCCTGTTCGTCCTCACCGGCGACGCAGACGGCTTGCTCACCCTCGTCGGCGTGTGCGCCGGTGCGGCCGCGCTCGGATTCGACTCGCTCGACCGATTCGGTGCTTCCGGTGGCCAACTCGACGCGCTCATCCTCGTCGTCGCCGCGATGATCGTCGTCGCCGCGACGGTGAGCGTCCTCCCCGGTGCGGGTGCCGCGCCAATCATCCCGAACAGCGGTCTCTCCGACCAACCGACCGTCGAAGCGAGTCTCGTGAGTTCGACCGACAGCGTCGGTATCGTCGGGAGCATCAGCCTCTCGCCGGAGGTGCGATTCGAAGTCGAGAGTAACACGCCGTCGTACTGGCAGACCGCGGCGTTCGACCGCTACACCGGCAACGGGTGGGTTCGGACCGGCAACACCGCCCCCTACAGCGGTGGTCGGTTGGACGAACCACCGGGACCATCGCGGCGGGTCGAACAGACTGTCACGCCCGCGACACCGCTCGATGCGATGCCCGCGGCGTGGCGGCCACTCACCGTCGATGGCGACGTCGCCTCGGAGACGCTCGTCACGACCCAAGGGACCATCCGGCCGGGTCGAACCATCGAGCGAGGCGAAAATTACACCGTCACCAGCGCAATACCGCAGTACACCGCCGCCTCGCTCCGGCGGACCGGAACCGACTACCCCGACGAGATTCGTGACCGATATCTCGCACTTCCCGACAGCACGTCAGACCGCGTTCGTCAACAGGCCGCGACCATCACTGCAGACGCGGAGACGCCCTACGACAAGGCCGTCGCTATCGAGCGGTGGTTAGAGGAGAACAAGGAGTACTCCCTGCAAGTGAGTCGCCCGGACGGAGACATCGTCGAGGGCTTCCTCTTCGAGATGGACTCGGGGTACTGTACGTACTACGCGTCGAGTATGGTCGTGCTCCTGCGCTCCGAAGGCGTCCCAGCACGGTTCGTCACCGGCTACACGACCGGCGAACCGGTCGAAGACGGTCGATACGTCGTCCGCGGCCTCGACGCCCACGCGTGGGTCGAAGTCTACTTCGAAGACACCGGCTGGGTGCGCTTCGACCCGACGCCCACCGAACCCCGACGCGCCGCCGAAGACCAGCGCCTCGTGCAGGCGCGAGACGACGGCGAACAGGGCGTCGATACCAACGAGACGCGCCCGGAGACGCCCGAGAACACGACCGAGACCGAGACGTCCACGCCCAACAACTCGCCGGACTCGACGGCCACGCCGGCGGGGAACGACTCCAACGCGAGCAACCTCGGACCCGGCTTGGACGACCGTCTCGGCATCACACCGCCAGCATCGGGCGGTTCGCAATCGAACGGTGGGCTGTTCTCGACGACGCCCTCTCGGGAGACCATGTTCGTCTGGTTCGCCGGCTTCGTCGGTATCGTCGCCGGCGCACGACGTTTGCGGGTGCCGCAGAAGCTCTGGTTGGTGCTCTATCTGGTCTTCCAGCGACGGACGGACCAGCCGACGGAAGACGTGCTACGGGCCTACGACCGCCTCGAACGCATCCTCGAACGAACGTATCGCCCGCGGCGTTCGGGTGAGACCGTCCGCAACTACCTCGATGCGCTCTCGCGGGTCGGCGTCGATACCCGAACGCAGTCGCTCGGCGTGCTGTACGAGCGCGCACGCTACGGCCGGGGCGTCTCGCGCGAAGACGCGACGGAAGCGGTCAGCATCGCCAACGACGCGATTCGCTCGCGCCTGCCCGTGCTCAAGCGCTGGGGTCGCTGACCGCCGGCGAGTGCGCGCCGACCGCTCGAACTGTGCGTGCTGAACCTCGTCCCTTTTTGACGCCTCACTGTGGATGACTGTGCAATGGCGATACGAGACGCTGTCCCCGCGGTGCTCTGTGCGCTACTCTGTGTGCTGGCGATGGTCGCGCCCGTCGCGGCCACTCCCGAGGGGTCTGCCGCCGGTCCCGGCGTAGAACCCCTCGTCCAGCAGGGCGTCGTCCCGGATAGCACGCGAATCACCGTCGATATCCGCGAGAACGGCTCCGCCCACTGGCAGATTCAGTACTGGACCCGCCTCGACGACCAGAACACCACCGAGGCGTTCGACTCGCTCAGCGCGGACATCAGCGACAATCCCGACAACTACACGGCCGACTTCCGCGACCGAATCGAGGGAACGGTCTCGGCCGCCGAGAACTCTACCGGCCGCGACATGGCCGTCTCGAACGTCTCCGTCTCGGCCGACACGCGCTCGCTCCCCGATAGCTACGGGGTCGTCACCTACTCGTTCGAGTGGTCGAACTTCGCCGCCGTCGATGGCGACCGACTCGTCGTCGGCGACGCTATCGAGGGCTTCTTCCTCGATTCCGACTCGCGGCTCATGATTTCGTGGCCCGAGTCGTACGGCAGCGTCTCGGTCGCACCCTCTCCCGACGAGACCCGCGAGAACACGGTCATCTGGCGCGGGTCGGACACGGAGTTCGTCTCCGGCGAACCGCGGGTCGTCCTCGAACCCGGCGCTGGTTCGCCCGCGACGGCGACGACGACAGACGATACGCCCGGCGGCGACGGCAACGTCGCGGACGACCCGTTCCCGACGACGACGGCACTCGGCGGACTCGTCGTGGTCGGGTTGCTCCTCGGCGGTGGCGTGCTCTACGCCCGCTCTCGCGGCGTCTTTGGCGACGATTCGGGGGCGAATGTGGACACCGAACCGGTCTCGGAACGGGGTGCTACAGGCACGGCCGCGGCGACGGCCGAATCGGACGAATCGGCGGACTCGACCACAGAGACCGCCAGCGACGATTCGGGTGCCGACCAGACGCCGGCCGAACTGCTGAGCAACGAAGAGCGCGTCCTCCAGTTCATCGAATCGCAGGGTGGTCGCGTCAAACAACAGGAAGTCGCCGGCGCGCTCGACTGGACGGACGCGAAGACGAGCAAAGTCGTCCGCGGCATGCGCGACGAGGGGACTATCGAAGGCTTCCGTCTCGGCCGCGAGAACGTTCTTCGACTGCCGGAAGAAGACGAAGACGAGTCCGCGGACGGACGAAACCCAGAATAAATATCTTACGACCGTTTACACCGGTCGAGTTCGTCTAATCGGCAGACTGCGGCCACTTTTCGAACGACGAAAAACCCCGTTGAACGCGGTTGATTGGCCGAGACGACCGTCAGTTTATATGGGAGAACGGGCCGAAGAGTGGCGTAATGAGCCGACGAATTGTTGCACTGCTCGCCGCCGCGCTCGTCGTGGTGTCGATGGGTGCACCGCTCGCTTTGGCCGCACCGGCGACTCCCGCGAACACCGCCGATGCGCTCGACGAGTCGGCCGCGTTGCAAACGGCCGCCAACAACAGTACGACCACGACGACCAACGCGACGACGACCAACGACTCCACGAACGCGTCTACCAACGACACCGAGACGCCGCCGGGCCAGAAACTCGCCGGCGTCATCGGCGTCCAAGGCTCTGAGACGAACGGCGAACTCGACCGCCGGAGTTTCGACCGCCGCTTCGAGAACGCGAACTCGAACGGGTCGAAAGCGGGCGTCGTGGCCGGGCAACTGCAACGCGCCCGCGCTCGCCTCGACACCCTCCAGCAACGCCAAGAGCGCTTAGAGACGCTCCACGAGGAAGGCAACATCTCCGAAGCGCGCTACCGCGTCCAGATGACGCGCGTCGTCGCGGAACTCGAACAGACGAAATCGATTCTCAACCGAACCGAGTCGGCGGCGACGACGGTGCCCGACTCGGACCTCCGCGAGCGCGGTGTGAACACCACCGAACTGGATGAGTTGCGGACGCGAGCGAACAACCTCACCGGACCCGAAGTTTCGGCTATCGCCCGTGACCTCGCTGGCGACAACCCCGGCAAGGGACTCGGCCGTGACAAGTCGGAGAAATCTGACGACGAGGAGAACGAGACGGCCGACGCAGGTGAAGACGGTGCCGAAGAAGCGCGTGGGAACGGCAACGGGAATGGAAACGGGAGCGACAGCGCCTCTGACCGCCGTCCGAACGACCGCGGGTCGGACAAGGAGAACGACAACTCGAACCGTGGGAAACAGGCCAAAGACGCCGACGACACGACGGTGACCACCGACAGCGACGAGACGACCGACTCGGAGACGACGACAGACGACACGACGACGACCGACGACACCGACTCAGAGACGACTACGACCGACTCGTCTCCGGACGACAGGGAACGCGGGACGGCAGACGAATAACCGTCTCCGTGTTACGGAGTCCCGATACTGTTTAATATCCTCATCTTGTAGCCTCACATTGTAATGTCGGAAGTCTGCTCGACGTGCGGTCTGCCTGAAGAACTCTGCGTCTGTGAAGACGTCGCCAAAGAGTCTCAGGAGATAACCATCCGCATCGACGAGCGCCGCTACGGAAAAGAGGTTACAGTTATCGAGGGATTCGACCCGAAGGACGTCGATATGGACAGCCTATCGTCGGACCTGAAGTCGAAATTTGCCTGCGGTGGTACCGTGGAGCAAGACTCAATCGAACTCCAAGGGAACCACCGCGGGCGCGTGGAGGACTTCCTCCGCGGGAAAGGGTTCAACGTCGCGTGAATACCGTCTAACCTCTCTTCTCCAAGCGATTTTCGGCGAACTCACCACCGACGAGCGACGGCGCTCGGTCACTCTTCGGTCGGGTTTCACTCCTCTGCTGGGTTCCACTCGTCCGCACCGGTTTCGAGGGGACCGTCCCACACGTCGAGGCCACCTTCCATGCTCTCGATACGCGCCTCGTTCGTCCCCTCGTAGGCCGCGAGCAGGCGCGCGGCCTGAATGCTCGCTTCGCCACGGGGACAGACGGTGACGATGTGGGATGCACCGGCGAGACGACCGAGGTGCGTCACGAGGTCGTCGAGCGGGACGTTGAGACTCCCCGGAATGTGGCCGTCGGCGAACTCGTCGGGGGCACTCACGTCCACCACGAGCGGTGAGTCGTCGCCGTCGAGAAGTTCCTGTACCGCCGCGGGGGAGACTTCGCGGTCCATAGTCACACCACCGCGGCCACTCGGATAAACGACTCGCAGCGTTACAACAATCCTTCTTCGCTGGCCAAGAGCACGCCCTCGACGGTCGCGTCGTTCGTCGGCGCGCTGGTCGCCAGTTCGACCACGTCCTCGACGGGAACCGCACGGACGGAGAGAAACTCGTTGTCGTCGAGGTCCTGTTCGACCGGAGTCAGGTCGGTGGCGAAGACGAACCCGCGTCGATGGCGAAGCACGCCGGTCGAACACCACACGTCGCCGAGGAGCGCCGCAGACCCGGCTTCGAACCCCGTCTCTTCGCGGAGTTCTCGCAGTCCGGCATCGACGAACGACTCGCCCGCTTCGACGACGCCGGCCGGGAGTTCGAGTTGCGTCTGGCGGATGTTCGGTCGGTACTGTTCGACGAAGACGACGTGGTCCTCGGCGACGGCCACGACGACAACGGCCGTCGCCAACTCCGCCCAGTAGTAGCGTTTCGTCGTCCCGTTGGGTTGTTCGACGAGGTCGTAGCCGCCGGTGAACCAGCCGGTCTCGTACTCGACTTCGGTTTCGAGGACCGGCCACGCGGGGTCCGGAAGGCGCTCGTGTCGCCGCCCGTCGTCACTCACTGGTTCTCACCCGCCGTCTCGTCTCCCGTATCCTCCTCTTTCTCTTCGTCGCCGAGGAGTGCCTCCCGATAGATACGTCCGAAGGCGTTGCGTCGAAGCGTGCTCACGGCGGCCTCGCGCTCGTTCTGGAACGTCGTGGCGATAACAGTTTCCGCGAAGGGGGCGGCGTGCCACGCGACGCGCTCGACTTCGGGGCTCCCCAACTCGATTACTTCGTAGCCCGGGTGGTCGTCGCACCACGCGTCGAACTCGTCGCGGGAGCCGACGGTGACGGCGAGTAACTCGGCGAACAGCGCGTTTCGGGCGGTCTCGACGACGGTTCCGGTCACGCGCGAGCGGTACTCCTCGCGGTCGAACTCCATCGCCTTGGCGGTCTCGCGGACGACGACCTGCGTCGTCGGCCCGAGTCGGTCGAATTCGTCGGCCGCGGCGTCGAGCGTCTCCGGTGCGAGCGTCCCGTGGGTTTCCATCGCTGTCCGATTCGAACCCGAGACTTACGATTCTTTCTTGTCGGTCTCGTCGGCGTCCTCGTCGTCGGATTCCTCAGCCTCGGTCCGTGTCTCGTCGGCCTGCATCTCTTTGGTGAGTCGTCTGGCCTCTTGGAAGATGTCCGCTGCGTCGCCGGTCAACTGCTCGCTCTCCCCGCCGAACGGTTGGGACTGCGCGTGTTCGTCGCCGTGAGGATGGCTATGGGTGTGGTCGTGGCCGTGTCCATGTCCGTGGGCACTCCCCATCGAGCCACCCGAACGGCGGTCCACGGTGTCTTCGAACACCTCGCCGTACTCGCCCTCCTCGGCGAACTCGGCGACGAGCGGGCCGAGTCGGTCGGCGTTCATCGACTCCCAGTCCGGTTCGTGCTCGTCCAGCCACGCCTCGTGGTCGTCACCGTGGACGAGTGCCTGCAACGCGAGGTGGTTGGCGAGATGCGTCTCGTCGCGTTGTGGTGCGTCGCACACTGGACATGCGTATCCCATACGTGTCCTACTCTGCGGGTACAAAAATGCCTTACAGTTCGTTCAGAAGTGTATCGCTCTCTCGGAAGGGAGCATGTGGCGTCCGCCAAAGATGGTGGTGGGGAGTGGCGGACGGCCGACGAAGCCACGTACTGCTGTGGTGGTGATGGTGTGGTGGTGGTGGTGGTGGTGATGTGGTGATGTGATAGTCACCGGGTAGTGATGCTGATTAGGCAGACATGACGGTAACCGTTCCGTCGGCCCAGACGGTTACGTCACAGGCAGCATACCGGAATCGAACGTGACCGCGTGCTGGCTGTTTCGACCCGCGCTCTGCGGTGTCTTCTCGTGGTGCCCGAACCAGCGGAGCGAACAACCCATCGAGCGCATCTGGGTCGATTGTCTCTGCGAGTGGGGGAAGTGAGAGTGGGTCCTCGGCACGTGCCTGAGATGTCGCCGTGATGATTGTCACTGCGAGTGTGTCCCGTCCATTCCAGTCGTGTCGAGCGACGACCCTGTCTCTCGTGCCAGTGTTCCTGTCCACTTCAGGTTGCCAAGCAACGCGTGTTTCGTCCATGATTTCGGTTCGCGTCGGCGTCTTGCCGACAAGCGTCATTCGTCGTGTGTGGATATATCACTCGTTGCTATCAGACTAGTACCACCACTCGTGACGACTCTAGTAGGCTAGAGTCGTTTATAAAGAGGTGTAATTTATCCGAACATTTCTCGGACTAATTTTCTCTCAGCGGCACGTAAGTGGTACTGATACGTCGGGGCGCTGATGCCAAGGGCTTCGGCGAGTGTCGCGGCCGTACTCAGTCGCGGCCACTCGTAGAACCCCGCGAGATATGCGGTGTGGAGCGCCTCGTACTGTTTGTCCGTCCACTGCTCGCGGAGTGCCATCTGGAACGTCGCAGGCGAGTCGTTGCCCTTCGTGAGCATCCGACGCGAGCGGAGTTCCGTCGCCGGATAGTCCGCGGCAATCGCATCGACGAACGACCGAACGCGGACGCGTTCTGGGACTTCGACAGTGAGTGTCGTCGCCGCGCCGGTCGAGACGAGTTCGCGTAACGTCGCGTCCGATGCGTAGAGCGTCTCGAACAGCGCCTCGCGCGGCAGTCGAAGTTCGAACAACTGTCGGTCTTCGTCTTCCGAGAGGACGCACGCGTCGATTGCGACGTCGCGGGCCACCTCGATGACTCTCTCTGGGTCGGCATCGGTGACCAAGAACGCGAGGATGCCGTTGTTCTCTTGCGGGACGACGCCGGTGACGGTGACCTCACAGCCAATCCGTCGCGCGAGTCGAGCGACCGAGAGTCGGTCACCGTCGAGGGCGATTTCGAGTTCCGCTTTTCGCCCGGTGAGCATCGCGGCGGCGCGCGCCGTCGTCGAAATCGCATAGCCGATGGTCTCGCCTAACTCGGCGAGCAGCGCGCTGTCGCCGTTGACGAACGCGTTCGGCGTCGTCGCGTGGATGACGAAGAGCGCTTCGACACGGTCGTTGGCGACACTCGGCAGTACCGCGAGCGAGCGAAAGCCGTAGGCGAGTGCGTCGCCTCGGTGGTTCCCCCACGCCGGGTCGTCGAGGACGTCGCCGACCGTCTGCATCTGTTTCGAGTCGATGGCATCTTCGAGGAGTGTCGAAAACGGCTCCGAACCGGCGACTTCCCGGAGTCGTTCGACGTACGCCGAGTCCGCGCCGTGGACGGCGTCCTGGCTGGGTTTGAACCCTCTTTCGAACTGGTCGGCTTCGAGGTACCAGACGACCGCGTAGTTCTCCGACTCGGCGAGTTGTTTCGTGACGGCTTCGAGCGCGTCACTTCGCGTCGGTGCGCGAATCAGCGAGCGGACGACGCCACGAATCGTGGTGTTCACCCGGTCGAGTTTGGTTAGTTTCGCGTTCTGGCTCGCCAGTCGCTCGTCGCGCTTGCGCAACTCCGTCTCCGCTTCGACGCGTTCGAGTAACTCCTCGACGGTCGCCACGAGCAAGTTGACGAGTTCGACGTCCACGTCGTTCGGGGCGAGAGAGCCGGGATGGCCGGTCACGAGGACGCCGTGACGACCCATCGGGGCCGCGATGACGCGTTCGACGCCATCGACCACGCCGCCGTCCGGTGCGAGTTCGACGACGCGAACTTCGCCGGAGACGAACGCCTCCCAGACGCCGCCCTCGCCGATTCCTACTCCGATTGGCTTGTCTCCGAATCCGGTTCCGGCCTCGCCGATTCGTCGGAGGAGCGTCTTCGACTCGTCGAAGACGAACAACTCCGTTCGAGCGTCACCGAGCACTTCGTCACACGCCTCGGCGGCCGCGGCGAGAATCGCGTCGCGGTCGGGTGCACGCATCATCTCGCGGGTGCGTTCGTGGAGCGTTGCGAGCAACCGCTCGTAGCGATGGCGTTCCGTCACGTCGCGGAGGACGCCCACGGACCCGAACTCGGTGCCTTCGGCGACGAGCGGTGTTCGGTGATTCTCGACGCGGATGACCTCTCCGGTGGGTTTGGTCATCTCGAACTCGACGATTTGGTTCGAGGTGGCGGCGAACGCCTCGTCGCCCCCGTCGGTCGGGTCGTCGTTGGCCACGAAGAGACCCGCTGACGAACCGAGCACGTCGGAGCGCCGGAGACCGGTCAATTGCTCGAAGGCCGGGTTGATAGCCGTAAACCGCCCCTCGACGTCGAGGGCGTACACCGCGTCCGCGACGGTTTCGAGCATGCGACCGTACTGTTTTATCTCCGCTTCCCGCGCTCGCTTTTCGGTGATGTCCGTGAAGTATATCGAAAGGCCGGTGTCCGACGGGTAGGCGTTCACGTCGAACCACGACTCGAACTGTTCGGAGTAGGTCTCGAACGAGACGGCCCGTTGGGTCCGCATCGCGGTTTCGAGGTTGGTGCGGAACTCGTCGTCGTTGTCGGTGAGTCCCCACAGTTCGTGGCCGAGAATCTCCACCGCGTCGTGATTCAACCCGCTCTCTGCGGTGCCGTTGACGTAGGTCACTTCCCAGTCCGTATTGACGGCGATAACCGCTTCGTCGATACGTTCTAACACCTCCGAAAGCGCGTTTCTGAGCTCGTAGCGCTCGATTGTCGCCCCGAGAATCGTGGCGATGTTTTCCAAAAAGAGCACGTCGTCGTCCGAGAAGTGCGTCGTTTCGTCCGCGTACACTCCGAGCACCCCCCACGAACGGGTGTCGCCCGCGATTGGCGTACACATGCCACTCCGGAGTGCTATCGAAGAGAACGCACAGGCGTCGTCGTACTCCTCGGCGGCCTCGAAGTTATCGACGACGAGTGAGTGTCCCTCGTGATACGTCGCGGTGACGTGGCTCTCGTCACAGTCGGCGACGAACTCGTGCTTCGGCGTCGTCGAACTGTCGGCAGATGCACGGACGACGAACCCGTCGCGGTCGTCGAGGCGTTCGAGAACGACGACCGAGGTGGCGTCGAGCACGTCGTTCACCCGCGTCGTCACGAGGTCGAACACGTCGGCGACGTTCACGTCCGCCAAGGCGCGAGTGCCAATCTCGGAGACGACGCGCTGTTGTTCGAGACGCGCACGGTACGAGAGTTCGACCTCGTGGTCTCGAATCGCGGTCCGGATTCGAAAGCCGAGCCAGTGGGCCGAGTCGGTCTCTCGGTCACGAATCAGATAGTCAGTCGCGCCCGCATCGACCGCGACGGTGGCGTCTTCTTCTGTCTGTGCGACGACGATGACCGGCAGACCGAGGTCGCGTTCACGAAACTCGCGCAGAAAGGAAATCCCATCACCGGTAGTAAGTGGAATATCGAGAATGACGCAGTGAATCACACTGCTTGCCGAACGGAGTTCAGCGTGCGCAGCCCCAGTCTCTCGGACGTGGCGGACTGTCGCGTCCGAACCCTGTGATAACGATGACTCTACGGTTTCGACGAACCGGTCATCATCACTCACACACAGCACGGCGGTGGACGGTAACACAACTCTCGTACAACGTACTTCGTGTTAATTCCTCCCATGGTTGGCAACTAACTAGTATCATCAACGAATCCACCTATCAACGAATCCACGTTCGAACGTCGTGAATCATGATGAACGCGTCCTCACCGTCGGCGTAATAGCGGGGGATTCGGTGTGCCGATTCGAACCCCATGTCCCGGTAGAGTGACAACGCAGGCTCGTTCGAGACGCGGACTTCGAGTTTGACGATGGTCGCTTCCGCGAGTGCTACCGCCGAGAGCGCCTGTTGGAGTAGTCTCCGTCCCAACCCCTCACCCCGAGCGTCGGGGTGGACCGCGAGGTCCTTGATGTGGCCGATATCGTTCCCGTGATTCGGCATCACGTCGGCGACCACGTAGCCCAATATGTCGGTCCCGCGGGCCGCGACGAGAAACGCGGGTTCATCGACGAACGACTCGAACGCCGCGTAGGGCCACGGCTGTGTGAAACTCGCGCGCTCGATACGAAGCACATCGAGCAAGTCGCCGCGTTCGACCTGCCGGACGACGATATCGTCGAGACCCGTCACGTCCGGCGATACGCAGTACGGATGCAAAAGCCCGACGCCTTCGGGGTTCGGGGGATTCCGAGTCAGCCGAAAAACGAGCCGTAGCAGACGCTCAGCGGGTAGAAAGAAAAAACGAGTGTTGGTGTTCGCTTAGTCGTCTGCGGGTGCAGCGCCGCCCTCAGCCTGCTGCTTCGTGAGGGGGAGCTTGCCGCCTGCTGCGAGGATGTTGCGCTCGCGTTCGGAGGCGTTCAGCTCTGCGGTGGCTTCCCAGTCGTCGTTCACGCGGATGGTGAACTCGACCTGGCCGGATGCGACGGCGTCTGCGACGTCGTCCACGATTTCGACGGTGTCGCCCTGGTCGATTTTCGCGTACGTCTCCTCGTCGATGGCGAGGGGGACGATACCGAAGTTGAACAGGTTCGCCTTGTGGATGCGTGCGAACGACTGTGCGAGCACGGTCTCGATACCGAGGTACATCGGACACATGGCCGCGTGTTCGCGGGAGGAACCCTGTCCGTAGTTCTCGCCTGCGACGAGGACGCCGGTGCCGGCTTCCTTCGCGCGCTGGGCGAACGTCTCGTCAACACGCGAGAGCGTGAAGTCCGAGAGGCGCTCGATGTTCGAGCGGAACTTGAGGATGTCGGACGTCGCCGGGATGATGTGGTCCGTCGTGATGTTGTCCTCCATCTTCAGGAGCGTCTCGCCTGCGATGTTCGAGCCGAGGGGGTCCTTCAGCGGCACGTCGCCGATGTTGGGTCCTTTGATGAGTTCGTCGTCGATTGCTTCCTCGGCGTAGATGAGGTCGGACTTCGAGCCGTCGTACTTCTTGGGGAGTTCGACGCCGGGTGCGTCGAGGTCGCCGAGTTCGTCGGCGAGGTCGCGTGGGTCGATGATTTCGCCCTTGAGACCCGCGGCGGCGGCGACTTCCGGCGAGCAGAGGTAGACGTTGTCGTCCTCGATACCGGAGCGGCCCTCGAAGTTGCGGTTGAACGTACGGAGCGAGACGGAGTCGGACGCCGGCACGTGGCCGATACCGATACACGGTCCACACGTCGCCTCGGAGACGTTGACACCGGCAGCCATCATTTCGGCGGTCCAGCCCTGACGGGCGAGGATTTCGCCGGCCTGCTTCGAACCGGGTGCAACGATGAGTTCGAGGTGTTTTGCGACTTCGCGGCCCTCGACCATCTTGGCGACGGGGAGGACGTCCTCGTAGCCACCGTTGGTACAGGAACCGACGAGCACCTGCTCGACCTTCTCGCCAGCGACTTCGCGGACGGGAACGACCTTGTCGGGCATCGACGGGCAGGCGATGAGCGGTTCGATCTCCGAGAGGTCGATGACGATTTCGTCGGCGTACTCGGCGTCGTCGTCGGCGGTGAGTTCCGTGTACACGTCGCCGCGACCCTGGCGTTCGAGGTAGTCTTTGGTCTTCTCGTCGGTCTCGAAGATGGACGAGGTCGCACCGAGTTCCGTACCCATGTTGGTGATGGTCGTGCGCTCGGGGACCGAGAGCGACTTCGCACCGGGGCCGGTGTACTCGAAGACCTTGCCGACGCCACCCTTGACGCTCAGACGGCGGAGCATCTCGAGGATGATGTCCTTGGCGGAACTCCACTCGGGGAGTTCGCCTTCGAGACGAACGTTGACGACTTCGGGCATCTCGACGTAGTACGCGCCGCCACCCATGGCGACGGCGATGTCGAGACCACCGGCACCGATTGCGAGTTGGCCGAGACCGCCGGGGGTCGGCGTGTGCGAGTCGGAGCCGAGGAGCGTCTTGCCGGGTGCGGCGAAGTTCTCCTTGTGGACGTTGTGGCAAATACCGTTGCCCGGACGGGAGAAGTGTGCCCCATATGTGCCTGCCGCAGAGCGGAGGAAGCGGTGGTCGTCCGTGTTCTTGAAGTCGAACTGGAACGTCTGGTGGTCACAGTACTGTGCCGCCAGTTCGGTCTGGGCTTCGTCGAGGTCGAGCGCCTCGAACTGGAGCCACACCATCGTGCCAGTCGTGTCCTGCATGAGGACTTGGTCGATTTCGATACCAATCTCCTCTCCAGGAGTGAGGTCACCTTCTACGAGGTGGTCTGAAAGAATCTTTTCCGTGAGCGTCTGTCCCATAACATTCGCCAGTCGATTGGCTACGAATATAAATCCCGCGTACTTCCCTATTGTCGAACGTGAAGGATTGCGCTGTCTCGGGGTTTCAAGCGTTTAAGGTCGATTAAACTCCTTTTTGGTTTCCCATTGAGGCACGTCACCACTTCTCTAGGTTACCCCTGTTTCACGGCGCACATCGGCACTACTCCCGTGGAACAGACACGCCACTCACACGGGGATGACGGTGTCGTTCGCCGGGGGAGACAGCCCGCTCGTGCGGGAACACCGGCACCATTTTGGACTCGCTCTCGCCTCCTCCACGTATGTTCCGTGCAGGGTCGTTCGTCGCCTCGAACCTCTCCGAAATCGACGACGAGCAAGTCCAACCGAACGGTGTCGATTTGACGCTCGAAGCCATCCTCGAACAGGTCTCGGTCGGCCGACTCGCCCGCGACGGCAAGACGATCGGCGAGCGCGAACCCGTTGCCTTCGCCGACCCGGACACCGAGACGTACCGCCTCGAACCCGGCGGCTACGTGCTTCAGTACGCCGAGACGGTGTCGATTCCCGAAGACCACGTCGGCTACATCTACCCCCGTTCGTCGCTGATGCGAAACTCGTGTATGCTCAACACGGCGGTGTGGGACGCTGGCTACGAAGGAAAGGGAGAAGGACTCCTCCAGGTCCACCACCCAATCGAACTCCAACGCGGCGCGCGAGTCGCCCAACTCGTCCTCTCGACGGCCGACCACGACGGCACCTACGACGGGAGTTATCAGGGCGAGCGAACCGAATAATACCGGTTCGTTACCAACATAATCGTTTTCCCGACGTTCTCGGGAATGGCTAATTTATTTCAAGTTCGTCCAGGACGTGTATATGAGTGGAAGCGGGGAACGTCCGGGCCGAGCGAGGGGCGACCTGTGAATCGTCCGCTTCCGCACTTCCTTCCAACCACCTCACTCGCGCCGAGCGCGAGGATAAAAGAGACTTCTGGCTAGCAACGAGTGTGCTTCGACCCAAAGGCACATTTACGCGCATGCCTAAGTGCGGTTCAATTACATGTCACGGAGTCCATCTCTCCCAGAACGCCCACATCTCGATCTGGACCCCGACATGTCGGATGGTGAGCGCTTGTCTGCCCTTCGTAGCCACTTCGAGCGCATGCTGGAAGTGAACCGCGAACTCGGCCAGCGACTCGAAACCGCCGACGACCGTCGTGCGGAGTTGGTCGATGAGGTCGAGCAGATGAAAGCGCGGAACGACGCGTTGAAGACCGCCTCGTACTACATTGCGACGGTCCAAGAAGTGAGCGACGATGGTGTGATAATCAAACAACACGGGAACAACCAGGAGGTGCTGACCGACCTCGCGCCGCATCTCTCCGTCGAGGACATCGAGTCCGGTGACCGTGTCGCCATCAACGACTCCTTCGCCGTTCAGACGATTCTGGACGACGAGACCGACGCGCGTGCGCAGGCGATGGAAGTCGTCGCGTCTCCCGAGGTCACCTACGACGATATCGGCGGCCTGGACGACCAAGTCCGCGAAGTCAGAGAAGCGGTCGAAGACCCCCTGGAGAACCCGGGGATGTTCGAAGAGGTCGGCATCGACCCGCCGTCCGGCGTCCTCCTGTACGGACCGCCGGGCACGGGGAAGACGATGCTCGCCAAGGCCGTCGCCAACGAGACGGACGCGGCGTTCATCAAGATGGCCGGTTCGGAACTCGTCCAGAAGTTCATCGGCGAAGGCTCGCGCCTCGTCCGCGACCTGTTCAAACTCGCGGCCGAACGCGAACCTGCGGTCATCTTCATCGACGAAATCGACGCCGTCGCATCGAAGCGTACCGACTCGAAGACCTCCGGCGACGCCGAAGTCCAGCGGACGATGATGCAACTGCTCTCGGAGATGGACGGCTTCGAGGAACGCGGCAACATCCGCATCATCGCCGCCACGAACCGCTTCGACATGCTGGACGAGGCAATCCTTCGTCCCGGTCGGTTCGACCGCCTCATCGAAGTGCCCAAGCCGAACGTCGAGGGCAGAAAGCGCATCCTCGACATCCACACGAACAGCATGAACACCGACGACGACGTGGACCTCACGGAACTCGCCGAACTCCTCGACGACTACTCGGGTGCCGACGTGGCGTCGCTGGCGACCGAAGCGGGCATGGTCGCCATCCGCGACGAGTGGGACACGGTGACGATGGCTGACTTCGAAGCGGCCTACGAAAAGCTCTCGAAGACCGATTCGACGGGTATCGGTCCCATCTCCGGGTTCACCGACTACCAGTACTGAACGAGTGCGGACGGCGAACGGGTCGAACCACGGTCCCGGCGCGTTTCGTAACCGCCTTTTTCCCGCGCACGAGTGGTCACACAATGAGCACCATCTACGTCGTCCGCGGTGTCGGCACTGCGCCCACCGAGATGGCGTCCTACGATGCGGCACTCGCGGACGCGAACGTCCACAACTACAACCTCGTCGCCGTCTCCTCTGTCGTCCCCGCGAACGCGACTGTCGAGGAAGTCCCCATCGCGCCCGACCTCGGCCCCGCCGGCAACCGACTCACCGTGGTCCAGGCGCGCGAGACGACTTCGGAGCAAGGCCAAACCATCTCCGCTGGACTCGGATGGACGACCGGTCCCGGTCCGGGTCTGTTCTACGAAGCCTCGGGCGCGGACGAGGCGTCGGTCGAAGCGTCGATTCTCGACGGCTTGGACGCCGGACGTGACCTTCGTGAGTGGGAGTTCGACGACGAACAGGTCACGATTTCGACGGCCACTCACGAGGGCGAGGGCTACACGACGGTGGTCACGGTCGCGGCCTACGGACAGAGCGAACCCATTATCTAGTTGCCAGTACCCGACCGATGTACTCATTGCATAGAGCGCTAAAGTAGACGAAATGAACGGCGGGAGTCGCCTCCGCTTCTCGCCCCTGGTTATTACACTCCTGTACGCGATTTCCGGCTTCACGTGGATCTTCGTCGGCGACCGACTCGTCGCGCGACTCCCGAACGCCGCGCTCGTCCAGACTGCAAAAGGGTGGCTCTTCGTGCTCTTTTCGGCGTTCCTGCTTTATGTGCTCATCAAACGAAGCAACGAGGACGTTCGAGACGCCACCTCGCGTCTCGATTCGTTGCTCACGCACACGAGCGTCCTTCATCGCATCCTCCGGCACGACATCCGCAACGCGTGCACGTCGATTCTCGGCTACTCGGAGCTCGTCGAACCGGCCGCAAACGCTCCGAGCGGCGTCCATCCGGTCGAGGCGATTCGAAACCGAGCGAGCCAGCTGGTCGAGGTGAGCGACGAAGTCTCGCTCCTTCGGGAAGTCGAAGTCGCCGAAGGGACGGCCGTCGATATCGACCTCGCCCGGTCGGTACGCGATGCCGCCGAAGACCTGCAGCTCGAATACGAGAACGTGTTCGTCTCTGTCGAGACGCCACCATCGGTCGTCGTCCGCGCCCACCCGGCCCTCCCGCGAAGCCTGACGGAACTCCTCGAAAACGCGGTCGTCCACGCCGAGTCCGATTCTCCGTCCATCGAACTGACCGTCAAACACTTTCGGGACACCGCGCAGGTGACCGTCGCGGACGACGGACCGGGAATACCTCCCATCGACAAAGAGGCGCTCGAAGCCGGGACCGAGACGCCGCTTCGGCACACCAGCGGTATCGGATTGTGGCTCGTCCGCGCCATCGTCGAGGCGTCGAACGGGACGTTGTCGGTGTTGTGCCCGGGCCAGCACGGGACTGTCGTCGCCATCTCCGTCCCGTTGGCCTCCGGGACAGATTCCCGACGACGGTTTTTTACACGTCCTACGCGTAGCGATAGCGACTGATGAACGGGAATCACCCATATGCGGGCGCTCCCGGCGTGTCTGGTGCCGGTCAGCTATCCGATTCTGAGCTCACGACAGCACAGATAGCGACGCTCAAACGCGCGGTGGCCGGTATCGTCTCGCAGACCGAATCGTACCTCCCGGAGGGGTTCGCCGTCGGGTCGGAACTCTCGACGGGACCGAACGGCCCGCTGGCCACCGTCGCCGTCCACCCGCCGGTCGGCCATCCGGTGAGTGCTGGCTTCCGCCCCGACGCCGACGAACTCGAAACGGGACTGACCGACGAGGACCGCAACGAAGTCGCACAGGGTCTCGCCGCCAGCGCGGCGCTGCAAGTGATGAACGCCGTCGGTGACGACCTGACACCGGCCGCTCGATAGACGACCAGAGACCGGGACGCCCCGTTTTCACGTTACGCTCCGTCTTCTCGCCCGCAGCACTGTCTCGTGACAAGGCACTTTTAGCTCGCCCGCGTAGGTGACCTATGGTATCCCTCAGTTCCTACGCCGACGAGATTGGACCGACGGCGCTCATCCTCGTCGGGTTCCTCCTGTTCGTCTTCCCCGAACCTGCGACCTCAGCGCTCGGCGCTGGCTTGATGCTGTTCGGAGCGGCCTACTGGTTCTGGGAGTGGGGTCGGCCAGAAGAGTCCGCTTAGAAACTCCCGCGACGCCGATTCTGTCCGGCGTTCTCGGTCGTACTCGCTTCGACACCGTCGAGTGGCGACTCCACGTGGTTCGACGCGAGCGGCGTCGTCGGAGGCGCGATAAACAGCCCATACGCGAGGACCGCGACCGAGACGAGACCGCAGACGCCGACGACGAGCGAGGTGGGCAGTGTCGTCATCCGTCCGAGGAGGACGCCGACCACGAACGGGAGGGGTAAGGTAACGAGAATAACGTCGTACAAGGTCGTCTGCGAACCGATGCCGTCGCTATGGGGTGTTTGTGAGCGCATGATACCACTACCGAGTCAGTACGAAGGTTCGGATATTATACGTTTCGCCGTTGTCGTGCGGTTTGACAAGTCCACCCATTCTCACTTTCTATTGAAGTCCCGAGAAGAGGAGGGCCATTGTTGGCTCTGTTTCAATTATCTTCATTTCGATTGTGCTTAGAAGACCAGTGGCCTCTCGACCATTCACTCATTATGTACTCTATAGCACTTCTCGCTAGATTGGTCAGACGTGACTTTGAATTCATAACGATTGTGGATAAGTTGACCGTGGTGATTATCATCGCTTGCCAGATAAATGTGAAAAGCAAACTAGCACCAATAACTTCGATACCGTACCTTCCGGAACTGAAGGAGAATGGTTGGAAAATTGTCATTAGAACTACCAATAGAATAGAAATTGAAGTATTTCTAATGATTGTGTGTAAATTGTGCTCATTCTGGGATACCCATACAGACCAAATTGACGAAAGTATCGACAAAAGTAACCCCAGTAAAACGACTAACGAATATAGAATTGTTTCTTGGTGTGGATGACCGAATAGATAGATAAGGTATAGAAAGGTGATGATGAATGGGGAATCTGACTTAATATTGTAGGTGTATGTGTTTTTCAGCCATTCTTTCGGAATATGGGTGCTAATCCCGAATATGATCTGGAACGTGAGGATAACGAGTGTGATTTCTATGAGACCTGAATTACCACTCAACAGGGACCCGGCAGTGAAAATTAATACAAATAAATTTAGACCACCTCTGAGTAAACTGGTGTATGTCTCTTCCCAGTTTCGTTTAACATCGGAAACGACTGTTTGATTTTCTCTTACAACTCGAGAATATTCTTCGCGTGCCTCAATTTGGGCCTGATGCTTGTTTTGGTAGTCCTGTGGATTATCTAATCTATTCTGGATTGTTTCAGCTTCCAGACCTGGTTCTACTACTTTTGGAGATATAATTGCGAATACAGCTTGTAATCCTGTAGTGAGACGACCTTGAGCTAGAGCAAAATTAACCAAGGCAGATATAACGGCCAGTGAGTACAGGAAATTTGCGCCAGTTGGTCGTAAAAAACCCAATGAATTAGCGAGGTTCTTGGCTGCAACAGAAGGGGGTACCAAATTTGGAGGTTGGATATTACCATTGATGAATAGGTTATATAGGCCGAAAGAAGCTGAAATAACCAAACCCGTCACTGCGACCAATGTGCGTATTACTCGAGTTGCTTGGTGTCTCTTGACACGAACTGTTTCAATTTGAAAATCAATCCGGCGTTTTGCTTCTTCTATGTCGATTTCAAATTGACTTGAATTGTCGCCAACCATTGGTTAAGAGATACTGTTCCTATATAAAATAAGAAAATAATATAACTGTGTTGACGTGGGGGCAGCGGTAGTCTGTTGACTAGCGTCTAGTCTCCTTACTTGCCCCAGAACGGGTCGCGGCGGCGGTGTTTGTCGAGATAGCCGGAGAGCGCCTCCAACTCGTCGGTCGGGATGTCGTCGCGGAGTTCCTGTTCGAGAATCTTCGCGTGCTTCTCGGGCAGTTCGATCCAGAGTTCGTCGCCCTCGCCGATTTGGCGACCAACGGTCGGGCCGTCGATGGCGACGCTGACGCGAGAGCCGGCGCGGACGCTCGATACGTCCTCGCCCTGTTCTTGAATCCCGGAGAGTTGGCCGACGCGCTTGGCGTCGTTGCCCTCCCACTTCACGACGTTCATGTTGTTTTTCAGCGTGCCGGACATGACCTCGACGCCGACGACGGCGGGGTTGTTCTGGCGGAAGACGTGGTCCTTGAGGATGCGGAAGCGACACGGCCGGACGATGTTGTCGAGAATCGTCTCCTGCTGGGCGCGCTTCATCTCATCGACGAACTCCTCGTACTCGTCGATGAGTTGGTAGATGACGTCGTCCTCGAACAGTTTCACGTCGCTGTGGTCGAGTTCGTCTTCGGCGTTCGAGAGCACGTCCACGTTGAACCCGAGGATGACTTTGTGTTCGGGTTCGCGGGCGGTCGAGGCGACGGCGATATCGCGCGGGGCGATGTCGCCGACTTCGGCCCGGAGGATGGGGACTTCCGCCTCTTGCAGGGCGTTCGCCATCGCTTCGAGACTGCCGAGGGTGTCGGCTTTGACGACGACGCCCTCTTCTTCGGTGGTGACTTCGATATCTGCGAGTTCGGCCTGCACTTCGGCGATTACGTCGTCGATGTCGCGGTCGCGGACGACGCGAACCGGCGCGCCGGCCATCGCGTTTTCGAGGTCGGGGGCGGCGATTTTCACACCGGCCGCGGCGGCGACTTCGTCAACCTTGTTGAACCGCTTTTCCGTGCGAATCTCGGCGTTCGGTCGGGGTTGGAGGAGCGCGCGAACCTCGGTCACGATGGGTTCGTTCGCGCCGCCGACGACGATGGTGTCGCCCTTGCGGATGGTGCCGTCGTAGAGCACCACGTCGAGGGTCGCACCGAAGCCGCGTTCTTCCTTGACTTCGAGGACGGTCCCGGCACCGGGTCCGGCCACGTCGATGGCCATCTCGTCTTTCATGTAGCGCTGGGAGAGACCCATGAGGACGCCGAGGAGGTCCGGAATCCCCTCGCTCGTGAGCGCGGAGACGGGGACGACACCGATGTTCTTCTGGAAGTTCTGGACGCGCCAGTAGAAGTCCGAGGAAAAGCCCATCTCGGACATCTCGCCGATGATTTCGTACAGCTTCTCGTCCAGTTTCGAGCGGGCGCGCTGGGACTGCGCCTCGTAGGACTTCTGAATCGGTTCGCCCTCCTGCGGGTTCCAGCCGGGCGTGGTGTCGATTTTGTTGGCCGCGACGATGAACGGCGTCCCGGTTCGCTTGAGGATGTCGATGGCCTCCTTCGTCTGCGGTTGGAAGCCGTCGTTCACGTCCACGACGAGGATGGCGATGTCGGCGAGCGCGCCACCGCGAGAGCGGAGGGTGCTAAAGGAGTGGTGGCCCGGCGTGTCGATAAAGAGCAAGCCCGGCAGGTCGAAGTCGTCGGGGTTGACGAGCGCGCCGGCCATCTGCGAGACGGTATCGAGGGGGACGGCCGTCGCGCCGATGTGCTGGGTAATCGCACCGGCTTCGCCGCCGGTCACGTCGGAGCCGCGAACTTTGTCTAGGAGGCTGGTCTTGCCGTGGTCAACGTGACCGAGGACGGCCACGATGGGTGTGCGTAGTGTATCGGTATGTGTTTGCGAATCAGTGTCGGACATGGAGAATCGCCCCGGAGAAGGTTACTTGTCCGATTCGAGTCGGTGATTCAAGTTAAGTCCATCGTCACGTCTTCCTTCGGTCATTCGGACAGGTCTCGTCGTCTGCCCAGCGTCAGACGCGCCCGTGGCGTTTATGTGACGTGACGAGGAAGGCAGGGTATGGCCGACATACTCGCCGAGAACCTCTCGGGGAAGGCCGTCATGGGGTCTGACGGCACGGAACTGGGGATGCTGTACAACATCACGATGGACCTGAAATCGGGCGCCCTCCACGACTTGCTCGTCCAACCCAACGAGGAACTCGCACCGGGTCGCGTCGCTTTCGACCGCGACGACCGCGGACGCTTCAAGATTCCCGTGAACCGCGTGCAGGCCGTCAAAGACTACATCGTCGTTCAGCGATAGATTCAGATGCGGATTCTCGACTCTTCTGCGTTCATCAACGAGTATCATACCGACGACGAGACGGCGTCTATCCCGATGGTCAAAGAGGAACTGACCGGCGAGCACGCCTTCCGGTTCGACGCGCTCGAAGGCGCTGGGATGTACGTCCACATCCCCGGACAGGGAACCGTGGAGAAGGTGCTCAGCGCGGCCGGCGAAACCGGCGACAAGGACGTGCTCTCGGAGACGGACACTCGCCTCATCGCGGCGGCGTTCGAACTCGACGCGGTGCTCGTCACCGACGACTACGCCATGCAGAACGTGGCCGAACGTCTCGACGTCGCGGTCGATGTCATCGCCCAAGAGGGCATCAAAGAACAGCGACAGTGGAAGTTCCAGTGTCAGGGCTGTGGCCGCGAGTTCGACGAGAAGAAAGAGCGCTGTCCCATCTGCGGGATGCACATGACGCGCAAGAACCCGGCGTAACGAGGGCTCGTTTTTCGATTCGATTCGCGCTCAGAGCAATCGAGTCACGTCGCTTTCAGAGCAATCCAGTCACGCTCAGGTAACTCGCCACGAACTGCACCGCGTTGAACAGGCCGTGCGCGACGGCGACGACGACGAGGTTCCCGCTTCGTTCGTAAATCGCGGCGAGGACACTCCCGAGAATGAAGACCATGAGAAGCGAGATAATCGCGCCGTCGCCCGAGAACGACCAGACGTGAATCGACGCGAAGACTGCGCTCGACCCGATGATTGCGGGAATCGGTCCCCAGAGTCGCCGGAGTTCGCCGTAGGCGATGCCCCGAAAGATGAGTTCCTCGGCGGGGCCGACGAGGAGGATAGTGATGACGGTCAGATAGAGGAAGTAGACCGGATTGGCCTCGCCCTGCTGGGCGAGGACGCTGTCGCCGCTTTCGATGCCGAGTGCTGACATGACCGCGCTTCCGGCGAGGTAGACGGCGAAGAGGGCGAGAAGCCCGCCGCCGACCCATAGCATGTCGCGTCGCGTCGGGCGTTCGAGGCGAATCAAGTCCCACTCGTCGCGGACGGCGAGATAGCCGAGTCCGACCGCGCCGAAGCCGATAAACTGCGCGGCGGTGCTGAACGCAGCTGCGACGGGGCTATCCGCCGGAACGAACCCGGAAGCGAGTCCGAGTGCGATAGAACCGAAGAGACCGCCGACGATGATGGAGAGAGCTACGACGATGATGATGCCACCGTAGGCCTGGAGGTGGTCGGCGGGGGTGGCCGAAGACCGGGCGGTATCGTGCGCCATTGGACTTCGTTTCGTATGCGAGGCGGATAACCGATTCGGGTCTGTCCCTTTCGGACCGTCCCGAGTGCGACATGGTCTGAATCGCCTGAAATTCAGAATTAAACGGACTATTGTCTCACTAATTTATTCTTGTCAGCACTGTATAATTACGGGTCAATGCGATTGGTCCACGTTCTCATTCCCATCGGGAAGACAGAAGCCGTCCTCGACGAGTTGGACGCGGAAGGTATCGATTACGCGGTGAGCGAGGAAGTCGGCAGAGGCGAGTACGAAGCGCAGGTCTCGTTTCCCGTCCCGACGAGCGCCGTCGAACCGGTGTTGACCCGCCTCCGAAACGTCGGCATCGAAGACGACGGCTACACCATCGTCCTCTCTGCCGAGACAGTCGTCTCGAAGCGATTCGCAGACGTGCGGGCGCAGTACACCGACCTGTCGCTCTCGCGGGCGGAACTCGTCTCGCGGGCCGAAGAGATGGCCCCGGCGCTCTCGACGTTCGTGGTGATGACCATCGTGAGCGCCGTCGTGGCGACGACCGGACTGCTCTCGAACTCGGCGGCGGTCATCATCGGCGCGATGATTATCGCGCCCGTGATGGGACCGGCCATCTCCGCCTCCGTCGGCAGTGTGCTGTACGAACCGAAACTGTTCCGTCGCGGCGTCGGCCTGCAAGTGCTCGGCGTCTCGCTCGCTATCGTCAGTGCGCTCGCGTTCTCGATACTCGTCAAAGAGGCGCTGTTGGTCCCGCCGGGGTTCAATCCGATAGAGGTGCCGCAGGTCCAAGAACGCTTGACGCCGAACGTCCTCTCGCTCGTGCTCGCAATCGGGGCGGGCGTCGCGGCAGTGTTCAGCCTGACGCGCGGTGTCTCGTCGGTGCTCGTCGGCGCGATGATTGCCGTCGCGTTGGTCCCGCCGGCCGCCACCGTCGGTATCGGCATCGCGTGGAACGCCCCGCTCGCGGTGTTCGAAGCCGGGACGCTCCTCCTCGTGAACATCCTCGCGGTGAACCTCGTCGCGCTCTCGCTGCTGTGGGTCAGTGGCTATCGCCCCGTACTCGAAGACCAGACCGGATACGCTCGAAAACGGACCCTCCAGTTGCTCGGCATCATCGTCTTCGCGCTCGTCGTCCTCGGGCTGGTACTCACCTTCGTCAGTTTGCTCTCCGTCGCCGACGCCCAGTTCAAGTCGAACCTGACTGGCGAGGTCACCGACGTTCTCGCGCAGAACCAGTATCAGGGCGTCCGCCTCGTCGAGATTCGAATCGACGTCTCGCTCCTCCAATCGATACTGTTCAGCGAGGAAGTCGAGATAACGGTGCGAGTCCACACCGAGGACGGAACCCCGCCTGTGGGACTCGCAGATAGTATTCGCAGCGAAATCCTCGCCGACCAGGGTATCGACACGGTCGTCGTCGTCGAAGCCGTCGATGTGTCCCGCCCGGCGGGCGAGACGGCGACCACAGCACGGCAACGCGTCCCGCTCCCCTCGCTGGCGGCCCGCGCTGTCAGTCGATAATCAGTCGCTCTTTGTCCGCAACCGCGTCCGCTTCCTCGAAGTCGCCGCCCCCGAGCAGGCCGCGTGCGGCGCGCTTGCCCCACTCGACCGCCGGTTGCACGAACGTCTCGACGCTGGCGAGTTCGCCGTAGACGACACAGGCGGTCTCCATCGCGTAGAGTAGTTCGCCCAGTCCGTACTCGTTCACTTCGTCCAGTTCGATGCGGACGTTCGGTTGCCCGGCGGCGACGAGACTGGCTTCGGTCGCCTCGAACTCCGCATCGAGCAGTTCGCCGAGCGACGAGCCGCCGAGATAGGCGAGTCCGTCGAGGTCCGTCTCGGGAATCGACACGTCCTCGCGGTCGGTCGCTCGGACGAGCGTCACGAGTTTGTCGCGCGGGCCGGCGCGGTAGAGTTGAAGTTGCGAGTGCTGGTCGGTCGCCCCGAGCGCGCGAAGTGGGGTTTGGCCCAGTCCGTCCTTGCCCAGCGATTCGGCCCACAGTTGTGCGAACCACTCGGAGAACGTCTCCAGCGACTCGGCGTACGGCATCATCGCGTTCGCCGTGTAACCGCGCTCGGCGAGGGCGAAACACACCGCGCCGTAGGCGTAGGCGGGCGAGTCGAACAGCGAGTCCGAGAGGCGCGCTTCCTGGGCGGCCGCCCCTTCCAGCACCGCTTCGATATCGTGGCCGCAGAGCGCGGCGGCGGCGAGACCGACCGTCGAGAGCACCGAGAACCGGCCGGGAACGCCGTCGGGGACCGGGAGCACGGGCAGGTCGTGTTGGTTTGCAAGGTCGCGCAGATTTCCTTCCTCGCCGGTCGTGACGAAGGTTCGGTCCGCCCAATCGACGCCCGCGTCGTCCATCGCTTCCTGGACGACGAGGAAATTGGCGAGCGTCTCGGCGGTCGTGCCGGAGCGCGAGACGACGTTGACGACGGTCGAACCGAGGTCGAGCGAGTCGAGGAGCGAGGCGACCGCTTCGGGGTCCACGTTGTCGAGGTAGTGGGCTTCGACGTCGCTGTCGAGGGCGTCGGTGAGCGTCGCCGCGCCGAGCGCGCTCCCGCCGATACCGACCGTGACGATGGCCGAGGGGTTTTCGAACCCACCCACGGCCTCGCGGATTTCGGCGGGGTCGGTGCTGGACGGGAGGTTCAACGACGCGTAGCCGTGTTCGTCGGTCTCGCGTCCCCGCTCGATTCGGTCGTGAGCGGCCGCGACGCGGTCGTCGAGTCGTTCGAGCGTCTCTCGGGAGACGCCGTGGACAGACGCCGTATCGAGGACGTTGCCGAGGTCTATCTGCATGTCAAAATGCCCGCGCGCCGGCGTGAAAACGACACCGGTCGGTTTAATCGGCGTCCCTTCCAAGACCGGCTAATGGCTGACGACTACGGCGGCGTCTTCGGGGCATTTCCGTACGCGTTCCGGCACAGCGACTCGTGGGTGTTCAAAGCCTACGTTGTCCTCGGCGCGCTCGCCGCGGGTATCGTCTCGCTCTTCGTCGTCTTCGGACTCATCGTCCTCATCGCGGCGACGGCGGCGATTCCCGGCGGGGCGCTGACCCTCTCGCGCTCGTTCTACATCCTCGTTGGACTGTTCATCGTCGGGCCGCTGGTCGCCCCGATTCTCTTCGTCGCCCGCCGACATCGGAGAACTGGCTCTGACCGCCGCTACGACGTGACCCTCGCACTGACCGGGTTCGCGTTCATGCTCTCGGTCTACGTGGGTCTCGTCATCTCGATTCCGGTGGACTTGCAGACGCCGCCCGCGCCGTTCACGCTCGGCCCCATCACCATCTCCGCGCTCGTCCCCGTCGTCCAGTTCCTCTACGACCTGCCGCCGCTCGCTGGGCTGATTCCGCCGCTCGTTTGCGCGCTGGCCATCTTCGGCGCGCACCGACTGCTTCGCTGAAGGCGACTGACCTCGAAACGAGGAAAAGGCCTGATGACTTACAGCGGACGATGACCGAGTCCGAACAAACGGGGACGTTCCTCGTGACGGCCGCCGACGAGGAGTCGGCAGTACTGAAGAACGTCGAATCCGGGCAAGTACACACGCTCTCGTCCAACCCCGGCGTCGCAGAAGACGAAGCCGTTCGCGGTACCGTCGCACCCGACCCGCCGATGAACGTCTCGTGGCAACTCGTCGATATCGAGACGCGATGGGAACTCAGTATCGAACAGTCCTCTGAGTCGCCGACGACGAACTCCAAAGAGATTGCCAGCGACAAGGGCGACGGCGAACTCGTCCGCACCGAGCGCGCCGGCCGCGGCGAGATTCACATCCTCTCGGTCCCCGAAGACCTGACCGAACAGGCCGTCGAAGACCTACTCGACGACCGCGAGGGCCTGCTCTCGCGGGCCGCCCGTCTCGACGTGAACCGCGTCGAAATCCGTTCGTCACCCGGCGTGGTCGCGGTTCGCTACATGCCCTGATTCGTTCGATTCTCGGAGTCGTTTCTCACGATTCCTTGCCGGTCGTCGCGGCCGGACCGTCGGCGCTCTGGACGCGCCACCCGCCGTGGACCGCGCCCTCGCGCTCGACGTACTCTATCTCCGTCTTTCCGGTGAGTGCCGTCGCTCCCTCGGGTTCGACTGCCTCGACTCGCAGGGTGAGCGTGAGCGAGTCGCCGCAACACCCCACGTCGAGGAACTCGTCCCACTCGTCGCCGACGGCGGCCGTCGTGTGGACGCGCCGAAGGTAGTTCACGAAGCGCGAGGCGAACAGTTGGTCGCGCCCCCACGCGCTCAGTTCGTCCGGGAAGGAGACGACGACGTTCGTCGCCGATTCGGTCGCCATAGGTCACGATTCGCCTTCGAGGCGTATGTCGTTGTCGCGGGTTCACAACCCGTACCCCTACCTCGTATAAGAAACCTTATTCCGCATCGCTCGGGACCGGAACTCATGGTTGAGTTTACGGTACCGGATGTAGACTATACCCAGTACACGAATCGCCAACTCGCGGCGATACCACTGGCCGTACTGGCGGTGGCGTTGCTCGTCATCGCCGGGTGGTTCGTCGTGACTGGCGCACCCGTGGACCCGGGTATCGACTTCACCGGTGGCACGGAACTCCGTATCGCAACGGACGCCCCACAGAGCGAAGTCCAACAAGCGTTCTCCCCCGCTCCCGACTCGATTCGCGCTGTGCCGTCCGACAACACGTACGTCTTGACGTTCCAAGCAGGCAGTGCAACGACGACCGAACTCGAAGAACAGGCCGCTGCGGCCGGCTACGAAGTGCGTTCTATCGACGCCGTGTCGGCGAACTTCGGTTCAGACACGCAGTTCCTCGCGCTCGGCGGCGTCGCCGTCGCGTTCGTCGGAATGAGCCTCTTGGTCTTCGCGCTCTTTCGAACGTTCGTCCCCTCTATCGCAGTCGTCATCTCCGCGTTCTCGGACATCGTGATTCCCGTCGCCCTGATGAACATTCTCGGCATCGAGTTGTCCTTGGGGACCGTCGCGGCGCTCTTGATGCTTATCGGGTATTCGGTGGACTCCGACATCCTCCTGAACAACCACGTCCTCCGACGCTCCGGTGACTTCTACGAATCCACCTACCGGGCGATGCGCACCGGTGTGACGATGACGCTCACCTCCATCGCCGCGATGATCGTGATGACGATTACGGCGACTATCTTCGGCATCCAACTGCTCGCCGCAATCGGGACGGTTCTCGTCTTCGGTCTCGCCGCCGATCTGATGAACACCTACCTGCTCAACGTGAGCCTGCTTCGCTGGTACAAGTACGAGGGGGTGAAACGATGAGCACGCTCCGAGACAACTGGCGAGTCATCTTCCTCGTCGTCGCCATCCTCCTCTCGACGTTCGCGCTCTTCTCGCCGACCGTCGGCAGTCAACCCGCCGTCGGCGAGGACGCCTCCCTGACGAACCTCCAGTACGGGCTTCAACTCAACGGCGGAACGCGAATTCGCGCCCCGCTCATCGGCATCACCGCCGAGGAAGTGGAGTTCAACGGCGACTCCGAACGCGTCGTCGAGCAGAACGTGGCCGCCCAAATCGAGGGTGCCGACGCTGCAGATGTGATTGCACGTCTCGGCGCGCAGTCGAACACCGTCGAAGTGACCGCTCGAAACGTCACCGCGGACGAACTCACGAGCGCGCTCGACGCCGCAGGCTACGCCCACGGCGAGGTGAGAGACGGCGTGACCGAGACGACGCGCCAGGAGACGGTTCGCGTCCTCGAATCCAAGATCAACGAGGCGGGTCTCTCCGGCGGGACGGTCCAACAGGTGACCACCGCGACGGGCGAGCACTTCGTCCTCATCGAAGTGCCGAACCGCGACCGCGGCGACGTGGTTGACCTCGTGAGCGAGCGCGGGACCGTCCAAATCGACATCTACTATCCGAACGAGAGCGGGTCGGGCTACGACACCCGCGAAGCCGTCCTGACGCAGGACGACTTCACGTCTATCGGAACGGCACAGGAACCACAGACCGGCGGCGGCGCGTTCGTCCCCGTCTCGGTTCGTGACCAGCCAGCCCAGACGTTCCAAGAGGACGTCGTCGAGACCGGTCTCGCCCAGCAAGGCGGGACGCGCTGTACCTACATGGAGAACCCGAACACGACCGAAGCGTGTCTCCTGCTCGTCGTCAACGGCGAGGTCGTCAACGCCTTCGGGATGAGTCCGGGTCTCGCAGACGGCATGCGAACGGGCGAGTGGGCAGAAGCACCGAGCTTCCAACTCCAGACGCGCAACACCTCCGAGGCACAGCAAATCGCCATCAACCTTCGTGCGGGTGCGCTGCCGGCGCAACTCGACCTCTCGGGGGTCGATGGCGGCACCTCGTCGTACATCTCACCGAGTCAGGGTGAGAACTTCAAGTTCGACTCGCTTCTGACGGGCATCATCGCCGTGCTCGCGGTCGCTGGCGTGGTCTTCCTCCGCTACGGCAAACCCGAGGTCGCACTGCCGATGGTCGTCACCGGTCTCTCCGAGGTGTACGTCTTGCTCGGGTTCGCCGCGGCAATCGGCTACCCGCTCGACCTCTCGGTCATCGCCGGCTTCATCGCCGTCATCGGGACCGGTGTGGACGACCTCATCATCATCGCCGACGAGGTGATGGCCGAAGGCTCCGTGAAGTCGAGAAAGGTCTTCCAGTCGCGCTTCCGTCGCGCGTTCTGGGTCATCGCCGCGGCCGCCGCGACGACTATCATCGCAATGAGTCCGCTCGCGGTGCTCTCGCTCGGTGACCTCCAAGGGTTCGCTATCTTCACCATCCTCGGCGTGCTCGTCGGCGTGCTCGTCACCCGTCCCGCCTACGGTGACATCCTGCGCATCCTCCTGACCGACGACCGCTAACGACTCTCTTTTTCGACACGTCTTCCAATCGCCCAAAGCGAAGGCATTCCGCCGATTCGAAGGGATTCTTCGGTTTCACCCGTGGTATCGTATAACTATCCCGGTTCTTACTGTGTAGATGAAAGTCATTATTTCAACCATTGCATACTTTCCGACACAATAATATAGATGGTGAATCGACTATTGAACGAAGCGTGGTATGAATTACCGCCGCGTGTCGGTGACAACACGCCCTCCAAACCAATGAGTACCTCACCAGTTCGACCCAACGACTCGGCTGCGACGAATTTCGACTTACTGGAATCTGAATCGGTTCCGGCAGACGACGTGGAGTACACGGCGATTATCGCGCCGTACGACGACGCCCCAGACGAGTGTACCATCTTCCCCGCTGGTCTCTCCGAGGACGAACTGCTGACGACGTGGCTCTCTGCACAAGAAGGGTCGTACGTCTCGCTGGCCGAGATGGCCTGAACCCCGCAACACCCCGCTGTATTTTTCTCGCGTCAGAAGTCCCCGAGCGACGCCTGTTCGTGGGCCGCCAACAGGTCGCTACACGTGGACCACGACTTGCGAGCACACGCGGGGAGAATCCCGTGCTCGCGGACGAACTCCCGCAAGAAGTCGCGCGTCGTCTGGTCGCTCGGATAGCCGCTTCCGACCTCGCCGTACTCCGATTCGAGCGCTTCGATTCGGCGGTCGCGCTCGACTTTGGCGACGATACTCGCCGCGCCCACGATTGCGTGTTCGTCGTCGGCGCGGTGCTGGGCGTGGACGGTGACGCTCGTTCCCCGTTCTGCAATTCCGTCGCGGACGCGACGCCCGAATCGTTCCTCGCTCACGTCGCCCGCGTCGCAGACGACCTCGTCCTCGGCGACGGCGATTTCAACGGCGGCCTCGACCTGCGCCCGAACCGTCAGCAGGTTCATGTCCGTCTCCGGGTCGTCGATGGTCGCGGGTTCGACGAACGCGACGCCGACCGAGATGTCTTCTCGCGCCCGGAGTTCCGCGGCGAGTTCCTCGCGTCGCGCGGGCGTCAGTCGCTTCGAGTCTGCGATGCCGTCGGGCAGCGAGTCGGAGTCCGCCCGAACCGCCGCGGCGACCATCGGACCCAAGACGGGTCCCTTGCCGGCCTCGTCGATGCCGATTCGCATCTTACTCCTTGAAGAAGTCGTCGTCCTCGAACGGTTCGTCCTCGCCTTCGACGGCGATGACGTCGAGCGCGGTGACGATACTTCCGGTCCCGAGGATGCCCGCGAGACTCGGATTCGTCCGGCCCTCGTCGCCAGAGACGAGTTCCTTGATGTAGAGACCGCCCTCGCCGTGGATTTCGACGGTTGCGTGGCGCGGGTCTTCGAGTTCGCCGGAGGTGTCGTAGACGTGGCGCGTCCGGGTGATGCTGGCGCGGCGGTGGTCCACCCGGTGCGGGGTGTACTGCTCGATGGTCGCGCCCTCCAGTTCGTCCAGTGCGCTCTGGAGTGCTTCTTCAGAAACGTCGTCGTCGAACTCGACGGCGGCGCGGTACTGCTTGCTCGCGTCGAGTTTCTTCACGCGCTCGACCATGTCGTAGGTGGCCAGTCGGAGACCTTCGACTTCTATCGAGCCACCGGCCATCGCGTTCACGTCGCCCTCTAGTTGTTCCACGTCGATGTCGCGGCGACGCGGTTCGAGAATCTCCACGACGAACGGACGACCCGTGCCGAGCATGAGCGCGTCCACGTCCTCGCGGCCTGCACCGTGGAACTTCGCATCGACGCCGTCCATCACGTCCATCACGACGGGCGCGACGAAGCCCTCGACGCTCTCGTCGTAGAGGTAGCCAGAGCCACCACAGTGGTCACAGGACTCTTTGCCGACGAATCCGGAGCCGTCGCACTCGCGGCACGGCCACTCGGTCTGCGGAATGTCGCGCTTGAGCTTTCGATACCGGCCGTAGACGAACGCGGAGTTAATCTGCGCCTCGACGGTGTCGGCGTCGATGTCGAGCAAGAACTGCACGTCGGGTCGAGTGAAATCCACCTCGGTGCCGGTGAGTCGGCCGACGCGCTTGCCGACTTCGCGGTTGAACTCGGATTTGAACCGTTCGCCGGCGTCTTCGGGCAACCCCGCACCCTCGCGGAGGAGGAGTTCGTTCTCCTCGACGAGCGGCGGCGCACGCGTGCCGACTTGATACGTCGCAACTTCGGTTCCTTCCATGGCTTCTGCACAGCGTTCGGCCCACTCGTCGAACTGGGCGCAGTAGCCCTCACACACCCAGCAGTCTTCGGTATTGACGGGGTCGTACGGTTCGTCGTCGTCGAGTGCGGCGGCGATTCGGAGCGACCGCCCCCGTTCGGCGTTCGTCAACCCGAAACTCCGCTCGGCGAAGACCCGGCCGAGGCAGGCGTCACACACCGGCCCGCTCGCGGCGAGTTCTCGGGCGTCCGCAAGGATGCTCATACTCGGGGACTAACGCGGCGGGCGTAACTATCTTGCTTTGTTCGGCGGGGTGCGTTGTTCTGCGCTGGATTCGGATTGCCGTCCCGTCCAGTGGGTGGCATTCTCACCCGGGTTACGTGCTATCTTATTTCCGAGAAAATTAATGTACGGCGACGTGGTAGCCGGTGCAACACCTGGGATTAGGAGACCTTCTCGTGACACACACCTCATCTTCGCATCGAAACTTCGCACTGTTCTCTCTCCTCGCCGTTCTCTGGGGCACCTCGTTCATGGCCATCGAGGTCGGGTTAGACGTTCTCCCACCGGCGCTCTTCGCCGCGCTCCGCTACGATATCGCCGGGGCAGTCCTCTTCGTCTACGGTCTCCTCGCGGCCGAAGACTGGCGACCCCGCGGCCGCGACGAGTGGGTCGTCGTCCTCGTCGGCGGCGCGCTCCTCATCGGGACGCACTTCACGCTCCTCTTCTCCGGCCAGCGCTACGTCACGAGCGGCGTCGCGGCCATCGTCCTGAGTCTCACACCCGTCCTCACGCCGGTGTTCGCGTGGTCGTTACTCCCCGAAGAGCGCCTCGACCTCACGGGGTTCGTCGGCGTCTTCTTGGGTCTCGTCGGCACCGTCGTCATCGCGCTCTCGTCGGGGTCGGTCGGCGGGCAACTCGTGGGTGTCGTCCTCCTGTTCCTCGCGGCAGTGGCGTGGGCGTTCGGTTCGGTGCTCGTCAAACGCCTGCCCGGCAACCCCCCTGTCGTCCCCATGCAGGCGTGGATGATGCTCCTCGGGTCGGGGATGCTCCACGCCGTCAGCCCCGCACTCGGCGAACCCGGTCTCGAATCGGTCGCGCGGTCGCCGCTCGTCGTCGCAGCGCTGCTGTTTCTCGCCGTCCTCTGTAGCGCCGTCGGCTTTCTCATCTACTTCGTCCTCCTCGACGAACTCGGCGCGGTGGAGATTAGCCTCGTCAACTACGCGGTTCCCGTCGTCGCCGCCATCAGCGGGTGGGCCTTCCTCGGCGAGCACGTCGGCCCGGCGACGATTACTGGCTTCGTGCTCATCCTCGTCGGGTTCGGCTTTATGAAGCGTGACGCGCTCGAACCGAGACTCGTCCGTCTCGGGATTCGGAGCGGTCTCGTCTCGCCGGAAGCCTCGAATCGGGGTCACGCCCCTGCGGACGACTGAGGCGAATTCGTATTTAAATGTACGCGGCGCTCGGGACCGAGTTATACTGAGAAGAGTCGTCACCGCGAGCGCGCTTACGCGCTCTCGTTCGTCGCGGCCGTCGTCGTCGCTTCGGTGGTAGTTGCCGTTTCGTTCGTCGTGGTCGTGGTCGTCTCGTTCGCGGTCGTCGTCTCGTCGGCCGCAGTCGTCGTTTCGGTGGCCGTCTCAGCAGCAGGAACCTCGTGTGTGGCGAGGACTTCCTCGTTTCCGGCGGCACCGACCCAGACGACTTCGACGGTCGAACCCACTTCCGCGGACGGGATTTCGACGTAGTTCCCGACCGAGATGGGGTACGACTGCGTCTCTTCGCTCTCATCGACCCACGTCAGGGCACGCTCGCCATCGACGGTGACGTACACTTCGGTCGTGGACTCGGCTTCGATTTCGTCGCCGCCCATGTGGACCGCGCGGAGGACGCCGCTCTCGGTGCGGAACACGATATCCGACTCCGGTGCCGGCGTCGGCTCGGGTGTCGTGGTCGTCGCTTCGGTTGTACTCTCGCCTTCGGACCCGGACGGAACAGAACCGCCAAGACAACCGGCGAGGAGGAGGGCACTCGCGCTCGTCGCGCTCTCGATGAACGTTCGTCGTTCCATGTCGCAAAATTTGCCACCCTGCGCATAAATGTCTTTTACTTTATGTTTTGTCCGTCGATAGCCTGTCCCACACTCACAATGTGCAGTGTCAGAAATCAGAATTTAGAGCAGGCCGAACTGGCCGAGGAACCAGAGCACGGCGAGCGTCGTCGTGATGCCGAGACCGAGAAGGAGCACCGTGATGACGACGACGGCACCGAGGAGGAACTTCCGGTCCGCCGCTTGTCGCTCCGCGGGGAGTTCGCCGTGCGACTCGATGAGTCGGACGTTCCGCGCGTTGGCTTTCCACACGGCGTCGAAGGCGTCGCCGACGACGGGAACCGCGCCGACGGTCGAATCGAGCAGGAGGTTCCCGAACATTCGAAGCAGCGTCTCGCGGGGCACGCCGCGCGTCGCCGCCTCGATGAGGATGTACGCGGAGAGCGCGGTACCCGTGGCGTCGCCGACGCCGGGGATGAGTCCCAAGAACGGGTCCAGCCCGATACGATAGTTCGTCCCGGGAATCTCGATCGCGTTGTCGAGGTAGAAACTGACCGTTCGGAGGCGTTTCATCACCTCGTCGTCTATCTCGTCGGCCGTCTCCTCGAAATCGACGATGACGGGTTCTCCCACGTCGTGACGTCTTCCGCTCGACATCACTGTTGACGAATCGTCCATCACACTACTCTGGCGCGGACTCTACTTGAGCGTGGCGTCGGGGGAACGAGACAGTCAGCGTCCGTTGACTGGTTTCGAAAAAATCAAGACCGCGTCGTCGCCTTCAGCGACCGACTTGCATCGCGCGCTCGACCACGTCTGCGCCGTAGCGCTCTTCCAGTTCTTCGTGTTGGTCCGGGCGGTTCTCGTACACGTCTTGGAAGAGACTAATCGGCGTCATCGCGGCCTGGTACGTCGCTTCGTCCCACATTCGGTCGGTCGAGATGTCGAACTCGGTCTGGCCGATTCGGAGCGTGGTCGAGCGCTCCATGGCGATGGCACCGCGACCCGCTTCCTTCGCGGCCTCGAACTCCTCCATGGAGTCCACGATGTCGTCCATGCTCGGGACGTACGAGGTCATCTTGAGGAGTTCTTCGTGTAACTCCTCGCCGGTGAGCGTCCGTGTCGTGCTTCCCACGAGGAGTTCGTAGTCGTCACCCAGTGCGTCGAGCGACACGTAGTCGCCATCGTAGACTTCGATGCCGTCTTCGGATTCGAGTTCGACTCGCTGGCCGTCCACGTCGAGGAGCCAACTCCCGGTCTTCGGTGGGAGCGGTGAGGTGTTCGCCTCCACGACCTGCCCCGGCGTCAGCGACCAGATGCCAATCATCCCCTTCGCCTGATTCTCGGTCATGCGCGTGCGGTAGCCCTCCACGTTTCGGATGTCGTCGTAGGGACCGTCCACGGCGATGAGACCGGCGGCGCTGGCCCCGCGAGAGGTGTTGTGCCGGAGTTCCGGCCACGGCGGGAGCGACCCCGTCGGCGTCATCGCTCGCATGTCCTTGGTGTAATCGACCTCGCCGTTCACGAGGAGGAACAACCGTTCGAGGTTGTTCGTGGGCTTGCCCATCTCGTCGCGGAGGCTCTCCATGGCGAGTTCGGCCTGCCCGCTTTCGATGATGACGGACATGGTGAGACTGCCCTCTTCGAGGCCGTGTTCGTTCTCGACGATGGTGAAGAACTCGTCGGCCTTCTTCCAGTCGTCGATGTCGCCGACCTCGGGGATGACGAAGCCGTCGATGTGCTCGACGGCACCGCCTTCGGGGTCGGTGATTTCGAGCATGTGTTGGAAGCCCCGATACCGGGCGCTTGGGCTATCGCGGTGCCAGACCACCCGCGGGTGAATCTCGCCGGGGAAGTCGGCACCGTCTTCGGAGACGACCTCAACGATGTTCCGGGCACCTTCGTCCCGCATCGACGGCGCGGTCGCGTCCTCGTTGTCTGGGACCCACACGTCCGGGGCCTGCATGCCGCGGAGTTGAATCGCTCGTCGGAGCATCTTGGCGGAGTCGTCTTCGCCCTCGACGGCCGTCGGCGAGGTGAAGAACGTCCGCACGAACTGTCTGCCGTGTCTTCGTTCAGTCATGTGTTATCAATTGCATTATCTTGGGTTAAGAATTGTCGTCGAAATGATGTTTTTGCGGACTGTCAGTCGTCGTTTTGACTCTGGATCGGCGCGTCGTTCTCTTCGGAGAAGCCCGCCGACTGTTCCATGCGACGACGCGCTTCGGGGTCGAACTGCGATTCGATGTCCTGGAAGCGCGAGACGAACGAGAGTTCGTGGTGGCTCTCGGTCTCGTGGCCGAGGTAGCGCTGTTCGAGGTCGAACTGTCCGCGCTCGTCCTCTTGGGCGAGCGTCTTGAAGTCCTCGTAGGCGGCGTGTGCACCCGAGTGCAGGCCGAAGAGGGTGATGAAGATGTACTCGTAGCCGAGGTCACCCAGTTCTTCGAACGTCAGCGGGTCCTCCTCTTGCGACCACGCGAACGACGACGAGTAGTTGAACGCGAGCGGGAGGTCCGGGTGCGTCTCGTGAATCGTCTCGGCGTAGTTGATGGCGTCTTCGCGGCTGGGGTCGGGCATCTCCGGCCAGACCATATCGACGCCGGCGTCGGCGTAGATGCGGCCGCGTTCGAGGTGTTCGTCCCAGTCGCCGTTCGCAGAGCCGTAGGCGTCGGTTCGGGCGATGATGAACGTGTCCTCGCTCTGCTTGGCATCGACGGCCGCCTCGAACCGCGAGCGGGCTTCTTCGCGCGAGACGATTTGCTTGCCCGCGATGTGGCCACAGCGCTTCGGCGAGGTCTGGTCCTCGATGTGAATCGCGCCGACGCCGACCTTCTCGTACTCGCGGACGGCCCGGCGGACGTTGTGGATGCCGCCGTAGCCGGTGTCGCAGTCGGCGATGACCGGTAGGTTGGTGGCTTCGACCATGCGCTTGGCGTTTTCGACCATCTCGGTCATCGTGACCATCTCGAGGTCGGGGAAGCCAAACTGTCCGAGAACGGTCGAGTAGCCGGACATGTAGACGGCGTCGTGACCGGCCATCTCTGCCAGTCGGGCGTCGAGGGCGTGGTAGATGCCGGGTGCGAACACGAAGTTCTGGGTGTCCAGCATCTCGCGGAAGGCGCGGCCGTTCGGGTTGTCGATATCGCGGGTGAAGACGTCGCTGTCGAGTTCTCGTGGATTCATTGGTTTTCGGTCTGCATCGCTCGTTCGATGCGGGTCAGTTGCAGTCGGAGGGCGGTCAGGTCGCGGCGAATCTGCTCGATGTCGTTCTCCTGCGTCGGTTGGTCGAGAAGCGGGACCAACGGCGCGTTCATGTTCTCCTCGTTGTTGGGGTACCTGCGCGGGCGAGGAGTTCGCGTCGGCGCGGGGGTCGTGGTCGGTCGGTCGGTACGGGTTCGGGTCGAGTCAGTTCGGTCTGTCATTGGATGTTCGGTGGTGTTCGTGGTCGATAGCGGTCGAAATCGGTCGATTCGGTGAGATGTGCTGCGGCGGATGCGTCGGATACTGCGGATACGGTCATGTGCTGAACCTCGATTGGGTTGTCTTCGAACTCGGAGATAAAGTTAATGAATAATAATGATAATATTCGTTAATGACTTATTTTGGCACACAGGTCTACTAGGTGGTTAAAATGACATGCTATTGCATGCCATGGTCGCGGTGTGCTACGCCCAACCACGCCATTCCGCGGACAGCACGCTTAATCGCGTCCACGTCTGACCGGCCACCAACGAATGGAATCTGCGATTGAGATACGCGACTTGACGAAGTCGTACGGCGAGGTCCACGCGCTCGACGGCATCGACCTCGACGTACCACAGGGGTCGTTCTTCGGACTCTTGGGACCCAACGGGGCAGGAAAGACGACGTTCATCAACATCCTCGTCGGACTCGTCCGGAAATCCGGCGGCGACGCGCGCGTCTTCGGCTACGACGTCGAAGACGACTACCGCGAGGCACGCGACGTCATCGGACTCGCCCCGCAGGAGCACAACGTAGACCGGTTCTTCCCGATTCACGAAATCTTGGTCCACAAGGCGGGCTACCACGGGATTCCCGAGAGCGAAGCCAAAGCACGCGCCGACGAGGTGCTCAAGCGGGTCGGCATCTACGACAAGCGCGACACGCGATTCGACTGGCTCTCTGGCGGGATGAAGCGCCGGTTCATGCTCGCGCGGGCGCTCATCACCGACCCCGACCTGCTCATCCTCGACGAACCCACCGCGGGCGTGGACGTGCAACTCCGCCACGAGCTGTGGGAGACCATCATCGACCTCAACGAACGCGGAACCACGATTCTCCTCACGACCCACTACATCGAGGAGGCCGAACGCCTCTGCGACGAGGTGGCCATCCTCGATTCGGGGCGCATCCTCGAAGTCGCCAGCCCCGACGAGTTGATGGACCGCGGCACCGACGACATCGTGATTCAACTCCGCGACGAACCGACTGCGGTTCCGGACTTCGCGGCCTCCGACGACCGCGTCGAAGCCGTCTCGCTCGACGGCACGCGCCTCGTCGTCACCGCCTCACAGGGCGGTCTCGTCGCTCCCGACGTGGTTCGCGCGCTCGACCGCGACGGCCACGAAATCGTGGACCTCGAAATCTCGCGCACGTCGCTCGAAGAGGTGTTCGTCGAGATGACCAGACAGGGCGAAGACCGCGCGACGATGGGGGTCGAACAGTGAGCCTCTCGAACCTCGACGTGACCGGGTTCTACTCTCTCTTGAAGCGCGAAGTCCTTCGATTCGTCCGTCGCCCGCGCAACACGTTCGTCCCGCCGTTTATCACGAACGTGCTGTACTTCTCGGTCTTCGGCGTCATCCTCGGCGAGCGCATCGACCAGATTGCGGGCGTCCCCTACATCCTCTTCATCCTCCCCGGTCTCATCGTCCTCGGGGCCGTCTCGAACGCCTTCGAGAACGCCTCGTTTTCCATCTTCCACGGCCGCTGGAACCGCTACATCGAGGAGGCGCTCACCTCGCCGCTCTCCTACACGTCGATGGTCGGCGCGTACGTCCTCTCCAGTGCGACCCGCGGGATTCTGGTGGGTGTGCTCGTCGCCATCATCGGGATGGTCTTTACCACCGTCGGCGTCGCCCAACCGTTCTATCTGGTCGCCTTCATGGTCGTCATCACGCTCCTGTTCGCGGGGTTCGGCGTCATCGGCGGTCTCTGGGCCGACGACTTCGACGACCTGACGATGATGAGCCAGTTCATCCTCCGGCCGCTGGTCTTCTTCGGCGGCGTCTTCTACTCGCTCAACGAGATTCCCGGTCTCTTCCGACAGGCCTCGCTCGCCAACCCGATGGTCTACATGGTCAACGGCGTCCGCTACGGATTCTTGGGTGTGAGCGAAGTCAACCCGAACACCTCGCTCGCCGTCCTCTCACTTCTGACGCTCGCCGTCGTCGCGGTCAATATCGTCCTGTTCCGCCGCGGCTACGGACTGACTGACTGACGGACTGACTGACTGACGGACTGACGGACTGACCGACTTCGCTGGTTATTTCGGCGCTGACTTCCATTCCACATTTGTCCCGTAGAACGGCTCACGACGCACTCTCTGGATTCCCGTCTGTTCGGTGCACATCGGGGATGTCGGAACAATAAAGATTCATCGTGCGACACTGAGAGTCGATGGTTCCGTTTGGTCGGCGACGGTTTCTCGGGCGAGTCGGTGCGACTGTCGCGGGGGTCGTCGGACTCGTTGGCACCACCAGCGCGTCGGCCGACTCTGACGCGTTCGACCCGACTCGTCACGCCTTCGGGTTTCCGAACTGGGCGGCCTCGGACGCGATGTTCGAAGAACACGACGACGTGAACGTCGATGCCAACTCGGTCGAAGCGATACTCGCCGAGACGTGGCCCGGTACCTTCGCGGAGTTCTTCGGTATGAAGTTCACGGACGTTCCGCAGTCGGTTCTGGCCCTCATCTCGCGCCAGATATCGGTCGCTGCCAATCAGATGTCCGCCGCGAACGGTCACTGCTACGGCATGACGTATTCGGCACAGCGGTACTTCGAGACACCACGTGACCTGCCAGCGGGTGTCGAATCGGCCGCCGACGTGACGAACCCGGAGATTCCGCTCGGGTCCGACGAGGGGCCGATTGGCGACCTCATCGACTACTACCAGCGCTCGCAACTGCTCAACGTCTACGCGTGGGCGGGCCGGCGACGCATGTACCGTCCCGAGACCATCGACTACGAGGCCGAACTCGCCGCCCTCATCGCCGTCATCGACGAGTTCGGAACCGCCGGTCTCACGCTCGTCGATATTGCGAACCACGTCTCCCATCAAGTTCTCATCTACGACTACACGAAGACGGCTGAGGGGACGAAACTCGCCGTCTACGACCCGAACTACCCGGCACCACAGTACCGAGAGAAACAGCGGACGTTTCTGGTTCGGCCGACCGAAGCGACACCAATCTCGAACTACGGTCCGTACGGAGCGTTCGTGTTCAATCGCTGGGACCGCGCGATTCGGGCGGGTGTGGATAACGCGATGCCGAACGACAGCGACTCCCACCAGCAGTTCGGCTACCTGTTGTCACGCGTCGTCCGCGTAACCGTCGATTCGCCCGCCGTCTCTCTCGCCGTCGTTGACCCCGACGGGAATCCGGTCGAACGAAACACCGCCGAGTACATGGACCGAGGACAAGCTGCGGTTTGGGCGACTCGATACCGATACGACGCGCCCGCTGGCGACTACCGAATCGCTATCGTCGGCAAGTCACCGGTCGAGTACCGCCTCGACGCCGAAGTCGCCGGACTCGACAGTGACGTGCTCACCCAAGCGCGCTCGGTCTCGGTGTCGCCGGGCGAAGTCCACGAGTACACGCTCCGAGTCCCCGAGGACGGCAGTCCGTCGCTCTCGCGGGATGGCAGCGGTCTCCTCGGGTCGGTCACGTCGCTGGACCCGACGAGTCTGGCGGTCGGCGTTGCGAGCGGCGCAGCGCTGGCGTATCTCCAAGCCCGCCGCTGACGCCTAGCCGTCTCCACCATCGGTCGCGGGTTCGGTTTCGATTACGTCTGCCGCTCTGAGACGGTCAACGAAACGTTGGAGCGCATCCGCCGAAATCGCGTCTGTGTCTCCCGCTTGGATGCCCCAGAGGGTCGCGTACAGGCCGCGCTGGGCCACCAGTTCGTCGTGCGTCCCCGACTCGACGACGCGGCCCTCGTCGAGGACGACGATGGTGTCTGCGTGGCGAATCGTCGAGAGGCGGTGGGCGATGACGAGCGTGGTCCGCCCCGAAGTGAGGCGGTCGAGTGCGCGCTGGATGAGGAGTTCCGTCTCGGTATCGACCGAACTCGTGGCTTCGTCGAGGACGAGAATCTCGGGGTCTTGGAGCATGGCGCGCGCGATGGAGAGTCGCTGGCGCTGGCCGCCCGAGAGTTTGATGCCGCGCTCGCCGATGCGGGTGTCGTAGCCGTCCGGAAGGCGCTCGATGAACTCGTGGGCCTCGGCGGCGCGGGCGGCCGCGACCATCTCGCTCTCTGTCGCGTCGAACGCCCCGTAGAGGACGTTCTCGCGGACGGTTCCGTCGAAGAGGTACACGTCTTGACTCACGTAGCCGATGGCGTCACGGAGGCTTCCGATGGCGACGTCGCGCACGTCGTGGCCATCGACGCGGACCGCACCGTCGGTGACCTCGTAGAGTCTGAGGAGGAGTTTCGCGGCGGTCGATTTCCCCGCGCCCGTCGGGCCGACCAGGGCGACCGTCTCGCCGGGGTCGGCGACGAACGAGACCGATTCGAGGACCGGGCGTCCTGCCCCGTAGGCGAACGACACGTGGTCGAACTCGACGCGGCCCTCGACTGTATCGAGGACGACTGCGTCTGGGCCGTCGGTGACGCGGACTTCTCTGTCGGCGAGACCGAAGATGCGCTCGCCCGAGGCGCGGGCGTTCTCGTAGGCGTTGACGATTCGACCGGCACCCGAGAGCGGGTCGATGAATCGCTGGGTCATAAAGAGGAACGTGACGAACTCGCCGACGAGGAGCGGGCCGGTGAAGGGCCACGGCGGGCCGAAGATGAGCCACACGCCGCCGATGGCGAACGTCGCGGCGAAGGCGACACCGGCGAGGAGTTCCATCGTCGGTTGGTAGACGTAGTCGAGGCGGATGACGGCGAGCGCCCGGTCGTAGTAGTCCATCGAGGCGTCGGCGACGCGTTCGCGCTCGTATGCTTCGGTCGTGGAGGCTTTGATGACCTCCATCCCGGCGACGTTGTTCTCGATGCGCGTGTTGAGCGCGCCGACGCTCTCGCGGACGGCGCGATACATGGGTCGAATCGTGCGCATGAACCAGACGGTAAAGGCGGTGAGTAGGGGGACGGCGACGAGCGTCACGACCGCGAGTTGGGCGTTCAGATAGACGAGCACGCCCGCGATGCCGACCACGGAGACGACGAGTTGTAACCCTCCGGAGAGGGTGCTGTCGAGGAACGTTCGGAGGTTGCGCACGTCGCTGTTGAGAATCGAGAGAATCTCGCCGGTCTGCTTGTCGTCGAAGAAGGCCATATCGAGACGCTGCATCGCTTCGTAGGTATCGACGCGGACGTCGTGCTGGACGCGATTCGAGTAGACGGCGAGTCCGAGACCCTGCACCCACGAGAGACCGACGCCGGCGACGAACGCGGCGATGACGACGAAAAAGCTCAGCCAGAACTGTGCCGTCACGGTGTCGGGAATAAACGCCTCTGGGACGAGCGGAAGCCGGTAGGCCGTATTCTGGAAGAACACCGCGTCGATGGCGACGCCGAGGACGAGCGCTGGTACGACGGCGACCAGTCGTCCGAGGACGCTCGCGGTCAGGCCGACGACGAACCACGGGAGGTTCTCACCACCGTATTCGGAGAAGAGGCGGACCATCGGGTCGCGCCCGGATTGCTGGCTCACTTACCCGAGGTAAGCGTCCAGACGATATGACGTGTGCGGTCGTCTCACACGCCGAGTGAACAGCCCTAAGACCCTCTCGGGGTGAGTGACTCTATGCGCCAATTCATCGTCCTCGGCCACGACGCGCCGACGACAGCCGAGTTCTCGCTCGACGACATCGCGGGCGGGGCCGGCCGCCTCGACGTGCTCTGCCGCTGTGTCAACTCCGCGTTCTTCCTCTCGCACGACATCCGCAAAGACGTGCGCGTCCACCTCGTCCTCGGCGACGAGTACACCGTCCAGTTCGAAGGTTCCGAGTTGCGTCGGCTGAACCCCGACGAGCGTTCGACTGCGGCATTGATTCGCGCCGCCCTCGACAAGCGCGACGAGGCAATCGGCCACATGCCCGCCGAGTCGTCGCCCGGCGTTTCGATTCGACGGATGGGATTCGAGGCGGTTCTGGAGGAGGCCGCTCGGGATTCGACCGTCGTCGAACTGCACGAAGACGGCGACCCGGTCGTGGACGTGGAGCCGCCGGAGAATCCACTGTTCGTCCTCTCGGACCACAACGATTTCTCGGATGAAGAGGCGGAGCTACTGGCCGAGGCGGCGAGCGAGCGCGTTCGACTCGGGCCGGAGATTCTCCACGCCGACCACTCGATTACGGTGGCGCACAACTACCTCGATACAGCGGGCTATTCGTCGTACTGAACCGTGCTATCTACCCTGTCAGTCTCGATTAATCACAACTGTTAAAGCCGACGACGGCTTGCTCTCACAATGCGGGCCGGTGGGGTAGCTTGGTATCCTTCGGCCTTCGGGTGGCCGTAACCTCAGTTCGAATCTGAGCCGGCCCATATTTCTCCCCACCTTTCACTGACCACGAGCGACAGCGAGTGGTCCGAAAGGTGGTGGAGATATCACCCGGCGAGGATTCGAATCAAGGAACGAACGCAGTGAGTGACTGTGGTTCGAATCTGAGCCGTTCCCGCGAACATAGTGAGCGAGTGCTTGTGACGAACGAAGTGAAGTCACAGTGGCCCATTTCTACCCCTTTCCACACACTACGAGCACCGCGTAGCGTGTGCGAGTTCTGCTAAAGCGGTTGTATGGGCTGACCGAAGATTCGAATCAGGGAGCAACTCGCAGAGTTGCGACCGAGGTTCACGCGAGCGGAGCGAGCGTGAATACGTGAGACGTTCGTCTCACGAAATTCGAATCTGAGCCGTTCCCGCGAACGGAGTGAGCGGGTGCTTGTGACTCGTTCTACCCGGACAGATTCAGCGTTGGGTAACCCGGTCCAGTCGAATCCCGAAGAACGTGACACGAATGGTGTGCTGGAGAGTGGGGGAGGTATTCTGAGGGGCACCATCTACTCGTGAGATATATCTCGGTCGGTGTGAAAAAGATTCAAATCCTGTCAAATCATCTATAAATGCGTGATGGAACGATACGTCGATGGATTCGTCATGCCGATTTCGAACGAGAAGGTGGATGCGTACCGTGAGATGGCCACCGAGGCCGGAGAACTCTGGGTCAAACACGGCGCACTCCAGTATTTTGAGGGGGTCGGCGACGACATGGAGCCCGATATGGGGGAGATGTCGATGGTGACGTTCCCACAGCTCACCGAAACCGGAGACGACGAGACGGTCGTGTTCTCGTTCATCGTGTTCGAGTCGCGGGAACACCGCGACGAGGTTAACGCGAAAGTGATGGAAGATCCGGCGATGGACCCCGAGAACTACGAAGAGGAGATGCCCTTCGACATGGAGCGCATGGCCTACGGCGGTTTCAAATCTATTGTCAGCTACGAAGCCTGACGAGAGAGTAATCGAGGATGGGTCGGTCGCTGCCTCGGGGCGAGTACCGATTCAGCTGCTGCTAGTGGAATATCCACGACTGGTGGTTTTGTGAGAGACGCACACTGAGAACTGTTTGCAGGTCCTTTTCACCGGGGAGCGCTGCCGCTCACCGACCAATTACACCTAAAATGAAAACATCGTTCTGCCACTTGCGTGGCGTACTAAACTGATTTAAAGTCGCGTGAGGTTAGTCGCGCGAGGGCCCTTGGGGGCCTGTTCGATATCGAATTCCACTTCCGTTCCCTCTTCGAGGTCCGGGCCGCCGATGTCTTCCATGTGGAAGAACACGTCGTCGTCCGCATCGTCCGTCGAGATGAAACCGTAGCCGCCTGTGTCGTTGAAGAAATCAACGTTACCTTTCGCCATTGCTTCTGAACAAAACGCCCCTTTACGGATAAGCCTTGTGAGGGTCGTCCTACCATGGGGCAGTATTTTTTGAAATTCAATTTCCAATTCCAAAGATTAGTAGACGCTCGTTGCTGATTCTGGCGCAATCCTCGCCTACGCCGACGACTTCGGTTGCTCTGCGACAGAATCCTGTGGAATCGGAAGTTATCGAACCCCGATTCGGCGCTGTCGCTCCGACGACGCTTTAGGTGTGGGTCACCCGTCTCGAAACCTTGTGAATGCGAACGACGTTCGCCGAGCGTGGGCCGACCGGTCCGGAGAGTTCTCACCCGAATACTACGCCTACTACGGCCCGAACGACACGAGCGAGGCGATTCGCCGGGTGCTCGACGACCACCTCGACCCAACCGACGCGGTGCTCGAACTCGGCTGCGGCCCGGGGCGACACCTTTCGCACCTCCACGACCACGGGTTCGAGAACCTCCACGGCATCGACATCAACGAGGAGTCGTTCGCGGTCATGGAAGAGGCGTATCCCGACCTGTACGACGCGGGGACGTTCTACGCCGACGCCATCGAAACTGCGGTCGAGCGATTCGACGACGGCGAGTTCGACGCCATCTACTCGGTGGAGACGCTCCAGCACATCCACCCCGACGACGAGTGGGTGTTCGCACCCCTCGCGCGGGCGACGAGCGACGTGCTCGTCACCATCGAAAACGAGGGAGAAGACGGCGCGATTCACCCCCAGACTGGCATCGGTGTGAACGACACGGAGTACGACTTTCCGCTCTACTACCGCGATTGGAACGACGTGTTCACGCAGTGTGGACTGACCGAAATCGCCACGGACCGCGCGAAGAAAGACACGATTCGGGTGTTTCGGCAGTCGGCGTAGTCCAACACCGGAGTGCGATGCATTACGGGTCTTCGGTGAGGCTCACGGCGGCAGAATCACAGCGCGCCCCTCTATTTCGCCGTGTTCGAGGTGTTCTGCGACCGTGTTTATCTCGTCGAGTTCGTAGCGCGAGGTTCGCAGGTCTACGTCGCCGCGTTGGACGAGTGCGACGAGTTCCTGCAACTCGGTGTACTTGCCGACGAGCGTTCCGCGATAGGCGAACTCGCCGTTGACGAGCGCCTGCGAGGGTTCGTGGATGTGGCCGCCGTAGCCGATGATGTGGTGGTCGCCGCCGGCGGCGACGATGTCGGGAGCGAGACTGGTGGTCGCATCTTGGCCGACGAAGTCGAGCACTTGCTGTGCGCCAACGTCGTCGGTGATGGCGGCGATTTCGTCGGCGACGTTCTCCGATTCGGGGTTGATGGTGTGGTGGGCGCCGAGGCTGGCGGCGAGGGTCCGGGCGTCTTCTTTCAGGTCGATAGCGGTAATCTCGGCGGCGCTCATGGCGTCGAGACACTGCAACCCGATGTGTCCCAGCCCCCCGATTCCGATGACGACGGCGTGGTCGCCGGGGTTGAGTTCGCGGACGGCCTTCTTCGCGGCGTGATAGGCGGTGATTCCGGCGTCGGCGTGGGGTGCCATGTCCATCGGGTCCACGCCGTCGGGGAGCGGAATCACAGCGCGGTCGTTCGTGAGCAGATACTCGGCGAATCCGCCGTCGGCGTTCAACCCGGGGAATTTCGCGTTCTCGCAGTACATGTCCTCGCCGAGACGGCAGGCGCGACAGGTTCCGCAGGTGACGTGTGGATGGCAGATTACCGTGTCGCCTTCGGAGACGACTTCGACGTCCGGGCCGACTTCGACCACGGTGCCGGCGTTCTCGTGGCCGAGCGTCATCGGAAGCGGTTGGGCGACGTAGTCGGTCCACATCCCTTCGACGATGTGGTTGTCCGTCTGGCACCAGCCGGCACCGTCGATTTCGACGACGACGCCGTTCGGTTTTTCGACGGACGGTTTGTCCACCTCGTCTAGCGAGAGCGCTCGACTCATGTCCTCCGTGTACTCGTGGAGTCTGGCAGCGAGCATAGGCACAAAAAATGTTGTTTTAAAGACACAAAACTCCTTTTCGCACTCGGACTGACAGTCTGAAATCCGACACCGATTCGGCGGCACCGATATCGCTCCCAGAGGAGTAGGAGTGGTATGTCCGACCCCGATGTGTATCCGATGCCGCTGTTCGTCCAACTCGCCGTCTCGAACGTCGGCGAGTCAGTCGCGTGGTACAGCGCACTCGGTTTCGAGACCATCTACGAGATGCCGACGATGGCACACGTTCGACGCGAGAAGTACGCGGACGTCATGCTCGTTGCGGACCGCGGCATCGACGCAGACAGGCGTGGCGCTGGTGTTCGAACCTACGTCACCGTCGAGCGCGACGAACTCGACGATATCGCGGCGCGGGCGAGCGAGCAGGTGGGCGAGACCATCGACCCGGAACCGACGGCGTGGAACACCCGGGAGGTCAGCGTCACCGACCCCGATGGGTACGAACTCGTCTTCTCGGCCGTCGTCGATGCCGACCGGACGTTCGCGGACGTGATGGGTGAGGAAACGCCGTGATAGGGGAGCGCAAAACGGCGTGATAGATGAGAAGAAACGGTGTGAGTCACGCCGGAACCCGGCTTAAGCCGGTGCGGCCGTCGCCGTCTCGGCGTGCCATTTGAGCGCTTCGTTCATCGATTCGTAGTCGCGTTCGGGGTCGGCAGTCGTCACGAGCGAATCGAGCACGCCGCGACTCGTCTCGTAGTTCAGGAACCGCGTTCGGTCGCCAGCGAACGGTTCGAGTTCGAACGTATGACGACCGGTGAAAACGAGGGGAGAGACGAGCGTGCCGACCCACTCCAACTTTCGGCCGGGAATCAGTTCGGTGACGGTGACCGTCATCGACCGGTCCTTTACTCCCTCACGCCGGATGTCGAGTTTCAGCTTCGAGCCAACACGGAGGTCGTCCTCTGAAGTCACCTTCACGAGGTGTGGATTCCACGCCGGATACGACGAGAAGTCGGTTAGAACTGCCCACACCACTGCTGGCGGCGCGTTGATCATCCGCTCGGTTCGAATCTCAGGCATAGTCGAGATACGCAACACACTCAGATAAAGCGGTGTTACGGTTCGATGTCGTTCGCACCACGTCGCTTAATCTTCCGCGTCCCCTCGCCTCGACAATGACTGACGGGCTTTCGTTCGATATCGCCGACGCCGACGACGTGGCCGCCAACCGCGACGAAGTCGTCGCGGCGGTCCAATCTCACGCGGGGCAAATCGCCCGCTCGCTCGCAATCTTGCAGGGCGGCGATTACGGCTCCGAGACGTTCAAAACGAGGCAGGGAAAGTGGACGCTCAAGTACGAGGCAGGCGACTTGCAGTACCTTCGGTTCAAGGGCAAATCCGGCGGTGGCGACATCTACGTCGTCTCGACGAAACAACCGCCCGAACCGACGGCGCTCGCGGCGGCGATGGTCGATTACGAGGCGTTCGTCGAGGCGTTCAACGAGCACGTCGAATCGCTCGACGGCGTCTTCGACGACATCCCCACCGACTTTCCCGACGTGGAGACCACCGAATCTGTGGTCGCCGAGCGTGACCGAATCCTCGGCACGATTCGTGACGTGGCAAACCGCATCGCAGGGGAACTCAACCGCTACGACGGCGAGTACGGCACGTTCGCCCAGCGAGTCGGCGGAACCCGCTGGGAGTTGAAGTGGGACGGCGCGCAAGCGTCGTATCTCCGCGTCGGCGGCGAGGGCGGCGTCTACCTTCTCTCGCAGTACGAACCCCCGGCAGCACCCGACGTGCGCGAACTCGCGGGCGACTTCGGCGAGTTCGTGGACTCGTACAACGAGTACGTCGAAGAACTGGAAGCCGACCTGCGGACGATTTCGTTCGACTGAGTCGCGTTTCAGTGCGCCATCTGACGGACGCTCTGTCTCACTTGTCGGCCACGCCGTCTCTCGTGCCTACGACACCACTCCCGACCGCGATACTTTTCCACCATCCTGCGCCACGTTCAGCCATGACCGACGATTCCGCCGACTCCGCCGCCCCCCGCGACGCGTCCGACCTCGCGTGGGAGACGACCGACACGCGCATCGACTACTCGTGTCCCGGGTTCGACGTTCGAATGGACGACGTGCGCCTCCCCGACGGCACGGAGACGGACTTTCACTTCGTGGACGAACCTCCGGCGGTCGTCATCCTCCCGTTCACCCCCGACGGCGACGTGGTCGTCATCGACGAGTGGCGACAGGCCGTCGGCCGAGTGAATCGTGGTCTCCCCGCAGGCGGCACCGAAGACCACGACACCGACCTCGCGGAGGCTGCTCGGCGCGAACTCGCCGAAGAGACGGGCTACGAGGCCGGCGGAATCGAACCGCTCGTGACGGTCGAACCCGCGAACGGCTTCGCCAACTCGGTTCACCACTACTTCGTCGCTACCGGCTGTACCCCCGACAGCGACCAGAATTTGGACTTCAACGAGAGCATTCGCCCGACGACGGTCGCATACGACGAGTTGCGAGCGGACGTGCTCGCCGGCGAGGTTCGAGACGGTCGCACCGTCACGGGGCTGTTGTACTACGAACTCGCCGACCAGTAACTCGCGGTGACCGCCGGGTTCGGACGGTGGAAGGCGAGAAACATTTTGACTGCGGCGTTCGTAGGACTCCGCGTGGAATCTACGAAGAACCTCCTCGGCTCAGCGTGGTCGCTCCTCGCCGGTCTCCTCCTCGGCGTCGGCGGTCTCATCTTCGGGTCGGTACTGGTCCTCGCCGCACAGTTGGTCGCCGTGGGTGTCGGGTTCGAACTCACGCCGCTGGCGACGATTACCCTCTCGCTCATCTTGTTGCAAGGAATCGCCTTCGGCGGCGTCGCGCTCGCGTACAGCACGGTTCGCGGTCTCGACTTCGACTACTTCGGCATTCGACTCCCGACGTTCCGCGACTTGATTGCGGCCGTCCTCGGCTACGTGACCGCCATCGGCGTCCTCATCGTCAGCGCAATCGTCGTCACGGCACTCAGCGTCGAACCCGGGTCGAATCAAGTGAGCGAAATCGCAACGCAGGACCCGAACGTCCTCTTGCTCTTGATTCCGGCGTCGTTCCTCCTCATCGGTCCCGGCGAGGAACTCCTCTTCCGCGGCGTCGTCCAGAACCGCATCCGCGAGTCGTTCGGCGTCGTTCCCGGTATCGCCCTCGCCAGCGCCATCTTCGCGGCGATTCACTACGTCGCGCTCACCGGCGGCGCGGGCGGCCGCCTCATCACGATTACCATCCTCTTTTTCCCGAGTGTCGTCTTCGGGACGGCCTACGAACTCACCGACAACCTCGCCATTCCGGCACTCATCCACGGGGCGTACAACGCGACGCTGTTCTCGCTCGCCTACATCGCGTTCCGCTTTATGGAGATGAACCCGAACGGAACGCCCGCCGGATTGCTGTTCTAACTGCGAGCGGTCGCCGTCTTTCGACTCTCGTCGTCGGGGCGGACTCACACTGAGGCTTCAACTGTCACAGACATTCTGCCGGACCGAACGATGTCGAAGTTGATGCCCGTATCCCGCGTACTGATGGTATGGCAACGAGAGCCATGAATCCAGAAATCGAGACACGCGAGGGCTTCACCGTCGTCGGTATCCCGCACCGTGCGAGTCCGCAGAGCGACTTCGCCGCCATTTGGGACGAGTTCGGCCAGCGCGTGCACGAGTACGATGGGTCTCCTATCGAAGAGGCCGCCTACGCCGTCGGATACGACTACAACGACGAGATAGACGAGTTCACCTATCTGACCGGGATGCGAACCGACCCCGACCCGGAGGTTCCCGACGGATGGGAAGCAATCGACGTGCCGCCGCAGACCTACGCCGTCTTCACGACGACGATGGCCGAGGCGGGCGAAGCGATGGTCCAAATCTATCAAGAGTGGCTCCCGGTCTCCGAGTACTCGCGCGGTATGGGACCCGAGTTCGAATACTACGACGAGGCTTTCGACGCGACAGACCCGGATTCGACCTTTACCGTTCACGTTCCCATCACGTCGGCCAAGTGAGACCAAGCCCCGTGGCGAACTTGCGGGGCGGTCGAGCACCCGGCTCGCGTCTCGCCTCTGTGCCCCGAACAGCTATCCCGTCTCGACATCGAACTGTCAGTATGTCCGCCTCCGTTTTCGACTCGCTCCGCGACCTGTACGACCCCGACCCGAGAGCGATGGTGGTGGTCTTCCTCGGGTCCCTCTTCTGTTCGTACGTCTTGCTGACTACTCCCTTCGAGAGCCAAAGCCCGTACTACAGGTTCGCGCTCGCGGCCAACCTCTTCGCGTTTCTCGTGTCGTCGTCGTCTCTCGCGTTCGACTGGCTCAGGTAGCCGAACCCCTCCCGAAGGGCTCTCCGGCCTCCGCTCCCGAGCGACTCTCCGCCCGCGAACGCAACTCTTACCGCCGCGCTCGGGGAACGCCAATCCATGCGCGACCACTTCGAAATCCGTGACGGGGACCTCGCCGGCCGAATCGGCCGCTTGGAGGTTCCCCGCGCGGGTGTCACCGTCGAGACGCCGGCGCTCTTGCCGGTCGTCAACCCGAACATCGACACGGTTCCGCCGTCGAAGTTGGAATCAGAATTCGGCGCGGAGATTCTCATCACCAACTCCTACATCATCAAGAAGAACAGCCACCTCGAAAAAGAGGCACTCGACGTGGGTCTCCACGAGATGCTCGACTTCCACGGCGCTATCATGACCGACTCGGGGTCGTTCCAACTCGCCGAGTACGGCGATATCGACACGACGACCGAAGAGATTCTCCAGTTCCAGTACGACATCGGCACCGACATCGCCACGCCCGTGGACATCCCGACGCCGCCGGACGCCGACCGCGAAGACGCCGAGTCGGACCTCGAAATCACGAAACAGGCGCTCGCCGACGCCGAGGCAATCGACACGGGCGACATGCTCGTCAACGCGCCCGTGCAGGGTTCGACCTACCCCGACCTCCGCGAGGAGGCCGCCCGGCACGCCTACGACACCGACCTCGACGTGTTCCCCGTCGGCGCGGTCGTGCCGATGATGAACGACTACCGCTACGACGACATGGTGGATGCCATCGCCGGTGCGAAGCGCGGCCTCGGCGTCGATGCGCCCGTCCACCTCTTCGGTGCGGGCCATCCGATGATGCTCGCGCTCGCCGTGGCGATGGGCTGTGACCTGTTTGACTCCGCCGCTTACGCCCTCTACGCCCGCGACGGCCGCTATCTCACGGTCCGCGGTACCGAACACCTCGAAGACCTCGACTACCTGCCGTGTACCTGCCCGGTCTGTTCCGAGCACTCGCCGGACGACCTGCGCGCGATGGGGAGCAAAACACAGGAGAAACGACTGGCCGAGCACAACCTCTACGTCACGTTCGCCGAACTCCGTCGCATCAAGCAGGCAATCCGCGACGGCAACCTGATGGAACTGGTCGAAGAGCGCGCTCGCTCGCACCCGACGATGCTCGACGGCTACCGCGCGATGCTCGACCACGTGGCCCAACTCGAACGCGAGGACCCCGCCTCGAAAGGCGCGTTCTTCTACGTCTCGAACGAGAGTTCGTATCGCCCCGAGGTCGCACGCCACCACGACCGATTGGACCGGCTCAGTGCGGAAGGCACCATCCTCCTCACCGAAGGCGGCAAACCATCGGGCGACGAGTACGACGAGGCGTGGCGCGTCGTCCCGCCGTTCGGTCCCTTCCCCCGAGCCTTGTCCGAAACCTATCCGCTCACCGCCGAGGTGCCGAAACGCCTCGACCGAGACGCCTACGAACAGGCCGCACGGGGTGTCGCTCGGTTGGTCAGAGAGAACCCCGACGTGGACTTCACGCTCGCCCACGACGACTGGCCCGCGTCGGCGCTGGCGCTCGTCCCCGAATCGGTCGAAACCGAGCCGCTCTCGACGGTGACCGAGACGCTGGCGGCACGCGCGGACCCGCTGGGTTCAGACGACGCGGCCAGCGACGAGTAGAACGACACCGACGACCAATTTCTGGTTCGAAACGCGAAACGGCACGGCCCGGGCAACGAAATTACTATCCGCCGGACGGGAGAGCGTTCAGTATATCCATGGTCAGTCTCAGAAGGGGTCGCCGATGGTAGCCGACTCACTCGGTATCTTCGGCTCGAACCCGGTCGTCAACGGACTCGTCGGCGGCATCGTGATTGCTGGGTTCAACCTGCTGGGCGCGTCGCTCGTGTTCGTGTGGCGCAATCCCTCAGAGCGCGCACTCAACGGTGCACTCGGGTTCGCGGCGGGCGTGATGCTGGCCGCGAGTTTCACGAGTCTCATCATCCCTGGTATCGAGACCTATTCGGGTGGAAACCCGATTCCGGTTCTCTTGGGTGTCGCCCTCGGCGCGCTCTTTTTGGACCGCTCCGACATCCTCGTACCGCACGCCCACTACCTGCTCACCGGCCGCCGCCGCACAGATGCCGCCAACCCGAGTCAGTCGGTCGGCGTCGATGACGAACGCCTCACCGGCGTCATCCTGTTCATCCTCGCCATCACGCTCCACAACATGCCCGAGGGACTCGCCGTCGGCGTCGGGTTCGGCAGCGGCGACCTCTCGGCGGCGATTCCGCTGATGCTCGCTATCGGCATCCAGAACATCCCCGAAGGTCTCGCGGTGTCGGTGGCCGCCATCAACGCCGGGTTGGACAAGCGCTTCTACGCCGCTTTCACCGGGATTCGCTCCGGTCTCGTCGAGATTCCGCTGGCGGTCCTCGGGGCGTACGCCGTCGTCACCATCTCGGCGTTGCTCCCATACGCGATGGGCTTCGCCGCGGGCGCGATGCTCTTCGTCATCAGCGACGAAATCATCCCCGAGACGCACACGAAGGGGTACGAACGGGTTGCGACTCTCGGAACGATTTTCGGCGCAATCGTGATGCTCTATCTGGATATCTCGCTCGGCTAAGTTCCGAACACTGTTCGAAGAGCGGTCGAGCGCTTTTCGCTCCGGGACGACGGTATCAGAGTCGGTGAAATTCAGGTTATTGTTGTCAAGTCGGGCGATGAGACCGTCTCGTCGGCGTCCTGTCTCGCTACGTCGTCTCGTGGTTCTTTAAGGTGTTCCAACGTGTCACGTGATACGATGGAGGCAGTGCTGTGGTACGTGCTCACCGGGACCCGCGGCGGTGAGAATCGGGTTCGCATCCTTCGCGCCCTCGAGGCACAGCCACGCAACGCCAACCAACTCGCAGAAGCGCTCGACCTCGACTACAAGACGGTTCGGCACCACCTCGACGTGCTCATGGAGAACGACGTCGTCCAGCGCAGTGGCGACGACTACGGGGCAGTGTACCTCCCGTCGGGCCGGTGCCGGGCGAACTGGGAGACGGTCGAGACGATTATACAACGGATGGACCAATGATGGCACGATTTGGGGAGAGATTTGGGAAAGCGTATATGAACCCCTCGGGGAAAGGGACATACGAATGAGTATCTGGGTCGATATCGCCACGGTCGCAACCGCGGCTAACGTGGTTATCCTCCTCGCCCTCTCGGTCATCTGGGCGCGGAACTATCTGACCTTCCGGTCTAAACACGCCATCGGACTGCTCATCTTCGGTGTGTTCCTCCTCGCGGAGAACGCGCTGGCGTTCTACATGTACATCGTTGACCCGACGCTGTCGGTGTGGTTCAGCACCGCTGTTCCGGCTATCGCGTGGCGTCTGATGATGCTGCTCCACGTCTTGGAGACGGTCGGGCTCGGCTTCTTGGCGTGGATTACGATGGACTGAAAACTACTTCGGCTTTCGTTCGAGCGTCGGATGGTCGGAGATGTAGACGCTGGTGTGGTCCGGGATGTCTTCGGTGACCCACGAGTTCGCACCGATGCTCACGTGGTCGCCGATGGAGACGGCACCCAACACTTTGCTCCCCGCGCCGATGACGACGCTATCGCCGATATCGGGGTGACGCTTGTATCCTTTCTTGAGCATGTGCTCTTCGTCTTCCTGTTCTTCGAAGTGGAGCGCGCCGAGGGTGACGTTCTGGTAGATTCGTGCCCAGTCGCCGATGGTCGTCGTCTCGCCGATGACGACGCCCGTGCCGTGGTCGATGAAGAAGTAGTCGCCGATGGTCGCGCCGGGATGGATGTCGATGCCCGTCTCCGTCTTTGCGTACTCGGTCAGTTCGCGGGCGTACTCCGACGCGCCTTCCTCGTAGAGGGCGTGGGCGACGCGCTGGATGACGATAGCCTGCACGCCGGGGTACGAGCGGATTATTTCGATGTAGCTTCGGGCCGCCGGGTCGCCTTTGAACGCGGCTTCGACGTCTTTCTTCAGGGTGCTCCGAATCTCGGGGAGTTTGGCGAGGACGGTATCGACCGTCTGCGTCGGATTCTCGTCGCCGTAGGGGGCGATGCCGTCGTAAAAGAGCGCTCCCAACTCGGCGACGGCCGTCTTGAGCGCGTCTTCGTCGTCAACGTAGGGGCCGGCGTTCCAGCAGCGCGGAAAGAGCAGTCGCTTGAGCAGGTCGATGTCGTCGCGGAGGTGGCCTCGCGGTGGGAATCGAGGCGACATATCCGCCGGAAACGGTGCTTCGTCGTCGTGATACGACGCCCGAAGGTCGAGGTGTACGTCGGCGGCGTAAGTGTACGACATTCTTAGCGTAGTTGTGGACGACTGTGTATTTATGCTCGTTCTCTTCGGCCCGAGGCGTCTGACGCCCGGTATTCGACGCGACTCGTCGTGACTACATATTAATAATAATTTATCAATATATTCTTGTTGATAAGACCGTTGAAGCGGCAATAAAGATTATTTCGGCTTTTCGTGAGTACCTAGCTGTGAAAATTCGTGTCACAGGGTGACGTAGTTCAGGGACGACTGTTCCGATTATACGAGCGGTACGTGGGTGAACCGGATTCTAATAAGGACGTCTACGGGTACTGGCTGTTCGTGGTGGGGTACCTCGTGAGTTTCGCGGGCATTGCAATCTTCCTCACCGGCTTGCCGAACACCGGGAGCGGCGGCGTCAACGTGTTCTGGTGGCGTATCTCGGTGACGCTGTCGGCCGTCGGCCTGCCGCTCGCTATGCTCGGAATCGTCCTGCTCTTGCCGGTTCGCTGGCGAGCAGTACAGGTGACGCTCGTCGGGACGGGAATCTCACTGGTGGGCGTTCTCGTCTTCGAGTGGGCCTACCCACAGAACTGGCGGATGGGGGCGAACTACACGAGCGAAATCGTCGCAATCTACACGGTCGGTATCGCCATCATCGCGGGCGTCGCCGTGTTGGTCCCGGTGGTGACCGGCAAACAGGGGATGTTCGTCGAAGACGAGCTATTGAACTTGGCGGACCAACCGCCCGTCTTGGTCGGCGATGCGACCACGGGGACGCTGTTCAGCGTGTTCCGTGCGCCCGACAAGACGTGGACGTGGCGGGCGATTCAGCAGGACGCCGTCGCCGACAGCACGCGAACGACCGGTAGCCGTGCCACGGCGCGCGAATCGGTCGAAGAGGTCCGCGCGCTCGTGGGCCAAGCCGGTCTCCTCGAAATCACGACGGCGGCGTTCCGACTGTACGAGAACGACGGCGAGTGGCGCTGGGTGTTGATGCAAGAAGACGGCGGGGTCGTCGCCGAGAGCGGCACCGTCTACAGTGAACGCGACGGCGTCGAGGACTCGGTGAGCTTCACGAAAGACACCGGGCCGACCGCTCCAATCATCGAAATCGACGGCGCGGCGGTCGATTACTTCCGTCGCGGCGAGGAGTGGCACTGGCGCATCATCGACGAGGACAGACAGCCGATGGCGCGAGACGTCGAAGCCTACGACGACCGGGAGTCGGCTACGTCTGCGGTCGAGACCATCCAATCGATGGTCCCGGACGCACGGGTGCTTGCGCTGAACGCCATCGGCGCGGAACTGTACGAGGACGACGACGAGTGGCGCTGGCGCATCGTCGATGCCGACGACCAAGAACTGGCGACCAGCGGGACGACGTTCGGCGAGCGCAGACTCGCCGAAGCGTCGGTTGACAACCTGCTGGCCGGCGTCGGCAACGCGACGGTCATCCAACAGGGCCGCGCGGGGTTCGAAGTCTTCCCGCAGGGTAACTCGTGGGATTGGCGACTCGTCGATGCCGGCGAAGAGCTCGTCGCGCAGAGCCACACCGTCGCCAGCGACTCCCAGACGCTCGTGAACCGCGCCAAAGAGATTGCCGCGACGGCCGCGGACGCCGACGTGGTCTCTATCGAGGGTGCCGACTACGAAATCTACCCCGGTCAGGACGGCTGGCACTGGCGTTTCGTCACCGCCGACCGGACGGTCATCGCCGACCGCGAGGGCGGCTACGAGACCGCCGACGAGGCCCGCGAAGTCATCGAGACGGTTCGCGCACAGGCTTCCGAAGCCGACCTCTTGGAGTTCGAGACGGCCGCGTTCCAGCAGTACAAGACCGAAGACGAACAGTGGCGCTGGCGACTCATCGACCAGGGCGGGACCGTCCTGGCCGACAGCGGCGAGGCCTACGAGTCGAAAGCCGGTGCCGGACAGGCGATGCAGACGCTCAAGGAGAAGGCACCGGACGCCGAAATCCTCGAAATCGAGACGGCGGCGTTCGAACTCGTCAGCACCGACGACGGCCGTTGGCGCTGGCGACTCATCGACGAGGGCGGCAACCTCATCGCCGAGGGGTCGTCCAACCACCCGAGTCGGCAGGCCGCCAAGCAGGCGATGGACCTGTTGCTCGACCTCTCGCCCGGTGCGAACGTCCGCGAGATGGCCGACCCGGTGTTCCAACTCTACACCGACGCCGGCGACTGGGCGTGGCGCTACGTCACCGTCGGGAACGAAATCGTCGCCGACGGCGTCGAACGCTCCGGCACCCGCGACGACGCCGCCGCGCACGTCAAGTCGGTCAGGAAAGCCGCGGTGGACGCTCCGTGCGACGTCTTCGAGACCTACGCTATCGAACTGGCCGACGACGACACGTGGTCGTGGCGCATCTTCGATACCGCCCGCGACGTGGTCGCCAACGGAACGAAGACCTACGACGACCGGTCGGCCGCGACCGACGATATCGAGAACCTGCGTTCGAACGCGGACAAAGCGCCCATCTTCGAAATCGACTCGGCCGCGATTCGGCTCACGCACCACGCCGACGGCGTCGGCTGGGTGCTCATCGACAGAGCGCGCAACACGTACGCACAGAGCAACGGTCGATACGACACGCGAGCGGGGGCCTTGGAAGCAATCGAGCGCCTCAAAGAACTCACGCCCGACGCACACGCGGTCAACTTCGAGGACGCCGGCTTCGAACTGTTCGAGCGGCCTGACGGCTGGCGCTGGCGGCTGCTCGACGAAGACGAGCACGTCGTTGCGACCGGCAAGACGCCGTTCGAGACGCAGGACGAAGCGCGCGACCGAATCGACGCGGTCCGGGAGTTCGTCGCCACCGCGAGCGTCCTCGAAATCGACGACCCGACGTTCGAACTCAACTACCAGGGCGACGGCTGGATTTGGCGACTCGTCGATGGCAACGGCAACTCGCTGGCCCAGAGCATCGAGGTGTACGGCACTCGGCAGGAAGCACGGAGTGCGATGCAGACCTTGAAAGAACAGGCTCCCGATGGTCACGTGACGGTCGCACAGTAGTCGCCGATTGGTGGCGAGCGAGGGCGCGTCGAAGGCGCTTCTACTCCCACACCCATCCCTCCGAATCCACTTCTCCGACCCCAAAATCGACACACTGGGGATACATCGGGGAGAGATTTGGGTGACAGTTCGGAAAATCCTCTTTTAACTACTCTTCCCCGTCTCAGGTATGCGAACAGCACTCGCAGTACTACTCACACTCGTCGTCGTCATCGGAGGGGTTCCGATCGCGGCGACGGCACAACAGGAGACGGCGTCAGTCTCGTTCGACAACCAAGCGACGGGCGGTACGACCGTCGTCGTCGATTCCGTCACGCTCCCAGACGGCGGGTTCGTGACGATTCACGACGCGTCGGTGACAGAGGGCAACGTGCTCGGTAGCGTCGCCGGGTCTTCGGCGTATCTCGAACCCGGGACGCACGAGAACGTGACCGTCTCCCTCGACGACCCCGTCGCCGAGTCGGGCACCTACGTCGCCATGCCGCACGTGGACTCCGACGGTGACCGCGTCTACTCGTTCGTCGCCGAGAACGGCGAGGCAGACGGCCCGTACACGGCTGACGGCGGCGCAGTCATCGACGACGCGACGGTGAACGCCAGCGCGACCGTCTCGATGTCTGACCAGCCGACCACCGGCGACACCGTGGTCGTTGACCGCGTCGAACTCTCGCAGGGCGGCTTCGTGACGATTCACGATGCGAGCGTGACCGAGGGTGCCGTCTTCGAGAGCATCCGTGGCACGTCCAGCTACCTCGAAGCAGGTGTCCACGAGAACGTCCGCGTCGAGCTGGATAGCCCAGTAAGCGAGAACACGACGCTCGTTCCGATGGCGCACATGGACACCGACGACGACCAGACGTACACCTTCCCCGAATCGGAAGGCGAAACTGACGGTCCGTACGTCGCTGACGGCGGCGCTGTCGTCGATACGGCCGCAGTCTCCGTCTCTGATACGGCGAGCATCGACTACAGCGAGCAGGTCACCGGCGGCTACTCGATTGTCGTCGATTCCGTCTTCCTCCCCGAAGGTGGCTTCGTGACCGTTCACGACGGAACGGTCACTGAGGGTGCCGTCTTCGAGAGCATCCGCGGCACCTCTGACTACCTCGAACCCGGCTACTACACCGACGTCCGCGTCGAACTGGACACCCCGCTGAACGAGACGACCACCGTCGTCCCGATGGCGCACGTGGACTCCGACGGTGACGAGACGTACACCTTCCCCGAGTCCGAGGGCGAAGCAGACGGTCCGTACACTGCTGACGGAAGCGCAGTCATCGACAGCGGAAACGCGACCGTCTCGGCCAGCGTAGACTACTCCACGAAAACGTCCGACGGCACGACCGTGGTCGTTGACCGAGTCGAACTTTCGCAGGGCGGGTTCGTGACGATTCACGACGCCTCGCTGCTCGGCGGTGCAGTGTTCGAGAGCGTGGTCGGCACTTCAGAGTACCTCGAACCCGGCGTCCACGAGGACGTCGCGGTGACGCTCGACGAGCCGATTCGCTCCTCGCAGACGCTCGTGCCGATGGCCCACATGGACACTGACGGCGACGAGGCGTACACCTTCGTCGAAGGCGAGGGCGACGCCGACGGCCCGTACACGGCTGACGGCGGCGCGGTCATCGACAGCGCCCACACGTCTGTCAACGCAGTCGTCGTCGCATCCGACCAGTCCGGTGACGGCACCACCGTGACCATCGACTCCGTGACGCTCGCCAACGGCGGGTTCGTGACGGTCCACGACGCGAGCGTGACCGAAGGCGCGGTGTTCGAGAGCATCCGCGGCACCTCCGACTACCTTGCACCCGGCACCCACGAGAACGTCGAAATCACGCTCGACGCCCCGCTCGAAGAATCGGGCACCATCGTCCCGATGGCCCACGTGGATTCTGACGGCGACGAGATGTACACCTTCGACACGTCGGAAGGCGCGGCCGACGGTCCCTACGTGGCCTCGACCGGTGCAGTCGTCACCACGGCTGACTACACCGTCGAAGGCGGCGAGATGACCGAGACCACTGACGAGATGACCGAGACCACTGACGAGATGACCGAAGAGATGACTGCGGAATCGACCGATTCCGGTTCCCAGTCCAACAGTGAGGCACCCGGCTTCGGCGTTGTCGTGGCCGTCCTCGCACTCCTCGCAGTTGCCTTCGTGGCGCAGCGGCGTCGATAAGCGTTCAGAGGCACTCCCCCCGCTGCGCACTCGGCCCTCTCACCGACTGCAACCATCCGAATCGCCCGCCAATCACGTTTTCCGTACGCCGTGCGGGAAATAAAGCCACCCCCGCACGGCACCTCTGAGCTTTTTAGCTCTGTGCACTCATCCGACCCGAGAAGTCCCACGTGTGCAGCCTCGTGGGACGAATCCGAATCGTCACCTCGTCGCGTTCAGGACTGAGGAGACGCTCGGCGAGCGAGTCGTTCGCATCGTCGAGATAGCGGTCGATGAGTCGCCCGAGCACGGCCTTGTCCGTGTCTGGTTCGACCGCGGCCACCCCCCGTCCGCGAACCCCGCGGTACGGTGGTTCGTTGGTCGATACTTCGAAGGCGACGGCCTCGTGTGCCCGCAGAAACTCAATCACGTCGGCACTCGCGGCCGTCGCACATCGCAACTCCGATTTTTTACTGTCCCACTCGAACCAGAGCGACAGCATCCACAGGTCGTCCCTCGGGGTTCGACAGGCGAGTCTGACGGGCACTCGTACGTCGGTAAGGAAGTCGTCCACGTGCTCGCGGTCCCACGGACCAGAGAGTTCGGGCGCATCCGACGGGGCAGGGGCGTTCATACGATTGATTGGGAGACGACGGAGTAAGGCTTCGGGCGTCACTCGGTCGCACACGCTCGCCCGAAGAAGGTAAGGTAATTGCCTGTGGGGGGCTGACGACACCGTATGACTGACTATTTCGAGGTTCACGCCCGCGACGGGGCCGCCCGAATCGGGGAGTTGCGACTCTCCGAGTCGGTGACGACGCCCGGACTCGTGGACGACGTGATAGCGGACGCCGGGAGCCTCTGGGCCGCCGAACGTGAGGTTCCAGACGGCTCGGAGGACGTGCTCACGGTGCTTCCACACCGGTCGCTTCCCGCCGGAACCGCCGACGAAGTCCGCGAGTCGTTCGCCGTCGAGTACCCCGACGTGTCGTTCCCCTCCGCCGCCGTCGTCACGCCCGATACGGCCGAGGACTACGGCGCTGACGCGTACATCCTCTCGGACGCACAGGGCTATCTCGGCCACGCTCGCGCCTTCCGGGACGCGATTATCGAGGCGAAAGAAGCGCTCCCCGCCGACAGCGCGCTCATGCTCTCGGGGGCGGCGACCCCGCGAAACGTCTCCATTCTCGCCTACGCAGGCGTTGACCTCTTCGATGCGAAACTCGCCTATGCACGTGGTCTCGAAGGCTTCTATCTCACCACCGACGGCGAGTACTTCCTCGAAGACCTGGACGAACTGCCGTGTGCCTGTGCGGCCTGCCAGCAGTCGGTCGAGGAGTTCACGCGCGCCGACTGTGCCGAACACAACGCAAACGCGCTGGCCGCCGAACTCGCGCGGGTCCGTCGTCGCATCCGCGACGGTCGGCTTCGAGACTACGTCGAGGGACAGGCCCGCCACGACCAGTGGCTCACCGCGACGTTCCGTCGTTTCGACCAGCAGTACGGCTACATCGAAGAGCGAACGCCCGTCATTCGGGATTCGGAACTCACCGCGGCCTCGGAGGAGTCCATCGACCGCGTGGAGATTCAGCGCTTCGCCGACCGCGTGACGAGTCGGTACAAAAACCGATTCGACAACCCGCTCGTCCTGCTTCCGTGTTCGGCGAAGAAACCCTACAGCGAGTCGCAGAGTCACCGCCAGTTCCAAGAGGCCGTCCAGTTCCGCGCCCACATGGTGTCGATGACCTCGCCTATCGGCGTCGTCCCGCAGGAACTCGAACTGACGTACCCCGCCCAGCACTACGACTCGGTGGTCACGGGCGACTGGTCCGAAGACGAGATGCGGTTCGTCGCGGAAGTGCTTCGCCGCTATCTCTCGCGTAACGAGTACTCTCGAATCATCGCGCACGTCCCGCCGGGTGCCTACACGGAAATCGTCGAGCGCGTCGAAGACGACCTCGACCTCGACGTGGAGTACACCGTCGAAGGCCACCCGACGGCGACCGAGTCTATCAGCAACCTCATGAGCACGCTCTCGGGCGAACCGAAGTTCTCCCGAGACGAGCGCGAAGACAACGTCGTGAAGGCGCTCGCCGACTACCAGTTCGGCGACGGTGCGGGCGACGAACTCTTCTCGAACGTCGAGATTTCGATGACGAGTCGCTACCCCAAACTGCAAGTCTGGAACGACGACGGTGAGCAGTTGGCGACGATGGTTCCCCAATACGGGATGCTCGCGTTCACCCTCGAAGGCGCGAAGGTCTGGTACGACAGTGACGCGCCGACCAAGGTCGTCGAAATCGACGGCTTCGTCCCGCACGGGTCGGTGCTCGCTCCCGGTGTCGTCGATGCCGACGAGGAGATTCGACCGGGTGACGAAGTCGTGGTCGAAGGTCCGAAGGCGTTCGCCATCGGACGCGCCGAGATGAGCGGTCCCGAACTAGTCTCCTCGACGCGCGGTATCGGCGTCGAGATTCGGCACGTCGAAGAGAAGTAACGACTCGTTTGACGGGTCGCTCTCGGAGCAGTGCTCCACGTCTCCCTTCGAGAGGCATACCTGCGCAGCGTCTCGTCGGGTAGAAAAGTGTGATATCGACCAATCTCTCTGAAAAAACCGGGTTAAATAGGGCGTATATCCTCTTCTCGCACAGCGTTCGACCAACTGTCGAGCGACAACTATGTGTACTATTTATTACGATGACAGGTTCATTGTGTATGTGATGTCAGAACGACATGAGGGGGTGGGAAGTCCATTCGACGAACTTCCTAATGACGACGATGTCGAGTGGACGATTGTCCGGTCATTGTTGGCTGCGAACGATGCAACGTCACGAGCACTCGAGATGCACTTACTGCAGGCGCGACAGTACGCCGGAGAGAGTGGCAACTCCGACTCGACGACTCGATATCTCGACGACGCTATCGCTCTCCACGAAGAAATCCTTGAAGATCTGCAACTTGCGCGAGATGGGCTTGAGTATCGGCAGTAAGATTCAAATACAGCTTCTAATTCTCTGCCTCGAATCGTTCTTTCTGTAGAAACTGGCCATTGTAGCCGGCCTACATGGGTTGCTTATTTAACAATAGGTGGTAACATGCACTCATGAAGTTGGCCGTCCCAACCGACTTCGATATACTAGAGGCCCTCTCAAACGGGAGGCGAAATACGGCAGTAAACCTCTCGTATATCCTTGACAAGAATCGGTCGTACATCAACACACGCCTTCCTATCTTAGCAGACTACGGTCTCCTCACGCGTGTCGGGCCCGCACCGAACTCCGGGCTGTACGAAATAACCGACAAGGGGAGGGTCGCGGCGGCGCACCGCGACCAGTATCGCAGTGAAGGAGTCGATTTCGACGAACTGGTCGAATCCGAAGTCCGCGAGCGGTTCGACGTCGAATAATCACTGAAACGAACGATTTCGGAGGCTGGGCGGCCTTCGGAGGCACTCCGCCGCCCTTTTCCCCGCTTTTGATAGTCAGCACCCGCTGGCAGTGTTTTTATGTACTGTTGGTATGTAGTATGAATATCGATATGGCGAATTTTTCGCGCCAAAAAATACCAGACAAATGCAACTTGTAGAACCAACCGACTTCGATATTCTGGGGTATCTCCAATCGAATGGTCGAAACAATGCGGTCAACCTCGCGGTGGCGTTAGACCGCGAACGCACGTACATGAACACTCGGCTCCGAACGCTCTGTGAACTAGGCTGTACCCAGCGGGTTGGCCCGGCGAAAAATTCGGGTCTGTACGAAATCACCTCGGTGGGCGTCGCCGCGTTGCAGTATCGAAGTGCGAACAAAGACCCCGACGTCGATTTCCTCGAACTGATTCACGAAGCCGCTGAGGCGAGTCCCGACGAGTCAGTCCAGTAGTTCGGCGACTTCGGCCACCACTGCGCCGCTTTTTTGTCATCTGGTCTCCCACCACATACCATGGAAATCGAACCCCTCTCGCTTGGCGTCCCGAAGCCGATTATCGATGCGCTCCCGGAGTCTGATGGGGCCGCAGCACAGGACATGCAGAAGGCAGTCGATGGGCTCGAACAGCGATTGAATCGGGCACTCGAAGACGCCGATACGGAGGCTGATGCGGCAGCGTACGTCGTCGATGCAATCGAACGACTCGAAACGCACTACGAGCGATACGACGAGTTCATTCCCGAACTTCGTGCGTGGGGCCAATCACCCATCTACGCGATTGCGTGGCGGAATCTCCAGGCGGACTTGATTCTGCAACTCCAATCGTACGATTGGCTCGCTTCTCACGTGGACCGCGAACGTAACCTTCGACTCGTCGAAGACGGAATCCGATTCGGAAAGCGGTAATCGAACGGTTGTATGACTGTCTGCTTTCTGTCTCTTTGCAGTATGTAGTCAAAATCTGACGCGACGATTTTGTGTTTTAGACACAATTCTATTCTGCTCTATTATCTAACTTTTCTAGCAAATTCCGACATTATTCGCTTTATTAATGCATCCAATCTCTCCATCAAGGCCAATTCTCCAACAATATTTTCGCTTTTTCTCGTTGTTTTTGCAAACTATCCTGTTCTGAGAAGGCTCACTGGTTACTCTACTGAAAATTGGCGTAATTGGGTGTGTTACGTTGTTTTGACCAAGTCTCCCCGAACTTAGATACTTTCATTCATAAGCTATATTGTAAATATTCAACAATACTATTTTGGAGAGGTATACTCCCCCAAGATGTCAGTCTCTCTCAAGTTTCCACGGTATCGATTCGAAGCGTATCCCACCCGAGGTACGAGATAACGACCGCACTCAGTGCGGGGAAGATGTACACGAGTCGTGTCGTCGAGAGAGAGACACCGAGAATGACCCACAGGACGACGAGTACTCCCACTTGTCCGAGTTCGTCGTGTCGGAGTGCAGTAATCGTCGTTACCAGCCCCGCGGCCGCCGGAAGACCGACAGAAGGCCGGTTCAAGACGAACAGGCAGTAGGCGAGAAGGGTGACCGAAACGCCCAGAAAACAGAGTTGCAGTCCGTGGACAGCTGGTGATTCTCGAGTCCATCCGGTGAGCAACCGCGTGGCTCTCTGACCCACTTGTCGCGCGAATCGCAGATTGAACGGGGGAATGTGGCTCTCCTTTGTTCTACGCTGATACGATTTCGAATCGTTTCGTCGTTAGTTCGACCACCTGTTCTGTCCGGGAGTACACAAACTCTTCGCCATCCATTCGCATCGTCCGGACGGCTGTCTCGACTTCCTCTGAATTGGCTAGTGTCTTTCACCGACGGGCGGTCCGCACACCCCTCGTCGATTCCAAGGCACTGACACTGACACTGACATACCCCACTGACATATGCCAACGGTAGATTTAATATGTGGTCTACTTGTTGTTAATCTGGTCAGAGTCCATAGATTGTGCCTTGACCTACCAACAGGCACTCTGGCCGCGTTTTGCCTCTCGTTCGACGGGCGATAGTCGTTGATCGGTTCAGACGTACTGCCGAGTTCGTAGTACGCTGGTTTCCGTGTCGCAGATACTCTCGTGAAAGGGGCGTCGAATAGGCTCGATACCCGCGCTCTTCCCGTTCGTCGCCGTGTCTGGGTTGGTGACGCCTCGCAGCACGCAACCTACACAAAATTTTATCTGTTCCGTTATCCATCACTTCGCATGAGCGGACATGACGAGACGAGGTCACATTCGTCCGCGTCGAACGCTGACGAGCGGAACTCGTCGCTCTTCGACGAACTCGCCGAGGAAGTGAGTTCTTCAGCGACAGCGCAACCGCGTGCACACACGCCCAGCGGTAGTACTGACTCGGAGACTGCTCCGTCGCTGTCGGCGCTCGCGGATTCCATTCGTGACCGACGTCCCGAGTCCGACGAAGGCCCATCGGTCGAGCGACCCTCTTCGGTGTTCAGTTTCGATGAGACCGACGCCGACGCGTCGTCAGCGAGTGGTGGGTTCGACGCTTCGGTGGATTCCGCGGTCGAGTTCGCCAGCGAAGACTCGAACGTTCTGCTGGTCGGACCGACGACCTGCGAGGCCGCGTTCCATTGCTGCGAACGGTTGATGGTCCCGGAACCGACGTCGGAGGGAACGACTCATCGTCGGCTCTCGGTTTTCATCGACACGCCACTCGATGCGCAACTCGACATCCTCCGTAATACCCGACGTGAGGGGGTCGAACAGCAGACCCTCATCGACGCGAGAAGGTTCACGAGTGCGGACCTGGTCGGCGACTACGACGCACGAGTGGATGTTCTGAAGGTAATCTCTCCGCGTGACCTCCGTCGGATAGGCATCCTGACGACGAAAGTGTTGGTCGGTTGTGCCGACGACGAAATACCGGTTACCGTCTGTTTCTACTCGCTCTCGAACCTCATCAACGCCGTCAACGACGACCAGCGAGTCTTCCAGTTTCTACATATCCTGCTCGAACGAATCCGGGCAGCAGGCGGTCGAGCACACTTCCACCTCGACCCAACTTCCCACGACGAACAGACAGTACGGACGTTCTTCTCGCTGTTCGATGCAGTGCTCGAATTCGACGGCGACGGGTCTGTCACGCGTCGCTAGGTCTCACCGAGGCGTGGACTGTGAGGAGAGTCTGCGTGTGTAGTCAGGAAGAAAGTCTGCGCTCACACTCGTCAGGAGAGCCACTCGAACTCGCCCTCGTCTATCGAGGTGGATTCGACCGACTCGTCCGGGTGTTCGGTCTCCGCCCGTGACCCTTCGTTTGATGCGTCGCTCGCAGATGTTCCGGCATCGCGGTGTGACGAGGGCCGCTCGTCGTCTGCTGCATCGGTCCCACTCGACCCCGACGATTGCGTCGAACTCCCGGTCGTCACAGTGTACCGCGAGAGAACCAGCCAGTTCGTCTCCTCTTTCACTCCCGTCAGCGGTCGATTGCAATGCGGACAGTCAGGCCCGGTGAGTAACGCGAGGTCGATATGCTCACCACACTGCTCGCAATCGGCACCGTGGGTTCCGAGGCGCTGCGCCTCTCGTCTGAGGCGACGGAGCTGTTCACGTTCGGCCCGGAGTTCTCTAATCTCCGCTCGAAACTGAGTTTGGGTCTCGGTGATTCGGGCGTCGCGGTCGTCACCCGTCTGGACGAGGTAGGTGAGAATCGTTTGCAGATGCTCGAATTCGTCGTCCAATCGGCTGCGAAGCCGCGCTTGACCGGCCTCGAGCGACGAAGTGACGTCATCGATATCGTTCGAGCGTTCCCGTATCTCCTCGACGTCTGCTTCGACTGCTTCGACGTCTGCTTCGACCGCTTCGAGGTCGTCGAGCAACTCGGCGAACTCTGTTTCGGTCACTGCGTTTTCGATGCTTGTTCCGTCCCGGCGCGCATCGGTGGCTGTCGCCTCGTCACCCTCGGTGTGGAGTTGTGGCTTTCCCCGCTCGTCAACCAGTTGGGTGATCTCTTTGAGTGTCCAGTACGAACCGAGTAACTGTTCGAGAACTTGTTCTCTCGAACTCCCGGTCTCAGCCGCTTTCTGTTCCAACCAGTCGTCGAACGTCTGCTGGTTACGTTCCCGCTCACTCCGGTCTGACGGCTCGTTGGACATCGTACGCTAACACTCTCTCTTTCGAGAAGTTCACGTCTCTAGGACAAAAGTTTTGTTCCGTGTTGACATACTACCGATAATGACTACGCCTCGTTCGCAACTGCCGTCATCTCTCTCCGATGGCTATTGAAGACCGTCTCGAACTGTTCGTCACCGAACAGGCTCGTCTCCTCGTCGTGCTCTTCGCAGTCGTGGGTCTCTTCTGTCTCGCCGGTGCCGGCTACCTCTTTCTGACGCCGACGACACAGACCATCTCCGAGGAGCGTAACGTCCAGACTATCGATTCTTCGGTCGGCACGAGTGCCGTCGTGACCGGGAATTCGACCCTGTACGAACGTGGAGAGAGGCTCGAAAACCGGTCTGCGTACTTCGTTCCCGTGACGCCGAACCTGTCGTTTCACGTCGATACGAAAGTCCCCTCTAACCAGGAGGTGACAGTCTCTCAGCGACTCACGATGGAAGTCGTCGGTCTCCGAGGCGACGAACCGTTCTACCAGTCTGAAGAGGTACTCCTCGACGAACAGCGCACCGTCTCGGACGGCCGTCTCGTCACCGACCGCTCGATAAACGTCTCTGCGATGCGCCAAGCCCTCCAGCGGAAACGGGCCGAAACGCGCGGTGTCGGTCACTTCCGTACCTTCCTCGAGTTGAACGTCACCTACCGAACTGACTCGTACGAAGGAACGCTCACGGCGAGCGCACCCTTCATCATCTCCGGTCAGGCGTACTACCTCGACGGCGCGGTTGCCGACTCCCAGACTCGCTCGGAGACGGTGCAACGAGACGTCCAGCGGCCGTCCGACCCCACAAAATACGGGAGCCTCGCCGCACTCGGTCTCGTCCTGTTCGGACTCTGTGGACTCATCATCCGCACAGAAGCGGACAGTGACCCCGACGCGCTTCGGACGCGCATCTCACGCAGTCGGCACGACGAGTGGATATCGCGGGGGGAGTTCCCGACCGAGTCCGAAAAGCAGTACATCTCGATACGCTCGTTGGAGGACCTCGTCGATGTCGCCATCGACACCAATCGGCGCGTCATCTACGACCCCAACATCGAGGTCTACGCCGTCATCGACGGGAGCGAGATATACTACTACTCGCTCGAAGACCTTCATGCGCGTGCGTGGCTCAATCTCTGAGTCTGAGCGCGCATTCGGTTTCTAATTCAGAGCGGTTCGTCGAGGTTCTCGAACCGATAGCGTCGGTTCGTCAGGGTGTGGTACGTTGCTGAGACCGCGAATGCAGCGATAATTATCGTGGGGTACACGAGTGTCGGAATCGCTTCGGTCGGGAGGACACCTGCCCAGAGTCCGACGATGACCAGACTCGAAAGGAGCGAGAGACCGAGGTAGTACACGCCCCACGGAATGGAGTTCTCGGGGACGACGTCGAGGTAGATGTCGAGTCGTTCGATCTGGTCCGTCAACTCGACTTCCCCGTTCTCGTACGTGACGATACCGACACGGTCGAGTCGTGGGAGATGTGTTTGCTGGAGCGACGTGTACACCGTCTTTCGCTCTGCCGACCGGAGTTCGCTAATCTCTTTGTCTTTCTCCCACGCGGCGACCTGTTCTGCGAGGTCAGAGAGTGAAACTGGGCCATCGACCTGTTTGCAGTGGTGGATGGCGTACCGTCGCCGATGGTTACTCATCAGGTCGAAAACCTCGTCTTTCGAGATGCCTGCCTCTTCTTCGGGCGACCCTCTCTCGAGTAGTCCACCAACACCCGTCTTACCCATGTGTCAGCTACGAATACTGTCGCCTAGTACTTATCTTCTCTCCCGAGGCGGTGTTCGCTGGCTCACTGGTGCTCACGCGTCGGGCAACTCGGTGTGAATTCGGAGTGTTACCTCGTACTCGTCGCTCGGTGGAAGCACTTCGAGAGACTGGGCACCGCCATTCGGGACGAGATCAACCTGTAACCCGAACGGGACGGCTTCGCCGGGGTCGAGGCTACCATCGGCGGCCGCTTCGGCCGAACTCGCAGCGAGGAGGTCGTCTCCGCTCGGTCCGGTGGAGTCGAGTGTCGCATCTGCGGTCGTCGCCGCGAGCGTCGCCTCGATGGCGTCGAGCGTCGTCGCCGAGAGAGTCTCGCTGGTCGCCTCGAACGAGAAGAAGATACCCTCGATAGTCTTCGTTCCGACGTTCGTCAACTGGACGAGGTCTTCGAACCGCGTCACCGCCCGGACGTTCAGGCCGTCGTCGTCTCCCCCCGGGGTGATAGCACTGACCGCACCGTCCGAGTCAGTCTCGACGTGAACCGGCGAGTCGTTCGCCGGAGTCAACTCGATGTCGGCGTCGTCGCTGCCGACGACGCGGAAGGATGCACTCGAAGCGGAACGCACGGTTTCGGATGCTCCGACACCGACGAGTCCCCCGAGCGTGAAGAGATTGCCAAGCAGGAAGAGTATCTGGCGGCGTGTAGGCATGGGGGATGTATCGGTGTTCAACGATTACTGTTGGTCTGCGACAGCAGACACCTCGTCGATGAGGACGGTACTCTCGCCGTCATCGGTGAACGACCCCGAGACGAAGTTTGCGATACTATCGGTCTGCAGGACCTCCAGGCCGACAGTCGCTGAGGTCCCCGCAGGAACGGAGACCTGATTCTTCGGGTCGTACTGCGGGTCTGCCCAGTCCGACGAGACGGTCTGCGTTCCGCTCGTAAACTGGAACGCTTCGACCACGTCTGCTTTCGGAATACTGCCATCCTCGACGGCGGTCCCGAACCCCGTGTAGGCGAATCCGACGTCGTAGTCTGTGTTCTCGGTGCTGTTGTTCGTTATCTTCAGCACGTCGCCGAAGTCAACGTCTGCAGTCGCCGAGACGGCGACCTGTATCGTGACCATCTGGCCGTCGTTCCCGCTGACGGTCGCCACCGGGATGTCGTCCGGTTCGAGAGCCGAAACGTCGATTGTGGTGTCTTTCTGGACGTTCGGCCCCACCGAATCCGCGGGGTCGATTCGAATCTCTGCACCCGGCGCGACGACCTGAAAGCTTCCATCGCTGTTGCTCGAGACGACGTCTACTGCGCCAGTTCCGAGTGCTGTGCCGACTCCGAGTGCGAGCGTTCCGACCGCGGTGAGGACGTTTCGTCGTTTCATGAGCGTGGTGAGTGTCGGGTCTACTGTGAGACTGCGATGATGGTCAGCCCTTGGTCGCTCGCGGGTGCAGCATTGTTCCCCGTGGTATCGATTTCGACGTCAACATCGACAGATTCCCCGGGGGTCAGGGTCGCTGCTCCTGGGCTGCTCCCAACAGCTCCTAAATAGAAGGTCACCTTGGCTTCCTGGCCGTTTCCGTCGGCGACCGTGACCGTCGCCTCTCCAGACGTGGGCGTCGAAGGCGGGGTCGCCCCCGGGTCCGAGTTCGAGAGTCCAACGTCGATTGTCGGTGCGGTACCGGACCCCGAAGCCGCGTTGTTGGTGATGGTGACGATGCCTTCGATGGTCGTTATGGCCTCGTCGTTGAAGCCGGAATCCGTCGTGGTGTTCCCATCCGCGGTGAGACTGATTTCGAGCTGATTCGTGGTACCGTCGTCAACGATGTAGTCGCTAGCCGACTCGATTTCGAGGTACGCACTCCCGTCTCCGGCCGTATTCGCGGTCACTGACCGCTGTGCACTCACTGTACTGAACGCGCCAGTCCCGACGAGTGCACCGCCGCCACCGACAATCGCTCCCAGCCCGATCAACACGTTACGTCGATTGATTCCCATTGGTATGTTCTCCGTGACACGGTAGTGTGTCGTTGTTCGGTTCGTCGAACCCTAGCCACTTTGTATTCACCTGCTTGAACGGGTTCACGGTGGCGTTTCGGGGGTTCAAGCTCGCCTTTCCAAGCGTCTCGGTGGGTTCCGGTCTCTCGGTTCGAGTCGTCGATGGACAGCGCCGTTCGTTCTCGAACCCCTCTACTGGGAGTAGGTCTCGTCAGAACTGCTCTCGTCGATTCGACGCGATACTTTATCACGGCGAGTGACATAACAGTCACTGACGCGTGAAGGTCTCGAAGCTTGCCACGTACGTGGTGGTCGTGCTGCTCCTCGGAGCTGTGGTTGCACTTCTCTTCGGCTACGCACTCGGTCAACCAGTTCTCTTTGGGTACGTCGAGACAGGCAGCATGTCGCCGACGATGGAACCCGGCGACGGATTCGTCGCGGTGCCGTCGGTACTCACCGACTCGCCAGAGGCGGGCGACATCGTCGTCTTCCGTGCAGAGAATCTCCACGGTGGGGGGTTGACGACGCATCGTGTCGTCCGGGAGACCCCAGCGGGGTACATCACGAGAGGGGACGCGAACCCCTTCACAGACCAGGACAACGTCGAACCACCGGTCAGCGAGTCTCGAATCGTCGCCGAGGCGCTCGAAGTTGGTGGTGGCGTCGTCGTCATCCCCGGACTCGGTGGGGGCGTGCAGGCGCTGACCGGTGTGTTCTCCGGAATTCTCGGGGGATTCGCCGCACTTTTCGGGGTGGATGCTGCCGCAGGCGGTGCGTTCTCACCGATGGTCCTCGTCGGAATCGGCGGCGGACTGATCGCACTGAGCGTCGCCCTCGACGTTCTCGGCGGCAGTCGTGAACCAGCGACGCGGAGTCGTCGTCGTCCGAACTACCTCTCTGCCGGGTTCGTCCTGTTCGTCCTCGTTCTCCTCGTCACCGTGCCTGCGACCGCGAGTATGGTCTTCGGTTCGGGGACGACGTCGCTCGACATCGTCAGTTCGCAATCGCCGAACGAGAGCCCGCTCGTCGTCGGCGCCGGCGAGACGACGACAGTCGAGTATCGACTGACGAACAGGGGGTTCGTTCCGACGATGGTTCTCGTGGAGTCTACCCATCCCGACGTCTCGTTCGGGCAGTCGGTGTTCCTCATCTCCGGGCAAGCCAACGCCACGACGACGCTCACGATTCGTGCCCCCGAGGAGACTGGCGCGTACACCAGGGAAATTTCGGAACAGCGGTACGTCCCGCTGCTTCCACAGTCGGTTATCACCGCCCTCCACGACGTTCATCCGTACGTCGCTATCGCCGCAATCGATGCCGTCCTCGTACTGGGAGCGCTCGTTCTCGGTGTCTTCACGCTCGGTATGACTCCGATTCGAATGCGGAGCGTCGGTCGGGATATCTCACTGGCCGAGGAGATTAAACGGCGTTTCTTGTGACTGCTTTCGATCGTGACCGCTGTCGAACTCCCTCGAATCGGACGCCGAGCCGATGTCGCTACGAAGGGCTCGCTGGGGCATCAACAGTCGTACGGTATTCGAGTGGTTAGTGTTGCAGTCTGAATCGTCAGGTTCCCAGCCTGCGCGTCGGATATCTCGACGGTGAGATTCGCTATCCCACTTCCGGTCGTATCGCCGCACCAAGCGTATATCTCTAAGGGGCTGCCTTCGCTAATCTCGCTTTGACCGGACGACTGATATCGCCACCTCGGATACGCGCTCAATCCCTCGTCGATACTCACTTGATACGTGACCGTCGTTGGCGAGCCGATGTTGTTTACGACCATGGCCTCGGGGGAACTGAAAAACACGAGAAAGGGAAGAAAATCCGGACGAGGCGTGGCGACTTCTCCCGTGCCTCGCATATCGATCAACGAATCGTCACCAGGGCCGGCGACGTCAACCGAGACAGCCCGCTCTCCAGCCATCGAGCTGAAGCTCCCGGTCGGGACGGTGGCGAACGCCACCCCGAGGACGACGAACAGCACTCCGATACGCTTCAACGTCTGATTCATTTGACTACGACCGTCTTGCGTACGTGAACGTCGTCGCCTACCCTCTTGTACACTTCGGGAGGCACACGCTGGTGTATCGAACGACCACGCTGAAACCGCGGAGTCGGTCGTGTCTGTTTTTTACTGAAGCAATCGAGACCAGTTGAGATACGTTGTATGACAGCACTATGGGTGTTACACAAATCTGTGAGAGAACTGAATCTCCTCACGAGAGATACGTTACGCCGTTTGGGACTCGAACCACTCGCTCGCGTCTGTAACCACGTCGAACAGGCCGTCAGACACGGGTTCGTCGGTCGAGAGTTCCACGCTCCAGGTCACCGTTGACTGTGCTGCTTGCAGATTGGTCATGGTGTCTCGGTGGTGCGTGGCGAGGACGACCGGAGCACCCGGGTCGAGTCGGCGGACGGCCCTCACAGCTTCGATTCCATCGTACTTCGGAGGTGCGTGAAGGCAGAGCAGCAACTGTGGAACCTGCCTCCGCAACGCCTGAACCAACTCGTGGCTGGAACTCGTGTACCACACGTCAACGTCGCTGTCTACACCCCACGCTCCGCTGGGAGGCACCCCGTAGACGAGTACCTGCGGAGTTACCTCTGCAGTAGTTTCTGACACGCGTCTGTGAGTTCTCGAACAACGTATATCACACTTTCGCTGGCTGAGAGTACTGCCAGTCGCTCAGTGCGTCTCGGGAGAGTGGACCGACAGGTCGTACACGGCGACGTCGCCGTTGAGTGCTGCGTCGGAGAGCGACGGGTTGGTGTCGAACCGCGCACACGTGAAGCGAGCAGGTCCGTGGACGACTGTGTCTGTGAAGTCCGCACGCTCGGAGACGTACGTGTACGCGAAGTCCAACCGGCCACCGATTGCGACGCCGAACTCGAGGGTGGTGACGGTACAGTCCGAGAAGTCCACGTTCTCGCCCACTCGCAAATCATTCCAGTATACGTCGCCGTCGAAGGCGGCGTGGTCACAGACGACGTCGTTGCCGACGATGGTTCCGACCATCCGGAGTGCTGACCCTGGGCCGAACCGTGCACCCGAGAAGGTGAGCGTTCCCGCGAAGGCAGCACGGACGAACGAGACCGACCGTTCGAAGTGGGCGTTTCTACACGCGAACTGCGAGCTTTCGACCCTCGCAGCGTCAAAGGACACTGCCGCGTCGAACCGAGCGTAGTCGAAAGCGATGGGACCGCCGGTGGCGGTGAACTCGGTGAAGTCTGCCTCGCCGCCGAATTGGCTACTCCTCGCATCGACGCCCTCGGCGACGTGGAGTCGGGTCGCATCGACCGCGCCGCACGCGTCGAGATGTTCGAGCGAGAGTCTCCCTTTGACCGTCGTCTTTCGGAGTGTGACGTCGCCATCGACCCGACAGTGTGCGAGGGTCAGACGGCCGGTGTACACTGCTCCTTCGGTGTCGAAATGGCCGCCGACGTGCGTGTGTGAGAGCCACACCGGGCCGCCGACCGCCGCTCGCGTGAGATTGACATTCCCGTCCACCGTCGCCTTTCTGACCGAGAGACCGCCCGTGACGCGAATGTCGGTGGCGACGAAGGAGATGCCACTGAACCCAAGCGCATCGAGTCTCCCCTCGATAGTCGCATCGGAGAGTACCCACTGGCGGCCGGTCTGGAGGTGCCGACACGAGATTCCTGCGGTCGCTTCGAGTCGCCGCATGGATAGTGTGCCGCCGACCGACGCCGCGTCCAATCGGAGTTTGGCGTCTACAGTCGCCTCACTGAGGTCGAGGTCGGCCTGAACTAACACGCCACTGAGGTCGATCGTCTCGTCGCTCCTGAGCGTCTCGCCTCCGAGGTCCAGACCGTCGAACTGCGCACCGACGAACGCCGATGGCTCGTCGGGGTCGTTGACGGTCTCGACCAACGCCACGCGGGTCGAGTCGGCGTCTTTGTCTTCGATCGGGGTGTGAAACACACAGTACTCGAAACCGTCGCTCGCAGGATGCGGACAGTGCCACACGTCCGTTTCGCCCGAGTGGGCGTGATTCGTCTCGGACGAACAGTCGTGTACGTACGCACACCGATGCGACGCTTCCACGGTTACCTGTAGTCACGTGTCTGTTCACAAATACGTTTCCATGGTGCCAACTCGGAGACTCCGAACGACGTGTAGTAGTTCACGAAGGCCATAGTGTAACGACCATAAGTGCGTTATACCGCTTCGGAACGCGTCGGTTCGGTACCCAACGAGGGTTCTCCTGTTTCGGGTGATTAGGCCGAGGGCGACAGCACGTCACGACTACCGACGGTCGTCGAGAACACGACAGCAAAGCGGTGGTCGCACATCGGGAGTGTGACGGATTCGACTGCCGCTCCCGAGTCGTTGTGGAACGAAATCGTGGTTTGCTCGTCGGCGAGTTCGACCGAGTAGCCGATTATCGACGGGCGCGAGAGGTGAATCGACCGGACCGACCTGACCGCGTCCGGTGCCGAATGGCCTGTGGGATGTTCGAGTTCGACGAGGCGGGTCTCCGTCAGGATGACCGTCTTCTGGTCGTACTGTCCGACCGAGAGCAGGGTCTCGTGTTCGCCGACGAACTCGTGAATCGATTCGTAGAGGCTCACAGTGGTCACTCCCAGCCAGCACGTATCAATGTACCTCCACGAGTCAGACACGTTTCGAGCCAGTTCACCGACTCGAAGCCCGTCGATTTCGCCGCTTGTCGGCATCCATTTCTCTTTACCGTTGGTTTCACTCGAGTTCACCCTCCTGATTCTCCCGGAGAACGGATGTGTACGACTGTTGCACGCGAGTTGCTCGTCGGAAGCGACACGGACTCTTTGCCAATCGGGGGTGGAAGACTCGAGTGCCCACTTCACTCGCGTACTACGCCGCTGTCTCTCGATTCCTCCGGGTGTCGATGACGAGAACTGTCTCTGAGACGTTCAGGAATAAATTTGCTGTTAACCCAGTAGCAACGCGAGAACGATATCGACCATTTATCCGTCTGTACCGCCACCGAGTGGGTATGAATGGCACAGACGCGGCCGACGAGTCGAGTTTCTATCTCGATTACGAGACCCAACTCGACGCCACCCGCGATGCCGTCTCGAAACTCGCACGTGAGGTGCTCCAGTACGAGTGGGCAGACTACCTTCGACGCTACCCGCCAACGGCGACCCACGAGTGGGAGTTCACCGATACGGGAAAGCCGTGGGGCCGAATCACGCCACACGCGTGGCGTCTGGGGAGGGAGGCCGGATTCGACGTGCACTTCGAACACTACCCGACTCCTCGCGCGCTCGAACGCGGGCAACTCCGTGTCGAATTACACCTCGAAGACGGGATACACGGTGATGCCGACTTCGAAGACGGCTCTCGGTATTCGAGACTTCGAGAGCGGATATACTCCGAACTCGACGCAGTCGGGCACGACGCACACGAGCAGATTAGTGGCGGCCGTGGAACCGGACGCGTGATTTGGCAGTCGGATGCCCGCTTCATCGCTGGCGACCCCGTGGCGTACTACGAGGCGCTCCGGAGGACGCTCGAAGCGCACGCGGTGTTCGTGGACGTGGTCACGTCTGCGTTGCATCACGAGTTGCAGAGCGAGTAGTCTGGCCGCCTCTTGAGGGACGCATTCCGAGTCGCTCGAAGACTGCTCGTCGTTATCTTCTCACGACCCCTCGTCCGACACCTACTTGTCACTCCCCGAGGAGGTCGAATCATGGACGGAAAACGAGTCCTCGTCACTGGCGGTGCGGGCTTTATCGGGTCGAATCTCGCCAATCATCTCGCAGCAGATAACGACGTCGTCGCTCTCGACGACCTCTATCTCGGCACACCCGAGAATCTCGAACCGAGCGTCGAGTTCCACGACGCGAGCGTCCTCGACGACGACTTGCCGACCGAGGGTGTGGACGTCGTGTTCCACCTCGCGGCGCTCTCGTCGTACAAGATGCACGAAGAGGACCCGACGACGGGTGCCCGTGTGAACATCGAAGGGTTCGTCAATACGGTCGAACAGGCGCGAGCGGATGGGTGTGAGACCGTGGTATACGCGACGACCTCGTCGATTTACGGGTCGCGGACGGAGCCGTCGCCTGAGAGCATGTCAGTAGAGGCGCGGACGGGATACGAAGCCTCGAAGCTGGCCCGTGAACGATATGCGGAGTACTTCCACAACCACTATGGGATGTCGATGGCCGGGATGCGCTTCTTCTCGGTGTACCAAGGCTTCGGCGGGGCAGAAGAGCACAAGGGTGAATTTGCGAATACCGTGGCCCAGTTCGCCCACCAGATTGCGAACGGCGAGTCGCCGGAGTTGTTCGGAGACGGGTCGCAGACGCGTGATTTTACTCACGTTGACGATATCGTCCGTGGGTTGGAGCTTGCGGCGGATGAGAGGCTTCAGGGCGTGTTCAATCTGGGGACGGGCGTGAGCTACGACTTCAACGAGATGGTCGCCATGATCAACGAGGTGCTCGGTACGTCGGTGGAGCCTGTGTACGTGGACAACCCCTTCGAGGTGTACGTCCACGATACGATGGCTGATTATTCTAAGATGCACGAGGCGACCGGGTGGGAGCCTGAGGTTAGCTTTGAGGAGGGCGTGGAGAAGGTTTGTGAGCCGTATTTGGAGACGGAAGTGAGTCAGTGAGAGCGGGGCGTTTGGGTGCTCTCGCCCACACCCCACGCGACGAGCCTGGCCTTACCACGTGCCTTCGATAGCACGCTCGTAGGTCGCCGCTGCTCGTTCTGTAACGCTGTCCCAGTCGTATCGCTGTGCTCGCGTGCGTGGATCTATCGGCGGGCGATACCCGCTCAGCGCGCGTTCTAATTCGGTGGCGACGGATTCGACGGTCGGGTCTACAAGATAGCCGGCGTCACCGATGACCTCGCTTGCAGCAGACTCGGGGTGGACCGCACCAATCACCGTACAGTCTGCGGCCATCGCTTCGGCGTACGTGATTCCGAATCCTTCGCGCGTCGAGGGTGACGCGAAAATGTCCGCTGCACGCATGTGTCCGAGTACGTCTTCGTACTCGTCGAGGAAGCCGAGGAAACTCACCCGGTCTGCATGGGTGAGGCTGTTTGCCTGTGCCTGGAGTCGGTCAGACTCCGGGCCATCGCCGACGATACCGAGGGTCGCATCGTACTCGTCGGCGACTCTATCGAACGCATCGAGGAGGAGTGAGACGTTCTTGTCGGCGATGAGCCGTCCGGCGAAGAGGATGTCGAACGATTCGTTTTCGTCGGGGAGTGGTGCATCGCGTATCTGGTCGATATCGATACCGTTCGGGACGACTTCGACCGTCTCTCTGTCCGGGCCGACCTCGGCCAGGCGGTCGGCCGTGATACCCGAGACGGCAATTGGGTGTTGGGGAACGTTGACTGTGAGGTGTTCGACGAGCTTTCCACAGGGAGCCAGTGCGCCGAGGTACTCCTCCCAATAGTCGCCCCACACCTCGTGCCAGGTCGTGACGAGTGGTGTGTCGGTGCCGAGTGCGGCGAGTTTCGACGCGAGAACGGGGAAATAGGGAAAGACAGAGGCGACGACGAGGTCGTGGTCGTTGGCGTGGAGTCGTTTGGCGAGTGGGTAGGCGAGCCGGGCGGCGAAGTCGATGGCTTCGGTGATCGAGCGTCGGTCGTCCGTGTAGAGGTCGGTTGCGGGCGCGACTGCTCGGAGCGTGACGCCTTCGTGTGTCGTCTCTTGGGGGCCGTCCCAGAAGTGGCGGCCGTAGATGGTCACGTCGTGGCCGTTTTGTGAGAGGCGGGTGGCGATTTCGTGGATGCGTTTTTCTGCGCCTCCGGTATTAAAGGGATAAACGACATTCGAAATATACGCGACATCCATTACTGGTGTTGACTCTCCCACTGCTCAATGTCTTTTCGGTTCGTGTGAATTATCTCAGGACTGGCTGGAACGCTACTAATATAACGGTGGTTGGATATCTACAAAATAGATGACTACTGACTGGGATAACATTATCCTCCTGTCAGCCGACGCCCTTCGAGCTGACCATCTCTCGTGTCACGGGTATCATCGAGAGACGTCGCCTGTGTTGGACGAACTCGCTGCAGAATCGCTGCACTTCACTAATGCCTACAGTGCGAGTTCGCACACACGCGAAGCAGTGCCTGCGTTGTTGACCGGTGAGTATCCAGACACTGCAATCGATTCGAAGTATCGACTTGCAACAGAAACGGTTGCTTCCACACTTTCCGAAGAAGGATTCGCTACTGGGGGCTTCCACTCGAACCCATTCGTTTCGCGTGCATACGGCTTCGACCAGGGATTCGATAAGTTCGACGACGACCTCCATCTTGGACAGCACAAACTAATTGCGCTTGCTCAGCGGGCATTGGACAAGATCCGTAACCGGCACTACGCTCGGGCAGAAGAGATTAATGAGCGTTCATTGGACTGGATTGATTCTCTTGACAGCGACCAGCCATTCTTCCTCTGGAATCACTACATGGACACTCATGGTCCATACGAGCCCCCGGGTGAGTGGTCGACATTGTATCGAGACGATACGGTTTCGGACCGAGACGCACAGTCGCTGTACCAGCGAGCGATCAAGAAACCTGAGTCGATTACGGACGACGAACGGCAGTTGTTGATCGACCTCTACGACGCAGAGATTCGGTACAACGACGAGAAAATTGGTGAGTTGTTGGACGAACTTCGTGAGCGTGAGTTGTTGGAGAACTCGCTTCTCATTTTTACTGCCGACCACGGCGACGCGTTTGGTGAACATGGGTACTACGAACATCCGCGGTATGTGCATGATGAGATTACGCACGTGCCGTTTATCGTTCGAGAACCGAGTGGTGAGAGTGGAGTTATCGAGACACCTGTGAGTACGCTCGATATAGTAGCGACTGTCGAGAAGAGCGTTGGTGGTGAGTCTGAGTTTTCGCTTGTCGAGTTGACGCAGGACGAGACTCGTTGCGTCTTTTCACAGGCTCGCGGTGAAAAGGAACACAGTCATCTTCGAAGGTATGCGGCTCGGACAAAAGACGAGGTGTGTTACTGCGAACGCGACATAGAGACGGGTGATATCGAATTCACAGAGTCTAAAGGGCTGAGTCTTCAGTCGGAGCTTCGAGAGCACATTTGCGCACGTGTCGCTATCGAGAACGGAGAGTCAGCAGGGGATGATGAAGAAGTGGACGAAGAGATTGAGCGGCGGTTAGAAGCGCTTGGATATAAATAGTGATTTAATGAATAGTACAATTAGAGCGAAACCGACAAGTAACAGTCCGTGTACAAATACAATACTTACCAATAGGGTTGACTGATGGCAGACATAACGATCTCTGATAATCTTGTAGGCCGAATCGAAGACAGAATAAAACATACGGAGTTTAGCAGTGTTGATGAGTACATAGGGTTTGTTCTTTCAGAAGCGGTCACAAGGGTTGAACGTGGGTCGGAAAAGGAAACAGACTCTACACAATCTCGAGAAGACGTCCAGAGCCGACTACAATCACTAGGCTATCTGGAGGAGTAACCATGAGCGAAGACTCCTGCCAAAATATCGTACTTGTCACAGCCGATAGTCTTCGGGCAGACCACTGTGGGTTCGTGAATCATAATTCAGATTTAACACCCACAATGGATACTCTTGCCAACGAAGGGGTGTCATATACTCAGGCAATCGCACCGGGACCAAGGACGCCTTCTTCAGTTCCTGTATTGTCTACAGGCGAGTTCATGAGCAATGACGATGAGTGGACAATGCACGACTGGGAGCACCGGCAACAACGAATTGGTCACCATATGAATCGGTTCGTTCACATTAGTGAAAGATTGCGACAGCGAGGCTATCAAACCGCCGCGTTCACTGCCAACCCGTGGACAACGCGGGAGACTAATTTCGATGCTGGTTTCGACGAGTTCTTCGAAATTAGTGCAGACAGTGAAGATGTTTCTTCAGATTATCTTTCAGATTCACTGCTGTTTAAGATTGCAAATGCTGGGTTCGATGTCCTACCAATCGACGTCTTCGGATGGAATTCGAAGAAAGAGTGGTTTTCACAATGGACTGGTTACTTCGATTTGATTTCTGAACAGTTGAAGCAATTAGAAGAACCTTTCTTTCTCTGGATTTTTATTCTAGATAGCCATCAACCGTACATTTCTCCCCGTAAGTATCGTAAAGAAAGTTCGGCTTGGCAGATGTATTATTCGATTCTTCGATACTGGCAGGGCAAAACATCTGATGGAGAGTTACCTGAACATGCAAAAATGATGATTACACAGGCGTATCGCGACGCAGTTCGTTCTGTTGATGGGTTTGTAAAGAAATTAGAAGAAGAGATCAATCAGTTTGATCCAGTTTTAGTTTTCACTTCGGACCATGGAGAGGCACTTGGAGAGCACGGAAACTTCGGACACGAGCAAACCCTGTACGACGAGAATCTCCGAGTCCCGTTCTTCATTCACAACGTGAGTTCATCTATTAATGTAGAAAGTCAATTTCCACTTAAACTCCTTCCTAACCTTCTAACTGATATCGGTGACTCCGTAGATTTTGACCCCCATTCTTACACTCAACCGGTCACAGTTTCAAAGGTCGAGGATAACCACAAGAATGCGGTTAGAACAAATCAGTGGAAATTGATTCGGAACGAGAATACAGACCGTCTGTATAACCTCGATTCTGATCCTGAGGAGTTAGTAGACGTCAGTAGTGAATACAGACATGTAACGTCTATACTTGGAGATGTGTTGACCCGTCATGAGGCTACACAGATAGAAAAAGATAGAATTGAGAAAACCTTAGGAGTAATGGATAGTGAGGGTATCTTATAATGATGAGTTTGGTTAGCATATTTATCCCAAACTCCCAAATATTGCCAAAATTGGCTGCAGGTGGAGTTGAGTAATGAAAATTGGAATAAACGCCAGAACTTTCTCTGTCGACGAGCCTGGTGGTGCAGTTCAAGCTTCAATTAACTTAGCAAAGGAACTAATCAGACATCAAGACCATGAGGTGGTCTTGTTCGGTTCTTCATCTTTAGCTGCCGAATTCGATGCTGAACTCTACTCGGGGGGTTACCATGATAACCAAATATGGGATTTAGTTTGGGAACGTACACTTCTTCCGCTACTTGTGAGTAAATCAGACATTGACGTGTTGTATTGTCCTAACGGGAACGCGCCTCTACATGAGTTGGAGATCCCGGTCGTTATGTGTTTGCATGATGTAAATGCACAACTTGGACTATCAAGTAATATTCATCAACTGTACCGAAAACTCACAGTCCCCGTGGCCGCTGTTGCGTGTGATGCCATAGTAACCGTCTCCCGATTTTCAAAGAACGAGATTCTAACTGTTTTGGATTTACCCGAGGACCAAGTCCACGTAATCTACAACGGCATTGACAACAGATACTTCAGAGGTAACAGCACCAAAATAAATCTCCCTGACAAATATTTATTATTTGTTGGATCACTCAATCCTCGAAAGAACATTAGTGGGTTACTACAAGCGTATGAAAAAGTACAATCTGAACGAGAAATTGAACTGGTACTCATCGGTCCATCTAACAAGGATATCTTCCAAGATCTTGAAATTCAACCCATTCCTGGTGTTCATCGCTGTGGTTACCTCGACGCGCTTGAAGTCAAATATGCGTACGAAAACGCAGAGGCACTAGTCTTTCCCTCGTATTACGAAGGTTTTGGGTTACCTCCTGTTGAATCTCTAGCCTGTGGAACTCCTGTCGTAGCAGGTAATCGTGGTGCATTACCCGAGGTACTAGATGAAGCCGCCACATTCGTCGATCCAGATTCTCCCTCCAATATTGCCAAAGGGATTACCGAGGTCCTTGACAGCAGTACGATAAACAAATCTCGATTGAAGAGACAAGCACAAAAATACACCTGGGAATCTGTCGCAAAGAGATTGATTTCAGTGATTGAAAATGCAGTCTAAATCACCAATATCACTACCAACTCGATGCAATTCATCTCCAAGTCAATTTCCGAAATATTTACGCAGTATACATTATATCATTTAGTCTAATGGTGAGAGTTTGTCTCGTGAATGGTGTATATCCGCCCGATGTATTTGGTGGTGCGGAGAATTACGTTCAACGAACGGCAGTCGCTCTGCAAAAAAGAGGACATGACGTTTCTGTATTAACCACCACAAGTGAATCTAATCGCGAATCCCTCAGTATCCAGAGGGAGACTCGTGATGGTATACCAGTCTATCGATTTTACCCACTGAATGTGTCACACCGAAGTAAAGGCGCGGGGGATAATATACTCAAAAAGGCTTTTTGGCATCAGCTAGACACAATCAATCCACATGCAAAGAGAGTAGTTACAAATTTTTTGAACAAATGGCAACCTGATGTCGTCCATTCGAATAATTTTATGGGAATTACTGCATCGACTGGTAAGGCAATCTCCGAATCAGATGCTCGATATGTACATACGCTACACGATTATAGCCTGATGTGCCCAAAAAGTAATTTACTCCGTGATATGACCGCTCCCGATGGCGAGCTTGATGTTTGTGAGGATCCCCCGACTCCTTGTAAGGTCTATGCTCAAGCAAAACGTAGAATGATTGGTCAGCCGGACTTAGTCATTGGCCCAAGTCAACATGTCATTGATGTCCACCGTGAGCACGGGTTCTTTACTGATATAGATTCCATTTGTATTCCCCATGGTGTTGACGAGGTTGCAGCAAAGCCTGGAGAAGACTCTTTGAGTCCTTCGGTCCTGTATGTCGGGAAGCACCTAGAAGCCAAGGGCCTTGATACGTTATTCCAAGCCGCTGAAGAGCTTCCGGAGGTTACATTTCACCTTTGCGGTACTGGCCCGTACGATACCCGAAGTAAGGAGGTTGCTGCTGGCTTATCAAATGTCGAATATCATGGTTTTGTTTCCGACAACCGTCTTCAGGAACTTAGGAGATCAGTTTCAGTCGCGGTTGTCCCCTCGATATGGATGGAGAACTCACCACTGGTTATTTATGAGAGTTTTGCCGAAGGGCTTCCAGTGATTGGTGCAAACATTGGTGGTATTCCTGAACTCACCAGTGAAGAACGAGGGGGTTTGTATTCGCCTGGTGACGCCGAGGAACTAACAATCACGATAAGAGATATAGTGTTTCAATCCAAGTGTGATAGGCTCCGCTCAAATGCTTTAGACTGGGCAAGAAGTCATACAATGACACACCATATCAATCAACTTGAGGATTGTTACAAAACCAGACAGACTTGAGTTACAAGGCATATTTGATGGTGCTCTAAACTGGGCTCGTTAACCCATAAGAGAACAGACCACTGTTCATGGTTCCTTTTAATACTGTAGATCTGGGGGGTTCTGGGTTTGTATATGCCTGCTTGATTACGTACCGACTGACAGTTCCCTCTCTTGATTAGACAACGGCACTAGGCTTATCATAGGTTACGACTCCACCATTTGAATAGACGCGGTTGTATACTTTGTTGAGAGATTGTTCAGGATTCCAGTCTAGTCGATACCACCCACCACGAAGACGCCAGACATCTACATTTGTGCGTAGAGACACTCTCTCATAGCCTTTGGTCAGGAGCGTACCGTTGTACAACTCCGAACTCAAGAGTCCCGGATCCCACGGATTTGGAACCTGTCTTTGATGCCAGTCATCTCCACGAGATGCAGCCTCAAAGTCGACTACTTCATCTCCATATACCAAATCCCGATAAACTACGCCTTCCGTGTGGTCGTCGGTGAATTGTTTGCCCTCAACTTCGGCCGCTGTGAGGTACTGCCTGGGTGTTCCGGGGTAGTCGGGTGTCGCGGCTACAGACAGTGGGTTCGAAATGATGATTGCAACGACGGCTGTGGCCGCAAAGACTTGTCGCCAGCGTGAATCTGTCCACTCAACTTTTGTCAGTCCAGCAGCGATGAGTGCGGCCACAAACGCCGACCCGTATATGTAGACTCTTTGAAATCCGGGGCCCAATCCTGTTACAACACTCGGAACAGTAAGGAGGACAGCTACTCCTGCAGCGGCTTGGAGCATCCGAACGTTCCGTCTGCGATACTCGCGTATAAAGAGAAGTCCAGCAACGCCACCAACTTCCAATAATAGCGGATAGAAGATGTTGTTCATCAAGGAAACCAACATAGGCTGACTCAGTCGTTCAGCAGCCAAAGGTGCGGTTACATTGCCGTTTGCCACACTCACACCGACGAGTTCAAATATATGAAATACCCCGTCCTGAAGGTAGTTTGTTGCGTATGCCCATTGCACGATGAGTAGTGACCCAGCGAGTCCAGTAAGCATGTTTCCGTAGCTGTCTCTGACTTCACTATTAACGACTCTCAGTCCTTTGGTGTATACCACGAATAGGCCGGAAATGCCTGCTAGGATGAGCAGCGGAAGCTTGTGTGTGAAAGTAGCTCCGACTCCGAAGACCATAATCAATATAATCCATCTTAGGCGCAAGCGTGTTGGCGCCAGGACAGCTACGGCTACTGCACCCGTGAGGAAAATTGAAGCGAGAGTTATCGGAATTGGTGCGATTGAAAACGTAGTCGATGGGGCACCAACCGTAACGATTGCTGCTGCCACCGGGGCTGAGGCCTTTGAAGGAACGACATGGCAGGCGAGGATCGCGGCGAAGAGAGGAAGGACAAAGCCAAGGATGAGCGGGAATATGGCATAGGCCGCGTCGATGTTGAGATTTGTTATGAGGCTAGTTACGGCTCCAGTGATTGGAAAAGCGGCGGCAATGTGATAGAAATCCCCGACAACGGTGTCAATACTGCTTGTGTTGATAATGACTTGGCTCCGAACTGCGTAGGCGTCTGGGTCGAAACGCATCATACTGGCAGGAAAAGTATAAAGCCAAACCCTGTGAAAAGCACTGAGACCTGCAAGTAGGTAGACCGCTTTAGACGAACGGAGGTCAGTTGCCACCAGAACAAGTAGAATTCCAATCACACCGATTATTAGGGCGATCGATACGGCCGGGTAGAGATATCCTATTACATGTGACCCCAGAACGTGGAGGCTGAGCGAGAGGAGAACAACCGATGCGGCTAGTTTTGCGCTCTTTGCCATCTTGTGAATAGATCAGACTCAACGCGTAATAATTTTCCTAGAATTCTGTCTAGTCTCAATGCGAGTCATATTGAGCACCGATAGCTAAACGACTGCGACCTCGTCGCCTAACTCATTTTGCGGTTCTCGCGACGACCTCGTCGATTCCTCCCGGACAGGGGTAATCACAATACTCAACTGAGTCGATCAATGTCCCAACAAGATACAGATACAGTCGTTTCTGCGAATACGTCTAACATTACCGGCCTCGATGCCCGCCCCGACTGGAGTGAAGCGAGGAGTATTCAGAAGTAACGGTCTATTCACAAGAGGGTGCTTAATCGAAAGTCTGCGAGTTGTCTGACCCGCAGTCATATATGTTCGAGGTTCGATGTGAGTAATAGAAATATGTCACACGGCATTCTGGTTTTAGTTCCAGATTGCTTACGCGCTGCCGAGCGTGAAAAACTGAATCGTATCGAAGAACGAACCGACCTATCGGTTTCAAATTGTTACTCAAGCGGAACTTGGACGCTCCCAGCGCACGCGACACTCGTTTCTGGAGAGAGCCCAGACATTCACGGGGCATCTAGACGTGGAGACACACTTCCGGCCGGGAAAGGAAAAATACCCAGACATGCCCAAGACGCAGGGTACACGAGCGTTCTTGTTACGGAAAACCCAACCTTCGGGTCGTCAAACGGCTTTGACGACGGGATGGATGTTGTTGACGAAGATGTTGATCTCAAGCGGTATCCTACAAGTTGGTCGCCTGCACGTGTACTCTCAGATAAATCCGTGACCTCGGGTATCAAAGCATGCAGAGATATCCTCACCGGTGAAACACCACTTCGAGATACTGTTAACACACTCACATCGATAAAGAGGCATTTCGCTGATGTATCTGTGGCCGAATTCCCACACCACGGCGATTGCGTGCTAGCACACCTGGAGGATCACATGAACCGTCACAAACCAGTTTTCGCGGTCGCGAATCTATTGGATACACATAATCCCCATTATTGTCCGCCACCGGAGAGCGAATTGACGCCCTCACTGTCAGAGATTGAAGCACTCTACGCCGCGTGTGACAACCGTGGGTACGTATTCAAGGAACCACTGCCAGCAAAGACACGTTCGGAGTTTGAAAGGTGGGGAACAGTACAATCTTGGATGGAAGAAATCTATCAACACCAAGCTGCCTACGTCGACAGGCTAGTTAGTGACTGGTTCGATTCGAATTATGACCGCCTTCAAAATGCCCTAGTCGTAATCGTAGGTGATCACGGCCAGCTATTTGGCGATGAAGGAATGGTTGGACATCACGTCTCAACGCACCCGCACGGAATCTCTGTCCCTGCGTTCATCTCTTTCCCCGACTCGTGGGAACTCACAGAGAAAAATATTGACACCTCCACTTCATTAGTAGGCCTCGCACAGGCACTCGATGGCGTAATCTCTGGTGAAATTACATCCGTCGATTCATTTACATCGGTGTGGGAAGAGCCACAAGTTGCAACCTATGTTGATGGGCCTACGTGGCGCGTCAATGAACTCCGTGACCAATACGGAGAAGACGCATCAGCGCTTGATGAACTTGAAATCCTGAAAATCAGTATCATCAATGATGGGGTCCAGACTGTACATTCGTGCCCGTGGGGAGGATCCGAGATTGAGACCACCACGTACGAGATATCGCCAGATAATCGCGAGAAAGCAAACACCCCAGTCGCACCGCTCTCAGAGAGTCAGCGTGAGTGGCTCCAGGATTCTGGCCTCCAACAGACTGGTACAGCTGTAAACGCGCGGCTTGAAGCACTTGGATACAAGTAAGCATCAGTAATCGGCTGATTCACATCTTTTAGCCGCGCAGAATACGCGAGCAGAACTTTGACTCCCAATATCTGATGAAAACCTCTCTGATGCCCAAAAACACTCTCGATATTAGGGAAAATAATCGTGATTTATTCAAATCCACTCTGTGAATATAGCGAAAAGCGAGCTCAATTATAAAAAAATTCATATCCATGAACTATAATTGGCACACCGGCACAAATGGTCAAAAAGAAACGTTACGCGCGCAGCGATAATTGAACTCAAATACTGTATCAGCAGCCGTTCATTGATTATTCCCAGAGTGGTCTATCTCGTCGAAATTGTCCATAGTTATGTGATTTTTTGATAACTAGTAGATTTTCACTCATTATATCCTACTGCCTCACCATTTTGAGTATTGGCAGTTGGCCCGGTGGTGCCGAGGTCGCCTTCCCCGCATATTGGTAATGAGATCACCAAATCCCGCCAAGACATGGCAGGAATAATTAATAAAATAGATGATTGACTAACAATGACTAAATAGTATCTGGTTTATCATCTGATGTGAGCTAACAATGTATTCGCTAAAAGAATTACATTACGCACTTCAGCAGCCGACTTCGATTCAGCGAGAGGCGCTCAGAAAGACAGTATTCCGGTCATCTCCAAATGGAGAAAACTTCCTAGACAAAGATTGGGATACGTTGGTTATTCTCGATGCTTGCCGGTATGACGAATTTCGGTCGGCAGTGTCACGACACGATTTAGAAGGCAACCTCTCAAATAAGCGTTCTTTAGGCTCGGCAACCAAAGAGTGGGTGACAAATACATTTTCGGGAAGAGAAGAATTTGATTTGGTATATGTGGCCGCAAATGGGTGGTTAGACCGTTTGAAAAATGACATCAATGCATCAATATTTGATGCTGAATGGCTAACGAGCGAGGACTACCGTAACGAGATGGGAACCGTTGGCGCCGGTGACGTTACTGATGCTGCGATTGAAGCACACCGTGAATCACCCAATAAACGGCTGCTGGTTCATTACGTTCAGCCCCATGCGCCCTATGTTGGCGAAACCGCTCGTGAATACTTCCAGGATGCTCGAAGCCTCAACGTCGCACAACTCATGGGCAAAACAAACGCGCCCGATGATACATTGAAACAAGCATATAGAGATACTCTTGACCACGTAATCCCTGAAGTTCGGCGCTTGGTATCCAAAATCGACGGTAAAACTGTGATCTCTGCCGACCATGGTGAAATGCTTGGGGAACGGAAACCACCGTTCTATCTAAAAGAATATGGTCACCCAATTAGTGTCTATTACGATGAATTAGTACGTATTCCCTGGTTCGAACTGCCTTTTGATGACCGGCGAGAGATTATCTCGGATGAACCTAGACGCGACCATTCACGGAGCGATGAAGAACTCACAGAACATCTGAGAGCAATGGGCTATGCGGAATAAACCAAACAGATTTTTTGGGCCGGCATATGGCCTTATGCGAGGAACTTGAACAATTCAACCAGAAGTAACAAGACACAAAACTCTCATTGAGTGATTATGGATATACAGTCTTGGTTGGCAAAATCGTTCGATCGAGTCCGTGCTAATGGTCTGGATGGAGTCAAAGAGTCGATGCAACCAGTGAAATATAAAGCTCTTTCAGGAGGAAATCTAATCAGGCCTTCGGGAACGTCTATTTATGACGAAGATTGGGACTTACTTATTGTGATGGATGCTTGCCGATATGACCTGATGAAAGAGGTTAGCGGTGATTACGGATGGGCAAATAATCTTGACAACATTTGGTCCGTTGATAGTACGACTGCTTTCTGGATGAGGCGTACTTTCACACGTGATCGACTTACAGAGATGAAAAACACCGCGTACATCTGTGGAAATCCGTTCAGCAAGAGTGAACTAGAGGCTAATGAATTCGCAGAATTGATTGAATTATGGCGCTCAGCATGGACTGATCCAGGTACTGTTCCTCCTGAGGCGGTGACTGATGAGACAATTCGTCTCATGCGTGAGGAAGAACATGAGCGAGTTATCGCTCACTACATGCAACCCCACTGCCCATTCATTTCAGCACCTGAACTAAGTAAGGGGAAGGAACTCGACAAATTCGGAAACCAAGATTGGCGAGATGTCTGGGAACGACTCGGCGATGGTGGTCTCAAGTTTGACGACGTTTGGCATGGATATCGGGAGAATCTTCGATTGGGCCTTGATGAGGTATCTGAACTTTTACGAAATGTGGAAGCAAAAAAAGTGGTTGTGACCTCTGACCACGGAAACTCAACAGGTGAGTGGGGAGTGTATGGCCATCCTCCTAACCTTCCGTTGACGAATCTGCGTAAAGTACCTTGGATAGAGACCACTGCAACAGATTCTGGCGAGCGTTCACCCAACGAATGGCTTGAGAAAAACACTGGCATTAGCCGTCAAGAGCAATTGTCTGCTCTTGGTTATGCCTGATTCAACTGTGGCGAATCTCCAAAGATGACGAGTCTATCCAACATGCTACAACAATTTCCATTTGACTGATGTGATGTTGGAGTTCAACCTTCACGCGTAGCCTAAATCCTTGAGTTGAGATTTTATATCTTCAGAAACTTTGAGGTCAGTGTCCCTCCCTGAGATAATTTCTCCGCATTCGTTTGCTAGGGTTGAGTGTAATGACTCTCGAAGCTCTTGTGAAGCGGTCGCTTCACTGCCGTCTTCGTTGATGAACTTGACATCACCATCCGGGAATTCAATGAGTTTGCCCCTGTCACTTGTGATGGACCTAGCCCCGTGATTATACATATATACATACTCACCAGGACTTGATCCGTCCTTTTGTTTAAGAGTGGCCAAAGATGGCCTAGGAGATATCGTTTCTGCGATGTGGTAGGGCTGTTCTGGAAGACGTCTAGTTTCATTTTCTGCGAGTCCGAGAATAATTTCGCAGAGACTTTTGAGTTCAACTGTTTCAGTGACTTTTTTTGGTTCAATTGTTGGTCCGTTGATTACCAGTGGAACGTGCAGCAACTCTCGGTGGAGTGAATACTGATGACCAAATCTATTGTGCTCACCTAGAAGCTCACCGTGGTCACCTGCTACGATGATAGTCGTATTATCAGATGCTTTCTTTATTAACTGCTCTAGCTGATGGTCGACGTATTTCAACGTTGACCGATATGTATCTCGCAGAATACCGAATTCGTCTTCGGAAATGTCTGAAATGTTGGCATTATACTGTGCGGGATCTTGCTCAATATTGTTTAAATCAGATTTTGTGATATCTTTTGGTAGCCACTCATCCGGCACGCTGTAAGCAAGATGTGGTTCTGTGACATTCACGAATATGAAATCGTCTCTTTCAGGGTCTTTTACCAATCGATCCGCTGCACGTGAAAGAAGGTATTTCCCTCCAGAATCTTTTCTACGGGAACGTTGATATGCCCAGAATAATAAATTAATTAATGATGATGCCACGGGTTTGTCTCGAATTTCACTAAAAAATGTCATCAAGAGGTCCGATGGATTGGTGCTTTCCCTAAACAAATGTGAGATTGATATACCATTTGGATCATAGTCAAATTTGTTGTGAAATACGTCGAATGCTGAATTGAAGTTGAATTCAGCACTTAACCACGGATTTGCGGAATACCCAGCAGTTGCGTATCCTTTCGAACTTAGTTCTTCAACAAGTGGAACATTATAGTACGTGGGATCATCGCCGGTTATTCCGCTCTCACTCGGATACTCTCCCGTGAAGATACTTCCGTGGGAGGGAACAGTCCATGGTCCATTTGCGCGCGCATCGGTGTACCATTGACCATTCTTGGCGAGTGCAGCCAGGTTGGGAAGCTCTCCGTCTTCTATGAGTGAATTTGTGATATCGCCTCGAGCAGTATCGAGGACTATCAATACGATATTCATCTGTTGAGGAATAGTGTGTGTTTCTTGATTAAAAGATTCACCATGCGTTGATTTAGTATCGGGTCGCCGGTTATCTTCCCAAATACAGTATTTGTCGTGTCCGCTTCAGTTCTCGCCCAAGTCTACTCTCAAGCCGATCAACTAGTAACAGATCGGTTTCTTCTATGCTCTTTGTGGCCACAAGTGAAACTACGGTTACCCCCGCCGAAGTGACACCCACAACTATTATCGACACAATTTTACTGTCGACTTGAATGTGAGAGTAAAAGGCCCAAACAACCAGTGTGCAAGCGATTACAGGTTTTAAGATGTCGATCGAGAACGGACTGATTCCTATTTCTCTGTAGATCAGATAGAGCTCGAGTAGATTGTATACGGCATAGCCACAGACTGTCGCGACTGCTGCACCAGCAATACCATATGCAGGTATCAGTAAGATATTTAGACAAAAATTCACTGCAACGCCGCTGAGTCCCGAATACAGCTCGAACCTTGTGTGGCCAATTGCTTTTACCACATCCCCATTTGGTCCCACTAATGCTCGGAGAAACAACCCGCCCGAGAGAATGGAAAGAGGTAGTGCGGCATTTCCATATGCAGGACCAAACAAGATGGAGACTACTTCATCGGCTGCAAATACGAACATGAGAATGACTGGCAGTGTAATCACTACCGACCATTTTGTAATCGTAGTGAATAAACGATTCAATTCTGAAAATTCACCTTGCTCGTAGGATCTGGTCGCGAGGGGCAGAAAGAGGAAACTGAAGGACGTTAGTACAACTGTGGCTGCTTGGCGGAGAGGTTGGATTGCACGGTAGTTCCCGACACTACTCGCATCCAGAAAGTACCCAATCATCAGCACGTCAAATTGAGACAAGAGTAGAAATACAATAGAACTGAGTGCTAACGGCCACGAGAATTGCCATAAGTTCGAAAATGAATCTTTAGATGGTAGAGAAAAGTCTTCGATTTCTATTGATTCAGAACGAATAACGAATCCCCCGCCTGCAAGAATTATTATTGTCGGGACGCTAAGCCAGTATGTTATCGCCGCTCCTGTTGTCCAGCCAAAAAACAGGAGACAGACAAGGATACCGACGCCACCTAGTCGAGCAGCAATTGCCCGTGAAAGGACTGTGGCGACACTCCGTCCTTCAGCGCGGAGAGTTGCAATGATGATTTTCGATAACGGAAAAAGGATTAGATACGGTGCGATGAATAGCAGGTATCTTGCTAGCGACCGTTGGTTCATAATCTGAGCGAGTCCCTCAGAAAATAAACCCATGAAAATCATACCTATTGTCCCTGCGAGTGCAGCGGTAATTCCTCCTGCAAGAACGAACTCCAATTTATCTGAAGAATTTGTTTCAGCTGATGTTAGTCTAGTCACACCATCGTGAATTCCAAGGAGAATGATGTTTCCAGAGGTCATCACAATCGTATATGCCAATGCCACCCCTCCGAATAATTCGGGACCCAGTTCTCGAGCGATAAGTGTCTCTGCAACTAATCCAAGTGACCTTCCAACTAGAGAGCCAACCATCATTAGCACTGCACTCTCGGCTAACGAACCAATTGATTCTGCAATATCAGACACAATTGACTCCAGATATGATTGTAGAGGTGTTCATTAGTAGACTACCTAATTCCAGGACCAAGTTGTGATGAAATCTGTGGCTCGTAAGTAATTGAAAATGCCGGTCTAATTACGAACATCTAATTTCCGTATCTATGGGACTTCTGTTACTAATCGTTGTTGAACGACCCCAACAGGAACGACCCAAACACCATCTGCAACCCCACCACGACGGCCACAGTCGCGGCAACGTCAGCAACCGCAATTGGAAGGGCACTGAAGCCACTCGTAACCCACGTGTACACCAAGAGGCCCATGTAGACGACGCCGCCGAGGAACACGACTGCCCCAAGAGACGCCCCACGCTCTAACGAGACCCGCTCAGTGAACCACGTCGTAAAGGGGTCAGACGACCCACGAACGGGATTCGAGGCGACGGTCGCAAACGCGCCGAAGAACATCAGCTGGAAGCCAGCGAGCATCGACAGCCCTCCAGCGATCCCGGTTCGAATCCCAAACTGAGCACCGCTAATCTCCAACCCAAATAACGCGAGCGCCAACCCAAGCACACCGACCAACATCATCCCAAACCCAGGCCCCGAAAACAAATACCCCGGCGCATTGACCAACATAAACCGAACGTGTCGCCAGCCATCGGGGAAACTCTCCAAGTTCGCCTCCCCTTCACGGGGGTGGTAGGTAATCGGCTTCTCGGCGATCTCCAGGTCTTTCGCCCCGGCTTCCATGATCATCTCGCTGGCGAACTCCATGCCGGTGGAGTCACAGTCCATGGTCTCCCACGCCTCGCGCGAGAACACGCGCATCCCGCTGTGGGCGTCACTCACGCCGGCCCCGTAGAACACGTTGAGGAACTTCGTCAGGAGCGGATTCCCGACGTGCTCGTGGAGCGGTGGCATCGACCCGGGAAGAATCTCGCCCTCCAACCGAGAGCCCATGGCCATGTCCGCCTCGCCGGACTCGACGAGGTCGAGCAACTTCGGTAACTCCTCGAAGTCGTAGGTCGTATCGGCATCACCCATGGCGATGTAGTCGCCGCGGGCCTTCTCGAACGCGTACAGGTAGGCGTAGCCGTAGCCCTTCTGGTCGGGTTCGACGACGATGGCACCCATCTCCGCGGCAATCTCGGGCGTTCGGTCGGTCGAACTGTCCGAGACGACGATTTCGCCGTACACCTGGAGTGCTTCGAGGGCGTTCGTGATTCGGTCGATACACTCGGCGATGCCTCCCTCCTCGTTGAGCGTCGGCATGACGACGGACAGCGTCGGCGTGAGGTCGCTCTCTGCGGGCAGGAGTAACTCGTCGCCGCTTAGTTGGCCGTCCGAGGAGTCCGCTACCTCGCGGGTCTCCTGTTGTGAGACGTCGGGCGTGGAACGTAGTTTCGTACTCATGAGTTCGTCTTGGTTCAGTGGCTCAGCTGCCGCTATGCGACTCTGTACACGGACTGTACGAGAGCACACACGCTTGGCTGACGCTTGTTACATAATAGAGGAAAGTTCGGTCATAAAGAGTTTATCGTCTACAAAGTCTGCAACGCTGATAGGTCTGGGGAACAATATTAGGAATATTCCTCACTGAGGGGGCGCTCACGCGTTCTGTAGGGGTTCGCCGTCCGTCACCGAAACTCGACGCTCCGACGCTCTCCACACCGGTGTGACGGTCATCTCGACGCAGGTATAACAAAGATATGGCTGTTTTACCTCCCAGAAAAGACGTCGGTTCCGTCGGTGGCGACGAGAACGCGAGTGACGCATCGGCCGGCACTGGTGGAGTAGCGCTGACGGAGTAGCGCCGGCCGAACAGTCGCTCGTGACGTCTCCGACAGTCCTCGAAGTCGATACGCCGTCCTCGAACGGCGTAACCCACGGAGAGATATTTCGAGTCGATCGAGAAAACGAACCCGCAACGTCTCGTTTGACCCCTGTCACTGCAACTCGTCGGGTGGAGTCGTGTACAACTGAACGTCGTCCGTGACCAACAGTTCGACTGGCGTATCGTCCACCGCGAAGATTTCCGTTGGGTCTTCTATCCGCTCTGTCGGATAGATGTGTACCACCCGACCGAACCCGTAGTAAATCTCGACGGGGACGGCGAACTGCATGAACACTCGACTGGTAGATGCCGGAGTAACCTCCTCCGGGACGATATCCCCTGCGTCGTATCGTATCTTATCCATTGCGTGATTCTGTTCGAGGCATGCTGCTGGTGATTACGTGTCTCGTCCCCTCGACGACGACGGACCGATTCAACCAATACTCCAATTCGCAGTGGCATAATTGTTCTCACTTTTCGACTCGATTCAGACCGTGTGAGACGGCTCGCGTACGTGTACTACACATGTAGAGATGGTATGTGCTAGATGGAACTCACCGCGGCCGACAGACATCTCTCGACGCTGTACCGCTTCGTCGGTCACTCGAACCGACTCACTCCTGAATGGTGGTGAACGAGCGAGCCGAGCAGTGTGAGCGCAGTCGTTGTCCAACTCCGCGCACGCGACCCATGTCGCCGCGTTCGATGAGCGGGAGCTTGTCTATTCATACCCCACCGAGAGTCGCGCTGGTATAACAGCAATAAGAGTGTTATACTAAACCGCTCTGACAGTCGAGGTGTACGACTCGCCCGGCGGATGACCCGTGTTCGAAGACCGAACGCAACCGTTCGACACGGCCATCGGCGTCGGCGTAGCCGTGACAAGGTTCACACCGGTAACGGTGGATGTGTCGGTCGGTACGCCACCCACAGATGGCGACTACCGCTGGAATCAGCAGATAAAACGGTGGGATATTCTCGAACAGATAGTGATGAAATCGTGACATTCAAAAGTATTATGTCTATTCTATTAGTCGAAATACACATGAGCCGCCGCCGTAGGCTCAGCTTGAACGGGCTGAGTCTCACACTCTCACTCATCGTGGTCCTCTCGGTCGTTGCAGGTCCCGCAGCTGCAGGTTTCGAGACCACCACAGATGGGTCACCGGGGGGAGTATCACCCGCAAACAGCCTCAGCGTTCCAGACGACGAACTCACGAACGCGACCGAGAACATCAGCGTCTGGGACGGATCGATACTGACGCTTCGACCCAACAAGACCGACCCGCAGTTCCAGAACGCCGCGGAGTGGAAGGTCAAGACCGGTAATACGTTCGTCCGGACCGACCAGAACACGAAGAAAGACCTCCTGAAGAACCCAGCGTACGTGTACAAGAAGGGCGAACGGATTCCCTTTACCTTCCAGGGCATCCGGAACGTCGATCTGATCGACGGCGAGGACGTGCAACTCGTCGCGGCGAAGGTCGAATCGGGTGCCTCAGTGCCGCGGTCACCCGCCGCCGTCGCTGAGAACCTCACGACGAACGACGATATCACCGCGAAAGTCGTCGCCGACGGGACCGGAAAGAGCGGCGTCAACGACTTCTCGTTCACGCCCACGGAGTCCGGGATATGGATGGTCGCGGTCGTCACCGTCGATGACGGAACGGGCTTTTCGGACGCGAACGACGATGGCAACCTCGAGACGAACGGCAACGTCACCGTCGTCGGTGTCGATGCCGTCCCGGTCCACGAACGGAAGTCCTGTGTCGTGACCGATCCCCTCGTGAAGCAAGGCGAGACGACGACCGTCGATGTGAACGCCTGTGGACTCTCGGGCGACGTCAGACACACGATTGCGGTCTTCAACGAGACGGCGCTCGACCAGTACGACCACACCATCAACGCGACCGACCGAGACGACGTCACGGTCGAGACCGAAATCGCGGAGATAAACGGGTCGGCCAACCTCTCCGAAGAGGCGAACATCATGGGCATAAAGCCCGGAAGTCAGTCGTTCAGTGGGACCACGACCGCCATGTCACTGTTCGAACGCCTGAACAACTCCACCTCGCAATCGCGGATAGACGGCGTCACCGTCGTCGAGCCGAAAGCGACGGTGTATGCGACGGCCGTGACGACGGTCGGCCCCGCGGACACCTCCATCGACGTTCCCGTTCCTGAGGGTCCCGACGGCGAGTACGTCCTCGTGCACGTGGCGACGGAGAAGGGGACGACGAAGACCGTCTCGAACCGCGAACTCCTCCGCGTCTACGAATCGGCACCGTGGACTCGCGTCGTCCCCGGGTCGGTCAGTATCTCACCGACCTCGGTCGAAGCGGGCGAGGAGTTCACGGTCACCGTCACGATGAAGAACTACGGGACGAAGGTGGGTCAGTGTGCTGCCAAACTCAAAGCAGACGGGAACGAGATTGGACGGCAGTGCGCGAAACTCGACCCCGGGAAGACCAAGACGCTCACCTACACCGTCTCGATAGACACGCCGGGAACCTACACGCTCCGAGTCAACAGCGAATCCATCGGGAGCATCACCGTGACGGAAGCGAGCGGTGGCGGCGGTAGCACTGGTGGCGGCAACGACGGCGGTGGCGGTGGCTACGACGGCGGTACGGACGACGACGATGACGACGGCGACACTCCTGCTGGCGGTGGCGGCGGTGGCGGCAACGCAGGTCCGCCGCTGAAGGCCGATGGAACCTACGACAGCAGCCAACTCTCGCTGGAGAAGAAGTTCGACGGGTCACTACCTGACGGCCGTGGCGTCACCGGCCTGTCGATTGGGTTCGATAGCACCGTACGCGGAAAAGTCACTGTCCGCGAACGGGCGGGTCTCCCCGGAACCCTGGGGCGACCGACTGGCAAGCCGGTCAGTTGGCTCCAAATCGACGTGCCCGATGCCGTCGAGGACGAACCGGCGACGCTCACGCTCACCGTCAAACGGAGCAAACTGGACGAACTCGGCGTGAGCGCCGACGACTTGCAGGTCGAACGCTACGACGACGACACGAGCGCGTGGGAGACGCTCGAAACGCGCGTCGTCAACGACTCCGGAGAGACGGTCGTCATCGAAGCCGAGACCCCTGGATTCTCCTACTTCGCAGTCGTCGCCAAGCAGGTAGACGACGGCGGCACGACGACCGCGGAACCGACACCAACCGAAGAGACGACCACGACCGAAGAGCCGACACCAACCGAGGAGACGGCCACCACCACGACCGCCGAGACGGAGACGACGGCCGAACCGACCACGACGAGTTCGCCCGTGCCCGGGTTCGGCGTCGTCGTCGCGCTCGTCGCACTCCTCGCTGTTGCGCTCGCGGCGGTCCGCCACGACTGACCACGCCACACCACTCGATTGCGGCCGGGTTTTCACACGGCCGTGCCGAGGGTGGCGACCCGACGTGATTGCCTACAGACTTTTAGCGACGGTCACACAATCGTAGCTTGATGCTTCGACCCCGCATCTCGAGTTCTGTCCTCGTCGTCAGCGCACTCCTCCTCGTCGCTGTCGCACCCTCCTCGCTCGCCGCCGGTGGCTACGATATCGCCATCGACGGTGCAATCGATACCGTGGACCGAGACGTCTCGACCTCCTACGGCGAGTTCACGGTCACGCAGGTCGGCAGGGCCGACGTCGGCGAGCGTGTCACCATCTCGGTCGATGCACCGTCTGACGCCGACTATTCGCTCTCCGTCCTCGACGCCGAACAGCGGATTCGACGGAGTCGAACCGCCAGCGGTGGGACGACGGTCACGTTCCATACCGACGGTCTGGACCCCGCCACGTACGCGGTCGCCGTCGGCAATCAGTCGGCCGACGAGGTGTACGCGGTCGAACCCCTCGTGGTTCGCGCCTACGCTGTCGTGGTCGAATCGAACACGACTGTCGAAGCAGGCTCGGCACTCGATGTCGCCGTCGAACTCGACCAAGTCGCGTCGGGCGAACCAGTCAGAGAGGTACAAATCGCCGCCACGAACGGCTCGAACCACGTTCGAGTCGATGCCACGGACGCCGGAGAATCGACGTACCGTGCGACCGTCCCGACCGACGAACTCGCACCGGGCGGCTACTCACTCTATGCAGTCGTTCGGTCAGACGGCACAGCTCTCGGGGAACGAGAACTCGTCGGCGTGAGCGACGAAGTGGCCATCGACGTGGTCGAACAGTCCACCGAGTCGTCCGACGAGTCGGATTCTGGAGGCGATGGCTCGTCTGACGGCGGGTCACCGGACAGCGGGTCACCGGACGGCGGGCCACCGGACAGCGGGTCACCGGACGGCGGGCCACCGGACGGCGGGCCACCGGACAGCGGTTCGTCTACCACCGAGTCGTCCGAGACGACGACACCCGCGCCGACCGACACAGAGACGCCATCGGAGACGTCCGAGATGGTGACGACGGCAGAGACGACGACTGAATCCACGACGTTCGAAGAGACGACGACCGCGAAGACGGACACGTCGGCGACTTCCACCGACACCGTGTTGGCGCCGAACGAAAAAACGCCGAACGACCAGACGACGCAAGAACAGACGACGTCGTCAGAGCTTCCGAACACAGCGCCACAGGTCATCTTCGGTCTCCTCGTCACCTATGCGGTCGGCCGGCGACTGGCGCAGGACTGACTCGCTGTCGGTGTTCACGCCGTCGAGGTGCAGCGCTCGACGTTCTGCCCCGCAGGTTCGAACTCAGCGATTCCTCAGGCTTGCACTCTCGACCCGCGCTGAAGTCGCGTGTAGCGGCCGTACATCCAGAGTGTGAACGCGAGGGCCGCCAGTGCGTACTCGACGTGATGCTGTGGCTGGCCAATCGAGTCGATGACGCGAATCCACGGTGGAATCCCGTCGGACGGGTATACGGTCGCCGGAAAGACGGGCCACAGTAAGAAGGTGAGTGACTCCCAGTCGCCGGCCAGTGCGAGCCGATACGTATCGCCGAGAAAGTGCGAGAGCGTGCCGACCACGAACGCCAGCGCGTACTCACCGTAGCCTGCTCGCCGCCCCGCGAAGAACACCACGGTCAACACGGGAAGCACGAAGAAAAGCGAGTGTCCGAGCGAGCGCCCGCTGACGAGTACGTCGTAGTACGCCAGCGGCTTGTCGATGAGGTCCGGCAGTTGCGACCCGAGCAATGCCGCCACGAGAACCCACTGGTCGGGGAGTCGGTGGCCGCGACCGGTTCGAACGAGCGCGGCCGAGAGATATCCGAGTGCGAGATGACCGATTGGAAACACTATCGAGTGGGACGACGCCGACGGTTATCAACCGTGTGGTCCCGCGATGAGGGACGGTCGCCGACTCGGCGTCTCGCCTCGGCCGACACAGTAGGTATATGTCACCTCACCCATCATGTGCTGGTATGGTTGATTCGGTCGTCAGAGACCAGTCTCTCCCGAAAGACGACTCGGTCGCTGCCCTCCAGTGCCGTACCGTCGTCCGCGAGTACGCCCGCGGGTCGGCGTCGATGTTTTCGTCGAAGGCCGACGTGCCGACAGTCCGCGCGCTCGACGAGGTCTCGCTCTCGATTTCGACCGACGAGTTCGTCGCCATCGCCGGCCCGAGCGGGAGCGGCAAATCGACGCTCTTGCACCTCCTCGCCGCGCTCGACACCCCGGACCGGGGTACCATCTCCGTCGCCGGGACCGACACCGCATCGCTCTCGTCTCGCGGTCGCACGGCGCTCAGACGCGATACGGTCGGCATCGTCTTCCAACACTTCCACCTGTTGCCATCGCTCTCTGCGCGGGGGAACGTCGCGCTCCCGCTCATCGAACGCGGCGTGTCGAAACGCGCGCGCCGCGACCGGGCCGTGGAACTCCTCGAACAGGTGGGACTCGGTGACCGCGCCACGCACAAACCGGGTGAACTCTCCGGCGGCGAGCAACAGCGAGTCGCAATCGCTCGCGCACTCGTCTCCGACCCGGCGGTCCTCGTCGCCGACGAACCGACCGGCGAACTCGACACCGAGACCGGCCACCGCGTCCTCGACTACGTCGAAGAGACCGCCGACGGCCGTGCGGTCGTCGTCGCCACGCACGACCAGCACGTCATCGACCGCGCGGACCGCGTCGTTCGACTCCGTGACGGCCGCGTGGTGAGCGATGCCTAGGCGGCACCGACTCGTCGGTCTCGTCGGTCTCGCCGGGAGACGGGTCCTCGGCCGCCTTCGAACGTCGTCCTCGAAGCAGGTGCTGTTGAGCATCCTCGGCGTGGCTCTCGCAGTGACACTCATGACGACGGTGAGCGGCATCGCGCTCGGCATCGGCGCGGAGAACGCCATCCAGAGCGAGGGCGTCGATTACTGGGTCGTCCCCGAGGCGAGCACTGCCTCGTCGGTCGCCGTCTCGGTCGGCAGTCCGCAACTCGGCGAGACACACTCGATAACCGAGCGGCTGCGGGCCGACGAGCGCGTCGAGTACGCGACGCCCGTCCAGACGCAGCTCGTCCGAATTGCCCCAGCAGACGGCCAGAAGACGGAGTACGTCCTCGCCGCTGGCATCGTCCCGCCGGAGACGCCGACGGCGGTCATCGGCGTCTCGACGGCGGCGCTCACCCCGGGCGACCCGCACTACGCCGACGGGACCTACACAGGCCCACGAACCGGCGAACTCGTCCTCAACAGCGCCGCTGCGGAGTTACTGGGTGTCTCCGAAGGCGACGACGTGACGGCGACAGTCGGGGCTTCGACGGCGACGTTCACCGTCGTCGATGTCCGCGAGAGTGACCTGTCGAGCGGCGTCGGTCCGGTTCCGGTCGCGCTCGTCCACCTCTCGGAACTCCAGACGATGACGGGGTCGGCGCAGGGTGACCTCGCAGACCAACTCCTCGTGAGCACGGACTCGCCGAGCGTGAAGTCGGATATCGAGGCGCTCTACCCAGAGACGACCGTGGTCACCCAGACCGGGTTGGCGGTTCGCGGGGCCTCGACGTCGAGCCTCCCGCTGGCGGTGGCGGCCGTCTCGCTCGTCGTCGCCGTCCTCGTCGGCGTGCTGTTCGTCGCCACGATGATGGGTCTCGAAGTCACCGCCGACCGCAAGAACCTCGCCGTCCTCTCGGCGATGGGCTACGGCACTGGCTCACAGACGGTGCTCGTCGTCGCCGAGACGGTCATCGTTTCCACCGTCGGCGGCGTCGTCGGCGTCGTCGCAGGCGTCGGTGGCATCGCCTTGACGAACGCACTCACACAGGACTTCCTCGGGGTTCGAGTCGCCCTGTTCGACCCGATTCTCGTCGCCTACAGCGTCATCGTCGCGGGACTCATCGGCGTCATCTCGTCGGTCTATCCCGCGTGGCTGACGTGGCGGACGCCGACGTTGGAGGCGATGTCGCGTGACTGATTCGACACCCGAGTCCGCGACGTTCCCGCGCCTCGCTCGGGTTCGTGCCGCGGCAGGACTCGCAGTCGCGCAACTGGACCACGCCCGCGGTCGGACGGTGCTCACGGTCCTCGGAATCACGCTCGCCGTCCTCGCCGCGACACTCCTCGCCGGAACCGGTCTCGGCGTCATCGAGACGGGCCAACAGAAGTTCGACTCGGCCGGCCGCGACATCTGGATGACCGGCGGCCCGGTCAGATTCTCGCCGACCGGCGTCGGTGGGTTCGAGAACACCATCGTCGGTGCACACGAGTTAGAAGCCGAGTTGAACGCCCGCGACGACGTTCGGGTGGCCGCACCGATGGCCTTCCAGACGGTGTACGTCAGGTCGAACTCGTCGGACTACGAGACGCTCGTCGGCGTCGGCGCGCCCGCGCGAGGCGGGTCTGTTCAGATTACCAACGGCTCTGGATTCAGTTCACCGGACGTGCACTACGCCGACGGGGACTACTCGGGACCGATGACCCACGAGGTGGTCATCGACCAGCGGACGGCCGAGATGATGAACATCTCCGTCGGCGACTCGCTGTACATCGGCGGAACGACCGGAATCGCCCGCGAAAACGAGTTCACTGTCGTCGGTATCTCGCCGACGTTCTCTCGGTTCCTCGGCGCGCCGAGCGTCGTCGTCCACCTGAGCGAACTTCAGGAGATCACTGGAACGACCGGGTCGGACGAGGCGACGCTCGTCACGCTCACGGTCGAAGACGGTGCGGACCCGGAGACCGTCGCAACCGAACTCGAATCGGCGTACCCGGACTACGACGTGCGAACCAACGAGGAACAACTCGCCGAACTCCTCCGCGACCAGGCGGTGCTCATGGCGGCGGGCGCGAGTCTCGTCTTCCTCGCGCTGTTCGCCGGGCTCGCACTCACCGTGAACATCCTATTATCGCACGTCTACCAGCAGCAACGCGAGTTCGCCGCGCTGAAAGCCCTCGGCACGTCCTCTTCGACGCTCTCGACGACGCTCGTCTTTCAGGCGCTGTTCCTGGGAACGGTCGGCGGCCTACTCGGCGTCGCGTTGAGTTTCCCGGCCGCACGGGGATTGAATCGCATGGCCGAACTCCTCGTCGGCTTCGGTGACCTCGTCACCCTCCCCGTGTCGGTTCTCGCGGGCGGCTTCGCCATCGCGTTCGTCGTGAGCGTCGTCTCCTCGCTCGCCGTCAGTCGGCAGATTTCGAGTATCAGACCGCTCGACCATCTGTAACGCTCGGGTCGTCTGTCCTCTCCCCTCACTCCTCTGAACTCTCCTCTCACTCCCACCTCACGCTCGCCTGTCTGGCAAGCGATAGTTTAGTTATCCCCGCCCCACCACGAGAGTGTATGGCAACGGCACGACGCGAGCGGTTCCTCCGCGCGCAACTCGCCTGGATGCTCGGAGCGACGCTCGTGCTCGTCCTCCTCGACTCGCTGTCCTACGAGTTGGTGTTCGTCGTGTCGCTCATCGGCTTTCTCGTCGTCGTGGAACTCACCGCACCCATCGGAGTGACGCCGACGTGGCGACGGCGACTCCTGTGGGTCATCGGCGGCGGTCTCGTCGTCTTCGGCTACATCGTCGTCCGACGGATTCTCGATATCCTCCCGCCGGGGGTGCTCTGAGTGCGCATCGGGTCACGTGAGGTCGGCACTCCGACCCTTCTCGTCGTCGGTCTCTGTCTCGCGTTACTCCTCACTGTCGGCTTCGGGACCAGCACCTCGGCGTCCACCTACGGCGCGTTCAACACCGCGTGGGACGGCGGTTCCGGAATTCGTGACGTCGCTGCGGACGCCGAGACGGAATCGACCGTCGTCTACAACACCACCGAGTACGACGACGTGAGTGCGCCCGAGACGGTCGCGTTCGTCGTCTCGCCCGAACGGGGCTACACGACCGCCGAAGCGACTCGCATCGAATCGTTCGTCAAGAGCGGCGGGACGCTCGTCGTCGCCGACGACTTCAGACCCAACAGTAACGACCTGCTCGCCCGACTCGGTGCCCGTGCGCGAGTCAACGGGACGCCGCTTCGGGACGACAGACACCAGTACAAGACCGGGTCGCTTCCGATAGCGACCCGGACAGCGTCGGACCCACTCGCCCGTGACGTGGACCAACTCACGCTGAATCACCCGACGACCATCGAGCCGAATGGGGCGACCGTGCTCGCCCGCTCGTCGAACTTCTCGTATCTCGACCGCGACGGCGACGCCACCCTCGACGAGAACGAGACGCTCCGGTCGTACCCGGTGGTGTCCGTCGAACGGCTCGGGTCGGGCGAGGTAGTCGTCGTCGGCGACCCGAGTCTGTTCATCAACTCGATGCTCGAACGCTCCGACAACCGCGCGTTCGTCGAGGCACTGGTCGGTCAACACGAGTCGTTGCTCGTAGACGTTTCGCACGTGGACGAACGGCCGCCGCTACAGGTCGCACTGCACGCGATTCGTGCGTCACCCCTGCTCCAGTTGGTGTTCGGTGCCGGTGGACTCAGTATCGTCGTCGCCCTCGGACGGAGGCGCTCGGGGGCGTCGTAGCACGGGGTTAGCACCGGACCGACGTGTCGCGGCGACGTGTCGAAAGACCGCAATTATATGTGACCACCGGCCGCAGTAGCAGTAAGAATGACCGCTCCCGAAGCGCTATATTCGGCCATCCTCGACGAGACATCGGAGGTCCTCGTCGGGAACGAAGACGCGATAGAAGCCCTCACAATCGCGTTACTCACGAATGGCCACGTCCTCCTCGAAGGCGTTCCCGGTGTCGCCAAGACGACGATTGCGAACCTCTTCGCACACGCCGGCAACCTCGACTACCAGCGAATTCAGATGACGCCGGACGTGCTCCCCGCGGACATCACCGGGACGCACATCTACCGCGAGAACCGCGGCGAGTTCGACCTCCAACGCGGACCGGTGTTCTCGAACGTCGTGCTCGCCGACGAGATTAACCGCGCGACGCCGAAGACCCAGTCGGCGCTGTTGGAGGCCATGGAAGAAGGGCAGGTGACCATCGAAGGCGAGACGCTCCACCTCCCGAAACCGTTCGTGGTGGTGGCGACGCAGAACCCGATCGAGTACGAAGGGACGTTCAACCTCCCGGAAGCACAGCGCGACCGCTTCCAGTTCAAAGTCGTCGTTGACGTTCCCGAGCGCGCCGCCGAACGCGAGATTCTCGAACGGTTCCACCACGAACCGTCGCTGAAACCGACGGACATCTCGACCGTCATCGACGACGCCGACATCGGTGCCGCTCGGTCGGTCGTCAAAGACGTCCACGTAGACGACAAGGTGTTCGACTACATCCTCGACCTGGTCGCGGCGACGCGCGACCACGAGGCAATCGACTTCGGTGCCTCACCGCGTGCCTCACTCGCGTTTCTCCATACGAGCAAGGCCGCGGCCGCGATTCGGGGGCGCGCCTACGTGATTCCAGACGACGTGAAACGACTCGCACCACTGATTCTCTCTCACCGACTCGTCCTCGGGACGGAAGCCGACATCAGCGGTCGCACCCCGCGCGAACTCGTCGCGGAAGTCGTCTCGACCGTTTCGATGCCGGGTATCGAGCGTCCCGAATCGCTGCCGGTCTCGACTGCGGACGACGACTGAATGTCGGCGACGGCTACGACTGAAGCTCTCGGCGACGGCTACGTTTCTCCAACTGTCGCGTTCGTGGTGTCCGCTGGGTCCCAGCGACAGGTCACCACGAAGTCGGTGTCGTCGCTCGACGTGACTTCGGCGGTGACCGGCACGTCGAGTCCGCGGGCGACGGTGACCGCGACGAACGAGGCGACGGGCGTATCGAACGTCGCCGCCGACCCGAATCGACAGGAGCCGACGCGAACCGTCAGTCGGCCGTGCTCGCGGTCAGTTTCTGCGTCCGCGGTCTCCACGAGCTCGAAGAGTTCGACGAGCGCGTCGGTCGCCTGTCGAGCGAGTGTCGCCGGGTCGTCACCGAGCGGTCCGTCTCGGCTCTCTTCGAACTCGTCGAAGAGACCGGCACCACTCGGCGCGAACGCCACGCCGCGTTCGGTCTCGTCGTCGGTGATGACGAACGTCTCACGGAGTGCGTCCGGTTCCGGAACCGTGTACGACCGACGCTCGGGGACGAACAGTCGAACCGTCGCTCGGTCGTCGTCGTCGGGGACGTACACGCGCGCGTCTTGCAGGCCGAGTTCGTCGGCGATGGCGTCGGCGTTTCGTGCCTGCGTGCGATAGACCGACGACCCGACGCCGACGGGGATGAACTGCTCGGGACTCACGTATCGCGTGACCGCCGCGGCGAACAGGCCAATCGCACCCAGGACGAGCAGCGTCTCGCGGACGGGTGGGACGAGCGCGGCGCTCACGACGCCGACGACGCCGAGTGCGAAGAGGGCGAGTGACGTCTGTCGATACTGATTCTTCCGAACGTCGGCGTACCGTTGGCGAAGTCGAGCATTCTCACGGCGAAGTGCTGCGACGTCGTCTGACGCGTCACTGTCGAGGTGCTCGTCTGCGGCCACGTCGGTTCGGTGGCTGTCCGCTCGGTGGTCGTTCGCTCGGTGGCCGTCCGCTCGGTGGTCGTCCGCTCGCTCGTCGAAACCGTCGATGCTCATCGGTTCCCCTCCGCGTTCACGAGTCCGAGCGAGACGCGTTCGTACCGATGAATCGCGTACGAACTCACCGCGGCGGCGACGACGAACAGCACGCCGGCCTGCCAGAGCCATCGGAGGTTCGTGACGAGCGCCCAGACGACGCCGAGGGTGCCGACGTAGGCGACTGTCAAGCCGACGAGGCGGCGAGAGATGAGGCGCGAACGAATACTACCCGCGAGGAGCGGGAAGACGGCACCCTGCGCCGCGGCGAACGTCGCTGGACTCCATTGCGAGAACACGGTAACGAGTAACAGTTGGGCGGCGACGAACGCCGTGGGACCGGCTGTCAGCGCCGCTATCACGAGGACGATGCATCCGGCGAGCGCGCCCGCCGCGCCGTGAGTGAGGGTCGCCACCGCGGTGAACGCGACGACACCGACCCCGTCTACCGGCGTCAGTTCGTTCGAATCTACGACGTCTCGAATGGTCGGCACAGTCGGTTCGCTCGTGTGTCTGTCGGGCATCGGAATCACGTGGTCGGGGTCTTCGTGTCGGTAGTCGCTCTTTCGAGGGCGGTTCGTGGTGCGATTTCGTACGCTTCGACGGACGGCAATCCGTCGAGGCGCTGGCGGAACTCCTCGAACGCCACCAACCGACTCCGGTCGGTGGGTGCCTCCGCGAACAGCGCGGTCGGCGTGAGAAACACCGTCGTCTGGGTACAGCGTTGTGAGGCGACCACGGCCGCCTCGTACGTCTCGACGTTCGACGTGTCGTCGGTGACGAGGACGAGGTGGTCGTCGCCATCGACGCGGTGACACGCCGTCTTGACCGCATCGAACAGCGGCCGTTCACTGACGCGCGAGAGGTACGTCCTCGACGCGGAGAGATACGGCCGGAGCGTGGTTGCGAACGGCGAATCGTCGGTTTCGAGCGTCTCGCGTCGAGCGAGCGCGTCCGCCGGGGCGAGTGGGCTGGCCGACTTGGACGAGTGCGTGGCCCCCGATGGAGGGTCGAACGCGAGGAGTTCCCGGCGACTCTCGTGATACGCGTTCGACGAGGACGACGGCCCGAACTCCCAGGCGGTTCCCTCGTCGGTCACGAGTCGTACCGAGAGAGGGTCGTTGTAGGACGCCGCAGTCTCGACCAGTCCGAGTGCGACCTCGCGCGCGTAGGCGAACATCGTTCGCCCGTCTGGCCCCGCGGCCATGTTGGACCCGACATCGACGACGAGCGAGAGGAGGAGGTCGGACTCCGATTCGAACTCGCGGATGTGCGGGTAGTTCATCCGTGCGGTCGTTCGCCAGTCGATCTGCGAGAGCGTGTCTCCGGGAAGGTATCGCCGCGTCTCGTGCGGGACTAACCCAGGTCCGCTCTGCGTGCTGGCGTGCTCGCCGAATATCGTTCCGGTCCGTTCACCGCCCTGTCCGACGTGGATTCCGTCAGGAGACGGTGGCTCGACGAGACACGTCGCGTCGGTCTCGACGGTCGTCGTCTCCGTGAAGAGACCTAGTCGGCCTCGCAGCGTGACACGGAGGGTGTCGAACGAGACGTGGCCGGCAACGGGGCACGAGATGCGACACACGGTTGACCCGGACGCCTCGCCGGCTTCGACCCTGAGGTGTCGCTGTTCTTCGGCGACCACATCGACGCTCGGCGGCGATGCGAGTTCGACGTCGAGGGGTGCGTCTATCGTGGACGCGAGCGACGCAGCGAGGGTGACGACGGCCTGGTTGCCGACGGGGACGGTCGATGGCTCGACCGACACGCTCGTCGAGAGCGCGTCGTCTGCGGCGGCCATCGTCCGAAACGAATCGAGTTGCGCGGCGAGGAGCCACGCGGTGAGTCCACCCGCGGCGAACAGCGGGGCGGGTTCGTCGAGGATGACGGCGAAGACGACGAAGAAACACGCGGCCCCAGCGAACACTGTCCACCGGCGGGTCGGTACCATCGTCACAGTGATTCGTGGCACCGCAATTGAATGTTTGCGTTCGACCGAATGCGAAAATCCAATACAGTCGCCCGTTTGGCTACGAGTAGTGCGTAGAGATTGGGAAGTAGAGCTTCGTCTACTGTGGGCCACGCTCGTCGTGTTGAGTGCGTTCGTCTCACCTGCGGTGGCGACTGTTCCGCACGAAGACGGCGAGGTCGGTGTCTCGCAGCCGACCGTCCGCTCACCGCAGTTCTTCGGCCAACAGACGACGCCCACCAACAACAGTAGTCAGGTCATCCACGAGAATCCCGACGAGGTTGACGACGAGAACGAACTCGACACCCTCCTCTCGTATCTCTCCGGACGGATGAACACCGACATCGACGCGAGTACGGTCGCACTCAGCCAACGGCAGTACGACGCGGCCAAGGCTGCACTCGGCGACGACTACGACGACTCACTCGGCAAGTACGTCGAGGTCGATGGTGAGACCGATGGAGACGGTGCCGGCGACCAGTACGCGACGGTCCAAGAGACGCAACGAGCGTACATCGAGACGGTCCAGTCGTTCCGGGAGACGCGAAGCGCCTATCGAGCGGCGAAGCAAGCCGGCGACGACGCCCGTGCTCGTGAACTCGCCCGGAGACTGACACGGTTGGCCGACGATGCCGAGCGGCAGTCTGCCCGAATTTCGACCGCGTTCGCGGTTATCTCGAACCGGACGGGCAGCGACCTCTCGGAGAGTCAGACGCGACTCGCGTCGATTCAGGCCAACGTCTCGGAACAGCGAGACGCCGTCGTCGAACGCGAGTTCGTCGATACGCGGATGGCGGTCGAATCGTACGACCAGGAGATATCGTTCACCGACCCGTTCGTGCTGTCGGGGACGCTCGTAGCCGAGAACGGGACGCCAGTTGACGTAGACACCGCTCGATTCACGATTGGGAAGCAGACGATTCGAACTCCCGTCCGTGCGGATGGGTCGTTCACGCTCACCTACCGACCGACGCGCGTGCCGGTGAACACCTCGACGCTGACTGTCCACTACCGCCCGGCGAGCACCTCTCTCTACCGGACGACGACGCGCTCGCTCGCCGTGTCGATTACACAGACCGATGCCACAGCACGGGTGACCGAACCCGCCCGCTCCGCGTATGGCTACGCCGATACGCTGGCCGTCGATGTCGCTCTGGTCGTCAACGAGACGCCCGTTCGTCGCTTCCCGATTTCGGCGTCGTTGGCCGGGTCGAAACTCGTGACGGGGGCGACGAAAGCGACCGGAAACGTGACGCTCACTGGGACGGTCGGCGCGTCGGTCTCGACAGGTGATGCGACAGTTCGGGTCGCCCCGAGTCGGGAGCCGCTCGCAGTCGGGTTCGACCCAGTGACGACGAACGTCGATATCACGAGCGAACAGACCGCTCTCGACGCGACTGCTCGCCCTGCAGAGGGTGGGTCGCTCGTCGTGCAGGGGGCGCTCTCGACACGAGAAGGCGACCCCGTCGATGGCCAACCAGTCGTCGTTCACATCGGGAATCGAACGCTGACGACGACGACCGATGGGTCGGGGACCTATCGAACGGCAGTCCGCCCGCCTACAGGGGCGAGCAACGAGAGCGCGACGATTACGGTCGAATTCGACGGCGGCGGGACGAACCTCGAATCGTCGTCGGCGACGACGAGTGTCGAATCGGTCGAGACTGGCGGGTCGCCCGTGGACGCATCGAACGCCGGCGGTCTGAGTGCTGGGTTTCCACCCTCGGTGACGGACTTCCTCTGGGCCGCGGCGGCGGTTGGTTTCGTCGGACTGGCGACAGTGGTGCTGCTTCGGCGACGGACCGCCACCGAGGTCCCGGAGATGGTGGATGCCGACCTGTCTTCGTTGGGGGACACAGCGGAAGGCGAACTCGACCTCACGACCGAGACGACGCCGTTGGAGTCGGCCAGAGCGATGCGCTCGGCAGGTAATCAGACTGACGCGGTCGTCGTCGCGTACACCGCGGTTCGTCGTGCGCTCGCTGATGCCGCAGATATCGACGACTCGGCGACGCACTGGGAGTTCGCAGACCGCTGTGTCGCGGCCGGCGTCGCAGACGGCGACCTGCTCGAAACGCTCACCGCCGGATACGAGAAAGCAGCCTACAGTGGTGTTTCCGTGAGCGACACAGAAGCCGAAGAACTGGTCGAGGTCGCGGCGACGCTCGTCGCTGCCGCGTGAGCGGCCGACCTCGACCCGCACTGCGTGCGCTCGTCACCGCTCGCCGCACGTCGTGACGGCCGACCAACTGATTTTTGTGTTCGCTTCACACAGTCCCACGTAGATGTCGGAGCGCTCTGATTGGCGACTCTATCTCCCTCGCCCGCTACGTGCCCTCCCTGCTGACCTCGCGTTCGTGCTCGTGATGGTCGTGAGCACCCTCCTCGCGGCGCTCGTGCCCGGTCTCGACGAGACGCCGCTTCGAGTCGTCCTCGGTCTTCCGTTCGTCCTGTTCGCCCCCGGATACGCGCTCGTCGCCGCGCTCTTTCCCGAACGTGGCCCGGTCACCATCGAGCGCGACGACGACCACGACGCGGCCGTCGACCAACGGGGAATCGACGGTATCGAACGCGTCGCCCTCTCGTTCGGAACGAGCATCGCCGTCGTCCCGCTGCTCGGTCTCGTGCTCAACTTCACCCCGTGGGGTATCCGACTCGTCCCCATCCTCGTTGCGGTCGGCGGGTTCACGCTCGTCGGCGTCGTCGTCGCCGCCGGTCGTCGGACGGAACTCCCGCCGGACGAACGCTTCTCGGTTCCCTACGAGGCGTGGTTCGATGCCGGCAAATCAGAACTCTTCGAGCCTGCGACACGAGCGGATGCCGTGTTGAACGTGGTTCTCGTCGTGAGCGTCGTCCTCGCGGCGGCGAGCGTCGGCTACGCGGTCGGAGTCCCCACGGACGGCGAGTCGTTCAGTGAGTTCTACTTGCTCACCGAGAACGACGACGGCGACCTCGTCGCCGACGACTACCCCGACGAACTCGTCGTCGGTGAGTCGGTCCCACTCGTCGTCGGCATCGGGAACAACGAACACCGACAGGTGAACTACACGGCAGTCGTCTTCCTCCAACGAGTCGAAAGACAGAACAACTCGACGACGGTCCTCGAACAGGACCGACTGGCGGCGTTCTCGCCGTCGCTCGCCGACAACGAGACGTGGCACCGACGCCACCGAATCCAACCGACGATGACCGGCGAGCGCCTTCGACTCACCTACCTCCTGTACATCGGGGACGAACCAGACTCGCCGAGCGTCGAGAACGCCTACCGTGAACTCCACCTTTGGGTCACCGTCCGAGCCAACTCGACAGCGACGACGGCGTAACCGAGGTGGGTCGTGCAGCGAGGATTACTGCCAATCATGAATTCGAAGAGCGCACAATATTGGAACCGGGAGTGAGAGAATAAATTATGTGGGGAAGTGTATGAGCCAGTATAAGTTGCATTGTCTAGTGTGAAGATGCCCATAGGTTGATTATCTTATATGCATTCGATGAATCTAGAAATTGATTGTTCAAAAAATAAGCAATACTGGAGTTTCCAATGCTGTGAAATTGTACCGATATAATTGCTATACGAACCCGACTCGATGTAACGAGTTCCTGTCCTAATTTTATCAATTCTGATTCCAATCGAGTAATGCTTACAACACTCCACATCGAACGTACGAGAGTATCGACAGGATGCGCAACTCAGGAAACAAGGTTTCCCGCCGTGGTGGCCGGGGCCCCAAGATAGAGCGGATAGCCGACCGCTACGAACTCTCTGGTCTCGGCGACGACGTCGTCGCTGCGTGGTTAGGTGCCGACCGCGGACAGAAGAGCCTCCGCGAACTCGAAGTCGAGGTCAACAAGCGACTCATCCAGGCAGCACTCGACCAGGCCGGCGCTCACGTTCTCGACGGCGAAGCCGACAACTACTACCGACTTTTGACCGACGACGACGTCTCCGCCGGCAGTCGCACGGAGGCGCGGAACGCGCTTCGTGAGAAGGGCGTCGATGTCGAGCAGTTAGAGGCCGACATCATCTCCTACCAGTCGGTGTACAACTACCTGAAACGGCACCGGAACGTCGAGCGTGAGTCTCCCGACGACGAGCAGAACGCCGTCGAATCCGGACTCAGTACGATTCGAAAGCTTCGGTCTCGCCTTCGAACGGTCACCATCGACGTCATCGACCGTTTGATAAAGGCGAACCAGGTGTCTATCGGGTCGTACGAAGTCGATGTAGACATCCGCGTGACCTGTACCGACTGTGAGACACGACTGACGCCGACGGCGTTGCTCTCCTCCGGACACTGCAACTGCGACGCGTCGGCGAACGGCCCCGCAGCAGACGAGTAACGACCGAACAAGCCAGAACCAATCCAACGAATGAGCACATCAGAAGCCCTTCAACACGCAACCGTTCGAATTCGAAACATCGGTGGTATCGATAGCCGCGAGGTCACGCTTTCTCCCGGCGTGACGGTCCTCACCGGACGCAACGCCACGAACCGAACGTCGTTCCTCCGCGCTCTCATGGCAGCGTGTGGGAGCGACGCTGCCAGTCTCAAAGGAGACGCCGACGAAGGGTCGGTCGAACTCGACCTCGACGGCCGGTCGTACACGCGCGTCCTCAAACGAGAGAACGGACGCACTGCGACGAGTGGGACACCGTACCTTCAGGACACGACGACCGCAGACCTGTTCGCGTTCCTGCTCGCTTCGAACGAGTCGCGGCAGGCGGTACTCACCAACCGCAACCTCCACGAGGTAATCATGTCGCCGGTCGATACGGACGCCATCGAGGAACGAATCGACCGACTCCAATCCGAGCGCAAACGGGTCGAGCGGAAACTGGACTCGCTCTCCACGCTCGAAGCGGACGAGCGGTCGCTCCAGACGCGGCGTGACGAACTCACGTCGAAGATAGCCGACCTCGAATCCGAACGGGACCGACTCGCGGCCCGTATCGACGACGAAGACCAGACCGTCGAAGAACAACGCGAGAACCGAGACGAACTCGACAGCGTCCTCGACGACCTACAGGCGGCGCGTTCGGACCTCGAAACCGCTCGATTCCGACTGCAGAGTGAGCGCGAGAGCGTCGAATCGCTTCGACAGGAGCGTTCAGAGCTACAGTCGGAACTGGACTCGTTCGAAGCAGCCGACATCGACCGTGAGGCGGTCTCGGGGCGTATCGACGTGATTCGAACCCAGATAGAGGAGCTGAACACGACGATTGCAGACCTCCAGACTATCGTTCAGTACACCAACGACGTTCTCGACGGGAAGGCGGACCTCGTCGAGGAGACGCTCGGTGAGCCGTCGGGCGACGGTGCGCTCACCGACCAACTCCTCGCATCGGAGACCATCACCTGTTGGACCTGCGGGACGGAAGTCGATCAAGACCAAATCGAACAGACGACGGACCGACTGCGGGCGCTCAGAGACGACAAGCGAGAACAGCGGGCGGACCTTCGCCGCGAACTCGACGACCTCGAAGGCGACCTTCGGGCCGCAAAGGAGTCCCGAACCCGTCGCCAGAACGTCCGTCGAAAACTCGACCGACTCGAAGGCGAACTGGAGACGCGGACCGAGCAAATCGACTCACTGACCGACCAGCGCGAAGAACTCGCGGCACGCGTCGAACAGTTGGAAGACGAGGCCGCCGACATCCGCGGACAGGCCGAGAGCGACCTCATCGAGCTGCACAAGGAACTGAACGAGACCGAGTTTTCACTCGACCGAACCCGTGACGAACTCGCCGACGTGAACGACTCGCTCGACGACATCGAACGGCAGTTCGACGAGCGCGACGAACTGCAGGCACGGTACGACGAGTTGGAGTCAGACCTCGAAGACGCCCGGACGAAAATCGCATCACTCGTCACCTCGGCGGTCGATTCGTTCAACGAGGAGATGGAGACCGTCCTGGACCTCCTCGAGTACGACAACATCGAACGCGTGTGGTTAGAAGAAGTCGAGCGGCGGGTTCGAGAGGGCCGTCGGAAGGTCAAAAAGACGCAACTCGAACTTCATATCGTCCGCACCACCGATTCCGGCGCGGTGTACGAGGATTCCATCGACCACCTGAGCGAGAGCGAACGAGAGGTCATCGGACTCGTGTTCGCCCTCGCGGGGTACCTCGTTCACGACGTGCACGAGGACGTTCCGTTCATGCTGCTCGATTCGGTCGAAGCCATCGACTCGAATCGAATCGCACGCCTCGTTGACCACTTCGAGCAGTACCCGACGTTCCTCGTCACCGCGTTGCTCCCAGAGGACGCACAGGCGCTCGATTCGACCTACACGCGCGTCGAGTGGGGAAGCGGTTCCACGTCCTGAGTCGCGTCGCCGAGAACCTGTTTTCTCTCGCACCCCGTGTATCGTCTGTAACGACCAGCGATAGGGCTACGTTCTGTTTCCGAGCTGTGGACCATATAAAAATGCTCCAGTGTATACCGACGGTACGCAAGAAATATAACATGTCCTCTCATCTTAATTTCTAAGGGACAAGAATGAGTGGGGTGTCAACCATCAACACAATTATCAATGTTGAGAACGAGGGGTCGAACGAGACGCGAGTATGGTACGACTGTGAACGGCCAGAGACTATCTCTGAAGCGATCACGGCTGCAGTTTGCGAGCACAAATCGTGTGGCGTCACCGACCTCTCGTCGCTTACAGACTACGCGGACCCGAACGCGCTCGATGCACTTTTCGGGACCGAGAATCCGTCATCTCCGACTATCAACCGCGGTTTTCTCGAATTTAGATACGACGACGTGTCGGTCGAGATTTCGAGCGTCGGCAAAATCGTCGTCCGGGACCTCTAGCTGACGGCGCGTACCGACTGGTTCCGTACACTGACTGCACCGTCACGGTGCTGCGAACGAAACTGTCGTCTGGTCGAAGACGAGAGTTGGCGAGCGCACGAACGCGAATTTCGACTTTGCTCTGTAGAAAATTCGGTTCTCGGCCGCCGATTACTGTCGGCGACGAGCGAACGCGAGTAGCGCAATCAACGCACCGAAACCAGTGACGAGACTGAAGCCGGGCGTGTCGGTCGAACTGGTCGTCGGTTCCGAGTCCGATTCGTCACCGTCGGTCGTTTGTCCAGTTGTCTCGGATGGCTGCGTCGATTCGGTCACCGTCGGTTCCGAGTCGTCGTCGGGAGACTGCTCCGTCGTCGCAGGCATGGTGGTCGTCTCTGTGGTCTCACTGTCGAGCGATTCGGGGCTCGAATCGGTGGCATCGCCCGCGGACGAACCACCCGACCCGCTATTTTCGGTCTGTGACTCCGCTTCGACGTCGAACGAGACGCTCTTCGAAGCCGAGTTGCTCGCACTATCGACCACCTCGACGGTGAGCGTGTGACTCGTGTCGTCGGCGAGTCCAGTCGCCTGGTAGGTGATGATGCCATCGGCAATCGATAGGTCGGAAGTCACGTCCTCGCCGTCGAACGTAGCGCTGATATCGCTCGGGTCCACGTCGCCTTCTGCGTCGGAGTAGGTGAGTTCAATCGTCGCCTGCTCCGTTCCTGCTGGCAACGTCTCACCGTCCGCGGCAGGCGTCAGTGACCCACCAGAGAGTTGGGGTGCTGTGCCCGTCCCGATGACGAACGTTCGCTCGGACGTCCGTTCGTTCCCGTCGGCGTCGGCCACCGTCGTCCGGATGGTATAGGTCCCCGGCGAGAGGTCGAACGCCGTGTAGTTCGCCTGCGCCGTCGTGACGACAGATTGGTCGGTCACGTCGATGAAACCACTTCCGTCGTCGAATTCGACGGTGACAGCACTGGCGTCGATACCGCTCTCAGTGTCAGTGTACTCGACACTCGTCTTCACTTGCGTCGTCGTCGATGCGAAGCGCGTGCCACTCGCCGTCGGCGTGTGGGTCACGGACGTAATCGTCGGTGCCGTCTCGTCGCCGTCGATACTGAACGTCCGCGTGAGCGTCTTCGAGTTCCCCGCGTCGTCGGGGACGGTCACGCTGAGCGTGTGGCTCCCGTCGGTCAGGTCGCTCGCGGTGTACTCGACGCCGCTGGCGGTGACAGTCGCAGGTGCGGTCACGTCGCTTCCGTCCAGTGAGACTTCGACACCGCTCGTATTGACACCGCTTTGTGAATCAGAGTACGAGAGGTCGAAGCTGACCGTCTCGGTTCCGTACGCGTAGGAGGTGTTGGTGAACGCCGTCGAGAGGTCGGGAGCGGTGGTGTCTTCTTCGACGCTGAACGTCTTCGTCGTCGTCTCGCTGTTACCCGCCTCGTCGGTGACTTCGAGCGTCACGGTGTGGTCGCCGGAACCGACGAGGTTCACCGCGGTCAGCGTCGTCGAACTGCTGGTCACTTGCAACTCGCCCGCGTAGCCGTCGGTAATCGTCTGCCCGTCGAGCGAGAGGGAGACGTTGCTGGCGTTGATACCGCTCTGGGCGTCGCTGTACTCGAACGACACATCGACCGCCTCCGTGTCGTAGCCGTAGGGCGAACCGGCCCCAGAGAGGTGGCTGTCGTCGATAGACGGTGCGGTTTCGTCGGTCGCCACCGCCCCGTACGTCGAGAAGTGCGAGACGTTGACGACGTAGTACTCGATTGGCGTCCCGGTGACGTTACGCGTCTCTACGGTCGTCTCGCCGACGAGTTCCCACTCGTCGGTCGTCTCGTTGAACCGCCGGATATCGACGTTTCCGGGGGCGATTCCCGATGGTAACTCTGACTCGTTCACCGGGATGCCGATGAGCGCGTGAGTCAAGTTTTCGTCGAGATCGGTGCCGAGTTCACCTTCGATGAACTGGTTTCCGGAGAGCTTCGCCGAGAGAACGGCGAGCGGTGCGTTGGTCTCGGTGAGCGCCCCGAATCCGTCGCTCACGTCGGCGTCGGTGTGGAGTTCGATGAACGCCCCCGTCTTGTCGTTCTTGATGATGGTGGCGTTGTCTTGTGTCGCAACGTTCGTGTTGACCTGTGCGGTCGCGTCGGCGGTCCCGCGGTTGCCGGCGCGGTCGGTCGCGTTCGCAACGAGGCGGTACTCGCCGTCACCGTCGTAGGAGAACGTCCCCGTCCACCCGCCGTCCGAGGCAGTCAGCGAGACCGCTCGCTCGTTGCCGTTCGGCGTGAAGACGGTCACGGTAGGTTCTGAACTGAGTGGTTCGCTCGCGGTGACGTTGAGGTGGCCAGTCGAACCCGAGACGTTCTGGAACGAGACACCGACTTCGGGTGCCTCACGGTCGAAGACGACGGTGAGCGAGTCGTTGAACGTCTCACGGTCGTTGTTCGCCTCGTCGGTCGCGTACGCGCCGACGGTGTAGTTTCCGTCGTCGGGGAGCACGCTCGCATCGAGCGTCGCGCTCCAGGTGCCGTCGCCCGACAGTGATGCTTCGACTACCTGCTGGAAGGTCGTCGAGTCGGAGCGGACGACCGCGTGGACTGTCGAGACGTTCGACGTGGAGTCGCCCGCTGTGCCCGTGATAGTGACCGAATCGGTGCCGTTGACGAACACTGTCTTCGTCTCGGTGCCGTCGGTCACGCCCGTCGCACTGACGGTTGGTCCATCGGCATCGACCGAGACCGCTTGCGTCGTCGTGTTCATGTTGCCGGCGGCGTCCGTACTGCGCACTTCGAGCGTGTACGACCCGGAGGCGAGCGCCGACCCACCGTCCGTCGCATTCCACGAGAGAGTCGTCGTTCCGTCGGCCACCGCGTCGGTGACGTCGCGTTCGGAGAGGTCGCCCGACCCGTTCGTGACGACGAACGTCGTACTCTCGGGTGCGGAATCCGTACTTCCGACCGTCAGATTGACGGGGTCGTTCGAACCGATAGCAGTCGTCCGATTCGCGTCGAGCGAGACGACCGGTGCCGCGGTATCGACGCGGAACTGTCGTTCGGAGACGGCGATTTCGTTGCCGAGGTTATCGACGAGTCGGACGGACACGGTGTGTTCGCCCTCGCCGACCGAGATGTCCTGTGTCGTCGTCGTGAGACCGCTCGAAACCGTTTGGTACGACCCGTCGTCCACGCGATATTCGACGTGGTCAACGCCGGTGCTCGTGTTCGAGAGGTCGTACGAGACGGTGTGAGCACCGGAACCGAGAACGTCGCCGTCGGCGAGCGAGGTAATCGACACCGAGGCGTCGGGATTGGTCGGCCGCAGGACGGTGATGTCCGTCTGGGTCTGGTTGCCCACCGTGACGCTGTGCGTCCCGTACGTCTGCCACGCGACGAGTGTCTCGATGGTCACCGTCGTCGTCGATTCGGGTCCGACCGTCACCGTCCGGTTTTCGACCGCGTTCCCATCGACCGACAGCGAGATATCGTCCGCCCCTTCGACCTCGCCGGTGTTGTTCAGCACCGCCGTGACGTTGACGGGGTCGGTGGCGAGAATCGCCGTCTGGTCGAGCGCGTAATCGTCCACCGAGATGTTCGCCGGTTCGAGGATGGTCGCCGTCGCAGTCGCCGAGTCGGTGCTCGTGCTGACGGTGACGGTGAGCGACTCACTCGTCGTATCGGTGGTTTCGACGGTGCGGGTGACCGTGCGCGTCTCGCCCGCGGCGAGCGTGAGCGTGCTGTCACTGGTTCCCGTTCCGTTTCCGACGGTGAGGGTGTCGGTCGCCTCGAACGCGCCGGGGTTCGAGAGCGTGATATCGACCGTCGCGTTCTCACCGCGGACGACCTCCGCGGGCGGGTCGATGGTGTCGATAGAAATCCGGCCTGGTTCCTTCGCCGTGACGGTGAGCGAGTCCGAGACGTACGTCGTGTTGTTGGTGTCGCCCTTCGTCGCGGTCACCGCGTAGTCGCCCGTCCCGTTCGTCGAGACGGCGACTTCCCCACCGGCGTCGGTCTGGTAGGTCGCCGAACTGCCGTTCGGGGATTCGACGGTGAGGTTCACGACACCCACTGGGTCGTCGTTGTCGCTGGCGACGCTCAACAACACGTCGTCACCCGCAGGAATCGTCGTCTGGTTCGCACTGAGCGACAGTGGAATCTGTCGCGTCCAGTTGTCGCCATTCACGACGTACGTGAGCGTCGTGGGGCCGTCTATCGTGACGAGTTGCCCCTCTACGTCCCTGTAATCGCCATCGGGTGCGACTGGCGTGACGTTGACCGTCCCGTTGAGTTCGAATCCGTGCGTGGTGTCAACCTCACCGTAGAGGTAGCCGTCGTCGTCCACGTGTTCTATCCAACTGAATCCCCGGCTGTCGTTCTGTGCGTCCACCGCGTCGAGGTGAACCTGCGCGTCCGGGATGGGTTCTCCGCTGTCGTCGATTACACGAATCGACACCTCGTGACCGACCGGTGCAGTGACGGTACCTACGTCGCTGGTCACCGACGAGTTCACGTCGGCGATTTCGGCTATGTCGGCCACGCCGTTCACCTCACCGGCGTCGTCGCTCGTGCTCGACCGCGCTTCGAGGTAGCCGATGCTGTACGAATCGTCCGTCGGAAGGTAGATGCTGAAATTCCCGTTCGAGTCCGTCTCCCCGAATTCGATACTCCCGTTGGTGAGTGCGGTGAGGTCCGCACCGGCAATCGGTTGTCCGTCGGGCGAGACGAGGCGCCCCGTCACTTCACGCTGTTCTCTGAGCGTGATTTCGATGTTTCGGTCGCCAGTGATGGTGTACTCTGGATGGGCGTTTCCGAGCGTGTCTGCCTGCGGGTAGACGTGAACGCTGACGTTGCCGGTGACCTCTGCACCGGGTTCGACGGCGTCGTTCCAGACGAACTCGCCGTCGGCGTTGGTTTCACCGTCAGAGCTCGCCGACGCATCGCCGTTCTCGTGTTGAATGTACACTGTGGCGTTCGACACCGGAGCGCCCGATTCGTCCACGATTGTGATGTTGACGTCGTGCGTCGTCGGCAGTTGGTACGTCCCGAGGGCCTCGTCGGTATCGCCGACCGAGACGGTGTCGAGGGCATAGACGTCCGGAACGCCGTCTTTCGGATAGTAGTCGGAAGCCGCGTACGTGTGATTGTACTGGCTGAATTTGAGACTGTAGTCCGCGTTCGCATCGACGGTAATCTCGAAGGTCCCGTCCGATGCTACGTACCCGTAGTCTCCGTTCGGAGTCAACTGCGTGAACCACCCACTCTGCGGTTGTCCGTTCGCATCTTCGACTGACCCAGTCACCGTCACCGTCGAATCGGCAGCAGCCCCCACTGAAACACCACCCGAAACGGTAGAGATCAAGAGGACAATCGATAGCAGGAGTGCTCTCGTCCGTCTATGTGACATCTATGACACATGACTTAATCGGCAGTTATTAAGCGTTCGTAGAGATTATCAAAAAAGAAATTCAGGGTCACACTACTTACAACCCAATCGACACTAACTCCCACTCGTAGCAGTCACATTCGGCTTCTCGTCGGACACGCCGCAATTCTCGTCAGCGATTCTGGCTCTCGTCACTCTCGTCCTCGGTTCTCGCGGTCACCATCGCCTCACGAAGGTCTTGGAATCGCTCCGAGTTCCGAAGGTCGGCCATATCGACGTTGAGCATGTTCGCGGGTTCGCTGTCGGTGGCGACGCCGCTCGTGAGGATGCTCCTGATTCCCTCTTCGACGGTCATGTCGATATCGTAGACGTCCTGTTTCGGAATGTACGTGAGAATCCCACCAGTCACCGGGTTCGGTGCTAACGGCAGGAACATCGAGACCATCTCCACGTGGCCGGTCGAGTGCTCGATAGTCGCCGGCGCGTCTCCCGTCTGGAAGCCGAGGACGTAGACGTTCTCGTCGAAGCACTGGACGAGTTTGACGTCCTGGAACTCCTCTGCCCCCTCGTCGAGGACGACGTCGCCCATCCGTCGGAAACTCTTGTACACCGTTCCGATGCCGGGAATCGACGAGACGACGAAGTCGAACACGCCGATGAGTTTCTCGCCGTACTGGTTGCGACCCACCGTCCCGACGACGGCGATGACCGCGAAGAGGACGATGAGTGCGACTAACTCGCCGAAGAAGTCGATGACCCACGAGTAGATGCCGAGGTCGATGAGGAGACTGATGAACTCGACGCGCTCGAACCGCTGGATGATACCCACCCACTGCAGGAAATCGACGAACGGATTCAGCGCATCCCGTACGAAGTCGATTGCGATTCGCAGGACGTACAGCGTGATGACAATTGGAATCAGTATCGCAACGCCGGTCAGTATCGTATTGTACACCCGTTCGTACAGCGACTGGCCGGTCTGCTTCGCGGTCGTGGCGATTTTCTTCGGTGACTGTGGACTGCCGGGGGAGGGCACGAGTTCACGTATCCATCAGGGTGATAAAATGGTGGTGGCATCACGACAGGAGTCCGGAACCATCGCCACAGCGGTCCGGAACCATCGCCACAGCGGACCGGAACTGTCGCCACAGCGGACCGGAACTGTCACCGCATAACTCGCCACCCGTCGCCGTTCAGTTCGCCTGCCGCGACGTACCTTTTTGGTTGACGAGCGCCGACCAATGGTATGGAACTCGAACTGCGCTTCTTTGCGACGTTCCGTGAGGCAGTCGGGCAGAAGACTCTCACACGAGACGTCGATGCAGGCGCAACTATTGGCGACGTCCTCCACTCGCTCGAAGCCGAGTACGGCGGCCTCTCGGGGCAGATACTCGAAAACGGTGACCTCCGCCCGCACGTGAACGTGCTGAAAAACGGCCGTGAAGTGCTCCACCTCGACGGACTCGAAACCACCCTCGAAAACGGTGACACGGTGAGCGTCTTCCCGCCGGTCGCAGGAGGCTGAGATGGTCACACGCGAGCGTGCGTTTCGTGGCATCTCGACTCGACTTGCGATTCACTACTTAGAGAACCTCGGCGGCACTGCCGATGGCGACGACCGCGTCGTCGGCCCGGACTGGTCGGTCGAGATAGCGACCGAACCGGTCTCGATTACGGAGTCGATTCAGCTCACGGAGGTCCAACTGGTGTTCGAAGGTGACGAAGCGACGCTCGACCCGCTCATCGACGAGTTCGCACAGAAAGCGATGCGCGCAGGTGGCTGATGATGGGATTGGACGACGACTCGGCTCGAACGGAGCCTGAACGAACCGGAAAGACGGGTGAAACGATGTCCGAAGACCCACAGGGCGGTGCAATCGACGGGACGGCCATCATGATGGCCGCCGCGAAGGCGAGCGTGCCGGCGAGCGTCGTCCCCTACCTGCTCGATGCCGCACAAGAGCACCTCGCCGAACACGCACTGGAGTACGTCCGCGAGTTCGAATGCGTCTACGCCGACGAGGAACTCGCCATCTTCTTCGTCCCGTTGGGCCACTGGGACACACAGGGCTTGGACATGGACTTCTCCCCCCGAGAAGTCGATGCCGTCCGGAGAGCACACGCCGAACACCTCCGCCGACTCGGCACCGACACCGACCGCCGCGACGAGTTCGAGACGGCCCTCGAAATCCGCGAAGTCGCGGTCATCGGTCGTCGATAGCGCGACGAGCGGTCCTCGTTAGAGCGACGGGCGGCACGTTGAGATTGCGACGGGCGGTACGTAGATAGAGCCGGCAAGCCGTACGGCGATAGACGCCTATTTCGGGAGGTATCTCGTTCTCTCGGCAATGGGAATACGCACTTCCGACCTTCGGGCGGGTATCCGCGACGTCTCTCCCCTCCACTTGGGAATCGTTCCGTTCGGACTCGTCGCGGGTGTCGCAGCTATCGAGCAGGGCATGTCGGCCCTGCAAGCAGTCGGATTCTCGGCAATCGTCTTCGCCGGAGCCTCGCAACTCGCCATGATAGAACTCCTCGGCGCGAACGCACCGCTCGCCGTCGTCCTCGGCACGGCCGTCGTCATCAACCTCCGGATGCTGATGTACTCGGCGTCGATTGCACCCCACTTTCGCTCCTTCGCCGCCCGCTGGAAGACCGTCTGTTCGTATCTCCTCACCGACCAAGCCTACGCCGTCTCTATCGCCCGGTACGGCGAGGACCGAGAGACCGACCTCCTCGCGTACTTCGTCGGGGCGGGGGCCTCACTCTGGGTCGTCTGGGTCGCCTCGACACTCGCCGGAACGGTCCTCGGGTCGGGTCTCCCGCCCGAGTGGGGACTCCAGTTCGCCGCGCCGCTCGTCTTTCTCGCCTTGCTCGTCCCCACGCTGAAAGACCGCGCTTCGACCACTTCCGGACTCGTCGGCGGCATCGTCGCCGTCGTCGCGCTGAGCGTTCCGTTCCACCTCAACCTCATGATTGCGGCGGTCGTCGGCGTCCTCGCCGGACTGGCGGTCGATACGCTGGGTGGTGACCGGTAGTGCCGACCGACTACAACGGGACGACCATCTGGGGCGTCATCCTCGTCGCGGGCGCGTTGACTTTCGCTATCCGCGGGTCGTTCATCTACCTGTTCGGCCGCATCGACGAGGTGCCGCCGCTCGCCGAACGCGCGCTGAAGTACGTGCCACCGGCGGTGTTCGCGGCGCTCGTCGCGCCGGAACTCGTCGCGCCGACGGGGACTATCGACCTCGCACTCGGGAACGAACAACTCGTCGCTGGCATCGTCGCCGCCATCGTCGCGTGGTACACCGAGAACGTGCTTGCGACGATTGGCGTGGGGATGGCCGTGCTGTGGCTGTTGCGGTTCGTTGTCTGAACTGGACGCTCCATAAGTCGCATCAAAAATTCTATCATTTGGCCCTAAGAAGTCGCACTCGATGCCCTCCTCTCCCGATTCGGCTGACTCCACCGACAGTGATGTGGCCGAATCTGAACCCACCGGCGACGTGGTGATTTCGCGCCGTGTGGCGCTCGGTGGCCTTGGCGGTGCGCTCGCTCTCGGTGGAGTCGGTGGCTACGTCCTCGGTGCACGACCCTTCGAGTCACACGACTGTGAGACGACTCCATTCGCAACCGAAGCGGACGAGTGGCCGTTTCCAAACTACGACCGGCGACACACCTCGGCCGCGCCTGCTCGTGCCGCACCTGAGACGCTGGAAGAGCAGTGGCACGTCGAATGGGATGCAGATTTATACGGACGGCCGGTCGTTGCGAACGACCGGATTTTCGTCGGTGAGGCCGTCACGTCAGACCGCGAAGTACTCCACGCGTTCGACCTGCGGACGGGCGAGTCGCTGTGGACGACTGAATTCGAGGGGAGTAATCAACGATTTCCGCTCGTCGCGGTCGGTGACGCTGTCTACTTCCACACCAACACTGACGAGGACGGTCGGACGGTGAATGCGCTGGCGGTGCGTGATGGGACAACGCGATGGACTTACTCGTTCGACGAATTAGGGTCTGTTCCGCCGCTCGTGCCTGCTGAAGGGATGTTGTTGCTCGAAGACCCGTCAGGCGGTGGCCCTGGAACACCGATAATGGGTATCGATGCTCGCTCGGGAGAACGGTGTTGGGAAGCGAATCTTGGCACAGACTCCCTTCTTCCGACACCTGCTGTCGCCGATGGCCGGGTCTACTTCACCGCGTGGGAGCGTTACCGATACCAGAACGACGACTTCGGCTACCTCTTCGGGGTCAACCCCACAGCAGGTGAGGTGACGTTCGAGGCGACACTTCCGAGGGGTGTGGGTGGCCCACCACTCATCGGCGACGGCATCGCGTACGTAACTGCTGGGTCACTCGTCGCTATTTCACTCGACACGGGCGAACCACTGTGGCGAGACGAACAGACTGAGTTGTTCACCACCGGGAAGACGAGTACGCAAATCGCACACCCCTCCTACGAGCTCGGCGCATTGACTTCGGACGTTCTGGTGACGCGCCTCGAATCTTACACTTCAGCGAGCGACCGCGTTCGGGCATTTGAACCACAGACCGGGGAGATGGTCTGGGAGCGAGTTGCAGCGGGAAAAGATACCGAGATTACGTCACCAACTGCGGCGGGAGACGAGGTATTTTTCGTAGAAAACCGTCGTGACGACTCACCAAACCGTCTGGTTCGTCTCGATGCCTCGTCAGGAGAGACTATCGAGACAGTTTCGCTCTCCTCGCCGGTACAGTACAGCCCTATTTTCGCAGAAGGGTTCGCCGTACTCGCCACGTACGATGGTATCTACGCATTTGGACCTGAGTGAGCCGTCGCTCGCGTGTAGTAAAAACGAAAGCGGTGTCGCGTGGTTCGACTCCGACCCCATGTTCGAATTCGTGGCGAAGTCGCGTGCCGCCGTTGTTCGACTAGTCGTCTGCCGGTGCCGTCGAGTCGCCGCTGGAGACACCGGTTCCGGGACCGATGTCGATGTCGAGTTGGGCGAGGCGCTCGTCGGGGACGACGCCATCGACCCACTGGCGACGTTCGTAGTACTCTTCTTTCATCTCGTCGAGTTCGCACAGTTGGCCTTCGGAGGCACCCTGTCCGGGGATTGCCTCGTCGCCGGGGACGAAGCGTCCCGGCAGTGAGTCGTCCGACCCGTCGAAGCCGGCGAGGTTGTTGTAGTAGCGTTCCAGCGTGTAGATGCGGTCGCCCGTCTCCATGAGTTCGTCTTCGGTCACGTCGAGACCGGTCATGCCGTTGTACTGGAGGACGTACTCTTCGATACCCTCCGCGAAGGCGTTGAACTTGCAGATGTCGAACGAGTCGGAGATGGCGTGCATGTCCTGGAACAGGGCGACGAGTTCGCCCTTGCCGCGCCACTCGTAGGGGTCGTGCTTCTCCGGGATGCCGAGAATCTCCGCCGACGGCGTGTAGCCACGCAGGTGGCACGCACCGCGGTTCGAGGTGGCGTAGCCGATGCCCATGCCCTTCATACAGCGTGGGTCGTAGGCGGGGATGGTCTGGCCCTTGACCGCCAGCGAGTTGTCGTAGGCGTCGAAGCGCTCGGCGAGACCGTTCGCACCTTCTCCGATTGCCTCGGCCAGGTCGCCGTCGCGGTGTGCGACCTCGGTGATGAGGTCGATCATGCGTTCGGTATCGCCCCAGTCGAGTTGCTCGCTCAGGCCGTCGAGTTTGCCCTGTTCGGACATCTCCATGGCCATCGCCATCATGTTGCCCATCTCGATGGTATCGACGCCCATGTCGTTACAGCGGTCGATCATGACCGCGATTTCGTCGCGCTCGGTGTGTCCGGAGTTCGGGCCGAGTGCGTACGCCGACTCGTACTCGTAGGACTCGCCGCGGACGTTCATCTCACTTCCCTTGTGCATCACCGTCACCTCGACTTCCTTCTTACAGGCGACCGGGCAGGAGTGACAGGTCGGTTCGTCCACGAGGATGTTCTCGCGGACGTTCTCGCCGGAGACGCGTTCGGCGTCGATATCGACGCCCTCGGACTCGCGGTACGCTCCAGTCGAGGTGTACTTGCCGTTCTTCGTCGGGAGACCGTCCATCTCCTCGCCCGCGTTCATGAGGACGTTCGTCCCGTAGAGCGAGAGACCGCCCTCGTTCGGGCCGGTGACCTCCGACTCGCGGATGAGTTGCATCGCCTGCTGATAGCCCTGCTTGAACGTCTCTGGGTCCGCGGGCTTGGGCATTCGCGTGCCGGATTTGACGACGACGGCCTTGAGGTTCTTCGACCCCATGACCGTCCCCGTGCCACCGCGACCGGACGCGCGGTCGTCTTCGTTCACGATACAGCCGTATTTGACGCCGTTCTCGCCGGCCGGCCCGATAGCCATAATCGAGAGGTTCTTCCCGAGGCTCCCGTCCACCTCCTCTTCGAGCGTCTCGATGGTCTCGTGGACGCCCTTGCCCCAGACGTGAGACGCGTCTCGGAGTTCGAGATTGCCGTCTTCGATGTAGGCGTACACCGGTTTCTCCGATTTACCCGAAAAGAGCAGGCCGTCCATTCCGGACCACTTGAGACGGGCACCGCTCCACCCGCCTTGGTGAGAGTCAGTGACGGTCCCCGTGAGCGGGGACTTCGTCACGACCGCGAGTCGGCCACTCATCACGGTTTGGGTGCCCGTGAGGGGGCCGGTCATGAACGCGAGCAGGTTGTCCGGACCCATCGGGTCCACGTCCGCGCCCTGCTCGAAGACGTACTTCACACCGAGGCCGCGTGCCCCGATGTACTTCTTCGCGTCTTCGTCGTCGATGCCTTCGTATTGGACATCACCTGCTGTGAGGTCCACCCGTGCCACTCTGTCCTGATATCCACCGAGTTCGGTCATTGTAATGCTCGTTGATTATATACGGGTGGGAATGAGTTAGTGATTCCCACAGGCCAGTAACCAAAAGTGGTTACGTGATTCTCGATTGACGCTCTACTGTCTTGGAATCGGGTCTGTCCGGGCTAATCATCCTGGTTGCGGGCCAGCGACGCTGAGGGTCACGTTTCCAGTCGCATCGATGACGAGTGCGGCGGGGCCGCGCGGCGGGCAGGACCACCACGTACCGGACAGTTCCGACCCGTTTTCTAACCGTGCGAACACCTCGTACCGACCGGAGGTGGTGACCGGCACGAGCGACTGCACCTCGCCCGGTTCGAGGTCGAGCGATTCTTCGACGGTCTCTTCGTCGTCTTCGGTCTCCCCACCGTCTTCGGTCTCACGCTCGATTTCGATGGTGATTCGATGCGGTACGTCGTCGCGGTTGGCGACTGTGAGCGTGGAGTTCGCCGGGCCGCACCCGACGCTACCGGTTCCCACGTCCACGTACTTCGTCGGCTCGTCGGGAACGGGCCATCGCGTGTCGATGGTCTGTTCGTCGGTCTCGACGACGACGCGGTAGATGCCGGTTCGGTAGGTGACGGGCACGCCCAGTCGGGTCCCCGCCGGGAGGCGGTACGACCGGTCGAGAATCTGGTTGTCGTACCAGTCGATAGCGAGGCGAATCTCCGTCGCTGGCCCGGAGTTCTCGATGACCACGCCCGCGGGCGCGTACCACCGCGACTGCCCGTCGCCGACCAGCGGGAGGTCGTCGGCCTCGCCGCCCGTGTCGAGCGCACAGCCATCGGTCGGCGAGCAACTCACGCGATGCCAGAACGCGACGGCGTCCCGCTCGACGACGACTTCGAACCCGTCCAACAAGGGGTCCACCGTCCACGTCGAACTCGTTCGCAGGCCGGTGTCCGTCTCGATGAGGACTTCGAGGTCGGCGTCGGGCACCGACACCCAGCGGTCGCGGCGCTCGCCGGGGAGGAGGTCGGCATTTTCGAAGAACACGTCGCGCTCGTCGCGGATGCCGACCGACGTGACGAACACCGGGTCGGGCGTCGGATTCCAGAGCGTGAACTGCTGGCGGATTCGTTCTTCTTGGGGTGTCGCCGTCTCCTCGCGGGTACCGAGTTCGGGCGTCGGGGTGTCGGTTTCGCCGCTCGGCGTTCCACAACCGGCAAGTCCAGTGGCACCTGCGGCGAGGAGCGTGAGGAGGGCGCGGCGATTCATACCTCTGATAGGAATGGGTCACATATGAAAGCCAACGCCCCCTTCGGGCGCAGACGAAGCGGCTTTACCGTCCCATCCGATAGAGGAGTCCAATGAGTAAGCCGAGCCCCGAGGTCTACGAACGGGGGCGCGGGATGGACGCGCACAACAAGGTGATGCGCGACATCCGTTCCCAGAAACAGAAGACGTACGACCCGCACGAGCCGACGCGGGTGTGGATAGACGAGGACAACACGCCCGACGGCGTCTACGACTCTCTCACTATCATCCTCAACACCGGCGGCTGTCGCTGGGCACGCGCGGGCGGGTGTACCATGTGCGGCTACGTCGCCGAGTCCGTCGAGGGCGGCACCGTCTCCCACGAGGCGCTCATGGACCAGATTCAGGTCTGTCTCGACCACGAGGAGGAGAACCTCGGCGAGGAGGCCGGTCTCATCAAAATCTACACCTCCGGGTCGTTCCTCGACGAGCGCGAGGTCCCGGCGGAGACGCGCGACGCCATCGCCGAGACGTTCGCCGACCGCGACCGGATGGTCGTCGAGTCGCTCCCTGACTTCGTCACGAGAGAGAAACTCGCCGACTTCACCGACCGCGGCCTCGAAACCGACGTGGCGGTCGGTCTCGAAACCGCGACCGACCGCGTTCGCCACGACTGCGTGAACAAGTACTTCGACTTCGCGGACTTCGAAGACGCGTGCGACGAGGCCGCCGCCGCAGGCGCAGGCGTGAAGGCCTATCTCCTGATGAAGCCGCCGTTCCTCTCCGAGGGCGAGGCGCTCGAAGACATGAAGTCCTCCGTCCGGCGCTGTGCCGCCGTCGAGAACTGCCACACCGTCTCGATGAACCCGACGAACGTCCAGCGCTACACGATGGTGGACGAACTCCACTTCAACGGGGGATACCGCCCGCCGTGGCTCTGGTCGGTCGCCGACGTGCTCCGCGAGACGGTCGAGGAAGACGCAATCGTCGTCTCCGACCCTGTCGGTGGCGGGCAGGACCGCGGCGCGCACAACTGCGGCGAGTGCGACGAACTCGTGTTCAAGGCCATCAAGGACTTCAACCTCCGACAGGACCCAAGCGTCTTCGACCAGGTGTCCTGCGAGTGCGAGGCGACGTGGCAGTTCGTCATCGAGGAGGAGACCAGTTACTCGATGCCGCTCGTTCGCTGACTACGCGTTACTTTTCCACTTTTCTACGTGAATTAGTCGAATAGTTCAGATTTAGGGTACCACATCCCAAAATAGCTCACTCCTAACCGCTCGATAGGATATTTGTATCAAAGATAGTGCAACGCATTCACACGGATGGGAGTTCGGTCGTGTTCACCCGGACTGCCCGCATCATGACGACACACACATACAAGACCGTCTACTACGCAGATGGCTGGTTCGAAATCCGCGAGGAGGAAAACGCCGAGGCATGGATAGCCACGGACGCCCCCCACGCGCTCGTTCCCTAGTACGCGGTATGCGGGTCACGAAGCTGATGCCTCCACATCCAAGTCAACCCTATCGCTCATCGTGTACGCTGCACTTTCGCCCCACGACCCTGTACTGCGCTCTGCAACGGCGGGCGGTCTGTCTCCACCACCGTGTGTGATTTTTTGCGTGACTAACTGGCTGACCGACTGGCTTACAACGCGCCACCCGCGAGAGAGAAAGCATTTATCCGACACATCAGTTCGTTCTACTGAGCAGTTCGCTTCGCTGTCGTCATGACTCGCCTCCCCGTCTCTCCACGTGTTCGACGCGCACTTGCGAGCCGTGTCGCCATCGACGCCCGCGCCCTCGCCGCCTTTCGCATCGCACTCGGCTTCGTCATCCTCCTCGACCTCCTCCTCCGTGCGCGCAACCTCTCGACGTTCTACACCGACGCCGGCGTCTTCCCCCGTGCTGCCGCCTTCGAAGTCACGCCGACGATTGGGCCGCTCTCGCTCCACGCGCTCTCCGGGTCGCTGTGGCTCCAAGCGCTCTTGTTCGTCGTCGCGGGCGCGTTCGCCGTCGCTCTGATTGCGGGCTATCGAACCAAATTCGTCACCCTCGTCTCGCTCGTCTTCTTGCTCTCGCTGCACGTCCGCAACCTCCTCGTGCTCAACAGCGGCGACCTGTTGCTCGAACGCCTCCTGTTCTGGGGGCTGTTCCTCCCGCTGGGACGTCGCTGGTCGGTGGACGCGCGGCGACGCTCGGCGGCGACGGTTTCCGATGCGACTCCCGAGAGAATCGTCAGCGTCGCCTCCGCCGGTCTCCTCTTACAGGTCGTCTTCGTCTACACCGTCACTGGACTCTTCAAACTCCAGCATCCGGGGTGGCTCCGCGGCGAAGAGATTCGTATCGTCCTCCACCTCGAAACGTACACCACGGCGTTCGGGCGCGCGGTGGGGACGCTGCCGTTGGTCTCCGAAGTGGCGACGTGGCTCTGGCTCGGTCTGTTGGTCGCGTCCGCCTCGCTCGTCCTCCTCACCGGCCGCCGCCGAACCGCCCTGACCGCCGTCTTCGCCAGCATCCACGTCGGCATGCTCGTGATGATGACCGTCGGGATGTTCCCGCTCATCAGCCTCGCGGCCCTCGTTCCGTTCCTGCACGCGGACGTCTGGGACCGCCTCGAACGCGCGCTGGCAGATGCAGGTATCCGCACTGCTGGCACTGCGGCGTCTGGACGCGACGGCAACGTCGTTTCGGACGGTGGTGCGACGACCACCCGCCTTCGCACGCTCGGCCGCAACGCGCTGCGCGTCGGCCTCGTTTGCTGCTTGGTCGTGATGGTGCTGTGGAACGGGATGACTCTCGGCTACGTCCCCGCTCCCGAACCGGTCGCAGAGTCCGCGGCATCGACCGACTACACGTGGCCCATGTTCGCCTCACCGCCGACGTTCGACACGCGCTATGCGGTCATCGGCGAGACGACGGCGGGCGAGGAGGTGGTCGCCTTCCCGCAGACTGACCGCTCGGTCGAGGAGACGCTCGAACACGGTGCTGCCTACGAGACGGCGCGCTGGCGGAAGTATCTCACCAACATGCGAATGATGCGCGTCCCGGTGGTCATCGAGAGCTTCTCGCAGCACGTCTGCGACCATTGGGACGAGACGCACGACACCGAGTTAGAACGCGTCTCGCTGACGCTCAGAAAGTTCGACCGTGCCGGAGAAAACGCGGGCGGGTCGCGGACGGAGACGCTCGCAACCTCCCAGTGCTGATTATCGCACTCCAGTAGTGCTGCCTAGTTGCCGAAGCCCTGGAGGACGCCGCGGCCGTCGGTGTTGCCGAGCGTCGGAAGCGACGCGCGCTCGGGGTGCGGCATCAAGACGGCGATGGACTCGTTCTCGCCGAGGATGCCCGCGACGTTGCCGCGCGACCCGTTGGGGTTGGCTTCGTCGGTGACGTTGCCGTCGGCGTCGCAGTAGCGGAACAGAATTCGATTCTCCGATTCGAGTTCCTCGTAGCCCTCGTCGTCGATTTCGAAGCGACCCTCGCCGTGGGCGATGGGGAGTTCGATGACCTCGCCTTCTTCGTAGGCGCTGGTCCACGGCGTGTCGGCGTTCTCGACGCGGAGGTAGACGCGTTCGCACTGGAAGCGGGCGCTGGCGTTCGTCGTAAACGCGCCGGGCGTCAGGCCGGACTCACAGCCGACCTGCGCGCCGTTGCAGACGCCGAGGACCGGAATTCCGTCCTCGATAGCGTCGCGGACGGCGTTCATCACGGGCGAGCGCGCGGCCATCGCGCCGCCGCGGAGGTAGTCGCCGTAGGAGAACCCGCCGGGGAGCATGATGCCCGTCGTGTTTTCCGGAAGTGGGTCTTCGTGCCAGACGCGTTCGGCCTCGAAGCCGAGGTCCGAGAGGGCCCGAACCGCGTCCCGGTCGCAGTTCGACCCACCGAACTGGATGACTGCGATCATCTCAGGCCTCGGCGACGACGACGTCGTAGTCGTGGATGGTCGGGTTCGCCAACAGGCGGTCGGCCATCTCGGTGGCGCGTTCTTCGGCGACCTCGGCGCTCTCGGCGTCGAGGTCCACTTCGTACTGCTCGGTAAAGCGCAGGGCGTCGAGTTCGAACCCGAGACGCTCTAACGCGCGCTTCGTCGTCTCCGCCTCCGGGTCCAGCACGCCGTGCTTGAGTCGCACCGTCACCGTCGCGGTGTATGTCGTCATCAGGTGCTGATGCGTAGTGATGTGCAAAAACGGTTTTGGGTTTGGTTAGTTGTTCACGAACGTGCATATTGGCTACTGGCGTTCGATATCGAGGACTTCGAGGTCCTCGTCGGCGACGAGCGTCAGCGTCTCTTCTCCCACGGTGAACTCGACGCGAGCGCGAAGCGGGTCCTCGGATTCCAGTTCGACGACTGGTTTCGTGCGCCACGCGCTCCCCCACAGGTGGGGTTGAGTGAGGTCCACGTCGTGGTCGTAGTAGAACGAGACGACCGCCGGATGGTCGATAAAGGCGAGGTGCACACTGGAGACGTGCTCGTCGTGGCACCGCTCGCAGGTGTAGGCGGCAGTCGGTCCCTCGCAGTCGTGCATGAGTAACTCGTTCGTTTCGGTCACGAGTCGGGGTTCGATACGGCCGTGACACCGCGAGCAGAAGCCGAGTCGAGCCTGCGAGAACACCGAGCGCGTGTACATGTCGGCGACGTCCGGGAGTTCGGCGTCGTCGTGGCCTTCGAAGACGCCCGGCGGGATGCTCGCACTGGTGTAGTGCGCATCGCAGTCCGCGCAGGCGATTGCGACCGTCTCGTCGGCGTACGTCGCTTCGACGCTTCCGCCACAAATCGCACAGGGCGCGCTGACCGGAACCGGTCCGATAGACTCGCCGCGGGTGTACGACCCGGCGAGAATCGCGCCGACGACCATCCACCCGGCGAGTCGCAACTCGTAGCCGCCCTCCGATTTCTTGACGAAGAGGTCGGTGAGTTTGCCGAGGTGGTAGTTGAATCGGCCGCTGTCGGCGACGCCGACGCGCTCGCGCAGTTGCGAGAACGTCAGTCGTTCGTGGGGCGAGTCGGCGAGCACGCGAAGAATCGACAACCGAGTCTCGTCGGCCAAGAGCGAAAACGCGGCTTCCGTCTCCGAGTCGATTATCTCCGATGTCTTGCGCGTAGCCATAGCGTCCGGTACGTCGCTTCCCGACTTAATCGGTTTGCGGGCGTGACTCACTGCTCTATCACCACCGTGACCGCGGCGATGACTGCGAACGGGAGTGTCAGCGCCGCGCCAAAGCCGAGTAGCCACCACCCCACGAGGAGCGGGACGGCGGCGATTGGCGCGAGGACCGCGCTCACACTCGGCGCGAGCATCGCAAGCACGATGACGACGACGAGCGGAGCGACAATCGACCGCAGCGGCGCGAGGCGGTTCTGGTGACGGAGTGGTCGTCGGGCGTTCGCAGTCATCACCCTCTGTACGCCGACGACCGTGATAATTGATAGCAGAATGGTACTTATGTACGGCCGCGAACAGAAGCGTCGTTCGGTAACTCGGTCAAACTGATTGCGGAGAGCGACAGGCGTTTACCACTCGCCCACGCAGGAAGTGTTATGTTCACCATCGAACAGCCGGAGGTGACGGCATGACAACCGACCTAACCGAAATTACGGTCATCGGAGGAGACAAGACGGGACTCATCGCCAACGTGACCACGTTGCTGTTCGAGCGCGGAATCAACATCGAGGACCTCGACCAAGCGGTCCGCGAAGGCATCTTCCGGATGACCCTTCACGCGGACACCTCGGAGATGACCACCACGCCCGAGGAACTTCGCGGTGCCCTCACGTCCCTCGGCGACGACCTCGGTGTCGATATCCAAGTCCGGTTCCCCGCAGACCGCGAGACCCGCGAAATCGCGGTGCTCGTCACGAAGGAATCGCACTGTCTGGAAGCCCTCTTCGAAGCGTGGGCGAACGACGACCTCGGTGCCGACATCTCGGTCGTCATCGGCAACCGGAGTACGCTCGAACCGCTGGCGGACCACTACGACGTTCCCTTCCACGACATCGGCGACGAGAAGGGGACCGCCAACGAGGACCGCCTCCTCGAACTGCTCGAACAGTACGACGTGGACCTCATCGTCCTCGCGCGCTACATGCGAATCCTCGGCCCGAAGGTCGTCTTCCGCTACGAGGACCGCATCATCAACATCCACCCGTCGCTCCTGCCGTCGTTCCCCGGCGCGGCCGCCTACCGACAGGCGAAAGAAGGCGGCGTCCGCATCGCGGGCGTCACCGCCCACTACGTGACGACGGACCTCGACCAAGGGCCGATTATCGCCCAGCGTGCCTTCGACGTGCCCGACGACGCGACGCTCGACGACATCAAGAACCGCGGGCAACCGCTCGAAGCCGACGCCCTGCTCGAAGCGGTGCAACTCCACCTCAACGACGCGCTCACCGTCCACCGCGGGCGGACGAGTCTCCGCGAGGAAGCCAACCGCGAAGCCTACCAACTCGGCTTGACCCGCGAAGCACAGGAGTCGAACCCCGACCGACCCGTGGACGGCATCATCGACGCCCTCGACGTGTCGAAAGAGGCGCTCGCGCCCGACCAGTCCGAAGACTGAGTCCTTTTCTCGGTCTCCCTCCCACGGAGAGGGATGACCGACACTTCCACTCCCGACTTCGGTGGCCGACCGAACGGTCCCGGCGCAGTCAAGGTGCTCGGCGAGTTCGCCCTCCGCGTCGAGTCCGTCTGTTTCGACCCCGACGGCGGGGAGAAGAACGAGCGGTACGAGTAGCCTTGAGGCCGGTTCTGTAACCTGACAGCCAATATCTTATTCACTACCTAGACTGTCTCGGAACCATGAACGTACTCAAGATTCTCGCGGAGATGGTCGAAGGATACCTCGATGGCGGCACCGACGAGGCGCTCTCGGAGGGACTCGAAGAGACCGCAGAAGAAGCGACCGGACGAGAGTTTTAGTCGTCGCTGGTGGCGTCGATTCGGGTCGAAACGAAGAGAGATTCGACCAGTACCAGTACTGGATGTTCGCGGCGAACCCCGGACTGGTCAGAGTCGGTTATATATCCCGAATCGTCGCCACCGCGTCCTCGATGTCGGGGGCGTCGAACCAGTCGTACTGCACGTACGCGTTGGTCCCCGCACAGTAGATGTCGGCGAGCGCAGTGACGATTTCGTCGGGGAGGTGTTCGGGTTCGACCGCACACTCGTCGCGCCATTCGGGTTCGCCCGTCTCCAAGGCCTCCTTTTTCGCGGCTTTGACGGCTTCGACCCACTCGGGTTGGACGCGCTTGTAGTACTGGCGGACGACTTCTTTCGAGACCTGCTGGCCGTCGTAGGAGAAGCGATTCTCGTCGAAGGTGCCGACCACGTCCGCGACTTTCACCGTTCCGTCGTGGTACAGACACTCGATTTTGCCGTCTTCGTGGCTGAACCCGGCCTGTGCGGCGCGGTCGGTGAGGATGTGGTTGACCGCGAGCGCGAGTTCTTCGAGGCGGTCGATATCGACCTTCCCGGCGATGTCGTCGGCCTCCTCACGACTCAGATAGCGGTCCTGTTCTTCGTACTTCGTGGAGAACTCGACGACGGGCTGAGGGAGTGAGACGGGTTCCTCGGGCCACTCGTCGTAGTCGAGTCCGTAGTCGGCTGGCGTGCCGCGTTTTCGGAGGCTGGACCCCACGGGCACGGTGTTCCGAAACACGACTTCGAGCGGAATCAGGTAGTTGTCGCCCGCGGCGTCGTGGTAGGCGTCGTAGTCGTACGCGCCCTCGACGTGCGGGAGGTCCGGAACCTGCGTCAGTTCGATTGCCATCTCGGTCGGCGGCGACTCGCACTCGCCGAGGTCTTTGATTTCGCCGTCTTCGACGACTCCGAGGTAGTGCGTGGGGACGTGGTTCACGTCCAGCAGTTCGAAGTTGTACGCGCCCATCAGACAGAGACTCGCGCCCTTGCTCGGGATGTGGTCGGGCATCTCGCCCCAGTCGAAGACGGAGTAGCGGTCGGTGAAGACGAAGCGGCCCCGGCCGAGGTCCGTCGCCGTCGGTTCCTCCTCGACGCGAAAGTCCTTCACGCTGGTCATGGTCGCTCCTGTGTCGGCCACCCACTAAGAACCTTCCACTTCTGTGCGCATCTTCGGAGTCTCGACGCGAGTAGTATCCACGGACGTGTATATTCTCGGCCTCTAGCGGGACGAGACGCGAGTAGTTCATCCCGATTCGGAGCCAACTGTAACCGATGTTACACACCCCCTCTGTCACCCGACTCGTCACCGAGCGCCGACTGCACGCGGCCGCCCCGGGTGGTGGCTGATGGCAGACCAGAACTCGGACGAGTTCGACGCGACGACGACCGAAGCGAGAGCGGTCGCAGCACAGGCGGGGGCCGAGCGCGACGAGTTTCTCTCGCTCATCCCGCACTACTATCGCGGCGAGGTGTCGCAATCGGGGAATCTCCTCACGCGACTCGACCTCACGACCGACTGGGCTATCGTCCTCGTCACCGTCGTCTTGGCGCTCGCGTTTCAGGGACCCGACTCTTCTGCCTACCTGTTGCTCATCGGGTTGCTCGGTGTCGTGCTCTTCTTGCTGTTCGACGTGCGGCGCTACCGCACTTTCGACGCGAGTCGCGCCCGGATTCGACTGCTCGAAGAGAACGTGTTCGCAAACGCCTTCGACCCCAGCGACGCCCCCCTCGAAGCGTGGCGCGTCGAACTCGCGGCGGACCTCCGGACGCCGACGTTGAAAGTGTCGTTCCGGGAGGCCGTCGGTCGCCGACTTCGGCGCGTCTATTACGCGATTTTCGTCTTGCTGGGGCTCGCGTGGGTCTTTCGAATCACGCTCTACGCCCCGTCGGAACCGTGGACCGTCACGGCGTCGGTACCGGGAATCTCGGGGGTGTTCATCGCCGGACTCGTCGCGCTCTTCTTCGTCGCCATCACCGCCTTGACGTTCTGGCCGTACGAGCGCGAGGCACGCGGCGAGTTCCACGGCGAAGAGCCGGGTCGCTGGCGACGAGAGCGCTGACCCCCGAACCCCGATTCGGCGACGAAGTCGGGGGGGCCGCCCTCGACGATTCAGGAGTAGAACGGTTCCTCGTCGCGGTGGTTATCGACGTTCTCGGTCTCTTTTGCTTCCTCGGCCCGCATCTCGTCTTCCTCGTCCGGTTCCTCGGCTTCGTCCGGGTTCTCCGCGTCGATTTCCTCGCTCTCTTCGGGCGACGAGGCACCGGCGTCGCCACCACCTTCGACGGTGATTCCGTGGCCCTCGTCGTCTTCGATGTCGGGGTCGCGGTCGGTCACGTCCGCTTCGGTGTCGTCGGACATTGGACTTCGATGTGGGGGCGCGAGCGCAAAATAGCTAATTGGGCCTGTCCCCGACGGTCTGGAACGCGAACCACTTCGCACTGGCGAGAGTCGTAGAGTGGTGTGACTCTCAGGCGAACTCTTCGTGCAGGTACGCGCCGAGGTAGCCACCGAGGGCGCTGAGACCGACGGTGTAGAGCAGCGTGAGGGCGAAGACGAACAGGCCGATAACGGCGAAGCCGAGGAGACCAAGTCCGACTTCTGACGGCGCGAAGATGGCGAAGAAACTGAAGAACAGGAAGACGATGGCACCGATGACGAGACCGACGAGGCTCAGGAAGACGCCCGAGAGCGCGCCGGATTTGAGCGCGAGGTCACGGTCGCTTCCGGTGAGATAGCCGGCGACTGCGCCGCCCAGAATCGGAGAGAAGGGGATGAACGAGACGACGACGCTCACGGCCGCGCCGACGAGCGCCGAGAAGAGGATGCTCTCGTTGTCGTCCTGTAGCGATGGTTGTGACATGGCTGAACCCATGCAACCCGGTGGCCTAATCCTTTCTCTGCGTCGGACCGCACGGAGTCGCGTGATTTCGACTCCGGCGGAGGCCACCGGGACCGCCCCGTTTTTACGACCGTGGGTCGTGGCTCTCTAACATGGCTGGTCCCCCACGCGACGACTTCGGATTCGAGCACCTTCCCGAAACCGACCAGTCGTTCGAAAACGCCTTGCAGAAGGCGCGAGCGGGGGCACGACTCACCGTCGATGACGGCGTCGAACTGATGACGACCGGAACCGAGTTCGACGGTATCGACCCCGTTCGAAAGGAACTCGTCCTCGAAGCGGCCGACCGCCGACGCGCCGAGATGGTCGGCGACGAGGTAACGTTCGTCGCCAATTTGAACAACAACGTGACGACGGCGTGTACGACCGGGTGCCTGTTCTGCAACTTCAAGAACACCGCCCACTTGTTCGAATCGGATTCGGATATCGAACACTCGGGCTTTACCAAGTCGCCCGAGGAGTCGCGCGAAATCGTCGAACGCGCGGTCGATATGGGAATCTACGAGGTCACCTCCGTCTCCGGCCTCCACCCGGCGCTCGTCCTCGACGAGGAACACCGCGAGATTCTCGAATCCTACGACAACCCCGCCGCGGAGGTGAACTACAAACCGCCCGCGGTGTACGACGCCGACCCTGTGAGCTACACCACCCAGTTGGACGCGATGTCCGTCGATGGCGTCCACGTCCACTCGATGACACCCGAAGAGGCTCATCACGCCAAACGCGGCACCGACTGGAGTTACGAAGACGTGTATCGCCGACTCGCGGACGCGGGCCTCGACAGCGCTCCCGGAACCGCCGCTGAGATTCTCGTCCCCGAGGTGCGCGACGTGATTTGCCCGGGCAAAATCGGCACCGACGAGTGGGTCGCCGGGATGGAAGGCGCGATGGACGCCGGGTTGGACGTGACCGCGACTATCATGTACGGCCACGTCGAGAACGAGATGCACCGCGTGCGCCACTTGAAAGTCGTCCGCGACTTGCAGGACCGCTACGGCGGCATCAGGGAGTTCGTCCCGCTCTCGTTCGTCTACCAGAACACGCCGCTCTACGACCGCGGCCTCGTCACGGGCGGCGCGTCGGACGACGAAGACGAACTCATGATTGCCGTCGCGCGCCTCTTCTTAGACAACGTGGAGCACATCCAGTCCTCGTGGGTGAAGTTCGGCAACGCGAAAGCGCTGAAACTGCTCAACTGCGGCGCGGACGACCTGATGGGGACGATTCTCTCCGAGGAGATTACCAAGCGCGCCGGCGGCGAGTTCGGCGAGTTCCGCTCGTTCGACGACTACGTCGAGATGATAACCGCAATCGGCCGCCACCCGGTCGAGCGCTCGACCGACTACCGGACGCGCCGCCCGCTCGACATCGACGACGGGCCGCACGGGCCGATGCTCGGGCCGCGGGCCGACGGCACGCCGATGTTGACGAACCAAGACTCGCCCGCGGCGGCGGATGACTGAGGGACGAGTGCGATGAAGGTGCGAGTGCGATGATGGCGACGACGCACGCCGCGGCGGGCCTGTCGCTCGCAACCGCGCTCGTCGTGGTCGCCCCCGAGTTCGCAACGGTCGCGGCGATTGCCGCGCTCGTCGGCGGCGTCTTCCCCGACGTTGACCTGTTCGTCGGTACCCACCGCAAGAGCCTGCACTTTCCCGTCTACTACACCGTGGCCGGACTTCTCGTCGGCGCGTTCGCACTTGCTTTTCCGGGGCCGCTCCTCGTCGCTGTCGCGTTCTTCTTCCTCTCTGCGGGAGTGCACTCCATCACGGACTGGTTCGGCGCAGGCGACGAGTTGCGGCCGTGGAATCGAACGTCTCCGCGGGCGGTGTACGTCCATCCACTTCGTCGCTGGCTTCGCCCGAAGTACATCGTCCGGTACGACGGCGCGCCCGAAGACCTCGCGTTGACGCTGCTCTTGTTCGTCCCCGGCTTTCTCGCCTTCGACGGCGCGATTCGCGTGTTCGTCGCCGTCGGCGTCGCTATCGCACTCTTCTACACGGGATTCCGCAAGCGGATGCCCGAGTGGTTCGGCATCTGAGTGCTGGTGTCAGTCAGGATAGTTTTGGAAGCGCGAGCGGTCCCTCGCCGCGTGCAACGTCGCGGAGGCGCGACCCGTGCACGTCGTTCTCTTCGAGGCGGTCGGCGATGGGCGTGCGAAGCCACGCGCCGTCGTCTGCCCCGGACGCGACATCGTCGTCCTCACTTCTGAACGCGTCAGGGAGGAACCGGTTGTAGACGGGCAGTCGCTCTTCGAGCGGCACACCCGCCGAATCGGCAATCTCGACGAGTTCTTCGAGTGCGGGCCACGCGTAGTCCGGGTTGATGTAGTCGTCAGTGACCGGCGAGACGCCGCCGAGGTCATCGACGCCGCACTCGACGAGTTCCGTCGCGTTCGAGAGGTTCGGTGGCACTTGCACCGAAATCTCTTCGGGCAGGGCGACGCGGGCCATCGCAACCACGCGGCGCATCGTTTCGAGCGACGGGCGCTCGAACGACGACCGCTCGTTGGGGACGACGTTCTGGACGATGACTTCCTGTACGTGTCCGTACCGCTCGTGGAGTTCCCGAATCGCAAGGAGACTTTCCGCTCGGTCGCGCCACGTCTCGCCGATACCGACGAGGATGCCGGTCGTGAAGGGCATGCCGACCTCGCCCGCGGCGCGGATGGTGTTGAGTCGCTGGCCGGGCGTCTTTCGGCGGCCGCCGGAGTGGGCGGCCACGTCGGCGGTCGTCTCCAGCATCACGCCCATACTCGCGTTGACGGGCGCGAGCATCTCGAACGACTCGCGGGTCAGGTCGCCGGGGTTCGAGTGCGGGAGCAACCCTTCTTCGAGCGCGATTTCGCAGGCCCGATAGAGGTAGTCGCGGATGCTCTCGTAGCCCCACTCGTCGAGTTGGCGATGGATTTCGGTGTAGCGCTCGTCGGGGTCGTCGCCGAAGGTGAACAGAGCCTCGGTACACCCGGCGTCCGCGCCGCGCCTGACGGCCGTGCGGATTTCCTCGGGCGACATGAGCGTCGCCTCGCCCGGCACGTCGTAGTAGGTGCAGTAGGTGCAGGTGTAGCGACACGCCGTCGTGAGCGGGATGAAGACGTTCCGCGAGAACGACAGCGACGTGGGTGCCGACACGTCGTCGGGAGTGACTGCCAGCAATCGCTCGACAGCGGCCGGGTCGATGTCGAGTTCGATGTCGTACTCGTCTGCACCCACAAACATACCTCTCGGTCTGTCGTGGACCCTCAAAAACGTGTCACTCGTGGTCGGTCGTCGAATCGAAATGGAGTCGAGTGGTGGTGCCAGACACTTCCCGACTCACCGAAGAGCGGTGTTGCGTGCAAGACGACTTGCTGTCGAATTGCTGATTATCCCACACTGCAATTCGGTCCACTCCGCCTCACGCGTCGTCTCGGCGACGGCACGGGAGGGCGCGGCACGCGTGGCCTCAGTTCCCGCCGGGCACACGTCTATCACCGCGCCACTTGCTATTTGTTGGCATACACTAAGGACCTATCGGCGATTTCGGCGGCTGGTCACCCGACTTCCTGAGTCGTGCAGTTCGACGCCTGCTTCGACGAGCCACGCCCGAGCGTGGCCTTCACCGTGGATGAGAACCTCTGCGAGGTCTCTCGGCTCGTCGATATCGATGGCCAACCGCATCGAGTCGAGTTCGGTCATCGTCGCGCCGATATCGCGCGCGATTCGGCGGTGGTCACGAATCGACGCGCCGTGGTAATCGACGGTGAACTCAGGGTGTCGCACGACGAGCGCGTTCGTCCCGCCGCCGAGACCGGGTGCGGCGACGATATCGCCCCGCGTTTCGAACAGTCTGGAAATCGATTCGGGCGTCGCCAGCGCGAGGTCCGACATGACGACGGCGATTGGTTCGTCGCCGCCGAGTCGCGCCGCGACCGCCTCGGTCAGCGGGCGGTCGTCCAGTTCGACGGGAACGTCGAGCGACGCCTCGAACGGGGCGTCCGCGACGACGACCGGGTCGTGGCCGCAGAGCGCGTCGAGCACGTCGCGGAGCATCGCCACTGCGAGTTCGCGCCGTTCTTCGAGTGAGAAGAGAGAGTCGAGTCGCGTCTTCGGGGAGCGAACCCCGAACGGGACGACGACCCGCACGAGAATCAGCCCAGTTTGTCGTAGGTGTCCTGCTGGGAGCGCCAGTAGAGGAATCCACCGACGAGCAGGCCGACGACGACGAGTCCGCCCACCGCGTAGATGAGCAGTTGAGTCGTTTGGCTCGATTGGTCTGCTTGGTTCGCGCGCGTCTCGGCCTCTTCGGCCAGCGTCGTTGCGAGGTCGAAGTTACCGCTGTTGTAGGCATCGACGGCGTTGTTGAACGACTGCTCGGCCTCCTGGGTGTTGCCGCTCGACGTTGCAATCGCCGCCTCGGCCGAATCTAACGCTGTCCGCGCGGCCGCGCTCTCGTCGGTGTTGTGGGTCGCGCTCCACGAACCGATGTCGTTGCTGGAACCGCCTTCGCGGGTCTGGTTGAGCGACATGACCGTGAAGGACTGGGCGGGGTCGTAGGAGTACTCCTCGACTTCCGGCACCGTCCCGGTCACTTTGACTTCGACTTCGCTCGTCCCGTCAGCGGCGGCGATTTCGCCACCGGTGAAGTTCTGCCCGTCGAAGGACTCCTGGCCGACTTTCGCACCCGTCTGGTCGTAGTACGTGACGGTCCACGTCACGGACTCCAGTTCCGTGTTCCCAGCGAGGGTCCACGATTCGAGCTGTGGGTTCTGATACAACTCGTCGAGGGTGACGGATGCCGTCACCTGGTCGCCAACGGCCGCTTCCGAGGGAACGTCCTCGGACGCGACGCTGACGGCACCTGCCGGGACCGCAACGACCGACAGGAGCACGACGAGTGCGAACGCCAGCTTAGAAAAGCGACTCCAGTTCGTCTTCGTCATCGTTTACGAGGTTCTCCAAGTTGGAATCGCTCTCCTCTCGAATCTCTTCGATGTTGTCCTGCGCTTCGATAGCGACTTGCTGCAGCTCTTTGATGCGCGGGACGTTCGTCACGCCCGAGAGCAGGATGACACTGGCGACCTTACTGGCACCCGGAATCGGGTAGTCACCGCCGCGAACTTCCATGGAACCGGTCTGCTCCTCGATCCACTTCCGCCCGCGCTCTATGCCTTTTCTGTTCAGGTGCTCCGGTGGGCCAGCCAAGACGAGGAGTGCGCGCTCGGTGCCTTCGATTTCACACGGGAGGGTCAGGCGGCCGAGTGCGGCCTTGCGCACGAGGCTCGTGATTCGGTTGGTGGTGTGAGCGGTGTCGAGGTTGTCGTCGGTCTCGTTGCCGCCGGTGATGCGGGACAACAGGCCGCCGCTCTTCTTCTTGGGTTCGACACCTTCGGACGCGTAGCCGACGGTGGAGACGCCGCCGCCAGCGAGCGTGTTGATGATTTCGGAGGAGTCAACGACACTCTCTGCGACTTCCTGGCCGTCGGTGACCTCACCCGCGCCGAAGAGCACGCCGAAGCGGTTGACGATCTCTTCGTTGATTTCGTCGTAGCCGCCTTGGACGGACTCGCCGGTCTTGCGCCACGCGTCGTTGTCGAACACGAGGAGGTTGTCTACCTCGCGGACGAACGTCTGGAACGAGCGTGCGGCGTTCAGGGTGTAGATGCCACCTTCGTCGGAGCCGGGGAGCACACCGAGCCCGTAGACGGGTTCGGTGTAGATGCGCTTGAGGTGCTTTGCGAGCACGGGCGCACCGCCGGAGCCGGTGCCACCACCGAGACCAGAGACGACGAGGAAGGCGTCCACTTCGTGGACGGGGATGCTGTCGATCGCACCCTGTACTTCGTCGATGTCTTCCTCGGCGATTTCCGCGCCGAGTTCGTTGTCCGCACCGACCCCGTGTCCCTTCACGCGGGACTGGCCGATGAGGACGCGCTGGTCCTTCGGGATGTTTTTCAATCCGAGCAAGTCGGCTTTCGCAGAGTTGACTGCGACGGCCGCGCGGACGATGCCCGCGTTGCGTTGGCGGTCGTATTCGACAAATTTGTCGACGATTTTTCCACCAGCTTGCCCGAATCCGATCATTGCAAGCTTCATAGGTTCGGTCCCCTCGCCATTGCGTGAATGCCAGTACTAACGTGACTATAAGCGTTGTGATGAATAAGTGTACCTACGTAGACACGTTGGGTGGAAAAAACGGGGGACGGAGGGCGGTCGTTAACCTACCATTATACTTTTTGGCCGTTTACTAACGGGGATAAAATTGCGGTTTTTATATGAGGTTAATCGGACCGCTTGCGCGCACCCCGAAAATCAGGTACGCTCAGCGAGGTATTGTTGGAGAGTTTTCATGTCTGCACCGGTGACATCGAAGGCTCCGATTTGGTTGTCGGTGGTCGTGTTGTCGAACTGGAGCGACCGGTACTGGTCGGGTCCCATGGGGAACCCCGGCACCGCACCCAAGACGGTGAGACCGACCCCCGCGAGCGCCATCGGCAGCGGGACGATCGAGACCGACTTGTTCTCGGCGTCGTACACCATCTCCGTGATGTCGCGGAGGGTGAGTACTTCCGGTCCGCCAATCTCGTACGTCTGTCCGACGTGCGCCTCGTCTTCGACTGCGTCCGCGAGCATCGGCACGAGGTCGCCGACCCAAATCGGTTGGAATCGCGTCTTTCCGTTTCCGGGAAGCGGGTAGAGCGGGACTCCCGGTGCGAACATCCCTTTGAGCCGTTTCGTGAAGGAGACGAACTCGCCGCCGTCGCCGAAGACGACGGAGGGTCGAAAGATGACCCAGTCGAGGTCGGAGTCGGTGACCGCTCTCTCGGCGTTGCCCTTCGACCGGATGTACGCGGTATCGCCGTTCGGGTCGGCACCGAGTGCACTCATCTGGACGAATCGAGAGACGCCGTGTTCTTCGGCCGCGTTGACGGCGTTCACGGTGCCCTGCCGGTGGATGATATCGTGCATCTTGTTGCCGCCTTTCGGTTCGAACAGCGGCGAGAGGGCGACGAGGTTCACCACCGCGTCCTTCCCGTCGAACGCGTCCGCGATGGAGTCGTAGTCCGTGACATCGCCTGCGACTCCCTCGACACCGTCTGGGAGGTCCGCACTGCTGGGGTCCCGTGACAGCGCTGTCACGTCGTGTCCGCGCGAGGATAGCTCTCGGCACAGGTGTGTTCCGATGAATCCACTGCCGCCGACGACAAGCACGTTCATGCCATAATGTTCGACGGAATGACGGTAAAGCTAACGGGCGATACCGGTGTATTTCGCCCGATAACGCTCCGACGGCAAGGCATTCGAGGTCCTGAGTGGGCGAGGTCGAAGAGCCGTTCGAGCGCGCTCGGTGACGACACCCACCGAGGTTCGGGGCGCTTTTTCGTGCGGGGGGTCTCAGAGGAGGTATGCTCATCACCCTCGAAGGACTCGACGGGAGCGGAAAGACCACCGTCTGGGAGGCCCTCCACGACACCTACCCCGACGCGGTCTTCACCCGCGAGCCGACGGACGATTCGTGGTACGGTGAGGCGGTCAACCGCGCTATCGCGGACGACGACGCCGACCCGTTGGCGACGCTCTTTCTCTTCACTGCCGACCACGCAGACCATCTCTCGCGCGTGATTCGGCCGAACCTCGCCGACGGCGAACTCGTCATCTCCGACCGCTACTCCGACTCGCGCTACGCCTACCAAGCCGCCTCGCTCCGCGACACCGACCTCGACCGCCCGATGGAGTACATCATGGGCATCCACGCCGCCTTCTCGCGCACCCCGGACAAGACCATCTACCTCGACGTGGACCCGGAGACGGCCGCGGCGCGAAGCGGTTCGACCAACAAGTTCGAACAGGCCGCGTACCTCGCGGACGTGCGTGCGAACTACGAACGACTCATCGAGGCCGAACCGGAGCGGTTCGTCCGCGTCGATGCGACGCAAGCGCCAGAAGACGTCCTCGACGCTGTCGAAGCGGCGCTCGAAGAGATTCTCGAACAAGCCAACTAGCTACCGCGAGTCGGGCATATTCTCGTACTCTTCCGGCGGCGGGACGTACAGCGTGTCGATGGTAAAGCCGAGCACGAGCGGCATCCCAATCATCACGCCGATGGCGGCGGCCGGACTTCCGAGGTTGACACCGATGCCGAGGACGCCCGTGAAGACGAGCGTCGAGAAGAACAGCACCAGTGGAATGAGAAGCAGGGAGTAGACGATGTACCCCCACTGGGTGCTCAGGCGGAGGCGGAAAAAACGCGTCATGACCGCCGCGATGAGCGTGTGGAAGAGGATGACGACCCCCATGAGGACGAGGGAGACGACTGAGACCATACCCGCGCTACGGAGTGAGGCGTCTTTGGCCTGTCGTTCCCGGACGTACGCGTCGGTCGAACCGACTGTCGTGTGGTGAATCTGTTTCTGAGTGGTGATGTTTATCATGAAGGAGCGTGAGAAATCGCTATGCATCGACTCATCGACGAGCGCGGGTTGGCCGACACCGACTTCACCGAGGACGATGCCCGCGCTGCGCTCCGCGACATGATTCGAGCGCGCCGATTCGACGAGCGCGCACTAGCCCTCCAACGACGCGGTTGGATGAGCGGCTATCCGCCCTATCGGGGTCAGGAAGCCTCGCAAATCGGGGCGGCCCACGCCATGCGCGAGGACGACGTGTTGTTGCCGACCTATCGCTCCAACGCGCTCCAACTGGCTCGCGGCGTCCCGCCGAGCGACATGTTCCTGTTCCGCCGTGGATATTCGGAGTACGAGTCCGACCACGGACTGCCGATTTTCCCGCAGGCGGTCCCGATTGCCAGTCAGATTCCCCACGCCGCCGGCGTCGGTATGGCCTCCAACTACACCGACGACGACTACGCCGCACTCGTCTGTTTCGGCGACGGTGCGACTTCAGAGGGCGACTTCCACGTGGGTCTGAACTTCGCCGGCGTGTTCGACGCGCCCGTCGTCTTCTTCTGTGAGAACAACGGGTGGGCGATTTCACTTCCACAGGAAAAGCAGACGGCCAGTGAATCCATCGCGGTCAAGGCCGAAGCCTACGGAATCGAGGGGATTCAAGTCGATGGGAACGACCCGCTCGCAGTGAGAGAAGTCGTCGAGAAATCCCTCGAACACGCCCGCGACGGCAACCCGGTGCTCATCGAGAGCCTCACCTACCGACAGGGACCGCACACGACCGCGGACGACCCCTCGCGCTACCGCGACGGACAACAGGACATGCCCGAGTGGCGCCGTCGTGACCCGCTCGAACGGTTCGAGGAGTTCTGTCGAACACGCGACATCGCCGACGACGAACTCATCGAGTCGATGTACGACGATGCCGACGAAGAGCTTCGAGAGGCGGTGAGCGTCGCAGAGGCTGCCGACGAACCCGGTCCCGACGAGTTGTTCGACTACGTGTACGCAGAGCACACGCCGGAACTCGAAGCCCAGCGTGCCGAAGTGATGGAGTTCGTCGAGAAACACGGCCCGTCCCACATCGACCGCTGAGCGCCCGCTACTCGTCGAGCGAGATGTACGTCTTCGTGTCGGTGACGCCTTGCAGCCCTTGGACCCTGCTGGAGGCGGTTTTCAGTACCTCGTAGACGGCGTCCGCTTTGACCTCGGCGATGATGTCGTACGCGCCCGCGACGATGTGGGCTTCCGAAACCGTCTCCAACTCGCGGATGGGAGCGAGCAACTGTTCGGACTCACCGGCGCCCGTTTTCACCATGATAAACGCATGAACCATGTGTGAGATATTCTATCACTCGGTGCAAAAGCCTTGCTCCCGTTCGAACCACCCGATTCGACTCCCGCGGGGTAAGGTTATTTGCCTCCGCCGTCATACCCTATTCGCATGCGGTTCGTTATCATTGGTTCTGGTCGGGTTGGGCTTCGAACAGCGCGCGTTCTCCGCGAAGAGGGCCACGAGGTCACACTCGTCGAATTAGACCGTGACCGGGCGAGTCGCGCCCGAGACATGGGATTCGAAGTCGTCGAAGGCGACGGCTCTCACGAAGAGACGTTGCTCGAAGCGGGTATCGAGGACGCCAACGCCTTCGGGGCGCTCACGGCGGACCTCAACGTGAACTTCGCTGCCTGTATGATCGCCAAGCACTTCGGCTGTCGAACGGTGCTCCGCGTGGACGAAGACTACCGCGAAGAGGTGTACCAAAAGTACGCCAAAGAGGTGGACGAAATCGTCTACCCCGAGCGCCTCGGTGCGATTGGGGCGAAGAACGCACTCCTCGGCGGGTCGATTCAGGCGATTGCCGACATCGCCAAAAGCCTGCAGGTCATCCTCGTGACGGTGACCGAAAACTCGCCGATGAACGGGTACAGCATCGGCGAAGTCGCGCTGCCCTCGCAGGCACGGTTGCTGGCGTTCGGCAAGAAAGACAAACCGATGGGTATCCCGCTCCCCGACGAATCGCTCGAAACGGGTGACAGAGTCGCGGTCCTCGCCGAATTCGACGTGCTCAACGACGTTCGACAACTACTCGTCGGTGACGAAGTCGCCGCGGCGACGGGAGGTGTCTGACCGTGGTTCACGCCTACATCATGGTGAAAGCCTCGGCCGTCTCCGGGAGCATCGACGAGTTGAAAGCGGCGTTGCTCGACGTCGATAACGGCATCGAGAGCGTCCACATCGTCGCCGGCGACATCGACTTCATCGTCAAAGTAGACGTGGAGTCGCCCGCGAACGTCAAAGAGATTGCCGGCGGCATCCAGTCCGTCGAAGGTATCGAAGACACACAGACGTACATCGCAATGGACTGACGAAACCTACAGTCCACCCCGACGCTCTTTTCTTTCGCGTGAGTCGGTGAGGCTTCAGTCTGCTCAGACCTGAGACTCCGGTCCGCTCAGAACCCTGCGCCGGCGGTCTCTCTGGCTTGGTCGAGGATGCTCGACACTGGTTCGGTGTAATCGTAGCCGGGGATGATTCCCTGGACGAACGTCCCCTCGACGTAGTCGATGACTGCGCCCGCATCGTCCACGCCGCGGCGTTCGTTGATGTCGGTAAAGGTGACGCGAACGACGGCCTCCCCGCCGCTCCGTCGGACCTCGGGGACGAGGTCGTGTTCCTTCGCGGTCACGCCGCCGGCGTCCTCCATTCGGAGTTCGAACGTCTCGTACCAGCCATCTTCGACCACGTCGGCGACACCCTCCTCGACCACCGCCGAGAGCATCGGTACGCGAACGACGATATCGAACTCGACGTGTCCGTTCTCCAACTCGGCGGCGGTGACGCTCCCGTCGAACGGCGTCGTCACCGACTCGAACGTTCGCCCGCTCGCGTGCTCGAACGACCCGTGGTCGCCGAAGGCGCGTCGGACTCGACCGGAAAGTTCGTCCTCTTCGCTCATGGCGGACTCAAAGCACTCCCGAGAGAAAAGCCCGTTGTGTCAGCCCGTCTATGGTCGAAACGAGCGACAAATCGCGGCGTGGCGGCACGTTTAAGTATATTGCCGCGGACCTTTCATGTGACGCTTCGATCTGGAGGGCCGAAGCGTCAGCGGGGACCAAATTTAGGGCGGCATCGCCGCACGGGCCGCTCCCGTGCGGCTGCCCATCCCTTTCTGAAACACTCACCCACTGAGCCGCGCGACCGTCGTTTTTGAACACTCCGTCCACTCTCCACATCGAATACGAAGTCTCCATCGACCACGGAGAAAATCCAGCCGGCGGGACGACGAATTCTATTCGCCTGACTCGCCGTCGCTGCCAGCCCCGCTGTCGTCGTTTCCAGCACTGCCGTCACCCCTTCCAGCCCCGTCGGCGGCGAGTTCGGACATCGTCGGCGACGAGACGGTTTCGTCGCTGGGGGCCAACGACTCTGCGGCGTCCTCACCGACCAGCTCTGCGCCCAGTTCCACGTCCTCGCTCGCGTCGGCCGAAACGTCGAATCTGTCTGCGAGCGACCGAAGCTCTTCGGTCACCTCGGAGAGTTCTTGCATCTCGCTTGCGACGCCGAGCATCGCGTCGTTCTGTTCGCTGGCGGCGTCCGCGACGGCCGCGGATTCGGACTGCGCTTCGGAGGCAATCGACGCGGCCTCGTCGGCCAGTCGTGCGACCGACTGCGCGGCCGTCGCTTGGGTCGCCGCCGCGTCGTCGATTGCGGCGACGCCGATATCGACTTCGTCCAGTTGTTCGACCGCTTCGTCGATGGCGGCCTTCCCGTCTTCGACCGTCTCGACGCCGACATCGACCTGTTCGCGGGCGGCGTGCACTTCGGCGACGGTCTCGTCGGCAGTGGTCTCGACCTCCGAAATCGACTCGGCAATCTCGGTGGTCGCATCGGCCGTCTCGCCCGCCAGTTCCTTGACGCTCTGTGCGACGACGGCGAATCCGGCACCGGCGTCGCCGGCGCGGGCGGCCTCGATAGAGGCGTTGAGCGCGAGCAGGTTCGTCTGGTCGGCGATGTCTTCGATGAGGTCCACGACGTCGCTGATTTGGGCGACTTCCTCCCGCAGCGCTTCCACGCCGTCGGTCGCGGCGACGATTCGCTCGTCGATTTCGACCATCTCCTCATGTACGTCTTCGGTCGCGGTTCGACCGACCGAACCGTGTTCGCTCGCGTCGCTGGCGAGTTCGGCGAGTTCGTCGGCCGAGGCGGCGACCTCTTGGACCGTCGCCGAGAGGTCTTGCATCTCGGAGGACACCTCGTCGAGGAGCGACGCCTGTTCGCCCGCTCCCTCGGAGATATCGGCGGTCGCTCGCCCGACGCGCTCGGATGCCGCGGTCACTTCTTCGGTTCCGGCGGTGACGCGCTCGCCGGTCTCTTCGACGGTCGCCGCGAACGACGCCACCTTGCCAATCGTCGCTTCGAGGTCCGAGAGCATCGCGTCGATACCGTCGCCGACGGCCGCCATCGCCTCGTCCTGTGGCGTGACGTCTGTTCGGACGGTCAGGTCGCCGTCCGCGGCATCTTCCATCGTCTCGCGGTAGTCGGCCGCCGCAGTGGCGAGGTCTTGCTGTGCTCGTTCTGCCTCTTGAATCCTCGCTTGTAACGAGTCACGCATCTCGGCGAACGCCCCCGTGAGTGCGCCAAACTCGTCTACTCTGCTGGTAGTCAGGTCCACGTCGAGGTCGCCGCTCGACAGTGCTTCGGCACGCCTGCGGAGACGACGGAGCGACCGAACCGTTCCGCCACCCATGCTCAGGCCGACCAGCGCGAGTCCGCCGAGGGCGACCGCGATGAGAACCGTCACCTGTTCTTCGACGAAGGAGGCGACGGCGTAGGTCTGTGCGGGCGGCGATTCGATGAGGACCGCCCACTCGGTTCCCTCGACGGGGGCGTAGGCGACGAGCGTTCCGTCCCGATTCAGCACGCCCGACCTCCCTTCTTGTGCCGCATCGAGTCCGGGGGTCTCATCGCCGTCGTTGTACAATCGCAGGACGTTCTTGCCGTACTTGTCGATGGCAATCACGCCTTTCGAGTTGACGACGCGCGTGTGCGAGCCTTTGATAGGTTCGTTCAGTGCCTCGGCGTGCCGGGTCGCATCGACCACGACGACGACGGCCGCGTCCTGTCCTTCGACCGGACTCATGAAGGCGATGCGCTCGCCGCCGGCGTAGCGGTAGACCTCAGAGATAGCCACGCCGCTGGGGTCGAGCATCGTGAGCGACCCGACCGCCCACGAGATGTCGAGGTCCTCCATCGTCTTCGTCTCCAGCGTCGAGTCCGTACTCCGGACGATGTCTCGGTTCGACGGCTTCACGTAGTGGATAGCGAGCACTTCGGGCGGGAGGCGCTCTTTTTCCATGTCGAGGACGGGTTCGATTTCGTCCGGATTACCCGACCGGACTGCTTCGAACTCCGAGAGCATCCGTGCCGTGCGCGTGTAGCCATCGACCCAATTTGCGAGTTTTTCGGCCTCCAACGATGCCACCAGTTCGAGGTCGGAGTGCGCATCCGCTCTGACCTCCGTGCCCACGGTTCCGGACACGTAGACTCCTAGCCCGCCCAACACTACCGCAACGGCGACGACGACGAGTAGGAATTTCCGAAGGTAACTCCGCCTGAGTACCTTCGGCACGACCGTAGCGAATTTCATGCTACCGTGTGACAGGCAAATCTCTGATAAAGTCCTGACTGTCTGAATATCAGGACCGATAACAAAGACACGACTACAATTCAGAAATCGTCGTGACGACGGCCACCGCTGCCGCCCCAGTTGCACCGCTGCTCATCCCGAGGTACAGCGGGATGCTGAGCAACACGCCGAGGGTGCCGCCCCCGAGGACGAACGCCGCCATCACGGCGAGCGTCAGGTCGAACCGAGAGGGCGAAATCGGTGGGTGCATAGCTAATTACATATTATTACGCGAGGCGTCAAAGAGTTTGGGGCGGCGGGTCTATTCGCCTTGCTCTGTGTGGCCCCCATCCGTGGGAATCCGGGTGATATCTTCCATCGCACGCTCGATTTCGGCCCGTTCGTGCTCGCCGAGTAACTCGTAGGCGCGGGCACGCTCTTCGTAGACCCACCTGTTGCGCATCCCGAGCGTGATGGCGTTTTCGAAGCAGCGAACCGCCTCTTCGGCGAGTCCCCGTTCGAGCAGGAAGTACCCGCGATTGTACCACGCGTGCGGCACGTGTGCGTCGAGTTCGACCGCCCGCTCGGCGTGTTCCAGCGGGTGCGACGAGTCGCCGTCTTCCCACATCGCGTAGGCGAGGTTCGTCTCGGCGGTCGCGGCGTGGTCGTTATCGCCGTTGATACGTAGCGCGTCGCGGTAGGCACCGATTGCCTCGTCGTACTCTTCGAGTTGCGCGTGGGCGACTCCCTTGTTCACCAGCGCCTCCTGTACCTGCTCCGAGTCTTCTTCCCCGTAGACGATTGCTCGCGTGAAGCTATCGATGGCTTGCTCGTACTCGCCGAGTTCCACGTACGTCAGTCCAATCTCGACCAGCGCCGCCACGTCCACGTCGTCGGGGACGACCTGCGATTCATCCACGAACTCTGCCAGTACATGGTTGTCCGCAGGGTCTATCTGACGGCCATTCAGGCGAAACTCCGGTGGGTCGAGGTCGAACCCCCTGTAGGGGTCGTCGAACCCCTGCCCATCCGAGTAGTCGTGTTTTCGCGTCGATCCCATTCGTGTGTATTCGCGGGGCAGCGAGATAGCGTGTTCGGCGTGTTATCATTTGGCAATACGAATCTCAGTCGGGAGTCCAGTTTTCGAGCAAGCGCCGCGTAGACGGCAGCAACCGGTTTTCGGCTGGTGGCGTCGCAAACCACGCCGCGCCGTTCAGCTCACCGGGTTGGGTCGTAATCGACCCGCCCTCGTATTCGGCCTGAAAGAACACTCGCAGCACGTGGAGTCGCTCGTCGTACCCCTCACAGGTGGCGATTTCGTGGCGCAGATGATCGAGTCCCGTCAGCGAGACCGATATCCCGACTTCCTCGTCGGTTTCACGTTTCACGGTCGCTTCCATCGTCTCGTCGCCTTCCTGTCCGCCGCCGGGGACGCCCCACTTGGAACTTCCCCGCCCGAGAATCAACAGGACGCGTTCTCGCTCCGGTTTCTCGACCGCCATCGATTCGGTCAGTGGCGAAAGTTCGTCTGGTGGCCGCCTGACGAGCGCGTACGCACTCCCGATGTATCCCTCGTTGGACATCTCTACCCAGTCTTCGAACTCGTCTGGGTCTGGTGTGTCGTGCCGCTCGACGATTGGTGCCGTACCGAATCGGTCGAAGAGGTGGTCACGCCGTCGTTCGACCGCTTCGAGGTTTATCTCCTGCCACGTCACGTGGTATCGGTTACTCGGTTTCCGTTATATACCTCAGTACGTAATCTGGAGTGAGTGCGGGGGACGAGATTTGACCCACGGTCGCTCACGTTCGTTCGCTCCCTGATTCAAATCTCTTGGCCGCACTTGGCACTCGTCACTTCGTGACTCGGCACAAGTGCGGGGGACGAGATTTGAACTCGCGAACTCCTACGAGAGCGGATCTTAAGTCCGCCGCTTTTGGCCAGGCTCAGCCACCCCCGCTCGAATCACCGTTAACAGGGGGGAAGAAAAGTGCTTTCGATTACCAATCGACCGACAGCGACCCGTCACCGTTCGGGTCCGGCGAAATCTCCTCGTCCGTCCGTCGGTCGATAACGTGAATGACGCCACGGCCTTTCTTCGCCGGGCACACCTCCGCGGCGCGGATGTTCTCGTCGAGTTCGTCCTCGCCGATGAAGTAGGACTTCGCGCGGGCGAGACCGCTTGCGAGGTCCATCTCCCAGTTGTCGGCGACTTCGGCACAGCGCCCCGCGCCGAAGCACTTGTTCGCCTCGAAGATAATCTTGTAGGGCTTTTCTTCGACCGGCGGAGCGTTTGCGTCGCTTCCGAAATCGCTCGGCTTCGGACGCTCGGTCTCCTCACTCATCGGCGGCAGTTGCAACCGCGGCGACTTTGCGCTGTCGGTCGGCTTCTGGCATGTGCCCGGTGGCTCTTTCCGCCTCGCACCCCTACGATAACCGATGGACCGCCCTCGACGCGAACGCTTCGACAGCGCGTTTCGCTCCCGCTCCCTCCGAGAGCAACAGCAGTTTCTCGCCGACCTCTGGGCGGCACGCGGGTGGGACGTGAGTACCGAGGGCAGAACCCTCGTCGCGGTCCGTGGCGGCGAGACCAAACGCATCGCCATCGCCAAAGACTCGTTTCTGCAAACGCGCGCTCCGCCGGCAGACGCCACCGTCATCGTCGCGCTGGGAGGGCGCGATTGGCCGGATGCGACGGTCTACTCCGTCGGCGACGTCTTCGATATGGCTCGCTACGGACTTCCCGAAGCCCAGAGTGATCGCCTCTTTTCGGCACATTTCGGGGCCGTCCTCAGCGCGCCGGTCGCATCGCGCCCGCGACGGCGGTGGGTTCGACCGCTCTTGGTTCTCGTCGTTCTCCTCCTCGTCGCCGCCGCCGCGGTTGCGACGGGGACGATTCCACTCTCCGGCGTTCAGTCGGCGACTCAAGGTGCCTCGCCGACGGCCACGGCGACTTCGACGCAGACGCCGACTGCGACGCCCGTCCCCCGTTCGATTGCCCCCGGCTTCTCGACTGCCGGTGTCGAGAACGCCACGCTTCTCGCCGAAGCCCACCGCGAGGCGCTCGGAAATCGCTCCTACCAGTGGACGATTGGGTACCGTGAATCGGTTGCCGGCAGTCAGACTGGAAGCGAAGTCGAAACCGTCGCCGTCGAAGCGCCGAACCGCTATCTGTCGTCGGTTCAGCGGAGTGGCACCCTGCGCGCGTTCCCGCGGCCGACCGCCTCCGAAGACTCCTTCGCCGACGGTTCGTTCCGATACGCTCGCCGCCCGGCGGAACCAGACGGCGTCGCCGTCCGCGTCATCGACCCCGAAAGCGTGGACGGCCCCGGCCGCCAGGCAGTGCGCGCCGAATCGTACATCGACTGGTATCTCTCGACGGAGAACTCTCGCGTAGTGAATTCGACGACCGACGACGACGGGACCCAACTGTACGAAGTCGTGGGCAGCGGCAACGAGTTCCCGCGGTCGGTGACGTACACCGCCAGCGCGGTCATCGAAGAATCGGGGTTAGTCCGCTCGATGGAAGTGACCTACGAGACGCGAGACGGTGTGAGAGTAACAGTGTGGTTCGAATACGATGCGATGGACGAGACGACGGTTGAACCGCCGCTGTGGGCCGTCAACGCGCGCTGAGCTTACTGCTCGACGTCAACGGATTCGAGGACGACATCAGACACTGGCTTGTCCTGACGGTCGGTCGGGACCGAACCAATCTCCTCGACGACGTCCATACCGTCTGTGACCTTGCCGAAGACGGCGTGCTTGCCGTCGAGGTGCGGCTGTGCGTCGAGGGTGATGAAGAACTGCGAGCCGTTGGTGTTCGGGCCGCGGTTCGCCATCGAGAGGACGCCGGCGCCGTCGTGGCTCAGACTGGAGTCGAACTCGTCGTCGAACGTGTAGCCCGGGCCGCCGCGGCCGGTTCCGGTCGGGTCGCCACCCTGAATCATGAAGCCGTCGATGATGCGGTGGAAGAGGATGTCCTCGTAGAGGGGTTCGTCCTCTTTCGTCTCGTCCGTCTCGGGGTGGACCCACGTCTTCTCGCCCGTGGCGAGACCGATGAAGTTCTCGACCGTGTTCGGAACCTTGTCCGCGAACAGTTCGACCGTGATGTCGCCCTTCGTCGTGTGGAGCGTGGCAGTTGGGTTGTCGCTCATACCAACCCCGTCGTGCGGGCGACTGAAAACCGTGCCGCTCCGACTACATCGGCCGAACCGATAGACATATCAATTTGACACGAACGATTGTGATGAGATGACATATCAATGGCACAGAGGGTCGCTTCAATGAGCGCGCTCTCGGTTCTCCGGAAGGCCTCGAACGTCGCAAACACGTACTTCGTCGTGCTCGTCCTCGTCGCGGCGGGTCTCGCGCTGGTCGAACCGGGTCTGTTCACGTGGATTGCACCCCACATCTCGCTCGGACTCGGCATCATCATGCTCGGGATGGGGCTGACGCTCCAACCAATCGACTTCAAACGACTCGCCGAGCAACCCGGTGCCGTCGCCGTCGGTGCCATCGCGCAGTGGCTCGTGATGCCGTTGGCGGCCTACGCGCTCACCGTCGCCCTCTCGCTCCCGCCGGAACTCGCCGTCGGCGTCATCCTCGTCGGTGCCGCGCCGGGCGGCACCGCCTCGAACGTCATGGCCTACCTCGGCGAGGGCGACGTGGCGCTCTCCGTTGCGATTACGACCGTCACGACGCTCGCCGCGCCCATCGTCATGCCCGCGTGGGTGGTCGCGCTCGCCGGCGAGCAGTTACAGGTGGGCTTCATGGACCTCTTCGTGAGCATCGTCCAAATCGTCTTCATCCCGGTCGTACTCGGATTCGCGCTCCGATATCTGCTCGACCGCTACGCACCTGAGGCCGCCGAAGCTGGACTCGACGTGTTCCCGCTCGTCTCGGTGGTGACCATCGTCGCCATCGTCGCGGCCGTCGTCGGTCTCAACGTCGATACGATTCTCGGTGCCGGTGCGGCCGCCATCGCCGCCGTCGTCCTCCACAACGCGATTGGACTCGGCGCTGGCTACGGCGCGGGCACGCTCGCCGGCATGCCCGCCGACCGCGTTCGGACGACGACGTTCGAAGTCGGCCTCCAGAACAGTGGTCTCGCCGCCGCCCTCGCCGTCGCGTTCTTCTCGCCGCTCGCCGCGTTGCCGCCGGCGCTCTTCAGCGTCTGGCACAACGTCACCGGCCCGGCGCTGGCGAGTTACTTCTCGCGGCAGGAGGCCAGTCGCCCGGCCCACGCACCGACAGACGACTGAGAACCGACACGAGGTACCGTCTTTTTCGCCGACTGCGGATTCCCCCTACCTACAAGAGACACGATAGCGTTGCGGTGCGTATGCACACCGCGGAGACCGTGACACTCGCCCGCTTCCCGTCCGGTGTCCCCATCCAGACGACGGTTCACGTCTACGAACCGGACGACGGGACGACCGACGGGCCGACACTCTACGTTCAAGCCGCCCAACACGGCCGGGAGATAAACGGTACCGAAGTCCTCCGGCGACTCCACAGTCGCCTCGACCGCGAATCGTTCGACGGCCGCATCGTCGCCGTCCCGGTGGCCGACCCGCTGACGTTCGACCGCGTCTCGTACACCACGCCCGAGTCGGTCGATTCCGTCAACCCGAACATGAACCGCGTCTGGCCCGGCGATGCCGATGGCTCGCTCCACGAACGCATGGCCGCCACCCTCTGGGAGTACGCCAGCGATGCGGACGCCATCGTGGACCTCCACACCGGCAGTCCCGACATGCTGACCCACACCGTTTACCGGAAAGGCCACGAGGAGTCTCGGACCCTCGCCGAAGCGTTCGGAATCGACGTACTGCTCGCCGAGGCCGCCGGAGAAGACGCCGAGGAAGAGTGGGCCGAACGCAACTTCGGCGGCAAACTCCGCGTCGCCGCCACCGAAGCCGAGATTCCGTCTATCACGCCCGAACTCGCCCACAACAAGCAACTCGTCGAAGACGCCATCGACGCGGGCGTCTCCGGCGTCCTCAACCTCGCTCGCCACCTCGGCATCCTCTCCGGCGCGGTCCAGTCGTGGGACGGACAAACGTACAAAAACCACCTCGGGCGCGTCACCGCCGCCGAATCCGGTCTCTTCGTCGCCCGCGAGGACCTCGAACTCGGCCGCGACGTGCGCCCCGGCGACCACCTCGGCTGGGTGTACGACCCGACGACCTACGAGATGCTCCAAGAGGTCGAAGCCGAACGCACTGGCGTCGTCTACTCTGTCGCCCGCGAGGCAACCGTCACCGCCGGCGCGACGCTCGTTGGCGTGGCGCTCCCGCTGGATGGCGACGAAGAGGATCCGTTCGACGCCGCTGACGAGGAGTTCGAAATTTAGGGCCGAACTTCAGGCGAGAAGACATTTATTCTCGCGGTTGGAGTCGCTGTCATGCGACGACGCGACGTGTTGCGGTTTGTGGGGCTTTTTGGGGTTGCTGGCATGGCTGGGTGTGCTGCGCCGAATTCGAGTTCTGAGCGTCGATTTAGTGACGTGAATTGCCCTGTCGAAATTGACCAATGCCACCACGAAGGGAGTGACGAACCCGTGTCTTTGGACCCAAAGAAAGTGCGCGTTGAACTCGGTGCGGAGGTAGCGTTTTCGTTGGTCAACCGAACGGATTCGACGCTATCAATCGGACCCGACAACTGTTGGCTCTGGCGACACACTACCGAGGGCTGGCGAGATATCCGGCCAGACGACAACGTCTAACAGGTCGGTGCAGAGATTGGTCCTCTCAGTTCGTACACGTGGTCAGTCCCGGTTCAAGCGGAGGTCCCAGAAGATGTGGAGCGTGGGTGGGGTGGACTAAATCGAGTCACCTTCGAACCCGGCCGCTACTGTTTCGAAGTGCGTAATGTCGATATTGGCGGGGAAGAGCCGACCGAGAACAAATCCTTTGGCGCGATATTCGACGTTGATGACCCGTCCAACAGGGCTGCCGACGACTCAAAAACGCAGGCGAGAAGACTTTAGCGGCGGAAATGGAGTCGTGGACATGCGAAGACGCAATCTATTGCGATTTGTGGGTTCTGTCGGAGTGGTTGGTCTCGCAGGATGTGCTGTGCCGACTGCGAGTCCAGAAAGTCAGGTTGGCGACGACACGACGTGTCCGAATGAAATCGGCCTGTGTTATCATGACGTGACCGACGAATCGGTGTTTCTGTACCCAGAACGAGAGCGAGTCAAATTGGGTCATGAAACGAAGTTCAATCTCGTGAATCGACAGTCTGAGCCTTTGGGTCTCGCTCCGGCGTACTGGCGAATCTGGCGACAAACGAACCGTGGCTGGACGGTGGTAGGAGACACACCGTCGCCTATCGATATCGGTGCAGTAATCCCACCAAACGACTCGTACTCGTGGACCGTTCTCGTTCGTCGCACCCCGTCCGAGAATTCGCTCGATTTCCGTACTGTGGGTGGTGTTGCGTTTCGTCCGGGTCGCTACTGTTTCGCGGCGCTCGATGTACACACAGAAGAAACCGAGCACAAAACGCTTGGCGCGATATTCGACGTGGTCGAAGCCTGACCCTCAGAAGTCGCGCAGGTCTTCGAGCACTGCTGCTGCCGCACCGGAGTCGATGGCTTCACGAGCCATTTCAAGCCCTTCATCAATCGACTCTGCGTCCTGCCGGGCGTAGATGCGAAGCGCCGCGTTGAGGGCGATAGCGTCGGCGAAGCGGTCGTCGCGCTCGCCGGCGAGGACGGCTTCCGTGATTTCGGCCGAGTCGCCCGCAACGTCGTCTTCGTTGACGCCGAGGTCGTCGTACTCGAAGTCCATGCCGTAGTTGGCGGTCTCGATATCGAAGTCCTCGAAGGTGCCGTCTCCTTCTCCCGAGGTCCACTCGGCGACCTTGGTGTATCCGGGGCGGATATCGTCGTAGCCTTCCATGCCCTGGAACATGACGATGCGAGAGAGGTCGTGGTGCTCGCTCGCTTTGAACGTGTCCGTCATCTTCTTGGCGAAGGCGAGGTGGTAGAACGACCCGAGGTGCGTCGAGGCGTTCGCGGGGTTGGCGATGGTCTCGATGGTGTTGACGAAGGTGCGAACGCCCATGTTGTCGCGGCGCTCCCAGAGGTCGTGAATCGCGGGGTTGAACTTCGGCTGGTAGTAGAAGCCGAAGCCGGTCTCGTCAACCATGTCCGCCGACTCGCTGGGTTCGAGTTCCGTCCGAACGTCGAGCGCGTCAAGGACGTGTTTGTAGGCGTCCTGCTTCTGCGTGGGGACGCGGTCGCCGGAGTGGACGACGACGGGCGTGCCCGCGGCGGCCGCGACGACACCAGCGCCGACGCCGAGGATGGCCGTCTTGCCCTTGCCGTCGTAGTTGGCACCGCAGTCTACGGGGTCCGCGTCTGGTTCGGCGTATTCGACGTACTGGGCCATCACGTCGGCGTAGGCCGCCAGTTCCTCGGCGTTGTTGTGTTTCCACCGGTTGGCGAGCCAGAACGCCCCGAGCGTCGTGTGGTCGGGTTCGCCCGCGAGGATGCGCTCCATCGCTTCGGTCGCCTGTTCGCGGCTCATGTCCTCGGCCGATTTCGTGCCCGTGCCCACGACCTCGGTCATCAGGCGCTTCAGCGGCCACGGTCCGAACTCGGTGTCGGCAGTCGTCATGGCTGGATGTTCGAGTGAGCGCGCAAAAAACGTCCTGTTCGTTCCCGCCGCGCGGCTCCGAAAGGGATAGGCTTGCCCACTCCTAAGCCGCGACAATGAGCGCGCTGTCGGAGGAGTGGCGAGACGACCTCGACGAAATCGATGCCGCCCTCATCGACGACTACCAGAGTGGCTTTCCGGTCGCCGAACGACCCTTTCGCGTCGTCGCCGAGGAACTCGGAACCGACGAGGACGACGCCCTGAGCCGGGTCCAACGACTCCGCGAGAGAGGCATCTTCCGACGCTTCGGCGCGGTACTCAATCCGCCGGTCATCGGGAGTTCGACGCTCGCAGCCGTCGCCGCGCCCGAAGACCGATTCGACGAGGTTGCCGAGGTCATCAACGGCTACCGGCAGGTGAACCACAACTACCGCCGCGACCACGAGTGGAACATGTGGTTCGTCGTCACCGCCGGGTCGCGGGCGACGCGCGACCGAATCCTCTCGGAAATCGAGGAACGCACCAGATGCGAGGTGCTCAACCTCCCGATGCTCACCGACTACTACATCGACCTCGAATTCCCGGTGATGAACGAGGACCGCTTCGCCCGCGAGAGCCTCGAAGGGACCGAAGTCAGCGCCACCCGGATTTCAGAGGACGCCACGGGAAACCTCTCGGACCTCGACGCTCGCCTCCTCGTGGAGATTCAAGACGGGTTTCCGCTCTCGAAGACGCCTTACCGCGATGTTGCGGCAGCAATCGACGCCGACCCAGAGGACGTAATCGCGTCCATCGAACGCCTCCTCGCCGACGGCTGTATCAAGCGCATCGGCTGTGTCGTCAACCACGTCGTTACCGGGTTTCACAACAACTGCATGGTCGTCTGGAACGTCCCCGACGACGAACTCGACGCTCGTGGTGAACAGGTCGGCAGTCTCCCCTACGTCACCCTCTGCTATCACCGCCCGCGCCGTCCAGAACAGAACTGGCAGTACAACCTCTTCACCATGATTCACGGCCGCGAAGCCGAGGCGGTGGACGAGAAGATAGACGAACTCGCCGCGGAGTACCTCCCGTTCGAGCACGAGCGACTCTACTCCACGAAGACGCTGAAACAGACCGGCGCGCAGTACGACGAACTCGTTAGCTCCGACGACTGATTCAGCGACCCTCCTCTACTCCTGAAAGTCCGCGGTCCGGGCTGGCAAAACGGCTTTGACATTGGAACGTGTATGTCTGAGTACACTTTTGGGGAGTCGCATAGCTTTCCCGAATAGCTCGGAGAACCGATTCGGAACGACGGCGAGACGGGGGAGCAGTGACTCGCTTCGGGCGGTTACGACCACACACGATGGAACCACAATCACGGCGGCGCATACTACAGATATTGGGGATTGGGCTGGTGGGATGGACAGCGAAGGCGTCTGCGGCGACACCCGAGAACGACATTCCGGTGATGGCCGACCGCGGCGCGACGCTGAGACCGGATGCCCCGGCAGATGTGGCACCGGCGAGAGACACCGAAACGGAGTCCAAGACCCAAACCATCGAGTTCACGCGCGCGACCGCGACGGTCTCGCTGGACTGTACCGACTTCTCGCTGCGGATGGAACCCGCTTCGGTCGAGTACTATCTCGGTCTCCTCTACCGCGACGAGGCGACGGACGAGGTGCTTCGGTCTTCCGCAGGGCCACTCACCGGCCGCGTGGCCGACTCCTTCGGCGACACGGAGTTCATGCTACTCGAAATCGACATTCAGATTTCGGGTGAGCAACCGGCGACGGTATATCTCCCAGACAGGTGTTTCGAGGGGGGCCAGCCGCGGAGTGAGATACGGAGAGAGCAGAACGAGTAGTGAGCCAACCACATCGACCGGCTATGCTTCGGTCGGTGAACCGGCGTAGAAGTACTCCCTCGCCGCTACGAGTACAATTCCGACGGCGGCGACGGTCCACAACCCGACTAACTGCATCGGTTCGAGCACGGGAAAGTCGAACTCGGGGCCGAGCAGGTGAAAGATAACGCCGAGTGCGGCGAGAGGTACGATATTTCGGATTGGATAGCGACCGAGATACGTCCGTTTGGTGAGCCATAGCAACACGAATCCGTAGCCGATGAGTGGGAGTTCGTAGGACCAAAAAACGAACGGGAAGCTACCCCCTGCGTATGTCATCAGTTCGTAGTACTGGTCCTGATAGACGACGGCGTACTGGCCGCTGCCAGGACTGGCATAGTCACTGTAGAAGAACTCGTCAGGCCAGTCTTCACGTCCGTAGACAATGTGGGAACCGTCAGGCGGTGTGATAGCCTTTCGAACCGCCGTCTGCGCGTCCGGTGAGAGGTCGTCGTACTGGAGGACCGGAACTTCGTCGTCGAGTTGGGACTGCTCGATTGGGTCTGCTATCAACACCGCCTGCTCGTCCCAATCCGACATCAACACCGGCGACGCGACGAGTGACAACCCGACGACCGCAGCGAACAGTGCAAAGACGGCCCGGCGACTCATGCCCCAACTCTACGAACCGCTGACAAGTACTTTCTGGACCGACCCCCGTTTCCACTGGAATTTGGGTCTAACTCGTGCCCGTCTGCTGTCCGTCTCGTGTCCGAGTTCGGCAAATCTCCTTCAAACCCCTCGGCCACGAGATGAGTGGGTGACATCCCAATGCGAAGCAAGACATTCATCGGCGCACTCCTCGCCGTGCTCGTCGTCTCCGGCGGTATCGCTGGATTCGCCGCGGCACAGGAGACGACGACCGAACAACCGACCGACGACGCACAGACCACTGACCAACCGTCAGAGAGGGAGACGACCGCCGACAGACCCGACCGCCGACCGACGGCAGACCCCACCTACACCAACCTTTCGACGTTCCTCGACCAGTTCGACCTGACCGACAGGGAGAAGCAATCCATCGAAGACGAGGTAAGCGAGATGCGCGCCGACGGCGCGTCCGCCCACGCGATTCGCCTCGTCGTCCACGGCCGACTCCACCAGTACGGCGTGACCCACGAGGACATGCGCGAAGTCCTCTTCGAGCACCGCCTCGACGGGAAACTCGACCGACTGCAAGACCACTACGACCTGAGCGACGAGGATGTCGAGACGGTCCGCGATGCAGTCGAGACTGCCCGTGAAGACGGTGCGAACCCCGGCGAACTCCGCGAAGTCGCCCTCGACACGCTCGAAGAACTCGGCTACGACGTGAGCGACCTTCGAGAACGCTGGAACGAGCGCTCGGCCCGGAACTGGCACCGCCACGACGGTGACCGCGACCACCGCCGCGCTGGTCGCTGAGCGCAACCGCTCCGCTCCCTCTGACCACTCGTGTCACCCTCCGTTTCGAACATGGCTGCCGTGCGGGGCGGTTCAGCGGCCCGCATCGTTTTTATACCCCAACTGAGAGGTGCAAACAGATGCGTCGGGTGCTCTGGTGGCTCATCGGCGGTGCGCGCGGCGGGAAGAACCGCCTGCGTATCGTTCGGACGCTCGCCGACACGCCGATGAACGCGAACCAACTCGCCGACGAACTGGATTTGAACTACAAGACGGTGCGGCACCACCTCGAACTCCTCGAAGAAAATGGAGTCCTGACAACGATGGGCGACGGTTACGGCAAGACGTACTTCCTCTCCGACCGTATGGAACAGAACGTAGACATCCTCGACCAAATCGCGCGGGAGGCCGACCTCGAATGAGCGAGACCGACCCCGACCCGACGACCCGGACGCTCTTGATAACGCTCGTCGGCGTCCTCGTCGCGCTCGTCGCAACCTTGGGCCTCCCCGCAGTGCTCGGGCGACCTCTCGGGCCACGACTCGCGCTGTTCTTGCAGGTGAAACTGCTCGTCTCGACGTTCAACGTCGTCTTGCTCGTCGCGCTCGCGTTCAACTATCTCCGCGTCTACTTCGACCTGCCCAACCCGTTTACGATGAGTCTGGTCGTGTTCACCGTCGCGTTGTTGCTGTACGCAGTCACCTCGAACCCGCTGGCGGCCATCGTCTTCGGCTTCCGCCCACAGGTGAGCATCGGGGCGTTCACGTTCCTCCCCGACCTGTTCGCGTCGGTCGCCGTCGTCGTCCTCTTGTATCAGAGTTATCGGTGAGAACGAGGCGAGAGAACGTCGCCGCTTTCTATCGACTGTTTCGGTCGGCCCACGGTTGGAGAATCGCGTAGACCGCCTCGTTCATCGGCACCTCGACATCGACGCTCTTTGCGTGGCGAACCACCGACCCGTGGAGCGCTTCGAGTTCCATCGGCTTCTCGTTCGTCAGGTCGTAGTGGAGCGACGAGTACATCGCCGGGTCGAGGTCGCGTCCGAAGTCGAGCCAGTCCGAAACGAGACCCTCGGGGAGGTCTACGCCCTTCGCGCGGGCGACTGCATCTACCTCGGTGAGGATGTCGCCGAACATCTCCCAGCTGGCGTCGCTCTGGCGAATCTCGCCGATTGGGAGACGTGTGGTCGCAGTCATCCCCGCCTGCGCACAGATGAAGGCGAACTTCCGCCAGAGTTCGACCGTAATGTCTTCGGCGTGGACCGCGTCGATGCCGTCACTCGCCGAGAAGGCGTCGTGGAGTGCGACGATTCTATCGGACGCTCGGCCGTCGAGTTCGCCGTAGACGAACCGCGCTGGTCCGCCGGTGTGTTCGACGACGCCCGGTTCTTTGATGGTCGAGAAGATGTAGGCGACGCCGCCGACCACGTGGTCGTCGCCGACGACTTCGGCGACCCATCGCTCGCTATCGACGCCGTTCTGGAACGAGACGACCGCCGTCTCCTCGCCGAGCAGCGGTGCGAGGTCCGCTGCGGCCCCTTTGACGTCGTAGGCTTTCGTGCAGAGCAAGACGTAATCACACGTTCCGATATCCGCCGGGTCGTCGGTCGCCGGGAGTTCGACGGCCGTGTCGCCGGCGACGCTCTCGACGCGTAAGCCGTCCGACTGGAGCGCATCGAGATGCGACCCGCGCGCGATGAGGTGGACGTCCTGTCCGGCGTCTGCGAGTCGTGCCCCGAGATACCCGCCGACTCCACCCGCCCCGAAGATGGCGAATTTCATAGCCGGAGTACAGAAGGCCGGCTAAAAGAGGTTTGGAAGGCGGAGTTCTCTCGAACGCGCTACCCCACCCGGTGCGTTGGAATCGTATCGTGGGGACTTTTTGATGGTGCGCTGCGGATGCGAGAACTGTGCCCTCCGAAGAACGCCTCCAGTCGATTCAGCGATGGCTCATGGTCATCGCGCTGTTGCTCTCGATTCAGACAGTCTATTCGGTCATGAACAGTGACGGACACTACTCGAATCAGTTGGTGCTCTTTCTCGCGGGCGTCGGACTCGTCGCTATCGTCTCGCTCATCGTCTCATTCACCGACCGTCTCTAGTACAAAGACGGCAAACAGAGCGTGAATCTACCGCGAGGCGAACCGACCGAGCAACTGCGCGCCGCGAATCGCGCCGCGCTTCGCTAGATAGCCGCTCTTGAGCGCGCCGATTTTGGCGTAGTACCCGGACTTGAGCGCCCCGCGTTTGGCGAGGATAGCGCTGACGAGCGCGCCCTGTTTCGCGTAGTAAGCGGACTTCCGACCGGCGGCACCGGCGTAGTGCTTCGTGCTCGTCGGCAGCGGGGTTCGGCGGCCTTGGACCCGCGTCGAACCTTCGCGTATCGCATCGAGGATGTCGTCGGCCGTGAGCGACGCCCGCGACATATCCGGAATCTCGATTTCGGTGTACGCGCGGCCGACGTACCCGACTTTGTGCGCGTCACTGCCGGCGACGCTGGGGCAGGCGCGACGGGCCGCAAAGCGACGAGCGCGGCGGTTCTTGTAGCCCGTAAAGAGCCACGAGTTGTAGGTTTCGATGGCGTCGAACGCCTCGTGGCCGGACTTCTCGTGATAGGCGGCGAGGCGTCTCTTTCGGATGCCGTGGCGACTCCGCTGGAAGGGGTGCGGGACGATAGCGACGCCGCCGTGGTCGTGGACCCACTTGGCAGTCTCGTCGAGCGGTCGTCGCCGGGGTGGCAGTTTCTCGACACCGAGGGCGAGCAGATGGCCGTCCGCAGTGGAGACTTCGACACCCGGGATGCCGACGAGACCGTACATCGGAGCGAGTTGCGCCGCGCGAATCGACTCGTCGATGACGTCGTGGTCGGTGATGACCACGGCGTCGAGACCGATTTCGGCGGCCTGTTCCAAGATGAGTTCCACTGGGTCGTGCGCGTCGTATGACCCCTCGGAGTGAACGTGTGGGTCGAGACGGACAGTCAGCGTGGACACACAACATGCTTCGACTTCGAAGACGAAAAATCCACGTCCGAATCGTGCTAGCGCGTCGCTCGGGGGCGACCTCACTCCCGTCGTGGAGTTTACGTAAATTCGTTTCAGCGAATCTTTAGGAACGCTCCGCGCCAAACCAGTGTATGGCAGTCCCTGACACATTCGTCCCCGCCTGCGACCGCGACGAACTCGCTGAGACGGGTCGCAAACTCGTCTCGCTCGACGGCCGCGCCATCGCCCTCTTCGACCACGAGGGGTCGGTTCGGGCCGTCGCCAACGCCTGCCCGCACATGGGCTTCCCTCTCATCGAGGGCACCGTCGATGACGGCGTTCTCACGTGCCACTGGCACCACGCGCGCTTCGAACTGTCCTGCGGCGACACCTTCGACCCGTGGGCCGACGACGTGCTCTCGTATCCGGTCGAAATTCGAGAGGGGACCGTCTTCGTGAATCCGTATCCGGAACCCGACGAACCGCCCGCGGTCCACTGGCGAAACCGCCTCGAAGACGGACTCGAACGCAACCTCCGTCTCGTCGTCGCCAAGGCGGTCATCGGTCTCCAAGACGAGGGCGTCCCCGCCACCGACGCCATCGAGACGGGCGTCAGATTCGGCGCGCAGTTCCGACGCGACGGATGGGGTCCCGGTCTGACCATCCTCACCGCGATGGCGAACGTCCTCGGCGACGTGGAGGGCGACAACGCCAAACGCGCGCTGTATCACGGCCTGATTCAGGTCGCCAGCGACACGTCGGGCGAACCGCCGCGATTCGACCAAGACGCCTTCGAAGACGTTGACGCCGACTTCGACCGCCTGCTGTCGTGGTTCCGCGAGAGCATCGAAGTCCGCGACCCCGACGGCGCAGAACGCGTCCTGCGAACCGCAATCGCCGCCGGCTACGACGATTCTGACCTCGCGCACATGCTCGGTGCGGCCGCGACCGACCACCGGTATCTCGACACCGGCCACACACTCGACTTCGTCAACAAGGCGTTCGAGTCGCTCGACCACATCGGCTGGGAACACGCCGAGGACGTGCTCCCGAGTCTGGTTCGCGGTCTTGCGAGAGCAGACAGAGCAGAGGAGTCCGCGTCGTGGCGGCGGCCTATCGACCTCGCCGGGCGCTTGGACGACACGTTCGACGAACTCGACCAGTTCGTCCGATTCGGTCGGAGTCGAACGTGGTCGAAACCGGAGGACGTACTGGAGACACTTCTCGACGACGACCCCGACGCGATTATCGACGTACTCGTGGAGGCGATTCGTGAGGGGGCGACGCCCGAAGACCTCGCAAGCCTCGTCGCGTTCGCGGCCGGCATGCGCGTCGCCCAGTTCTCGACCACCAACGAGTTCTCCGATTGGAACACCGTCCACCACACGTTCACCTACGCGAACGCGGTCCATCGACTCACCCGCCGAACCGACGCGACCGAACTCTATCGCGGCGTGTTCGACGCCGCCATCAACGTCTATCTCGACCGCTTCCTCAACACCCCACCGGCCCCGCTCCCGACGCTGGACGACGGGATGAACCCCGACGACGCGTTGGAGCGACTCGACCACGCGTTCGACATGGAAGGACAGGTCAACAACGCGGGCGCGGCCGCCGCCCACTTCCTCGACTCGGGTGGCGACATCGAGACGCTCCGAAACGAGTTGGCCGCGGCGCTCCTGCGCGAAGACGCCGGGTTCCACACCTATCAGGCGCTCGAAGCCGGGTTCACGCAGGCGGTCGAACGACCACCAGAAGAAGCGCGGACGCTCATGGTCGGGGTCGCACGGTATCTCGCGGCGCACTCACCCACTCGCCGCGAGCGAGAACAGACGTTCACCATCGCAGCGCGACTCCAGCGCGGCGAGAAAATCCACGAGACAGCGGCGGACGACTGACGTTTCACGAAGCGGACGACTGAATCCCTCGGCCGCGCGACTGTCGCTCAGAACTGGTCGATGATTCGCTCGCCGGTCTCGATACCGCTCCAGAGCGCGGCGTGAACCCGCCCCTCGCCGACGGTCCAGTCGCCGGCGAAGTAGAGACCTGCCTCCTCGCCGCGGCGGATGACCTCTTCGAAGGCGCTCCCGTTCGGAAGCGCGTACCGCCAGCCCTGATGGTCTACCCAATCCGGGTCGCGGAGGCGTTCGTCGCCGAGCAATGTGGCGACTTTGTCGGCCGCCGTTCGGGCGATTTCGTCGGGGTCGTCGTCGTAGTGTTCGCTGGACCACTCGGGACTCATCTGGACGACCAGCAGGCTCTCGCCGTCGGGGACGTGCCCGTCTTTGCACTCTTCACGGGCGAGCCAACCGATATCGTGTTCCTTGTCGGGGTTGACGAGGGCGTACCACGGGTCGTTGCGCTCGAAGTCGTAGTGCAACATCACCGAGCGAATCGTCCGATAGGACACGCTACCAATCGCCTCGCGGAGGGCGACCATCTCCTGACTGCCCCAGCCCATCTCGGTGAGGATACCCGCGGTCTGGGGGGCGGGCGGCGTGAGAAGCACCACGTCGAACGGACCGTGTCGAACGTCGTCGGTATCGACCACGGACCACACGCCGGTCTCGTAGTCGCGGTCGATTGCGGCGACGCGCGTCTCGCGTTCGACCGTCGCGTTCGTCTGGTCGAGCAGGCGCTTGCCGAGTTGCGTGATTCCGGCCTCCCACGTCCACTTGTGCTCGTCTCGGTCGTCGCCCTCGGCGATGTCGCCGGCGGCGTCGAACGTCCAAATCGGCTCCTCGATATCGACCAAGCCGTCGGTTCCGAGGTCCGATATCAGGTCGGCGGTGCGCTCGTCGTACTCTTTGACGTAGTTCGCGCCGTGGTCGTAGCGACACCCGTTCTTTCGACGCGTCGCCGCGCGGCCGGCGACCCCGCGACTCTTCTCGAGTATCGTCACGTTCGCGTCGGTCGTTCGCAGTGCGTAGGCCGCCCCGATGCCGGCGACGCCCGCGCCGACGATACACACGTCTCGGCTCATTTCCACGCTCCGTCTGCTCCAGCCAGCATTGCCCGTACCTCGGGACTCCGTGTGCTAAAGTGCTCTCTCCCCGGCGAATCTCAACGGGTGCCGGAAGGCGAAAACGATTCACCCCTTCGATTTCTCACACGATGTATGTACGATTCGGTCATCTTCGACCACGACGGCGTGCTCACCACGCTCGTCGAACTCTCCGTCCTCCGCGAGGCGACGTGGGAGACGTTCGCCACACTCGGCGTCTCGGACCCCGACCCGGACCACGTCGAGAAAGTCGTCATCCACGTCACGCCCGAAGACGTGCACAGCGTCGCCGATACCTACGACCTCGACGCCGAGACGCTGTTCCGCACCCGCGACGAACTCGCCTCGGCAGCGCAATGCGAGGCAATCGATGCCGGACACAAAACCCCCTACGACGACTTCGACGCGGTTCGCCGCATCGACGCCCCGATGGGTATCGTCTCGAACAACCAGCAGGCGACTATCGATCACGTGGTCGAGACACTGGACGTGGCCGACCTCTTTCCGACCGCGTACGGCCGCGAACCGTCGATGACGAGTCTCCAGCGCAAGAAACCGGACCCCTACTACATCGAGCGGGCGATGGACGACCTCGGGGTCGAATCTCCCCTGTACGTCGGCGACAGCGACAGCGACATCGTCGCCGCTCACGCCGCGGGCGTCGATTCGGCGTTCATTCGCCGCGGTCACCGCCGCGACCACACGCCGTCGCCCGACCCGACCCACGAGATTCAGGGGCTGGACGACCTGCTCACCCTCGACGGCGTTCCCGTCCTCGACTCGACGGAGACGGCGCGATGAGCGACCTGCCGACCCCCGGACTCGGGACGATGGGTCTCGACACGCCCGAGAAGGCGACGGCGGTCACGACGGCGCTCGAACTCGGCTACCGCCACATCGACACCGCCCAGATTTACGACAACGAACGAGTCGTCGGCGACGCCATCACCGAGGCGACGGTCGCGCGCGACGATGTCTTTCTTGCGACGAAGGTGTGGGCCGACAGCCTCGCATACGACGACGTACTCGAAAGCACGCGCGCGAGTCTGGAGAAACTCGGCACCGACTACGTAGACCTGCTCTACGTTCACCGCCCGATAGAGACCTACGACCCGCCGGAGACCCTGCGCGCGTTCGACGAACTCGTCGAGTCGGGCCGGGTCGAACACGTCGGCGTGAGCAACTTCACCGTCGAGGAGTTGGACGAGGCGAGAGCGCTGTTGGACGCACCGCTCGCGGCACACCAGACCGAGTATCATCCCCTGTTCCAGCGTCCCGAACTCCTCGAACACGCACGCGAACACGACTACGACGTGGTCGCCTACTCACCGCTCGCCGGGGGGCGCGTCCGAGAGGTTGACGAAGTCGTCGCAGTCGCAACAAAACACGATACGACTCCCGAAGCGGTCAGCATCGCGTGGTTAGTTGCGAAGGGCGTGTGCGTGATTCCGAAGGCATCGAGCGAGCGACACCTCCGAGCGAACATGGAAGCGTCGGCGCTCAGTCTCGACGCGGAAGACGTCGAACGCATCGACGGCATCGAGCGCGAGGTCGAGCTATTTCCGGAGTGAATTCGACGGAATAATCTCCCATTTACATCAGATTGCTTACCCGTCCCGGAACGATTATTACAGGACGCACGGTGAGTGAGACCATGCGGATTCCGAGTGGGGTAAGTGGGTTCGACGACCTTATTCAGGGCGGGTTCCTGCCACACCGACTATACGTTCTCAGTGGCCCTCCAGGCAGTGGGAAAACCACGTTCACAGCACAGTTCATCGCCGAGGGACTCCGAAATGGGGAGACGTGCATGTACATCACTATGCACGAGACCGAAGACGAACTCGTCCACGACATGTCGAGTTACAACTTCGGCTTCGAGACGCTCACCAACTCGGAGGCCTTCCGATACATCAACCTCGTGAGTCCGAAGGGCAAGCACCTTCTGAACCAGTTCTCGCAGAGCGGCTCTTCGAACGTCCAGAGTCTGACCGACAAAATCGTCGCGTTCGTCAACTCACGACAGGTTGACCGACTCGTAATCGACTCGACGATGCTACTTCGGTTGTTCTTCTCCAACGGCGACGAGGAGATGACACGCTTCCTGACGGCGCTCAAGCAAGGCGAGGCGACGACGCTGCTCATCTCCGAGATGACCGACCCCTCGTCGTACGCGGACGAACACTTCCTCGCTCACGGCGTCATCTTCTTCCACAACTACCTCGAAGCGACGGGGATGACCCGCGGTATCCAGGTCATCAAGATGCGCGGGACGAACATCGACTGCGACATCCGCTCGCTCGAGTTCACGGACAACGGACTCATCGTCGATCCGCGGACGAAAGTCGATCTCTAACGCATGTACGACCAGGAATTCGGAACAGAGTGGCGAACGCTCTCCGACGAGGCGCTGATTCGCCGAATGTACGCACTCGGCGTCTCGACAGCCCTCGGTGCGCCAAATAGAGAGGAGTTCGAACGACTCCGCCGACAGGCGAACACCGCCTACGGTCGGAGTCTCCTCCAACTCTCCTTCGAAGAGGGAAAACAACGCGTTCGTAACCAACGCGGCGACTTCGACACGAAAGCCGACGCGTGGGAAGCGCTCGTCGAACGGGACGACGACGTCGAAGAGACCGGTCCCTCCGTCGGGATGCTCCGCCCCACCGACAGCGCCGGCATTCCCAGCGCCGTCGGCCGCACGTCGCTTCTCGACATCGAATCCGACGACTTGGGTCGGTTGCGCCTGCCGAAGTTCCTCCGACGAAAGTAGTTTCGGGCGTAGGTACTCGTCGCCGACGCGGCTTTCCGACTGGCGCTCGTTTCTCTCGTATGGCACACCAGGAATTCTCACTCTCGGACGCCGAGTGGCGCGAACGTCTCTCGCCCGAAGCCTACCGAGTCCTCCGAAAGCAGGGCACCGAACCCCGATTCTCGGGCGAACACGTGGACCGAACCGACGACGGTACCTATCGCTGTGCCGGGTGCGGAACCGAACTGTTCGACTCGGAGACGAAGTATCACTCCAACTGCGGGTGGCCGAGCTTTTTCGACGGCAACGACTCGAACATCGAACGCCGCCGCGACACGAGTCACGGCATGGACCGCGTCGAAGTCGTCTGCAAGACCTGCGGCGGCCACCTCGGCCACGTCTTCCAAGACGGCCCCAACCCGACTGGCGAGCGCTACTGCATCAACTCGGTCGCACTGGAGTTCGACGCCGATTCCGAGGCCGAAGACGGCGAGTAGGCAGTTCGTAACTCCCTGACTGTCACGTTTCGGTGTGTTTCACCGAACGCGGTAGGTCGTGGATAACGCGCGGTGTCGGCTGGTAGTCGATTCGTAGCAAACACCCATGCCGTCGAAGAAGGGGTATGTCTCGCGGCTACTCCGCGCACCGACACCCTCGACGAGAGTTCTCGTTCACGCCGTACGCGTTCGTCCTCGTCGGTGCGCTCACGTTCTGCATCGCAATTCTCGGCCCGGTCGCCGACCTGACTGCCGGTCTCTCGCTGACCAGTATCGCAACCAGTGGTGCCCCGATTTCGTTCAGTGGGTCGGTTCTCGTGGTGAGCGGTGGATTGCTCGTCATCAGCGGCGCTTCGACCCTCTTCGGCGTCTTACTCCTCTTCGTCCGATTGACCTGACGACCCCGCTCCGCGAGACTACTCTTCGTCTACTTCTCGTTCCGCAGCGTACGCGCTCGTCACCAGTTCGCGTTCGTGGTGTGTTTCGGCGCGCTGTTTCCACTCTTCGGCACGGCGTTCGCCGACTTCGGTCGCCGCTACCACGTCTTCGACGGACGCTTCGAGCAGTTTGGTGATGGAGTCGATGCCGGCCTCACCGAGTCGAGTCGCGTAGGCCGACCCGATACCGCGGATGTTCGTGAGCGCCTCTGGGTCGTACGGTTCGGCTTCGACTGCTTCGAGTACGCCCGTCATCTGCGCCGACAACTCGTCAACGCGGCGTTCGAGTTCGCCCAGTCGCTCGTCGTGGTCTGAGAGTCGCCCGTCGTGGTCGGCGAGTTCGGTAGTCAACTCCTCGTGACTGTGCGAACTGGCCTGCTCGTCACCCGCGATGCTCACGACTCCGATTTCGTCGGCCGCGACTTCGGCCGCGACGACCGATTCGCCGTCCGCGTCGGCGTCCGTCTCGTCGTCTCTCTTGGCTTCGGATTCGCCGCCATCGCTGGTCGTCGTGGTCGCCGGTTCGCTGGTGAGGTCGATGACCGAATCTGCCTCTCCGTCTGTCGGTATTGAATGCCCGTCCGTCGCCGACTCGGCCGCCGCTTCTTCATGTTCTGTCGGTTTGTTGGTCTCCGGTTCGATATCGTCCGGCAGGATGTACCGCAGTTGTGCCGCCGGTACGTAGCCGATGACGTGCTTTCGCTTCTTGTCTCTCGTGAGCACCACGCCGCCCGCGCGCACCGCTTTGTAGCCGCCGCACTCGAACACCAGTCCATCGGTCGTGTACACTTTCATCCACTACTATTGGTCAGCCAACACGATGACTGTTTTCGGCGTCGGGGCGGTCTTTTTGTCGCCAGCACACACCAGGAAGGTATGCACGTCTTCGTCATCGGCGGCACGGGACTCCTCGGAACCGGCATCGTTCGGCGACTGGTCGATTCCGGTCACGAAGTGACGAGTTTCCAGCGCGGGACGACAGCGGACCGACTGCCGGCGTCGGTGACGACGGTCAGTGGTGACCGCGGCGACAGCGACAGACTCGCGGCGGCGCTCGAAGACGCCTCTCCACAGGCTGTCGTCGATATGGCCTGTTTCGACGGCGAAACCGCCCGTGACGCACTCGCCTGCTGTCCCGACTCGGTCGAACGTTTCGTCTTTTGCAGCACTATCGACGTGTACCATCGACCGCCGCCATCGAACCCCGTTCCCGAGTCGAGTCCGCGGAACCCGCCGGTCAGCGACTACGCCGCCGGGAAAATCGCCGCCGAAGACGTGTTCTTCGACGCGCACGGCGACGACTTCGACGTGGTCGTCCTCCGACCGTGGAACACCTACGGCGAGGGAAGCCGGCTCGTTCACACCCTCGGCATGGGGTCGTACTACCTCGACCGAATCCGTGCGGGAAAGCCGATTATCGTCCACGGTGACGGCACCTCGCTGTGGGGACCGTGCCACCGCGACGACGTCGCGCGGGCGTTCGTCGGCGCGGTCGAGAATCCCGGCGTCGGCGGGCGAGCCTACAACGTCACGAGCGAGGAGACGATGACGTGGAATCAGTACCACGCTCGCGTCGCCAGCGCCCTCGATGCGCCCGAACCGGACCTCGTCCACGTCTCCACCGACGTGCTCCGCGCGGTCGCCCCCGAGCGAACGCGAATGCTCCGCGACCATTTCCAGTACAGTACGGTGTTCGACAACTCGCGGGCGAAAGCCGACCTCGGATTCGAGTACTCTATCGACTTCGAGACGGGCGTTCGCCGAGTCGTCGAGTGGTTGGACGAGCGAGACGCTATCGATTCGTGGGACACAGAACCGTTCGACGACCACCTCGCTGCCGCGTGGCGCGAGCACACCGAGGCGTTCGTCGCCGAATTCGAATCGCCGAATTAGGACTCGTCTTCGTCGTCTTGGAGCACGTCTTTCAGGTCGATTTCGTCGGGGTCCGAGAGCGTCGTTTCGAGGTCGTCGAGGGCCGCGACGAGTTCGTCGCGTGTCGGTGAATCGTCGCCTGCGTCGAATCGCGTTCGAAGTTGCGCGGCGAGTTCTCTCGCGCTGTCGAGCTGCGCCGCTTTGCGCCGTTCTTCGGTCACCTCGTCGGCGATGCCGAGAATGGCTGTCGGCGACGCCGTCTCGACGCCGAACGGCGTCTTCGTGACCTCTTCGACGTATTCGTCACCCTCGTCGTCGATGCGGTACTGGTCACGGATGCGGGCCGTCTCGCCGTCTTCGATGACGGTTTGGTCTTCTTCGTGAAACCGTGCGGCTAGCTCCGGGTCGTTCACTTCTGACTCGGTCTTGCCCTCGATTTCGGCCGGTGTCTCGCCGTACGAGGCGGCACCCGCCTCGTTGATGAGGAGGTACTGTCCCTCGACGTCTTTCACGAAGATGCACTGCGGCAGTTGGTCGATGACGTCTCTGAGCAAGCGATGGCTCTGGTCGGCCGCCTGCTCCGCGCGGCGCGTTGCGACGGCGTTGCGGATTCGGTTCGCCAACACGTCGAAGTTCTCTGCCCCGCCGCCTTTTCGGAGATAATCGGTGACGCCGGCCGAGATGGCCTTGCTCGCAATCTCCTCCGAACCGCGGCCGGTAAAGAGGATGAACGGGAGTTCTGCGTCGAACTCTCGGACCTTCTCCAACAGTTCGAGACCATCACGTTCGGGCATGTCGTAGTCGCTGACGACGCAATCGACCTCGTCCAGCTGGTCGGTCACCGCGGTCGGGTCCGTCTCCGTTCGGACTTCGAGCGGTGGCGAGTCGGTCGAGTCGCGCTCCAAGAACGCCACCGACAACTCCGCGAATCGCCGGTCGTCCTCGACGTGGAGGACCTCGATTGGGTCGTCTCGCAGGCGCTGAGAGAACAGATGAGTGACTGCCGTTTCACTCGCCCGAGACATACTCGACGGTATGGTTGACACTCTCATATGCATTTGGGAAGGTGTAGCTCTCGTAAAACAGCGTAAATCGGGAGATTATGCCTTCTCGGCGAACGCGAGCGACCCGCTCACGTTCTTGATGTAGACGCGGACGGTTTCGCCTTCGCGGGCACCGGGGACGAAGATAGTGTACTCGCCGCGCTGTGCGACACCGTCGCCTTTCCGACCGGTTCCGGTGATTTCGACTTCGTACGTGCGACCTTCTTCGACGGCGTTGCGCTGTCGGTTCTGGCTCGCACTCGAACGCTTCTGGACGGGACGGAACGCACCACACGCCTCACAGCGAAGCATGTCCACGCCGTCTTCGGTGACGAGTCGGGTGTCCGGCAGGCCACACTCCGAACAGATGACGTACTCGTCCACGTAGTCGTCGATCGCCTCGTTGAAGTCGCGGATGGAGAAGGAACCGCTGTAGCGGGCGCGGTCGCCTTCGAGCTGTCCGCTCGTACCCAGCGCGCGCTGGACTGCACTGTGCAGGTGCGTGGGTGTGCGCGAGAGCGCGTCGGCGATTTCGCCGAGGTTCGTCAGACGCGTGAACGCGCCGTCAGTCTCGCCTTGCGGGTCCGGGACTCGCAATCGCTCTTGTTCGACGTTCCGCTCGGGGAGAATATCGAGTGCTCTATCGAGCGCCGATTGGTATTCCATAGGCACACGAGTTTCTCGCAACGTATAGCCGTTCCGTCAACGTCTCGGATGCGGAAGCCACGAGAGCAGTCTGGTCGGTCGTCGGATACCGACGCGAGCGGCCCGAAGCGTCCCCATCCGACTATCGCTGCCTTCGTTTCGAAACCACGTTTCGCGGAACTGGTCGATACCAATTCAGTGCTGGCGCTCGAACCTCTTCGTATGGGCTACACGTGGCAGTACTACGACCTCGTCCTCGCGGGCATCTTCGGAAGCCTCGTCGCCGGCGTTCTCGTGGGGCAGTTCACCGCGATAGCTCCGACGACGGCCATCGTCGGGTTCAGCGCAATCGCCGCCGTCGTGATGGCTCACGGCCTGTTCGTCAACGGACCCGTGGACCAACCGGCGGACCTCACGAAGGAAGTCGAGGCGCTGAACTGACCGCCCGCCTGCGACATTTCCTTTTTTTTAATCCGACGCAGCCACGATTTCGTGTTTCAGCGTTCCGACGCCTTCGTACCAGATTTCGACCGTGTCACCCGGCTCGACGAGTCCGGGGTTCGCCGGACTGCCGAAGGAGACCACATCACCGGGTTTGAACGTGTAGTGCTCCGAGAGGTGGGAGACGATTTCGGTCGGTGAGAAGAGCATCAATTCGGTGTTGGACTCCTGTCGCAACTCGCCGCCGACGTGGGTGGTCATGTCGATGTTCGTCGGGTCCACGTCGGTCTCTATCCACGGGCCGAGTGGCCCAGAGCCGTCGAACGCCTTGCGCGCGGTTCGACCCGGTTGGTCGAGCGCGTCGAGGTCGTCGAGGATGGTGTAGCCGCGCACCACGTCCGCGACCTCGTCCTCGGAGACGTTCGAACACTCGCGGTCGATGACGGCGGCCAACTCGCCGGCGTAGGTGAGTTCGTCGGTCCACCTTGGGTAGGTGACCTTCGCGCCCGGCCCGCGAACCGACACGGGTGGCTTGATGAACCAGTCCGGTTCGTCCGGCACGTCGTAGTCCATCTGGTCGAGCGTCGCCGCGAAGTTCCGGCCGACGCAGTAGAGCGCCGACGGTTCGCACGGCGCGAGCAGTTCGGCGTCCTCGCCGAGCGTGTACTCCCCACTCTCTACGCGGACGATGCCGGTTTCGCCGGTCGAATCGTCGCCGACGTACTCCCCGGTTTCGACCCCCTCCGCAGTCTGAATTCGTGCCAGTCGCATCGCCCGAGGGTGGGCACGCGAGTCACTTAGCCCTACGGCTGGCGGCCGTGTGTGTCTAGAGAAAGCGAAGCAAACCCGAGTCTCGGCCTATTCGTGACCCGAGACGCGAACCGGTTCGTACGGTTCTTCGAGGTACTCAACGTCCGAACTGGAGAGGTCGATGTCGAGGGCTTCGACGGCGTCTTCGAGGTGTTCGACACTGGAGGTGCCGACGATAGGCGTCGTCACCCAGTCTTTGTGGAACTGCCACGCGAGGGCGATTTGGGCCATCTTCACGCCCTTCTCCTCGGCGAGTTCCTGCACGCGCTCGTTGACCGCGGGGCCGCCGCCTTCGAGGTACGGCCGTCCAACGTCGGCCTCGTGCTCGCCGCGTGTGGTCGCCTCGAACTCCTCGTGCGGGCGGGTGAGGAACCCGGCGGCCATCGGACTCCACGGCATCGTGGCGATGTCGTTCTCCGCACAGTAGGGCATCATCTCGCGCTCCTCTTCGCGGTAGGCGAGATTGTAGAGGTTCTGCATGGAGACGAAGCGGTCGAGTCCGAGCGAGTCGGCGGTGTACTGGGCCTCGGCGAGTTGATAGGCCCACATCGACGACGCGCCGACGTATCGCGTCTTTCCGCGCCGAACGGCGTCGTCGAGCGCGCGCATCGTCGTCTCGATGGGCGTGTCGTAGTCCCAGCGGTGAGTCTGGTAGAGGTCAACCGTCTCCATACCGAGTCGGTCGAGCGAGTTGTCTAACTCTTGCTCGATGGTCTTGCGCGAGAGTCCGCCGGAGTTCGGGTCGTCCTCGCGCATCGGGAAGTACACCTTCGAGGCGACGACCATCTCGTCGCGGTCGTAGTCGGCGAGCACGTCGCCGAGAATCTCCTCGGACTCGCCGTACGAGTAGACGTTCGCGGTGTCGAAGAAGTTGATTCCGAGGTCGATTGCGCGCTCGATGAGTTCCCTGCTCTCGTCGCGGCCGAGCGTCCAGTCGTCCCAGTCCGCCCCGAAACTCATACAGCCGAGACAGATTTTGCTCACGGTCATCCCCGTCGAACCGAACGTCGTGTACTCCATCGTCTGGTGTTCGGTGGTGTGACAGATAAACTACGCCCAGGCGGAGATTCTCGGGCGAGCGCGTCACTGGAAACACGTCAGCGCGTCACTCTCAACTTTGATTCTATATATTCTCCCAGATAATGGGTCAAAATCCCACAAAAATGCATCGGTGAGGAACAGCTATGTTGATGCCTGAGGATTTGCTCGATGAGCTGGCCAATCTACAATGCAACATGAAATGGGCCTTATCACGGGTTCAAATAGGGTTTATCCGTACCCCGTGTTCGTGAGATGTCGCCGGTGCTCTCCCAGAACAAACGTTCCCAATGAAAGACTATATAGTAGATTGCTTTATCACATATGGGTCGAAATTCACGAGCAATGGGAGAACGATGGGCGCGCGTTCGAACGCTGCTTCGAACCGCAGTCGGGACCGTCAAATCGAAGGTTGATTCCGCCGACTTCGACGCGGGCGTTTCGACGCCGCAGATTTCATCGGAGGTTCGCGGAGTGAGAAAGTTCGGTTCGGAGTCGGTCGTCCCCCGACCACTCCGCCAGACGTACGCGAGGAAGTTCTTCGCAGCGATGCTCGTCGCCATGGTCGTCATGGCGGGCGTCGGGGTCTTCACCTACACGAACGTGCAGGACACGCTCGACTCGCAGGTCGAACACCAACTCAGTTCGACCGCAGAACTCCAGGCCGACGGCATCGAGGCGTGGCTTTCGAGCAAGCAGACCGAAGCGGTATCGATATCCTCGGCGTGGCAGTTCCAGACCGGCAACACACGCGCAGTGAGCGACCATCTCTTTCAGGAGAGTGCGAAACTCGGGCAACGAGATATCACGGCGATACACTACGTGGACAACAACACGGGTGAAATCGTCGAGAGCACCGCCAGTTCGCTCGAAGGGAAGACCGTCGCCGAAGCGGGTCTGCCGTGGGACGACGTGAGACGACACGTCAACCCCGAACCGGAGAAAGTGTACACCTCGTCGGAGACGTTCGAGTCGCCAATCGACGGCGAGCAATCGTTCGTGATGGCGAGCAAGCCACCGGAGAACGCCGAAGTGGCCATCCTCGTCACCGTCAGCCTCCCCGCGCAGATTCGAGCGACCGAGCAGACGATGGCCGGGAGTCAGACGACGCTCTACGGGTCCGGTGGCTCAGCTATCGCCTCGACGGCCAACAGCACGCACGCAGGGCCGACGGACCCGGTCGAAAACGGAACCACTCTCGAACAAGTCGGCGACGACGTCGTCGCGTACACGCCCGTCGAAGGGGTCGATTGGGTGCTTGCGACTGCGGTGCCGACCACGAGCGCGTACAGCGTCAGCGACAGTGTCGGCAGCGGACTCCTCGTGACGATTCTCGTCGCGGTTGGCTCGCTCGGCGTCGTCGCCGCCGTCGTCGGCCGCGGGACGACGCGAACGCTCAAAGCACTGAGCGCTCGCGCACAGGAGATGGCCGACGGCGACCTGAACGTCGATTTGGAGACCGACAGAATCGACGAGTTCGGGACGCTCTACGGCTCGTTCGACGAGATGCGTCACTCGCTCAAAGAGAGCCTCGACGCCGCCGAAGCACTCAACGACCACCTCGAAGCGAAAGCAGAGGAGTACCGCGCGGTCATGGAACGGTCCGCCGAGGGTGACCTCGCGTGTCGGATGGACCCCGACGCCGACAGCGAGGCGATGGCCGCTATCGCTCGGACCTACAACGAGACGATGGACGAGTTTGCGACGGTCGTCGGCGACGTGCAGACGTTCAGCGGGTCCGTCGCGGCCGCGAGCGACGAGACGAGTACGAACATCACCGAGGTGGCCGAGTCGAGCGAGGCCGTCTCGGAGTCGATGGCAGCAATCGTCTCGGACGTGGTCCAACAGGACCGACACCTCGACGACGTGACCGAGCGCATGAACGACTTCTCGGCGACGATTCAGGAGGTCAGCGCCTCCGCGACCGAAGTCGCAGAACGGGCCGACCAGGCGGCCGCTCGCGGTGAAGACGGCCGCGAAGCCGCCGCCGCGACGCTCACCGAACTCCACGAAATCGAATCGTCAACCGACGAGACGGTCGAACAGGTCGAGGAACTCGAATCGGTCATCGAAGAGATAGAGTCCGTCGTCGATTTCATCGACCAAATCGCCACGCAGACGCACATCCTCGCCTTGAATGCCTCCATCGAGGCGGCCCACGCAGGCGATGCGGGCGACGGTTTCGCCGTCGTCGCCGACGAGGTGAAGCAACTCGCCGAGGAGACGCAGAACGCGACGGGACGGATTGGCGCGTCGATAGACCGCGTCCGCGACCAGGCACACACGACGGCTTCGGACATTCGCCAGACCCGCACTCGTGTCGAAGAAGGCTCAGAGACCATCGAAGCCGCAGCGACGGCAATCGATACCATCGTGGACGACATCGAAGAGACGGCCGACGGCATTCAGGAGATTCGCCGCGCCACCGAAGAACAGGCCCGCGCGACGACCGAAGTCGTCTCGATGGTCGAGAACGTCTCGGCCATCAGCGAGCGGACGAGCGCCGGCGCACGAGACGCCGCTGACGCGGCGGACGAACAGCACGACTCGCTCTCGGTGGTCGCCGACCGGGTGTCGAATCTCGCCACGTCGGCCGACGAACTCCAATTCGCGCTCGACCGATTCGACGTCGTCGCTGGCGAAGAGGCTGCAGTTGGAGTCGCCAGCGACGACAGCGTGGACTGCGACGACGAACTGGACGGCGACGACAGCGTGGACGGTGACTCAGACTCACAGGATTCGCTGTCGGATGCGTCGGTGGACGCGTCGCTTCCGACGGTCCACGCGGCGGAGACGGACGGGGGCGACCCTCGCCCGTCGTCGCGTTAGATGAGTAACTCGTCTTCGGTGAGTAGCTCTTCTTCGGTTCGCCGTGCTTCCGAGCCCTCCTCGACGAGCATCGGATGGTCGATGCTGTCCGAAAAGCGCTCCGGGTCGGGTTCGACACGTTTGAGCATCGACGAGAACACCGACCCGCGCCGCCCGCCCGCAGAGACGATGCCACCGTACTTTCGCTCGTCGAACGGCACCTCGTCGGGGTCTTGAAACTCCTCGCGGATTATCTCTGCCCAGTCCCGAATCTTCTCGGCGGCCTCTTTTTGCGAGTAAATGCTGTCGTTGTAGTACCGTTCGAAGTACTTCTCGTCGATGTCCTCTTCGGAGTGCTCCGGTGACTCGTACAGCACCGACTCGGTCGTCATGTAGCCGCTGGTGAACCTGATATTCACCGTGAAGCTGTCCGGGTACCGAAGGATAATCGGGAAGAACATCATGTCCGCGACGGTGATTCGCTGTTGCATCCGCCACAACCCTTCGAAGTAGTACGCGGCGAGCGCCCCTTTCGTGTCTTCTCGTTCGCCGTTGTGATACTCCATGGCGACGCGCTCGTAGTCGTCACCCGCTATCTGGTTGAGGCGGGCTTTGTACGTCGCAGAAATTCCTTCGAGCTGTCGCTCGTACGCTTCGATGAGCGGTATGTCGGGGTCTTCCAGCATCTCTGCTTTCTTGACCTGTGCGTCCGCGACGCGCATCATGTTCTCGTAAAAGACGCGCTCGGCGTCTTTATTGGGTAGTGGTGTCCGAACCGCCTGCCGATAGAGAACCCTCGTGTCCCCGTTGAACCGCCTACTATACTCCCCCATTTGACACTCTCGTTAGGATTGATGTCTCATTAATCCATTGGTGAAACAGAGGTGTTTTGTCGCCCTCTACCGCCTATTTTCTCTTTTTCGCTAACAAGTGTAAATTCAAAAACAAGCCAATATATTCAATTTACTGACGTTTCTCCCGGTGCGGGTGGCTGGTAGGTTTCTACGTCGGCTTCGAGCCTCGCTTTTAACTCGCGGAGTTCTCCTCGGAGTTGCCGAGCCATCAGCCATCGCATGAGTGGCCGAAAGAGGGTGAACATCACCGCTGTGAACCGGCCGTCCGGCTTATTGTCGATGGTGTTCGTGACGAGCGTTCCCTGCGGCGTCTCGCTCAAGTCGAGGCGTGCATCGAACGGGAACGGACCTTCGACGGCGGTCATTTCGAGTCGGTGCGGTGCGTCGATAGCGGTGAGTTCGAGCACCATCGGTTGGGTTCGACCACCGTAGGTGTAGGTGCTCTCGTAGCGTGTACCGACGGTGGTCTCCTCGCCGGAGACACGGCGTGTTTCACCGACGCCGACGACCCACTCGTCCATCGCTTCGACGTCTGCGACGTACGAGAACACGTCTTCGATCGGTCTGCGCACCTCGACTGTTGCGGATGCTTTCATCGTACTGAATTCACGCGTGCTGAGAAGATAGCTCTCGTGTCGAATTCACTTCCCGAGGTCAGCGACCGACTACTCCGGGGACTCGTACTCCTGATAGATGACGTGTCCGCAGGCCTTGCAGTGAGACGCGTCCGGGTCGTGATACGAGAGACCGCAGTCGGGACAGACGACGTTGACCTGGTCTCTGTGCGCCCACTCGCGGACGATTTTCCCCGCCTGCCACGGAATCACGATGACTGCGGCCAGCACGCCAGCGACGGTCACCCAGCGACCCGCCTGCGTCACGGGGGTGATATCGCCGAAGCCGACGGTGGTGAGCGTGACGACCATATAGTAGAACGCGTCGCCGAAGTTGCCCACGCCCGGATTCGCGCGGAACTCGACGCTGTAGAACAACCCGCCGGTGACGAAGAACAGGACGAGCACCGTCAAGAGGAGTTTCATGACGCGAAGCGTCTCGACCGAGACGGTCCCGAAGAAGAACTCCTCGTCCTTCGTGAACCGATAAAACCGGAGCACGCGGATGACGCGAAGGACCCGGAGGAACCCGACGTTCAACAGGACGAGAGACGGCGGCAACAACAGCACCGAGAGCGTCGGCAGCACCGACAGGAGGTCCACCATCGTATACGGGTTGGTGACCTCTGCCAGTCGATTCGACGCACCGTAGAGGCGCAGGACGTACTCGGTTACGAAGACGAGCGCGATGGCAACTTCTCCCTGCCACAGCAGCGCTTCGGTCGCCGCAGAGAGCGGGTAGGTCTGGGCGACGAACACCCCGACGAAGACCAGGTTCAACACCAGAAGCGAGATGTCGATGGCTTTGCCGAGCGGCGTCTCGTGGTCGAGGAGGTAGAACTCTACTCGCTCCCGGAGTCCACGCGGCGTCCGCGACGAGGCGTGCGTACCCATACACCATCTCCGTGGCCGAACCGTAATGAATCTCTCTGGTGATATGTCTCGTGCGACTGCGAACGGTCAGTAGAATCACGTCTCTCCGTTGCGAATCACCGGTATGGCCACGATTGTCGAGGTTATCGTCCCCGCCCGCGAGTTCGACGTTGGTCAGGTCTTCGTCGATATCCCCGGCATCAGAATCGAACTCGACCGACTCGTCCCGACGAGTTCGGCCGTGATTCCGTACCTCTGGATTCGCGGGGCGAGTCAGCAGGATATCGTCCACGCCGCGGACGTCCACGAAGCGATTCGTCACATCAGCGTCGTAGACGAGGTGGACGGACACGGCACGTTGTACCGCATCGAGTGGTCGCGGTCGGTGAAGTCTACGATTGTCGAACTCTCGGAGCACAACCTCTCGCTACTCAGCGGCTACGGCACAGACCGGGTGTGGGAACTGACGTTTCGTGCCGAGAACCGAAACGAAGTAAGCGAGTTCTTCGAGTGGTTTACGGACCGAGACATCTCCGTGGAGTTCAACAAAATCTACGAGGGCGGTGGCAACGGCGACGGCGACGGGCAAGAACTCTCGAATGCGCAACTCGAAGCGCTCCTTCTCGCGTTCGACCGAGGCTACTTCGACGAACCGCGGCGCGCGACGCTCGAAGACATCTCGGCCTCGCTCGGTATCTCCAGACAGGCGCTCGCGGGGCGGCTGCGACGCGGAACCCGGACCCTCGTCAGTCGTCTCGTCGAGGATACGTAGGGGCAGGTGTCGTTCTCTTACATAGTCAAGGCAGAGACAGATAGCAGCCGGCGGTCAAAGAGTGACTACAGACATGACACGAGAACTACTCTCCCGACACGCGGCACACTCGCGTCCGAGCGTCCGAGTCGTACAGGCCGTCGCACACGAGGAATCTATCGACCCGCTCGACATCACGACGCCACTCGCAGACGTTATCGACCCGGAAGCACTGGACGCTCTCGTCGAAAGTGACCGAAGTCTCTCGACCATCTCGTTTCGCTATTCCGGGTACGAAGTGACCGTCTACGCCGATGGCGGTGTCTCGACCAATCCACTCTCGAAGTAGAACCGGTCTCTCACTCATCGTTTTGTCGAACTGCGGATACCACAGAAGCACAGACTCTGGCGTTCGAATCAGGTGGCGTGCCCTCGCAAACCCGACCAATCCACAGACGTTTGTCTATTTAATGGCCTAGTGGAGAAATAAATTCAAATTTCTCTCACCCATGGTACAACAACCCTCGCAAGTATTAACTGTCGATGGCTGTTTTGTCCAAAAGCAATGGCGAAAGGAAACGTTGATTTCTTCAACGACACAGGCGGCTACGGTTTCATCTCGACGGACGATGCGGACGACGACGTGTTCTTCCACATGGAAGACATCGGCGGCCCGGACCTCGAAGAGAACCAGGATGTTGAATTCGATATCGAACAGTCCCCCAAGGGGCCACGCGCAGCGAACCTGACGCGTCTTTAAATCCGTTTAGTACGCCGCGTAACTGCGGTCAACGACATCAGATTTTACGACCACTTGCACTTCGAGTGCAAATAGCATCGGCTCAGGTGCTCGTGTCAAGTGTATTTCCAACCCACCGTGAACGACCGGTTTCTCCGTTAACGTGCTCACATCGGCCGAGCGATAGTCTCGCGTCTGCACGTGGCTTGAACTGGTGTTTTTCTCCGCTTGTCACACGGTATCAGGCCTCTCCGATAACTTATCCGTGTGCCACTCTACGGTAACCCGTGAGCGAAGAAACTCAACGTCGAAATCTCCGAATGCCTCGGGGAGACGAACTGTTCGCAGTGGTCACAGAGCATAACGGTGGAAACCACGTTCGCGTCCGTTGTAACGACGGCAAAGAGCGAATGGGCCGAATTCCCGGCCGAATGAAGTACCGAACCTGGATCAACGAGGGCGACACCGTCATCGTCGAACCGTGGTCCTGGCAGGACGAAAAAGCGAACATCGAATGGCGCTACTCCGAGCAAGACGCCGACCAACTCCGCCGCGAAGGCCACATCGACTGATGATTTATTCGCCGAGAGGCGAGCATTCTTCTAGCTGAGTTCGTGCGTGTGAGCGTGGGCCAGCACCCGTCGCGCGCGGTGAACCGTTCAATTCGAATTCGAGAGCGGCGGTGCCGACAGTTGTTCTGCTCTGAGCCCTTAGGACGCCCGGAGTAGAAATTCACGGATGGTGGTCTCCGCGGAGCGTTCCCAGATAGATGGTGGTCCGCACCCAAGTTGTTCGTTCCGCCGCGAGCGCTCGGCGAGGGAATCTGTCCACAACCGGTAAGACCTGTTTTTGTATGCTGACCGCCATGTTCACATAGGTCAACGACCCCGTTGGCGACCACGGACGTCGAAGGCGGGTGTGGCCGCCACAGAGGGAGTCAATGGCAGAAGACCCGCTGGTCATCGTCTCGGTCATCATCGCGCTCGGTGCCGTCTCGAAACTCGTCTCTGACAGAGTTGGCGTACCGAACGTCGTGTTCCTACTCGCCCTCGGCATCGCCATCGGACCGGAAGGTGTCGGATTTTTCACCGCCTCGCTCAGCGACGACCAACTCTCACTCTTCGTCGATATCGCCGTGGCCGTCATCATCTTCGAGGGGGCGTTTTCGCTCACCCGCTCGAAGATTCGCGCGACACCCCGGCCGACGCTGTATCTCGTCACCGTCGGCTCTGCCATCACGTTCGTCGGACTCGGACTGGTGATTCGCTGGTTGCTCGGCTTACAGTGGACGATTTCGTTTCTCGTCTCGGCGCTCCTCGTCGCCACCGGGCCGACGGTCATCACGCCCGTCTTGGAGCAGATTTCCGTCCCGGAGAAAGTTTCGAGCATCCTCGAAACCGAAGGCATCGTCAACGACCCCGTCGCGTCCGTGTTGGGTGCGGTCGTCTTCTCGATAGTAATCGGGTCGATTAGCGTGACCGGAGAGGGAGATATCGTCGCAGACTTCGTCAGCCAAGTCGCAATCGGTGTGCTGTTCGGACTGGTGACGGTGTTCGCCCTCGCGTTCGTCCTCCGGCGGTTCAGCAACTCGGTCAGAGACTCACGAATCGTCGTCCTCGCCGCCGCACTGCTGAGTTACACCGTCGCCAGTCAGTTCGCCACCGAAGCGGGCGTCGTCTCGGTTGCCGTCGCGGGCTTGGCGATGGGGAACATCGACATCCCGTTTCGTGACGAGATTGCCGGATTTAACGGCACGATTTCGAACATCATCCTCAGCGCGGTCTACATCGTCCTCGCGGCGCTCATCCAGTTCGAGAATATCGTCGAACTCGGTCTTGCCGGGGTCGGCGTCGTCCTCATCGCCATGTTCGTGATTCGACCGCTCGCCGTCTTCGTCTCGACGTACGATTCGGAGTTCTCGCTGAACCAGCGTGCGTTCATCGCGGCTATCGGGCCGCGGGGCATCATTCCCGCGGCGACGGCGACGCTCTTCTCGCTGCAACTCAGTTCGGCGGGCGTGGCGAACGCGACGAGCGTCGTGAACCTCGTCTTTCTGGTCATTCTGGTGACCGTCGTCACCGAAGCGGGCGGCGCACCGCTCATCGCGCGTTCACTCAACATCGTTCCCATGACAACACTCATCATCGGCGGCGGCGACGTCGCACGACTGCTCGCAGACAACCTCGACGAACGAGGCGAGAACCCCGTCATCGTCGAACGAGACGACAACGTCGTCTCGTCCCTCCAGGCCGCCGGCTATTCGGTCGTTCGCGGCGATGGAACAGATACCGACACCCTGGAAAAAGCAGGCGCACGGAACGCAGAGATGCTTATCGCGGCCACGAAAGACGACGCGGTGAACGTCCTCGCGTGTCAAATCGCACGGTCCACGTTCGATGTCGAGGTACTCATCTCGCTCGTGAACGACCAGACCAAAGCCGCGGCGTTCAACGATATCGGCGTCTCGACGCTCACGCCGACGGCAGCAACCGTGAACGGAATCGAAGAGTTGGTCGCACTGCCGACGCTGTCAGAGTGGCGTGAGACGACCCACCACCGACAGAAGTTCGCCGAGGAGACGGTCATCTCGGATATCGTCGATGGCGAGACGATCGACGCAATCGACCTCCCTGACCAGGCAGTTCTCGTCCTCATCAAGCGTGATACGGAGTTTATCGTCCCCACACAGGAGACGGTCCTTCGAAAGGGCGACCACGTGACTATCTTCGGCCGGTCGGGAGCAGTCAAGAAGGCCCGAGAGCTACTCACCGAAAACGGATGACTGCGCTCGAATCGGAGCGAATCGGCGTCCCGGGTGCGTCGAGCCATTAACATACCATTCACGACGAATTGAGATTGTTTCGAACGGCTGTGTCGCTCTCAGATGAACGGTGAAACGGTTGAGTACTGTAACAGCCACGATAAGGTGACAAATAACCAATATACTACCGCCAGTTTTCCGGAGTATGCCCCGCGCGAAATATTCGCAGGTAGACGAGAATGGGACGTCTATTCTGCGAAGCATCCACGACTACAACGAGAATCAGTGGAACAACTTGGTCACCCACGCCGACCAAGGGACGTTGTTCCATCGTCACGAATGGCTGGCCGCCGTCGAGGAAGGATTCGACTACGAACCGCGGCACGTCGTCGTGAACAAAGACTCCAACCCAATCGCCCTCTTTCCCAACTTCGTCTCGGAGTTGACCGTCCCGGATTCCGTTCCGAACGCACTCATCTCGGCGTTCGATATCTCGGTGATGGAGTCCGGCGGCGTCGGCCACGGTGGACCGATCGTCTCCTCGAACGAACGCGAGAACATCGACCGCCTCTTCGACGCGCTCGATTCGGCGACGGACAGTAATCTCCTCTACCACCTCATCTCGACCTACGACCTCGGCCATATCCGATACGGCCAGTACTTGCGCGCGCGCGGTTACGAACCGAACTCGAACGTCGCCACGTTCCTCATCGACCTGTCGGATGGCTGGGAGCAGATTCTCGCGTCGATGGACAAATCCCGAAGAAAAGATGTCCGCCGCGCACACGAACAAGACCACTACGTCGATATCGACCGGCTCGGGACCGATATGCATCGGACCTACGAGATGTACGAACAGAACATCGAGCGCGTCGGCGGAAATCTCGTCCCGTTCTCGTTCTTCGAGACCCTCCGAGACAACTTCGACGAGCGCGTTCGCGTGTTCACGGCGTCCGTGGATGGACACGTACAGGGGAAGTACATCTACCTCCTCGACACGGAGAACTCGACGCTCCATCACTGGCTGTCGGCGATTCCAGACCGCGACTGCTACGACTACTACCCGTCCGAACTCATCCACGCTCGGGCGATGCAATGGGGCATCGAAGAGGGGTTCGAGACTTACAGTTTCGGTGCCGCTGGGTCACACTTCGACAACTCTGTGTTCCGATTCAAGACACAGTACGGTGCACAACCAGTGCCTGTCCTCCAGTGGGAGCGAGGCAAGAACCAGCTCATGTGGCCGCTGTTCAAACTCGGCCGACAACGAATCGTCGAGAAAGGACTGTAGTCGGGGATGTAGAGCGACCTCCTCACTGAGGGACTCACGTGGCCGGTTCCCGCTCAGTTCGGTTATTTCGGAACCCTCTCCGTTGACCACTACTATCTGGCCGCCGAGACGCCGTTATCGAAGAGTGCCCCGCTGTCGATGTTCGACGGAGTAGTACTGTGAAGGCCCCACGCAAAAACGAGAGGTGACCCGGAAACCCGGCTCCGAATCGCGTGTGTTCAGAGGATGAGCGTGATGATGGCCAACACGAGGAAGATCAAGACGAATATCCTCGCAATCTCCATCGAGATGCCGGCAACACCGCGAAATCCGACCAATCCAGCGACGACGGCGAGGACGAAAAAGACGAGCGCGTACGTGAGGAACTCCCCGCTGAACAACTGGGCTGGAAGTAGGCCGAGTAACCAGACCTGTGTCGGAGTCATCGGCTCTCACCCGTCTCTCTATCACCGCGTTGTGGGACTCCCCGAGCGCTCATAACGGGTCATCTCCCTGCACACGGTGGCTCGTATTCGATTGGGTGACGATGGTCAGTTCTTGGTTCGAGTCTACCTCGTCTGCTTGCCACCCCAGTTCGAGGCTAAACGACCGTCCGTTTTCGCCGCCGAGCCACGACCCGTCGGTGTCCGTCTTTATCTTGAGGTGGACCGTTTCTGGCGGGTTTATCGTCGCACTCTCGTCACCGGCGACGAGGGTGAGTTTGCTGCCCTGTTCGAGACCATCTGCGAGTTGTCGAAGGTACGTTGCGACGCCGTTCCGCGTCTCTTCTCGCTCGAGTTCGAAGTTGTTCACAACTACATTACAGGCCGTATCGTGATTGTTATTCAGTAGATAGCTCAGTGCTCCTTCTGTGACTGTCCCGAACCACGAATAGTCTGCATTTTCTCGGACTTATCTCGACAACGGAGCAGTCGCTCGATTGTACGCGTCGATGTGTCGCTATTCACGGCACCAACACAGTAGGTGTATCTCCCACTGTCTCGTCGGTCGGAATAAACCGCGGGAGGCGCGTCGCTTTCGAGGGCACTGATCTAAATCTGATATCGAATCGGGACCGAAGACCAATCTCCCAGAAACCGGTCCCCTCGACACCCATGGTCGGCAGTTATTCCAGTGTACCTGTGAAACGGCGCAATTCGGCTGGTTAACTCTCCTGTCTGGTCGTGGTAAAGGGCGTGATGGCGACGGTTCGTTGGGCGACCGCCGAGATGCGTAACACGTACGACAGCACGACGGCGAGGGGCGCTAACGCGACGGTGACCGAGAGCGTCGTCAGACCGGACAGTACCACTGGTGAGAGTTCTGTACTGGAGGCGGCGACGAACAACTGCAGCATCGCAATACAGACTAACACGGCAACGAAGCCGACAGCGAGGAGCCACCGCGACAGCGAAGAGAGTTCCTCCTGCATGTACAGCGTCTTGAGGTACTGGCGAGCGACATCTACTTGCTGAAGCAGGAGGACGAGTTCGTCGAGCGTGTCGTCCCCCGACTCCGAGAGAATCCCTTCGTAGTCGTGCTGAAGCCTGCGGGCGCGGTAGATGTGCTGGGAGTAGTTCGTCGTCAGAGTCGCCGAGAGCGCGCTGAAAATGTTGTCTTCCGTGTTCTGTAGGAGGCTATCGACGTGGGTGATGTGCGTGGTGAGGTCATCGACGAGTTTGGTAACGAGTTCTACGGCATCGTCGTCGTCGATGTCCTCGGAGCCGTGCTCCAGTCGAGCCAACGACTCCGTAATCGCTCGCAACAGGAGGTGGAGGAACTCCGTCGGGGTCACCGGTGCCACGTCGTCATCAGGTAGCGTCTTGATGACGGACTCACGGTACTCGTTTGTCTCTTCTATCTGCTGCCGGAGTTCACCTGGCGTGCTCAGCTGTCGGGAGACGACCAGTTGGTTGATAGAGACGATGATGGTGACGAGCGTGAAGTTTCCACCGGTCAGCGCGCTGAACAGGTAGAACAGCGGGTCCCGGTTGGTGGACGCGAGTCCGCTGAGCCAGTCCAGTCCAGTCAGTACAACCAGTACGACGAGTAACAATACGCCTGCGAGAACCAGTCGGTTAGCGAAGATGAAAAACCGCGCGAGCGGTTTTTCGTGCAATCCGGTGACTGACTCTTCAATAAGAGGAATCGCTGTTCGTTCTGCCATCAATCGAGTGTAGAACTTCGCGCTCCGAGCGACCAGAAACTATCACTTGCAAATACAAGTCGGCACTACGAAGTGGTTGCTCGTATCGCAGTAGCCGAGTCGGTCATCGTTCGGCCTCGGCACTCATAGGGCTCCGCATCACCGAGTGCCTAGTTCGGTTCGGAACGGGTGCCTCGTCATCGGCCACTTCCACCTATCCAATAGAACAGCAAGTCACTTTTCGTCCATGCCTACGCCTTCTCCAGCGCTTGCACGTCGATGAGGGGAACCGTTGGCCCGCCAGACAGCGACATCGACCCTGCGACGGTCCCCCAAAACCGTATCTCGTCGTTTTCGAGCAGTCGGAACCCGACTGCGTCGTCGAAGAACCGTCCGGTCGGCCATCGGGTGACCACGTCGCCGGTCAGGCGACCGCCTTCGTCCGCGACGGTCACCGTCGCCAGCCGAACCGACTCGTCTTCTCTCGTCGAATCGACTCGCCCGGTGTAGGTGACTACGTCGCCCGCGTAGCCTTCGGGGTTCGACGCGAGTTCGCCGTACGGAATCGTCGCCGTGGTCGTCGGCTCGTCACTCGGTTTCGGCTCCGTGTTCGGATTCCCGTGCTCGTCGTAGAGCGGCTGTGGCGTCGGCACCTCCCACTCGACGGCCGGGAGCGACACGTCGGGGAGGTGGGAATCGACCCACTCGCGCCCGGCTTCGACCTCGGCGCGGAGTTTCGGCGACGACTGGACGAAATCAGAAATCTGTTCGACCACGACGTAGGTGACGAAGCCACCGACGACGTACTGTCCGACTTTCTTCAGCGCGGCGCGACGTGAGACTCCGTCTGGGTCCTCGCCGCCCTCGCCACCTTCGCCGTCGCTCTTGTCGCCACCTTCCTCGCCCGGGTCGGTCGGGTCGCCGAGCCAGTTTCGAGCGATGGGTTCTTTCTCACCCACGAGTCCGCGGACGAACTCCTCGGTCCCCGTCTCTCGCACTTCGACGGCGATACCGGAGGCATCGTGTTTGACCAGGCCGGTCTGGTAGGCATCGGGATTCATCGACCCCCGCCCGACGACGGCGAGATACGGCTCGAAGCCCGCGAAATCACAGTTTCGGACGAACGCACTCGTCATATCGGCGGTTATCCGCTTGCTCGACGTAATCCAGATTCGAAGCTCACGAGGCGTCCCGTCCGGCGTCTTTCCCTCGGCTTCGACGAGGACGTTCGGGCCTTTGAAGCGGACGCGCGTCTCGTACCCGCGAGCCTCCCAGATGTGCTCGAAGATGGCGGCGAGTTCGACGTCCGAGCACTCGTCGATGAGCGAGGCCAGCGAGGGAGCCGTCATTCGTGCTACCGATTGAATACGCGGCTGTTAGGTGTTTCTCCTCTATTCTCGGGTGTGAGAACGGCACGACTGCGGCGAGACGGGCGGGTGAAAACGGCGAGAAGAAGACGACCAGCGAGTACGTTATTCGAGGCGTTCGCGGGCGGCGGCGACGAGGAGCGGGAGCATGATGGTCGCATCGCCGAGTACCGTCGCGTTGCGAGCGTCTTTCTCCAGTTTACCCCACGAGCGGGCTTCGTCGAGCGTCGCCCCCGATAGCCCGCCGGTCGCGGCGGGGTCCATCGTAATCTGGACGGCGTAGTCGTACGCGCCGGGCGTGACGAGCATCGTCTGGAGCGTGAAGTTCTTCGGGACGCCACCGCCGACGAGCAGACATCCGGCCGTGTCGGCGTCGTAGGCGAGGTCGGTCAGCGGCGTCATATCCGAGAGCGCGTCGAGCGAGAACGACGACGTTTGGGAGTACATCCACGCTTGCAACCCGAGCACTGAGTCCTGCACTGCGGGGCAGTAGATGGGCACGTCCGCTTCGTAGGCCGCGGCGGCGACACCGGCGTCCTCCTCGATACCTTCGCGCTCGTTGACCTCGCTGTTAGCGCGGCCGAGTTCGCGGCAGAGTCGCTCGATGCTGACGATTCCCTCTTCCTCCAGCGGCGGGAACACCTCGTCGCGGAGGTGCGACTCGAACAGCGCGAAGTACTCCTGCGGGAGGTAGACGTTGTAGATGCGGTCCACCTCTTCGTCACGGAGCGTTTCGTCGTGTTCCCGCGGCGTCTTCTCGTCGTGATGCTCGGCACCATGATGGTGCTTGCCGCCGATGGCTTCGATGGCGTCGTGCGTGAGGTTCGCACCGGTCGTCACGAGGGCATCCACGTAGCCGTCGCGGATGAGGTCGGAGACGACCTTTCGCATCCCGGTGGGGACCATCGCGCCGGCGAGCGACATGAACACCGTGCAGTCGTCGTCGGCGAGCATCTCGTAGTAGATGTCTGCGGCCTCGTGTACGTCCGCCGCGCCGATACCGGCGTGGCCGTACTGCTGGACGAGTTCGCCGACGGTCATGCCGCTCGTGATTTCGGTGTGGCCGAGCGGGTCGTGTTGGAACTCTTCGCGGTGCGGCATCTCGTAGCCACCGTCGTGGTCGTGACCGCCCTCCTCGTGGTCGTCGTGGTCGCTCATGCCTCTCTCTGCGATGGCGGGGCGTTTGAACGCCCCGGTCCGGCGAGACTGTGCGAGGAGATAGCAGGCGTCGAAAGTGGCCGACGACCCGGGGTGGCGATTTACAACCCGGTCGGGTAGCTGACGTACTCCGTCTCCAGTCCCCACTCCTCAGCCAGCGATTGGAGATTCTTCACGCCCAACGTCTCCGTGGCGTAGTGACCCGCGAGGAATACCGAAATTCCAGCTTCTCGGGCTTCGTGGTAGGCTTTCTGCTTGCCTTCGCCCGTCACGAGTGCATCCGCACCGCGTTCTTCCGCTTCGTCCAGCCAATCGGTTCCCGACCCGGTGATGACGGCGACCGACGAAATCTCGTCGGGACCGAAGTCGAGCACTTGCGTGCCGTCGTTGCCTTCGAGTTCGTCCAATGCGTCTCGAATCTCGCCGCTCGTCTTTCCGGACTCGAACTCGCCGTACTGGCCGATGTGAACCGGGCCGACCGACCCGAAGGGTTCGCGTTCGACGAGACCGAGCTGGTCGGCGACACCGGCGGCGTTGCCGTATTTCTGATTTCCATCGAGCGGGAGGTGCGAGGCGTAGAGCGCGATCTCGTTCTCGATGAGCGGGGCGATTCGGTCGTATTCGTTGCCGGTGACCCTCTCGAGTCCGCCCCAAATCAGGCCGTGGTGCGTCACGAAGAGGTCGGCGTCGAGTTCGATTGCCTTCTCGAACGTCGCCGTCGCGCCATCGACGGCGAAGACGACGGTTTCGACTTCGCCTTCGTCCGGGCCGATTTGCAAGCCGTTCGGGCTGGCGTCCACGTCGGCGAACTCGTCGGGCGAGAGCACCTCGTCGAATCGGGCGACGACTTCGGAGAGTTGCATACTCGTCAGTTGGCGTTCGGGGACTTGTAAGAAACGGCTTGGTGGAATCCAGCGAGTGACTCTCCATCGACTGGGCTGAACAGTGTGGGTACCGAACACTGCCGATGCAACTCGGAGGCAGAAACCGACCGCTATCGGGCGACGAGTTCCGACGCTCAGACCAAATATTCAGACCGAATACATACTCTATTTGTCGTGTATGTACTGCCTACCCGAGTATAGTCGGCGTGTACTCAATACGGAACGGGCGAATGTACGTACGTGGTCGAATTCCACGTGAAAGGGTCGCTCAGCCTGGTAGAGCATCCATCATTGCGGTGGGTAGCCTGAAAGACGGCCTCGGTGGTTCGAATCCACCCCCTTTCGTTCACTGCTTTTCGCGTTACTACCGACTACGTGCAGGTGCTATCGTGCGTCGGCGTGTGAAAACACGAACTCCCGAAGCAACTTCGCCGCCAGCGTCGCCGCCTGTCCGTCGTCCCGGTCGTTGACCTCGACGACGTCGAACCCGTCGGCGTGGGGTGCGACCGACCGAACCACGTCGCGCATCTCGCGCGAAGTCAACCCGAACGGCTCTTTCGTCCCCGTACCGGGTGCGAACGCCGGGTCGGCAGCGTCGATATCGACGCTCAGATAGACAGATTCGTCGTCGAAATCCGGCTCCCACTCGCTGACTTCTTCGGGTGGCACGACGGTCACGTCGTCCTGCTCGGCGCGTTCCCATTCTTCGGGCGACCCGGTTCGTGCCCCGAGGACGATTGCGCGTTCGACGCCGAGTTCGTCCAGTGTGCGGCGGGTGATGGTCGCGTGGCTCCACTCGTTGCCGTCGTACTCTTTTCTGAGGTCGAGGTGTGCGTCGAGACAGACGAACACGTCGGGTTCGACGCCGGCGACGCCCGCGGCGGTGACGGTGTGTTCGCCGCCGACGAGGAGGGGGACGGCGTCGTCCCACACGGCGTCGCGGACGCTCCCGGTGAGCCACTCGATGTATTCGGGTGCGTCGTCCCACGCGCGGACGTCGCCCGCGTCGTGGACGCTCAACTCGGTGAAAAATTGGTCAGTTCGGCGGTCGTAGTCGTCGAACGACCCGCCGAACTGACGGATTCGATTCGGTCCGAAACGGGTTCCAGGTTGGAAGGAGGTAGAGATGTCGAGCGGGGCACCGACGATGACGTAGGATGCTACTTCACGGTCCGTGATTGCCCCGGGGAACATCTCGAAGTCCCCCGTTTAGACGATTTTGCGCTGGCCTTCGTATTCGAGGTACTCGATTTCGTCTTCGGGGTTGAGTTCCTCGTCGTCGGGGATGCGCATCGTGAACGTCTGGTAGGTTTCGAGGTCCATAATCTGAGCGTCTTCGCCGGTGACAGAGACGACCTGACCCTGCTTTCGCTCGATAATCGGGACCCAGACCTTCGCATCGACAGGTTGCGAGAGCGAACGCTTCTTGCTGTCGAAGACGCCGCGGGCTTCGACACGAGCCTTCGCACTGCCGTGCTTACCGGGCTTTGCGGTACTGTAGGCGTAGATTTTGCACGGCTTTTCTTCCATCATGACGTAGCTCCCTTCTTGGAGTTCGCGAACCTGCTTTTGCTCTTTCGCCATGTCTCTCCGTTATGGGAAGGAGGGTATAAACGGTTTGGAACGGCGCTCCTACGTGGTGTGTTGCCGTAATCGCGTTTCAAGCTTCCTCGACGGCTTCGACCTCCGCCATCTTCGGGTCGAACCACGTCCCCTCGGCATCCCGTCTGGCGACGCTGCCGAGTGCTCCCGACGCGACGTTCGGCAACGAGAGTGCGAGCATAATCGCCGTCGTGAGTTCGCCCGAGGTCTCGAAGAACGGGAGCAAGTACTGAAACGGAAAGAGAATCGGCGTCTCGTTCAGGAACGTCAGGAGAATCGACAGGGGCATCAAGAGACTCCCCCAGACGACGCCCGATAACAGTCCGTGCCACGCACCGTCCGCCGGGTCGGTCCCGACGACGTACCCCGCCAGCGCACTGCCGGTCACCCCGCCGACGAGGGTGAACTGCCCCGTCATGAGGTAGACGAGCAACTCGGTGCATGCGGCGAGACCCACCCCGATGACCACCACCCGCCACTGTGTCATACAGGGACGTACTCGGGTGGACGCAAATAAACGTGTGCGCCCGGTTCTCAGAAGTGATTACTCTTGTCGGCGTTCCCGGAGGTTCTGTCGGGTGAACTGCGGGGTTGCACGGATTCCCTTCTTCGCTCGGAACGACCGCCACAACAGGATGGCGACGAACGCCGTCGGAATCCCAGCGGCACCGACCGCAACGAGGTTCTCCGGGTTCAACGCGTAGACCAAGACGGTAGAAACGAAGCCGAACGAGAGGAAGATGCCGTAGATGAGGCGTTTTGCCAGTCGGTCGAAGACGCCCTTGCTGTCCTCCAGTTTGACGTTGACCGTCAGGTTGTCGCGGTCCGCTCGGTCGAGGACGCGGTCGAGTTTCGGCGGGACGCGAAAGAGCGACTGCGCCGTCTTCTGTGCCTGTTGGCCGACGCCTTCGACGATTTTCTGGATGCTCTCCTCGCGGTAGCCCTCCTCGGTGAGGTAGTTGGTTGCGACCGAGATGAAATCGAAGTTCGGGTCCAGTGTGACACAGACCCCTTCGACGACGCCCGCGACGCGGAGCACGAGCGCGAGGTTCCGAGGCAGTCGAAGCGGGAACTCGTAAATCGTGGACTCGACCTGTTCGAGTATTTGGTTCACGCGATACTGTTCGATGTCGTCGCCGCGGGCGTCGGCGATGGCGAGTTCCATCACGTCGCCCATCACCTGCCTATCGACGTTGGGACTCAGCGTCCCCATCTCGATGAGCGTATCGAGGATGGCGTCCACGTCCTGATTGGCGACGGCGATGTAGAACTCCACAATCTTCCCCTGGATGAAGGGGTCAACCTCGCCGTGCATCCCGAAGTCGTAGAAGATAATCCTCCCGTCGTCGGTGACAGAGAGGTTGCCGGGGTGCGGGTCGGCGTGGAAGACGCCGTCTTCGACGATCATCTGGAGGTAGATTCGCTGGAGGTTCGACGCCAACTCGGTCCGGTCGATGCCGAGTTCGTCCAGTCGCTCCACGTTGTTAATCTTCGTCCCCGGGAGGTACTCCATCGTGAGCACGCGGTCGTCCGAGCGCTCGTGGACGGGCGTGGGGATGACGAGCGACCCGTTGTCGGCGAAGTTCTGTTGAATCGTCTCGAGGGTCGCGGCTTCCTCGACGTAGTCCATCTCTTCGCGGATGGTCTTTGCGAACTCGTCGGCGAGATTGTCGAGCGAGAACGCCCGACTCTCGCCGATAAAGTGCATGAGAAGGGGCAGTGACCAGCGAATGACGCGCAGGTCGGCCTCGACGAGTTCTTCGATTCCGGGGCGGCGGACCTTCACGGCGACCTGTTCGCCCTCGTACTCGGCGACGTACACCTGTCCGAGACTCGCCCCGCTGATGGGGTCGGTATCGAACGAGTCGAACGCCTCCTCGACGGGACCGAGTTCCTCTTCGAGGACCTGTTTCGATTCGGGCCACGGCGCGGCCGGAACGTCGTCTTGGAGCGTCCCGAGCACCTCGATGTACTCCGGTGGGAGGATGTCGGGCCGGGTCGAGAGCAGTTGCCCGAGTTTGATGAACGTCGGCCCGAGCGTCAACAGCGAGGCTAACAGTACCTCGGCGCGCTCGACGCGCATCTCCCGAGAGACGCGCCGTCGGCCGCCGAAGAAGACGTACTTCCGTCTGTCGCGGGTGTAAGCGACGATGAGCGGAAAGAACTGGTACAGAACGACGAGAAACCGCCAGTAGGCACGGAGATTCACTAGTGTGTCCACCAGCCTCGTCAGGCGTCTTCGTCAACGTCGCCAGAAGTCTCCTGGCGGGCCGACGAGGTTCCCTCGTCGCCTTCTGCAGACGTAATCGGAATCGTCCGCTCACCGGCTTTCGAGCGCTTGGGGAGGTGGATTTCGAGCACTCCGCGGTCGATAGACGCCGCGGCCTCGTCACCCAGTGCGTCCGGCGGCAGGGGCACCTCCGCATCGAGGAACAGCGGGCGTTCTTCGCGGACGTACTCGAACTCGGTCGGGAGACGCTTGTCGCGTCGCGCTTCGATGACCAGTCGGCCGTTTTCGACCCGAAGGTCGGCCGTCTCGGCCGTCACACCGGGCAGGTCGAGGACGAGGAGGTACTCCTCGTCGGACTCCAGGAGGTCGGCGAACACAGCGTCCGGAAGGCTGGACAGCGCGTCGCGCAGTGTGGACATGAGCGACCATAGGGACGCGGGGTCGAAAAACCCGGCGGTCGTTTTCGCCTGCCACCGTGCGAAAACCGGCCAATCCCGCCGGGTTCGACCGAGGCCGACGCTTTTTGTCACCCGCACCAAAGGACGGGCATGAACACCGACGACCGACGCACTGCCGGGTTCAAAGAACGAACCCGGTTGGGCGAGGCCCGCGAGACGTTTCTCGCGGCACTCTCGCCGCACGAACGGACCGTCGAACGCCCGCTGGCGGACGCGGACGGGTGCGCGCTCGCCGAACCCGCCGTCGCGCTCGCAGACGTCCCCGGCTACGACCGCGCTGCCGTCGATGGCTTCGCCGTCCGCGCCCGCGACACCTTCGGGGCGAGTCGTCGCTCGCCGAACGTGCTCCGTGTCGCCGACGAGACGGTCGAACCGAACATCGCCGTCCGCGTCCACACCGGCAGCGACCTCCCCGACGGTGCCGACGCCGTCGTGATGGTCGAAGACACCGACCGCCTCGGCGACGAACTCGAAGTGTTCGACGCGCTCGCCGAGGGCGAAAACGTCGGTGACCGAGGCGAAGACGTGGAGGAAGGCGACCAACTGTTCGACGTCGGCCACGAACTTCGGCCCTCCGACCTCGGGTTGCTCCGCTCTGTCGGCGCTGACTCCGTCTCCGTCTACGAGCGCCCGACCGTCGCGGTGATTCCGACCGGCGAGGAACTCGTCGAATCCGACCCCTCTCCCGGCGAAATCATCGAGACGAACGGACTCACCGTCACGCGGTTGGTCGAACGGTGGGGCGGCGACGCCAGCTATCGTGACATCGTCGTGGACGACCCCGACCTGCTTCGTGAGGCGCTCGAATCGAACCTCGACCACGACGTTATCGTCACCACCGGCGGGTCGTCGGTCGGCGAGCGCGACCTGATTCCGGACGTTGTCTCCGAACTCGGCGAGGTGGTCGTCCACGGTGTCGCGCTCAAACCCGGTCACCCCGTCGCCCTCGGCGTGGTCGAAGAGACGCCAATCGTCATGCTCCCCGGCTACCCCGTCGCCTGCGTCGTCAACGCCTTCCAGTTCCTCCGACCCGTCCTCAAGCACGTGGGGCACCTCACGGAGCGTCCCCTGCCGACGGTCGAAGCGCGCCTGACGCGCAAACTCCCGAGTTCGCCCGGCACTCGGACGTTCGCCCGCGTGCGACTCGCGTACGACGAGGGCGAACCCCTTGCGGAACCGACCAGAACCAGTGGCTCCGGTATCCTATCGAGTGTCGCCCTCTCGGATGGCTGGGTTGTGGTCCCCGAAGGCGTCGAGGGCTACGACGAAGGCGACACCGTGGCCGTCGAAGGCTGGGAGTGGTCCGCGTGAGAAAGCAGTTCCGTGACCTCGCCTCGCCCGAGGCGGCCCACGAGACCATCGACTCGCTGGCACTCGACCCCGACACAGAGACCGTCTCGCTCGCCGACTCGCGCGGTCGAGTCCTCGCCGAGCGCATCGACGCGGAGATGGACGTGCCCGGATTCGACCGGGCGAGCATGGACGGCTTCGCGGTTCGCGCCCGCGACACCTTCGGCGCGGACGAGATGGACCCAATCGAACTCGAACTCGCCGGCGCAGTCCACGCCGGGAGTGAGCCGGACGTGGAAGTCGAACCCGGAACCGCCGTCGAAATCTCGACCGGCGCGGTGATGCCACCCGGTGCCGACGCCGTCGTCATCGTCGAACGAGTCGAAGAGCGCGACGGCTCGATTGCCGTCTACAAGGCCGTCGCACCCGGTGACAGCGTGATGCCCGCCGGCACCGACATCGCCGCCGGTGCACGAGCACTCGGTCCCGGCACGCGAATCACGCCGCGCGAAATCGGACTGCTCTCTGCGCTCGGCGTGGACGAGGTGCCAGTTCGCGGCAAACCGCGGGTGGGCATCGTCTCGACCGGTGACGAACTCGTCCGCCCCGGCGAATCCTTGCGCCCCGAAGCGGGCCAAATCTACGACGTGAACTCCTACACCATCGCCGCGGGGGTCGAGGAGGCGGGCGGAGTCCCCGAACTCTACCCCCACGCGGGCGACGACTACGACGAGATGGAGCGCTTACTCCGTCGGGCGGCCGACGAGTGTGACCTCGTGCTCTCTTCGGGTTCTACCTCCGCCAGCGCGGTCGATGTCATCTACCGCGTCGTCGAAGAGCGCGGCGAACTCCTCATGCACGGCGTCGCGGTCAAACCCGGGAAACCGATGCTCGTCGGCACCCTGGGCGAGGGAAGCGCCTACATCGGCTTGCCGGGGTATCCCGTCTCCGCGCTCACCATCTTCCGGGCGTTCGTCGCCCCGAAGATTAGAGATGCAGCGGGACTCCCCGAGTCCCGAACGGCGACCATCGAAGGCTCGATGGCCGTCCGCGAGCGCTACGCCGAAGGCCGGATGCGACTCATGCCGGTCGGACTCGTCGCCGACGACGAGGGCGAACTGCTCGTCTACCCGGTCGATAAGGGGTCGGGCGCGACGACGAGTCTCGTCGAAGCCGACGGCATCGTCGAAGTCCCGCCGGACGTGTCGTATCTCGCCGAGGGCGAGACGGTCGAAGTCCAACTCTTCTCGGCCGACGTTCGACCGCCCGCGGTGCTCGGCGTCGGCGAGGACGACCCGGCGCTGTCTCGACTGTTAGACCGCGTGCCCTCCACTCGCTATCTCGCCGTCGGGTCGCGCGAGGGTCGTCGCCGACTGCGTGATGGCGTGCCGGACGTCGCGGTCGTCGCCGGCGACACCGACCCCGACGAGGTGGGTGTCGAACTCGGAGGATGGACGCGCGAGTGGGGACTCGTCGTTCCCGACGGAAATCCAGCGAACGTCACTGGTCTCTCGGACCTCGTCGATGCCGACCTCCGGTTCGTCAACCGGGATACGAACTCGGGGCTTCGAACGGCGCTCGCGTCGGCACTCGGTGACCTCGCCGACGAACGGGGGAGCACGCGACACGAACTCGTCGAGGCGATCGAAGGGTTCGACCGAACGACCAAAGCCTTCGAAAGCCCCGCTCGCGCCGTTCTCACCGGACGCGCCGATATCGGACTGGGCCTTCGAACGTCGGCCGAGTCGCTCGGACTCGACTTCGTCTCGCTCGGCGACCAACCCGTTCGCGTCTTCGCCGCGCCGGAGCGAATGGAAAAGCCGGGTGTCGGCGCACTCAGAGCCGCACTCGAATCGACCGCAGACGTTATCGACGGTCTGAGCGGCTACCACACGCGACCGAGAGAGTAACATTCAGCGACATTCTTGTCATCAAGAAATATAAAAAATGTGAACACATATATCGCTGTGGTGTATAGATGGTCAACATGCATCGCCATTTGGCTGTCCTCCATGTCGACGACGACCCAGACATGCTCGCGCTCTCCAAAGCGGCGTTCGAGCGGGTCGATTCGGTCTCTCTCGAGACCGCGACGTCGGCGGCACAAGCACTCGATGTGCTGGACGAAACACACATCGACTGCGTAGTCAGTGATTCGCTTGTGCTCCCAAACGGCACTCCGCTCGTCACGGCAATCAATCAGCACGACGACGACCTGCCGATTCTACTCTTCACGGCAAAAGAGTGGGTCGAAGTCGCCGATATCGCCACGTCTGCGGGTGTCGCGGAGTACGTACAAAAAGCCGGTCCCGACGACCTCTCGACTGTCCTCAAGCGCGTCGAGGGAATGGTCAACGAGAGCGACGAGTTCGGCTCTGCGTTCGAAGCGGGCGAGTCCGCGCTCCAAGAGGCACTCTCGACGCACGCCGACGCGGCATCCAAGGCATCGCTCGGTCTCGCCGAGGAGTGGGACCTCATCGGTCAGTGGGTCGGCGAGAGAGAACTCCCGATAACCATCATCGAGGCGGTAGAGGAACACGCCGGTCTCACGGCCATCGAAGAACCGCTGTTCGACGCAATCGACCCGGAAGCGCTCCAGGCGCTTCTCGAACCGCTCGTGGAAGAACAAGCCGAGTCGAACGTCGAAGTTCGCTTCGAGTACGGCGCGTTCGAACTCGCCGTCACTAGTGCGGGCGACATCTACGCCCGACCCCGTTCGGCGGCCCTCGACTGACCGCGACTTCTCTTCGTCTTTCGAACCCCTGAGCGACCGCTCGCCTACCGAACCAACTCGTCGAACGACGTGAGTCGGTAGTCGCCGAGGACGCACCGACCCCGGTGGTCGGGTCCGTGTCGCTCCACGTGGATGCCGTCGAGACCGGCGTTCCACGCCGCTCCGATGTCGCTCTCACCGTCGCCGGCGAGGACGCCCGCGACACCGCCGTCTGTGCGGAGTTCGGACTTGAGTCCCAACTGCGAGATTGCGCGTCTCACCGGCGCAGGGTCGGGTTTCCACCCGGTCTCTTCGGTACAACAGACGACCGTGTCGAACCAGTCGCGCACGTCGAGGTGGTCGAGCACCGGGTCGGTCAAGAACTGCTGACAGTGGGTGACGACGCCGACGGGGCGGCCCGTCTCGTGAATCGCTTCGATGAGGCGTTCGGCATCGTCGTGGAGGTAGGTCACTTCGGCGCGTTTCAACGGGTCTTCTTCTGCGTGGAAGGCAGGCCAGAACTCGGCGGGGTCGATACCCCACTCGCGGAGGGTCGGGTCGCGGGCACCCCCGAGCCCGTGCCAGATTGTCTCGGCCTCGCGGTCGGAGAAGGGATACCCGAGTCTGTCGCCGACGCGGTCGAACACGTCACGCGTGTACGACCACTCGGCATCGACGAGGGTTCCGTCGAGGTCGAACAGCCAGAAATCGTAGTCATCGAGGACCATTCGGACTGTTCAATAGGTCGTTAGTGGATAAATTTCTTCCGTCAGCCGAGAGATTATTCCGGACTGTCATCTTATTCGACGCGAATCGCGCTGCCGAAGTACTTGTGAAGGACCTCACGGACGGACTCGGCGTTGAACGCGTCGAGGTCGGACGCAATCGCTTCACGAAGCGCCGCTAACTCCTCTTCTGTCGTCTGCAACTCCGAGAACGAACACGCGTCGATTGGGACGCCGAGCCACGACTCCGCCAATCTACGGCCGTGGCGTTCGTCGTTGAGTTCGCCACGCCAGAGCGCGTCTCGAAACAGCAACCACCCGTCTTCGCCCGGCGTCGCGGCCGGAACGCGGACCGTCGTCTCGAACGTCTCGGGAGTCGTCCGAACGCCGGGCGCAGTGTCGAGTCGAAAGCCGACTCGAAACACGTAGGTCGCCATCTCAGAACTCGTCGTCGAACAGGTCGGCAAGTCGCAGGTCTTTCTCGGTGATTCCGCCCTCCTCGTGGCTCGTCAGGCGGACTTCCACCTCCTCGTATCGGATGATTATCTCGGGGTGATGGAACTCCTCTTCGGCCACTTCGCCGACCTCCGTGGCGAACTCGACGCCGTCGAGGTAGGAGTCGAACTCGTAGACGCGAACGATTTCGTCTCCCTCGCGTTCCCACCCACCGGAGAGTTTCGAGTCAACCTCGTCGTCGGACAGTCGCTGTGCCATACAAACGTGTCGAGGGCTAGTAGAATAAGGATTCGGGGCGAGCGGGGTCAGTCGTCCGAGAACTGCTCGATGACGTGTCGGGGAATGTCTTCGTCGTCCGGGAGGTCTGACGAAATCGCGTCCTCCGGAAGCACCCCCGTCGGCGGGGCGTCCATCTCGACCGCGCCGTCGTCGAAACTCGGGTCGAACAGACGCATCGCGGTCTGGATGGTCGTCCAGTCGTCGTCGCCCGCGGCGTCGCGGAGGCTCTTGGTCGGCGCGGCGAGCAACTGTCCGATGAGCGCGTCGGCGAGCGACTCGACCGTCTCGCGCTGTTCGTCGGTCAGGTCGCCTTGAGCCTCCAACTTCGAGAGCGCCGTCGAAACCTCGCGTTGCTTGATGCGTTCTGCGCCCTCGTACATCGCGCTAATCGCGTCGTCGGCGCGCTTGCGCTTGTACGCATCGAGCAGGTTGTCGAGTTCGTCGTCTATCATCTCCTCGACGGCGCGTGCGGCCTCCTCGCGGCGACTCTCGGTCTGGTCGGTGACGGTTTCCAGGTCGTCGATATCGCGGAGCGTGACGGTTTCCAGCCCCGAGGATTCGGGGTGGATGTCGCGCGGTTGGGCGATGTCGATGAGCATCGTCTCGCCGGCGGCTTCGAGGTCGGTCACGTCGATGACGTACTCCGGACTGCTGGTCGCCGAAATGACGAGGTCGGCGGCCGTCAACTGCTGTTCGAGTCGGGCGAGGTCCGTCGCGGTGGCGTCCGCGGGCACCTCGCGGGCGACGTGTTGGGCGTTCGATTTCGTTCGGTTGGCGACGACTATCTCGGCGACGTCGGCCGCGGCGAGCGCCTTCGCCGCGAGCGTCCCCATCTCACCCGCACCGACGACGAGCGCGTTGACCGACGAAATCGGCCGGTTCAATTCGGCGCGTGCGAGTCTGACGGCGGCGCTGCCGAGCGAGACGGCACCTTCGTTGATGGCCGTCTCGTCGCGGGCGCGCTCGCCGACGTGGACGGCTTTCATGAGCGCGTCTTCGAGCATCAGGTCGATGCCGCCGACGTCGTTCGAAATCTCGATGGCGTCTTTGAGCTGTCCTAAAATCTGGTCCTCGCCGAGGACGAGCGATTCGAGTCCCGACGCGACACGCATGAGGTGACGCAGGGACTCTTCGTGGTCCATGTGGCGAACCGCGCCCTCTCGAACGTCGAGGGCGAAGTCTTCGAGCGCACGGCGACCCGCGGTGGCGTCGTCGGTGACGACGTACGCTTCCGCGCGGTTGCACGTCTGGAGCGAGTACGCTTCGGCCACGCCGTCTCGGGAGAGCAATCGCTCGACGACGGTGTGTACGTCTTCGACCGAGGCGGACTCAATCTCCGGGATACTGGCCCGGTCGTGGGCGACGCTTATACCGGAGATGATGCCTGTGTCTTTCATGCGTCCTCGTTCTCTGTGGTTCGAATCACGCGCGCTGCCTCTCGCCGGGGGTTTGTATCCCCGCTACGTAAAGCCTTCCAAACTGACGGGTCACGAACGACGGCGCGAATCGCGTCACGGCGTTCGGCCGGTGTGCGATTCGAATCCTTCAACTCCGCCCGGAGTTCGCCGGTCAATTCGGCCATCTCGCCCGCCCCCGCCAACTCGGCTTCGATGCGTTCGCGGAGGTACTTCGAGAGCGCCGGACTCGCGCCGCCAGTCGTGATTGCGACCGCTACGTCGCCGTCTTCGATGGTCGCGGGGACGACGACGCTCCCCACGTCGCGCTCGCCGCTCCGGTCGGCGCGATTGACGAGCGCACCGTGGTCGCGGGCGGCCGCGACGAGTGCGTCGTTTACCTCGGAATCGTTCGTCGCCGCGACGACGAGTGCCGGGTCGAATCGGGCGACCCAGTCGTCGGCGTCGTCAACCGTCACCGCCGCACGAACGAGTTCTGCATCGCCGAAGGCTCCCTCGGCGAACTCGGGGCTGACGACGACGGTGCGCGCCTCGTCGGCGAAGCGCCGGGCCTTGCGCGCACCGACCGGTCCGCCACCGACGACGAGCACCGTCTCACCCCTGAAATCGTGCACCAGCGGTATCATTTCACTCCGTGTTCGCGTCCGCTCGTTCGTCCATTCGAATGCCCGTCTTCTTCAAGATTCGCGTCGAGAACAGGGTGTCCCAGTCGTCGTCTCCCACCTCCCAGTAGTCGCTCATCACCTCGCGGACGCGCTCGATTCGGGCCTCGCTCTCTGCTTCTGAACGGCCGTGGGTCATGGCGAAGAAGTTGTACTGCCAGACGCCGTCGTGTCGCGGGCGTCGATAGCAGTGGGTCACGAAGTCGAGGCTGGCGATTTCCGGGCCGACCTCCATCACGATGTCGTCGGGGACGTTCCAGACGGTCATGCCGTTCTCCGTGTAGCCGAGGGCGTAGTGGTTCGGGATGACGCCGACGCGCCGGACCTTGCCTTCGAGTTCGAACCGCTTGATGGTCGAGACGACCCACCCGGTGTCTTGGCCGAGCGCGTCAGCAACGTCGGCGTAGGGGGTCGCGGTGACCGGGAGACCACCCTGAATTTCGAGCACGAGGTCGCGCTCGTCGGGCGTGAGTGTTTGCTCGCCCGACGGTTCAACGTCGGGGCCGAGGTTCGAGAGGTCGAGGTCGCCGTCAGAGATGGGACCGTCGAGCAGGAACTTCGCGCCGACGTGGAACTCGTGGAGTTTCGGCATGTTGTACGTCGGTTGGCCGGTCTCGTCTTCGATTTCGCCGAGCACCTCCTCGACGCGCGATTCGTCGGCGACGGAGACGACGAACCACATGTTGAGGTGCGGGTGCTCGCGCTCGTAGTTGTGGGCGACTTCCCGGTGGGCGTTCACCTGCTCGGCCACCTCGTCGAAGCGTTCCGGCGGGGCGTGCATGGCGACGAGGGTCGCCGTTCCACCGATTTCTTCGGCGTTGACGAGCGCGCCGAACCGGGAGAGAATCCCGTCTTCGTCGAGCGTTCGCACTCGCTCACACAGTTCGGTCTCGGTCACGTCGATGCCGCGCTCGCGGAGCGCTGCGGCGGCGGGTGCGAACGGGCGTTCGACGACGGGAAACCCGCCTTGGAAGGCATTGACGATGGCGCGGTCGAGAGGAGAGAGGTCCGCGTCCGCCTGAGTCATATAGGCGTGACTCAGGATGCGAGGACGATAAACGACTCGCTTGGTCGCCCTACTCGCTCGGGACGGGCGTCACGCGCTCGACGTGGTCCAGCGCGTCGAGGTCGGCGACGATTGCCTCTTGGTCCGCCGTCGCCTCGTAGTAGAACACGAGGTCGAAGGTCCCCTCGCGCAGGAGTTGCTGACACTCCCAGACGAACTCGTCGTCTTCGACCGAGAGACCCTGAAACTGGTTCGACGAGAAGTCCGTGTCGTCGTTGCCGGCGTAAATCCACGCGTCGCCCTTGTTCGCGTGGCCGGCGATGACGTCGTTGATTGCGACGGTCAACTCGTGCATTTCGAGGTCTTCCCGTCCCGAGAGGTCGGTGTGGACGATTGCGCCCACGAGTTCGATGTCGCCGGGTTCGAGGAGGGCGAGGGTACGCTTGTACAGGTCGTCGTCGATGGTCTCGCTCATGTATCACGCTTCGCGCCGGGATACAAACGGGTGGCGATTTGCGTGAGAATTCGTCGAGACGAGTTTGTCCGCCGAAACCCACAAGACACATGCGCCCACCAATACACGAACAGGTATGTTCGGGTGGGTTCGACAGGGATTCCAGCGCGCCTACGAGCGCATGCTTCGCCGCGAAATCGGCGACGGTCCCACTCACGTCGCAATCATTCAAGATGGAAACCGGCGCTACGCCCGCGAACAGGGCGACGACGCGCCCGATGGCCACCGCGCCGGCGCGCAGACGACAGAGCGCGTCTTGGAGTGGTGCGAAGAACTCGGCATCGAGGAACTCACGCTCTACGCCTTCTCGACCGAGAACTTCGACCGACCGGACCACGAGCGCGAACCGCTGTTCGACCTCTTCGAGTCGAAACTCTACGAGTTCGCAAAGGCCGAGCGCGTCCACGAGAGCGAAGTCGCCATCCGCGCCATCGGCGAGGTGGACATGCTCCCCGACCGGGTGCAGGAGGCAATCGACTTCGCCGAGTCCGAGACGGCAGAGTACGACAACTTCACGCTCAACATCGCACTCGCCTACGGCGGCCGCGCCGAGCTCCTCGGGGCCGCCCGGGACGTGTGTCGCGCGGTCGAATCCGGCACGCTCGCCCCCGAGGATGTCGATGTCGATGCTGTCGAATCCCGCCTCTCTCGCCAACACGTCCGCGACGTGGACCTCATCATCCGCACCGGCGGCGACGAGCGAACTTCCAACTTCCTTCCGTGGCACGCCAACGGCAACGAGGCCGCCGTCTACTTCTGTGCGCCCTACTGGCCGGAGTTCTCGCGCATCGACTTCCTCCGCGGCATTCGAACCTACGAGTCCCGCGAGAAGTCGTGGCAGCGAACCCGCACGGAACGCGCCGTCGCGCTCGTCCGCGCCGTCGCCGAAGTCGAACTGGCCGACGCGAAGGCCGTGGCTGGTCGGTTGCGCCAGCAACTCCCCTCGTCAGGGGCCGCAGAGGTCTCCGAAGAGTTGGCAAAACGGAGCGACGAGTCGGCGGACTGAGTTCGAGGCGTCGGCGAAGTGAGCACGAGGCGTCGCTCGACGCTATTCTCCCTGCGCAGCGCCGGCATCGACGACACGACCCAAGAACAGAATCGCGTCGGTCGGGCGGTCACGGATGCAGAAGAGGAACGGGCGGTCGAACCGCAGTTCGCCCCACTGCGGTGGCAACGATTCTTCCATGACCACCGCCGTCGCGGCGGCCGCTTCGGTCCCCTCCTCATCGACCGAGACGAACGATTTGTGGAACACGTCGTCGATAAAGAGCCCGCCGCCGCCGTCTTCGACCATGCCGCTGAAGTCGGCACCGCCACCGAACGCGCCGGGCATGCCCATCTCCGAGAGCGCCGTCGAGAGTTGGACTTCGGTCTCGAATTCGAACCGAGGGAGAATCACGTCTCCCAGCGCGTCGCTCATCTCCTCGAAGATGCCGAACAGCCGACTCGCGTCGAGACTCTGCTCGAACGATTCGAACTCGCCTTCGTCGGGCAGAATCAACACCATCGACACCTCCCGTCCGACGTACGGAAGTTCGATGGCCTGCGCCCCGGGAATCGAGGCGTAGTTCGTCTTCAACTCCTGTCGCATGAGCGGAACCGTCGATTCATTCCCGTCCAGCGCGGTGAACGTCCCCTCCTCGGTGTTCTCGGGGTCGAACTTGTGTAACCACCCAGCCATGAAGTAAATCGCGTTGGTGAGGACGAGAACCGTCTGCGGGGAGATTGCGTCGGCGGGGAGTAAGTCTTCGATTCGGTCCTCGGTCTGGTCGGCGACCCACTCGTTGATTCGGGTTCGCTCGCCGGTCGGGTCGCCAGCGAAGTCTGCTTCCCGAAGTCCTGCGCCGTAGTTCGCTTCCAGTACAGCGAGGTAGTCTTCGGAGAACGGGTAGCCTTCCTGTCCCCAGAGCGCGTTCGCAACGGCCAACTGGAAGGCGTCAACGTCGCTCCCGTCCATCGGGTCTGTCGTCTGTTGTCGCTCGTCGAGTGCGGATTGGAGGGTGGAGAAGGTCGGATGAATCTCGTCGCCGAGCGTGTAGTGGAGCGTCTCTTCCATCTCCGCCCGGGTGTCGCCGCGGGCACCCGCGTACGTCATCGCCAGCGCTACCGAGATGCTGTACGGCGAGACGAACTGATTTCCGCTGGACTCGCTTGCGAGGTACTGGTGTAATTCGAGGGCGAAGTTCGCGTTTCCGGCCGCGAGCGCTGCGAGTTGCTCGTCATCGACCGATGGCTGACCTGTCGGTGGTTCGTCGGTCGGCGTCTCAGTTGGCGTCTCGGTTGGCGTCTCGGTCGGTGGCGTTGTCGTCGTCTCTGTTTCCGTCGGCGACCCACCACCGCCCGCACATCCTGCGAGCGTTGCGGCGGCGAGTGCGCCAGAGAGCGCGAGCATCTCGCGGCGGTTCATACTGGACTGTTCAGACAACTGAGAATATACTTTCTGTTGACTCACACCGCTGTTTGTGTTATCACGGTCGGTCGCTGATGCTTCCTTCGTCAGCGTCCGAACTACCTCGTCAGCAGAGCTGCCGCGGAATTTGTCCTACCGACCGAACTTCTGTTGCACTCTTCGAGCGCAACAGCGTTCGGGCGATTCGTTTTCACTTATCGCCCGAATCTCCGCTGTCTGTCCTTGTAATCCCGCAGCGCCCGCAAGAAGTCACGCTTTCTGAAGTCGCGCCAGTTCACGTCGGTGAAGTAGAGTTCGGCGTAGACGGACTGCCAAATCATGAAATCCGAGAGGCGCTCGGCACCCGTTTTGATGACCAAATCGGGTTCGCTCGGGAAGACGAGTCGCTGTTCTACTTCGGTGCCGTCGATGTCCTCGGGGTCGAGGTCGCCGGCGTCTACTTCCTCGGCGAGCGAGCGAACGACTTCGGCGAACTCGCGCTTGCCGCCGAGACCGATGTTGACCTGAATCGGGGCGGTGGCGCGCTCGGTGTCGCCGGGTTCGCGCACCTCGATTTCTCGGGGGGCATCGAGGCTTCGAAGCTCTCGGGAGAGTGTCGGGACCACCGCCTCGTCGAGGACGCTCACGGAGATGGTGATGCGCTCGGCACCGTACTCGAAAGCCCACTGGATGAACTTCGAGAGGGTGTCGTACGCGCCCTGCTCCAAGAGGTCGCGTTCGGTGATGACGAGGGCGATGTGTTGCGGCGCGGCCGTCTCGTCTAACCGGAATCTGAGCGCGAGGTAGTGGTCGTACAGTCCCACGGCGATTCATCCGCCGTCGTCGGACCTAATTGTTCGGGTTCTCACGCGCGAGTGGGTGGGGAATCAGCGAGCGATTCGAAGCGTGAGAACCTGCTTCCAACCGGCGATTTCCCATGTCGGGAGGGTTAAGTGCGCGTCGGGGAAATCGGACGATGTGACTTCGACGCTCCGGCGAGCGGGAGGATTCGCAGGCGTTGGGACGTTAGCGCTGGCAGCGCCCTCTCTCGGGAGCGCCGCGTTCGCCCCCTTCGCCGCCGTCGCGCTGCTCGCCGCCTTCGTCATCGACGACGGCCCGCTGTTCGAGCTATTCGCTCGACCCGGCGACCGCAAAGACGGCCGTCTCAACGGTCTCGCCGGGTTCGCGTTGGCGGCGACCGGACTGGCGCTCTTGGCGACGATTCCGCGGGTCAAACTCCCGATGTCGATATTCGTCGCCAGCGTGCTCATGCTCGCATACGGCAATCTCGGTGCGAAACTCGTCGGTGAGCGATTCGCCGACGACTTCCTCACCACGGCGGGGTTCGTCGCCGGTGCGTTCCTCGCTGGGACGTTCGGACAGGTCGCGGTGGCGTCTATCTCCAACACGCCTCCGTTGCTCCCTCGCTTCGCGTTTCTCGCCGTCCTCGGCGGTCTCCTCGCGGCACTCCTCCGAACCACGCTCTACGAGCGCGACGACCCGCTCGTGATGGTCTCTATCGCCTTCGTCCTCTGGGGCGTCCAGCTACTCGCCGGACCGGTCTCGACGCTCGAAGCCGCCTTCGGTATCGGGCTGACGGTCGCCCTCGGCTATGCGGCCTACGCGATTGGCACGGCGTCGATTGCAGGCATGTTGACCGGCGTCTTCCTCGGCCTGCTCGCAACCGCCCTCGGTGGCATCGGATGGTTCGTCGTCCTCATCTCGTTCTTCGGTATCGGCGGTCTCGCCACGAAGTTCCGCTACGACCAGAAGGAATCCCGTGGCGTCGCCGAAGAGAACGAAGGCGCGCGGGGAACGGGCAACGTCCTCGGCAACTCCGCCGTCTCGCTCGTCGCCGTCGTCGGATTTGCGACGACACAGACGTTCGGGCACGAACTCGGCGCGAACCTGTTCGTCCTCGCGTTCGCCGGCTCTGTCGCCGCCGCGATGAGCGATACGCTTTCGAGCGAAATCGGCGGGCTGTTCGACAACCCTCGTCTCATCACGTCGTTCGAGCGCGTCCAACCGGGAACCGACGGCGCGGTGACGTGGCAGGGTGAACTCGCCGGCATCGTCGGTGCGGCCATCGTCGCCGGACTCGCCCTCGTGTTGCTCCCACTCCCCTCGCAACTCGCCGCCGCCGCCGTCCTCGCTGGTGGTGTCGTCGGCATGACCGTCGATAGCCTCCTCGGCGCGACGGTCGAGGGCGCTGGACTCGGCAATCAGGCGGTCAACTTCCTCGCAACGCTGGCGGGCGCGCTCGGCGCGATGCTCGTGTGGCTTCCACTGTGACGGTTCGTCCCGCGACTCCTGACGAGCGAGCACGACTCGACTCTCTCCAGCGACTGCTCACTCATCCGTCGCCCGAACTCCTCGATTCGTGGCCGACCGTCGGGACGGTGCTCGTTTCGGTCGATGACGACGAGACGCCAGTCGGGTATCTCCTCGCTATCGGCGACCACCTCGCCGAACTCGTCGTCGAACCGGCGTACCGCCGGGAAGGCCGTGCATCGGCGCTCATCGAGGCGTACCACGCCCGACGACCGGACGCCGAACTGTCGTTGTTCGTCCACGTCGAGAATCGCGTGGCACAGGCGTGCTACGAGAGCCTCGGTTTCGAGAACGCTGGACGAGTGACCGACGCGTTCGCTGGCGAGCCTGGCGTTCGGATGGTTCGTTCGCGGGAGTAAAACGAGAGCCAGCTACGGGAGTAACTGGTCGGCGGTACGGACGCGAACGCTGATTGGCTTCTTGACGAACTCGCCTTTCGAGCGACCGACGACGTGCTGGACGCCGCGCTGGGCCGCGATATCGACGAGTTTCTGGCTCACTTCGCCATCGACGATGACGACGAGCGGAACGGAGTCGGTGTGTTCGAGTGTCTCGTAAATCTTCTCGACGGCGACTTCGTCGCTGAGCATCAGGTCGTGGTCGAGGAGGCGTGCGAGTCCGCTCTCGTCGCTGACGACTTCGCTCACGTGGTCCACGAGCGTCTTTCGTTCCTGTTCGACCGTGACGGCTTCGACGGCTGACCCGTCCGCGGTGCGTTCGACTGCGACCGCACCGCCGTCCGAAGTCGTCTCGTTGGACACTTCGGTCGCGTCCGTCGGCGACGGCATGGTGTCGTCGTCCGGCGTCGGCGGTTCCGAGAGGTGGCCGGGCGCGTCGAGACTCTGCTGGGCGACTGCGACTGCGGCGCGCAGGTCGCCCTCGTTGGGAAGCGCCGCGAACGCGACCTTGTTTCGAAGCGATTTGATGACTGCCTCGCGGTCGAGGTCTTCGACCGACTCGCCGTCGGGGGCGAACGCGACGTAGTCCACGTCGCCGACCTGCGAGAGTTCCCGCAGGATGAGTTCGCCGCCTCGGTCGCCGTCGAGGAAGGTGGTGACGGTGCGCTCTTGGGTGAGCGCGGCCACCTCGTCCGGGACGTTCGTCCCTTCGACGGCGACGGCGTTCTTGATGCCGTACCGGAGGAGCGTCAGCACGTCCGCGCGGCCTTCGACGACGATGATGGCGTCGGAGTCGGCGACACGCGGGCCGGCGGGGAGTCCGTGATAGTCGGTGATGTCCTCGACGCGGACGCTCTCTTGGACCTCTTCGAGAATCTCGGTCGAGGACATGATGGTGTCGTCGAACGAGGACGAGAGCAGTTCTTTCGCGCGTTCGACGACCATCCGGCGTTTCGCCTCGCGGATGTCTTCGATGTTCGTCACCTCGATGACAGCCTGACACGGCCCGACGCGAGTGAGCGTTTCGAGCGACGCGGCGAGGATAGCCGTCTTGACCTTGTCGAGGCTACTGGCGATGGTGAGATTCCCGAACGAGTGGCCGTTCTCGGAACTTATCTGTACGTCTATCCGTCCGACTTTGGAGGACTGCTGGAGGTCGCGGAGGTCGAGGTCGTCGCCGAGCAGGCCTTCGGTTTGCCCGAAGACCGCGCCGACGACGTCACTCCGTTCGACCACCCCATCGGCGGAGATTGAAGCGTGAATGAGATATTTTGCGGTGTCGTCCATTGGTGAAAGCCCCCGTGTGGGGGAATGATGAGTTGATGGTGATGTTAGTGGGCGAAGCCCACAGTCTACTCGTATATAAGTCGTGCACGAGGGAAATATCTATCGCGGTGGCTCGATAACTCCAGAAATCGAACCAACTAATCCATCGAGAACGTCTGCGAATTGAAACCCGGAGTCGGACACGATTCGTCGGTTTCGTGACCCGTCTAACTCGGTTCTAGAAGGACTCCCGAAGGTCCGCAACCGTGCTCCCCGCGGCGTCGCAAAATGCGGCCGGGTCGTCTGGGAAGTCGTGTTCGGCGATGACCCACTCGACGCCTGCGTCGCGGGCGACGGCGACGGACGCGTCGATATCGAGTTCACCCTCGCCGAGGTTCACCGGGTTCCCACCGCGTTCGGCCGTGTCGTCCACGACGACGTCTTTGAGGTGAACGAGCGGCGTTCGGTCGGCGTATCGAGAGATGTAGGAGATGGGGTCCGCACCGGCGGCGAGAATCCACGCGAGGTCGAGTTCGAACCCGATACCCGAGTTCTCTGCGAGTCGGTCTATCGCGCGCTCGCCGTCGATTTTCGCCAATTCGTGCTCGTGATTGTGGTAGCAGAGTCGGAACCCACGGTCGTCACAGCGAGCGGTCAGGTCGTCTAATCGGTGTGCCGTCTCGTCTACCGCGTCGGCGTCGGCGAAGGCTTCCGGCGGGAGGTAGGGGACGACGAGCGTCTCGACGCCGAGAGCGCCGTACCGCTCGCAGACGGCGTCGAGGTCGGCTTCGAGGTCTTCGATGGGGACGTGCGCGGCGGGGGAAACGAGACCAGTCTCTTCGAGTGCGGTCCCGATTGCGTCGTCGTCGTCCAACCCAGCGAACTCGACACCGTCGAACCCGGCGTCCGCGACGCGTCGAACGAGCGCCGGTGTCGGTTCGTCGAGTTCGCGCAGTGAGTACAGTTGGAGAGCGAAGTCCATGGCCACACCTCACCTGCCCGTCACGAAACCCTTCCGACTGCCCATCAGAGGCGTTCTCGATTCGATATTCGATATTGAAGAAAAATTCTCTCCAATAAGGGCAAGTGTAGGTTAATAGAGCAACACTTACCTATGACTAACTATTATCGTCTCCAATCATGCCGAAGACACGTATCGACTATCTCTGGATTGCCGCCTTCGCGGTCCTCGTAACGTTCGCCGTTCCGTGGTTCCTCTGGGGTGACAGTCGCGTCGTCGCGGGACTTCCACTGTGGCTCTGGTGGCACATCGGCTGGATGGGGCTTGCGACGGTCGTGTTCTATCAGTTCACCCGCAACGCGTGGGACCGCGGGATGGGTGAGGTGACCCGCTGATGGCGTCGGCACTCGCAATCCAGTTGGGCGTCATCGGAGTCTACCTCGTCGTCGCCCTCGCCATTGGCCTGCTCGCCTATCGTCTCACGAGCAGGCAGGCCGAAGACTACTACCTCGCCGGTCGCTCTATCGGCACCGTCGTCCTGCTCTTTACGACGTTTGCGACGTTGCTCTCGGCCTTTACGTTCTTCGGCGGCCCGGACCTCGCCTTCCGTGCCGGTCCGGAGTGGATTCTCGTCATGGGCGTCATGGACGGGATTCTCTTCGCCATCCTCTGGTACGTCGTCGGCTACAAACAGTGGCTCGTGGGGAAGGCTCACGGCTACGTGACGCTCGGTGAGATGCTCGGCGACCGATTCGGCTCGACCCGCCTTCGCGCGCTCGTCGCCGGAATCAGCCTCTTCTGGCTCTTCCCGTACGTGATGCTCCAACAGATGGGTGCCGGGGAAGCAATCGTCGGTCTCACCAACGGCATCGTCCCCTACTGGGCCGGTGCCGCCGGTATCACGGTGTTCATGATCGCCTACGTCGTGCTCTCCGGACTCCGCGGCGTCGCGTGGACCGACACCCTCCAAGGGCTGTTCATGCTCGGCGTCGTCTGGCTCGCCGTCGGGTGGGTCGCGGCCGCCGCCGGTGGCCCTGCCGCACTCTCGAACGCGCTCGTGACCAACAAACCGGAGTTCGTCTCGCTCGGCGGCGGTCTCTACACCCCGCAGTTCATCATCTCCTCGGCGATTACCATCGCCTTCGGCGTGGCGATGTTCCCGCAGATAAATCAGCGATTCTTCGTCGCCAGGTCGGCGAAGGTGCTCAAGCGCTCCTTCGCGCTCTGGCCCGTGCTGGTCGTCCTTCTCTTCGTCCCGGCGTTCATCCTCGGCTCGTGGGCCGCCGGACTCGGTCTCTCGGTGCCCGAGGGTGCCAACGTCCTGCCCGTCCTCCTCAACGAGTACACGCCCGTCTGGTTCGCCGCGCTCGTCGTCGCGGGCGCGATGGCCGCGATGATGTCGTCGTCCGACTCGATGCTCCTCTCGGGGTCGTCGTACTTCACCCGCGACCTCTACCGCCCGTTCGTCGCCCCCGACGCGAGCGACGCCCGCGAGGCGTGGATTGCTCGCATCGGCGTCGCACTGTTCGCAACGCTCACCTTCGTCGCCAGTCTGTTCCGTCCCGGCACGCTCATCGAAGTCGGTGACACGGCGTTCGGCGGCTTCGCGCAGATGGCCCTGCCCGTCATCGTCGCGCTCTACTGGCCGCGGACGACTCGCTCCGGCATGTTCGCCGGCATCGTCGGTAGTCAGGCGTTCTACCTCGCGCACGTCTTCGTCCCGCCCGTCGAAGTCGGCGGCGTGGCCGTCTTCGGCGCGACCTACCTCACGTGGGATTACGCGCTCTGGGGCATGCTCCTCTCGCTGGTCCTCACCGTCGGCGTCTCGGTGCTCACCGCCGCCGCACCCGACGAGAACCAGGCCCGGTTCTCCGAAGAACTCCGCGCCGACTGAACTACTTCATCTTTTCGTGCTGTTCGGCACACAAACCCGAATACTCAAATTTACGCACACCAACCCCCGGTCATGAACGAGTCGGGGTTGCAAGTGCTCATGGAACAGGACGTACTTCGGCAACGAATCGCCGACGGCGAGTTGCCGGCGTGGGCCGTCCAGCACTACGAAACGTTCCGCGAGACGATGCTCGGCGAGCACGACGGCTCGCCCTTCCCGTGTTACTTCGGCATCGAATCGGAGCGACAGGGTGACGCCCTCTACACCTTCGTGGACTCCATGACCCACAAGGACGACCTGCTGGCCCTCCGCGATACGCTGCTCGAATACATCGACGTGTATCCGGACTATTCGGAGCGATGCTCGCTCGTCGCCTTCTTCAAACCACCAGCGGAGGACCTGAGCGAAGCCGAGTACCACGAACATCTCTGGCACGTCCTCCAGTTCCTCCACGTCAACGACCCCGAACCGTGGCCCGAGGACATCCCCACCGACCCGGATAATTCGGAGTGGGAGTTCTCCTTCGGCGGCGAACCAATGTTCCCGACCACCCGCGCGCCCTTCTACGACCAGCGCATGAGTCGCTACTGCCCGTGGGGACTCGAAATCACCTTCCAACCCCGCGCATTGTTCGACGGCATCACCGCCGACACCGAGGCAGGCCAGCAGGCCCGCGAGGTCATCCAACGACGTATCGAGGACTACGACGGCGTCTGCCCCCACGCCGACCTCGGCGACTGGGGCGTCGAAGGCGACCGCGAGTGGCACCAGTACATGTTCTCCGCCGACGAGTCACAAGCCCCCGACGAGTGCCCGATTCGCATCACCCGAGACCACCCGAAGATGACCATGGCCCCGGCGGACGACTGATGGTCGAACTGCCTGCTGATGCGGTTCTGGTCTGCATCGACATGCAGACCGGTTTTGATAGTCCAGTCTACGGCGAGCGCAACAACCCCGACATGGAGTCGAAGGTCGCCGAGTTGCTGGCGACGTGGCGCGAGAATGAGCGGCCAGTGGTGCACATTCGCCACGACTCCCAAGAGCCTGATTCGCCGCTTCGGAGCGATAAGGACGGGTTTGCGTGGAAAACCGAGGCTGTGCCTGAAGACGGCGAGTTGGTGCTGACGAAGAACGTCAATAGCGGGTTTATCGGGACTGGACTAGAGGAGTGGCTTCGGGAGCATGGCTATTCGACCTTGGTGGTGTGTGGGTTGACCACCGACCACTGTGTCTCGACGACGACGCGGATGGCCGAGAATCTGGGTTTTGACGTTTATTTGGTCGCGGACGCGACGGCGACTTTTGAAAGAGAGGGTGTTGAAGGAGAGTCGTTTACGGCGGATGAGATGCACCGGACGGCGTTGGCGCATTTGAATGGGGAGTTTGCGGAGGTTGTAGTTTTGGCAGATGTTTTCGGAGACTGCTGATAGTCTCATTGCTGTCAATCGTAGATGGAGAGGGCGCAAATTTGAGCCAGCGAAATCTTGATTCAAATTAATCATAAAACGATATATCAATTAGTCATCCAACTCTATCGAAACAAAATCTGAGACTAAATATTGCGAAAAGTGTTTTTTATATGTATGGGATGAATAAATAAAAATCGCCATTCCCATCCATGAAAGAGGCCAAACGGCTTCAATGAATTCTTGAAAATTCGGGAAGAATAATAGGTACTTCGGGGGCCTACTGATTATCAAGCCAAGATAACTGAGATTGTAGTGAATTAAATAGAGAATGGGTAGGCCAAATAAGAAGACAGACATACTCCGAGAGAAAGCAAAAATCGCTTGAAAGGTCCGAGAGCGACCTTTCCCATTTGTATATATCCGACTTTGAACGAACGGATAGAGACTTTTCCATTCGCTAGCATCAGGCACATCACCTTCTTCGAGGAGCAAACTATCGTCACGAAATGTCGCTGCACAACATTCTTTAAATTTAGTAACAACATGTTCATTACCGTTTTCTAGAATGTAGTTCGAAAATTGGGTTCGATGGCTTGTCACTAACGGAGTAGAATTTAAGAGTGATTCAGAAAGTGCAGAAAGCGAATGAAGTGCTTGACCGAACACGAACGATAGCACTAATATTGGTATTAACGCTACGAAGAAGTTAATATCGATCTCTTCTGGCAATATCATAAATAACCCCAGAACAGTAGCAAGCCCCGGTAAGAAAACGCTGAAGAAGTCATAGACAGTAAACAGTCGGAATGGACGTGGCATACCTTGTATGATAATTCAACGATATTAATCCATTCGCCGATGACAAATTAACCAGATGTTTTGTTTCTACATAGTAAAGCGAAAGAATTCAAAAAAAGAGAGTGAAAAGCTTGGCCGAGTTTATGCTGACCTCATAAACATATGCAGACGCACATCGTTCCCGTCGAACTCGGTTGCCGGTGACACACCGTTTGTATGATTTTCTCAACCTACCCAGCCGCGGGCTGGGCACAAGAATTTCGCGTCTCCACTTCCAATCTCTGACCATGAAACACGAGTGCACCTACTGCGGATGCGACATCGAGCGCCACGACCCGGTTTTCGTGAATGAGGGCGCGAACCAGCGCGACAATCAAACGGGGCAGTTCTGCAACTACGGGTGTCTCGCCGCGTATTTCGAACGGGAAGAACTGGCGATTGGGACGACCTGCGAACTACCGTGAAAACGTACCTCAGCTCTTCCCATTTTTCATAACCCCAATCTACCCTCAGCAGAGCCGCGACTCTAACGATTCGTCGTAAACGGCTCAACACGTCGAACTTCCCCCGTAGAGCAGGTACTCTACTCATTTAGAAAATCTGTACGAGTTCCGCTCGACGTAGTCGTCTAACAGCAGGCTGAACCGGCGGAACAAGATGAAAATGTTGGTGATTGCGACCACTATCAAAATGAGGGGCCACAGGTCGAACGAGACTCTCAACTGTAGCATAAAGAAGAACACGAGGCCAACGATTGTCACTACACCACTCTCTCCGATGTACCAAACAGCATGACGAAGATAACCCATGCTACTACCATTCGCTTGAGAATAATATGTCTGGCGAATAACAAGATGTCTGCCTCTCGGTAGATTGGATCAGGTTCAGTCCGAGTCGAGTCGATGACTCCAGACGCAGAACACGAAATTTCGCAGACCGAGTATGCTGGCCAACTGAATCCCCGACAATCATGTCGATAGAACTTCAACTCCGGCCCGGAACCACATCACATGGACCGACGGTTTCTCATCGTCATCGGCGCGTTTGACCTGCTCATCGTGGCCGGTGCCACAATCCTCGGACTCTCGTCTTCGCTCCCTCAACTCGTTTGGTTAGCGTCGTTCGCCCTCGCTGGACTCCTGTTCGTCGTCGCCGGAGTTCGAGAATCGGTGACTGTCGGTTCGAGAAGGGTTCGCTGGAACGTGTTTGCGGGACTCGGCTACGTCTTTTTCGGCGTTGGGATGCTCGCAAACACGCTTCCGATGCTCGGCGGCGACCGACAGGAGCTGTTCCTCGGTGGCTTCATGCTGGTCACGCTCGTCCCGGTGATGCTGTTCTTGGGTATCGACTACCTCCGCGGCGGCGTCCACTTCGATATCTCGAAACTGGAGTAGTGGCGTGTGGGAACGTTCGAGGTAAGTGAAAACGTTCGAGGCGAGTGACGACCTGTGGTTGCTTCTACGGCAGGTCTGCGTTGGTCGCCTCGTAAACCTGTATCCAACCATCGCTCCGGACTTTCACGAGGTAGTCGGTGTACTGGAACTCGACGTTCCCAACACCCTGTCGAGAGCCATTGGTCACGTCTGGCCCGAAGAAGGCGGCTTCGATGGCTGGCACGTCCACAGAGTCGTACAGCGGTGGCGACTTCAACTCCATCGGAGCCACGCCTTTGGCCTCTGCGATTGCGTAGACGATTGCGGCCGTGAGTTCGCCCCCATCCTCGGGCTCGTATTGGCGCTGAGTTACCAGCGACCAGTTCGTGCCGATGCCAAACCCCGTGCTGTCGTCGCTCGTTGCTCTGTCGTCGGTATCCTTACTCATCCATCTCACTCCGTGCGTGCACTTCTTGATTGGCGTCCTTGCTGGCACCAATTCCTTCGAGGACGGTCAACACTTGTTCGGCGTGTTCGGCCGTCGAAATCGTCTCGGTCGTCTCATCGAACGTGATTACGCCTACATCGACCAGTTTCGGGACGTGGGCGTGATACAGCGAGACGTACACCTTTTCGCGCTGGTCTGCTGTGACTTCGTGTTCGGGAATTCCCCACTCCCACGCGGTGATTTTCGTCGCCAAGTCGGTCATCGACCACTCTGTATTTTCGAGAAGCGTGTAGCACAAGTACCGCCGTCGGGAGTGACCCAGCGCCTCGTACACCGGTTCGATTGCGAGTATCTCCGGTGGGGGAGGGAGCTTCGTATCGGGTGATGTGGACACGTCGGATGATATCCCCTCGTTCACCTTTCGTTCGCCAGCCATGAGCGTAGAGACAGTGAGAGCGGTATTAACAATTTCTCGAATTAGGTAGAATAAGGTGATTTTCCTCCCGACTTTGAGTAATTTTATCCACATCGTATGCGGTTCACGAATCAATCGACCGGGTCGGCCCACAGGCGTGTGCTCCACTATCGACGAACGGAAGAGAGCAACATCAATTGCCGAGGAGTCGAATGCGAGGTCGAGAAACCGGAAACGCGTGGCGACCATCGACAGCGAACAGAACAGTGGCCGTGAGACTGGCTCTTTAATAAATGCCACCTCTACGTCCCACGTATGCAGACGCACATCGTTCCCGTCGGGTTCGACTACGACCGACTCATCGCGCCGCTCATCCGCGACCAGTTGGACGTTGACCGCGTCATCTTACTCGAAGGGGCCGTCGGGAGCGAGGCGAACGTCGAGTACTCTCGAAACCTCTCGAAGAAACTCGAAAAAGACTTTCAGAACCTCCTCGGCGCGGAGACCGAGCGCGTCATCGTCTCGGACGTGTACGACTACGACGCCGCCTTCGAGGAGGCCTACGACCTCATCAACGACGAACTCGACGCGGACGACGAGCGCCGGGGAGAAGAGGAGAAACCCGGCGAAGTCTGGGTGAACGTGAGTGCGATGCCCCGGCCCGTCTCCTTCGCCTTCGCCACCGCGGCGCACTCGATTATGGTGGAGCGACAAGCCGACAGAGACCGGATTCACACCTACTACACGGCACCCGAGAAGTACCTCGAAACCGAGTTGGCCGAGGAACTCCGCGGGACGGGAAACCTCCTCGAATCAATCCTCGAATCGGGCGAAATCGACGAGGACGAGATTCGCAAACACCTCGACACCGCCGACGACTTGCTCTCGGAGTTCGACGAGCGCGGGACGACCATCGGCGCGAAGAAAATCGGCGACCGACACATCGTCGAACTTCCAGTTGCCTCCTTCTCGAACGTCAAACCGTTCGAGGAGGTCATCCTGTTCAAACTCGGCGAACACGGAGAGTTCGGGTCCGTCTCGGAACTCGCCGAGGCGCTGGCCCGCGAGATGAACGAGGAGTACACCGACTCCTTCCGGTCGAAGGTCATCTACAACGTGGACCGTCTCGGCCCCGGTGGGAAAGGCTACATCGAGCAGAAAGAAGTCGGGAAGTCCTACCAAACTCGTCTGTCTCGCATCGGCGAGTTGTGGGTGCGCTCGCACGCTGACAACGAGTAGCGAGGAGAACGAGGAGAACGCGACCGAGTATTAGAAATCCAGCCCTGACGGTTCACTACCGGGTTCGAGCGGACTGGTTTCGAGACCTGCCGGCGGTTCGGGGAGGTTGTAACCGCCGGGCGCGACGTCGTTCGGACCGTCGGGGTAGAACACCGATGCGAGCAGTTGGATGTGGCCGCGGCCCACGTCGAGTTCGAACTGTCCGCCGCCGTAGAGGCTCATCCCTCTCTCCTCGGCGTATTCGATAGTCTCGAACAGCGATTCGACCGTCCCGAAGCGCGAGGGTTTGATGTTGAGCCACGAGGGTTCGAACGGCAGGCTCTCGACCGATTCGACGCCCGTAATCGGTGCGTCCCACGAGACTCTCCCCTCCTCGCCGTCGAACAGCGGGCGGGTCTCGTCGGTAAAGGCCGGGTCTTCGACGACTGCGTCGGGGAAGCCAGACAGCACGCGCTCGTAGAGGTCGGCATCGGGTTCTTGGTCCACGGTGGTTCCTTCGTATCTACCCTTGAGGTCGAGGATGCGGACGCAGTCGAGGTCCGAGAGCGTCGCCACGAGGTCGTCGTCCCACGCCGAGATGGGGTCGAGTTTGAACTCCGTGTCCGAATCGCGGTCGAGGAGCATCTCGATGCGGTCTGCGCTCGGGTCGTCGCCGAGGCGGGTGCTCACGACGAACCGGACAGGACTCCGCTCGCGGCCGACAGCAGACGCGAGGTCGGTATCCTGCTGCCGGAGTGCGAGGTCGAGACCCGCCGATTCGAGCGCCCAGCGACGGTAATGCTCAGATGATTCTCGCTCGGGTTCTTTCGTCGGAAAGAGGTCCACCTCGTCGAGGGCGGCCGAGAAGTCGGCGAACGAGTCGTAGTCGCCCGCGAGGCCGAACACGTCGTCGGACGTCTCCGCGAGGGCGTCGTGGTCTTCCGTGTCGTAGGTCACGTCCTCGCCGCGGCCGGTTTCCCCCTCGCCGGTAAACGAGAACACCGTCGTCTTGCGGAGGAAGTCGCTTGAGGTGTCGCGTTCGAACTGCTCGCGCGAGACGGCGTCGATAGAGAGCGAGAGGTCGGCGACGTGGTCGAACAGGGTCATCGAGCAGTGGTTGGTGCGCGACGCAGAAAAGCGTGGGTCAGTGCGGAGAAGTGTGAGGTCAGCGCAGAGCGTGTCGAATCAGAACGGGGCGACTCAGAGCGTCCCGAGTTCGAGCTTTTTGATTCGTGTCGCCAGCGCGACGAAGGTGGCGAGGAGCGTCAGGAACACGGCACCCGCGGCGGCGACTTGGAGCACGGTCGTTCCGTAGGCCATCGCGGAATCTGCGAGGGGGAGCGCCGTGTGGTGCGGGTCGCCGACGATTGGGTAGAAGTAATCGACGAGGTCGTTGAACGCGTACCAGCCGACGGCGACGGCCACAGCGCCAATCGGGAACTCCGAGTAGCGCTGGATGAGGAACGCTTCGACCACCATGGCGAGGTGGCTGAAGAACAAGAAGAGGTACATCGGGAACCACGTGTACGCGAGGAAGGAGTCGGCGAACGCAGCGAGGACGAAAGGCGTCCAGAGGCCGAGTTTCCAGCACCCGAAGAAGGCGAGCGCGTTTACGTATTCGTTCGAGCGACCGAGTTTCCACAGGGCGAGCGAGAGGGCGATAAACAGCGTTGCGACGGGGCTATCGGGGACGAACGGCCACATCACGAGCGGCTCTTGGGCGAACTGGAGTTGGATAACTGGGTCGGAAAACGGGTGGATGCCGTAGTACCAGAAGCCGAAGGCGGTGCCGACGAGGTTGACGACGACGACGAGCCACGCGATGTTGAGACCGAAGTTCTCCAGCCATCGCGGAAGGGGTGCGAGCCACCACGGGAGGTTCGTGTGTGGCGGTAAGTTCTCGTCTCCGAACAGGCGGCTTGGGTCGTCGATGTATCGGCGAAGTTGCGTCGCCACGTCCATACTGTCGCCATGGAGGGTGACCGGAAAGCCGTGCCGGTCTTCCGAACACCACTGTGACATGTATTCACGGGCGGAAGTAACCGCTTAAGTACGGCCAGTCCAACCACCGGATATGCCTGAGGAGACCGACCTCAACGAACTCCGCCGCGGGACTGAACTCGTCAAGCGCGGATTCGCGCAGATGCAGAAGGGCGGCGTCATCATGGACGTCGTCAACGCCGAACAAGCGAAGATTGCCGAGGAAGCGGGGGCAGTCGCGGTGATGGCCCTCGAAGCCGTCCCCGCCGACATCCGCAAGCGCGGCGGCGTCTCTCGGATGGCCGACCCCGAGACGGTCACGGAAATCATCGACGCCGTCTCCATCCCGGTGATGGGCAAGGCGCGCATCGGCCACTACACCGAAGCGCAGATTCTCGAATCCATTGGCGTGGACATGGTAGACGAGAGCGAAGTCCTCACCCCCGCCGACAACGACTACCACATCGACAAGCGCGAGTTCACCGCCCCGTTCGTCTGCGGTGCTCGCAACCTCCCCGAAGCGCTCCGTCGCATCCACGAGGGTGCCGCGATGATTCGCACGAAAGGCGAGGCTGGCACGGGCGACGTGAACCAGGCGGTCACCCACCAGCGCACCATCAAGCACCAGATTCGTACCCTGACGGGTCTCCAGCACGACGAGCGCGAGAAGTGGGCACGCGAGCACGAAGCCCCGATCGACCTCGTCCACGAGACCGCAGAGATGGGTCGGCTTCCGGTCGTCAACTTCGCCGCGGGCGGTATCGCCACGCCCGCCGACGCCGCGCTCATGATGTACCACGAGTGCGACGGCATCTTCGTCGGCTCGGGTATCTTCGGTGCCGAGAACCCCGAAGTGATGGGCGAGGCAGTCGTCGAGGCCGTCAACAACTGGGACGACCCCGCGAAACTCGCCGAGATTTCGTCGGGAATCGGCAAAGGCATGAAAGGCGAGGCGAACGTCGATATGCCCGAAGAGAAGAAACTCCAAGGCCGCGGCGTCTAACGCGAGTCTTTCTCACTCTCGTTTCAGTTTTCCACACGGCGAGCGACGCGCTCGGCGGGTGAGAAAACAAAAGGAAGGTGTGTCGCTCCTCGCCTCGCCGTCTCGCGCTCAGGCCGAGAGACTGGCCGCGTTCTTCGAGGTCGCTTCGTCTTCGTCGGCGAGCAGGACGGTCACTGGCCCGTCGAAGTTGAGCATGACCTTCTGGGTCACGTCGCGGGAGATGAGTTTCCCGGCGGGCGAGCGGCGGCGACCCGAGATGAACAGGTGGTCGCAGGCTTCCCAGCGCGCGGTTTCGAGGATGGTGTCTTCTTCCGGGCCGATGTCGGCGATGACGCGGTACTCCACGTCGATGCCGTCGAGCGCGTCGCGGGCGAGTCGCTTCGCCTTGCGCGAGGCCGAATCGACCGCTTGGTCGATACCGTAGACGACGTCCGAGGAGTTGACGGCGGCGAGCGCCGAACGCGTCTGCTCGAACTCTTTCTCGGGGAGGATGGTCAGGACGACGAGTTCCGCCCCGCTGCCGGCGGCGAATGCGCCCGCTTCCCGGAGGATTCGCTTGGACCGCTCATCTGGTGTCACGACGACGAGTGCTCGTTCCATGTTCGTAGATATTATGTGAAGATGATAAAAGCCTTCTCGGAATCGTGCTAGCACGAACCATGTTATTCTGTTACGAAGTCTGAAACGAGCGAAATCGGCAAAATAGGCTGTGCGTGTGTTTGTCTATGTACGAGTCAGAATTCGAAAATTTCTGCTCCGTTCCCGACTCGCGTCTTGTAGGCGCGGGCGTCCACGTTGGTCTCGTCGAAGGCGGCGACCATCGCCGCCGCAACGCGGGTCCGGTGCTCGGGTCGGCAGGCGGCGAGGACGGACGGGCCTGCCCCCGAGACGGTGACGCCCGTCGCTCCCGCGTCGAGGGCGGCCTCACGAACGAGTTCGTAGCCGTTGATGAGTTCCGCTCGGGCGGGCGTGACGATTCGGTCGTCCATGCCCGCGCCGACGAGTTCCGGGTCGCGGCGACACATCCCGACGGTCAGCGTCGCGGCGTGGCCCACCGTGTGCACGAGGTCTTCGATATCGGCGCGATTTGGAACGACGCGCCGCGCATCGCGGGTCGAAACCGCGATTTCGGGGAGACAGGCGACCAGCGGGATGTCGGTATCGACCGTCGTCACACCTGCTGCGGATGCGACGGTGAAGCCACCGAGCAGCGCGGGCGCGACGTTGTCCGCGTGCGCCTCGCCGGAGACGACTGCCTCGCCCTCGGCGGCGACGGGCACGAGTTCCTCACGGGACAATCCGCGGTCGTACAACTCGTTGAGCGCGAGCGCGGCGGCGGCGGAACTCGCCGCCGAAGAACCGAGTCCGGAGGACGGCCGAACGCCCTTGTCGATGCGGATGTGAGCGGGCGCGTCGAGTTCCTCGGCGACGGCCCCGACGACGTTTCGGTTCGGGTCGGTCGGGATGTACTGACTCCCGACGCCCGTCACTTCGATCGTTGTCCGGTCCGCCTTCTCGACGTGAACGACGTCTGCCGGGCGGTCGAGAGCGACGCCGAACACGTCGAAACCACTCCCGAGATTTGCGCTCGTCGCAGGTGCGCGGACCGTAACCATGCCCCGACTTCCCGTATCGCAGATAAAAAGCTGGCGAACGTCGCAACCGTCCGCGTCCGCCTAATCGTTCGTCGTCGCGTCCACGTCGGCCGTCGAGAACTCGACGCCGGTGAACTCGAACCGCGCCCCGCCCTCGTCGCCAGTCGTCAACTCGACGTCCCACCCGTGAGCGTCCGCAATCGAGCGGATAATCGGCAGTCCGAAGCCGGTCCCGTCTTCGTGGGTGGTGTAGCCTCGCTCGAAGACCCGTTCGCGCTCGGACTCGGGAATGCCCGGCCCGTCGTCTTCGACGAAGAAGCCGTTTTCCAGCGCGCCGACCCGAATGTGAACGTCGCCGGTGGGAGACCCGTGTTCTATCGAGTTCCGAAACAGGTTCTCGAACAGTTGTCTGAAGCGCCCGCGGTCGGCGTCGATGGTCTGTTCGACGTTCACGTCCAGTGTCGCCTGCTGGGCCGCGACGCTGTCCCACGCCTCGCGGGCAATCGTCTGTACGCCGACCGGCGAGAGGTCAGAGAGCGTCTCACCCTGCCGAGCGAGGGTCAGTAAGTCTTCGATAATCTCCTCCATCCGGTCGTGGGAGTCCTCGACCCGGTCGAAGTACTCGTCGTCGCCGGTCTCTCTCGCCAGTTCGAGGTAGCCCGAGGCGACCGTCAGCGGGTTTCGAAGGTCGTGTGAGACGACCGAGGCGAACTCTTCGAGACGGTCGTTCTGGCGTTCGAGACGGCGCTCTCTGCTCTTTTGTTCGGTGATATCGCGGATGACGACCAGTCGCCCGGCCGTCGGGCCGCCGCTGAGTGGCGTCGAACTCACGAGCACGTCGTGCTCGCGTCCGTCGATTTCGACCGTCGTCTCGACCGAACTCTCGGTGGTCAGCGCCGTCGCAATCGACGACGCGACGAGTTCGTCGATAGGTCGTCCGTAACACGCCGCCAGGTCGGCGCTGAGATACCGCTCGCCCGTCGGGTTCGCGTCGAGAACCCTGTCTCGGTCGTCGATGACGATTGCACCGCCTTTCATCGACTCGGCGGCGAGTTCCCACGCGATGGGGACGAGGGTGAACAGACGGTGTCGATAGACGCTCCAGGCGACGGCCCCCGCAGCGAGGCTGAAGGCGAGTGCTGGCAGGTTCAAGCCGGGCGTGGGGTTGTAGTCCGAGATGTAGACGAGACCCGCCACGGCGGGGACGAGTCCGCCGACGAGGAGACCGACGGTCTGCTTCTGAAAGAGTTCGTCCGCGACGAGGAGGGTTCGGAGCAACAGGCCGACCCCGATGACGATGAGTGTGTAGGCGTAGATGATGAACGCGAGAAAGCCGATGTTGTGGTCGTTGACGAGTACGACGTAGCCGAGTTCGTTCGACAGGGCGAGGCCGTCCCAGATGAGGTTGTGCACGCTGTTCGTGAAGACGAGCGCGACGGTCACCAGTGGGACGCCCGACAGCGCCGCCCAGACGGGTTTCGGGACGTCTTCTATCCCGGTGTGGCGGAGGATGTACGCGAACCAGAGCAACGGCACCGGTGCGATGCCGAGATACTGAACCTGATTGAGCAACACCACCGTGGCGAAGTCGGTTCGAGAGAGTTCGAGCGCGTAGACCCCCATCCAGAATCCCGACGCGAGAAGCAGTAACGCTCCCTGCGTCGCACCGGGAAGCGCACGATTCGCGTCGTTGCGACGCAGCAGGTGGACGCCGAGAACGACGAAGAGCGCCGCACCGACCCCCAGCGGAAGGGTGTACGGTGTCACCTGCCAGTCTGCCGCGCTGTACATTGCTGTTACTCGCTCTCGGATACGAGGGGTTAAGCTTCACCCTCCTGGCAGGGACAACCAGAAAGGACTTTCCACCACACCGATAACTCCGAGGCATGATAGGCATCGTCGGCGGCGGCATCGCAGGTCTCGCCGCGGCGCACCGACTCCAAAACCGGGGTCACGACGTTCGTATCTTCGAAGCCGCGGAGTCGCTGGGCGGACTCGCGGCGACGTACCAGACGAAGGGCGACGACATCGAGCGGTACTACCACCACCTCTCGAAGTCCGAAGAGACAATCGTCGAACTCGCGGAGGAACTCGGTCTCGGCGACGACTTGGAGTGGCGTATCGGCAAGAACGCCTACTACGTCGATGGCGTCGTCCACCCGCTCGATACGGCGTGGCAAATCGCCGCCTACCCTCACATGAGCTTCTACGACAAGTTCCGACTCGGGATGCTCACGCTCGGCATCGACGTTCGCGGCGGCATCCCCGACTTCGACGCCTACAACGACCTCGAAGCGTACGAGCACGTCCCCATCAAAGACTTCGTGGTCGAACACACGACGCAGGGCGTCTACGACAACTTCGTGGACCCGCTCCTCGACGGGAAGTTTGGCGAGCGCAAACACGACGTGTCGGCGGCGTGGTTCCTCGGACGCGTCAGGTTCCGGGGCGAACGCGACCTGCTTCGCGGCGAGATTCTGGGCTACTTCGACGGCGGATTTGCGCCCTTCATCGACGCCCTCGTCGAGGCCGTCGGCCGCGAGAACATCGAGACCGGTGCGCGCGTCACGGAACTCACGACGAACGACGATTCGGTGGACACACTCACCGTCGAGACGGAAAACGGAATCGAGACGCACGAAGTCGATTCGGTCGTCGTCGCGGCGATGCCGAACGTCCTCGAAGACCTCACCGGCTTCCAGTGCGACATCGACTTTCAGGGCGCAGTCTGCGGACTCGCCACCATGTCCGAGTCGCTGATGGACACCTACTGGCTCAACATCGCCCACGACGCCCCCTTCGGCTCGCTCATCGAGCACACGAATTTCATCCCCAAAGAACGCTACGGCGGCGACCACCTCCTCTACGTCGCCAGCTACGTCCAAGGTCCCGAAGAAGACCTCTGGCAGATGAGCGACGACGAAGTCGAAGACGTGTGGTTCGGAGAAATCGAGTCGATGTTCCCCGACTTCGACCGCAGTTCGGTCACCGACTTCAAGGTCTCTCGCAACCCCCGCGCCGGCCCGGTGTACGAACGCGGCTATCTCGACCTCGTCGTCCCCTACGACCTCGCCGACGACGTCGCCGAGGGCGTCTACTACGCGGGCATGGCCTCGAAGGCGCAGTACCCCGAGCGCTCGCTCAACGGCGGCATCGTCGCCGGCTACGAAGTCGCCGACCGTATCGACGAGAAGTCCTGAGCGCTTCGCTCGACATCTCTCCCTCGCCGTTCTCCCCTTCGAGGACCACCGCCCGCCCACGATATTCTCACGCACGCTTTCCGGCAAACGGTCAGCCGACCACAATCGCTTTTTACGCCACTGACTGACTGGTCAGTTAGTGAGTGCGGAATCACCCTCCGACCAGTCGGTCCCCGACGAGGTCCACGAGACGCTGATGGAGGCGACCTATCGGGCGCTGTGCGCCGAGGGGTACGCCAACCTGACGATGCAACGAATCGCCGACGAGGCGGGAAAGAGCAAGTCGCTCCTCCACTACCACTACGGCACGAAACACGACTTGCTCCTCGCGTTTCTCCGGCACCTGATGGAGCGCTTCGACGCGAAAGTCGATGCGACCGAGGGTGACGCGCCCGACGAGCGACTTCGGTATCTGCTCGACAAGATGGTCCCCAACGACGGTGGCGACGGCGACGACGACGAGTACGACACCTTCGGTCTCGCGCTGATGGAGTTGCGGACGCAAGCGCCCTACGACGAGGCCTACCGCGAGCAGATTGCGAAGAACGAGCGCGTCATCCGCGAGCGAATCTCGGCGATTATCCGCGACGGTATCGAACGGGGCGTCTTCCGCGAGGTGGATCCCGACCGGATGACTGCACTGTTGTTCGCCGCACTCGACGGCGCGCGCCTCCAGCGAGTCGTCCTCTCCGAGGCGACCGACGACGAGTCGGCGATTCATCCGCGCGACGTGCCGACCGAAGTTCGCACCGCCATCGACAAGTTCGTCCTCTCCGACCTGCTGACGGAGGACCGATGAGCGCGAAGACGCGCGACGTGAACCTCGTCGATGGCGGCCTCGTCAAGCCGATGTTGGTGCTGTCGTTACCCATCGTCCTCTCGCAGATAATGCAGGTCGCCTACAACCTCGCCGATACCTTCTGGGTGGGTCGCGTCGGCTCCGAGGCCGTCTCAGCGCTGTCCTTTTCGTGGCCGCTCGTCTTCCTCATGATTTCGTTCGGTGGCGGCTTCACCGTCGCCGGGACGGTGCTCGTCGCCCAGAACAAGGGCGCGGGCAACCACGACGAAGTGGACCACGTCGCCGGTCAGACCCTCGGGTTCGTGATTCTCTTATCAGCGATCTTCGCGGCTATCGGCTACCTCGTCACGCCGATTCTCCTCCCGCTCATCGGGACGACGCCGGGGACGGAAGTCCACCAACTCTCGGTCGAGTACACGAGAACCATCTTCCTCGGCGTCTCGTTCATGTTCGGCTTCTTCATCTTCCAAGCCCTGCTCCGTGGCTGGGGCGACACGAGGACCCCGATGTACCTGATGGCCTTCGGCGTCGTCATCAACGTCGTCCTCGACCCCTTTCTCATCCTCGGGTTCGACTCGAACCCCATCTTCGGGGTGCTCGGCCTGAGCGCGCTCGGCAACTCGCTGTTTGCCGCGACCGGCTTCACCGGATTCGGCGTGCAGGGTGCCGCGATTGCGACGGTGTTCTCTCGCGGCGTCGGCGCGCTCGTCGGCTTCTGGCTCCTCCTCTCGGGGCGCGTCGGCATCGACCTCTCGCCGCGCGACCTGCTCCCCGAGCGCGAGACGGTCGAGAAAATCGTCCAAATCGGCGCGCCGTCGAGCATCGAGCAATCGACGCGCGCACTGGGTGTGACGGCGCTGACCGCGCTCGTCGCCTACGCCGCCGTCAACGCCGTCGGCGTGAACACCGAAATCGCCGTCGCCGCATTCGGTATCGGCAACCGCCTGACCTCGCTCGTGTTCCTGCCCGCAATCGGATTGGCGCAGGGTACGTCCACGGTGGTCGGCCAGAACCTCGGTGCCGACCGGGCGGACCGCGCAGAGCGCGCCGTCTTCTGGGCGGTCGGTCTCATCTCGGCGGTCCTGGTCTTCGTCTCGGCCGTCGCGTACTTCTTCGCCGGTCCCATCGTCGCGGTGTTCATCCCCGGCGAGGAAGCCGTCATCTCGGTCGGTATCGACTACCTCACCATCGTCGGCCCGACGTTCCTGTTCCTCGGGGCGTTCAACGTCGTCAACGGCGGGTTCCGCGGCAGTGGCTCGACTCGCACGGCGATGGCGTTCTCGCTCGTCTCGCTGTGGGTGCTTCGGATTCCCGCCGCGTTCGTCCTCGTCCAGTTCTTCGGGATGGGACCGACCGGCGTCTGGTACGGCATCGCCTTCTCGAACGTCGCCGCGGCGCTCCTCGCGTTCGCGTGGTTCACCCGCGGGACGTGGAAAGAGAGCGTCGTCGAGACTGGACGGCCAGTTCCGGGCGACGACTGAAATCGGATTTTCTCGGGCCGTTTCTCTCCTCAGGCCGTTTCTCTCCTCAGGCCGCTTCTTCTCTCAGGCCGCTTCTTCGTCCTCTACGTCCTGCATCCCGGGCGCGGCGTTCAAATCGACGCTCTCCGGCTCTTCTTTCCCGCCGACGTTGAGGTTGCCTTCGGCGTCTTCGACGTAGGCGTCGTCGGCGAACCCACCCTCGGCGTGGGGGTGCTCGGGGTCGTCGAGTTTCTCCATCGTCGTGGGGGCTTCGGGGATGTCGATAGTCTCGAAGTCGCCGAGCGGGTTGGCGATGTCGATGTTGTAGCGCGAGAAGAACGCCTCGTAGCGCTCGTAGTGCGTTTCGAGTTCATCGACGGGGAACTCCATCATCTCGGTCCAGCCGTGGTTGTAGAAGTCGAAGTTCGACTGGATGTGGGTGATTTCGCGGGCCTCTGCCTCCGGGAAGCCGGATTCGAGCGCGGCGACGTAGGTGTCGAACGTGCAGTCGAAAAACGCCTCCATGTGGGCTTCGCGTTCTTCTCTGTGGTCCGGGTCGGCGCGCTCGCCGAAGATGCGGACGTGCAGGTCCACCAGCTTTTCTGTGGCGATATCGCCGACGACCGGCATCGTGAGTGCTTTCTTCGCCGCGAAGTGGCGGATGTTCTGCCGAAGCTTCATTCCGTCGTCGGCTTCGGGTCGAAAGCACCTAAAGGGCACGTGTATGGAATTGGACAAAAGGAGATTTTACTACTCCGTTTATTATTCTCGTGTACGTGGATTGAATCATGAGTGACTCCGTTTCGGCTCGAAAGCGGTCGATTCTCGACTGCGAGGAGTGTCTCGCGCCCGCCGAGGCCTTCTCCATCGTCGCCGACGAGACGCGATTGGCGATTCTCGAAGCGCTGTGGGACTCCGAGGACCGACCGGTTCCGTTCTCCGAACTCCGCCGCCGCGTCGGCGTGGACGACAGCGCCCGTTTCAACTACCATCTCGGCAAACTCCGCGGCCAGTTCGTCAAGAAGACCGACGAGGGCTACGACTTCCGTCTCGCGGGCGAGAAAGTCGTCCGCGCCGTTCTCGCTGGCACGTTCAACGAAGACCCGGTGGTCGAACCTTTCGTCGCCTCCGGCTCGTGTGTCTCCTGTGACGGCGACCTCGTCGCCACCTATCAGGACGAACGCCTGACGCTCACCTGCGATGCGTGTGGTCGAATTCACGCGCACGAGGAGTTCCCGCCGGGCGGCCTCGACGGCCGGTCGCCCGAGGACCTTCTCTCGGCGTTCGACCAACGCGTTCGCCACCTCCACTGCCTCGCCGCCGACGGCGTCTGCCCGGAGTGCGGCGGCACGACCGAAACCTTGCTCTCCTCGGAGACGGCCCCGTTCGACCTCGACGTGGTCGTGAGCCACCGCTGCTCGCAGTGCGCGTACACCGTCGTCTCTCCCATCGGGCTGGTCCTGTTGGACGAGTCGGCCGTCCTCTCGTTCCTCTCCGCGCGCGGCGACGACGTGTGCGGGACGCGCTTTTGGCACTTCCCGTGGGTCGTCGGCGACGACGCGCTCACCGTCGTCGATACCGACCCGTGGCGAATCGAGGTCACCATCCGCCACGAGGACGAGGAACTGACCGTCGAACTCGACGAGTCGCTCCAGTGCGTCGATTCGACCGTCGAAACTGTCTATTAATTTGCATAAATCCGCTCCGGTAAGTGGGCTTACAAAAATATCATTCTGCTTACCCTTTTAGGGTCATAGCCCATCTGTAGAGATGAGGACAAAGACATGACCCACACCAACTACCTCGGACTTCCGGACCCGCTCGACCCCGCTCCACACGGTCTCGGAACGCTCGCAAACACGGTTGTGCTCACCGTCGCCGCGGTCGTGGGCATCGTCGCCGCTGCGGTGGCCGCGACGCTCGTCGCCCCGCTCGCTCCCGGTCTCGGACTCCTCGCGGTGTTCGCTGGCTGGCCAGTCGGCTTCGTCGTCGCGGTGGTCGCACTCCGCGCCGGTCTGCTCGCCATCGTCAGAACTGGCGTCCCCGCTGACGCTCGCACCCTCCTCCGCCGTGTTCGCGGCGGTCCCACCGGAGACGCCCTTCCCGATGCGACGCCCCGCCGGATGACCGACGGTGGTCGCCCCGACGACACCGAAGACGACCGTTAACCCGACTCAGTCACCTCTCTCGGGCTTCTCTGCGCGTTTTTCCGTCTTCGGTATAATAATGAGGGAGATAGCAATCCACATTAACCCCGAATGCAAACGTCGGGTTATGAGCCAGTCGTACGTGATCGTCGGTGACGGCGTCGCGGGGGCTTCCGCGGCTGAGACCCTCCGCGAGCTGGAACCCGATGCGAACATCACCATCCTCACAGACGAGGGCGAACCCCTCTATAATCGTATTCTGATCAAAGAATTCGCCAAGGGTAAACTGCCCGAAGCGCCCATCTCCATCCACGACGAATCGTGGTACGACGACCGCGACGTTGACCTCGTTCTCAACACGCTCGTCACGAACATCGACCCCGAGGCGCACACCGTCACCGCACACGACGGCTCGGAATACTCCTACGACAAACTCCTTCTCGCCATCGGCGGCACCCCGACCCAACTCCCCGTCGAGAACTCCGACGCGGAGGGAATCCACCACTTCTGGACGTTCCAGGACGCGCGCGACATCAAAGAACACATCGAACAAGCAGACAACTCCGTCGTCATCGGCGCGGGCCTGCTCGGCATCGACCTCGCGGCGATTACGGCCGCACAGGACGTCGAAGGCAAGTACCTGATGCGCGGCAAGGCGTGGTGGCGCTACGCGCTCTCCCAAGAAGGAGCAGAGATTATCCACAACGCGCTCCGCGAGCGCAACGTCGAACCCGTCTTCGACTCCGGTGTAGACCACTTCGAGATGGACGACGACGGCCAGGTTACGGCCGCTATCGACCCCAACGGCGACCGCTACCCCGCGGACTTCGTCGGCATCGCCATCGGTCTGAACTTCAACACCGAAATCCTCGACGGCACGGACATCGAGTACGACACCGGTATCCACGTCGATGAGTTCATGAAGACGAACCACGACGACATCTTCGCCGCGGGCGACATCACCGAGTTCCACGACGTCATCCTCGGCGAGCGCGCCCAGAACGGCGCGTGGGGGTCGGCGAAAGAGCAGGGCACCATCGCGGCCAAGAACATGGTCGAGTACGAGAGCGAAGAGTTCCGCTGGGTCTCCTCGTATTCGATTACGCACTTCGACTTCCCGTTCCTCTCGTTCGGTCACCCGACCCTCGGCGACGAGTCGGTCGAAGCGAAGTACTCCGACACCGAGTGGCGGCGTCTCGCCATCAAGGACGGCAAAATCGTCGGCGGCGTCCTCATCGGCGACCTCTCGCCCCAGACGAAGTACAAGAAGCTCATGCGCGAACAGGTCGATATCTCCGGACAGACGGACGTGCTGATGAAACAGCAGTTCGAACTCGACGACCTCGAAGGCGCGGCAGCAGAGCAGTAATCTCTCTTTGGCGTCACGCCCGACGCCGGTTTTCTCAACGCGATAGACGACCGAACGTTCACAGACAGCGGCGGGTACACCCGTCGAATATCACGAAGGTTTATGTGGCTTGGTGGTATGTGATAACACATGTCACTAAAGGACGAATCGTCAGCTTCGGTTACGGACCTCGCAGTCGCCCCTTCTGTCGTTCCCATCTCGGACGTTTCTCCGGATACGCGCGTTCATCACTTCGACCAGTTGAGTGACCGCACCCAGCAGGCCATCGTCGATGGGTCGGTGTCTGGCCACCTCGACCTCGACCTCGAGACGGAGTCTACGGGCCTCGCTCGCGGTGACGTCGTCGTCTTCACCGAGTACCTCCTCGTCCGGTAAGTCCTTCTCTCGCCGCTCGCCCCTCCCCGAGCGAACGCTCGGTCGGTGCTGGCGGGGAACGCTCTTCCCCGACGAGGACCGAAGTGGTTTTCCACGTCTCGTCACCAATTCCCGCACATGTCTGCTGAGGGCGGTCAAGGGACGATGACGCTCGCTTTCGAACTCGAGGCGCTCAAGCGCCTCGGCGACCCGAACGCGGCGTTTAGCGACGCACGAACGTGGACGAAGTACGTCGGTGTCGTCAGCGAGAAGCCGACGTACGTCGTGACGAACTTCACGCGCAAAGAGCGAATCCGCCAAGACTTCTTCTCGGGTCCACGCGGCGTCAAAGAGAGCCTCGAAAACGTGATGCGTCAGTTCGACACCGACCGGCACGTCTTCGTCGGGACGACCGACGAGGACCGCGAACTCGCCGAGGAGACGGGGTGGGAGTTCCTCCCGGTCGAAGACGCTGCGGCGGCCGCCGAGTGGGAACTCGCTGGTGACCGAGAGCCAGTCGAAGACCCGTTCGAAGACGACGGCCGCGACGACTGGCCGTAGTCGTTGGTGTCGGCAGTAATAAGGCTTCTTCCAGTGATTCTGTTCCCTATCGAAAGCACTAATCAGCAACAGCCCTTTCCAACCAGCGATGAGTCACCAGTTGCCTGACGTTCAGGCCTCTCAACCAGACGTGTCCGTCGGTTTGAGCCAGGTCGGCGTCACTGGCGTCGAGAAGCTCGTCAAGATTGCCCGAGGCGACAAGCGCCCGTTGGTCCTGATGGCGGATTTCGAAGTCTTCGTGGACCTCCCCGGCGGCCGCAAGGGAATCGACATGAGCAGAAATATGCAGGTCATCGACGAGGTTCTCGAAGCCGCCGTCGAAGAACCCGCCTACCGCGTCGAAGATATGTGTGGCGACGCCGCCGAACGACTCCTCGCAAAACACGAGTACACCTCGACGGCCGACGTCCGAATGACGGCCGAACTCGTCGTCCGCGAGGACACCCCCGCGAGCGGGCTTTCCACGCAGAGTACGATTCAAATCATCGCCAGCGCGACAGCCACCGACCAAGGCACCCGCGAAGAAATCGGTGCCGAAGTCGTCGGTATGACGGTCTGTCCCTGCTCGCAGGGCATGTCCGAATCCCGTGCCCGCGACGTGTTACACGACCTCAGCGTCGATGAAGACACCATCGAGGAGTTCCTCAGACAGGTCCCACAACCGGGCCACTCCCAGCGTGGCCACGCCACGCTCACCGTCGAAACCGAAGGCTCGCCCGACGTGGACCTGATGGACCTCGTCGAGATGGCCCGCGACTCCATGTCGGCGCGTATCTACAACCTCGCAAAGCGGCCGGACGAGGACCACATGACGTACCACGCCCACGCCGACGCGAAGTTCGTCGAAGACTGCGTCCGCTCGATGGCCGAATCCGTGGTCGAAAACCTCGACCACCTCGCCGACGACACCGTCGTCCACATGAAGCAGTCGAACGACGAATCGATTCACCAGCACAACGCCCACGCCGAACGAGAAGTGACGCTCGGGCAACTCCGCGCCGAAGTCGAAAACTAGAGCGACAGCCCGGAGAGAACTAGAACGACAGCGGCACTGCGGCTTCCCAGCGCGGATTAAACGTTTCTCGCAGGTTCGCCGCGAACTCTGGGTCTTTCAGGTCGATGAGTGCGAAGGCTTGTCCGGGGTCCATCGGATTCGGAACCTCGATACACACTTCGACACCGTCGATGAGGTTGAACACGCCAGTGACGTTCTCCGCGGTTCGGACGTGGAAGCCGGGGTGGTCGGCGAGCGTATCGACGTACTGCTGGCCGACGCGTTCCGGGAGGCTCTCGACGAGGTCAGGCGACATGAGCAACGACACGTCCACGCCGCGGTCGAGCGCCGATTCGAGTTCTTCGAGGACGATATCGCCGACTGCACCGAGGTCGAACTGTGGCGAGGGCGTGCCGGCGACCATAATGAGGCTCTCGTCCGCCGCAGCGAGGCGCTCGATGAGCAGGTCTATCGTCTCGTCGGCACCGACCGCGGCGGTCCAGAACTGGTCGTGAACCGGCTCTGCGGCGTCGAGTTCGACGGCGAGTTCGTCCACGACCGATTCGTACTGCGATGCCTTCTCTTCGAGTTCTTCACGCTTGCTTTCGAGCAGTCGGTCGAGCGCGGTGTCGGGTTCGACCGCGACGTACTTCTTCGGCCGACTCGCGGCCTGACTCCGGATGAGGTGGTACTGTTCGAGGCTGTTCAACACGTCGTAGATGCGTCCCATCGGAACGTCGCTCGCGCGGGACAACTCCTTCGCGGTTGTCGCACCGACGCGGAGGAGTGCACGGTAGGCTCGCGCTTCATACTCAGATAATCCGAGGTCTCGAAGACTGGCCATAGCGGCACGTCTCATCACTCCGGTATAAACAAACCGGATGTTTACACTAGTTACCGGTTGGAACTGAGCGCACTACGCGTCCGGTGTTACCGCCGAAACGGCCTGCATCAACTCTTCTGGAGTGGTTGCTTCACGTTCTTGTTCACCGCTACTGACACGCGCGCGGCCGTCTTCGATTCCCGATTCAGGGATGATAACCGCCTCGTGGTCCGCGACGCGAAGCGCGGCGCGGTGGAGGTCCGACCCGACGTCGCCGAGTTCGATTACCAGCGGGTCGCGGAGGAGGCGCGCCGAGACGGCCCCGTACTCGGCGACTTGGACGCCGATACGGTCCCACGCGCCAGCGAAGGACCCCACGACGTCCGAGGCCACCTCGCGGTAGGAGTCGTCGCCGGTGAGCACCGCGAGGTCCACCAGCGCGTTCGCCATCTCGACGTTGGCGTCGATGGGTCGCAGCGGGTGCGAGAGTAAGCCCTCACCCGAGTCGGGACCGTCGAGGAACGACCCGTCGTCGAGCAGGGTGTCGATTGCGGTGTCTGCGACAGACCGAGCGAGTTCGACCGGCGACGTGCCGCCGACGCCGTCGGTGCCGAGGACCTGTCGCGCTCTGCACGCCGCCGCGACGACGCGCGCGTGGTCTTGGAGCAAGCGCGTCTCGCCAGCGCCGCCGCCTGACGAGAAATGGGTCACGACGCCGTCATCGACGAGGTCTCCGGCGATTCGACCGAGCGTCCGCCGGGCAACGCTGCGGGCGTCTTCGTCGTCGGTGAGACCCGCCAAGACGAGCAGTGCGTCCACGGCGAGAGCGTTGCCGCCGGCGTAGACGGTGAGGTCGGAGCGCGGGCCGGGCGCACCTTCGCGCCCCTCTTCGTCCAAGAGATAGTAGTCGGTACCGTCTGCCGGACCCATGCTCCCGCCGAACCCGGTTCCGGTCCAGAGCGACTCCTGCAAGAACGTGGCCGTCCCGAGCGCCGGGTCGAGATAGGCCTCCTCGCCGGTGTACCGATAGCCGTTTGCGAAGGCCCGCAGGAGCGCGGCGTTGGATTCGAGCGTCTTCTCGCGGTTCTGCCCGGCCCAGTTGGCCTTGCTGGCGTATCTGAAGAAGCCGCCTTCGACCGGGTCGTAGAGGCTGTCGCGCACTGCATCGAGCGTCTGGAGCGCCCGTCGCTGGTCGCGCTTCAACGCGAACTCGATGGTCCGCGGCATCGGGAACTTCGCGGCATCGCCCCATCCACCGTGTTGCTCGTCGAAGACGACCGAGAGCTGCCCGGCGATGTGTTCTTCGATGCGCGGGGCCACCTCGCCCGCCGGTGGCTTGTCGCCCGCGAGCGCCCGCGGCATTCGCCCGGCGTCGTCTCCTTTCTTGTCCCACACCTCGCGGACGCGCTCGATGACCTGCCGCATCCCCGTCGGGCGCATGAACGTCGCGCCCGTCATCGGGAGTCCCTCGGGCGTCAGGAAGACCGTCGAGGGAAAGCCACCCATGTTGTATCGCTCGCGGATGCGCGGTTGGCGGTCCACATCGACGCGAATCGGGACGAAGTCGTCGTTGATGTTCGCCGCGATACGCGGTTCGCCGTAGGTCTCGGCGTCCATCTCGTGACAGTCCGAACACCACGTCGCGGTCAGCGAGAGCAGAATCGGCTTGTCGGCCGCCCGTGCCTCCTCGAACGCGGCGGCACCCCATCGACGCCACTCGACGCGCGTCTCGTCGGTCATACCCCCTTCTGCGCAGTGGACGCGGGTAAGCGCTTCGAGGCAGGCCAGTCGGCTGTCAGTTTTCATCGTGCACGGCGTGGAATTTTCCGCTTCGTCGGGATGGTTCGCCCGTGTCAGGGACAAAAGGGCTATGCACCGCGAACCGGTATGGTCGGCTATGCGTACGCGCACACTGCTCGCGCTCTTGCTCCTCATCCCCCTCTCCGATGCGCTGTTGCTCGTCGTCGTCGCGCAGTACATCAATCTCGTACCGACGGTCGCGCTGGTCGTCCTGACCGGTCTCGTCGGCATGCTGCTCGTCCGCGCGGAGGGGCGACACACCCTTCGCTCGCTCCAGACCAAATTCGCCGGCGGCGAGTTGCCGACGAACGAACTCATGGACGGCGGCCTGCTCATCGCCGCGGGTGCGTTTCTCCTCACCCCGGGTCTCGTCACCGACACCATCGGCTTCCTGCTCGCCATCCCGGTGACGCGCTACCCCATCCGCGAGGTGCTCAAGCGCGCCGTCGTCAAACCCTACCTCGACAAGCAGGCCGAGGGCTTCATCTCCGGTAACGTCTGGGTCGGCGGGTTCCCGCAGGACGACGGCGTCTACGACGCCGACCCGAACTCCTACCGATTCGGCGGCGAGGACTCCGAATAACCCACTTTTCGTTCGATTCGTGATTTTCTGGCTCGATTGACCCTCACAGAGAGTTGTCTCGCTTGCCGGAAAATCGCGTGACGACGCAGACATTCAATAACACATCTCACCGCGCCTCCGAAAAGAAAGTCTTAAAATCAACAGCGCACAACGAGTGAATGCGCTTACCTGGGCCAATAGCTCAGTCAGGTTGAGCGCTCGGCTGATAACCGGGAGGCCCGCGGTTCAAATCCGCGTTGGCCCACTCCCATTGGCAACGATTCGTTGCCGATGTGAGTTAGGGGCTGAAACTCCCCGGCCACCCAACTTCTGACGAAACTACACCTGAAGAGAAGTCTTTGTCCCCGATTAGTTCGACCACAACTCTCTCGCGGCTTATCGGTGTCTTCCGTTTTTGATGAGCTGTGGCAATGAGTCAGGCAATTCCGAACTCAGGGGAGCAGAGGTAAGTCGATACCAACTACATACTGAAGAGCAAGAATTATCAGAATTAAGGCGAGCGTGAGTGACCCAAAGAGGCGACGATACGTATCGTACCATTCTGTTGACTCTGTATCTCCCGCGAAGTAACTCTTCAAATTGTAGGCTCCTACGATAATACCAAGAACAACAAATCCCATCAGCCATCTGAGAACCTCGGAGGGAAGGAAATCAACGATAATGAGAAGGACAGACGCGAATCCCATCAGCGCTACAGCTTGTGAAACACGGCCTTCGTAGCCTTGTCTACTGGCTTGAATGCCGACCAGTAAAAGCGCGCCAATTCCGAGCAACAACCCGATTTTCCCAAAAAGGGAGAGGGGAGAAAGTGCGAAGGATATACTTTCCCAGATTACGTCAAGTGCCCAGTTCCAGACATCTATTAAAAATGACCGGAGGATGTTGACGAGCGATTCGGGTGTTGTTGGGAACCCTGTCATTCAATATGCCATTTTCATCGACATTTGAAAGACATATTGTTTATTTGTAAAGTGGACTTTGGAAACGGAGGCATTCAAATATTATCCAAATACCTTCTCCTCTACTCGACCTTATCGCGTTCGTCCCTGGGTCGTAGTGCTTCTCAAAAATATCGAGACCCACGTTCATGCGGTCGCTGACGACCTTATCGGGTACATTCTTCGACAAGTGGTGCGTAATCGACCTCCGTCGTATCTTGTGAGGACTCAAATCCTCACATGAAGAAAACTCAATATTCTAGCACCCATCGACCAGCCAACGACCCTGTGCCACCCCTCACCCACACCAAAACCAACCTCGCCCGCGACGTAGCCCTGCTTCTCGCCCCAGTCCCGCTCTTACTCGCCCTTCACTTCCTCACGCCCCAATCCATCCACTCCCAGTTCGTCTTCACCTTCGACCTCTCCGAACCGTGGCGACTGCTCACGGCGGCGTACTTCCACAATTCCGACTCCCACCTCTACAACAACCTCGGCGGCTACGCCGTCGGGGCGCTTCTCACGTGGATGCTCTGTCTCCGCATGGGCGAACGCCGATGGTTCCACGTCACCTTCGCCGCACTCCTCCTCGCCGTGCCGGTGCTCACCCAACTCTCGACGTTTGCGGTGTTCACCCACCAGTTCGGCCCCGACCTGCAAACTACCAGTCGGGGATTCTCGGGCGTCGTCTCCGGCTTCGGTGGCTTCGCGTTCGTCGCACTACTCGCGCTCATCAGCACGGCCTACTCGCGCACCGTGGTCTGGTACTCAGGCTTTCTCATCGTGCTCGTGTTCCTCAACGAGTTGTTGGTCATCTACACCGGGACGGTTTCACCGACAGTGATTGGACTCACCGGATTGGGTGCTGTCCTGTCGGTCGGCGAGATGTACCGCCAGAGCGATGTCGGGTTCGAGCGCCCGCGCGAGGCATGGAAACCCATCGCCATCGACGCTATGAACGTCGTGCTCATCGTCGCCCTGCTCGTAATCTACGTCTACATGCTCTTTCCGAGCACGATCGTCTCGGACGGCACGACGACGAACATCTACGCCCACGCACTCGCTATGGTCTGGGGCGGCCTCGTCGCCGCCGCGACGTACCAACTACCCACAATCTAAAAACAAACATCCAACCCACAAAACGAGTTTAAACAAACGAACAAACAGAACCTTCTCTCCAAACTCAGTGTTCAACCAGAATTTCTGAAAAGCCCTCATCAAAGTAGAGAAAGCTATATCACTATTGTGGGCTATGTACTCATATAATGTTTAAACTCACCTGTCTCTCTGGATGCGGCTACGACACCACCGCCTCCTCCCGCGAAGATGTCGGCGTGCTCGTCATGGAGCACATGGCCGACGAGCACGACACGCCCGTGGACCCGCTCGAAGCGGGCGAACTCGCGCTCAAAACGTACGACGACGCGCCACGGTGGAACTGAATCTGCACGCTCTTGGTCACATCCCGCTCTGTGACTGTCTGTTCTGAACGACGCTCGTAACTTCACGAACCACGACGCTGTCTTTCGATTCCCACACCAGACTCGAACGTTCTCCGAACAAATTTACTCAGTTCCGTATTCCAGTAGTATTAAACCCGTACAGGTAATATGGATGTGTGATGCCAACCATCGACGTCTCCGAACAACTGTACCGCCAGCTTGAGTCCGCCGCAAACGGCGAAGAACTCGACGTGGCGATGTGGAAGATGGTCGGTCGCTACCAGCGCGGCAACACTCCGGGCGACTAACCACGAGATTCAGTTTCAGTTTTCATACGGCCACTCGCGTGGTCATCATCAACCCCCTCGCCGCGATGCCCTTCGCGGCGACAATCGTTTTACCATTGTGAGTGTGCGCGCCGCGTGACCATCGGAGATAACCACTTACGCGTGTAGCCCCTCTCTCGAACGTGGAAAAGAAGAAGAAAGACTTCGCATCCATCACGGGCCTTCCCGAAGAACTCGGCATCGACGCCGACTTGGAGAAGGTCGGACAGACGCTCTCGATTCGCAAAGACACCCGTCGGTACGGCAAACCAATGACCGTCGTCTCGGGGTTCGAGGCGGACCGCTCGGAGTTGAAGGAACTCGCCTCCGAACTCAAGCGCCGACTCGCCTGCGGCGGCACGGTGGTCGATAACGAAATCGAGTTACAGGGAAATCACGTCGAGCGCGCCCGCGACATCCTCGACGAACTCGGGTACAGAGTCGCCTGAGACTGATGGTCAAACGGCTGTAACCGCCGGTCGGTTCAGTCGCTTCTCTTCTTCGCCGTTTCGAAAAATCACGGTCGAGAGGAGTCGCTGGCTCTCGATTAGAACCCTTCTCGGAGGTACACGTCGCGCTGGGTGAATACCGAATCCAACGTATCGAGTGCACCCGCTGTGTGCGCGGAAAGGTACGCCGTCCGCGACAGCGATTCTGCGGTTCGCGCACCGACGAGCAGTTGCGAGAGCGCGCCGATTTCGACGGTCGCGTCCGCGTCTGCGTCGGTCTGTGTGACCGTCGTCGAACCGGCGTCCACGTCGAGACGGAGCGTCTGGTCGTTCCACGCACAGCGGTCGTCGGTCACGTCGATGACGAGCGAATCGGTCGTCGTCTCGTCCAGCGACACGGCTTCGAGCGCCGCCTGCACGTCTACGATACGGACCATCGGACCGGGCTTGATTTCGACGGTCGCGGCTCGCGGGTCGGGCAGGTCGTCGATGAGCCGTGTGGACTCGTGTTCCCTGCCGATGGTAATCTCGTCCACCTGTGAGTCGTGATCCCGGAGGAACCGGAGCAGGTGCCCGCGCGCCTCGCTATCGACGGCGACGAGTGCCACGACGGTCATGCTTCTGCTGTCCCAGTCACCCTCGATTCGGAAGATGAGGTTGCCGCGGAGTTCGCCGTCTCTCTCCCACCCGTAGACGTAGGGGTCGCTCTCCCAGCCTCGGAAGACGCGATAGCGCCACCAGCCTTCGGTCGGGTCGAGCGCGAGGTCCTCCGTCGAGGCCGTCCGGTAGAGTCCGTCCACGCGCTCCCAGTCGTCCGCTTCGAGGCGGACGAACTCGCCATCTGGGTCGGGCACCACGTCGGCGAGGTCGTCGGGGCTGATTTTCGTCTGCGCGTAGTTGTTCGAGGTCGCCCACCCGAAGCGGCGATAGAACTCGTATTCGAACGGCCAGAGCGCCGAGAGATAGCGACCCGACTCGCGTAGTTCGACGAGCAACTGGTCGAACATCTCGGAGATGTGGCCCTGTCGTCGCAGTTCGGGCGGCGAGGCGACCGCCGTGATTCCGGGGAGGGGATGCCACTCGTCGCGGACGCGTGCGCTGAAGTCGTAGTACGCACACACCGTCAACAGGTCCTCTGTCGAGAGGTCGTCGGGGTCGGCGTCGGGCGGCGCGTCGTAGAATCCGTACGGGTGATAGATGTCCGGGTCGGGGTGGTCCGAGTGGTCCCAGTCGGGACCGCTCTCGGGTCGAAACGCGTAACCGAGCACGTCGCGGTACGCTTCGCGGTGGCTCTCGGGCAGAGAATGGAGGTTCATAAAATCCGTCCGCGGGGTGGTGATATATGCTTTGGGTGGGCACTGTCCAGCAGTTTTCTGCCCTCGATCGAGGTTCGTCTGAGGTTCGTCCGAGGTTCGTCCGCGATTCTCTCGACACGCAGGTCGAACCGTGTGATTCACGTCGATTCGCCTCCGAGACGGAGACATGGCCAACACGCAGGATTCGCTACTCACGCGGAGTCGGTTGCTCCTCATCGCCGTCGTGACGGGCGGCATCATCGTGCCGGGACTCCTCCGCAGATTCCTCGGCGAGGCGGGCTACACCGACCTCGGGATGCTCGTGTTCGTCCTCGGGTACGCGGGAATGGTCGTCGTCGTCTGGTACGGCTGGCTTCGACCCATGGACATCACGGGTCCCGAAGACCAGCAGTTCTAGCTCACGACCGGACGTGTCGTTGTGGGCGACCGGACGTGTCGTTCTGAGCGACCCCACGCTGGCGGTGTCACGGGTCGCCCCGAAGGCGAACGAGAATAACGGAACTTTGATAGTCGATTCGCACCGACCGGAGAACAAGAATGCTTCCGCTTCAGCTCATCGACAGCTTCCTGCTGAACTACAACATCGGGCAGGCGCTGTTGTTCGTGTTCATCCTATCGACGGTCGGGGCGCTCCCGCTGAAGTCCCAGCGTATCATCGGCATCAACACCATCGTCTTCGGGCTTATCTTCCTCCTGACGCCCGTGGCGATCGCCAAGCCGCACTACCTCTTCCTCGGTATCGTGCTGCTCATCGCCGGACCGCTGCTCTACGTCACCGCCCGTCGCTGAACCACGCGCTCGAACCATCGATTCGAACACCATCCGAACCACACTCGAACGACACTGTTCTACTTTCCGCACGTGACTCCCGAGAACGCGACGTTTAAACGATGAGAACCGCAACCCCTCACTATGTCTGAACCGAGCGTCCCCGGCGGTCGCGGGGCCGTCGTGGACCTGCCCTGCGGCGAGGAAAAGCGCGTCCGAACGCTCGACCTCGGCCGTCGAGAGTTCGACTGCCCCTGTGGCGACACGCACGCGGTCGTGATGGACGTTCATCCCGCGGACCGATTCTTACCCGAGTTCCTCCTCGAAGTTCTCCGCGAGGCCATCGAGACGACCAGCGAAGATATGCCCGAGTTCGGGACGGCACACCTCATGGGACTCGTCCTCGAAGAGTTCCCGCAGTCGGTCGTCTCCGAAGACGTCTCTGACGACGGCGAAATCGGCGCGGGTATCGTCTGGGTGACCGATTTCGATTCTCGAAGGCTCCACGAGATAATCGTCGAACTCGTCGTCGAACTCATGGAACACGCCGTGAGCCACGCCGACGACGAAGTCGCCGTCTCCGAGTTCGAACGCCAGATGCTCGAATTCGACGTGAGCGAGTTCGTCGAGACCTACCGCGCCCAACGCGACCTCGACCCCGAACCGTACATGTGAGACCGGAGGCGAGCGCCCTCCACCGCGACCAATTTCACTGAGACCGATTCTACTGCGACCGGTTCTCCCGAGACGACCCTACTGCGACCGGTTCTCCCGAGACGACCCTCCTGCGACCGAATTACTGGAATCGAATCCGTCTGACCGTCGGGTCCAGCGTCACCTTCGCTCCGAGCGGCAGCGGCGCAATCGGCGAGCAGTGGCCGAACTCCACGTCGAACACTGCGGTGGCGTCGGGATTGTATTCGTCGAGCGCGGCACAGATTTCGTCTCGCAACTGCTCGCGGTAGTCGTCTCCCGGATTCCACTCCAGTCCCGGTGAGTGTGTCTGCGGCCGGCCGACCACGACACCAGAGAACCGTCCGAGCAACCCGCGTTCACCCATCGCCCGGAGCGTATACCGGACCTCGCGCGGGAGCGGAACGTCTTCCGACGTCTCGAGCGCCAAAACCGCGCCGTCGAGGTCGCCGGGGTCGGGGAGATAGCGCTCGGTCTGGAGGTGCCACTTGACGATGGAGAAACACCCGCCCCACACGCGCCCGGTGACGGTCTCTTCACCCCGCCACGTTCGACCGTCGTTCTCGCGCCACTCGCGCGGGTCTCCCGTCTCGAAGTCGAACCACTCGTCGGCCCACTCCGGCGACGGTTCGACCACGCCCAGTGACTCCTCGAAGAAGGCGCGTCGGAGGTAGCGCTCGGTGTACGGGTGGAGTTCTGGGTCCACCGTCACCGTCGGATGGAGGACCGCGCCGTAGCTGACGATGCCGTGTTTCCACAGGAACAGCCGGAGGTTGTCGTTGTCGCTGAAGCCGTAGAAGCGCGTCGGCGACGACGTGAGTCGGTCGGGGTCGAGGTGCTTGAGTACGCGAAGTTGGTCGTCGCCGCCGGTCACAGCGACGACGCCCCGAACCGCCGGGTCTTCGAACGCGCGCATGATGTCCTCCGCGCGTGCCTCGGGATTGTCGCGGAGCCACTCCCAGTCTTTCGTCGCCGTCTCGAAGATGACCGGGTCGAGCGAGAACGTCTCTCGAAGCCTGTCGCACGCGCGTTGAAGCTTCGACTCCTCGATTGGACGCGACGGTGCGACGACGGCGATTTCGTCACCCGAACCGAGCGGTGGTGGCGTCGTAAAGACGGGGAGCATGCCTCGTGTCTACTCGGAATCGCTTCAAAAGCCTTGCTCGGGTGAGTATTCGACGGTTCAGCCACTTTTCGAAAATCGTAATTCGATTTCGGACCTCGTAATTTTTCGCCGGACTTATTACGATGTACGGACTCAAAACCGACGATGACCGACGAGGACACCCACCCCGGCACACCGGCAGACGCCGACGACCGGACTATTTTGCTCATCGGAAGTGGCCCAATCCAGATAGGACAGGCGGCGGAATTCGACTACTCCGGCGCGCAGGCCTGCCGCGCCCTACGAGAGGAAGGGGCACGAGTCGTCCTCGTCAACTCCAATCCCGCGACCATCATGACGGACCCGGAGATGGCCGACAAGGTGTACATCGAACCCATCAACACCGAAGCCATCGCCGAAATCATCCGCAAGGAGCGCCCAGACGGCGTGATTGCGGGACTCGGTGGCCAGACGGGATTGAACGTCACCGCAGAACTGGCCGAAGAGGGCGTCCTCGAAGAGTACGACGTGGAAATCATGGGGACGCCGCTCGATACCATCTACGCGACCGAAGACCGCGACCTGTTCCGCGAGCGCATGCGGAAAATCGGCCAACCCGTCCCCCGTTCGACCACCATCGTACTCGAAGACGGCGAACACGTCTCGAACATCACCGAAGAGGCGCTCACAGAACGCGTCGAGAAAGCCGTCGATTCCGTCGGCGGTCTCCCCGTCATCTCGCGGACGACCTACACGCTCGGCGGCTCCGGCTCCGGCGTCGTCCACGAGATGGACGAACTCCTCGCCCGCGTTCGCAAGGGGCTTCGCCTCTCGCGCAACAACGAGGTGCTCATCACCGAGTCCATCGCCGGCTGGGTCGAACTCGAATACGAGGTGATGCGCGACGCCGACGACTCGTGTATCATCATCTGCAACATGGAGAACATCGACCCGATGGGGATTCACACCGGCGAGTCCACCGTCGTCACCCCGTCGCAGGTCATCCCCGACGAGGGGCACCAGGAGATGCGCAACGCCGCCCTCGAAGTCATCCGCGAACTCGGGATTCAGGGCGGGTGTAACATCCAGTTCGCGTGGCACGACGACGGCACCCCCGGCGGGGAGTACCGCGTCGTCGAGGTGAACCCGCGCGTCTCGCGCTCCTCGGCGCTCGCCTCCAAGGCGACTGGCTACCCAATCGCCCGCGTGACCGCGAAAGTCGCCCTCGGCAAGCGCCTCCACGAGATTACGAACGAGATTACCGGCGAGACGACGGCGGCGTTCGAACCCGCAATCGACTACGTCGTGACGAAGGTACCGCGCTGGCCCAAGGACAAGTTCGGCGACGTGGACTTCGAACTCTCCACGGCGATGAAGTCCACCGGCGAGGCGATGGCAATCGGCCGGACCTTCGAAGAGTCGCTCCTCAAGGCGCTTCGCTCCTCCGAGTACGACCCCGCCGCCGACTGGGACGAGGTATCCGACGACGAACTCGAAGCAGAGTACCTCGTCAAGCCGACGCCCGACCGTCCGTACGCCATGTTCGAGGCGTTCGAACGCGGCTACTCGGTCGAAGAAGTCGTCGAACTCACCGACATCCACGAGTGGTACGTCGAACGCTTCTCCCGCGTCGTCGAGTCGGTCGAGGACGCCGCCGAGGGTGACTTCGCCGCGGCCGCCTCCGCAGGCCACACGAACGCCTCTATCGCCGAGGAGACCGGCGAAACCGTCGATACCGTCGAACAGAACGTCCCCGGGCGCGTGTACAAACAGGTAGACACCTGCGCCGGCGAGTTCGCCGCACAGACGCCGTACTACTACTCCTCGCGCAAACCCGAGTTCTTCCGCGGTCCCTTCGAGGGCGACGCCGCGGGCAACGAACTCCGCGTGGACCGCGACATGGAGAGCGTCGTCGTGGTCGGCGGCGGCCCGATTCGCATCGGGCAGGGCGTCGAGTTCGACTACTGTGCGGTCCACGCCGTCCAAGCACTCCGCGACGAAGGCATCGACGCGCACGTCGTCAACAACAACCCCGAGACCGTCTCGACGGACTACGACACCTCCGACGGACTGTTCTTCGAGCCGATCACGGCCGAAGAGGTCGCGGACGTCATCGAGGCCATCGACGCCGACGGCGTGATGGTCCAGTTCGGCGGCCAGACCTCGGTCAACATCGGTCACGGACTCGAAGCCGAACTCAAGCGCCGCGGCGTCGAGTGCGAAATCCTCGGCACCAGCGTGGACGCGATGGACCTCGCGGAGGACCGCGACCGCTTCAACCGCCTCATGGACGACCTCGACATCCTTCAACCGGAAGGCGGCTCGGCGACCAGCGAGGAAGAGGCGCTCGAACTCGCCAACGACCTCGGCTACCCGGTGCTCGTCCGCCCCTCGTACGTCCTCGGCGGCCGCGCGATGGACGTGGTCCACTCCGACGAGGAGTTGAAAGAGTACATCGAGGAGGCGGTGCGCGTCTCGCCAGACAAGCCGATTCTCATCGACCAGTTCCTCGCCGACGGCGTCGAACTCGACGTGGACGCGGTGTGTGACGGCGAACGCGTCCTCATCGGCGGCGTGATGGAACACGTCGAGGCCGCCGGGATTCACTCCGGCGACTCCGCGTGTATGATTCCGCCGCGCTCGCTCGACGCCGAGACGATGGCTCGCGTCCGCGAAGTCACCGAAGAAATCGCCACGGCGCTCGAAACGGTCGGCCTGATGAACGTCCAACTCGCCGTCAAGCAGAACGACGACGGGGAGAGCGACGTGTACGTCCTCGAAGCCAACCCGCGCTCTTCGCGTACCGTTCCGTTCGTCTCGAAGGCGACGGGCGTCCCAATCGCAAAGCTCGCCGCGAAGGTCATGGCCGGCCAGACGCTGGACGAACTCGAAATCGAAGAACAGATTCCAGAGCAGGTCTCGGTCAAAGAGGTCGTCCTCCCGTTCGACCGCCTGCCGGGTTCGGACCCGCGTCTCGGCCCGGAGATGAAGTCCACGGGTGAGGTCATGGGGACGGCGACGACGTTCGCCAAGGCCTACGAGAAGGCACAGGCCGCCGCGAACGACCCGATTCCAGAGGCCGGAACGGTGCTCGTGGACCTCTCGGACGAGGAGTTCCCAGACGCCGACACCGAGGAGGGACAGGCACTCCTCGACGCGTTCGCCGAGTACTACGACGTGGTCACACCCGGCGACCTCGACGACCTCGTCGGCGCGCTCCGCGAGGGCGAACTCGACTTCGTGGTCTCGCGTGACCGCGCGATTCTGACCGAATGCGTCGAAGAGGAGGTCACCTACTTCTCGACGCTCGCCTCCACGAAGGCGGCCCTCGAAGCGCGCGCGGCGGCCGACGAACCGATCGACGTGGCTCCCGTCTCCGAGCGCCCGCGCACGGTTGCCAACTGGGGCCAGTAAGCCGCTCGCGGCTTCGACCACCTCGAACGCACCGACTCTCGACTCCTGCGGACTTTTGTCGCCTTCACGAAGGTTATTGAGCCTCGGTCCGACGTACGACCATGACACAGACTGGCATGCGCGTCCTCGTGGCGGGCGCGACAGGTCGAACCGGGCGACACGTGCTCGCCCGACTCGCGGAGACACCCGCCACGGTGCGGGCGTTGACACGCGCTGCCGACGAGCGCGACGACCTGTTGGCACGCGGCGCTGACGAGGTCGTCGTCGGCGACTTACTCGACTCCGAAGACGCGCGCGAGGCCGTCATCGGCGTCGATGCGGTCGTCTCGACGGTCGGTTCGACACCCGGGATGGACACCATCCGCGGGACTCTCGTCGATGGCGAGGGAATCGTCAATCTCATCGACGCGGCCACCGCCGCCGGCGTCTCACGCTTCGTTCTCTGCTCTTCTATCGGCGTCGGCGACTCCAAGGACGGAATCCCGCTCTCGATGCGCGCGATTCTCACCGCCACGGGCGTGCTCTCGGCGAAAGACGAAAGCGAGTCCCGTCTGCGGGAGTCGTCGCTCATCCATACGATTATCCGCCCCGGCGCGCTCACCGACGCACCCGCGACGGGCGACGTCCTCGTCGGCGAAGGCGGCGACTCGGTGAGCGGCAGTATTTCGCGCGCGGACGTCGCAGACGTGCTCGTGCGGTCGCTCTTCACCGAAGCGACCGAGAACCGAACGTTCGAAATCGTCTCTCGACTCGGCCTTCGTAACTCCCCGGACCGGTTGGTCGAACTGCCGTGGGGCGGGCCGTCGGTCGAACCCGCAGATTAGTCGAGTTTTCCTAACGCCTGGAAGAAATCAGAGGTCGGCCCAGCGAGTCGCACCGGCGAGTCCGATGGCTCGATACGAATCGACGCCGGCGAGTCGATAGACCGCCGGGTTCGCCCGTCGCCGACGACGACCGCCGAAGGGGCGTCTTCGACCGAGACGGTGACCGTCGAATCGCGCGAGACGACGAGCGGCGGCATGCCCTCGGTGGCGGCCATCTCGGTGACGACGAGTCCTTCGACGCCCGGATGGACGAGCGGGCCGCCTTCGCTGAGGTTGTAGGCGGTGCTCCCGGCAGGCGTCGAGACGAGCACGCCGTCGGCGTGACCGACCGAGTACACAGAGTCATCGACGCGGATTTCGAACGTCGCGCCGCCGCCGTGGCCGCGTCGCGGGCCGTGGATGACGACTTCGTTCATCGACGGATGCATCTCCCAGTCGTCGCCGGAGGCGACGATGCGCGGCACGTCTCGAATCGTCTGCGACCCGTCGCGGAAGGCGGCGACTTCTTCGAGGACGGTCTGAAGCGCGTCTTCCGGCGAGACGGCGTTCAGGAAGCCGACTTCGCCGAGGTTGACGCCGACGATTGGGACGCCGTCGGACCCGTGAGCGGCGTAGAGAAACGTGCCGTCGCCGCCGATACTCACCACGAGGTCACACTCGTGGAACGTCTCGACGGGGACGCCCGAGCGGTCGAGCGCGGCGGCGGTCGCCTCGTCGAACCGGACTTCGACATCGACCTTCGAAAGCGCCTTGCGCATGTCTCTTGCGAGGGTCGCGGCCTGCCTGTTGCCCTTTTGTGCGACGATGCCGACGTTCATGCCCCGCGGTTCGGTGCGCCCGACAAAAAACACACCGTCATGGTCGTCCGACAGTACGAGAAACGTTCATCACGTTCGCCCCCGACGTTGCAGTGATGGCAGGCATCGACGCAGGTTCCTCCGTCATCCGGTGGTCCCCATGAGCGACGATGACGACTGGTTCGAGCGTGCGCTCCGCGAGGGCGACGGAGAGAAGTCTGACGGCGATATCGACGACGGTGCAACCGACGCGGCAGATGCGGCCGATGAAACTGACGCGCCTGATACAACCGACACAGCCGACGCCGAAGCAGACCAGGAGCACGGCGACTTCCCACCAGCAGAACCAACCGAATTCGATGCACCAGACGTGTCGGACGAGCCAGCGGGCGACAACCCGTTTGCGACGGACTTTGCGACTGCGTTCGAAAACGCGCCCGACCTCGACGGCTTCGATGCGGGCGCGATGGACTCGAACCCACCACGCGATAGCGACGACTTCGACGAAGTGTTCGGCTTCAGTGGCGGCGACTCGTCCGAGGCTCAATCGTTCGACGAGGAGGAGTTCGAGTCCGACATCGACCGCATCGATATCGGTATCGAAGGCCTAGACGACATGATTCTCGGCGGCGTCCCTAGACGCTCGCTCATGGTGACGATTGGGAGCGCCGGGACGGGGAAAACAACCTTCGGCCTGCAGTTCCTCAACGAGGTGATGAAAGACGGTGGCAGTGGCGTCTACATCACGCTCGAAGAGAGTCGCCGTCGCATCCTCGAGACGGCCGAGGAGAAAGGGTGGCCCTTCGGTGAGTACGAAGCGGAGAACCGACTGGCAATCGTCGACCTCGACCCGGTCGAGATGGCGAACAGCCTCTCCAGCATCCGTAACGACCTCCCGCGACTCGTCGATGACTTCGGGGCCGACCGCCTCGTCCTCGACTCGGTGTCGCTCTTGGAGATGATGTACGACCACCCGTCGAAACGCCGGAGCGAGGTGTTCAACTTCGCGCGCTCGCTGAAAGACGCTGGCGTGACGACGATGCTCACCTCGGAGGCGAGTCAAGAAAATCCCTACGCGTCTCGACACGGTATCGTCGAGTATCTCTCCGATGCGGTGTTCATCCTCCAGTACGTCCGCCCCGACGACTTCCGTGAGACGCGTCTCGCAATCGAGATTCAGAAGATACGCGATGCGAACCACTCGCGCGAGACCAAGCCGTACGAACTCACGAACGACGGAATCAGCGTCTACCAACAAGCGAACATCTTCTGAGGTCGCTCGGCCCGCTCGTTATGCGCCCGGTATCTCGTCGAAAGAACTGAACTCGTTCCAACACTCGCACTCCAAATCGTCTAACGAATCTACTTCGTCGGGAAGACTACTCAGTGACATTCCAGTCACCGCGTCACACTGTTTGGTGTGAACCGAGAAATCGTCGCTCGACATGATGAACATACGATATCGTCCTCGTCTTCGGCTACACGATACTCGTATATGATTCTTAGTCACTCGTCAAACTCTGAGTTTTTCAGGGGGTGGATATTCTGTCCGGAGGTGAACTATCTTGACATCCTCTGCCCTCGCGTCCGCATCGTTCACGAGGTGTCAAACGCGAGTGGTTCGAGGGGATGTACGTCCGGTGAGTGACGGGTGGATGGACGTCCGGCGAGAGAGGATTCGAGACAGGTCGCCTCAGTCGTCCGCGGGTGCAGGCTCAGCGAGTCGATTCGGGGAGAACTCCTCGTAGTGGACGACTTCGTCAACCGGGCGGCGGTACTTCTGTTCTGCTTGCAGTTCGCCGGCGTCTTCGGCGGGGATACCCATCGTCAGGAGCATGACGGGTTCGTACTGAGAGCCGTCGATGTCGAAGGCATCGAGCACCGCGTCGGGGTCGAAACCGCCGATTGGGCAGGTGGCGACGCCCTCGTCCCACGCGGCGTTCATGAGGTTCATGGCGACCAACGACGTGGAACGGACGGTCCAGACGCGGCGCTCTTCTTCGGGGAGGTCGGCCATTCCGGCGATGTTGTCGAGGATACCTTCGGCGACCTCCTCGTTGGGGAGGTAGCCCTTCTCCAGCATGTCCTCGACGACGGTCTCGGCGTGTGCTTCGGGGTCTTTGTTCCCGAGGACGATGATGGACGCGGCGGCACCCGTCACGTGTTCTTGGTCGTAGGCGGCCGCACGGAGGGCCTCTTGGGTCTCGTCTTCGCGCAACACGACGAACTCCCACGGCTGGAGATTGTAGCTCGATGGGGCCTGAACGGCGTTCTCGAAGATAGATTCGAGCGTCTCGTCGTCGAGTGGTTCGTCTGCGTACTCGTGGAGCGACCGGCGCGTCGTTACGACTTCTTCGAATTCCATTAGAAGGCCCAACGAAGGACAGAATAATAGGCCCCGTGAATCCGGGTAAATCGTCCGATTTCAGGGTGCTCGCAGGGCTCATGGCGTTGGATTCACCAGGTTACATTCACGCCACTGACGTGAGCCCGAGTTGACTTATCTGACGACGGTCACCGGAACGGGCGAGTCGCGGACGATCGCTTCTGCGACGCTGCCGAGGATGACGCGTGAGACGCCGGTTCGGCTGTGACTGCCGACGACGACGTGGTCGTAGTCGTCTGCTTCGAGCACTTCGACGATGGTCTTGGCGGGCTTGCCGACGGCGATTCGTGTCGAGATATCGCGGTCGGTATCGACGAGCGAGGCGTCGGCTTTCACCTGCGCGAACGTCTCTGTCGCCTTTCGCTTCTGTTTCTGATACCACTCTTCAGAGCCGCTGAAGGCGCTGTCGGTGTATTTGGCCGTACTGGGGTTGATGACGTTCAGCAGGGTGAGCTTCGCGCGCGGCCACTCCGTCGCGGCGAATCGAAGCGCCTCGATGGACTGCTCCGACCCATCGACTGGAACGAGAATGTGGGTGGCCATACCGCGAGTAATCGGGGGGAGGACAAAAACCTGCGCCGCGTCGGGTGCCGATTTGTCTCCCGGTTTTCATCTACCGGTCGCCGTGGCGGGTCACACAGTTCGACAGGCCGATGAGTTCGACGGGGTCGGAGTTGTCGGGCGAGTAGACGACCATCTGACCCTTCTCCATGTAGGGCACCTTGCTTTCGAGGTTCGGCGGGATGTTGACGCTCTTGATGGCGTCTTCGTCGCCGAGGTTGAGCACGATTTTCGTGTTCACCTGTTTGAACACCGGGTCGGCGATATCTTGCGGGTCCTGCGTGATGAGAAACAGGCCGAGGCGCTCTTTGCGCCCCTGTTTCGCGGCTTCGGTGAACTTTTTGATGACCTTCTGGGCCTGGACGCTGTCCGCATCGGAGAGGAAGTTGTGCGCCTCGTCCATCCCGAGGACGACGGGCGTCTCCTTGATTCGGTCGCTCTCGGGGTCGTTCGAGAGTTTGTCGTCGATGAGCATCGAGGAGACGGCGAGGACGAACAACTCTTTGGCGCGACTCGTCGGCAGGTGGTAGGTCGGGACCACCGTGAGTCCGCCGGGTCGGACGAGTTCGTGGTCCAACTCCGTAATCGGCTTGGCGTCTTGGTCGAAGACGCCCTTGGGGATGCCGCGAACCCGACGTTTGACCGCGTCGAACGTCGCTTCGTGGACGCGCCCCGACTCGTGGAGTTCTTCTTTGAGCGCGGGGTCGTCGAGGAACGTCAGGAACTCGCTGTAGGTGCCGGCGTCGCCGTAGTCGCGGAAGAAGCGGTTGATGAGCGAGAGCAACGCCGGGTACTGGTTCTCGTTGAGGCTGCTTCCCGCGACCAGCCACGGCAGGTCTTCGACCATCGAAAAGGGGATGGTGAATTCGAGTTGCTCGGCGCGATGGTTCGCACCGGCGTACGACGACCCGGCCATCTTGGGCACGAGCGCGACGGTGTCGTCGTGGCCGCCGTGGGCGATGCCCTCGCGCTCGTAGCGCTGGGCCGTCTTCGCGTCCAGCTCTTCGTTGTCGTCGTGCATCTGCGCGTACTCGTCCTGCGGGTCGAACTGCACGACAGCGGTCTGCACGTCGCGGCCGTCGTCCATCTCGTAGGTTCGCTCGGGCGAGAGATACTGGCGGAGGATGTTCTTCGAGGCGTGGGTCTTCCCCGAGCCAGTTCCGCCCGCGACGAGCGAGTGGCGGAAGACGAGCGGGTCGCCGTCGGCGTAGTTGTCGTTGAGCCGGTAGTCGATAGTCGGCGGCGACGCGGAGGTTCGGACCTTCTCGCCACCGACCGAGAGGTGGCCGAGGAAGACGCCGTCTTCGGGAATCTTCAGGCCGGTCTTGATTTGGGTCGCGTCCTTCGCTTCGCCGACGGTTGCGCCGGGTTTGGGCACGCGGTCAACCATCCGGCGTTTGAGTTCGTCGTCGTCGGAGAAGAGGACGGCGAGGGGTTCCAACTCGGCCATGAACTTGTAGTCGCGTTCTTTGAACTCGTCTTCGGAACGGCGCATGGCCCGCCGAGCGTGGATTTCGGTGGCGTCGTCGGCGTGGAACTCCTGGGCGTATTCGAGTCCGACGATGTGGCAAAAGAGGAGTTCCTCGTCGGGGTAGGGGACGATGAGATACGTGCCGAGACGGACGTGCTCGCGGTTGCCAGTCGTGACGAACGCGCGGAGCGTCGTCCGGTCGCTGTCTTGGGAGACACGAAGCCCTTGGGAGACGGCGATTGCGCCGAGTCCACGCTCGGTTCCGACCGGGTCGGCATCGTACGATTCGAACGAGAGACTGTCGTCCTCGGCGGCCGACGTGGACGCGTCGCGGTTCGACGCTTGCTGGCCGTTCGATGCCTCCTCGCCGTTGGACGCTTCCTCACCGCTGGAGGCTTCCTCGCCATTGGACGCCTCCTCGCCGCTAGTCTCTTCGATGGGCTTCCGCGGGGTGGTTCGGCGAGACGACTCGCCGTTCCCATCACCCTCGTCACCACGAATATCTGTGAAATCCCCCAAATCGCTCATGCCCACACCGTTGGCGGCATCGATTAAAAACCCTCAGCACGTTCCGCGAGACCATCTGGTATGTACCCCCATCCCGCGCACGACTTTTGATGCTCGCGCTCCTACCACATCTATGCTTCTGGTTCGTGGACACGGCGGTGGCACGGCGCTCACGGGGACGATATTCGAGCGCGGCGAAGAAGCGCCGAAGTACCGCGGTGCGCCGGACGAAGCGGCCCCGTACGTGTGGGTTTGCGACGAGTTCTACGAAGTCGAGAGCGGCGGCACCGAGACGACTATCGACGGTCGGACGATTCGCGTCGCGTTCGACAACCCGCTCCCGCGGGGGTTCGACACCCGCGACCAGGCACTCAGCGCCGCCAAAGAACACATCCGCACGCAGTTCGCGCGCGTCGGTGTCGCCGGCGACGACGTCACAATCGACGTCATCCGACCCGAAGAAGAAGGGTCGCCGGCGGGACCGGTTTGACGGGAACGACCCGCTCGAATCACTCGTCTGCCGGCCACCGCACGTCGTCGTAGGCGTACTGTGCCTCCGAAGACATCTCTTCTGCCAACTTCTGTCGGAGCGCGGCTTTCTCGCCGACGCTCACGCGGGCTAACTCGTCGGCCTTCTCGATTGCCGTCGGCGGCCCGCGATTGGCGGCCACGTCTCGCACCGCCTGTAGCGTGAGTTTCTCGCGCACCTCGGGGTCTTTCGTGACCGCGTAGGGTGCTTCGACGCGGTAGCCGACGTCGGTCCGCGGGTCGTAGATGGTGAAGAACGTGACCGTGTACGCTTCGGGGTCGAGTTTGCGGTCGATGCCGAAGGCGTCGCCGTCGGCGCTCACTTGCCTGTCCGACCCGCCGCGAGAGACGAACCAGTTCGTGAAGGTGAGTTCGTCGGTCCGGCGGTCGTCGAGGTCCGGGCCGGTCCGCTGTTCGAGCAGTTGGATGAAGAAGGCCACGTCGTCTATCCACGGTACCTTCCCGCCGCCGGATTCCTTGAACTGTCGCTCGACGGTGTTGACGATGTGTTTCGCCGAGGGGTTCTTGACGAACCCGGCGAGTGGGACGCCGCGCTCGACGAACTGCTCGACGAGGCGGATGTAGTTCTCCACGATGGCCTTCGGTTGGGCCTCGCGCGTCAACTCGCGGAGTTCGGCGTCTCTATCGCGCCAGTTGAGGAGTTCCTTGGGGTAGAGCGGGCCGTCCAAAAAGAGCAGGTCGGACACGTGGTCGGCGTGTTCGAGCGCGTGCGCGCTCTCGGCGAGGTAGAGCGAGAGCGCGTGGACGACGCCCTCGGCGTAGCGACTGACGCGCGGGGCGCGGATGACGCGCCGTCGGCCGTAGCCTTCGTCGGACTTTCGCCACTCCTCTTCGCCGATTGGGGCGGTCGGGTCGCGCGTGTGCGCGGTCATGACGATACTGCGGTTGCGGTGGAGGTCGAGGTCCGAGGGTTCGGCGGCCATCGCGGCGTGGGCCACGTCGAGGACGAGACCGTTCTTGAACGTCGTGGGGTTGATTGTCCCCGAATCGAGGCCGTGAACCGTCGGAAACGGCGGTTCGGCGAGGGCGACGTCGTCGATGACGGCGGCGTTGAGTCGCTGTTCGCCGAGTGGTTCGACGACGGGGCGGCCGCCGCCGACGGGTCGAAGCGGGTCCAACCACTGCTCCCAGACCGTCCGGGCCACGTCGTCGTGGTCGGTGTCGTCCATCGTGCCGGCGAGGGTGCTCGCCATGCGCGCGATGTCGTCCACGTGGACGGGGTCGAGGGTCATACCTCGGCCTCACACTCGATGGTAAAAAACACGCCCCTCCTCTCAGTGTCGGCACCCTCATATCAGTTGGTGACTAACGGTCGGCCGACGATGCCAGTCTCCGCAGTCGGGTTCGACCTCGACTACACGCTCGCGGTTCCGACCCGGGACCGCGAGACGATTCTCTCCGAGGCAGCGAGCGAAACGGGCGCACCGCCGCTGTCCAGAGAGGCGTATCTCAGAGCGCACCAGCAACATCTCACGGGCGAGACCCGAACGCCAATCTTCGAGACGCTGCTCGACGACCACGACACCGCCGTGGACCCCGAGCACGTGGCCACGGCCTACCGCGAACGCATCACCGACGCCGTCGAGCCGGTTCCCGGCGTCGAAGCCATGCTCGCCGGGCTTCGGACCACCTATCGAATCGGCGTGCTCACGAACGGTCCGGTGCTCGCACAGGAGTCGAAACTGGAGAAACTCGGGTGGTACGACCACTTCGACGTCGCGCTCGTCACGGGCGCGCTCGAGGCCGGCAAACCGGACGGTCGCTCGTTCGACGCGCTGTTAGAGGCGCTCGGAACCCCCGCCGAAGAGACGGTCTACGTCGGCGATAGCGTCGAACACGACATCGCGGGGGCAGACGCGGCGGGTCTCATCCCCGTCCAAGTGCTCGGCCCGGAGGGCGACGACCCGGACCCGCGGGCCATCGCACACATCGAGCGCGACGAGTTGTCGGTGCGCCTGCCGGAACTGCTCGCCGACCTCTGACTCGTTCGAATCTCTGATTCTCCTATTCGTCGTCGAACGCCGCGACGAGCGCGCGGAACGTCGGCAGTAACCACTTGACTTGCGCGCCGTCTTCGACGAAGACGAGCGTCCGCGGCGGGCGAACGGCCTTCGGGCGAACGCGAAGGTCGGCCTCGCTCGCGTGCTCGGCGGCGAGGTCCGGGTGAGAGACGAACTCGACGCGGGCGCGGTCCGGTTGGACGAACACCTCGGCGACTCGCTCGTCGCCGTGGTTTACGCCGAAGGCGAACGCGCCGTCGTCGGTCGGTTCCACGTCGGGGTCGGACTCGACGATTTCGAGGAGAGAGAATGCGTCTTCGTGGCCCGTGAGTTCCGAGGCGAGCAACTGGGCGATTCGCTTGCCGTCCGAGAGAGCATCGACGACCATACTCGACGTTCGCCGAGGGAGGGTTTTGGGGTGTCGTTTTCTCGTCGGCTACTCGCCGAGCGACGACTTCGCCTTCGCGGCGGCGTCGGTCACGTCGATGTCGTTCTCGCGGGCGAAGAGGACGGCGGCCGCTTCGGCGGTCACGCCGAGTCGGGACTGCCGGTCGTTGATGTCGGCGACGGCGGTGTGTTTCTCGATGCCGGCGGCGACGCAGGCGTCGAGAATCTGCTCGAAGGCGGACTGCTCGCGGAGGACCGACGCGTCGGGTTCGAACTCTTCGGGGACCGTCACGTCGGCGGGGTCGAAGGCGGCGACGACTTCGCCGTCGTCGAGTTCGACCAATCCGCGGCCCGCGGCGAGGTCGATAAGGCGCTTCGCCTGGTCCGGCGAGAACCAGTCGCGGTCGAGCGAGAGGGCGACGACGAACTCGCCTTCCCCGAGGCGAGTCGCCCCGTGCTGGCGGAAGGGAACGGCGACGGTGACATCGAGGCTCATCGATTCGACGGGTGCGGCGGGCGAACTAAACGGTTTGTGTTCCCGGCCGGCCGATTCGGGCCTTCGGCCGTGTCACGGCACCACAAGACGTGAGTCGAGCGATTCAAGTACTCACCGAGGTTTGTACCCCGTATGAAGGACCAAGGACGCTCCAAGCGAAAGCGGACCGGTGGACGACGCAAGCCGTCCTCGAACAAGAAGCGCTACCAGCTGGGTCGTGAACCCGCCGCAACGACGGTCGGCGAGCCACGATTCCAGGTTATCGACTCCCGCGGTAACGAGTCGAAGCTCCGTGCCCTCTCGACCAACGTCGTGCAGGTCGCCGACGGCGCAGACGTCACCGAAGCCGAAATCGAAGGTGTCGTTGACAACCCGTCGAACGTGAACTACGCACGTCGTAACATCATCACGAAAGGCTCCATCATCGACACGAGCGCCGGCCGCGCACGCGTGACCTCCCGACCCGGACAGGACGGTCAGGTCAACGCAGTCCGCACCGACGAATAGATTCTCTCTCGCCACGTCGATTTGACGTGGCACCGACGACTCGTTTTCAGAGCGAGAGCCATCGCTCGCGCGAGAAGACGAACGAAAGTAAGAGTCGAAAACGAGAGAACGGAGTCGAAACCGCGTTCAGGGCGTTGGGGCGGCCTTCTGGAGCGCCGTCTCGGCGATGTTGCCACCGTAGTCGGCCGCACGCGAGACGGAGTCCACGATGAGTCCGAGCAGTTGCGCGCGGGCGGGGTCGAGGTCACGGAGGAGTTCGTCGATGGCGCGAGCGCGCTCGTCGATGACCTGCACCGACTCGCGCGACTCGTTGGCCAGTCGCGTCGCCTCGGCGCTGTCGTCGGCGAAGAGCGCGTCCATGCCGCCGTTGACGACGGTCTGCGCCTCGGCGAACAGGTCTTCAATTGCCTCGATGATTTCCTCGCTGACCGGTTGCTCGAAGTTGAGCGTCAGGTGGGCAATCTTGGTCGCGTGGTCGCCGATGCGTTCGAGTTGGCGGGCGGCCGACTGGTAGTCGAAACAGACCTCGCGCGGCAGGCCGAGTTCTTCGGCCGCCTTCGGGGTTCGGAGAGTCGCACGGAAGATGCGCGAGACGACCATCCAGAGGCGGTCCACGTCGTCGTCGCGCTGGATGACGTCGCGGGCCATGTCCTCGTCCAACTCGGCGAGCGCGCTGATGGCGTCTTCGAGCATGGACATGGCGATGAGGCGCATGCGCGTGACCGCGTTGTGAATCGAGAGTTCAGAGGAGTCGAGCAGGTCGCGGATGACGACTCGGTCGCGGGTCTCTTCGAGGACTTCGAGACCGACGAGGCTCTGAGTCGCCTCTCGAATCGTGCGTCGCTGGTCGGTGCTGATGCGCGAACTCTCCAGCGAGATGATGTCGAAGCCGCTCACGTACATCGTCATCACCGCGCGCGTGAGTTCGTCGCCCTCGAGGTTCGTGATTTCGAGGGTGCCCTCGGTTCGCTCCTCTTCGGTGCGAGGGGTCAAAAACAGCGAATCGCCTTCCGGGTAGAATTCGACTTCACTCCCGGCTGAGATTCCGTTCTCGGTGGCCCAGCCTTTCGGAATAGAGACTGTGTACGTCGAGCCACCGGTGACCTGCACCTTTCGGGTTTCGACCATACCACTTTGTGAACACCTTTCCACAATAAATCTGTCTATCACTATATAATGGGTTGCTACTTTCCACATTGAACGGTAGAACTGGAACGAGAGAGATATCTCTCTACACACGGGCGTGGTTATGGACGATTTTCGCGGATGTATGTATCCTCTCGTGAGGGACAATAGAGAACCCTCAGTTAGTCATTCGTTCACATGCTGCACGAATTTAGAGACTCGTGCTCATCTCGAAGTGACTGGTATCGGGGGTCTGGGGGCACTTTGTCTGAAAACATACCACCATGTACGACTATATATTTGTCATAGCAGGGTATTTACCCGTAACTCGGCTCCTGAAAGTTGATGACGCGTAAAACGGACGATGTCCTGTCCCGACGTAAGTTCCTGATCGCTTCTGGTGCAGTTGGCGTTGCTGGTCTCGCCGGCTGTACCGAGAGCAACACCGGCGGTTCGGACGGTGGCGAATCGGGCGGCTCGGACGGCGGCGACTCCGAGGACTCCGGTTCCGACTCCGAAGGACTCTCCGGCGAAATCAACATCGCCGGTTCCTCGACGGTGTTCCCGCTCGCCACCGCGATGGCAGAGCGCTTCCAGTCCGAACACTCGGAAGTCAGCATCAACATCCAGTCCACTGGCTCCGGTGGCGGCTTCGCCAACTACTTCTGTACCGGACAGACGGACTTCAACAACGCGTCGCGCCCAATCAAGCCCGAAGAAGCCGACCAGTGTTCGAGCAGCGACGTCACGCCCGTCGAACTCAAGGTCGCAACCGACGCGCTGACGGTCATCGTCAACAACGACAACGACTTCATCGGCGAGGGTCTCACCGTCGAGCAACTCAAGACCATCTTCTCGGCCGAGGAACAGCCCGAAATGTGGTCCGACGTCAACTCCGAGTGGCCCGAAGAGCCAATCGAAATCTTCGGTCCCACTGACGCGTCCGGAACGTACGACTACTTCATCGAGGCAATCATCGGCGAGGAAGGTCCGGGCCACCGCCAGGACTACTCCGCGACCGAACAGGACCGCACCATCATCCAGGGCGTCGAAGGCTCCGAGTTCGCCATCGGCTACATGGGATTCGCGTACTACAGCGAGAACACGGACGCCGTGCAGGCGGTCGCCATCGAGAACGACGAGGGCAACTTCGTCGAACCGTCGCTCGACACCGCACTCTCCGGCGAGTACAACCCCCTCTCGCGCCCGCTCTTCACGTACCCCGCGAAGGAATCGCTCGCCAACGAACACGTCGCCGAGTTCGCAACCTACTGGATGGAGAACTCCACCAGCAAGGAAATCGTCGCCGACGAAGTCGGGTACGTCCCGCTCGGCGAAGAGGAACAACAGGAGATGCTCGACAAACTCAATTCGGCAATCGAAGAGGCCAACTAGGCTCCTAACGGCAGAATAGAGTAACGAAGCGTTTTTTCATACCCCACGATTCATACTATCCAATGAGTACAGATGACCCGGCTACCGACTTCACGCGGCGAACGGAGAACTCTCCGCGGGAGTTACTGACACGGTCGTTCTTCTTCCTGTGTGCGGCGCTGTCCGTCGTGACGACCATCAGTATCGTCGTACTCCTCGTCACCGAAGCGGCGAAGTTCTTCACTATCACCGCGTCGCTGATGGGTGTCGAAGGTCAAACAGCATCGCTCGTCGATTTCCTCACCGGGACGACGTGGCAAATCCATAGCCAAGAGTTCGGTGTGCTGTCGCTCGTCTCGGCGACGTTGATGATCACCATCGGTTCGGCAATCATCGCACTCCCGCTCGGAGTCGCCACCGCGATTTACCTGAGTGAGTACGCGAGCGCGCAAGCGCGGTCGGTTCTCAAACCCGCCCTCGAAATCCTCGCGGGCGTTCCGACCGTCGTCTACGGTTTCTTCGCGCTCATCTACATCACGCCCGCCATCGAGACGGTGATCCCCTCGATCGGGACGTTCAACCTGCTCTCGGCGAGCATCGTCGTCGGCATCATGATCATCCCGATGGTCGCCTCCATCAGTGAAGACGCGATGTCCGCCGTCCCGGACGAACTCCGGCAGGCGGGCTACGGCATGGGTGCGACCAAGTTCGACGTGTCCACCGGCATCGTCGTGCCCGCGGCGCTCTCCGGCATCTTCTCGTCGTTCATCCTCGCGCTCTCGCGGGCGATCGGCGAGACGATGGCCGTCACCGTCGCCGCAGGGGCACAAGCGAAGTTCCTCAACCCTCTCAACCCGGCGTCGTACCTCGAAGGTGCCCTGCCGATGACCGCCGCGATGGTCCAACTGCTCACCGGTGACATCACCGGCGGTGGCCTGGCCTACCGCAGTCTGTTCGCTATCGGTCTCGTGCTGTTCTTCATCACACTCGTCATGAACATCATCAGCGACTACGTCGCACAGAAGTATCGGGAGGTCTACTAAATGGCGACCGAGAACGACCCGCGAACTATCTCCGGGTTCGGCCAAGTGAGCCGCACGACCGGAACCATCTTCCGCTACCTGCTCATGGCGGCGACGATGTTCGGCATCGTCACGCTCGCGGTACTGCTCGTCTACGTCGCCAACGACGCGCTCCAACCGTTCACCGCGGACCCCGCCTGGCACCTGACGTTCTTCGTCACGCTCGTCGTCCCGACGGTGCTCGCTGGAGGGTATCTGTACCAGCGCAACAAGAGCGCGCTCTCGTTCGGCGGCATGGTCATCGGCATGCTCGTCGTCTCGCTCATGTTCGCCAGCGGCTTGGCGCTCGTCCTCATCGACATCATCCCGCCGCTGGTGGCTTTCTCGTTCGTCGTGGCGTTCGTGCTCCCCGCCCTCGTCGTGGTCGGACTCACGAAGTACGACCGGCAGATTCCGTTCGGCGCGCGCGTCGGTCTGACCGGTGCGCTGTTCTACCTCTCGCTGTTCGGCTTCCCCGGTTTCATCGGCTCGACGCTCGGCTTGCCATCGATTATCCCGAGCGTCGCCGACCTCGTCCAATCCCTCCCGGTCGTTCCGACGCCGTGGGTGATGGTCTCGCTCATGCTCGGCGGGACCGCCGCCGTCGTCATCGGCCAGTACTTCGGTGACATCCGCGGCGACAAGACCGGACTCGCCGTCGGTGTGGCCACGTTCGTTCTGACCGCGGTGGGTGCACTCGTCGGGTCGATGACCGGCTTTGGCGCGGTGGCGATGGCGACTATCACCTCCGTCTCGCTCCTCCCGACCGCGGCGTACGCCGGTGGGAACGCACTGACGAACGAAGAAGACCGCACTGGGTTAGTGTTCGTCGCCGTCGTCCTCGGCGGCACGCTCCTCGGCGCGTTCGTCGTCAACACCCTCGGCTTCGCCGGTCCGCAGTCGTGGGTCGATTGGCAGTTCCTCACCAGCGCACACAGCGGGAGCGCGGAGAACGCCGGTCTCTACCCCGCAATCGGTGGCTCGATTCTCCTGATGTGTACGGTCGCTGCGATGTCGTTCCCGGTCGGCGTCGGTGCCGCCGTCTACCTCGAAGAGTACGCCCCGAACAACAAGTTCACCCGCTTTATCGACGTCAACATCTCGAATCTCGCTGGCGTCCCCTCCGTCGTCTACGGGTTGCTCGGACTGGGTGTGTTCGTCAACTACCTCGGCCAGCCAACCGGGACGGTGCTCATCGGCGGGGCGACGCTCTCGCTGCTCATCCTGCCCATCGTCATCATCTCCTCGCGCGAGGCGATTCGGTCGGTCCCGAACGACCTCCGGCAGGCGTCCTACGGGATGGGCGCGACGCGCTGGCAGACCGTTCGCAACGTCGTGCTCCCCGAGTCGTTCCCCGGTATCCTCACCGGGACGATTCTCGCACTGGGTCGCGCTATCGGCGAGACCGCACCGCTCATCATGATCGGTGCGCCGAACGTCCTGTTCAACCTCCCGACGGAACTCTCGTCGAAGGTGAGCGCGATGCCGCTGCAAGTGTACGCGTGGTCGAGTCTCTTCGCCAGCGAGGACTTCTACACGAAGGCCGTCCCGGCCGGTGTGGTCGTCCTCCTCGCGGTGCTTCTGGCGATGAACTCGGTCGCAATCGTCCTGCGCAACAAGTACGAACGCGAAAGCTAACAACACGATTATGAGCCAAAACAACCAATCGAAGTCTGAACCGTCTCAAATGAACAATACACAGGACCCGACGACGGACGACATGCTCATCGAAACCGACGTGACCGATGGCATGTCCGAATCGCTCGATTTGACCGACCGAGACACCATCGTTCGCTCACGCAACGTCAACGTGTGGTACGGTTCGGACCAGGCGTTGCACGATATCACGATGGACATCCCCGAGAACAGCGTGACCGCGATGGTGGGACCGTCGGGGTGTGGGAAGTCTACGTTCCTCCGGTGTATCAACCGGATGAACGACCTCATCGATAGCGCCCGCGTCGAGGGCGAACTCTCGATTCGGGGTAAAAACGTCTACGACGACGACGTTGACCCCGTGGCACTCCGTCGTCGCGTCGGGATGGTCTTCCAGAAGCCCAACCCCTTCCCGAAGAGCATCTACGACAACGTCGCCTACGGCCTGAACATCCAGAACATCGAGGGTGACCACGACGAAATCGTCGAGCGCTCGCTCAAGCGGGCCGCACTCTGGGACGAGGTCAAGGACCGCCTCGACGAATCAGGTCTCGAACTCTCCGGCGGCCAACAACAGCGCCTCTGCATCGCTCGCGCGATTGCACCCGACCCGGAAGTGATCCTGATGGACGAGCCGGCGTCGGCGCTGGACCCCGTCGCAACCTCGCAAATCGAGGACCTCGTCGAGGAACTCGCCGAGGACTACACGGTCATCATCGTCACCCACAACATGCAACAGGCCGCGCGTATCTCCGATAAGACCGCGGTGTTCCTCACCGGCGGCGAACTCGTCGAGTTCGACGACACGCAGAAAATCTTCGAGAACCCCGAGAGTCAACGCGTCGAAGACTACATCACGGGCAAGTTCGGGTAAGGTTCGAAACGGCTCTTTTCGCCCGACGTACTCGTATTCTGGAGTGACTACCGAATCGACATCTCTTGTAAATAAATAGTCCTACATAGCAATAGGTAGTCAAGGGTAACCTTTTAGCCGAACAAGCGCGCACTACGAGACATGTCCCGACAAAGCTACCAAAAGAGCCTCCAGGAACTCCGGGAGGACGTCCTCTACCTCAGCGAACTCGTCGCAGAGCGCGTCCGCGAGGCGCTTTCGGCGCTCGAAGACAAAGACGAAGCACAAGCGCGGCAAGTCATCGAGGGCGACCACGAGATCAACCGCATCTACCTCGACCTCGAAAAGGACTGCATCGACCTCATCGCCCTGCAGCAACCCGTTGCGAGCGACCTGCGATTCATCGCCTCGTCGTTCAAAATCATCACCGACCTCGAACGCATCGGTGACCTCGCAACCAACCTCGCACAGTACGCCATCGACGCCGAGAGCGACCTCTACACCGAAGTCGATATCCAGCGCATCGGCGATGCCGCCCTCGACATGGTGGACCAGTCGATGGACGCCTACGACGCAGAGGATTCGGACCTGTGTTTCTCGGTCGCCGACCGCGACGACGACCTCGACGACATGTGTGACGTTGCCTCCGAGACCATCGTCCGCGACATCATGACCAGCGACGACTTCGAGGGCGACGGCGACATCGACATGGAAGAGTTCCTCGTGGACGTGCGCCGACTCCTGCTCACGGTTCGTGACCTCGAACGCATCGGCGACCACGCGGTCAACATCGCCGCGCGGACGCTCTACATGCTCGACAACGACGACGCGCTGTTGTTCTAAGCCTTCTTTCTGCAGTTTTCGTTCGAGACGCACACCGCTCTCCAGTCGAGCGTTAAAAAATCGATAGCGACGGCCCGAATCGACTTACTGGAAGCCGAGACGACCGTCGCGGGTGTCGGTGAAGCCCTCGCGGGCACCGCCTTTGAACTGGTCTTGAATCTGTTCGTAGTAGCTCATCAGGTCCTCGGTGATGGTCGGCCGGACCGACTCCATCGCCTTCCGGAAGTGACGCATCTCGATTTCCTCGGCGCTGTCGTTCTCGCGGAGCGCCTCGATTGCGGCCTCGCGGCAGATGGATTCGAGGTCCGAACCGACGTAGCCGTCCGTAATCTCGGCGATTTCGCGGAGGCTCACGTCGGGAGCCAGCGGGCTTTGCTGGGTGTGGATGTCGAGAATCTGCTCGCGGCCCTCCTCGGAGGGTTGGCCGATGAGCACCAGGCGGTCGAAGCGACCCGAGCGGATGAGCGCTGGGTCTATCATATCGGGGCGGTTCGTCGCCGCGATGACCATGACGTTCCCTGCGTCTTCCAAGCCATCCAACTCGGTCAGGAGTTGGTTGACGACGCGCTCGGAGACGTTGTTGCCCATGTCGTTGCCGCGGGCGGGCGCGAGGGCGTCCAACTCATCGAAGAAGATGATCGTCGGTGAGACCTGTCGCGCCTTGCGGAACGTCTGGCGAATCGCCTTCTCGGACTCGCCGACCCACTTCGAGAGGAGTTGCGGGCCGCGAACCGAGATGAAGTTGGCGTTCGTCTCGTTGGCGACGGCCTTGGCGATGAGGGTCTTCCCCGTCCCGGGCGGCCCGTACAGGAGGACGCCCTTCGGCGGCTCGATACCCATTCGAGAGAATTTCTGGGGCGACGTGAGCGGCCACTCGACGCTCTCTTTGACCTTCTGTTTCGGGTCTTCGAGTCCGCCCACGTCGTTCCACGTGACCTTCGGAATCTCGACGAGCACCTCGCGCATGGCGCTCGGTTCGACCTCGCCGAGCGCGCCGTTGAAGTCCTCGCGCTTGACCACCATCCGGTCGATGAGACTCGGTGGGATGTCCTCGCGGTCGAGGTCGATTTCGGGCAGGTACCTGCGCAGTGCCTTCATCGCGGCCTCTTTGGTCAGCGCCTCGATGTCGGCACCGACGAAGCCGTGGGTGTCGTCGGCGAGCACGTCGAGGTCCACGTCGTCCGACAGCGGCATGCCGCGGGTGTGGATTTGCAGGACCTCTTTGCGGCCTTCCTCGTCCGGGACGCCGATTTCGATTTCGCGGTCGAACCGGCCGGGACGACGGAGCGCGGGGTCCACCGAATCGACGCGGTTCGTCGCCGCGATGACGATGACCTGACCGCGGGCTTCGAGGCCGTCCATCATCGTCAGCAACTGGGCGACGACGCGGCGTTCGACTTCGCCGGTTACGTCTTCGCGCTTGGGCGCGATGGAGTCGAGTTCGTCGATGAAGATGATACTCGGCGACTCCTCTTTCGCGTCCTCGAAGATTTCGCGGAGTTGCTGTTCCGACTCACCGTAGTATTTAGAGATAATCTCCGGGCCAGCGATAGAGAAGAAACTGGCCGAGGTTTCGTTGGCGACGGCGCGCGCGAGCAGGGTCTTCCCGGTACCCGGCGGGCCGTGCAGCAGCACCCCTTGCGGCGGTTCGATGCCGAGTTTTTTGAAGATTTGCGGGTGCTTCATCGGCAGTTCGACCATCTCGCGGACGCGCTGAATCTCGTTGGTCAGCCCACCGATGTCCTCGTAGGTGATGCCGCTGCCGGTCTTTTCGAACCCCGAAATCGGCTCTTCGCGGAGTTCGACGTCGGTGTCCTCGGTGACGAGGACGACGCCTTCGGGCTTCGATTCGACTGCGATGAGCGGAATCGCCTGCCCGGGCGACCGCATGAATGGGTGGTTCGTACTCGACATCACCGGGACGATGTCGCGTTCGACCACGGGTCGTTTCAGAATCTGCCGTTTGACCATGCCGGCGGCGTCCGAACCGAACTGGACGCTCGCCTCTTCGGGCGGTGCCAGCACGAGTCGGTCGGCCTTCTTAGCCTCGGCTTTTCGGATGGTCACGCGCTCGCCGATACCGACGTCGGCGTTCTGTCGCGTGAACCCGTCGATGCGGACCGTATCCGTATTCCAGTCTTGCCGGTCTGCGCGCCACACTTTGGCGGCGGTCTTCTTCCCTCCTTCAATCTCGATAATGTCTCCCGGCGAGAGCTTGAGATGGAGTAGGGTGTCCGGGTCAAGACGGGCGATACCGCGACCCGAGTCGTTCGGGTACGCTTTCGCCACTTCGAGTTGGACTTCGTTCATGATTTACTCGCGGGGATGCTGATATCTCGGGGAGGCCACCGGATAAGTTCTTCCCCGAACCGCATTCGGGGGGTCGGCCACACCTAGTCACAGCGTAGCACACCGTAGGACGGGCAGCTATTAATCCCTAGCGACTGCGGCACTCTCCGAACGCCGCGATGCCGGGCGTTTTTACCCCTGCGAGCCGACAAAACGCGTATGAGATTACTCGCGTTCGACGGCCGGATGGGTGCCAGCGGGGACATGCTCCTCGGCGCGCTCGTCGCGGCCGGGGCCGACCCGGCGGTCCTCTCGCCGGTCGAAGACGCCCTCGACGTCTCCTACCACATCCACGACGTAGACAAGAACGGCATCGTGGCGACGAAAGTCGATGTCGTGCTCGCAGAGACCGACGGCGGCGACCCGCGCGGCGAAGGCCACGGCGGCGATTTCGGCGAGGAGAGAGACGACACTGAGGCGGCTGACGCTGAGACGGACGACGCCGAGACCGAAGCTTCGGAGTCTGACGGTGAGGCCGACGAGTACCACGGAAGTCGCGTGCGCGGCCACTTCCACGCCCACTCACACGACGACGGAGAGCACCACCACGGACACGGCGACGACCATCATCACGACCACGGCGATGGTCACCATCACCACCACGACCACGGACACCAGCACGGTCACGACCACTCGCACGAACACACTCACGCCGAAGGCCACGGCCCACACCGGACCTACCCCGAAGTCGTCGAACTCGTCGAGTCGATGGACCTTCCAGACTCGGTCGTCGAGGACGCGACTGCCATCTTCCGCGTCCTCGGCGAGGCCGAGGCGGAGGTCCACGGGACGGACCTCGACGAGACGCACTTCCACGAAGTCGGCGCGGACGACGCTATCGCCGACGTGGTCGGGGCGTGCCTCCTCCTTTCTGACCTCGACGTAGACCGCGTCGTCACCGCCCCCGTCTCGGTCGGGGGCGGCGAGGCGTCGATGAGCCACGGCACTTACCCGATTCCCGCGCCCGCCGTCCTCAACGTCGTCGAACGGGCCGACTGGTCGATTCGCGGCGGGCCGGTCGGGGCCGAACTGCTGACGCCCACTGGCGCTGCCATCCTCGCTCACCTCGCCGACGGCGTCGAGACGCTCCCGTCGATGAACGTCTCGAAATCGGGCTACGGCGCGGGCGGTTGGGATTTCCCCGACCATCCGAACGTCCTCCGCGCGCTCGTCGGCGACGGCGGGTTGCGCCTCGTCCGCGACGAAATCACCGTCCTCGAGACGAACCTCGACGACGCCACACCCGAGATTCTGGGGAGTCTCCAATCCACGTTGAAAGACGCCGGGGCACGCGACGTGACTATCCTCCCGACGACGATGAAGAAGGCCCGACCCGGCCACCTCGTGAAGGTCGTCGTCCGCCCCGAGGACGTCGAGCGCGTGGCCTACCGCCTCGCAATCGAGACGGGAACGCTCGGAATCCGCGAACACGGCGCGGGCCACCGCTGGACCGCCCACAGGGAGTTCGAGACGGCCGAGTTGAACATCGACGGCGACAGCTACGAGGTGACGGTCAAGGTCGCCAGCGACGCCGACGGGACCGTCTACGACCGGAGCGCCGAGTTCGACGACGCGCTCGCCGTCGCCAAAGAGACCGGTCTCGCGGTTCGGGAAGTGATGCGGAGAGCCGTCGATGCGGTCGCGGCGGACGAGTAGCGGACGGCCTTCTCCTATTCACTCCTCGGTGAGCATCGGATACGCGACTTCCCACAGGTGGCCGTCGGGGTCAGAAAAGTAGCCCGAGTACCCTCCCCAGAACACCTCTTGGGCCGGTTTGACGATTCGACCGCCGGCGACCGCCGCCTCTTCCAGAACCGCTTCGACGGCCGATTTCGTAGAGACGTTGTGCGCGATAGTGACGCCTGAAAAGCCCTCGCCATCTGCTGGAACGGTCACGTCCTCGGCGAGGAGTTCTCGCGGGTACAGTGCGAGCCACGTCCCCTCCAGCGTGAAGAAGACGATGTCGCTGTCGGGTTCGCGCTCCCGGAGCGGGAGTCCGAGACCGTCGCGGTAGAACTGAATCGACGTGTCGAGGTCAGCGACGCCGAGTGTCACCACGGTGATTCGGGGGTCCATTCGAGAATAGACTCGCGGATTGGCGATAAATCTCGCCGGTGTTGCTACTCCTCGTCCAGCTCTTCGAGGAAACTCCGAACGAGCGGCATGAGTTTCACGCCGAACTCCTCGGGGACGTAGTGGCCGACGCCGTGGAGTCTCACGGTCGAAGAGTTCTCGAAGAGGCTCTCGAACGTCCGCAACTCGGCGGGCCGGAACGCCCGGTCTTCCATCCCCCAGATGAGTCGCGTCGGAACGTCGGCGATTCGGTCCCGGCGCTCCCACAGCGACGAGAGCCACGCCGACGAGGTGAGAATCGACTGCGGGAACACGCCGGTTCCAGTTCTGCCCGCGCGAGTCGCGGCGAGGTACTGTTCGCGTGCTTGTGAGGCGAACTTCGAGCGGTCCGCGAATCCAAGGGGCATCACCACGCGCGTGAACAGGTCGAATCGCTCGCAGAGTTCGCGGCCGATTCGGCCGCCGAGCACCCGCGAGAACCGAGCGAAGTGGGGGTCGTCGGCGACCGGCCACAGCCACGTGTTCATCACGACGAGACCGCGGACGTTCTCCGGGTGGTCGATAGCGTAAGAGAGACCGATTGGGCCGCCCCAATCTTGGACGACGAGGACGATATCTTCGAGTCCCAGTTCTTCGACGAACTCCTCGACCACGTCGGCGTGGTCCTCGGGGAGATACGAGAACCCCGGCGGGCGCTCCGAGAGACCGAACCCGAGGTAATCGAGTGCGAGACAGCGGTACTCGCCTCGCAGGTGTCGAATCAAGTGGCGGTACAGGAACGACCACGTCGGGTTTCCGTGCAACATGAGCAGTGTCGCCTGTCCGCCGTCTTCGGGACCTTCATCGACGTAGTGGACCGCTCCGTCGGAGAGACCGAGACACTTCGACTCGAACGGATAGGCCGACCGGTCAACCCATCCGGTTCCGACGTGTGTGGTTCCGATACTGTCGAAGTCTTCGACGGCCTTGTCGAGTGCGCGCTTGCTCATGGAGGTCATGGTAGGAGAAGTACGCGCGCGACTGACATGAAGTCAATTTCTCGCCGCTCACACAGTCAGCGAATTACGAATCTCGTTCGCGGTGTTCGTCGAGCGCCTCGCTGATATCCAACTCGCCGGCGGCGACCCGGCGCGCCAGTGCCTCGTCGATGGTGCGATTATCCTCTGATTCCTCGCGCGAGCGGGATTTGATTCGTTGGAGTTCGCCATCCGTCGGCGTTATCTCGCGCGATTCGATGGGTTCGCCCTCCATCTGGGCGATGTTGACTGCGGCGAGGACGTCACCCATCCCACGCGCGCCGGTTCCGAGGTAGGGTGTCGTCCCCGTCTCGTCCACGAGTTCGACGGGAATCTCGTGGAGGTCGTTGATGATTCTCGCCCCCTGCAGGCGTGCACCGTCGCCGATGCGGACGAGCGGGTCGATCGCGTCGTTCGCCTCGCGCTCGATGACCGACACCGCGTCCGCGAGCGGGACGTGAAAGGCGGCGACGATAGTCTCACCCGAGAGGACCGCGATTCCGGGTCTCGTCCCGGGGTCAACGCCGATAATCGTCCGGCCGCTCCCGCCGCGGAGCATGGCGAGTGCTTCGTCTACTGCGCGCCGTGCCTCCTCGCCCGTGGCGGTCACGCGCGAGACGTCGCTGTCACCAACGTCGTCGTCCGGCGCGGCGATAACGACGGCCGTTCGCTCGGGGAGCGGGTCACCGGGTTCGATGGTGGTAAAATCGACACCGCGATTTCGCAATTCAGCGACCGCTTCGTGGTACAGTTCGAAATCGGCGGTGGCGACGACAATCACAGGTGACGTTCGTGACGTGCAAAATAAAGGGTATCGTGGATTCGACCCGCGCGGACCGGGGGCTTTTTCGGGTGGTAGCGCGGAGCGTCGGGTGTGACAGAGCCAGTCTCGACCGGGTGTACGCCGCTCGACAACCTGCTCAACGGCGGGTTCGAGCGAGGGACCGTCACGCAGGTCTACGGGCCGCCTGCCGCAGGGAAGACGAACGTCGCGCTCTCGGCGGCCGTTCGCGTCGCAGCAGCAGGTGGGACCGTCGTCTACATCGATACGGAAGGGCTGTCTATCGACCGCTTCCGGCAACTCGCCGAGGCAGTCGCACCGGGCGACGTGGACGAGGTCACCTCGCGGCTGTTCATCAGCGAAGCGTACGACTTCGAAGACCAGGAGGCGGCCGTCCGCGACGCCGAGGAGTTCGTCGAGGACGCCGACCTCATCGTCGTCGATTCGGCGACTGGCTTCTACCGACTCGAACGCACCGCCGACGGCGACGCTGGCGAATCGTTGCGCCGCGTCGCCCGACAGGTGACGCATCTGCTCTCGCTCGCGCGAAAACACGACCTCGCGGTCGTTTTGACGAATCAGGTGTACTCCGACCCCGACACCGACCGCACGCGCGCACTCGGCGGCCACACGCTCGAACACTGGACGGGGACGGTCCTTCGACTCGACCGTTTCCGCGGCGGCAACCGCCGTGCCACGCTGGAAAAACACCGCGCCAAGCCCGCCGGCGAGACGGCGACGTTCAAAATCACGGACCGCGGGCTGGCGGGTACCGAGTTCTAAAAAAGCTATTTTTGGTTCGGCTTAGAGTTCGTTCAGCTTCCGGAGCAACTGGCCGCGGTAGCGCTCGTCGGCTTCGAAGCCCTTCTGTTCGAGCACGTTGCGTTCGAGTTTGTCGAGCGCGACGTGGAACGCGTGTTCTGCGCCGTAGCCCTCGCCACTGCCCGCCAGTTGCCCGTGACTGGTGCGGAGGCGAATCTGGCACTGGATGAGCGGCGTGCCGCGGAGTTTCTCCTTGTGTTCGTGGAAGCGAACGTGGGCGTGCATGACGTTCATCCGCTGGTACTTGTCGGCAACCTCGGTGATTGCGTTGATGATGTTCTCGCGGGTGAGCGTCTCCAGCAGGTCGATGTTGGTCACCTGCACGTCCATGCGCTCTTGTTCGGTGTAGGTGAGCGCACGGAGCACGTCCGTCTTGGTGAGGACGCCGAGCACCTCGCCGTCGTCGTCAGCCGGGGTGATGATGAGACCGGCGATGTCGTTTTCGAGCATTCGCGCCACCGCGTCGCGCACCGATTCCTCGGGCGTCGCGGTGAGCGCGGGACTCGTCATGAGGTCGTAGACCGGCAGGTCGAGCATCCGGTCGATGTCGCCGCGGCGATCCTGTTTGCCCTGTCGGCCCTCGTCGCGCACCATGAACTCGACGAGGTCGTAGGTGGTCAGGACGCCGGCGAGTCGGTTGTCACCGTTGACGACCGGAAGCCGCGAGATGCCGTTTTCGCGGAGGCTGTGGATAGCCTGCCCGAGGTGGTCGCGTTCGCCGATGGTAATCACGTCGTCGGTGTAGATTTGGTCCACTGCGAGGGCGTCCAGATTTTCGAGGACAGCTTCGAGGATGGCGTCCTGCGTCACGATGCCGTAGAGGTCCCCGTTCTCGTAGACTGGCGCGATTTTCGTATCGCCCTCGACGAGCATGCGCGCGACTTCGCGCACGTTCTCGTGACGGTCGATTTTGGGGGCAGGCTTCATCAGCGCCGCGGCCTTGGTGTTGTCTTCGACGTGCGAGTTGATGAGCTGTTTCTCACCGACAACTCCCGCGTACTCACCATCATCCATCACGATGATGCCCTTCGGATTTTCACGCTCAAAGAGAGAGCGGACCTTGCCTAATCGCTCGGTGGCTTTGACCTCGACGTAATCGGGAGTCGCGATATCAGCAATATCCATAATACACTTTCATATACAACCCGTCCTGTCTTGAAGCTTCGTCCCTTTTCTTCACAACTGAAAATCATGAAATCGCAAGGCGCTGTCGGGGCGGAAGCGTCGAATTCAGACGAGAGACGCAATCTACCTGTGTTTTTGAATGTCATGGTCCGTGCTAACATGTGAAATTCGTGCGACGTAATGCGCCACGCGCATATTCGGCGTGCGCCCGGCGTCGCTAAACGAGTCATTTCGCCATTCGTTTGACGAAATCCACTGCCTGCTTCGAATTGGCGAACGCAATCATTCCGCGGGTAACTAGGTCCTAACGACCGGATTCGAACATATAGCTTCTCCATACTTACACAGTTTCCAGTCGTTCAGTGTATCCAGAGAATGATGCCTTCTGACAAAATGAACACACACTCGGGGCGAGACGACGACACAGTCCGAACTGACGGAAGCGGCGTGACCGAACTGGTCCCCACCACGGGCGTCGAAGCCATGGCCGCACGCGCGAGAGAACTTCCAATTCCCGCGTCCGAGCGAATCGAGTTCGGTGAACCCGAGACCGACGACCTCGAAGCCGACGCCGAGACCGGCGAGTCCGAACCACGTCCCGAGACCCTGCGCGAAGCGGTGCTCCGGGAAGTCAAAGCGTTCTTCGCCGAACTCGACTCAGAGACGGCGTTCGCTCCGGCCCCGTCGGACGAGTTCATCGAGGAGCGCTTCTTCGACTTCTCCTTTCTCGACGACGTCGAAGACACCGAGCACTACTGGGTGAACAAGCCGTTCGCGTTCGTCTCCATCGTCTACGACCCGCAGGCGCGCGAACACCGCTACCACGTCACCGAGCCGGCGCTCGACTCCTTCGAGTCGTTCGTCCGCGACGACCTGACGAAGATTCTCCGCAACAGCCTGCTCTACCGCGACCTCGACCACGACGGCGAGCGCGAGGACGTCTTCGACGACGAGGCCCGCGACATCATCAGCGACCACGCCGCGACCGTCGAAGACGGCTCGCTCTGGAAGTTGTACTACTTCCTCCTGCGCGATTTCATCCACTACGGTCGCATCGACCCGATCATCCGCGACCCGCTCATCGAGGACATCTCCTGCGACGGCGACGCCGTTCCGGTGTACGTCTTCCACGGAGCCTACCGCGACATGCCGTCGAACATCGTCTTCGAAGACGGCGACCTCTCGTCGTTCACGATTCGCCTCGCCCAGCGCGCGGGCAAGCAACTCACGGTCTCTGACCCCCTCGTTGACGCCAGCCTTCCGGACGGTTCCCGCGTCCAGTTGACCCTCGGCTCCGACATCGCCACCCGCGGGTCGAACTTCACCATCCGCAAATTCTCGGACGAACCGCTCTCGCCCGTGGACCTCCTGCGGTCGAACACCTTCAGCGTCGAACAGATGGCGTACTTCTGGCTCGCCATCGAGAACAACCGCTCGCTGGTGTTCGCCGGCGGCACCGGCTCCGGCAAGACCACCTCCATGAACGCGGTGTCGTTCTTCGTCCCCGGCCACGCGAAAGTGGTCTCCATCGAAGACACCCGCGAAATCACCCTCCCGCACGACAACTGGATTCAATCGGTCACCCGCGACACCTTCACCGCCGACGGTCGCGGCGAGGTGTCGATGTACGCGCTGTTGCAGGCCGCCCTCCGCCAGCGCCCCGAGTACCTCCTCGTCGGCGAGATTCGCACCGAAGAACGCGTCGCACTGACCTTCTTCCACGCGATTGCGACGGGCCACACCGCCTACACGACGTTCCACGCGGACTCCTCGGAGGGTGTCGTCCACCGCATGCGCAACGAACCGCTCGGCGTCCCCTCGCAGATGCTGTCGGAACTCGACATCATCTCGGTCCAGAAGCAGATCTACCTCGACGGTGACCGCACCCGCCGCAACGTCGCGGTCACGGAAGTCGTGGACGTGGACGAAGACGGCGAGGTCGAACTGGCCGACGCGTTCACCCGCGACCCGACCAACGACACGCACGTGAAAGCCGGGTCGTCGAAAGTCCTCGACGACATCGCCACCGAACGCGGCTGGACCAAGAGCGAACTCCAGTACGAACTGGACGTGCGCGCCGACGTGCTCCGCTACATGCTCGCCCAAGGCGTCACCCACTACCTCGACGTTGCCGCGGTCATCCGCCGCTTCGAACGCGACCGGCAGGGTCTCCTCGAAAAGGTCTACGAGAACACCTCGCTCGTCACCGTCGAAGACGAGAGTGACGACTCGAACGCCGGGTTCGACATCGACGACGACGCCGGTGTGCGAGACGTTTCGGACGCGACGGGCGACCGCGACGCTCCCGAAGACGCCACCTTCGACCTCGACGGCGAAGACGTGGTCGAAGTCTCCGAAGACACGGCCGACCTCCTGTCGGAACTGTTCGATATCGACCTCGGCGCTGACGAGGACGAAATCGAGGCGATAGAGAAACAGATGGTCGAAGAAGCCGACTCGGAGACTGACGCAGATTCCGACGACATCGACTCGACAGACGCTGACGAGACCGACTCGGCCGACGACACCCACGCCACGGACGACGCCGTCGCGGATGAGTCCGCCAGCGACGTCGCGGAGGAAGCGAATGACCGCTGACTCCGAGATGGGGATGCCCCTGCCCGACTACGAAGTCGAGCAGTACTTCCCACGCGAGGCGATTCAGGAGTCGCCCGAAGAGGTTCGCCAACTCCGCGAGCGCTACGGCTACATCCGAACGTACTTCAAGCGCCACCCCGCGGCGCACCGTGACCTCCAGCGCTGGTTGAACCAGGGCCGCGTCGGGACGACCTACGACGTGTACCTCACCGAGTCGGTCAAACTCGCGGCCATCGCCGCGCTCGGTGGCGGCCTGGTCGGCGCGCTCGTCGCGTTCGTCTTCGCCCAACTCGGCGTCCTCGCTGGACTGTCGCTTCCCGCACTCGTCTCGCCCGGTCTCGCCGAGACCCTGCGCCCGCTGAAGGTGCCCGCCCTCGGGTTCCTCCTGGCGCTCCTCGTCGGCTCGATGCTCGGCGTGGGAACCTACTACGTCCGCTACTACCTGCCCAAGAGTCGCGCGACGATGCGCGGTCGGAACATCGACATTCTGCTCCCGCACGCCATCGTCTACATGTACGCCCTGAGCCACGGCGGGATGAGCTTCCTCGAAGTCATCCGCGCCGTCGCCGAGGCGGACGACTACGGCGAGGTTTCCGGCGAGTTCGAGATGATCATCCGCGACATGGACCTGTTCGGCAACGACCTGTTCACGGCGCTGCGCAACTCGCGCAACCTCACCTCGTCGCTCAACTTCGAGCAGTTCCTCGACGACCTCCTCTCGGTCATCGACTCCGGCGGCGACGTGACCGCCTTCCTCGACCGCGAATCTTCGACCTACCTCGAAGAGGCCCGCGAAGAGCAAGAAGAGTTCATCGAGACGCTCTCGATGCTCTCGGAGGTGTTCGTCGCGGTGTTCGTCGCCGCGCCGCTCCTGCTCATCGTGACGCTGATGGTCATCAGCTTCCTCGGCGGGAACACCCTCGTCCAACTGTACGCCCTGAGCTACCTCGTCTTCCCGCTCGGGATGGCGATATTCCTCCTGCTCATCGACGTGCTCTCGGCGCCCTACACGCAGGACACGGTCCGGACGAAGGACGACACGACGGTCCTCGATGAGATTCAGACGGTCCTCACTGACGCCTACATCGTTGCGAAACACGAGCTACAGCGCGCCCGCGAGGAACGCTGGGGCGACGGCGACGTCGCCGCTGACGGCGGTATCGCGGACGCTCGCATGGACGACTACCGCCGAACGATGGTCGTCCACAACCTCGTGGACCTCCTCGACGACCCGCTCGAACTGCTGAAGCAACAGCCCTACCTGACGATGCTGGCCACCGTCCCCGCGGCAATCGCGGCACTCGGTGCAATCGTCGTCCTCGGACTGGCCTCGCCGACGCTCGATGCGATGTTCGCCGACCCGTACGGCACGACGCTCTGGCTCGTCGCCGTTCCGTTCGCCATCGTCACGGTGCCCCTCATGGTGTTCCACGAGATGCGCCGCCACTACGAACAGAGCCTCGAACGCCGCTTCCCCGACACGCTCAACCTGCTGTCGAGCGCGAACCAGATGGGTATCCCCCTCACCGAATCGCTCGCGCTCGTCTCGCGCTGGTCGTCGGGTGCGCTGGCCTCGGAACTCAAAACCCTCCGCAACGACATCACGTGGAATCACGACACGAACAAGGCGCTCATGGCGTTCGCCGCGCGCCTCCGCGTGCCGCAGCTCTCCCGCGTCATTCGCCTCATCGCAAGTGGTGGCCGCACCAGCGGCGACCTCTCGCGCATCCTGAGCGTCGCCGCCGAAGACACGCGCAACCGCTACAAACTCGAAAAGTCGCGCCGTCGCGCCATGGGCTCGTACATCGCCATCGTGGTGATTGGGTACTTCGTGTACCTCTTCGTCATCCTGATGCTCGGTGCGAGCTACCTCGCCCCGCTCGCCGAACTCTCGCTGCCCGAGACGGCCGCGGGCGCGTCGAGTCTCCCAATGGGCATCTCGTCGGTCCCAATCGACCGCTACAACGTGGTGTTCCTCCACTCGTCGCTCATCCAAGCAATCGGCAGCGGCCTGCTCGCAGGCAAACTCGCCGACAACAGCGCACTCAGCGGCCTGAAATACGCCCTCGGACTGGCCGCAGTCTGCCTCGTCGCGTTCGCACTGGTGTAAATCAATGACCCCCTCACAATCGCTCTCATACGTTCAAACGCCCCTCAGGCACGTCTGCCGCGGACTCCGCTCGTCACTCGGACGGGCGAGTCCGCACTTCGGCAGTGACGACCGCGGCGCATCCGCGGTGCTCGGGACCGTCCTCGCGTTCGGTCTCGTCATCTCCCTGCTCGCCATGGTGCAAGTCTCGGCGGTTCCCGCGTGGAACCAGCAGGCCGAGTTCGAGCACCTGACCGACGCGGAAGCCGACTTCGCCGCCCTCGACGAGAGTGTCGCGCTCGCGGCCGATGGCCGAACGAGCCGTGCGACCGTCGCCGGCAGCGTCACCTACCCCACTCGCGCGTTCTTCGTCTCGCCCACGCCCGGCGTCGGGACGCTCAAGATGACCGACGAACAGGTCGCCAGCATCGACAACGCGGTGGCGACCGGCGAGACCGGCACTTACTGGGACGGCAGCGCGAAGTCGTTCGACGCCCAGTCGTTCCACTACGAGCCGAGCTACAACACGCTCAACCAGCCCACGCTCGCCCACGAGGGATTCGCGCAGTACACCGCCTACGCCAACGGCAACGAAACGAACGAAGTCGGCGCGACCCAGCGCCTCGTCGATGGCACGACCATCTCGCTCGTCCTCCTCGAAGGTGAGATGAACACCGGTAGCGCCGACCCATCGACCATCTCGGTCACCCCTGTCAGCGCCGGCACCGACTACATCACCGTCACCGACGACGGCACCCCAATCACCATCTCGGTGCCCACTCAGCTCTCCGAAGAGACGTGGCAGAACCTCCTCGCCGACGAACCGAACGTCCAGTCGCTCACGTACACCGAGGGCGGCGACTACAACACGCTCACGGTCGAACTCAGACCCGGCCGAACCTACGACCTGCACATCTCGCGGGTCGGCATCAACACCGCAGGCTCCGACCAGGAACCAGCCTACATGGTCGATGTCGAAGGCGCGAACGAAGTCGTCCCCGCCGGCGCGAACCAGCGCGTCGTCGTCGAAGTCCGCGACGAACAGAACAACCCCGTCTCGAACGCGAAAGTCACTGCCGACGACGACGACGGTCGCGTCTTCGTCCGCGGCGACGGTCCCGGCACGACTTCGACGGTCACCGACTCGAACGGCCGCGCGACGTTCGTCTACCGCGCGCAGGACTCGCTCGACGGCGTCGTCTCCGACGAGTTCGACATCTCCGTCGAGAACTCCTCGGGGACCGAAGTGGACCGGATGACCTTCGAGGTACAGGTCCGTGAGAACGGCGTCGCCGACCCCGTCCGCGGTCTCGTCGCCAACGTCTACGACCCCGGCTACGTCTACGCCGAGAGCGCAGACGGCTCTCGAAGACAGATTAACGACACCGGAACCGGCGGCGACGTGGTTTACGACGCCGGTTCGGACCGGCTCGTCGTCCCACCGAGCGTCTCGACGATTACCGCCGACGAGAGCGTCACGCTGCGCGGTGAGGGCGTCTCGCTCCACACCGACGTGATCACCTACGACACCGACGGTGACATCACGGTCGAGGCCAACTCCGGGTCGTTCGACGCGGTCGGCGTGAGCCTCACCGCCGGCAAGAACGGCGATATCACCGTCTCCGCCGACGAGACCGTGGACCTCACGGGCGCGTCGGTTAACCAACTCGGCAAGGGTGACGTGTCGATTACCGCTGGTGGCGACATCACCCTCGACAGCGCCGGCATGACCGCCGTCGAACCCGGCGAGGAACTCTCGGTCGAATCGACGGGTGGCTTCGTCAGCGCCCGCAACGCCGACCTCAGCAGCAACGGCGACGTGGTGATTCTCGGCGAGACCGGCGTTGACCTCGCCGGTGCGGGCATCAGCAGCGTGAAAGACAACGACGACGTGGTGGTCGAATCCGCGACGGGCGGTATCAACCTCAACGGCGTCGTGATGCTCGCCGATGGCGACATCGACATCGACGCCGAGACCAACGTGTACGTCGTCGGTGCCAACATCGCCTCGTCGAAGGGGAGCGCCGACGTGGTCATCACCGCCGACACCGGGATGGTCAGCGGCCGCGAACCCGCCATCTCCGCGAAGGGCGATATCACCATCACCGCCGCGACGCGCATCTCCATCCCCGACGCCTCGCTCGACGCCGACGGCGACCTGAACATCAGCGCGCCGGAGGAGGAGTACTAGATGACCCGGCGAACCACCGACTCCCGCGGCGTCTCCGAAATCCTCGGGCTCATCCTCGCGTTCGGGCTCGTCGTCTCGGTCATCGCCGTCGTCCAGATGGCCGGCACGCCGGTCTGGACCGCGGGCGACGAAGCAGCGCACAACGCCCGCGTCTCGTCGGACCTCGCAAGCCTCGACAGCGCCGTCTTCCGCACCGCCGGGTTCGACCAGCAGGGAAGCGTCGCCGTCGAGACCGACCTCTCGTACGACAACCGCTACATCTCGCTGTCGCCCCCCGACGCGACCGGGGTGTTCACGACGACCGACGCGGAGTCGGTCACGCTCGAACACGCCGTCGCACTCGGTGCCGAATCGACCTACTGGAACGGCACGACCTACGCGTTCGGCAACGCGACGACGCTCCGTTACGCCCCGCAGTACACCGAACGCGAGAGCCAGTCGCTCGTCATCGAGTCCGGCGTCTCCTACCTCGACGCCGAGGGCGACATCGTCGTCAACAGACAGTCGCTCGTCAGCGGCACGACGGTCAACCTCGTCATCCTCGAAGGCGACCTCGACGGTCACACGACGGCGGGCGAAACCGTCTCGCTCAGCGCCGTCTCGACGCGAACCGAGTCGCTCACCGTCTCGGACGATGGCTCGCCGATTCGAATCACGGTCCCCACCGGTCTCTCGGAAGCAGCGTGGGACGACCTGCTCGCCGACGAACCCCACGCGAGCGTCGTGTTCGGCGACCCAGACGGCAACCCCAACACGGTCACTGTCGAACTCGCGGCGGGCCAGACCTACGACCTGCGAATCGCTCGCATCAGCATCGGAACGGCGCTCGAACCGACCGACGCCGAGTACGTCATCGTCGAAGAAGGCGACTTAGCCGGCGTCCCCGCGGGCGGCGAACAGACGCTCGTCGTTCGCGCCTTCGACGAGTACGGCGCGCCCGCGGCGGGTGCACAGATTACGTTCGCGGACACGACGCCCCTCGGCGGTTCCGTCGCGGCACCCGACGGTTCGACCACCGTTCGAACCGACGAGTCCGGCCGCGCTCGACTCGTCTACACCGCCCCCAGCGACGTGACCAGCATCGAGTCCGATACGGTCAACGTCTCGATTGTCGGTGCGGGCGGTCCCGCCGCGACGACGACTATCGAGTTGGAAGTCCGCGGCGTCGGCGACTCGTACAACGTCAGAAACGTCGAAGCCACCGCGACACCCGAAGGAACGCCGGAAGCGACTCCAGAGGCAACCCCCGAACCGACGCCAGAAGTGACGCCGGAACCCACTCCGGAGGCGACGCCCGAAGCGACACCTGAAGAGACTCCCGAGCCAACCCCCGAACCTACCCCGGAGCCAACGCCGGACCCTGACCCGATTCCGGAAGAAGACTTCGACATCGACGACGGCACCGTCGTCCCCTCGAGCGACTTCACCGGCGACTTCGAACTCCTCGGCAGCGCAATCAAGGCTGGCTGGTACGACGTACCGGTCGAAGTCACGTTCGTCGTCGGCGAGACGACCTACGCGCCGGACGACTGGGAGAACGTCAACGACGGCGAGAAACGCGCGTTCAACGCCAGTGGGTCCGGCGGCGACGGCATCGTCGTCATCGCCGAGGCCGAGGGCTACGTCAAGGCGAGTTCGGCCGACGACGACAAGCAGGTCCGGGTACTTCGAAACGGCGACCCGGTCCCCGATATCAACGGCTTCGACGGCCAAGACGACGTCGAGGAGTTCGTCGCTCCGTACATCAGCGACGACGGCGAGACCATGGAACTGGCCGACAACCAGGCCATCTTCCTGTTCGAACTCGGTTCGACCAACGAGTACGAGAGCGCGTTCGACATGCAGGACGCGGTCATCCTCGTGACGCTCTGGGAGGACGACGACGCGGACGAGGACGAAGAAGACTAACTCACACCCCCTCGTTCGATTTTCCGGACTGCACAACCGGCGTACCATTAACACACGGTACCACGTATCGTGCGCCATGTCGTTCGACCCGACTCGCGTCTCCACCGTCACGTTCGATTCGTACAGCACGCTCGTCGATGTCGATGCCGCCGAGAAGGCGCTGGCCGAACACGTGGCCGACCCCGAACCCGTCTCGAAACTGTGGCGGGCTCGGTCGCTCGAATACACGTTCGTCGGCAACCCCATCGACGACTATCGCCCTTTCTACGAGGTCAACCGCGCCGCGCTTCAGTACGCCCTCGACGCCTCTGAGGTCCCTGTCTCGGAAGCCGAACGCGACGAAATCCTCGCCGTCTACCACGAACTCGACGTGTTCGACGACGTACGCGACTCCATCGAGCGACTGCAATCCGCCGGCTATGGGTGCTACGTCGTCTCGAACGGAAATCCGGAGATGCTCGATTCGATGGTCGAACACGCCGATATCGGGTCGCTCCTCGACGGCGTCATCAGCGCCGACGAGGTTGCGACGTTCAAGCCCGACGCCGAACTCTACCGCCACGCCGCCGCCAGAACGGGCACGCCAATCGACGAGATTGCCCACGCCACCGCCGCTTGGTTCGACGTGATGGGTGCCCAGCACGCCGGCATGCAGGGCGTCTGGGTGGATAGAAAGTCGTCGCCGTGGGAGCCGTTCGGTCCAGAACCGGACCTGACGGTTCCCGACCTGCGTGCGTTCGCCGACGAACTTGGCGTCTAATCCTGGGGTGACTGTTCTATCGGAATCTCCGGACTACCGCAGGCACATGTACGTCGTGCGAAGAATATTCTCCTCACGCGGTGAGTAGTAGGGATGGAACGAAAGCGTGCAACTGGCGGAATCGTCGCGTTCATCGGCTTCATCCTCTCGCCGCTTTCGTGGTGGAACGACCTCGTAGTCAATCTCCCATTAGCCTACGTGTTCGGCGTTCTCGTCGCCTTTTTCGTTCCAACGTGGTTCCTCCCCGGAATCATCGTCGGCTACTGGCTCACGAACGTGATTGGCTTTATCATGCTCCACAAAGGCGCGCTCGTCGCCGCGACGGGCGAGGATCCGGAGACGACGCCCCGAGCACTCGCTCGTGACGTTGGTATCTCGATTGGGTACACCGCGCTCGTCGTCGTGCTCGTCTGGTACGGCGTGTTGGTCGTCCCAGAGGAGATGCTCCGTGCGATTCAGGACATGGTCTCGCCGTGACGACGTAAAAAAGAAATCTCGGAATATCCGACGTGAGCCGCGTGCTTAGGCCACTTCGTCTGTGGTCACCGTTCCGTCACCGTCGGCGGTTTCGGTTTCCGTAGCGGTTTCGGTTTCGGTTTCAGTGGCAGTTTCAGTTGCGGTTTCGGTTGCCGTTTCGGTTGCCGTCTCAGTGGTGGTTTCCGTAGCCGTCTCAGTGGTCTCTGTCTCAGTTGCCGTCTCCGTCGTGGTGGTTTCAGTTTCGGTCGTGGTTTCGGTCGTCGTCGTTTCGTTCGCCGTGGTCGTCTCGTCGTCCGTCGTTGTGGTTTCGTTGTCCGTCGTCGTCGTGTTATCTTCGGTCGTGGTCGTCGTCGGGGTTGCCGTCTCTTCTTCGACCGTGATGAACGCGTCGTCAGTCACCGGCTCGCCGTCCTCTTCGTACGGGACGTCTTCGTTGCTATCCGGACCAGTGTAGTCGATACGTTCGTTGTCGTTCGTGTCGAGGTGTGCAGTCGCGGTGAGCGTCTGCGACTCCTCGATCATCGGGATGAGCGGAATCGAGATGTTCGACGTGTTACCGGATTCGAGGTACTCGGAGACGCCCAGAATTTCACCGTCTTCGGTCTGAATCGAGACGAAGCCACCCTCAGAGAGGTCGGCGTACTCGACCGTGACGACCATTCCATCACTGGTCTGGTCTTCGAAGTTCAGTGATGCGTCGCCTTCGGGTGCCTCTTCGTCAGTCGTCTCTTCATCGTCTGACGGTGCGGCCGCGCCATCTCCCTCACCTTCTTCGACGAGGTCGATGAGCGCCAGTTCACCGAAGTCGTTGGTTTCGACACCGTGGATGTAGGTCCCGGCTTCGAGACCCGTCGTATCGACTTCGAACGTCACCGTCGCCGTCTCGTTCGCTTCGAGCGTGATGTTACGGCGTTCGACGACGTCACCCTCCAAGCGGAACTCGACAGGCTGTGTCGCTTCTGCGTCGTTCGGGTTCTCTAGCTCTGCGGTGACTTCGATGGTCTCACCAACTTCTGCTTCTTCGGGAGCGGTGAGATTCGATACGTTGAACGACTCGTTCTCGCTCGATTCGTTATCGACCTGTGCGAAGGCTTGCCCATCGACGAGCTGGTCTGTCGGTGCGTCGATGCGTTCTGCGCTGTTGCCCGCTGCTGCGAACCCAACCCCCGCAACCGATGCGGTGATGAGGAACACAGCAACGAACACAGTCGCTGCGCGTGTGCGTGGTTTCATGTACAACCGATGACAAAGTATGCAAGTCATCCAGAAAAACGTCTGAGATTGTTTCGACAGTTTTACACATTTGAGACAATTTTACTCGTCGTTCGCCGTGAGACAGTTTGGGAATATGGGTTCTTAGACCTTGTATTTCGCATTTTTAGGAGTTGCAATTAGTTGAGACACTCTTCGAGAGGGGCCGGTTTAATTGTCAGAAAAGGTCGTTTGTTCTGCAACAGTCCGAAGAAATTGTCTCTTTGCGAGGATGGTCATTGCGAAAAATGTCTCTAATATGACTCTCCACTCCGAGTGAAAAGCACGACGTGGGTACTGTCTGGGACGGTCACTCTTCGAGGGCCTCTCGTAACAGGGATGCAGCATACGTTTTTACGAGACTCCCGGTATCGTGTAGTATGTCACGTCCTCGGCCACGTACCGTTGGTTCATTCTTTCGGGTCGGTACGTTTGGAATCGGGCTTGTACTGTCCGCAAGCGGGGCCTTGGGGCTGTACAATCTCGTGGGAACCGGCGGCGGCATCTGGTTGCGAGTGATTCAATCGTACTGTGTCCTCGCCGCAGGCGCTGGCGGTGTGTTCGTCTACGGGAGTCTCCTCGAACCGAACGCACTCCATCCGATTCTCGTCTTCACGTTCCGAGTCGGCGCGGTGGTGGTACTCTTTCCGAGCATCCTTGCACTCTGGGGCGGTCTCACCGGTGGTGGCGAGTTGGCTCCGCTCTTTTTGACCCTCGGCGGAATCGGTGTCGGCGTCGCGCTCGTGCTCGCTGGGTTTTCGACGCGGTTGGATACGGACAAGTCGTATGATTAGCGATACCAGCGGTAATACGCTGCCACGCCGCCGATGCCACCAACGCAAATGAGAAGGAGCGAGATACCTCGGGCGATATCGCTGAACGGGTCTTCACAGTCGATGAAGTCGTCCGAGTTCGCATCGTCCTGCTCCTGACACGTCTGGATTTGCTGGTGGTTCCAGATACCGATCCACGCGCCGCTGAGGACGAGTGCGAGAAAGAACACGACCGCTATTCGGACGAATGTGTTGCTCATCGACTCGAACACCGGTTTGTGCACTTGTGGGGTGTTGCCATCGAGACCCTACTCTTCGATTATCACTCCCAACTGGAAAATAAATTCTCGCACTCCAACTCCGACCCTCCCGTGGCCCCGCGAGTATTTGCATCTCGTGTTTGTTACTGTACGCCAATGGGTTCTGTGAGAATCTGCGAGGGCTACGTTCCGGGTGTCGTCGGTCGCCTCACCGAGTTACACGCGACGTATTATGGGGCGCTGTGGGACCTCGGTCCCACGTTCGAACGGGACATCGCCGAAGGGATCGCCGCGTTCGTCGGCCGGTATCAGTCGGGTCGGGACGGCCTGTGGACGGTCATCGACGAACGCGATACCGTCATGGGCGGACTCGCCATCGACAGCCGGCCGGATTCCGAAGCTGGGGCGCAACTCCGCTACTTTATCCTCCACCCGTCGCTCCACGGGCAGGGTCTCGGACAGCAGTTACTGGACGAGGCACTCGCCTTCTGCGACCGGCAAGGCTTCGAACGCGTGTTCCTCTGGACGGTTGACGAACTCGAGGCGGCGGTCCATCTCTACGAGAAAGCCGGGTTCGAAGCGACCGACGAAATCGACCCACACACTGGGTGGCGAACCACGATTCCGTATCGACTGTTCGAGCGACGGCGGGAGTGGTGAGGTGGTTTTTCAGGGAATAAGGTGGACAGGTTGGAACCTTGGTCGCCTCCGAGTTCGCGGTTCGCTTTGTTCACCGCTCACTGCCGAACTGCTCCGTATCGTTACGCCGTCGCAGTCCCGTCTGGCGCTTCGGTGGTGGCATCATCAGTTGGCGCCTCACCGTTGTCAGTCGGGGCTTCAGTTGCGGTTTCGGTAGCCGTTTCGGTCGCAGTTTCAGTAGCCGTCTCAGTCTCAGTCGCGGTTTCGGTCGTGGTGGTAGGCGTCTCGGTCGTCGTCGTGGTGGTAGGCGTCTCGGTCGTCGTCGTGGTGGTAGGCGTCTCGGTTGTGGTCGTCTCGTTCGTTTCGTTACCGTCGTCTGCTTCGATGATGACGACCTGTACGTTAGTGACCTGAACGTTGGTCACCTGTACGTTGGTGATCTCTATACTGGTACTATCCTGTGCCGTCCCACCGTCCCCACCGTCGCCGGACTCATCGGTGATGTCGATGAGCGCTAACTCACCGTAGTCGCGCGTTTCGACACCGTGGATGTATGTCCCTGCTTCGAAGTCGCTCGTGTCAACCTCGTAGGTGACCGTCGCATCCTCGTTGGCGTCGAGTTCGACCATCCGTCGCTCGACGACGTCACCGTTCACACGGTACTCGACTTCCTGTGTCGCGGAATTGTCGTTCGGGTTCGTGATGGTGGCGGTGACGTTGATGGTGTCACCTGCTTGTGCTTCCCGCGGGGCGATGAGTTCCGACACGTTGAACGATTCGTTGCTCGCGTCGCCATCGACCTGCATCGAGGGTCCGCTCTCGGTAGCCAACGCTGCTGTTGAACCGATGCGCTGTGTGTTCTCTGCTGCAACGAATCCCATCCCTACTACGGACGCGGTGACGAGAAATACAGCCATGAACACGGCAGCGGTGCGTGTTTCTATTTTCATGTGTAATCAGTGATAAGATTGGATAGCCTTCGAGAAAAACGGTTGAGATTGTTTCGGCAATTTTACACAAGTATCGGTATTCTTCCCCTCGTATGTCTAATTGGAAAGTTATCCACAGCCAGTATCCCCAAAATTCAGTACTATTTGAAATTTTGGGATTGAATCGTTCCACAAGGACGTTCTATATTAATTATCAGAGAAAGTAGATGATCCTGCAATGAGTCGTCAAAATTGTCTCTTTGAGGCGATGCTCTGACGATATATGTTTAAAATTTGATTATTTTGAACACGTCGAACCCACACTCATTCGGTGTCACCAGAGTTGAGGGTGGCTTTGACCGTTGCGCTGGTTTGGATACCGTCTGGAACCCTACTCTGACGGAGACAGTATGCACAGGTAGGCGAACAGTCGCTGCTAATTCTGGGTTGCGACCAAATTGGGGGCGAGCCATCTTCGAACTCAGAACTATCCTTCGCTGCCGAGAGGAGGTATCGCAAAAAAGCGAATGAGACGGCGTCCCAGCGACGGAAACTAACGTTCTGTGGTCACTCTTCGCTTTTTATCTCGCTGAGACGCTCAACGAGTGCGTCCGTCGAGACGTCGCTTTCAACGTTGACCGTCCCTTCGTGTTCGTGTTCGTGGGCGCTGACGCCCTCGATATCCTCATCGTCGTTCGACTGCTGTCGCTCCTGTTCGGACTCGTCGTAGCTTCCAAAACCCATACTCTCCGGTTTTCGACTCCGACGGAAGAACTGCACGGTTTGGGCGGGCGTGTACCGTGTGACCGTACACCTGAGATGGGATTGGTTCGTCGAACGTACTCACGTTCACATAGTTCGCGTGAACTCCACAAAACACAGCCTCGTGTCCTCTCGTTGCGGCGGTTCCTCCGCATACTCGTGCTCACTCCGTTCGCACGAACCTCACTCGCAAATCAGAGATTTGCTCGCTGGTTCGAATCTCCCCGTCACCATTTTCGATTCCACAGACACCTCGCTCCGCTCACGACGTTCGCTGCTCGCGGTTTCACCGCTCGCATTCGAGGTCACACAGTGACCTCGCTGTCGCTCGGAGTTGCGAGGAATCAGAAAATGGGTTGGGGCAGATTCGAACTGCGCCGAGACGTGCTCGCTCACTGCGTTCGCTGTGCGCGTCTCGTCATATTCGCGGTTCGCTCCGCTCACCGCTCACTGCCGACCTGCTCCGTGTGAAGGAGCCGTCATAAACACGAAACCACCATTCGGCGGCTACGGCCCGATGTGCGCGTGGTTCGGGAACAAACATGACCCGAAGTATGTCACCCGAACGCGCAGTCGAACGGTATCTGAAAGAGCGAAAACCCGAGGTTTCCGAATCGACCTACCGGAATCACAAGTATGCACTCAGTCGCTTCGTTGAGTGGGCCGACGAAAACGAGTTGGACGACGTATCCGACCTCGATGGGTTCCACGTCCACGACTTCAAGATTCACCGCCGAGAGACCGGGGGAATCAGCGAGATGACCCTGAAAAACAATATGTGCACACTCAGGGTGTTCGTTCGGTGGTTGGAGTCGATGGATGTCGTTGACGCTGGCCTTGCAGAGCGGATGATTATTCCTTCACCCGATGACGACACCCGCGACACAAAGATAGAACCCGACACCGCCGAGGCGATACTGGGGTATCTGGAAAAGTTCGAGTATGGAACCCTCCGTCACGCACTCTTTGCCCTTCTTTGGGACACCGGATTCCGACTTGGAACAGTTCGAGCACTTGACCTCGGTGATTACCACCCTGATGAACAGTACGTCACTGTCCGTCACCGCCCCGATGAGGCGACACCACTGAAGAACGGAGCTAACGCGGAGCGGGAAGTGAACCTCCACGGGTGGGTCTGTGAGGTGCTGGACGACTACATCCAGATGCATCGCAAGCCGACAACCGACGACTACGACAGGGTGCCACTGTTGACGACTCGCTATGGTCGGCCCGCAGGTACGAACCTCAGACAGAACATCAACGCTCTCACTCGCCCTTGCCACTACAGCGGCGACTGCCCGCACCAACGCGATGAGGCCGCTTGTGAGGCCGCAGATGAGTATCAGAAATCCCAACGTTGTCCCTCATCGGTTCCTCCCCACGCAATCCGTCGGAGTGCTATCACAGCGTGGCTGAACGATGGCCATTCGAAGGAACTGCTTTCCGACCGGATGAACGTCAGCACCAAAACGCTGGAAAAGCACTACGATGCGAGAACAGAGAGCGAGAAACGAGAATTAAGAAAAGAAGCATTCGATATGAAATAGCTGTACGTTTGTAAAATTCAATAACCCCACCAAGGGAGTAGTCGTATCCAAATTCCGGACCGAACCCGTTCTATTCTAACCACTCTCACTGCCCTCAGAATCCACTTGAATACTTAGATGATGGTTGACTCATCAAGCGCTCAGAAACCTTCCTATGGAGCGCACAGTTGGCTTGAGTGGATTCTGAATCAATCTTGGCTCTGACGTAGCCGTGAGATGCGCGAAAGTGTAGTGCAAGGCTCTACTCTGGAGTTTAAAACCGTATAGAGTGTAATTTAATCTAAACCGTGTTTAGAACCGATGACGCCGCGAGGTTTAGTACACTCGCATTGAATAGCAGGTGATAGCTATAACTCTCCCTCATGGTTTGGATGACAGAAAGGGAGCTACTCCGAGAGTAATTACCCCGTTAGTTACAACCCCCTTTGTATTTCCCCCTTAATCGGCTACTTTTTCATTCTTCTGACTGGGCCTTTCTTCGGTCGGCATAGGTGTCTTGCTGGCTCAATTGTGAATTTGACATATGTTCAACTATCCATGCGTGCCCCTTCACTTCTTCCCATATACCAATAGTGTCCACGGAGCAAGTTAGCTCAGGAATCTACCAAAAATTGGCAGAAGTTGCGGGCGTGGTTACTATCTTCTCCGAAATTCCGTAACGGCTGGTGTAATAACCGGCGGCGTCATCGGATTATCTACCGGCAAATCAAGCTCAACCGTTGCTTGCAAGCTTCCATCCGTTTTCGATTCCGTCCACCCGCTCGAACTTCTCTCGTTCTTCGAGTTCGGGCAAGACGAAATCATCCCACCAATCACTCTCAGTTTCGTATCCGACCGGGTGTTCGGGGAAAACCGTGTTTTGTAGCCCAGTCTTGGTCACGACACCGTGATTTCGCAGGTGTTCTTCCACAGCAAAAAATAGAGTCTGTTGATTCCGAACTCTTCGTTCGAAACTCCGGGCAGTTGGACCACTACCGGGGACCTCTCCGGTGGATTCCTCCGATGAACCGCCGGTAATCGCCAGTAGGTAGAACACGACACCAAAAATTCCGAGGATGAAGACGACAATAAACCAGAATAAGCCACTTCGTCCTTGCCCATTCGCGTGGAACGCCACTGCGATTGCAAGGACAAGCCACAACATGGCAATGAACACGAGTAGTCCGTTCATACCTGTGACAGGAATGTCCAGAAATGATAAAGATTGGGTGTTGGCCGTCGAAGGTTTCTAACCGGTAGGGGTTGTCCTTCAACCAGAACCACGCGGCGTCATCGGGTTAGAACACCAACGACCGCTCGCATGGTGGGTTCAAATCGGGCTGAACAGAAAACCACTGGACGGCGATACGACCGTCTCCTTGTTCAGCAACAAACGAAGTAATGGGTTGGGGCAGATTCGAACTGCCGACCTGCTCCGTGTGAAGGAGCCGTCATAACCTGGCTAGACCACCAACCCGGCTACGGTTTTCCGTACCCCGGCGCGTCAATTAAGACTTACGTTGTGGGTCGATTGCGGGGACTACTGTCCCGTCCGACCGACGCGACGACGCACGTCTCCGGCGACTCTCCGACCCCGAGTGGCGGCCTGCCGAGCACCGTATTCGACACGTTCACGTCGAGTCTGCGGCTCCGGCGCTTCGTCTTCCGTCTCCCAGCCCATCGCTCGCATCACGCGACGTCGTAGTGGTGCTGTCTCTTCTTTAAGGCCCGCGTAAAGGTGGTCGAACCCCCGTCCGAAGTAGTATCGAGCGTCACTGAAGTGGCGATTCATACCTCAGATACTCTGGCGAATAAGAAAACGATTGTGCTATTCGGTACCAAATGCCATGAATATCCGAACGACCGACAGTTTTTAGTAATTCTTAGGCGTGCCTAAAACACGGGCAACCCGAACTCCCGCTGGTCGGGTCACCCGCAACGTCTGTCCTTCCGGGACGGAATTACCGTGGGCATGGTTCGACCGTCCTGGAACTCCATTCACTCTCCAAAGCGGGTATGCCGTCAGTAGGTCGGTGCCGACTCGGGCACGCCGTCGCGCTTGTTCACCAGTCGCGCGTAGGTAAACAGCGCGTCCGAGAGTCGATTGAGGTAGGCGACCACCTGCTCGTTGATCGGTTCTTCGCCCGCGAGCGCGACGACGCGTCGTTCCGCACGGCGCGAGACCGCCCGCGCGTGGTGAATCTTGGCCCCGCTTTCGCTCCCACCCGGCAGGATGAACGACCGAAGCGGGTCGAGTTCCTCGTCAGCCTCGTCGATCCACGATTCGAGTGATTCGACGTGCTCGGCGCGAATCTGCGGGTCGTCGTCCTCGGGGTTCGGATTGGCGAGGTCGGCTTGGACGACGTGCAGGTGGTTCTGCATCGCCTCCAGTCGCTCGTCTACGTCGTCGTATCCGGTCGGACGAATCGTCCCGATGAGGGCGTTCACCTCGTCTACGGTGCCGTAGGCCTCGATTCGGTGACTCGTCTTCGAGACGCGCGTCATATCGCGCAGGTCGGTCAGTCCCTCGTCGCCGCGTCCGGTGTAGACTTTCATCGTGCGAGCGTCTGCTCGACGTACTGCAGGATGTTCGCACTCTCGGCCATCGTCACGCCGTGGTCCTCGTCGATGAGCACGGGAACCCCACGTTGGCCGCTCACCTTCTTCACCTCGTTTCGTTTCGAGTGGAGGGCTTCGACCCACTCGGTCTCGTACTCGACGTCGTTCGCATCGAGTGCGTCGTGTACCTTCTCACAGAACGGACAGCCATCCAGCGCGTACAGGACAATTCCCATGCCCGCCGTTTGGACTCTGAAGTCAAAGAGATTTGGACGGCGGTGGTTTGGCGCTGAACTTTCGACTCTCTTCTGGCGACGATTCGAGCTTCGAAGGGTCGCCCCCATCAAATTTAGACTAGTCTAATTTCTGGTTTAGAACATAACTTCTAAATATTTGCCTAGCGCTGTTTCAGTCAAGAATGAATTCAAATCTCGGAACTGACTCCTCACAGCTCTCTCGCAGACGGCTACTCGCCGGTGGTGCGGGTCTCCTCGCAACCGGTCTCGCCGGCTGTCTCGGCGGTGCATCTGGAGGCAGTAGTGGAGAGATGAACACGAACACCGATTCGGACACTTCGGGAGACGGTCCGGTCGTCGTCGCTTCTTTCTTTAGTTTCTACGACTTTGCCCGAAAAGTCGCCAAAGACACGCCGCTGACGGTCAAGAACCTCATCCCGACGGGGCTTCACGGCCACGGCTGGGAACCCAACGCCAGCATCACGCGCGAAATCATCGAGGCGGACGCCTTCATCCACGTCGGCGAAAACTTCCAACCGTGGGCCGACCGCGCGATTCAGACGTTGAAAGACGACGACGTCGATACGCAACTCATCAACGTCCGCGAGGGCGTCGAACTCGTCGAACTCGCCGCGAGCCTCGACCCCGAAGAAGAGGGTGTCGGCGACGGCCGCGGCCAAGACCCGCACTTCTGGCTCGACCCACAGCGCGCCAAGCAATCGGTCGATAACATCACCGAAGGGTTCGTCGAACTCGCCCCCGAGCACGAAGACACGTTCCGCGAGAACGCCGAGGCGTACAAGACCGAGGTGCTCGACCGAATCGACCGCGACTACCAGCAAATCTTCGACAACGCCGACCGCAAGGTCGTCCAACTGGCGGCCCACAACGCCTTCCAGTACCTCGGCGTTCGCTACGGCGTCGAGATGCGCCCGCTCGTCGTCAACCTCGCCGCGAGTGGCGACATCACGCCCTCGGATATCACCGAAGCAAAGCGCGTCATCGAGGAGAACGGAATCAAGTACATCGGCGCGGCCGTCTTCGAGACTCGCCGCCCGGCGAAGCAACTCCTCGCCGAGACGAGCGTCGAAGCCTACTATCCCGTCACTCCCTACGCGGGCGTCCGCGAGGACTGGGTCGAGAACGGATGGGGCTACGAGGAGATAGCCTACAACATCAACATGCCCACCTTCGAAGTCGTCCTCGGGAACAAATCACCCGACGAAATCGAACTCGACGGCTGGAACGAGCAGTGGAGGAACTTCGAATGACCGAGACGCCGGTCGTCGAACTCGACGACGTGACGTTCGGCTACACTGCTTCACCGGTGGTGTCCGATATCTCGCTTCGCATCGACGCCGGCGAGTACCTCGCCATCGTCGGCCCGAACGGGTCGGGAAAATCGACGCTGATGAAACTGCTCCTCGGCTTACTTCGCCCGGATGCCGGCACGGCGCGCTTATTCGGCGAACCCTCGCACACGTTCGACGAGGGTGCGAAAATCGGCTACGTCGCCCAGCACGCGAGCGCGTCGAAGGAGATGCCGATTACGGTCCGCGAAGTCGTCAAGATGGGTCGGTTCCCACACGTCGGCTTCGGCCGCCTCTCGGAGGAAGACAACCGAATCGTGGACGAAGCTATCGAAACCGTCGGGATGACCGCGTTTGCGAATCGACGGGTGACGCAACTCTCTGGCGGCCAGCGCCAACGTGCGTTCATCGCCCGCGCACTCGCTGGCGAGGCCGACTTGCTCGTCCTCGACGAACCGACCGTCGGGGTCGATGCCGAGTCGGTCGAAGCCTTCTACGACCTGCTCGATTCGCTCAACGAGTCGGGAATCACCATCCTCCTCATCGAGCACGACCTGCACGCCGTCACCGACCACGCCGACCGCGTCGTCTGTCTCAACCGCGAGGTGTACTTCGACGGCCCGACCGACGAGTTCGTCGAGAGTAACGCACTGGCTCGGGCGTTCGGTACGCCCATGAGCCTCGCTGGAGGTGCCCAATGAACCCGGTTCTCCTACAGAGCGCGCTCGACCCGGTGCTTGTACCCCTCTACTGGTTCCTCACCGTTTGGTCCGAGGTGATGTTCTTTCTCGCCGACGCCACCGGTCTCGAACTCCTCCAGTACCAGTTCATGCACCGTGCGATTCTCGTCGGCCTGTGTATCGGGGTTATGGCCCCGCTCATCGGGACGTTTCTCGTCCACCGCCAACTCGCGCTCATCGGCGACGCCCTCGCTCACACCGCCTTCGCCGGGGTTGCGATTGGGTTGTTCCTCAATGGTGTATTAAACTTCGGCGTCTCCCCCTATCTGAGCGCCGTCGTCGTCGCCATCATCGCCGCGCTGCTCATCGAACTCATCTCGGAGGCGACCGACGCCTACAACGACGTGTCGATGGCAATCGTCCTCTCGACCGGATTCGCCCTCGGGACGGTGCTCATCAGCATCAACGCGGGTGGTCTCGCCGTCGGTATCAACCAGTATCTGTTCGGCAACCTCTCGACCGTCTCGGCCGAGAACGCCGCCATCCTCCTCGTCCTGTTCGCTATCATCGTCGGCACCGTCGCGCTCACGCGTAACCAACTGCTCTACGTCACCTTCGACGAAACCGCCGCGGCCGTCTCCGGTCTCTCGGTGACGTGGTACAACCGAATCATGGTCATGCTGACCGCGCTGGTCGTCGTCGGCGCGATGCAGATTATGGGTGTGATTCTCGTCGCGGCCATGCTCGTCGTCCCCGTCGCGGCCGCCGCGCAAGTTTCGCGCAGCTTCAACGAATCGCTGCTCGTTTCGGTCGTGCTCGCCGAACTCGCTGTCATCCTCGGTATCGCCGCGTCGTACTACGGTGATGCGACCGCGGGCGGGGTCATCGTCCTCGTCGCCGTCGCAATCTACGTCGTCACCGTCGTCGTCGGCAAGATGCAGTCGAGAATGGGGTCGGACGACACGCCAGAAATCGGGAGTATCGACGCGGCCGAGACGCGTTCTAACTCGGACTAAGATACGCCCAGAATATTGTTGAAATTCTACTGATACTCGGTAGAATAGAACAATCACGCACTCTCGTCTTTCGCAGACGCAAGGTTCATCCCTGAATTTCTGGTAAATGAAACAAACTGAAGCTAGAGATATATATACGGTCCTGACCACCCCCGACCTGTGCGATACCGATTGGCAGTGGTCCTGGCCGTCCTCCTCGGGGTAAGCCTACTGACGAGTGCGGCGCTCACTCCGAACACCACTGCCCACGATGGTCCCCCAACAGACGACCGCCTCGTGCAACCGACCGAAGGGACCTACGTCTGGCCCTACACCAGCAAGAGCCAATCCATCGATAAACGGACGCTCGCACTCACCGTCATCGTCCACGGTGACACCGAGCGAACGAAGCGATTGCTGACCGACCCCTCGTCGCTCAACTGGAGTACGGCCGAAGGCGACGACCCCGTGTTCGATACCTCGCCGTGGCACCCCGCTCGTGGGGCGACGCGATACACGTACCTGATGTCAGAGCGCGACGACCGCGGGAAGTGGGTCCACTCGGAGTACCAACTCCAAGACGGAACGTATCTCGGCACCCGGACGCATCTCCGCGCGTATCCATCGCCATCCGGGAACTGGACGGCGTTCCAACCCCACGTGGAGTATTGGGATTGGTACCGCCTCCGGCACACGGTGACGGGGGTCGCACCCGCGGCGCGACAGCTCGAAAACGACCTTCGGCGGCAACCGGTCGTGAGCGACGTTGACCGCGTCTACCACGGTCACCGCGGCGGCGGCAGCGACGGGTGGACGACCGTCGTCGGTCTCGCCCCCGCCGCGCTCGTCATCGCCGCAGCGGCTCCGGTCGTGAGCCGAACGCAGTGGGAGACCGAGCAGACGGACTTCGTCGCGTTCCCGCTGACGCTCGTCGCGCTCGTCTTGGGCGTCAGGGTCGCGGGAGTCGCCGCCGAAGGGCTGTTCCCCGGCGTCACGCCCAAACTCTTCGCGGGATTGCTCTATCCCGTACTCGTCGTCGGGCCGCTACTCCTCGCTCGACATTTCGCCCGCGACATGCCCGCGAACCTCGCACCGCTGCTCGCAATCGTCGGTCTCGGTGCGGCGTTCGTCCTCGACATGAACGCCCTCGGCGTCTCGAAGGTCTCGGTCGATCTCGTGATTCACCGGGCCGCACTCGCCAGCTCGCTCGGAGCGTTCGCCTACGGCGTCGCGCTCGACGACCGCAGGCAGAAGAACGCGGCACTCGTCGCGTGGGTGATGACCCTCGCAGCCTCACTGTTCGGATTCGTCTGATTCGAACACGGGCTTCGACCGGTAGATGATGACATCTCTATTCTCGTAGGCGCGCTGCCACTTCGGCGACCGGTCGAACGACCGTTCGAGCGACCCGAAGGTGACCATTCCGTGGCCGCGAATCGTGTACCTCCCGCGTGGAACGTAGACGTAGTCGGGTGACCCGCCGACGCTGGCGGCGACCTGCTCGACGCACGTCGCCGTCTGACACTCGGAACTCGTCTCGTAGGCGGTGATCTGGCGTTCGAACGGTCCGTCGCCCTCCCATTCGACACCCCACGGACCGATGAGGATGGTTCGGTCAGTCATCATGGGGAACCACTCGGCGGCGTCGCCGACCACGACGAACGTCGCGTCCGGCGGCGTCTCGGCGGCCGCCCACTCCATGGCTTCGACGCTGGAATCGTCGATGAACGCGGGCGCCAACGGGTCGGACTGGCTTGCGAACTCCGAGGAGACGTAGACGCCGCCGACGGCGATACCGACGACGAGAAACACCGTTCCGATGGCTCTGCGGTCGAACCGGCCGAGGCTGAACGCCTGCAGGCGACCGAACAGGCGCGCCCGTATCGTCAGGTCGTAGAGTGCAGTTGCGAGGGCGATACCGCCCACTGCGTAGGCGAACCGCGATTGCTGAAACAGCACTGCCACGACGACGAGCCAGCTCACGAGCAGGTACTCACGCCGGACCACGAGGTAGCCAATCGCCGCGAGGAGCAACACGTGATAGGGCGACAGAAACGCGACGGCCGCTTCGAGCCCGCCACCAATCCCACCGTGGGTGCCCGCTGCGGCGGTGAACACGTCGAGACCGTGCGTCGATAGTACCCACCACAACCACGGGGCGGCGATACTCAGCCCACCAATGCCGACGAGCGCGCCCCGACCGAACCCGATTAGACTCCGGTCGAGGACGACCCAGAACAGGAGATACGTTGCGACGACGAACAGCGTGTAGGTCGGGTGAGTCAGGACGGTGAGTCCGAAGGCGGCCGCACCGAGCACCATCGCTCGACGGTTGCCGGACGTGAAGACGTGATACCCCGCGTAGATGGCCACCATCGCGTACAGGAAGGCGAACGCCCGGACGACGCCCCCGGCCGAGATGTGCCACTGCAACACCTGCGGGTTGAGCACCACCAGCGCGGTGGCAATCGCCGCCGTCGGCCGCGACTCCGTGATGTCGCGGGTGAGGAGGTACACCGGAATCTGCGTCGCAATGACCGCAATCGCGGGGAGCACTCGGGCGACGGCAATGGGGTCGAACCCGAGGTCGAACAGCACCGCGAGGATGTAGAACTGGAGCGGCGGATACGCGAACGGGACGCCATCGACGGTGTAGCCCGGAATTCGCGCCGGCAAGAGGTAGCCGTTCGCCTGTAGTTCGAGGGCGATTTTCGCGTACAACCCGGCACCGTAACCCGGATACGGCATCACGAAGAGATAGACGCCCGCCGCGACGAGTCCGGGAAGCATCGCTAAGAACAGCCAGTACCGGTCAGACGGCGTGAGCGGTGCGGCGTGGGCGACCGACCGAATCGTGGCCGTCGCCGACGACTCGGCCGACGTGTCTCGAACGGTCACGATTGTCTCCTCCGCAGCGAAATCGGGATTCGAAGGCCGATGGAGTAGCCCGCCCACCGGTATTCGAGCGCCATCCACGTGACTACCGTCCCGATGAGGATCAGCACCGCCAGCACCTCTATCGTGCCGACCCACCGGGGGAACACGTACGAGATGGCGTTGACGATGTCCGGGGGGAGCGTCTCGGTGACCTGCGTCTGAACCGACGTATCGAGGTCGTCGAGCGTCTGCGAAGGCAGACCGAGTGCAACCGCACTCTGGCCGCCCGCGCTCTCGTCGCCGGTTCCGAGTCGCTCGGCCTCGTAGGGGAATCCTATCGTCGCCGACCAGACGACGGTGCCGTTCGGGTCCACTTCGAGGACGCGGTCACCGTTCGAGTCGGTGATGAGCGTGTTTCCGTTCGGCAGGCGGTCGGCGTCGCGGGGCCACCGCATCCGCTCGTCGGTCCACGTCCACGACTGGACCCACGACCCATCCTCGCGCTGGTATTCGATGACGCGCCCGTTCTCCGAGTCGGCGACGAGCACCGCCGGGCCACCTCGTTCTTCGGGGATGAAGTCGGGGTTGTGCTGTTCGTAGATGGTGTCGTAGTCGTCCTCGCTGCCGAGGGTCCACTCTTCCATCAGGCCCTCTTCCATGTCGATGAAGACGACCTGGTCCTGATTGCGGAGGCTCACCATCACGACGGGTCTGCCGTCGATTTCGACGTACTCCACGTCGTTGAGGTGGGTCCAGTCCGAGGGGAACGGCCCGCCGGTCTCGTCCACGTCGTAGTCGGTCTGGGCGTCCCACTCCCACTCGATAATCTCGTTCGTGGTGTTGACGACGAACACCCGGTCTTGGTAGATGTCGGCGACGAGGAGGTGTTCGTCGTCGATGCGGTCCACGTCGTGCCAGCGCGTCGAGTGCTTGCCGGGGGTGATGCGACTGTAAATCTGGGTTCGCTCCCCGGTCATCAGGTCTACTCGTTCGATTCCGTTTCGGGTGCAGTCGGTCTCGCCGCCGCACTGACTGGCGTCGAGGTGGTCGGCGTAGACGAACTCGACGGTCGAAGTCGTCCCCTCCACGGGGTCTACGTCCCAGTAGCGCGTGTGGTCGTTCTGGTAGTAGAAGATTCGCCCGTCGGGGGCGAATGCGACGAGTTCTGCCAGCGCACGAGCGCCGTCGCTCTCGTCGCCGATGTAGGCGTTAGAGTCGGTGGCGATGACGGTGATTCCGTCCCGTTCATCGACGACGGGGCTTCGATTACCCGTTCGGAAGGCTTGCTCGACACTCGGGTCACCGGTCACCTGTTGGCTCGAGCGCTCTGCCTCGACGTATCCCACGGCGAGTGTGGTAGCCGAGAGGAGGATGAGCGCCGCGAGGAACACTCGGACCGTCCAGCGGGGAACGACCATTTACTGTTCTTCATTCATCACTTGAGCTATTAACTCTGAAGGAACGTTTTAATAACAGAGAAAGTCAGTCATTTTGGGGAGTGTGGAACGGGTGTTTTACTCGCACTCTCTGGGATTGGTCGTCTTCCAAATCGATACCTCGCCGGGGTTTCGCCTATCGACGTCGCCGATGTGAATCGAGAAGCCGAGACAATCGGTTTCGTACTCGGTGAGGTCGAACCGCTCCCACTCGGGTTTCGGTTGGTCGTCGCGGCGGACGACGAGTTCGTCTATCGATTCCGTGGGGTATCCGTCGAATCTAGCGCCACCGAGAGTGTGGTCTGTTGCTGGCTCGACTGGTTCGGAGGCCCAGTACACGACGTCGCCCGCACGGAAGAGAAGCACGTGAACCGTGTACGACGTCGAATCGAAGTTCACGACGTCGAGTTCGCCGAGGGTTGGATGCGGTGGTTCCGCTGCACTGGAACACCCAGCAACGCCACCCATCAGTGCCACACTCCCGAGGTGGAGAAGCCGCCGACGTGTCAGCGAATCCATTAATTGTGGCTCTCTGAGTCGGTGTAAATCTCTTCTGGGGCCTGAATCGGGTGTCACGCGGGGATTGAGCGAAATTGCACGATTCTATATCGCGTTATCTGGTTTATCACCCCACCAAACCCCGCCTACGAACCAATATCTTCAACACTGACGACCACGGACGCAGCATCATGAGCGACCTCGAAATCGAGCGCGAGTGCCCCCAGTGCGGGAACGACACGTTCTACCTCGCCGCCAGCATGATGGTTCATCTCGGCAAGAAGACCAAGTGGCACTGCACGGAGTGCGACTACGGCTACATCCACATCACGGACGACGTGGAAACCTACGCCGAAGCCTGAGAAAAGAAAATTCTTCGTTCTATTCGTCGTCGCCGAGCGCCTGCCACGAGAGTCGCGGGTTGCGCGCGGCGGACACCTGGTCGATGCGGCGAGCGCTCGTCTTCGACGGCGCTGACTCGATTTCCTCGTCGGAGTCGGCGTACGCCTCGTTGAAGGCGCGCGCGAGGTCGTCGAGCGACGCTTTGTCTTCGACTTCCGTCGGTTCGGTGAGCATCGCCTCCGAGACCATCTCGGGCCACTTCGTCGTCGGCGGGTGGACGCCGTAGTCGAGCATGCGCTTTGCCACGTCGGCGGCGTCGCGGTCGCCCGCGGTCGCCGCGAACTCGTGGTGGAACGGTCCGTACGGGACCTCCAAATCCACCTGCGAGGCCAGATAGTTGGCGTTCAACACGGCCTTCGCGCTGGCGTCTGCGAGCCCTTCGTCGCCGAGACGCGCGATGTAGGCGTAGGCCTTGACCAAAACGAGCCAGTTGCCGGCGAAGCCGTGGACCTTGCCAATCGAGGACTCGGGGTCGTAGAGTTCGTAGCCCGCGTCGGTCTCGCGGACCATCGGACTCGGGAGGAACTCCGCGAGTTCATCGACCACGCCGACCGGGCCGGCACCGGGACCACCGCCGCCGTGCGGGGTGGCGAACGTCTTGTGGACGTTGTAGTGCATGATGTCGAAGCCCATGTCGCCGGGGCGAGCGCGGCCTAAGAGCGCATTCAGGTTCGCGCCGTCGTAGTAGAGCAACCCGCCGGCATCGTGGACCATCTCGGCGATTTCGACGATGTCGCGCTCGAACAACCCGATGGTGTTCGGGTTGGTGAGCATGAGCGCCGCCGTCTCCTCGGAGATGGCGGCTTCGAGCGCCTCCATATCGACGCGGCCGTCCTCGTCCGAGGGGAGTTCGACCACGTCGTACCCCGCCATCGCGGCGGAGGCGAAGTTCGTCCCGTGGGCGGAGGCCGGGATGATAATCTCCGAGCGGTCGTCGCCCCGCGATTCGTGGTACGCTTTGGCGACGAGGATGCCCGTGAACTCACCCGCCGCGCCCGCTGGCGGTTGGAGCGTCACCGCGTCCATGCCGCCGATGTCGGCGAGGTAGTTTTGCAGGCCGTGAAGTAGGCCGAGACTACCCTGAATCGACCGCCCGGAGCGGTCGGGGTGGACGGCGGCGTTCGGGTCGGCCGCGACGTCCTCCGTAAACGAGGGGTTGTACTTCATCGTACACGACCCCAGCGGGTACGGACCCGTCTCGACGCTGTAGTTCATCTGCGAGAGCCGCGTGTAGTGCCGGGCGAGTTGCGGTTCCGAGAGACCCGGCAGCGTCAGTTCGTCGCGGGTCAGGTCGTCGGGGAGGACGCCCTCGGAATCGACTTCCACGGTGGTGCTGTCCTTCTCCGAGAGGAGCGGTTCGTACACGTCGTCACGGCTGTATCGCGCTTGGTCGAAATCCATCTTATGCCACCTCCTCGAAGGCCGCGACGAGGTCGTCTGCGGCGTGGGCGTTCACGTCCGATACACACACCTGTAGGTGGTGGTCGTCGAGCAAGTGGACCGCGAAGCCGCGGTCTTCTAAGTCCTCGACGATTGCCGGGGCGGGTTGGTCGGTGTGGGCGACGAATTCGCGGAAGTGGTGGCGGTCGTAGACCGGTGCCTGAATACCCGAGATGTCGTCCAATCGCTCCGCGAGGTCGCGGGCGTCGGTGACGGCGTCAGTGGCGAGGTTGACGAGGCGGTCCGGGCCGAGCCACGCGATGTGCATGGCCGTCCGAAGGGCGACCCACGCCTGATTCGTACAGATGTTCGAGGTCGCGCGCTCCTTGCGGATGTGCTGTTCGCGCGTCTGGAGTGTGAGCGTGAACGCTCGCATGTCGGCGGCGTCTTCCGAAACGCCGACGAGACGGCCCGGAACCTGCCGCAGGAACTTCTCGCGGGTGGCGAAGATGCCGAGACCCATCCCGTAGGCCGTTCCGAGACCGAGCGCGCCCGCTTCGCCGACGACGACGTCCGCGCCGACGCTCGCCGGTTCTTCGAGCAGTGCGAGCGCGACCACGTCGCTCCCGAGACAGAACAGCGCCTCGTTGTCGTGGGCGATAGCGCCGATTTCGGAGAGGTTCTCCTCGATGACGCCGCGGACGGTCGGACTCTCGGCGTAGACCATCACCGTCTCGTCGTCCACGAGGTCGGCGAGGGCGTCTACATCGACCGCGCCGTCGTCCATCGGGTACTCGCCGATTTCCATCTCCGCGCCGTCGAGGTAGTTTTCGAGGACGCCGAGTCGGCCGTCGTGAATGTGCTCGGGGACGAGCACGCGATGGCCGCTCGCACCACGTCGAAGACGGTTTGCGAGGAGTGCGGCCTCAGCAAGCCCAGTCGCGGCGTCGTACATCGAACAGTTTGCGACGGGGAGACCCGTGAGTTCGACCAGCATCGACTGGTACTCGAAGAGCACTTGCAGGAAGCCCTGCGTAATCTCGGGTTGGTACTGCGTGTAGGAGGTCAGAAACTCCGAGCGACGCGAGAGGTCCGAGACGAGCGAGGGCACGTAGTGTGCGTGGTGGCCGCGCCCGAGGAACTCCACGAGGTCGTCGTTCTGCGCGAAGAGGTCCGCAATCGATTGCCTGAGTTCCTGTTCGTCGGTCGGTTCGATGCCGAACTCGCCGTCGAACCGAACCTCCTCGGGGATGTCGAACAGCGCTTCGGCGCTCTCGGCACCGATCGCGTCGAGCATCGCCGCTTCGTCGGCGTCTGTGTGGGGTGCGTACGGGCTTCCGACCCGCCGTCCGTTGCCTGCGGTCATCTTACTCCGTCTGCTCGCGGTACTCGTCGGGAGAGAGGAGTCCGTCGAGTTCGTCGGGGTTCGACAGGTCGATTTCGAGCATCCAACCGTCGCCGAACGGGTCCTCGTTGACGAGTTCGGGCGCGTCGAACAGGTCCTCGTTGACCGCACTCACGGTGCCCGAGACGGGCGAGTAGAGGTCCGAGACGGCCTTGATACTCTCGACGACGCCGAACTCCTCGCCGGCGTCGATGTCGTCGCCCTCGGCGGGGAGTTCGACGAAGACGACGTCGCCCAGTTCGTCCTGTGCGAAGTCGGTGATACCGATGCGGACGGTGTCGCCGTCGGTGGTGGTCCATTCGTGCGATTCCAGGTATTTGCGGTCGTCGGGAACTTCGAACATTATTGGTCGATAAAGGGTGGTGTCACTATCTGTGCGCGCTTTTCGCGGCCACGAACGAGGACGCGAACTTTGGTGTCTGCGCTCGCGTACTCGGCGGGGACGTAGCCGAGACCGATGGGTTCCGAGAGCGTCGGACTCATCGTTCCGCTCGTCACCACGCCGATTACGTCGCCGTCGGCGTTCGCAATGTCGTAGCCGTGTCGGGGGATTCCCCGGTCGAGAAGGGTGAAGCCGACGAACTTCTCGGCCACGCCTTCTTCTTTCTGCTGTTCGAGGGCATCGCGGCCCACGAACTCTTTGTCTAACTTGACGACGAAGCCGATTCCGGCCTCGTAGGGCGTTCGAGGCTGCTCTTCGGGGTCGAAGTCCTGTCCGGAGAGCAGGTAGCCCATCTCCAGTCTGAGGGTGTCACGACAGCCGAGTCCGCAAGGGGTCGCATCGAGCGACTCCCAGACGGACTGGGCGTCGTCCCACGGACAGAGGATTTCGAAGCCGTCCTCGCCCGTGTAGCCCGTCCGCGCGACCCAGCACTCGATTCCGGCCACGTCAGCATACGTCGCCTGGAACTTCGAGAGGTCGTCGAGGTCCGCATCGGTCGTCTCCGAGACGGTCGAGAGTGCATCGGGTCCCTGCACGGCGAACATCGCCCACTCCTCGGTGACGTCTTCGACGGTTGCGTCGAGACCCCACTCGTCGCGGAACGAGGTCCACCGGTCGTACATCTCTTCGTCGTGGCCCGCGTTCGGGATGAAGAGATAGACGGGATGGTCTCGGTCGGGAAGTCGGTAGACGACGGTGTCGTCGATGATGATTCCCTCGTCGGTGGTTATCGCAGCGTACTGCGAATCACCGGGTTCGAGAGCCGTCACGTCGTTCGTCGTCAGGCGTTGCATCAATTGGGTGCCGTCCGGGCCGGACACCTCGATTTCGCTCATGTGCGAAACGTCGAAGATGCCGACGCTCTCGCGGACGGCCGCGTGTTCTGCCTTGATGGAGTCGTACTCCACCGGCATGTCCCATCCGCCGAACGCCGTGAACCTCGCGCCCAGCGAGTCGTGGACGGAGTGTAACGGCGGCTTGCGAAGGCCCATACCTGCAGTGTGAACTGCGATAAGTAATGCTTTGGTATCTGTTCTCTGTGAGTATACACGAACGTGAGTTAATCGGCCAGTCTAAATCGAGAAAAAGGCACACATGAGCAACACTATGGCAGAAAATGCGTGACCGTAGCAGTCCCGTCGTCTCGGGGTGCCACCAGTGGATAAATCAGATACTGCGATATGAATAGTGCGGCGGAATCGATTGCGTCTCGAATGACTGCTGGTATCGGAGTTCGAGTCGAGATTCGAGAACAGTGGGGACGTCAACGAACGCTTCGGAACTGTCGGTAACTGTGGACGTGGCTACGATAAAGACGACGCTGAAGTACTCACGAGCCATCTGCGAAAAATAGAGAGACAGTCTCGCTTCTACGTATTCGGGTCGCGCGCCGGAACCAACCCCTGGGCCATCAACCGGCGAGTGATGACGACCAGCCCGTTTTTAAACCCTTCTCCGAATATCGCCTGTTCTTCCCCCGTCTCCGGCACTACCGTACTGACGAGAATCGCCGAGCGGTCAACGAGTAGTAATCGCCCGATGGTGACTTCGTCGATGTCAGTATCGTTTCGGAGCCATTCGAGTTCCGAGACGAACGTTTCGGCGTTCGGGACAGCGTCTTCGACCTGCTGTAGGAGTGATTCGTCTACCGTTCCGACGAGGAGGTCTACTTCGTTACTCCCCTCGTTGAGGTCGTTGACTAACTCATCGGTCAAAACCGGCTCGTCACCGATGATGAGAACAACTTCAGTCGATGCATCGCTGACTAACTTGCTCGTCCGATGTCTAATCGCTTCCGACCCGGTCATCGCCCACACCTCTTGTACCGATTTGTCGTCTTCGAGGCTGACCTTCTCAGCCCGTTCGAGCGCATTCGTCAGCCGGTTGACTCGTGCCTCGTACTGGTCGCGCAGTGTGTCGGTCGCTTCCGGCAGCGATACCGCTCGAAACCGCTGCGGACTCGAATGTTGGACCTCGACGAGTCCCTGTGCTTCGAGAACTCGTACCGCGTCGTAGACGCGGGTTCGTGGAACGTCAGTAATCTCGCTGAGTTGTTTCGCTGTCCCTGACGACAGGCGTGAGAGTCCGACGAAGCACCTTGCTTCGTATTCCTTTAATCCAAGTTGCTGGAGAACGTCTATTGCTTCCTCTAATGCATCTTCCGTGCTCATGTGTCCCAACCTGCTCGCCGGGAAACCCCGGCGTTCCCGAATAGTGACCCTGTGCACGGATAGTTGTTACCACTTAGAAAGGTAGGAGTAGAGTCTAGACTAGCGATTTTGGGCAAACCACGAATTCGAAATGGAGACCATTAGTGCGCTTGTGTCACTCTTGTAGTGAAAAACACGCGCCCACAGCAAATGATGGTGGCTAGAACGCTTCGACTCCGGACACTAGATTTCACCCAGATAATCACAAAAACATTATACGAGTTCCCATCATATCGTAAGGCCGGCACGGCATCTGGATTCGTGTCCCAACCACATCCCGATCCGTGCCGGCTCAATCACGTCCTGTGATTGGGTTTTCTGTAAACAAACTCTCCGGCCATGCGTACTGACTCGAACGACGACACCCGTACCACAGCAATCGAACAACTCGAACAGTTCGGGTTGAGTAACTACGCCGCACGGACGTTCGTCGCACTCACCAGTCTTGGGACGGGAACGGCGAAAGAAGTGAGCCAGGTGTCGAACGTCCCACGGACCCGCGTTTACGATGCGGTCGAAGAGTTGCACGAGCGAGGACTCGTGGATATCCAACAGTCGTCCCCGAAAGAATTTTGGGCGGTTTCGTCCGAGACGGCCGGACGGAAGTTCGAACACGAGCTTCGATACCGGACAGAAGTCCTAATCGACGCCCTCGACGAACTCGAACCGATTGCACGGACGGAAGAGCAACGGGGCGTCTGGACCGTCGATGGACGACAGGCGGTCACCGAACGAACCATCGAGTTGCTCGATTCCGCAACGGACGAAATCATCTACATGACTGTCGAGGACCTCCTCACTGAGAACATTCTGAGTGCGCTGAAACGTGCGGCAGCGCGCGGGGTATCGATCAAATTAGCAGGGATTTCAGCGACAGTACAGGAACAAATTCAAGACGAGATTCCGCAAGCAGAGATGTTCGAATCACTGTGGCTCTGGTCGGATACGCCAGCAGGACGGCTCATGATGGCCGACGAGACGAAGACGCTCGTCAGCGTTCTCAACGGCGGTGACACTGCTCACCCGGCTCGTTCTCGGTCGGAGACTGCGATTTGGGGTGCGGGTGAGGCGAACAGTTTAGTCGTCGTACTGAAGGGGATTTTCACGTGGCGGCTAGAGCGCAGTGAGCAAGAGAACGCAGCAGACGACCGAACCTGAACCGTGTTCGGTCGCAGGGAAGCGACGAGACGGCAGTTACGAATTACCCGACACGACGTCCCACGAATAATCGGAGTACTGCCTGCGTTCGCCGCTCCACGGGGGAGGAACGATGGATGAATATCCCTAGTACGGTGTGTTTCGATTTGACCATCGGCCGAAACACGCCGAGGGGCACACATAGGGGCTGTCAGAGACACATCTTACGGAGACTCCTCCCGATACTACTCTGCCACGTACACGGACCTAAATCACCGTCATTTTACATGTTTCGTTCTTTTTGATTAATTGAGTGACACGGTTTCCAGAGCTGCCGAACTGATTGCCAGAATTGATATCGTGTGTGAATCGTTATCGTATTCGAGACTGTACGGTAAATCAGCATGACATTCAAACGAGCCTTCGTCTGCGGGTCGGTCACCGTGACCGGTCTCGCACTTGCGACAACGCCGCTCGCCCGTCTGACGGTCGCAGGTGAGTCCCCGCTCGGACTCACGCTGGCCGCACTGGGTGCCGCCGTTGCGCTCGTCGTCGCGGGGGCGGGAGTCCTGTTGTACCGAAGCGATATCACGACCGAAAACGCCGCGCGAATCGCCGGGTGGAATCTACTGGGCGTCGTCGTCCTCGGCGCGATTCTGATTCTGGCGTCGCTCTACGTCCCGTACGAGGTTCCGACGTTCCTCGTCGCCGACGTACTCGCAGTCAGCGCCTTCGCGCACGTCCTCATCGGGTTCAACGACGTTCGTCGTATTCGCGCCGAAGAACTCGCTTCGAAGTCCGAAAAATTGGAAGTCCTCAACAGGTTGCTTCGACACAACCTCCGGACGGAAGCCCAGATTATCGGCGGCTACGCGGACGTACTGGTACAGAGCGCCTCCGACGACACGACGAGACAGAGCGCACGAACGGTCCAGTCGCACGCAAACAAACTCGGGCGGATGAACGACAGCGTGAAACAAATCTTCTGGGCGCTCGACTCGTCCGACGAGTCGCTCGAAACGGTAGACGTAACGGAACTTGCGAGTGAGGTGGTCGAACTCGCTCGCGCCGACCACCCCGACGTGGAGTTCTCTATCGACGTCGCTTCCGGAACTGCGGTCAAAGGCGGCGAGAGACTCCGCTCCGCACTCTTGCATCTCGTCGAAAACGCGGCCGAATACAACGACGGCGACTCGCCGACGGTGACCGTGAAGGCCACCGTCCTCGACGACGTGGTCGAACTCTCCGTCTCCGACAACGGACCGGGAATTCCCGAGATGGAGCGGTCCGTCGTGACCGGCGCGAGCAAGATTACGCAAGTCAATCACGGACAAGGACTCGGCCTGTGGGTCGTCAAGTGGATTACGCAAGCCTACGATGGAACCTTCGACATCGGGTCGTCCGGCGGCGGGACGAACGCGACGCTCAGACTCAAACACGCCCCTGCGGGCGCACAGACCTCACACGTCAGTTCCGATTAATCCCGGACGAGATTCTTCGACACTGCTTCTCGAAGCTCCTTCCCGGTTCGCCCAGCGTGGGCGGCCGTCGCCGAGAGGATGCTCGTCCGATACCGCAGACGCGACCCTGTACTTCCATCGGGGAGTGTTGCGGGCGAGACGGTGCCGACGAGGAGCCCCGAGTTCGTCCGAAATTCGAACCCGTCTTCGACTTTCGACGACCGTATCCCTTCGACGCGCTTGCGAATTCGGTCGCGGACCGCTGTTGGTGTGAGTGCGACGAGCACTGATTCGTAGCGCATTGAGAGTGACCACGCGCCGAACCCAGAAAGGAACACCCCTCGCAAGTGGTGTCCACCCCGGGGATAGCTTTATTAGAGCCGCTCCCGAAATAGTTACTATGATAGTTGTGAAAACTCTCGACCACGACACCGAAGCCCGTTCCTCGTCCGTCCGCCGCACGGCGACGTTCGCCCAGATGCAAGCCGCGATGCGGACGCTCTAATTGTCGTTGGCGACCCACTCGACTGTCTCTGAGGCTGTTTCTCGCTAGGCGTCTCTCCGCTCGACTGCCACATCCACGCCATCGAACTGGTATGCAGTTAGATAGTACGTTTTTACTGACATACTCCTTCGCGTGAATTCGAATGTTTCGGGGCCTGTGTCTCGCAAAAAGGGATATACGCCTGCGTGTCATATCCTACCAAACTGGGCGAACATCGCCCTGATACCCATGGCAGACAAACCACATCAAAATCTCGCCATCATCGGACACGTCGACCACGGGAAATCGACACTCGTTGGCCGATTACTGTTCGAGACAGGCAGTGTACCGGAACACATCATCGAACAGCACCGTGAAGAGGCAGCGTCCAAGGGCAAATCGGGCTTCGAGTTCGCGTACGTCATGGACAACCTCGCCGAAGAACGCGAACGCGGGGTGACCATCGACATCGCCCACCAGCGGTTCGACACGGACAAGTACTACTTCACCATCGTGGACACGCCCGGTCACCGCGACTTCGTGAAGAACATGATTACGGGTGCCTCGCAGGCCGACCACGCGATTCTCGTCGTCGCCGCCGACGACGGCGTCGCCCCGCAGACCCGCGAGCACGTCTTCCTCGCCCGCACCCTCGGTATCGAGACGCTCATCATCGCCGTCAACAAGATGGACGTCGTCGATTACAGCGAAGACACCTACAAGCAGGTCAAAGAGGAGGTGCAGCAACTCCTCGGACAGGTCCGTTTCGACAGCGACGACGCGCGCTTCATCCCCATCTCCGCGTTCGAAGGGGACAACATCTCCGAGCACTCCGACAACATGTCGTGGTTCGACGGCCCGACGGTTCTGGAAGCGCTCAACAACCTCCCGGAACCGTCGCCGCCGACGGACGCCCCGCTTCGGATTCCGATTCAGGACGTCTACACCATCTCCGGCATCGGGACGGTTCCCGTCGGCCGCGTCGAGACGGGCGTCGTGAAGAAAGGCGACAACGTCGTCTTCATGCCCTCCGATGCCGGCGGCGAAGTGAAGACCATCGAGATGCACCACGAGGAAGTCGGCGAGGCCGGCCCCGGCGACAACATCGGGTTCAACGTCCGCGGCGTCGGCAAGGACGATATCCGCCGCGGCGACGTGTGCGGCCCGGCGGACGACCCGCCATCCGTCGCCAAGACGTTCAAGGCGCAAATCGTCGTCATGCAACACCCTTCGGTCATCACCGCCGGCTACACGCCGGTCATCCACGCCCACACCTCACAGGTCGCGTGTACGTTCGAATCTATCGACCAGAAGCTCGACCCCTCGTCGGGCGAGGTCGCAGAGGAGAACCCCGACTTCATCAAAGCCGGTGACGCCGCTGTCGTCACACTGCGCCCGCAGAAACCGCTCAGCATCGAGCCGTCCTCGGAAATCGCCGAGTTGGGTAGTTTCGCAATCCGCGATATGGGCCAGACTATCGCGGCCGGCAAGGTCCTGGAAGTCTACGAATAAGACTTCGAAAATCGATTTTTACCGAATCTGCTGCAGAGCGCCGCTGTCCGCCCCCGGATAAAGTCCGGTCACGTGCCACACGTTCGCCCGAACGCCCGCACGCTCCATCTCCACGCGGACGCGGTCTGCGGTCCGACACTGTTCTAACGCCGAGCGAAGCGTCGGGTCTTCGTACGACGTGACGTGGTACGTCGAACCGTTTTCGCCCCGGAGTGTCGCCGCTCCGTGGTCGTTCACCTCACTTACCACCGTGTACGTTTTGGGTTCTGCAGTTGCTGTTTGGTGGGACACATCCATTTGTGGGCGTCAAACAATGATAAAGCCAAGGTTGAGGTGCAATATTGCGAACAATTTAAAGAATAGTCGCCGATTAATGAGATAAAGGATGCATAGTTGGTTAATTTTATTGAATATTCTGCTCTAGACAGGTGCCGCGTCCGGGAGCTGTCGGTGGACGTCCACGTAGTAGTGTCGGAGCACGTCACGGCCGATTCGGAGCGGTGCGTCCGCTTCGATATCGTCGTCGAGTGTCGCCGTGACAGATTGCCGAAGTCCACCGAGTTCGACGACGATTGCGACCCGCGGCGCGACGTCTTCGCCGGCGACGAGCGCCGGTGGTTCGGCCCCGATTTCGACCGCTACCTCGGGGGCGATGCTCGTGGTCTTGCTTCCAGTATCGACGTGTGCGATAACGGTCTTGGAGTCGCTCGCACCGGTGACGACCACGTGCTCGGTGTAGCCGATGACCGGTGTCGCTTCGTCTTTGACTTTCGACGGTGCGTCTTCGGGTGGACGCCCGTCGAGGACGTACTGAAGCCGTTCGACCAGTTCCTCGTCCACGGTGCCGCCGCCGCGCTCGATAGCTAACTTGGCGATGAACACCGCGGGCGAGCGCCCGGTCGCACGGTACAGACCGCGGAATCCGGCGGTCGGGTTGACTTCGAGGACGACCCAACCGTCGGGTCCTTCGATGAGGTCGATACCGGCGTAATCGAGACCGAGCACCCGCGTCGCACCCAGTGCAGCGTCCGCGGCTGCCGGTGTGAGGTCTTCGGTCGCGTCTTCGACGTCGCCACCGAGTGCGACGTTGGTTCGCCAGTCTCCCTCGGGCGCGTATCGATACATCGCGCCGACGATTTCGTCGCCGACGACGTAGACTCGCAGGTCGCGGTGTCGCTTTTCGAGTTTGACGTACGACTGGAGGAGCGTCCGCTTGTCGTTCACGACGTTCGAGAGTCGTCGGTCGTCGTCGATGAGCCACGTTCCGCCCCCGTTCGTCCCGACGGCGGTCTTGTAGACGGCGGGGTGGCCGAACTCCGGTCGCGTCTCGTTGAGTTTGTCCTCGCTCGTCGAGAGATACGCACGTGGGATAGGGATTCCTTCGGCGGCGAGACGGGCCGCAGTCGCCTGTTTGTGCACCGCGAACAGGACGTTTCGCGGGTCGTTGCAGACGGGACGAACCGCGGCGTAGCAACTCGCAATCGAGAGGTCTTCGAGCGGCATTCGAGACTTCGAGAGGAGGAGCCGGTTGACGACGACGTCCACGTCGGGTTCGAGCGTCACCCCATCGGGCGAGACGTCCACGCCGATAACGTCCTCGTGAAGCCACACGGCGGTGTGACCCAACTCGCTGATGGCGTTACTGATTGCCTTGGTCTCACGACTGTCGTGAAATCCAAGCACACCCACCGTGACTTGCGTCTCCCCGTGCATGCGTAGGAGTACGACAGCAGACGCTATCAGTTCGTCGTGGTTTCGAAAAAGCCGAGAGTCAGGCGCGCTGAACAGTTTCTCGGCGTTCGTCGCCCGGACTGCTGTGCCTCATGCCACCACTGCGTTCACCTGCTGGATTGCGTAGTGAGTGTCTGCGTGGAGTGCCTCGTCGTTGGAGGGCCAGCGGGCCTGCCATGGGCGTTCTCGGCTTCGGTAGAGGGGTAAATAGTGGTTCGCTTGACTGAAATTCAGATTTCACAGTACATTTTCCGAGACTGTCGGCACCTTCTCAAAAAACGCGCAATCTCCGAACCAGCACAGATTTACCCGGCACTCGGGTGACACACAGTATGGACCTCTTGCGGCGGTTATTCGGTCCCGGGGCCGCCCCCTCGGACCGCGTCGCCCTCTTCGTGGACGGACCGAACGTCCTCCGCGACGAGTTCGACGTGGACCTCGACGACATCCGAGAAGCGGCACGGGCACTCGGCGGGCAGATGAGCGCGACCAGACTCTATCTCGACGAACACGCGACCCCCGGTCTCATTCAGGCGGCCGAAGCGCGCGGGTTCGAAGTCGTCGTCACCAGCGGCGACGTGGACGTGAGACTCGCTATCGACATGACGAGATACGCCATCGAAGGACTCGCGGACGCCATCGTCATCGCCTCGCGGGACACCGATTTCAAGCCCGCACTGGAAGTCGCCAACGAGTACGGAATCAAGACGATAGCGCTCGCGCCGGGGAGTTACGGCCGCTCCGATGCCCTCCAGAACGCCGCCACGCACGCGATGACCCTCGACGACGTGACCGAGTGACCTTCGACGACGTGACGAACGACGAGTGACCTCAGGTGTTCGACCCGCGAATTCGACGGTACCCACCGCGGTAGACCAGAAAGTAGGCACACGGAAGGAGGATGGCGAGTCCGGCTAACTCGTAGAACAGTTGTGAAAACGGGTCCGGCGGGGCGAGGACGGCACTCGTCAAAAACGCAGCCACTCCTGCACTCGCCCACGTGGAGAGGAGTCGGTCGGTCTTCGACGCCGGTCTCTGGCGAGTCTGGTCGGCAGTTCGATACCGCATGTAGAGGTAGTACGGCAACCCAATCGGTGTGAGAGCCGACACAGTGCCCAACAGCAGCGTGTGGTCGAAGCCGCGGGCGCTGGCGTCGCGGGCAACCCACCAACCGAGCGAGATGAGAATCGACGCCTGAAACGCGACCACACTCGCGGTGAGAACCACCACCGCGAACGGACTATTCACGACGACTGTCAACATCGATGCGACTGGCACCATCGGTGGTCGATGCGCTCGCCATCGAATTACGTGTTGGGATAGTGACTTGTCGGGGCGCTCGAACGGTTCGCTTTTTTCCCACCACGACGACCCTGCGCACATGCAGGAGTTCGACACGCCGGTTCTCGACAATCACCTCCACCTCGACCCGGACCACGGCCGCGGACTGGAGGCCGTCAAAGACTTCGCGCGCAGCGGCGGGACGCATCTCCTCGTCGTCAACAAACCGTCGTGGTTGCTGGGCCACGAAGTCGAAACGCGCGAGGACTTCCGGCCGACGTTCGAGACGACCATCGAGGTCGTAAAGGAAGCGTCCGAACTTCTCGACGGCCGCGCGTGGCCGGTGTTGGGTGTCCACCCCGGACTCGTCTCGAAACTCGTCGATGACCGCGGCTACGACCCAGAAGACGCGCGCGACCTGATGTGCACGGGACTCTCCGTCGCGGCCGAATACGTCGAGTCGGGCGACGCGCTCGCGCTCAAATCCGGCCGCCCGCACTACGACGTGACCGACGCCGTGTGGGAGGCGTCGAACGCCGTCCTCCGACACGGTCTCTCGCTCGCGGCCGAACACGACTGTGCGCTCCAACTCCACACCGAATCGACGACGGACCTCTCCGACGTGGCCGAGTGGGCGGCCGAGCGCGGCGTCCCCGAACAACGCGTCGTCAAACACTACGCGCAGGGACACCTCACCGGCGGCACGCCGAGTGTCATGAGCGACAAGGACCGCCTCGAAGACGCCGTCGCGCGCGGCGAGCCGTTCCTCATGGAGACCGACTTCATCGACGACCCTGACCGTCCCGGCGCGGTGATGGGTCCGAAGACGGTCCCGCGACGCGTCGATTGGCTACTGGAAGAAGGCTACGACGATGCGGTGGCGAACGCACACGTCGAGACGCCCGCGCACGTGTACGATATCGACACCGAAGCGACGCTGAACCGGTAATTCGACGCCGAAGCGCCGTTCGACCGGTAATTCGGCGGTTCCTCGCCACACCGCCACACGCCTGTGAATGACATGATTTCAACCAGAGATAGGAAAGGCATTTGAGTCCGGCACGGGACGGTGTAGGTATGACTGAGGCCGAAGAACGGTACTACTCGCCAGAACGGTGGCAAAATTGGTTGACTCGCGTCTCCGAAGAGGACCTCGACCTCGAAAGCGAGGACACCGGCCGCCTGCTGATGAACATCCAGAACGACGCCGCAATCGCCATTGCGAAGATTCTCGCGGCGTACGACGACGGTACCCTCGACGAAGAGGGCGCGCTCGACGAACTCTCGACGGTCCACGACATCGTCATGAGCGAACCGGAGTTCGAAGACGAGGGCGAAGAGGCGGTCATGCTCATCGGCAGCGTCCAGACCAGTCTCTCGTGTGCGTTCTTCGCCGCCGAGGAGTACATCGTCGCCGGTCCGACCGAACTCGAAGACACTGTCGAGGCGTACATCCTCGCGGCCGCGGACGCGGAAGCCGCAGAGGACATGGACGCCGCACTCGGCTACCTCGTGCAGGTCGGTACCGTCGTCATCGACGGCGAGGACCTCGACATCGGAGTCCTCGACGAGATCGAATTCGGCTACGTCACCGAGTGGGTCAACGGTCTCGACAGCCTCAAGAGCGGCCTCTCGGAACCGGAAGTCGTCGAAGAAGACGAGTAAGTTCGGTCTCTTTTCCACTCGCGTTCTTCCCGTTTTCGTGACATCCCGGAGGGGAGACTTTTTAGGTGTCTACTTCGGCTACACGTACGAATGACGTTTCGGGACGACACGCGCGCAGTCACTGTTCAGGTCGGGGCAGTGCTGCTGTTCGGGATGATTATCATCTCGATGTCGATGTACCAAGCGACGGTCGTCCCCAACCAGAACGAGCAGGTCGAGTTCCAACACAACCAGCAGGTCCACGACGAGTTCACCTCGTTGCGGGGTGCCATCGTCGAGAGCGCATCGAAGGCGACCACCTCGCCCAGCGAGATTACACTCGGGACGCGCTATCCGAGTCGGACGTTCTTCGTCAATCCCGGCGTCGCCTCTGGGTCCCTACGGACACAGGAGTTAGGGACACTCTCGGTTTCGAACGTAACGACCAGTGACGACGAAGTGAGCGACTACGTCAGTGGGACAGTTGGCTTCTCGACGAAATCGCTCGTGTACACGCCGGACTACAACCTTCTCCAAGAGACGCCGACGACGGTGTACGAGAACAGCCTCGCATACAATCGCTTCGAGAACGGCTACAACGGCACACTCTCGCCGCAGTCACTCGTCGATGGCCGTCGCATTTCGCTCGTCATCCTCACGGGGAATTACTCCGAGAACGGTGTCGGAGCGGCGAGTGTGGACGCGCAGTCGGTGAGTCCGAGCGTCCGGAGCGTGCCCATCACGAGCAACGACTCGTCGCGGAACGTGACGCTGACTATTCCGACGAACCTCACCGCAGACGAGTGGGAGACGTCTCTCGAAGACGCTGGCGAACTCGATTCGGCAGGAACCGACCCCGACGCCTACGTCTCCGACGTGCGACCCGGCCCGGGGAACACCGTCGTCGTCGAGCTGGAACGCGGGGCGACCTACGACCTTCGAATCGGCGTCGTCGGACTCGGAAGCGGTGTCGATGAGCCGTCTGCACACTACCTGACTCGCGTCGGCTCCGTTCCGAACAGCGCCCGAGACGATGCTACGGTGCCGCTGACGTTCGAAGTCCGCGACCGCTACAACAACCCGGTTTCCGGCGAGACGGTGAACCTCTCTGTCACAGCGGGTTCGGGCGAACTGGTGGCTCAGAACGGAACGAGTGGCACGACTCTGTCCGGAGTAAAGACCGACGGAGACGGCCGAATCACCGTCGAATACGACCCCGACGAGAGTGGTTCGGACTCGGTCACGGTCCGAGCGAGCGCTGACAAGAGTCCGGGAGACGGTGCCTACGACGGGGCCAGTCGCCCCGACGTGACGACGACGTTCGACGTGTACGATGCTCAAAGCGGCGGTGAGGGTTCCTCCTCGTACGATATCGAGTGGGACGAGAGCGCCATCGAGTCACAGCCCGGGATAACGAACTGTGACGGCGACACGTGTACGTACGACTTGGCAGCGGATTCGAACGACAAGTTCGACCTCGAAGCGTTCACGACGCCCAACGAAGCGTTCGTGAACGTCGATTTCTACGCAAACGACTCCGGTGTCGTGACGAACCTGCAACCGTCCGAGGAGAGTGACTCCAACGGCGACGGTGTATTCTCGACCGTCGCAACCGTCGGTTCGACCGGCAGCGTGGTGATACGGGTGAGCAGCACGTCCGCGGCGGATACGCTGAATCTGACCGTGGTCGATACCCCGGGTGGTAACGCACCTCCGACCGCCGATACCGGGGGACCGTACACGACGAGTGCTGGTTCGTCGATAGAGTTGGATGGGACGGGAAGTTCGGACAGCGACGGGACGATTACCGACTACAACTGGACCATCACGAACGACCCGACAGGCGACGCGAGCCTCTCCAATTCCGACTCGGCGACGCCGATGTTCGACGCGCCCGAGACTGTCTCTGAAGACACCTCCATCACCGTCGAATTAACCGTCACTGACGACGGGGGTTCGACGGACACGGAAACGACGACTATCACCGTGACCGACACGCCGCCAAGCCCGTCGATTTCGATGCGGGTTGACGACCTGACGAACGTCCGCTCGAACGACCCGGCGTTCGTCGTCTCGTACGACATCGGTGATACGAACGCTTCGTTCGAACGCGTCGAGGTCGAGATGGCATCGACCGAGAGCAGCGCTTCCGACTCCGGCCAACAAACGACCCAGCGGGGGAGTGTCCGCACAGAACCCGGCTACGGACAGGGACAGTCCTTCGAGGTTACGGTCGATGTGATTTACGACGGTCCGAGCGGGGAGTACGTAGCAGAGTCTCGAACGATGACTGACACGACCGACGCCCAGAACCCGGCGGGCAACGACGACCTGTCGGACGGCAGTAGCGCGTCGGTTAGCTCGCTCAACGTCGAAGACCGGACGAACACGAACACGAACAACGTCAGATACCGGGCCGATTACACCGTCTCGTCCGGTGACTTCAGCCAGGTCGAACTCGCGGCACTCAACCTCAATGGCAACGGGGCAACCGCAACCACGCAAGTGGCCGCTCGAAGTCGGAACAACGAACAGATACTCAGTGGTGACGGCGCAGGAACCGACTATCGCGTCGGAATACTGGTCTACGACGACACGGGCACGGTCGTTGACATCGTGTTCGTCACCGACACCGCCGACGGGACCGACCCGTAATTTCGACAACCGACGTAACTCCCCATCGACAAAATCTTATCCCCCCGTTCTGTACGTCCGACCATGACTTCCGTCGGCATCGACGCCATCGAGATTTGGACGGGTAACCTCGTTTTAGACCTTCCCAACACCTTCGCACCGGTCAAGGGCGAAGACCCGGAGAAGTACACCAAAGGGCTGGGGCTCTACACCTCGTCGTTCCCGGACGTGTACGAGGATATCGTGACGATGGGCGCGAACGCCGCAAAGCGCCTGATGGTCCGAAAGGGCCTGACACCGGACGATATCGGCCGCATCGACGTTGCAACTGAGTCCGCATTCGACAACTCCAAGCCGGTCTCGACGTACATCGCCGGCTGTCTCGAACAGGTGTTCGAGGGCGACTTCCGCCACGCCAACAAGGGCGAGCGCAAGTTCGCGTGCATCGCCGGGACGCAGAGTCTCGACGACGCATACAACTGGATTAAGGCGGGTCGCAACCGCGGCCGCGCGGCGCTCGTCATCGCAACCGACACCGCACTCTACGAGCGCGGCGACCCCGGCGAGGCGACGCAGGGCGCGGGCGCGGTGGCGATGCTCATCGACGAAGACCCCGACATCGTCGAACTCTCGACCGAACAGGGCTACGGTAGCATGGACGAGACGGACTTCCTCAAGCCCAATCAGCAGTTCCCGTCTGTGGACGGCAAGCGCTCGATGCAGGTCTACCTCGCACGCATGCGCGAGGCGCTCGAAGACTACGAGAGCGTCGCCGGTCGCACCCACCCGGACAACTTCGAGTACATCCCGTTCCACACGCCGTTCCCCGGCATGGTTCGGAAGGCCGCACTGCTCGGCTTCCGGCACATGAGCCGCGACACGGAGATCGAGGACGAACTCGCCGAGGAAATCGGACGCCAACCCCGCGAAGAGCAGTTCGACACGTGGGACGAGTACGAAGAGGCCATCCGCGCCTACATGGACGAACTCAAGACGACCGACGCGTACCGCGAGTGGTACGACCGCGTCATCGACCCGACGCTCGACATCTCCAGCGTCGTCGGCAACTGGTACACCGGGTCGGTCCACATCGCCCGCACGTCGGCACTGAAAGCCGCCGCCGAGGAAGGCACGGACATGGTCGGCAAGAAGCTCCTCGTCGGCTCCTACGGGTCGGGCGCGCAGGCAGAGATTCACGCCGAGACCGTCCAGGAGAACTGGCTCGAAGAGATGGACGCGCTCAACATCGACGAGCAACTCGACGCGCGCTACGAGATTTCCTTCGACGAGTACGAACTCATCCACGACGTGCACAACCACGAGAAGGAAGTCGAAGTCGAGGAACTCACCCAACCCGAAGAAGAGTTCGTCTTCACGGGATGGGGCCGGATGAACGAGCGCCGCTACGAGTACGTCGAATAGACGTACTCTAGCGGTTGCGTCCGCGTGAGCGAAGCGAACGCGGAGACGAAGCGGCTTGCCGCTTCGGGATTCACACGAACGGAGTGAGTGTGGAGCTGGAGCAATTCATTGCTCCGAGCTTACGAATACGTGGAGTAACGCGAGTCGCTCACGCGAACCGTTCACGCCGCAAAAAGTAGCTCCTCGATTTTCAGAACGACTGGTTCTCCGGGTCCGTCGCCGACTTCGGTGTCGGCATCGGGTTCGCCCCGCGGTCGTCGTAGAACTTCCGACCGATGAAGTCGTCACTCAGGTTGCCGAGAATCGTGTTGTAGAGGTCCTGCGGTGAGTCGCAGACCACAGACCCCAGCGGTTCGAGAATCGTCTCGATGCTCTCGGAATCATCGACGTCGGGAGCTTCGACTTCGATAGTGCCGATTTGGGTGATGACTTGTCGCGTACTGACCGGGTAGACGAATTCGGTCGAGAGGTACGCTTCGAGGCGGTGGATGTGCATACACTGCCATTCGCCGGAAGTACCTTCGGCTTTTTTCGGCTTTCGGCAGACAATCAAGCGTCCCGAGTTGTTCTCCTACGGAAGTTTCCGCAGGTTGCCGAGCATCTCGTCGAGGTCGGCGTTGGTCACGGCGAGCGCGAAGCCGTCGATTGTCGCCAGCGACGGCGCGTGTTCCCAGAGTTCGTCCTCGGTCAGGCCGTGAAGGACGACGGCGTTGGGCGTGGGGGTGACGACGCGCATGGCGACGAGTGGCGACTCGCCGCGGGTCACGTCGGTAAAGACGAGTGCGCGACTGGTCGATTGCCCGTAGAGGCGGTAGAACTCCTCCGAAGAGAGGCGCGTGATGGCCTGAATGCTGTTGATGACGGTGTGGCCGCTGATGCGGTCCTGGTCGCCATCGACGATTTTGGTCGCGCCGATAGCGTCGTAGAAGGTGTCCAGCGGAATCGACGTGGGGTACTCCCGAAGGTCTTGGACGATTTCGCTCTCGAACCCGGCCGAGAGGACGCGGGCGTACTGGCGGATTCGACTGCCGCCGCGGGCCTCGTCGATGTCGAGGAGGGCTTCGACCATGCGGCGGATGACGCCGATACCGGGACTCTCGCGGCGGCCGCTCTCGTAGTCGGAGACGACCGAGGAGGACACGTCGAGTTGCTCGGCGAGTGCCGTCTGCGAGATATCGAAGTCGGTTCGCCACTTCCGGAGCGTCGCACCGGGGTCGGACGAGAGGGTAATTTCGCCTGCGATACGGCGGGCGAGGTCGTCGCGGGGAGTCGCCGTCATTGGGTACACCTCTGTACGACGGACGAGACAGGCATGCGAAGAGGTGCGAGAGTCCACCGCAAAAGCGTGTCGAAAGGGGCATTCGTCGCCTGACGAACCTCCCGGAAAGGCTCATTATCCGATAGCCAGAGTGTGAGGTATGCCATCGACCCTCGTTCATCTCGCGGTCGGCGGACTCATCGGAGTCGCCCTCCTCGGCCGGTGGTTCGACACGCGCAGTCTCGCCGTCGTCCTCGTCGCCACCGCCGTGCCCGACCTCGATTCGTTCACGAGTACGGTTCTCCCCGGGAGTCATCGCGCCCTCCTCCACACGCTCTTGTTACCTCTCTTACTCGTCGCGCTCGTCGTCTACGACACGCGAATTCGTCGTCAGTCGGTGATTCGGCGGCGCTGGGGGGTGCGCGGCGTCGTCGTCGCGTGGGTCGCCATCGCGGCCCTGCTCGGCGGCGGCATCTTTCCGGACCTCTTCACCAACGGCGTCAACGCGTTCTATCCGGTCCACGACGCCTTCTACGCCGTCAACGGCCACGCGGAGTGGTCGAGCACGCGCGGGTTCGTCCAGACGTTCTTCGAAGTCCGTCCACCCGAACCGGCCCCGACTACCGCTGACTTCCACTACAGCACCGTCGTGGACCCGACTCCCGGTACAGACCCCGCGGACGCCGAGCGAATCGCCCCGTTCGCGTCGTCGGGGTTGGAGTTGATGCTCGTCGTCATCGGTACGGGCGTGGTGACGAGTCGCCTCGCGCTCGAACGCATCCACGCTCGCGCTCCCTTCCGAGTTCGCTCGCGCACGGACGCGACGCCCGAATCGAGTCACGAACCGGAACAGTGAGCGCGAACCGGTTTGAGCGAGTCCGACCCGAAGCGGTGAGTCCGAGCGTTCATATCCGATGGCGGCACAGGGGAGGCCATGAGCAGTCCAGCAGGAGGCGTCGAAGTTCGTCCCTACGAACCGACGGACGCCGACGCACTTTGGGAGCTGAAACGCGGGTTCGAACTCGGTATCGGCGACGGGACCGGCGGCGACGACAAACTCCAACAATACGAAGCGAAACTCACCGACGACTATCGGGCGCGCTACCTCGCGTGGGTCGAACGCTGTGCGGAGTCGGACCCCGGTTGTGTGGTCGTCGCTGAAGTCACGGAGGAAGTCGATGCGGCGGCCACAGACACGGACGACCCGACGCTCGTCGGCTACGCCTTCGCACTCCCCGAGGAGATGACGTTCGTCTGGGACGCCGCGGTGCTCAACGAAATCTTCCTCGACCCCGACTACCGCGGGACGGGGGTCGCCGACGAGTTGATGACGGCCGTCCTCGACCACGCCCGCTCGCAGGACCTCCCGTTAGACCGGATGGTACTGGACGTAGACCGGAAGAACGAGCGGGCGCGGGCGTTCTACGACCGCTACGGGTTCGACCACTGGGGCGAACTCGTCGCCCGCGACCTGTGAGAAGAGAGCGAGCGCGAAAACGAACGCGCGTTATCTGAGCGCCGCCGTCGCAACGCCCGAGAGCGTGCCGACCAACGCGGGGTAGACAGCGCCGGCGAGGAGAATTGCGGTCACCGGGTCCGGACGGGCGACCGACTCACCGATGGTGATAGCGAAGAGCGCGATGCCCGCGACCGCGACCGGCAGGTAACCGACGACGGTCGATGCGCCAGCGATAGCGCCGGCTTTCGTCGTGGTCGCGCCGCTCACGACGACGGCGAGCGCGCCCGCGGCGACGAGCGCGACGACTGGAACGACGTACAGGACTGCCGAGAACGCATCGACGTTCTCGATGAGGTTCACGGCGGAGGTACCGCCGAAGAGGGCGGGGAACGTCGTCACGACGCCGTGGGCGTTCATGAACACCCAGCCGACGACCTTCCACGTCGAGATGTCTTGGCCGAGGGCTTCGAGCACCTGACTCGCCGTCGAGTTCTCGATAGTCGAGGACGTGGCGAGATAGGTTGCGAGATACCCGAGGATGGCGGCACCGAGACCGGTGGCTGCGCCAACCGCGATGGTGCTGGCTGTTCGGTTCGAATCAGAGGCCGATGCAGTCGCCACTGACATGGTATCAACAGGGAATGTCCGTCCCCCATATATGTCTCGTGGCCGCCGTGTGGGGCGATACCAGCGGTCACTCGCGTGACACACGCCACCAAAGACAGCTACGTTCAAGAGGTGTGCGGCGAGAGCGAAGCTATGTTACTTCGTGACGGACGGTTGATTTCCGGGGACTCTCTCGTCGCCGAGACGGATATCCGAATCGACGGTGAATCGGGGCGTATCGAGAACGTCGGCGACCTCGACCCCCGAGACGACGAGCGCGTCGTCTCGCTCACCGGGAAGACAGTCACGCCCGGCATCGTCGATGCACACCTCCACTTCTCGCTGTCTGGCGAGCGAAGCGTCGTCGATGTCGTCGGCATGTCCGATGCCGAACTCACGCTCGTGGAAGCCCGAAACGCGCGAAAGACGCTCGAAGCGGGTATCACGGGCGTTCGTGCGATGGGTGCCCGCGACCTCGACGTGGTGCTCAAGCGCGCCATCGAGGCTGGCGACGTGCCCGGCCCGCGGATGATTGCGAACTGCCGGTCGGTTACTATCACCGGCGGGCACGGCCACCACATGGGCCGGGAAATCGACGGTCCCGTGGACGCTCGAAGAGCCGTCAGAGAGCAGGTCAAGCAGGGTGCGGACTTCATCAAGTTCATGACGACCGGCGGGGTGACCACGCCCGGCAGCGACCCCGGTGCGGTCGCGTTCACCGACGACGAACTCCACGCCATCGTGGACGAGGCACACAACCGAGGCGTCCACGCTGCCACCCACGCCCACGGTGCCGAGGGCGTCAAAGCGGCCATCGAGGCCGGCGTCGATACGGTCGAACACGGGACGTTCCTCGACGAGGAGGCCATCGATCTCTTTCTCGACACCGACACGACGCTCGTGCCAACACTCTCTGCGCCGTATCATATCGTCCGCAACACGGAAGCCGCGACGAAAGAGGACGTGGCGAAGACCGAAGTCGTCTACGAGCGACACCTCGAATCGTTCCGGATGGCCGTCGAAGCGGGCGTCACCATCGCGGGCGGCACCGACGCGGGCACGCCGTTCAACTTCCACGGCGGCAACGCCTCCGAGATTCAGTTCATGGCACAGCACGCGATGGAGCCACTGGAGGCCATTCGCGCGATGACCGAAAACTCGGCCGAGGCGATTGGACTAGATGGGTGTGGCGTGGTCGAACCGGGCGCGTACGCCGATATCCTCGTCTTCGACGACGACCCGCTGGCGGACCTGACGGTGCTGAACGACCCGACCGCGGTGCTCAAAGGCGGCGAAGTGGTCGCCGGGAGCCTCCCGAAAGCCGGTCGAACCGAACTGAGCCAGTCCCAGTAACACCGAACTGAGCTAGTCCCAGTAACACCGAACTGAGCCAGTCCCAGTAGTACCGAACTGGGTCAGTCCCAGTAGAACTCGGCGTCGTACTCGCCGCCCGTCGCGTCGAGCCACTCCTCGCACGAGACGCTGTAGAAGTACTCGTCGCGGGGGTCGCCGTCGATGATTATGTTGTTCGGTTTGGTGCCGTCGCGTCGGCCACCGAGTCTTTCGACGTACTTCTCGATTGCGCGCTTCGACTTCTCGTTCTCGACGACGTGGCTCACCGTGACGACTTCTAAGTCGAGCACGTCGAAGGCGAGCGCCGCGAGCGCTTCTGCCCGCTCGCCCGAGTAGCCGCGCCCCCAGAACGGGGGACGAAGCCACAGACCGAGTCCGCCGACGCGACGGTCCCACTCCGTGTGCAGGCCGCCGAAGCCAGCGACCTCGCCAGCGCCGTCTTCGCTCTCGCGGAGGGTAATCGCGTAATCGGCGGTCTCGTGGTCGTTCCACGCCTCTTCCTCCTGCGCGAGGAAGTCGAACGTCGTCTTCGGCGTCTCGTGGCGACCCCACGGCATGAACCGAGTCACGTCTTCGATTTCGTCGGCCGAACAGATTTCGTACGCGTCGAGGACGTGCTGGGTGTGCACCGGCACGAATCGCAACCGCTCGGTCTCGATTTTCGTCGGGTAGAGGTCGCTCATCGGCGGTCCTCCCAGTGGAATTCTGCCTCGTACTCGCCGCCGGTCGCCTCCTCCCACTGCTCGCGGGTCACCGACCACGCCCGCGTATCGGCCGGGTCGTCACCGTGGACGACTTCGTTGCGGAAGGTGCCGTCTTCCTGCCCGCCCGCTCGGCTGACGTACTTGTCGATGGCTCGGCACGACTTCTCGTTCCCCGTCAGCGCGTGGACGTAGGCGACTTCGAGGTCGAGCACGTCGAAGACGCAGGCGAAAAAGGCCGCCGCTCGCTCGCCCGAGTAGCCGCGGCCCCAGAACTCCTTTCTGAGCCACATGCCGAAGACGGCGCGCTTCTTGTCCCACTCGGGTTTGAAGCCTGCCGTGCCAGCGAACTCACCTGCGCCGTCTTCGCCCTCGCGCGGGAAGATGGCGTAGGTCGCACCGGTCGCCTCCTTTCGGCTCTTTTCGGTGAACTCGAAGTAGTCGAGCGTCTCTTTGGGCGTGTCGTGGGGGTCCCACGTGACGTATTCGGTCTCTTCTTTGATGGTAGCCGACCGTGACGCACCCATGTGTTGATAGGCGTCCAACGGGTCAACGACCTCCCGCGTGTACGGCCGCAGCCGGAGCCGCGGGGTCACAATTTCGTCGGGAAACATGGAATTGAGCGCACTCGGGCGGGGGGTATAATTTTTCTGGATATTGACATTTGGTAGCAGACGACGCAGTTTCGTCCTCGATGCCAGTCGCCCAGTCGTCACCCGCCGAGTACCCTCGCTCCGCAACCACTAAACGCGCCTCGCTCTTCTCTCGATTCAATGGTAGACTGGACGGAGAAATATCGCCCATCCACGCTCTCCGAGGTCCGCGGCAACAACAAGGCCCGCGACGCCTTCGGCAAGTGGGCGAAGACGTGGGACGACCACCGAGAGGCGGTCATCGTCCACGGCAGTCCGGGCATCGGCAAGACCTCTGCTGCCCACGCGCTCGCACAGGACATGGGGTGGGAGACGGTCGAGTTGAACGCGTCCGACCAGCGAACCGCCGACGTTATCGAGCGGTTCGCCGGACGTGCGGCGAAGAACGCCACGCTCTCGGGCTCTTCGACAGGTACGTCCACCCGGCAGTTGGTCATCCTCGACGAGGCGGACAACATCCACGGCAACTACGACCGCGGCGGCACGAGCGCGATTACGCGCCTCGTCAAATCTTCGAGTCAGCCAATCGTCCTCATCGCCAACGAGTTCTACGACATGAGTCGCGGCCTGCGAAACGCCTGCCGCGAAATCGAGTTCCGCGACGTGTCGTCTCGCTCCATCGTTCCCGTCCTCCGCGACATCTGCCGAAAGGAGGGAATCGAGTTCGAGTCGGAGGCGCTCGAACGCATCGCCGAGCAGACCAGCGGCGACCTCCGGTCTGCGGTCAACGACCTGCAGGCAATCGCCGAAGGGCGCGACGAAATCACCGAAGAGATGGTCGTCATGGGCGACCGCAACCGAACGGTCGGTCTCTTCGAGTTCCTCGACGCCGTCTTGAAAGAGGAGTCGGCACAGGAGGCGCTCTACACCACCTACGACGTGGACGAGACGCCCGACGACCTCACCAAGTGGGTCGAGGACAAGGTGTCGCTCGTCTACGAACCCGACGAACTCGCCCGCGCCTACGACTTCCTGGCCAACGCCGACCGATGGCTCGGGCGGGTGCGCGCCTCGCAGAACTACTCCTACTGGCGCTATGCGACGGACAACCTCTCTGCCGGTGTCGCCGCCTCCCGCGACCGAACCCGCGGTGGGTGGACCAGATATGGTGGCGCGCCTTACCGTTCGACGCGGAACAAGACGCGCGATACGGTGCTCCAGCAGATTGCGACGAAAGGCGGGTTCAGCACGGCGACCGCCCGCCGCGAAGTGCTCCCGTTCCTCTCGGCGCTGACGCATCACTGCAAACCCCGAGAACTGACGGTGGCGATGGCCGCCTACTACGACCTCGACGAGTCGCACGTCTCCTACATCACCGGGAGCGGCGAGACGACCAACAAGGTTCAGTCGGTGGTCGAAGACGCCCAAACGCTGCGCGAAGAACAAATCGAGGAACACGCCGACGGCGCGTTCGCGGGGATGGACTCGCTGGCTGACGACGCTGCCGAAATCGAAATCGATGATGCAGACGAGGAAGACGACGAACCGGACGTGTTCGACGACGATGCCGGGACGGACTCGGAGAAATCAGCGTCGTCGGACGACGGACAGGCCGGACTGTCCGACTTCTTCTGAGCGTCAGTCGCTTAGTCGCCGATTCGGTTCGCCTCTCGCTTGGTCAACGTTCGAAACAGTCGGAGCAACAGCAGATAGCCGAGTGCGAGCACTGCGACGAGTCGGCCCGAAACGAGCCAGAACGTCACGACGCCGAGTGATTTCATCACCGCGACGAAGGCGATCGTGAGTCGCTGGCCGAGATACCCCGCCAGCGTCGTCTTATTCGTTTGTGTGTCGCCGTCGATGTCCTGGATGTTCCGCGATTCGACTCCGGCGAACGTGATGAAGAACCACCCGAGAAAGACGCCGACGAGTTCCCACGTCACGCGCTGGGTGGTCGAGACGACGAGCGCGAAGACGATGACGAACGCCCACGTCGCCCCGACTGCCACCGAGTCGAACGTCGGGTGTCGCTTCAGGTGTCCGTAGATGACGAGCACGCCGAGTGGGAGATGTCCCAAGAGGAAGTACAGTACGCCGAGGTCCGGTCGCTCGAGGACGAGCCATCCCAACAAGACTGTGTAGCCAGCTAACGCGGCGGATTCAGTGACGAGGAGCGCCGTTTGATATCGCCGAACCAGCGCGGTTCGGTACGGTTGGTTCACCTCGTCTTCGGGCGAGACGTTTCGCCGGTCTTCGACGTAGATGAAGTAGAACAACAGCGGCGGGAGGAGCAATCCGACGCCGACGGACGCGAGCGGGATAGACAACGCCAGAGCGGAGATACCGACCATCAGCGACGACCCGAGACACAACCAGATATTTAATTTTAAAAACAAGAATCGGAGCGTTCCTACACCCATACGAGACGGTCTGTATATGGTTTGATAAGCCTATTGTCAGCCATTTCATGGAAGTGTGTCGGTCTCATTTTCGAGTACGTATCGACTGTCTGCATCTGTTTCGATGCGGCCCACTCTCTCGGATGGCTCTCGGTCACGGTTTGGGGAGACGAATACGGACACGCGTTCCCGAGTCGGTGACGTCGGCGAGGAGTTCACCGTTAGACCGTATGACAATCCAGTGGACCAGCCACAGTCCGATTCCAGAGCCGTGTTCGAGTACTGTCTCTTCTTCGGCTTTCAGCACGTCGATCTCACCGGGTGGGAGTCCGGGACCGTCGTCTTCGACCACCAACGTGATGCTCGTGTCGGTCACCTCGGAATAGACGACGACGGTCGATTCGGTGGGTCCGGTGTGGTGAGTCAGCGCGTTGTCGATGAGTTCCTGTACCGCGAGGTCGAAGCGGGGATGCACTTCGACGAACACGTCCGCAACGTCGTACGAGACGTTCGAATCGAAATCCGCCGAAGCGTTCGTTCTCGCCTTGTTCACGAGGTCCGCGAGCGACCGCTGGACGGTCTCGTCGTAGGAGAACACCGACTCTATCTTCCCCGCTTTTTCGGCCTGTTTGACGATTTTCATCGACCGGTCGTGGATTCGCGTGGCCCACCCCGCGACGTCGTCCTGTGAGCTATCTCTGATGATTTGTGCGTGTCCAGCGATGACGTTGAGGTCGTTTCGGATGTTGTGTCTGAACACCCGAGAGAGAATCTGTTTGAGGAGGTTGAGTTCGTTCTCCCGCTTTTTGAGCGCCGTAATCTCGCTCAACACCACTATCTCGCCTTCGAGACCCCTCCCGTAGGCCATCGTCGAAGTGTGAACCGAAAAGTAGCGAGTCTCGTCGTCGTGTTGTAACTCGAAAGTCTTCGTCGGTCCGTTCTGGGTTGCAGTCGCGTGGTCGTCCAGAACGTCTGTTATCTGCGTGCCGATGATTTGCGACCCGAACAACGTTCGTGCGGCATCGTTGACATCGACGACGGTCCCTTCGGTGTCGATGACGAAAATCGCATCTGAGACCTCCTGAAACGTCTGCTCTCGCGCCACGGGGACGAACTTCATCAGCCCGTGTTTGTTGATAGAGAAGGCAAAGAGCACTCCAGACAGCGAGTAGACGACGGACGTCGGGTCGAAGTAGTCCGGAACCAGTCCGGCAACTTTGACCATCGTCGAGAGGATGAGCATCGAGAAGATGACCAAGAGATAGAGTGTCTGCCGTCGTTGGACGCCGGTCGTTCGAAGCGCCTCGCCGACGAACATCCCCGCCGCGAAGAAGACGAGGAGGTATCCGTAGATTTTCGTGACGAAGACTTTGACGGGGCCGCCAAAACTGGGTGCGTACAGATACCCGTTCGGCCCAACGCGGTACTCGGGCGTAAACACCAGATTGTCGGGGTTGGTCCACGAAAGGACGAACAAGACGAAGATTGGGAGGAACACCGCCACCGCGACCCGCCGTGAGACGTTACGCTTGAACACGAACTCGTAGGCGAGGAGAAACATCGTGACTGCTGCAGTCGGTATCACTACCCAGAAGAAGTTCGCCAGCGCGAGTGTGAGACCGGGGTCTTTGACGAGGGTGAACGTTGCGAACAGAAACGCCCACGCACCACCGGTCGCCATGGACAGGATGAACCACAGCACGCCGGGTTTGCGACGGTCGTCCCACACGAAGTAACAAATTGCGATAGATGGTGCCACTCCGAGATACATAAGTAAAATGGCAATTTCTGGAGTGAACCAACTTTCCATGCGCACCTCTGCATTTTCAGAGGATACTATTGAATTGTTCCCTCATCTGATGTTCTTGACTACTGTGAGACATTAGTATCTATCACGAGGAGTGGCTGAGAGCCCGAAATGTCGGCCGAGAGTGTTCATATTCTCACAATTACGTCCGTCGGAGTACGGCGGTCTGATACTGTTAAAATTCTGTGAGTTGCTGGATTTGTACGCGGGTCGTTCGTGAGCTTTTCACTCACTCGGTTAGATATGAGAGCTGATATCTCTCCCAATTTTGACAGTCAACTACTTCTTAGAAAAGATGCCCACTGGACCGCGACCGTCGGGGGTGGTCCCCACGGCCGTGTTCAGAGCAACTTCGAGAGGAAGCGCTTGCCGCGGTCCGTTTTGGGGTTGGTGAAGAACTCTTCGGGCGGCGAATCCTCGATGACTTTGCCGTCGGCCATGAGGACGACGCGGTCGCCGACTTCGCGCGCGAAGCCCATCTCGTGGGTGACCACGAGCATGGTCATGCCCTCTTCGGCCAGTCCCTGCATCACGTCGAGCACTTCGCCCACGAGTTCGGGGTCGAGCGCACTCGTCACCTCGTCGAAGAGCATGACGCGCGGGTTCATCGCCAGTGCGCGGGCGATGGCGACGCGCTGTTGCTGACCACCCGAAAGCTGGTTCGGGAAGGAACTCTCCTGTGCCGACAGGCCGACGCGGTCGAGCAGTTCGCGCGCCTCACTATTCGCGGCGTCTCGGCTCTCGCCTTTCACTTTCATCGGCCCGAGCGTCACGTTCTCCAGTGCCGTCTTGTGCGGGAAGAGGTTGAAGCTCTGGAACACCATCCCGATGCGCTGACGCAGTCGGTTGATGTCGGCGTCGGGGTCGGAGATAGACTGGCCTTCGAGGCGAATCTCTCCGTCCTGAATCTCTTCCAAGCGATTGGCACAGCGAAGGAGCGTCGATTTACCGGACCCCGAGGGACCGACGATGACGCACACTTCGCCCTCTTCGACGTTGAGGTCAACGTCTTTGAGGACGTGCGTCTCGCCGTAGAACTTGTCTACCTCGTCGAACTCTAAGAGACTCATTAGCGGTCACCTCCCCAGTCGGCGCGGGCTTCGAGATACCGCACGACTCTGCCGAGCGGCAGGGTGATGCCGAGGTACGCGATAGCGACCAAGAGAATCGGCGTCCACGGGTCGAACGTCGCGGAGTTGATGTTGCGGAACGCGCTGATGAGTTCGGGCACGGCGATGACCGTCAGGAGCGAGGTGTCCTTGACGAGGATGACCTGGTCGTTCCCGATGGCGGCGAGCGAGTTGCGCCACGCCTGTGGGAGGACGACTTCGCGCATCGACTGCACGTAGGACATGCCGAGCGAGCGGGCGGCCTCCATCTGCCCGTCCGGAACGGCGTTGATACCGCCGCGAATCGCCTCGCCGACGTAGGCGGCGTGGTTCAGCGTCAGACCGATAATCGCGGCCGGAATCGCCCAGTTGGAGATGGGGAACTGGCCCGGTGGCCAGAACGCCGGCACCCCGAAGTAGATGACGATGAGTTGGAACAACAGCGGCGTGCCGCGGAAGAACTCGACGTATCCACTCGCAACCGTGTTCGTGAGTCGCGTCTTCGAGACGCGTCCGAGACCGACGATGACGCCGGCGATGATAGAGAGGACGCTCCCCGCGAGGAAGATTCCGAGTACCCGAAGGTACGCGAAGACGAACTGCGGGTAGATGATTTCGATTAACAGTTCGAAATCCACCTGCGTGAAGATGATTGCGGCGATGAACGCGCCCACGGCGAGCGTGAACAGACCCGCTACTATCGCGCCGACGCGCTTGAGCGTCTTGTCGTTGAGGAAGCCCTCTCGGTAGTCGTCAGTCGGGCGTCCCTCCGAGTATGAGTCAGCCATTGGTAGTAAGTATCACAGTGTTGGTATAAAAACGCGCGGCGGAACGAGGTTAGCCCGAGAAGTACTCGGAGTAAATCTCGTCGTACGTGCCGTCGTCACGAATCGCTTGCAGTGCGCCGTTGACCTCCTCGCGGAGTTCGTCGTCGTCTTGACGGAAGCCGATTCCGTACTCTTCGACGGTGAGCGTGAGGTACGGCGGGGCGTTCTTGCCCTGTTCGGCCGCCGCGCCCTCGCCTTCGAGGAATTTCACGTTGCCGTTCTGCTCGACGAACTCGGCGTTGACGGTGTTGTCGTTGATGACCGCGACGACCTGATTGTTGATGAGCGCGTCGAACGCACCCGTAATCTGGTCGTACTGCTGAATGGTGAGGTCGCCACCGAACTCGGATGCGAGTTCCTCAGCGGCCGCCGCACCGGTCGTCCCCTTCTGGACACCGACCGTCTTGCCCTTCAGGTCCTCCTTCGCGGCGATTTCGCTGTCGTTCAGGACGACGATAGTCTGGTAGGCCGTGAAGTACGGGTCCGAGAAGTCGATTTGCTCTGCGCGCTCTTCGGTGATGGTCATCGCGGACATGATGACGCGGAAGTTCCCGTTGTTGAGCGACGGGATGATGCCGTCGAAACTCGTCTGCTGGAACTCGTGTTCGTAGCCGAGTTGGTCCGTGAAGACGGCCTGTGCGATGTCCACGTCGAAGCCGACGAGTTCGCCCTCGGTCGTCTCGTACTCGAACGGACGATACGGAATGTCCGAACCGATGGTAATCGTTTCGCTGCCGTCTCCACCGCCACCGCCGCCGAGACAACCAGCGAGCGTGAAGGCTGCTCCGGCACCTGCGGCACCCTTGAGGTAGGTACGTCGTTTCATAACAAGCAATTCTTACTTCACGGGCGTATAACACTCCTTCGGTACGCGCGTGGGATTATCAGTGGACTATGGTGAAATTTGCCAGAGAATTTGTGGAATGAAGTCAGTATTGAAATGCACACAGACGATTGTAAATCAGTAGAACATCGGTCTAAGAAAAATCGAGGTTATTGAATTAGAGTCCGACGGGCGCGTCGAAGACGATGGATTTCGACACCCGTCTCAGTCGGCGTCGTTGACCGACACGGGTCGTGTGGGAGGCGTATTCCGTCGAACGAGCACTGCCGCAGTGACGACCAACACGGCGGCGACGACGGTGCCACCGAGGTGGACGAGTTCGAGGGCGGGTCCGTACACCTGCCGACCCATGATGAGCAGAGCGACGACGATGACGCTCGACGGGGCGGTCAGCACGGCGAGGCGTCCGCTGAACATCTCGCGTGCGCGCGGCGTGCGACCCCACAACGTCGCGGCGACGAGCGCGGCGTAGGTGGCGAGACCGACGACGTAGTAAATCGCCTGCGACGTCGGGCCGAACGAGACGAAACTGTGCGGTGCGAGAAGCACCATCACGGGCATGCCGAGTGCGGCGACGGTAATCGTCTCGGTCAGACGGGAGACGCCGCGGTCTGCGACACCCCACGCCGCCGCGGCGACGACGGCCGTGAAGATGGACGTGGCGACGACGTAGTGCGCGGTGAGGATGACCCACTCGTACTCGGTGACGGTGAGCGCGCCGAGGACGATTTGGAACGGGAGGATGACCGTCGCGGCGACGAGCGCGTAGCGGATGCGTGCGGCGACGCCTTCGCGCCACGCGAGAACCGTCGTCCCGAGGATGAAAAAGCCGGTAATCATGGCGACGAGGCGGTGGAACCACTCGATGAAACTGCCCCAGTTGGCGGGGAACAGTCCCAAAAAGCCGTCACAGAACGGCCAGCGACCGGCACACGTCAGGCCAGCACCAGAGGCGGCCGTGTAGACGCCCAGTACCATCAGGACGCCCGTTAGCGCGGCACCTCCGAGGAGGAGGCGGCGAAGCCGTGGTGTCATACGCGATGCTCAGGCCTGCGCAAACTTATATCTCGCAGGTATGGGCGTCGAAGGTGTCACCAAAGCGACGAGGGGAGCGCAGGCCGTCCGATTCAAGTCGGTTCGGTCAGAGTCCGAGGCATGGACGACCGACTCGCATCTCGGGCAGACCGACTCGACGCGTTCCTCGACGAGCGCGGACTCGAAGCGGTCTGGTTCGCTCGACCCAACTCCTTCGCGTGGCTCACCGGCGGTGACAACGTCGTCTCCCGCGACGCGCCGCTCGGCGTCGCGGCCGCCGGCTACGACGGCGACGAATTCCACGTCGTCACCGACAACATCGAAGCCACGCGCCTGCTCCACGAAGAAGTCTCGCACGAGGACGTGCGGATGCACCAGTACCAGTGGTACGAGGGGTCGCTCGAAAGCGGCGTCGCGGCCGTCTCGCCCACGCCCGCGGCGGCCGATTTCGACGTGCCAGACTTCGAAAATGTGGATGCCTCGGAGGTCCGGCAACCGCTGACCGACGACGATATCGAAACGTACCGCGACCTGTGTAGCGACGTCGCCAGCGCCGTCGAGCGCGTCGCTCGGCAGGTCCAACCGACCGACACCGAACACGAAGTCGCCTCGGGCCTTCGCGTCACGCTCCACGCGATGGGAATCGAAGTCCCCGTCGCGCTCGTCGGCGGCGCACGCCGCGCCCAGAAGTACCGTCACTACACGCCGACGCAGGAGGAACTCGGCGACTACGCGCTCATCTCGGTGACGGCACAGCGAGACGGCCTGTACGCGAGTTGTACGCGAACGGTCGCCTTCGACGCGCCCGACTGGCTCGAAGACCGCCACGAGAAAGCGATGCGGGTCGAGGTCAACGCGCTCGCCGGAACTCAGCGCGTCGCCCGACACGGCGGTACGAGCGCCGACGTGTTCGACGACATCCGCGACGCCTACGACGCCGTTGGGGAGTCCGACGAGTGGCTGAACCACCACCAAGGCGGTGCGGCCGGATTCGCTGGCCGAGAGTGGTTCGCCACGCCCGACGCGGAACACGAAGTTCACTCGCCGATGGGATACGCCTACAACCCGACGATTACGGGCGCAAAGAGCGAAGACACCGCGCTCGTCACCACCGCCGACATCGAAATCATGACCTCGACGGGGACGTGGCCGACCGAGACCGTCAGCGACGAATCGGGACACGTCGAGTTGGAACGCCACGGAATTCTTCACCTCGACGTGGAGTAATTTTTCGACGCGCACCTCGATTCTGTCTGGCGGTGATTCGGCAATTGTCGTAACTCAGTTCGACGCAGTTGCATAGTTTTTTGCCTACGGGCCCTGCATCACAGGGCAATGGGATTGGACGACGATTCTCGTGAATACCACCGGCAAGACCCGCCGGGTAAAATCGAAATTGCGACGACAAAACCGACGAACACGCAGCGCGACCTGAGTCTCGCGTACTCGCCGGGCGTTGCCGCGCCGTGTCTGGATATCGCTGAAGACGAAGAGGCGGCCTACGAGTACACCTCGAAGGGGAACCTCGTCGGTGTCGTCTCCAACGGGACGGCCGTTCTCGGACTCGGCAACATCGGGGCACAGGCGGGCAAGCCCGTCATGGAAGGAAAGGGCGTCCTCTTCAAACGCTTCGCCGACATCGACGTGTTCGACATCGAACTCGACATAGAGAACGTGGACGACTTCGTCGCCGCGACGAAGGCGATGGAACCCACCTTCGGCGGCATCAACCTCGAAGACATCAAAGCCCCGGAGTGCTTCGAAATCGAGCAACAACTCCGCGAGAAGATGGACATTCCAGTCTTCCACGACGACCAGCACGGGACCGCCATCATCTCCGGGGCGGCCCTCTTGAACGCCGTCGATATCGTCGAGAAAGATATCGACGAACTCGATATCGTCTTCTCTGGTGCGGGCGCGTCCGCGGTCGCTACCGCTCGGTTCTACGTCTCCCTCGGTGCGAGCAAGGAGAACATCACGATGTGCGACTCGTCGGGCATCATCACCGAATCCCGCGTCGAAGCGGGCGACGTGAACAAGTACAAAGCAGAGTTCGCCCAGCCCGTCGAAGAGGGGTCGCTCGAAGACGCCATGGAGGGCGCGGACGTGTTCGCCGGTCTCTCTATCGGCGGCATCGTCTCCCAAGAGATGGTCCGGTCGATGGCCAACGACCCCATCATCTTCGCAATGGCGAACCCGGACCCCGAAATCACCTACGAGGACGCCAAAGACGCCCGCGACGACATGGTCATCATGGCGACGGGGCGCTCGGACTACCCGAATCAGGTGAACAACGTCCTCGGGTTCCCCTTCATCTTCCGCGGCGCGCTCGACGTTCGCGCGACCGAAATCAACGAGGCGATGAAACGCGCCGCCGCCGAGGCACTCGCAGAACTCGCCCGCCAAGACGTGCCCGACGCCGTCGTCAAGGCCTACGGCGACCACCCGCTCCAGTTCGGTCCCGACTACCTCATCCCCAAACCGCTCGACCCCCGCGTGCTGTTCGAAGTCGCGCCCGCCGTCGCGCAGGCCGCGATGACCTCCGGTGCCGCGCGTCGCCGCCTCGACATGAACGAGTACCGCGAGCGCCTCGAAGCGCGTCTCGGCAAGTCCCGAGAGATGATGCGCGTCGTCCTCAACAAGGCGAAGTCCAACCCCAAGCGGGTCGCGCTCTCCGAGGGGACCAACGAGAAGATGATACGCGCGGCCTACCAGATGCAGGACGAAGGCATCGCCGAACCCATCCTCGTCGGTAACACCAAGACCATCCTCCGAAAGGCCGAGGAACTCGGTCTCGACTTCGACCCGACGATTGCCAACCCGCGAGACGGCGATTGGGACCACTACGCCGACCGACTGCACGAACTCCGAAAACGGAAGGGACTCACGAAGTCCGAGGCGGCCGAGACCATCCGCCGCGACACCAACTACTTCGCCAGCGTGATGGTCGAGATGGGCGACGCCGACGCGATGCTGACCGGGTTGACCCACCACTACCCGACCGGTCTTCGACCGCCGCTCCAGGTCATCGGCACCGCGGAGAACGTCAACTACGTCGCCGGTGTGTACATGCTGACGTTCAAGAACCGCGTCGTCTTCTGTGCCGACACGACGGTCAATCTCGACCCCGACGAGGAGATTCTCGCCGAAATCACGAAGCACACGGCGGAAGTTGCCCGCCGGTTCAACGTCGAACCGCGCGCCGCGCTCCTCAGTTACTCCAACTTCGGCAGTGTTCGCAACGAGGGGACCGCCAAGCCGCGAAACGCTGTCAAGGTGCTCCAGGACGACCCCGAGGTGGACTTCCCCGTCGATGGTGAGATGCAGGCCGACACGGCGCTCGTCGAGGATATCCTCGAAGGCACCTACGACTTCGCGGACCTCGAAACGCCCGCGAACGTGCTCATCTTCCCGAACCTCGAAGCGGGTAACATCGGCTACAAACTCCTCCAGCGCCTCGGCGGCGCGGAGGCAATCGGCCCGATGCTCGTCGGCATGGACAAGCCGGTTCACGTCCTCCAGCGCGGCGACGAAGTGAAGGACATCGTCAATCTCGCCGCAACGGCAGTTGTGGACGCACAGACCGAATAGAACACTCGAACACGAGCTTTTCTGTTAGCGAAACTCGACCCACCAGATAGCCACGCCAAGCCCGACGAACGGCGGGATAGCGAACAGCGCGAACGTCGCCGGGTCCGGTGGCGAGAACAGCGCCGCGAACGACACCGTCAGCAGGACGAACGCGCCGCGTGCCTGCCCGCTGAGTCGGGGTGTAACCGCGCCCGAACGACTCAGTGCGAGTAGTGTTGGTGCCGCCGCGACACCGATAGCGACGGCGACGGGGAAGAACAGTTCGAGTTCGAGCATCGACTGCCGAGCAGCTGGAGCGAGTCGGTCGGTAGCGACGAGGAGCGAAACGAGCGTCGGCGCAACCGCGCGCCCGACGAAGAGACCACCACCGGCCAGCACCGCCGCAGCGACGAGAGATCTCCGCTCACCCCAGAGCGAGACATCGGGATGACGACTCGTCAGGTTGAGGAGGTGGAGACCGCCGGCGATAGCCCCGACGAGCAGGCCGACTTCGAGGCGGACGAGGTAATCGGTCGTCGTGAACGCGACATCTTGGTGGCGACCCGCAGTCAACGACAGCACACCGGGGTCTTGGAGGATATGCGACGCGAGAAACCCGACGAGAACGCCATTGAACGCGAGACGAATCCAGTGGCGACGAAGGGTGCCGCCGAGCGGCGAGAGACCCGAACTCCGCGGGTCGAATCCATCGAGTGTCTCGCTGGTGGCATCCATAGTCGTCACTCGCTCGAATTTGTTGTCAACTTTTTGTCGGAGTGAGAGACCACTCGGTAGTTCACTCCGCGTGCGAGGGGTCGCCGGCAGACGCAGGGTGTGCGTCAGGCCAGCGACTCAGTCGCTTGCGCGGCCTTCGAACCGCGAGGGCGGGAGATAGCTCGCATCACGCTCGGTGTCGAACTCGGGCGGGTTGGGGAGCACACACCGTGCGGGTTGCCGATTGACGTGTTGATACTCGTTCGGCGCATTCGCCAGGGGGTGTGCCGGGTTCTCTCGACTGTTGAGACGAGCGGCGCGGACTTCGTGGAAGCCAGCGATTCGTGCGCGGATACCACGCCAGTGGTGTTCGCTCCCTTCGGGCACCGAAATCGGCTTCGGCGGCTTCCAGTTGGGGTGCGCACTGGCGAGTACCGCGTTGTTCACGTTCGCCGCGAGGTCGTCGTGGTCGAGGAGGATGCCGATTCGCGCGGTCGGTGGGGCGCGGTCTGCGAGTACGTCGAGACCCAGATGCAGCGCTCGATACTCTGAGACGTTGTTGTTCGGCGCGACATCCGGGAGTGAGAGACGAGCAACTCGTTCGCCATCGCGGGCTTCGATGACGACGCCCAAACCGCCACCCTCGGGTCGATACGACCCATCTGTGGCGACGTAGAAGTGCCGTTGATGTGTGCGCGGCGGGTGCGCAATGTGAGGGGTGGGCGACTCATCGAACAGATTTCTGAGCGTTGGACGGCCGGTAACGGCCATACCAATCATTCGGTCAGGGGTGGTAATAAACGTACCCCGGGTTCCATTCAGACAGTCAATCTGTCACATCCTATCGGTATATATGTAGGCCAAAATTCAGTATGCTAGGATTTTGCAAAGGTTATATAAATGGTGGCCGCAATCTACCTTCGATGAGTGATAGCGATTCTCATATCAACCGACGGTCCTACCTCAAGCTAGCTGGCAGCGCGGCAGCCGCCGCATCGCTTGCAGGTTGTACCGGCGGCGGTGGTGATGAGGAAACGACGACCACCGAGTCTGGTGGCGAAGAGACCGAGACGGAAGAATCGACGACCACGACCGAGAGTGGTGGCGAGACGATGGGCGACTTCGAAGTCACCATCACGCAGGGTCAGATGCCCTCGGGTCTCGACCCGCAGGACCACCGCGAGACGCCGACCGACATCGTGGTGCTCCACGCGTACGAAGGCCTGCTGACCCGTGACGCGACTGGTGCTGTCCAGACGGCACTCGCAACGAACTACGAGCGCGCCGAGGGCAACTCCGTCGAGTTCGAACTCCGGGAGGGTGTCACCTTCCACAACGGCGACGAACTGACCGCAGAAGACGCCGCCTACAGCATCAACCGCGTCGTTGACCCCGAAGTGAGCTTCGCAAGCCCGCAGAGCGACCAGCTCGCTGGCGTCGCGGGCGCGGAAGCCTCCGGCGACGGCGTCGTCACGGTCAACAACTCCTCGTTGAACCCCATCGTGTTCTCCGAGTTTGCGACCTACCTCGACGTCATGCAGCAATCGTGGGTCGAAGAGCGCAGCAAGGCCGAAGTCGGCCAGCAGATGAACGGGACCGGTCCGTTCCAGCTCGAATCGTACACCGAAGACGAGGAAGTCGTCCTCACGCGCTACGAAGACTACTGGCAGGAACCCGCCGAAGTCTCGACGCTCACCTTCCGTGCGGCCGCAGAAGCGAGCACGCGTGTCAACCAACTGCTCGCCGGTGAGACGGACGTCGTCGTCAACGTCCCGCCGCAGGAAGTCCAGCGCGTCAACAACAACGACAGCACGCGTGTCGCCGCGGCACCATCGACGCGTATCATCTACAACGCGATGCGCTACGACGTCGAGCCGTTCGACTCCGTCGAGTTCCGCCAGGCGATGAACTACGCGATCGACCTCGAGAGCATCGTTCAGAACATCCTCGGCGGCTTCGGTGCGACGACGAACCAACCGACGCTTCCCGAGTTCGTCGGCCACGACGACAGCGTGGAAGACTACCCGTACGACCCCGAAGAGGCGGAAGCACTCGTCGAAGCCTCCGGCTACGCGGGCGCGGAAATCGAACTCAACACGCCGGTCGGTCGCTACCTGAAAGACCTCGAAATCGCACAGGCCGTCGCCGGCTACATCGACGAACTGCCGAACGTCAGCGCGACGGTCCGCGAGCGCGACTTCGGTTCGCTCGTTGACGAACTGCTCGCAGGCTCCATCGAGGCCCGTCCGCACTGGTTCCTCATCGGCTGGGGTGAAGCGACCTTCGACGGTGGTCTCGTCATGGCGGCGCTCCTCGCCTCCGACGGGACGCTCACCACGTGGCAGGACGAGCAGTTCGACTCCTACCTCGAAGATGCGGGCAACCAGACCGGCGAAGAACGCGAAGCGACGCTCCAAGAGGCGAACGCCTACGCGCACGAGCAGGCTCCGTGGATCTTCCTCAACCAGCAGTACAGCGTCTACGGCGTCAACGACGCCATCGAGTGGGAAGCCCGCTCCGACGAGCGTATCGACGCGTACGCGATGAGCCAGAAGTAGTCGATGTCGCTATCGAGGTTCCTCATCAAGCGCTCGCTCCAAGGGCTGTTCGTCATCTGGGGGGTCATCACCGTGGTCTTCGGACTGCGATTCATCTCCCCGGGCGACCCGGCAAACGTCCTGTTACCGCCGGACGTCACGCCCGAAGTGAGAGCGCAAGTTATCGCCGAACTCGGGCTCGACCAGCCCCTGTACGTCCAGTATTGGAATTTCATCTCCGGCATTCCGTTCGGGGATTTGGGCGTCTCGCTCGTCACCCGAACGCCGGTTTCGGCGCGAGTCGTGACGAAACTGCCCGCGACGCTCGAACTCGCCATCGCGGCGACAGTCGTGGCGGTCATCATTGCGATTCCGCTCGGCGTCGTCTCGGCGACCCGACGGCACGAGCCTGCGGACTACGGTGCGACGGTGTTCTCACTCGTCGGCATCAGTACGCCGAACTTCTGGTTGGGCGTGATGCTCATCATCGTGTTCGCGGTGCAGCTCAACGTGTTCCCGACGAGCCAACGCCCGATCGGACTGGACGGAATCATGATGCGAGCAATCGATGGGAACCTCGGCGCGGCAGTCGATGGTTTTCAAACCTGGGTGTATCACATTACGCTTCCGGCGATCACACTCGGGACGTACTTCACCGCACTCATTACGCGGTTGACCAGAAGTGGAATGCTCGACCAACTCGGGCAGACCTACGTCAGAGCATCTCGTGCGAAGGGACTTCCCGAGACGCTCGTCCGATACAAGCACGCACTTCGTAACACGCTCATCCCCGTCATCACCGTCATCGGGTTACAACTCGGGACGCTCATCGGGGGCGCAGTGATTACGGAGGCGGTCTTCGCGTGGCCCGGACTGGGGACGCTCATCATCAACAGCATCAACGCGCGCGACTGGCCGGTCCTTCAAGGTTCGCTCATCGCCGTCGCTGTCGGGTTCGTCCTCGTGAACATCCTCGTAGACGCCCTGTACGCCTACGTCAACCCACAGGTGGCCTACGACTAACCTCGTCGGTATTTTTAATGATATCAGAACGTACACTACGGAATCTCCGCCGGGAACTCTCGCGGAGCGTCCTCGCAAAGATTGGCATCGTCGTCGTCGTCCTCATCTTGGCGATGGCAATCTTCGCCCCGTTTATCTCGCCGTACAGCCCAATGAAACAGACCCTCGATAACGCACGCCAACCGCCGCTCGGGTTCAGTACCCAAGAGACGAAAGAGGTGACCCTCATGGAAAACGGCAGTGTCGTCATCGAAAACGGTCAGGTCCAGACCGAAGAACAGACCGTGTACACGAACGCCACGCTGGCACATCCGCTCGGGACCGACGCCAACGGCAGAGACATCCTCTCTCGGGTCATCTACGGTGCCCGCACGTCGATTCTCGTCGGTCTGTTCGGGACGACGCTCGCCGCACTCATCGGCGTCACCGTCGGTCTCTCGGCCGGGTTCTACCGCGGCCGGGTTGACGACGTGTTGATGCGCGGTGCCGACATCATGCTCGCGTTCCCCTCGCTCGTCCTCGCAATCGCCCTCGTCGGCGTCTGGGGACAGGCGAAAGTGGCGATTCCCGACCCGTTCGTGGTGACCGGAATCTCCGGCGCGTTCCGGTCGGCACTCGGGCTTTCGACCAACATGCCGAAGGACATCATCCTCCCGGGGACGGTGATTCTCGTCGTCGCGCTCGTCAACTGGGTGTGGTTCGCGCGGGTCGCCCGCGGTGAAGCACTCTCGATTCGCCAAGAAGAGTACGTAAAGGCCGCGCGCGCCCTCGGTGCGAGCGACGGGCGGACGATGCTCCGACACGTCCTCCCGAACGCCATCACGCCGATTCTCGTCCTGGCGACGATTCAGGTGGCCGCGATTATCCTCCTCGAATCAGCGCTGTCGTTCCTCGGGTTCTCGGGGGCGAGCGTCTCGTGGGGCTTCGACATCGCCCTCGGCCGGCAGTACCAATCGACCGCGTGGTGGATTTCGACGATGCCCGGACTGGCAATCGTCGTCACCGTCATCGGTCTGAACCTCGTCGGCGACTGGCTGCGTGACGCGCTCGACCCCGGTATCGAAGGGGAGGGAGGTGTCTAACGTGGCCGAGAAAATCCTCAAGATTCGGGACCTCTCGACCAGTTTCTTCACCGAAGATGGCAAAGTCAACGCCGTCGATAGCGTCTCGTTCGACGTCGAAGACGGCGAAATCTTCGGCATCGTCGGCGAATCCGGGTCGGGTAAGTCGGTGACGGCGCTCTCGGTCATCGACCTCATCGACTCGCCCGGCAGAATCACCGGCGGCGAAATCTGGTACCGGAACCCCGACCTCGCCGACGAGTTCCGCGACAGTAAACCGGACGCCGTCGATGGCGAGTTCGTGGACATTCGACGACTCCCCGAGGGCGTCCGCCGGTCGCTTCGCGGGCCGTCGTTCAGCATGATCTTCCAGGACCCGATGAGCAGTTTCAACCCCTCGATTACCGTCGGCGAGCAAATCGCCGAAGCGGTCGAGGCACAGCAACGCGCCCGGTCGAATCCGCGAAGCACGCGCTCGCGGACGCAAGGCTACGGGCTCGGGTCCTACATCGTCGATACGCTCGTCCCGTCGCAGGACTACGTCTCCGAGGAGAGCATGGACCGCGCCGTCGAACTGCTCGAACAGGTCGGGATTCCCGACCCCGAAGACCGGGCACACGAGTACCCGCACCAGTTCTCGGGCGGGATGCTCCAGCGCGCGATGATTGCGCAGGCGCTCGCCGGCGAACCCGACATCCTCATCGCCGACGAACCGACGACGGCGCTCGACGTGACGATTCAGGCGCAGATTCTGAACCTGCTCCGTGACCTCCAAGAAGAAGAGGACATGAGCATCCTGATGATTACGCACAACCTTGGCGTCATCGCCCGGATGTGCGACCGCGTCGGCGTCATGTACGCCGGCGAAATCGTCGAGCGCGGCACGCTCGAAGACATCTTCGAGAACTCGGTCCACCCGTACACCGAGGGGCTGTTGGGGTCGATTCCGGACCTCGACGCGCCCTCCGCACGACTCGAACCGATTTCGGGGAACGTGCCGAGCCTGCTCGAATCGGAGATGCCCAACGCCTGCTTCTTCGCAGACCGCTGTCCGAAGGCTATGAACGACTGTCTCACCCGCATCCCAGAGTACGACGTTGACGACCGACACAGCGTCCGGTGTGTGCTCGCAGAACGCGAGTTCGACCCGACGGACGCCGTCGAAGCACCGGAGGTGGCCGATGACTGAGCCGATCCTCCAAGTCCGCGAACTGCAGAAGTACTACTTCGAACAGGACACGCTCATCGACAGCCTCCTCGGCCGCGACGCCGAGAGCGTGAAAGCCGTCGATGGCATCTCGTTCGACATCCAACCGGGCGAGACGCTCGGGCTTGTCGGCGAGTCCGGGTGTGGCAAGTCCACGACCGGCGAGACGCTCTTGCGACTCCGCGAAGCGACCGACGGCGAGGTGCTGTTCGACGGCGAGAACGTCTTCGAGATGGACTCGACGGAACTCAAGCAGTTCCGTAGGGACGTCCAAATCGTCTTCCAGGACCCGTTTTCGAGTCTCGACCCGCGGATGACGATTGGCGATATCGTCTCCGAACCGCTCACGATTCACGGCATCCCGGAAGACCCGGGCGAGCAGACGAAACGCGAGTGGCGCAGAGACAAGGTCGCCGACTTGCTCGAACGCGTCGGGCTATCGGCGAACCACCTCGACCGCTACCCACACGAGTTCTCCGGTGGCCAACGCCAGCGTATCGGCATCGCTCGCGCGCTCGCACTCGAACCCGAGTTCATCGTCCTCGACGAACCGGTCTCGGCACTCGACGTGAGCGTCCAAGCGCAGGTGCTCAACCTCCTCGACGACCTGCAAGACGAGTTCGGGTTGACGTACCTCTTTATCGCACATGACCTGAGTGTCGTCCGCCACATCTGTGACCGCGTGGCCGTGATGTACCTCGGCAACATCGTCGAACTCGGGCCGACCGACGAGTTGTTCGACTCGCCGAAACACCCGTACACGCAGGCGCTCTTGGAGAGTGTTCCGCGGGCGGGCATGTCGGAACACGGCCGACGCGTCGAAGCGCTCTCGGGCGACGTTCCGTCACCGAAGAGTCCGCCGTCCGGATGTCGGTTCCGGACGCGCTGTCCGGTGGTCATTCCGCCCGAAGACCTCGATATCGACCAGCAGACGTATCGCTCGGTGATGGACCTCCGCGATGCGTTCGCCGCCGGCGACGTGAATCCCGAACACATCTGGGAGGCCGCAGACCCCGAGCGCACCGACGAAGAAGCGTTCATCGAGGAAGCGCGGTCACGCTTCGTCGATGTCGAACTCAGAGGGGCGGTTGCCGGCCACTTCGATACGGCACTGAGCCACCTCGCAGCGGGCGACAGCGAGAAGGCACAGGAAGTACTGTACACCCACTTCGCCAGTCCGTGCGAGGAACGCCGCCCGGCCGTCGGCGACACGGAACACCCGGCCGCGTGCCACCTCTTCGAAGGAACGGACGAGGTGACGGTCATCGAGACGACGAACGGCGCCGTCGCCGAAGCGGACGACTGACCGCGACGACGACCCGACGCTGGCGAGACGACACGACCTTTTTTCGGCTTCGTCAGTGCTTCCGATAACGAAACGTTGACACACCCCGCCAGCGCATCATCGCTGTGACCCGGTATCGTAACCTCGTACTGTTCATGGTTCTCGCGGCGGTGTGGGGTTCGGCGTTCATGGCCATCAAGGCCGGATTGGCGTACTTTCCGCCGGTGTTCTTCGCGGCGGTTCGCTACGACATCGCCGGTCTCATCATGCTCGCCTACGCGTTCTACGCCACCGAGACGCCGCTCCCCCGGAGTCGTGCAGATTGGATGGAAGTCGGAGTCGGCGCGGTCCTCCTCATCGCGGCCTATCACGCCCTGTTGTTCATCGGACAGACCGACCCGACGGTGACGAGCGCCGCCGCCGCGGTCATCGTGAGCCTCAATCCCGTCCTCACGACGGGGTTCGCACAGGGTCTCCTCCCCGACGAGCGACTGACTGCGGTCGGCATCGTCGGCCTGCTGCTCGGTCTCGCTGGTGTCGCAGTGCTCTCTGAACTCGACCCCTCGAACCTCCTCGCCGGCGGCACTGTCGCCAAACTCCTCATCTTCGGGGCGACCGCAGCGTTCGCGTTCGGTTCGGTGCTCACCCGCCGCATCGACTCGAAGATGCCTATCGAGACGATGGAAGCGTGGTCGATGCTCTTCGGTGCGCTCTTGATGCACGTGCTCTCTGTGGGACTCGGCGAGTCGCTCGCGGACGTAGTTCTCTCCACGGAGGGAATCGCCGCACTCCTCTACCTCGCGCTGGCCGCGAGCGCGCTCGGGTTCCTCATCTACTTCGACCTCTTGGAGCGCCTCGGCCCGGTCGAAATCAACCTCGTCTCCTACGTCGCGCCCATCTTCGCCGCCCTCTCGGGATGGCTGTTCCTGAGCGAAGTTCCGAACGCCTCGACCGCGGGCGGGTTCGCGCTCATCTTCCTCGGGTTCGTACTGCTCAAACGGGACGCGATTCGGCAGGAACTCAGACACCAACTCGGCGGGCGTGCCGACCGAGTGAACGAGTAGTCGTCGCCCGCGTCGGAATCGTCAATCGACAATCGTCAATCGTCGGCTTCGTCGTCCACGCGTTCGACGGTCTCGACTTCGCCGACCATCGTCCACCCGCCCTCGCCTGCTTCTTGACGGCCGACGATGACCGTCTCGTTGTCTTCCGTCGTCGTGAACCGGTAGACTGCGTCGTCGTCTTTTCGGGTGCCTTCCGCCTGAAACTCGGTCTGGAAGAACTCGGCGCTCCGGAGCGTGAACGTTCCCTCGATGTCGCCGACTGTGAGATACATCGAGTGCGGGTGAATGTTGTACATCCGTTTCGCCGTGCGATTGAGGTCTGCCATAGCCTGACCGTGGTGGTCGGGAGATAAATCGCTACGGGAAGTGGGTCAGTGAGTCACTCGAAGACGGAGGCGGGGTCGCCCCCTGCGGCCAGACAGAACGTGAGCAGGAGTCGGGCTTTCGAGGTCGGAAGGTCGCCGGCGAAGAGCACGCCGGCGCGGTCGAGCGTGACCGCGCCGCCCGGGGTGCCATAGACGGGTTCCGTCGGGCCAGCGTGGCACCGCGAGGAGACGACGATTGGGACGTCCTCTGCGACTTCGGCGAGACGTTCGCCGAGCGCGCCGGTGACGTTTCCGAGACCGGTTCCCTCGACGACGATGCCATCGGCGTCGGCGAGGGCGCGGTCGAACAGCGTTCCATCGACGGCGACGCCCGAGTGGACGACGGGCACTCGCACCTCGACGGGGAGCGAGAGGTCGAGCTGCGGGAGGTCGCTCGTCGCCTCGCGGTGGGAGCGAACGGTCTCACGGGTGAACGTCGCAACTGGCCCCTTTCCGGGCGACTGGAAGGTGTCGAGCGCGTTGGTGTGGGTCTTGACCACGTCGCGGGCGCGGTGGAGTTCGTCGTCGAAGGCCACGGTGACGGTTCCATCGAACTTTGAGTCCGTGGCCGCGCGAACCGCCGTCAGCAGGTTCGAGGGCGCATCGCTTCCGGGTTCGTCGAAGCGGCGTTGGGCACCCGTCACGACGACTGGACCCTCGGGGTCACAACACAGTTCGAGGGCGAACGCGACATCCGCGAGGGTGTCCGTTCCGTGCGTGACGACGACGCCGTCAACCCCCGCGTCGAACGCGTCTTCGATTGCGTCTCTCGCGGCGAAAATCGACTCGAAATCGGCGTCGAATCCCGGTACTGAGGCGACATCGACCGCCGAGAGCGTGGCGTACGATTCGAGGGTAGGAACACGTTCGACGAGGTCTGTCGCGGTCTTTTCGGGGGCCGCACCGGCCGAACTCGGTTCGCTTGCGATGGTTCCTCCGCAACTCACGACGCGGATGTGAGGCATATGCAGTAGTTAATCTCCACCCGTGTCGAAACTTTGGATTGGCAGAATTACACGACAACAGTCCAGTAGTCGCTGACTATCGTGTCAGTAAGATAATCAAAAATCACAGATATTCGAGCGGAATGAAAACGTTAGAATTCGAATTGAAGCGTTAAATGGTCGTACGGATAAAAATAAAATTTCAAATTATCTTGAATATCTGGTCTAAAGGAGTATGAAATAATGCAAATCCTCAGATGGAGTTATCACCCCTCACGTCGATGTACTGGTAGAGGTGTGCCCCCCACCGATGTCGAATTCCCCATCAACGCTCCCACGCGAGCGCCTTGTCGAATTGAGAGAGATGTTGAACGAACAGCACGTAAACACTGGTCTAAAAGTCGTCACTGCCCCGTTTCGATTCGTCGGGTTCTGGGCAGCTGTCGCGCTTCCATTCCTGTATCTTCCACTGTTGTTTAACGGTCTCAATCAGAGCGAAATCACCGTCTTCACGGCGCTCGTCGCGCTCAACGCCCTCGCGCTCATCGTCGGCCACAACTACGCACGCTCGTAGTACGCTCTAATCCTGCCCCCCGCATCTCTCCTCTCTCCCTCGACTTTCGAGCGACGCGACCGCCACGGGTGAATCGAGGCGATTTATCACGGCCAGCGTGTGAGTTCAGGTATGTCGCTCGAAACGGTCCCACTCGGTCACACCGGGACGAAAGTTTCGGAGATTGCATTCGGAACGTGGCGCTTCGGCCGACGCAACGACACCGGAGCGGTCGAAGTCGATGTCGAACGCGCCCACGAACTGCTCGATACGTTCGCCGAGGCGGGCGGCACGTTCATCGACACCGCCGACATGTACGGCGACGGAGCCAGCGAGGAGTACATCGGCGAGTGGTTGGAGACGCGTGACCGCGAGGACTTCGTCATCGCCTCGAAGATATTTTGGCCCACCCGCGAGGACGCCAACGGCCGGGGTCTCAACCGCAAACACCTCCGCCGCCAGATAGACCGCATCCTCGACCGCCTCGGAACCGACTACATCGACCTCCTCTACATCCACCGTTGGGACGACGAGACGCCCGTCGAGGAGTTCATGCGCACGCTCGACTCGTTCGTCCGCGACGGCAAGGTCAACTACCTCGGCACCTCGACGCTCGACCCGAACGCGTGGAAAGTCGTGAAGGCGAACGAACTCGCAGACCGACGCGGTTACGAACCCTTCCGACTCGCTCAGCCGCGGTACAACGCCGTCAACCGAGAGGTCGAAGGCAACTATCTGGAGATGTGTGCCGACTACGACATCGGCGTCATCCCGTGGTCGCCGCTCGCAGGCGGGTTCTTGACGGGGAAGTACCGCCGAAACGAAGCCCCACCGGCCGCCTCACGCGCCGCGAACGACCAGCGCTTTGCGAACTCCTACCTCGTCTCGGAGAACTTCGACGTGCTCGACGTGGTCGAATCGGTCGCCGAGGAAGTCGGCGCGAGTCCGGCGCAGGTCAGCCTGGCGTGGCTCATGGCCCACCCGCAAGTCACCGCACCCATCATCGGTGCTCGAACACCCACGCAACTCGAAGAGGACCTGCTCGCCGCGGAACTCGACCTTACGACCGACCAGTTCGAGCGCATCGCCCAGGCCAAACACCAGCGCTCGGTCTGAACCGTCAGGTGTAGGTGGCCGCGAGCGCAAGGGCCTTCCATGACCGACGCCGACGCGTTCGACTCCGACGCGTACGTCTCCGAACTCCGGGCAAAGCGCACCGAGAAGGACGAATTCTTCGCAGAGCACCCGCAATCGCCGATTCCCCCCGCCGAGAGGGACGGGTTCGATGGTCTCGACTACTTCGAACCGAGCCCGGACGCTCGCGTGACAGCACGCGTCGAGACCCACGCCGACCCCGAACCGGTCACGATGGACACCTCCGCCGACCGCGAAGTCCGGTATCTTCGGGTCGCCACGTTCCACTTCGAACTCCGGGACCAGTCGCTCGAACTCGGGGCCTATCGACAGGAGCACGACCAGTCGCCCACGCTCTTCGTTCCCTTCCGCGACAAGACCACCGGACAGCAGACCTACCCCGGCGGGCGATACATGGAACTGACGCCCGACGGCCCGCTTTCGGACCTCGACGAGATTGTCGTCGATTTCAACCTCGCGTACAACCCCTTCTGTGCGTTCTCGGAGACGTTCGACTGCCCGCTCCCCCCGGAAGAGAACTGGCTTCCGGTCGTCGTCGCCGCGGGCGAGTTGCAGTACGAGTAGCCGTCGCAACCGAAAGCGCAAAGTCCATATTGTGTGCTTCCTCAAAGACAGACAGTATGGGACTGCTCAGCTCGCGCCAAGTGCTCCTTGGCCTCGTATTGATACTCATCGGAACGGTCGGACTCCTGCCCGGCGCGCTTCCCAATGTCGCTCAAACGTCACTCTTGACGTACGCGCTCGTGCCCGCCGCCGCCGCACTCGTCGCGGGGACGTATCTCGTCGGCACGTCTGAAGGCGGCCGCGCCGTCTAAGACCGAACCGTCGTCAAAAAAAGTCGTTTTTCGCCGGATTAGGCGTCAGGACCAGTCCACTTCTGGAGCGTCGCCGACGTGGAACCGGATTCGTCAGTCCAGACGAGGCGGACGGTTGCGTCGTCGAGGTCATCGGTATTCTGTTCTTGCACAACCACTTGTTCTCCAGCAGAAATTTCGTCAACGCCCGACAAGCCATTCCAACTTTCAGATTTCTCATTCGGTCCAGCTAGAGGGTTGTCTCCGGCGTCATCCAAGGCAACCGTCGATGTCACGTTAACCTGCGTCGCATCAATCGACTGGCCGCTCTCGTGGGTGATTGTGAGATTTCCGGCACTACCGTTGTAGTCGAAGCCGAAACTCGCTTGCGGCGCAGTGGCCGTCTGCTCACCGAGTCCGAGCACGAAGGTGCCGATGACTGCGGCGAGGATGACGGTAATCGCAACCATCAGGATGACCCCGATGACCGGCGAGACAGCAGTGTCGTCTGTAAAGAGGGTTCGTAGTTTCATAATTCGTGAATGTACTACGAGTTGATGTGTCTCGCGGGTCGGTTGTAATACTATCGGGGATTGCGAAAGATGCTGAAAGGAAGGGCGGTTAGTCGATTACGCGTCGGGACCAGACCACTTCTGCAGCGTTGCAGAGTTGGAACCGGACTCGTCAGACCAGACGATTCGGACGGTGTTGTCACCAATCGTTCCGCTGTCTGTGTGGACAGTAATCGATGAACCAGCAGAGATGTCTGCAGAGCTTCCAGAGAGATCCTCCCAGGAGAGGCTTTGAGCTGCAGTCACACCAGCACCTGCCGTACTGCTATTGATTGCTTCGCTACTAGTCACGTTAACCTGTGACGAAGCAATCGAGGTGCCACTTTCGTGTGTAACAGTGAGGTTACCATTTCCGGCATCATCATAGTCGAAGCCGAAACTCGCTTGCGGTGCAGTCGTGCTCACTTGGTCACCGAGTCCGAGCACGAACGTGCCAATGACTGCGGCGAGGATGACCGTGATGGCCACCATCAGGATGACGCCAATGACTGGCGACACCGCATCTTCGTCAGCGAGGAGTTGTTTGACGTTCATTATCCGTTGTAAGTCCACTTCTGGAGGGTCGAAGAGGAACTGCCGCTTTCTGAGGTCCAGACGACGCGAACAGTGTCTCCATCAGTAAATGCAGACGTCAGAGTGATGTCGGCGGACTCACCAGCACTTACTTGGTTGTCGCCTCCAGCTGAGAACGTCGGGTTTGCTGGAAGTTTGTCACCAGTAATGTTGATCTGACTGGTTGGAATTGCTTCACCACTCTCGTGGGTAATAGTGAGGCCCGTAGAACCGTTGTAATCGAAGCTGAAACTCGCCTGCGGTGCGGTCTCGCTCACTTGGTCGCCGAGTCCGAGCACGAACGTGCCGATGACTGCAGCGAGAATCACTGTGATGGCCACCATCAGGATGACCCCGATGACTGGGCTGACTGCACGGTCTTCCGTGAAGAGCTGTTTGAGTTGCATGGTTTGTGTTCCGAACACGCCTGACGAGGTCATGCCGTTGCGCAGTGTGCGCAGTGGGTGTGGGTGTCGGCCCGAATCCCTGCCCGGCATCCGTCTTCGTGTATCCAATCGCCACGTATCTCCCAACTAACTTAAATGTGGGTGACAACTTAGCAACACATTTAGGGGTTTATTTTACTCATTAATATGCCCTTTATACAGTCTTTAAGTACGCAATGTCATCCGATTTCGGAGCCATAGGGAGAACTCCTTAGACGTTGTTGGTCGTTTCATTGCCACGTTCGTTCGAACTGCGAATCAGCGTCTCGCGCGCGGCGTGGGCACACGCGATGAACAACAATACGGTACTTGGACGTGGGGAGATCGAGTCCGACGAGAACGGGTGATCGTTTCTCGCACGCGCATGCCTCGCTATTGCAGTTAGTCACTCTGAAAACGGAGATGCCCCCCGGAAACGGGGGACGCCGTTTCTACCCAAGGTGGCGTGCGCACGCGCTAGATGACAATACACCTACTATACAAAACCTTTGTGGCATAGGCTGGCTTTTCGAGCCTCGTACGTCCCGATTTTAAACGTATTGACTCGCGTCAATCACACAAAGTATTTACCGGAAAGGGTCAAGAATACGAACTGTACCCCTGCCCATGGAGGCATCTGTGAGTACCTCTCCCTCGGCCCGAGTTCTGCTCGGAGTGGTTTAACGCGAGGACAGACGAAAGCGATGTCCCCGACTGCAACACCCATCAAACCATGACACGCAATAAGCAAATCCGCGCGGTACTTCTCGCTGCGCTGATGGTCTTCTCGGTCTTCGCCGGGTCCATCGCGTTTACGGGAACTGCCGCTGCCGATCCGTCTGCTGTCGACGCGTCACAGTCCGGCTCTACGCTGACTGTGAACGCCACGCTTGACGGCGACGAGGCGAACGCAACAGCGTTCGTCGACGTCGACGGCGACGGCGCACTCGACGGAAGCGAACCGTCTACGACTAACAACTCGCTCGGTGGCGCAACCTCGCTCAGCGAGACGCTCGACGTGAGCGACGTGAACGGTGGTACGTACACGATCTTCGTTTACACGAACGACTCGATCGTCAACAACTCCACCACGAGCTTCGCAATCTCCGACTCCGAGGCCCCTGAGATTGACTCCGTTGTCCACTACGACAACGACACGTCCAACGACGAGGCAGTCATCGAGCTCGTCATCGACGAACAGTTCGACACTGGCATCACCGCCAGCGACTTCGCGCTCTACCAGGACGGAGAAGAAGTCAACAACGCAATCACGAACGTCAACTACGGCGCTGACGGTCAGCTCATCCTCGAGACGAGCGCAGTCGTCACTGGCGACGTCGAACTCAACGTCGGTAGCGACGTGACTGACGTCTCCGGTAACGAACTCGACGGTCTCGACGACGACGGCAACGTCTCTGTCACGGTTGCGACGGTCACCGCAAACGGTAACAGCCCGAACGCGTACCAGGGCGAAATCGTCGCCATCACTGACAACGCAACGGACACGACCGTTGACATCGAGTCCGACGACACGCAGGACGACAGCGAAAACTACCAGTTCTCCGGTTCCACCGGAACGAACTCGCAGGTTTTCGTCTTCGACACGTCCAACCGCGAACTCGAAACGTACAACTACACCGTTGGCAGTTCCAGCGGTCAGATTGACGTTACGGACCTCGGTCTCGAAATCTCGGTTGACGACCTGAACGTCACGACCGAAGACACCATCGAGGGTACGGTCTCCGCCAACGCGGGCGGCCGCACCATCGACATCGCAGTGCTTGACGACGACGACGAAGAAGTCGCAACCATCGAAGATGCTTCGCTCAACGGCCAAGGTGAATACGAATTCTCCTTCGACGTCGCTGACGAGGACATCGACGCTGGCGACTACACCGTCGAAGTCACCGACACCGGCTCCAGTGTCACGGCCACCTCCGACACGGTGACCGTCTCCGAAGCCGAAGAAGGTAGCGCCGACTTCAACGAGTCCGTCGTCACCGACGAGCGCGGTGACGTCGTCGCTATCCCGGTCCTGCTCGAAAACGCTGACACTGCAACTCTGTCCATCGGTACGTCCGACCAGGGCTACGCAGCAAACGTCACCGTCGAGGACGGTAACGACGACGGCGAAGTCGTCGTCCTCTGGAACTCCGCTGAGTCCACCTCGACGAACGTCAACGACGTCTTCGACGTCGAAGACAGCGACGACGAGATTCTCACCGGCGACGATGGTCAGACGGAAGTCACCGAGAACACCTCGGACCTCATCGACGCTGGCGACTACGACCTCGAAGTCCAGACCGGTACCTCCGCGGGTAACGCTGAGAACGTCGCAACCCTCGTCCTCGAGGAAGGCGGCGTCGAAAACGTCCGCACGTGGACCGCTCCTGACGCAGAGAGTGTCAGCGACCTCGACGAGGTCTCTGAGGCACTCGAAAACGGCAACCTGACCGAAGACTCCGAAATCGCCTTCGGCGACAAGGTTGTCATCCAGATCGAAGCAGCGGGTCTCGAAGGTACGGTTGACCCCGAAGGCGACGAGACGGTGTCGAACTTCTTCGACAGCGGCTCCTACCAGCTGACGGTCAACCAGAGTAACCCTGGCCCGAACCGCGACCCCAAGATCCTCAACCTGACGAACGCAACCGTCATCGCTGACGGTAGCAACGACACCTACTTCGTCGTCTACAACTCGGAAGACGTCGAGGCAGTTCGTGACACGAACGACAACGGTGTCATCGACAGCGGCGAGACGAACTCCGTTGACGTCGCCGACGACGACCAGTTCGACGTCGAGTTCAAGATGTTCGAGGACCCTGACTCGGGCGTCGCGCTCGTTGACGAAGACTCCTCGGCATCCACGTCCTACGAGAACGTCGAGGCTGAGCACGACTTCGACAGTGACCCGGTCAACGTCACCAACACGGCTGACGTGACCATCTCGGGCACGTCGAACACGGCACCCGGTACGGAGATCACGCTCCGCGTGCGCTCCTCGGGTGACACCCAGCCTCGCTTCCTCAAGACGGCAACCGTCTACGTGACCGAGAACGGTACGTTCACGGGCACGTTCGACTTCAGCGAACAGGCTGTTGACGACACCTTCACCGTGACGGCTGACGGTGGCGTCGCTCCTGACGTCGAAGTTGACGGTAACGTTGTCGAGTCCGTGGAAACGGAAACGACGGCAACCGAGACGACGACCACGGCTGAGGAAACCACGACGACCACGGCTGAGGAAACCACGACGACCGCAGCTGAGGAAACCACGACGACGGCCGCTGAAGAAACCACCACTGACGGTGGCGAAGGCGAGACCTCGACTGGTACGCCCGGCTTCGGCGTCGCTGTTGCCCTCGTCGCACTCGTCGCTGCGGCACTCCTCGCTATCCGCCGCGACTAACGCCGATAGCTAACTACCGGGATTTTCCCGGCCTTTTCCATTCTTTCGACGCTCGACCGGTGAGCGGCGGCGCTGATTTTCGTACTCGAATCGTTCGCGTCCGTTCGAGCAGGTGGATTCAACACCGTGACGAGCGGATGTGTAGGTATGACGGATAGAACACGTGAGGAGACAGTCGGTCCCTCACGACGGTCTGTTCTCGCTGGGATTGGGTCTGCGGCGCTCGGTGGACTCGCGGGTTGTACCGGCGGCGGCGGTTCTCAAATTCAGGATACGGATGGCGATGGCGTGATCGACTCGGAGGATTACGCGCCTCGTGACCCGTCAGTCTCGCGTCGGTCGGACCTCGAATCGACGACCCAAGCAGCGAAGACGACGACGGCGACGACGACAACACAGGTGACGACCACAGAGTCGCCAACCGCCACGCCGACACCCGAACCGACCACGGCGTCCACGACAGTCGCTTCCGAAGACGTGGAGGGACTGACTGCACGCAATCCAGCGGTGTTCGACCGGCGGAATCACATCGTGTCGTACTCCCAGCACTCGGTCACCGTGCGGTTGTGGAAAGAGAGTGTCGAGGGATACTCTACCAAAAATTCGGACCTCTACGTCTCGCTCGCTGAGTTTCCCCGCGCTGGGTCGTTCGCTTCGGGTCGAACGAGCGTCGAGATGGGGAATAGTAACTCGACATCGGTGACCGTCGATATCGACGTTCCCGAGGAAGCGAGAGACGAGACCCTCCACTATCTCGCGTTCTTCGTCCCGGAAGGCGAATCGATAGACTCACTCAGTTCGAACGACGTGACCCACGTCGGCGAGAGCGACCCGTTCACGCTCCAGTCTGGTGCATCGGAAATCGCCCGCGTGACGCCGGACGAATTGGCGGGTCTCGAATCGGAAGCGACCGACGAGTACGTCCGAACGAACGCCGAGGGCGTGTTCGATTTCACCATCTACGGGCGAACGAACGGGCAGAACTGGGAGGCCTCGTACTACATCTTCAAGAGTGCCTACGCCGCGGCGTGGCGGCGAGACCACGGTCGGAGTCGGCCGGAGTTCGTCCAGTACGAGATGCAGAACGGCTTCGCCGCCGAGTTCGCAGATTTATTGGACGGCATCGCGGAGGATATCGGCTTCACCGACAAACGGATGAAAGTCGAGTTCGTCATCGACTTCGTCCAACGCCTCCCCTACGTCCCCGATAGCGTCTCGACCGGCTACGACGACTTCACGAAGTTCAGCATCGAGACGTTGGTCGAACTCGGCGGCGACTGCGAGGACACGAGTATCATGCTCGCCGGGATTCTCCAGAGCGAACCGTTCGGCTACGACATGGTGTTGATTCAACCGCCGGGGCACATGGCCGTCGGCATCTACGGCGACGACTTGCCGGGCTACTACTGGACCTACGAGGACCGCAAATACTACTACATCGAGACGACCGGCGAAGGCTGGGGCATCGGCGACCTGCCGAACGAGTATCGGGATGCGTCGGCGTACGTGATTCAGGTGTGAACGCACAGAGAACGGCGCTCTGCAAATTCAACGGATGAACTACGTTCTCAGGGAGTAGATTCAGTAGAAGATAGTGCCCGGGGTGGGCTCCGAACCCACGATCTCCGCATGTCCCAGGTGCGAAGCCGGCATGACTTCGCGGGGGGCGGAGGCTTCCAAGGCGTTCCGCACCGATTGTGAAACCCTATGAGTGCGGCGCTATGTCCAGCTAAGCCACCCGGGCTCAACTTGGCGTTGTGCGGTGGTAGTATTTAACCTTCTCATCTTATCTGGGTGCGGGTCGCGTCACCACAGTACTCGATTGGAAGAATCACCCACGGATTTATGCTCTAACACTGGGTGGTCCCACGCATGAGCCAACCGGAGATCGTCCAGTCGGCCCTCGACGGCGAGACCGTGGTTTCGCGCATCCATCTCGGAGGTGAGGACGAACTGTTCGTGACGCCGTCACGGACGCTGGTCTACCGCGCAGAAGGCCTGCTCTCCGACGAGTCAGTCGATGAATACCCGCTCAACGCCGAGCGAATCTCGGTGAGCGAAGGGCGTCGAAAGGGGAAGATTCTCCTCGATTACGGACTCGACGGGAGTGAGAAGTTCGGACTCTCAGTAAAACGTCTCGACGAAGCACTCCAGCCGATTCTCGAAGGTGTGCTCACGAGCGCGGGCGTCCTCGACGCCGACGAATCTGTCGTCCAGGCGTTCCGCTTTAGCGAACTCACGCTCATCGTCGCCGAGCACCGCCTCGTCCGCCACATCGGCAGTGCCGTCTGGGACGAAGATTACGACGCGTACCACTACGACGACGTGACCGACCTCGAATTCGAGTCCGGAAGCGTCGCAACGACCGTCGTCCTCACGTCAAACGGCCGCCAAGAGCGGTTCAAGACGCCGAACGAACAGGCGCGTCTCGTCCGCGAGAGTCTCTCCTCGTCGCTCTGTGCACACCACGGCGTCGGCAGTCTCGAAGAGTTCCGCCTGAGCGTCGCCCCCGACGAGGAAGACGAAGCGGACGCCGACCGCGACAATACAGACTTCGGCGCAGGTCCCGACCCCCTCAGTGCGAACCCCGGAGAACTCGCCGAGGAGCCGAAGAACGCGACTCGAAGCGACGAAGACGGCGCACAACAGGCCGTCGAACAGACCGTCGAAGCGACGTCTGGCGCTGCTGGAGCCACGGCAAAAACGAGCGAATCGACGCAGAACGCCGTCGCCGACGCGGCGGACCTCGGATTCGAAGGCTCCGCTTTCGAATCGGCCGCCGATTCGTCGCACGCAGAATCGTCTCACGCCGACCTCGAGGCCGAAATCGAGACACTCCGAGAGGTCGTCGAAGCGCAGACCGAGCAGATTCAACAGCAGCAACAGCTCCTCGAACAACTCATCGAGGAACTTCGTCGCGGCCGATAACGACCGACGACAGCGTGTTTCGCTCGCCGACTCGTCTACTCGCGGCCGAGCACTCGGAACTACTCGCGGCCGAGTACTTTCCTGATACACGACGAGCCGAACGGCCCGAGTTCGCCGGATTCGAATTTGACGAAGTGGCCGGTCGAAATCGACGCCCCGCAGCGGCGACAGTCGAACTCGCCCTCTCGCTGGACGACTTGGCTCTCGAATCTGACGAACGTCCCACCGCGTCGGTGGTAAACCCTCGCGCCGTCGCGCTCGATGATGCCGCGCATCTCGGCGGTATCGAGGATGTCACGCGTGAGCGACGGGTCCGTCGTCACCGTCTCGATGCGGTCTACGACCTCCGCGAGCGAGAGTTCGTCGGCTTCGATGTGGGCGAGCAGTTCGAGCGCGAGTTCGACGCGCTCAGGCTCTCGTTCAGTCACGACTCGCCACACAGTCGAGTCGCAGGCGGCTAAAACGCTCCGAAGCACAAAGGGTTTGGTCGCGCCTCGTCGATGAAGTGCAAGCGCCGTGACCCGCACCCGTTTTATCGCCGGAGGAGTGATTGCCGCCCTCGCTATCGGGGCGTTCGTCGTCTCACCGGCGGCAGTCACCGAGCGCGCCGCGTGGGTCGCCGCCGACCCGGTTCGACTCGTCGCTGTCGCACTCGCGCTCGCGGCGATTCGGCCGTTTCTCGCGTGGCCGACGACGCTCCTCGCGCTCCTGATTGGGTACGGGTTCGGCCCGATTGGCATCCCGTTCGCACTCGCACTCATCGTGGCGACGAGCATCCCGCCCTACCTCGTCGCCCGTCGATACGGGCGTGGCGGGCGACTCGCGGAGATTGGCGAAGAGGCGATTTCGGTGACGGGGACGGTCAGAGGCGTCACGGCGAGTCGGCTGATTCCGCTCCCGTCGGACGTTGTCTCTGTCGCATCCGGCGTGGCGAACGTCCCGCTCGGCGCGTTCGTCCTCGGGACCGCACTCGGTGAGATTCCGTGGGCCGTCGCGGGTGTCGTCGCGGGCGCGTCGGTCGAGACACTCACGACCGAGTCGCTCGATGCAGTCCTCCATCCGGAGTTCATCGCGCTCATCGCCCTCGGTGGTGTCGCACTGCTCGTCGGGCCTGCCTATCGCTACTATCGAGAGAATCGAGAAAACGAACGGGCAAACGTCGGCCAGCATCAGTAGGGCTGGCTAGAAAATGGGAGCGCGTAGCCGGTCTCAGTCGAGGAGCGACTGGCCCGTCATCGCCGATGGCTGGTCCACGCCGACGAGTTCGAGCAGCGTGGGCGCGATATCACACAGCGAGCCATCGTCTCGAATCACGCGGCCGCCCGAGTAGGGGTGCTCGGCGTCCTCGTCGCTCGCCTCGGGGGTGAGGTAGACGAACGGGACGGGGTTGTACGTGTGGGCCGTGTTCGGGTCGTCTTCGGTGCCCATATCGTCGGCGTTGCCGTGGTCGGCGGTGAGACAGACGTGCCCGCCGTGCGACTGGACCGCCTCGACCAGTCGGCCGAGTTGCTCGTCAACCGCTTCGACGGCGGCGATTGCGGCGTCGTAGTCGCCCGTGTGACCGACCATGTCGGGGTTCGCGTAGTTGAGAACCATCACGTTCGGGTCGTCCGATTCGATGATGTCGATGGCGGTGTCGGTGAGTTCCTCGGCCGACATCTCGGGTTGGAGGTCGTAGGTCGGCACGTCGGGACTCTTGACGATACTGCGAATCTCGCCGTCGAACTCGACTTCGCGGCCGCCGTTGAGGAAGTAGGTGACGTGCGGATACTTCTCGGACTCCGCGAGTCGCATCTGCGTCTTGCCGGCCGCCGAGAGCACCTCGCCGAGCGTGTCTTCGGGTTGCTCCGGCGGGAAGGCGACGGGGATGGCGAACGTCTTGTCGTACTGCGTCATCGTCGTCATGAGAATCTCCGGGGGCGTGGTCTCGAACTCCCACGCGGGTTCGATATCGCAGAGCATACGCACGAGTTGGCGAGCGCGGTCGGACCGGAAGTTGAAGAAGATGACACTGTCGCCGTCTTCGAGGGCGGGCGCGTCATCGACGAGCGTCGGTTCGACGAACTCGTCGGTGTCGCCGCGGGCGTAGGAGTCGGTGACCGCTTCGACGGCGCTGTCGGCAGTCCACTCGGCCTCGCGCTCGACGATTGCGTCGTACGCGCGCTTGGTGCGCTCCCAGTTCTGGTCGCGGTCCATCGCGTAGTAGCGCCCGGAGACGGTGGCGACCTGTCCGGTTCCGTGTTCGTCGATGACTGCTTCGAGGTCCGCGAGGTACGCCTCGCCGCCGGTCGGACTGGTGTCGCGGCCGTCGGTGAAGGCGTGTGAGACGGCTTCGACGCCGTGTTCTGCCGCGAGTCGGATGAGCGCGGAGAGGTGGTCTTGGTCGGAGTGAACGCCGCCGTCGGAGACGAGACCCATGAGGTGGACGCGCCCGCCGGTCTCTTTGGCGTGGTCGAGCGCGTCGGTGACGGCCTCGTTCTCGTCGAACGACCCGTCTTCGATGCTGTCGCCGATGCGGGTGTAGGCCTGTTTGACGACGCGACCAGCGCCGATGTTGAGGTGGCCGACTTCGCTGTTGCCCATCTGGCCTTCCGGCAGACCGACGCGGCGGCCGTCCACGATGAGCGTACCGAACGCGCCAGTGTCACGGTAGCGGTCGAAGTTCGGCGTTGCGGCCGCCTCGATAGCGCTTCGGCGGTCGTGTTCGCCGAGTCCCCAGCCATCGAGGATGATGAGTGCTGCGTCCATGCCGGTGCTTCGGCGTCCCGCGGTAATTGTCCTTTGCTCTCGGCAGGTGTGATACCTGAGACGGGTTCACACACCGTCCCGACGGCCTTTTCTCCGGGCGCACCGTTCGACTCGGCGATGGGGCTTCGTGATATCGCACGGGAGTTCGATTCGAGACTCGACGACTGGGCCGAGTACTACCTCGGCAACGGCCCGAGTCTCGTCGTCTTTCTCGCGCTCAACGCCTCGGCGTTCCTCGTCGGCGTGAGCTTCTACGTCCACTCGGACCCGTCGCTCGCGGACGTTCCGACGTTTCTCTACCCACTGTTTGGAGACTCACCGACGGCACTCGCGTTGATGACGCTCTCGGCGGCGACGTTGCTCCCGAACCTCGGCAAGCGTGTTGCCGACGCACCCGTAAATCGACCGCTCGCATATCTCCACACCCTCGCGTTCGTCTGGCTCGTCAAGTACGGTATCTGGACGGCCGTCGCGCTCAACCTCCGGCCCGACCTCTACTTCGGCTTTTCTGGGGCACTCCTGTGGGACTACTGGGGAATCATGCTCACCCACATCGGCTTTCTCGGCCTCGCGCTCCTCATCCCGAAGTACGGCGCGACGACGCGCGGCGCGCTCGGATTCGCGCTCGCCCTCGCGTTGGTCAACGACGTGTACGACTACGGATTCGGGTTCTATCCCCCGCTGAAGTACGACGCCGGTCTGCTCCTCGCTGGAATCACGGTCGGACTCTCGTTCCTCTCGGTCTACCTCGCTTCGCAAGCGTTTTCATCGCTGACCGAGCGCTCTCGAAGCTAATCGGGCGACTGCGTAGCATTCACCATGAGTCAACCTTTTGCCCGCCTACCGACTATGGGTGAGTAATGGATTCCGCGGTACTGCTTGACCTACTCGGGAACGAAAACCGCCGCCGCATTCTGCGGCTACTCTCGCACAAACCGTGCTACGTCACCGAGATTAGCGAGTACCTCGGCGTCAGCCCAAAAGCCGTCATCGACCACCTGCGAAAACTCGAAGAGGCGGGGCTTATCGAATCACACACCGACGACCAGCGGCGCAAGTACTTCCACATCTCTCGTAACCTCAGACTGGAGGTGAACGTCTCACCCTACGGATTCGGTGCCAAGAGCGCGTATCCACCGAGTCCGACCCTCGATATGAAAGGGCGATGTCCACACGTCTCGCTCGAAGTCGAGCAGTCGGACAGCAACGACATCTCCTCGCTCGCGCGCGAACTCGGGAACTTAGAGGAACTCGACAACGAACTCTCGCTCGCTCAGCGGTGGGTCCAAGGCCGACTCACCGAGGTTCTCGACCGAATCAACGAACGCCTCGGTGTCGATGCCGACAGTCGGTTTTACGCGCAAATCCTCGCCGCCATCGCCCACGGGTCGCGGACGGTCCGCACGATTGCGCGCGAACTGAACGCCGACCCCGGAATCGTCGATGCGGCGCTCCACCGCCTCGCGGAGGGCGGACTCGTCAGTCGCCGAACCGACGGATGGCACATCAACTAATTAGATTTTCAAAAGTCGGGTTTCACAACTCGCGGGTCAACCCGTCCCGCAAATCTCGGCCGAAGTAGTGTCCGACGAGACCAGCGAGCGCGCCCGTCACAGAACCCACGCCAGCGATGGCGACTCCGTACTCGGCGAGCAACTGGAGCGCGAAGGGCGCGAACACCGACAGGAGCGTCGAGAGGAGGAACGCGAACCCCGCGGCGACTGCCCCGGCGAGACCGACTTCGGCGTATCGACGGGTCGAACCGAGTATCCCGAGGAGGAAGCCAGCGGCGGCGATACCGAGGAAGGTACCGAGAAAGCCGACGACTGGAACTGCGCCGCCGATGATGCCACCGACGACGGAGAGCACGAGCGCGAGGAGGAACGTCTTCGGCGAGAAGAGACCGCTGAGTCGGCCGCCACTCTTGCCACCCCGTTTCGTCGTGGCCGACTCCTCGTCGTCGAGGTTCAGCCCTGCGAGGATGTCATCGACAGACGATTCGGACTCGCGTTGGTCGGACCGTTGCATATCTAGGGTGTCGCGGGCGAGATGGATGGCTTTTGTGTTAGAAGTGGTCGAGGTTGCTGTCCAGAGGTTGTACTGAGCGGCGAGAGAAACGAGCCGCTCAGCACTTTTTGGTCCAGATTTTTGCGGTGAGCGGGTCGCCGAAGGCGACCCCGAACCGTAAAAAGGTGGGTTTGAAGTCTGCCGCCACGCTATCCCGCGATATGAATGCAGGCGACCGTGTCCGCGTCACGCGCGGAGACGTGACGAACGAAGGCGTCTTGATGCCCTCTTCGACCGAGGACCACCTCGTCATCAAACTCGAAGGCGGCTACAACATCGGCATGGACCGCGACGACTCGGACGTGGAAGTACTCGAAACCGACGTGTACGACGTCGAAGACGCGCAGTCGGAGACGGGCGCGGCCTCCGAAATCGAGTTCGACGACGACCTCCCGACGATTTCGCTCATCTCGACCGGCGGCACCATCGCCTCGACGGTGGACTACCGCACGGGCGCGGTGACGGCGCAGTTCGACGCCGAAGACGTGCTTCGGGCCGTCCCGGACCTCGCCGGGCGCGCGAACTACCGCGGCCGGGTCGTCGCCAACATCCTCTCGGAGAACATGACGCCCGAGGTGTGGGTGAACCTCGCCGAGGCAATCGTCGAAGAGATAGAGGCGGGCGCGGACGGCGTCGTCGTCATGCACGGCACCGACACGATGCAGTACTCCGCGTCGGCGATGTCGTACATGCTCGATACGCCGGTTCCCATCGTCTTCACCGGCAGTCAGCGCTCGGCCGACCGCCCGTCTTCGGACAACGTGATGAACGCCGTCTGCGCCGTCGAGGCCGCGAAAGCCGACGCCGCGGAGGTCATGATTTGCATGCACGCCTCCGAGTCCGACGACGTGTGCGCCCTCCACGAAGGGACTCGCGTCCGCAAGAACCACACCTCGCGGCGCGATGCCTTCCAGACTATCGGCGCGAAACCGTTGGGCGAAGTCGATTACGAGGCGGAGGAGGTCACCTACCGCCGCGACTACGCCGAACGCGGGTCGGTGGACCTCGCGCTCCACGCCGACCTCGACAGCGAGGTCGAACTCGTCAAGTTCACGCCGGGGATGGACCCCGCGGCACTGGACTACCTCGACGGCAAGTCCGGTCTCATCATCGAAGGGACGGGTCTCGGTCACATCCACACCGACCTCATTCCGCGCATCGAGGAACTCGTCGCGGACGGCACCGTCGTCGCCATGACCTCGCAGTGTCTCGAAGGCCGCGTCTGTGACCGCGTCTACGACACCGGCCGCGACCTGCTCGATGCGGGCGTCGTCGAAGCGGGCGACACCCTGCCGGGGACGGCCAAAGTCAAACTCATGTGGGCGCTTGCGAACCTCGCGGACCCGGCCGAGGCGATGGGCCGGAACCTCGAAGGCGAGTTGACCGAACGCTCGGTCCCGTGGGAGTAATGGAGATACGATCCGCCCGACCCGACGACTACGACGCCGTCGCCGCCTTCACGAGCGACACGTGGTCCGACCGCGGTGGCTCGGACTACATCCCCGATATCTACCACGACTGGATAGACCCGGGCGAGCAGACGCAGGTCACCCTGCTCGTCGATATCGGCGACGAGACGCCGTCGGACGAGGTGGTCGCCATCGCGCAGATGGTGATGCTCTCGGAGTACGAGGCGTGGGCACAGGGCATGCGCGTCGCACCCGACCACCGAAAGCAGGGCTACGCGTCGAAACTCAACGACGCGCTGTTCGACTGGGCGCGCGAACAGGGTGCGAAACGCGTTCGCAACATGATTCACTCGTGGAACATCCCGAGTCTCTCCACCGCACGCGCGGCTGGATTCGAACCCGGAATCGAGTTCCGGTGGGCCACGCCCGACCCCGACCTCGACGCCGAAAGCGACCTGCGCGTCAGTACCGACGCGGACGCCGCGTGGGCCTTCTGGACCGACAGCGACACGCGTCACGAACTGAAGGGTCTCGCGCTCGACCCGGTCGAGTCGTGGGCCGTCTCGGAACTGACGCGCGAGCGCCTCCACGACGTGGCCGACGACGGTCGCCTGTTCGTCGTCGGCGACGACCGCGTCTCGGGGATGACCTATCGGAATCGCACGTACGCCCGAGAAATCGACGGCGAGACGGTGACGTGGGCGGAGTACGCCGTCGCGGCGTGGGACTCACAACCGGCGTGTCAAGCGCTCATGGACGCCGTTCGTCGGGACGCCGCGGAAGTCGGTGCCGACCGAACGCGCGTGCTCGTCCCGGAAGGCGTCGAGTGGGCCTCCGACGTCGCCTACACCCACAGCGGTCTCGCCGAAGAACCGACGTTCGTCATGGACGCCGAACTGTCGTAACCGGACTCACTCCCACGAAATCCCGTCTACTTCGATGCGGATGCCGCCGAGTTCTGAGTCAACGATTTCGAACGACCAGCCGTGCAGGTCGGCGATGCGACTCGCAATCGAGAGACCGACCGATTCGTAATCGACGCCGAGTAACTGCCCCGCCGGGGTGGCTATCGTCCGCTGTTCGTTCGACGGTGGCGTGCCGTTGTCTTCGATGTAGAGACCGTCTGTGGTCGTGCCGATAACGACGTACGTCGGGGCTTTCGATTGCACGTTTCCCTCGACTCGGTTGACCAGAATCGACGCGAGAAGCAACCCGAGGAGGTGTCTATCTGCGTCGAAGGTGCCGTCGCCGACGATGCGACACGAGACGTCACCGTGTCGGCCGAGGTCACCCCACGCTCGCGTGGCCGCGTCTCTGAAATCGACCCGTTCGAGTTCTACCACTCGCGTCTGGTCGGCGAGCGCGACACTTCGTCCCAGCACCGACTCGATTCGATTGAGTGTCTCTCGCAGCGCTCTGGCATCCTCGCCGTCGTCTTCGACGAGTTTCTGCGTCAGCTCCCGCGCCCGTTCGAGTTCGTCGGTGAGTTCCGACGAGAACAGGTGCATGAGCATCGTGAGATGCTGGTTCTTCTCGTTGACCTGGAGTTCGGCGAGCCGTCGGTCGGTGATATCGAGGTGCATCACGAGCGCGAACTTCCCGTGGCGTTGGGTGAGAAACGGGACGGCAATCAGCAGGAACCACCGGTACACGGAGGGAGAGTGGCACGGGTATTCGGCCGTGAAGATGTCCCGCTGCCCGGCGAGAATCGACCGGATGCCGTCGGCGACGACGCCAGCGAGTTCGTCTTCCTCACTGGCAGCATCACACACGTCGAAGTAGTTGACGCCGACCGAATCGACAGACCCGACGTACTCGTTCGCCTCGGCGAACGTTCGCCACGCTCGATTCGTGTAGACGATATCACCTGACCCGTTGAGGAGTGCCACCTCTGTCGGAAGTTCATCGAACCCGCGTTCGATGAGCGACACGTCTGCCATACGCTCACGTATGCGCTACAACGAGTTGACGGTTTCTTCGGAAAAGTAACGTAACCGATTGCCTACCAGCGGAGTCTACGGCGGTGTCTCTGGCGTCGTCAGATGCGTCTCGAACGTCGTCAGATACGTCACAAACGCCGTCAGATACGTCTCGAACGTCGGTGGTGGTGCGCGGTTAGTCGGAGGCGACGACTTTCCGCGTCTTCTCATTTCCCGCCGGGGCCATCGCAAGCACGTCGTCGAAGAAGCCGAGCGAGTCGTGGGGACCCGGGTGGGCTTCGGGGTGGTACTGACGCGTGATGACGTTCAGGTCGGTGCTGGCCAGTCCTTCTGCAGTGCCGTCGTTGACGTTGACTTGGGTCACGTCGAGGGTGCCGGGTTCGGCGACGGTGTAGCCGTGGTTCTGCGTCGTCATGATGACCTTCCCCGAGTCGAGGTCGCGGACGGGTTGGTTGACGCCGCGGTGGCCGAAGGCCATCTTCTCGGTGGTGCCGCCGAGCGCGCTGGCGATGATTTGCTGGCCGAGGCAGATGCCGGCGAGTGGAACCTCACCCGCGAACGCTTCGACGAGGTCGTGTGTCGCCGTGTAGTTCTCGGGGTCGCCCGGCCCGTTCGAGATGAACAGGATGTCGGGCGAGAGCGCCGAGACGTCCGCTTCGGTCGCGTCGTAGGGCAGGACGTGAACGGTCGCGCCGCGAGCGACGAGCGACTCTGCGATGGACTTCTTCGCACCGCAATCGACGAGCGCGACGGTGGTGTCGCCGTCGCCTTCGTAGGTCACAGGCTCGGTCGTCGTGACCTGCGCGCCGATGTCGGTGTGTTCGCTCATGCCTTTGCACTTTGCGAGTTCTTCTTTCGCGGCCTCGGGCGTCGCGTCGTCGCCGACGACGATACCGACTTTCATCGCGCCTTGCTCGCGGACGGACGTGACGATGTCGCGGGTGTCGATGTGGTCCACCGCAGGGACGCCTTCTTCTGCGAGCCACTCGACGACTTCGTCGGTGAACTCGCGGGCGACGGCGGCACGGGGGTGGATTCGGTCGGACTCGAATCGCTCGGCTCGGACGCCGTAGTTACCGATGAGGGGGTACGAGAACGTGAGAACCTGTTCTTCGTACGAAGGGTCGGTTAGACTCTCTTCGTAGCCAGTGTATGCAGTTGTGAACACCAGTTCACCGCGCGTGCGACCCGGAACACGGCCACGCGCTTCGACGACGCGGCCATCCTCCAGAGCCAGGTAGGCGTCCGACATTACGAGATACGAACGGAATGTGGGTGCATAAGTGTTACTTTCGAAGCCGAGTTACGAAATTCGTAATCTGTAAGAGTGTGGAGGGTGCAAATGGGATATGGACGACTTGGACCGGCGCATCCTCGACATTCTTCGACGGGACGCTCGGACGCCGAACACCGAGATTGCGGCCGAGGTCGGCACGTCAGAGGGGACCGTCCGCAACCGCGTCGAACGCTTGGTCGAGAGCGGGGTCATCGAGCGCTTTACTATCTCCACTCGAACCGGGAACCTGAAGGCGATGATAGAGGTGACCGTCGCGGTGGACGTGGACACGAACAGCGTCTCCGAGCGGATGGCCGAGTGGGAGGACGTGGACTTCGTCTGGCAGGTGTCGGGCGAAGAAGACATCGTCCTCGTCGTAGACGCCGCCGACACGCGCGCCGTCAACGGACTCATCACGCGTGCGCGCGAGCACGACGACGTGAAGAGCACGAAGACGCGCCTCATTCTCGACGAGCGACTCGGCTGAATTTCCGGTTCGCATCGAAGCATAATTGACCCCCGACTCCGACGAACAGGACATGAGCGACGCACAGGCCGACGAGGCCACGGAACTCCACAAGAACGCCATGCAAGATGTCATCGCCGTCGATTCCGACGACAACAAAGAGGGAATGGTGAACCGCCTCGAGGCCCACACGGGCGACGGCATCCGCCACCGCGCTTTCACGTGTCTCGTCTTCAACGAGGAGGGCCAACTCCTCCTCGCTCAGCGCGCGCCCAACAAGCGCCTGTGGGACACCCACTGGGACGGCACCGTCGCCTCCCACCCCGTCGAGGGCCAGAGCCAAGAAGACGCCACGAAACAGCGCCTCGAAGAGGAACTCGGCATCACGCCCGACCAGTACTCCGACCTGCGCGTGACGGACAAGTTCGAGTACAAGCGCTACTACGGTAACTCGGGTCTCGAATGGGAGGTCTGCGCCGTCCTGAAGGTCACCCTCGAAGACACCACGCTCGACCCCGACGAGGAAGAAATCGCCGGCATGCTCTGGGTGGACTACGAGCACCTCAACGACCACCCCAAGTGGTACCGCCAACTGCGCCTGTGCCCGTGGTTCGAAATCGCCATGCGCCGTGACTTCGAGTAAGCTCACGCTCGAACCGAACGCCCGCGAGGAACTCCTCGACCACGTCCGAGAGGGCGCATCGCGGGACCCTCCAGCAGAGGTCTGCGGCATCCTCGCCGGCACTGGAAACACTCTCTCTCGTATTCTCCCCGTCTCCAACGTCGCCGACGAGCCGCGCGTCGCGTACGAACTCGACCCCCAAGAGACCCTTACGAAAATCGAAAGCGTCGAGGAGTCGGGCGATTCCGTGCTCGGATTCTATCATTCGCACCCCGAGTCGGCACCGGTTCCGAGTGCCACTGACCGCGAGCAGGCGTCGTGGCCGGGCTATGTATATCTCATCTGCTCGCCAGATGGGCGGATGAACGCCTACGAGTGGACTGCGGATGTGTTCGAACCACTCGAAATCAGCAGGTAACCTCACCCGCCTTCGGTGAGAATAACCGCCCCGAGTTCTCACACCCCCGTATGGAACCCGAACTCTACGACGACCTGACGGGACAGGTCGCCCTCGTCACGGGCGCGAACCGCGGTATCGGCCGCCAAATCGCAATCAACCTCCGTGACCTCGGCGCAACCGTCTACGCCGGGTCCCGAAGCATGCTGAACGAGACGCCGGAGGGAACCGAGCGCGTCATCCTCGACGTGACCCAAGAAGGCGACATCGAAGAAGTCGTAGACGGCATCTTCGCCGACCAAGGCCGACTGGATATCCTCGTCAACAACGCCGGTATCGGCGAGTTCGGAAACGACCTCGTCGCAGAGCCAACCGACGCTATCGACAAGACCCTGAGTGTCAACGTCCGCGGGCCGATGCTGCTGTGCAAGCACGCCGTTCCGCTGCTCCTCCAGAACGACGGCGGGCGCGTCGTCAACGTCTCTTCGGGCATGGGCGCAATCGGCGAAGCACAGTCCGGCGGGTCGCCCTCGTATCGAATCTCGAAGACCGCAATCAACGGACTGACTGCTTACTTGGAGGGCCAGTACGGCGACGACGGCCTGATTGCGAACTCCGTCTGCCCCGGATGGGTCCGAACCGACATGGGCGGCGAGAACGCCTCGCGCTCGGTCGAAGAGGGTGCGGAGACGCCGACGTGGCTCGCGCGGTTCAAGCCCGGTAGCGAATCTGGGAAGTTCTGGCGGAAGAAGGAAGTTATCGACTGGTAATCTATCGACCGGAAATCGGTAGCGGTGCGGCGCGTCGGAGTAGGCTCGTGAACTCGCGGTCGCTCGAATTTTCTTCCACGGGGGGTTCGGCAGTGCCCTTTCTGAATTCGTTCAGCGCGACGAGTACGTAGTACACGCCGACGAGTCGGGTCGCCGGGTACACCCACGGTTTCCACTCGCAGTTTCCTGCGTCGGCGTAGGCGATTTTGCTCCCGTAATCGACGTACGCGCGAGGGAACAGCATGGCGAGGACTCCGATGACGCCGACGAATTTCTTGAACGACGACAACGACCCACCCCGACGCGCGAGGACCATGAGTATCGCCCCCTCACTCCGCATCACGGGAGTCATCCAGGGTCGCATCTCACACTCGTCTGGGTTTTCGAGCGCCAGTCGCTCTGCAGTCCGGACGAGCGCACCCGGTCGAAAGAACTCGACGATACCGACGACTCTGAGTACAGTGCGTAACATGACTGCCACGTAATACGTTACCTAGCCGCATGAATCCATCCGTTGCTTGCCTCACCAGTCGGTGCTAGCCATTCCAATGGGACCGCCGTTTGCCGTTCGAGACCCGACGACCCTGCGGCCTCTCACGTCACGCCGGCACTTCGTCGCTCGAATTCCTCGTACTCACTTCCATCCAAAATCTCTCGCAGATGTTCGACTGTCCGGTACACGTCTTCGAACCCGATGTACGCGGGCGACGGCGCGATTCGAACGACGTTCGGCACGCGGTAATCGACGATAACGCCGCGTTCTTTCAGCGCCAGACTGATGCGGTAGGCTTCGTCGTGTTCGACCGCGACGTGGCCGCCACGGGCGTCGTGGTCGCGGGGAGTTCCGACCTCGCACTCCGGCAGTCGCTCGTCCACGAGTTCGATGAGGAAATCGGTGAGTTCGAGCGACTTCTCGCGGAGTGCTCCGACGCCGCCGGCGTCCTCCACGATATCGAGCGCACCGTCGAGCGGCGCAGCGGATAGAATTGGAATCGTCCCAACCTGAAATGCGCCCGCCGAGTGGGCGGGGTCGTACGTCAATTCCATATCGAACTGCGTCGCTTTGTCGTTGCCCCACCATCCGGCGAGTGCGGGCGTAGTTCCGAAATGGCGCTCGTTGACGTAGAGACCGGCAATCGCACCCGGACCGGCGTTGAGATACTTGTAGTGGCACCAGACGGCGAAGTCCACGCCAACTGCTGAGAGCGAATGCGGAATCACGCCCACCGAGTGCGCGAGGTCGAATCCGGCGAGTGCGCCCGCGTCGTGGGCCGCGTCGGTGATGGTCTCGATATCGAACAACTGGCCGCTCCGATACAGCACGGAGGGGAGAAACACCATCCCCACGTTCTCGTCGATTGCGTCGAGTACGTCCTCGGTCTCGATGGTTCGACCGTCTCTGCTTTCGACCACGCGGAGGGCCTCGTCGGGGTCCATCCCATGGCTTCGGAGTTGCGCGCGAATCGCGTAGTGGTCGGTCGGGAAGTCGAGCGAATCGACGACGATTTTCTCGCCGCGGTCGGGGTCGTAGAACGTGCCGACGAGCGCGTGGATGTTGACCGTCGTGGAGTTGGCGACGACGACTTCTTCGGCCGTCGCGCCGACGAGGGGGGCGAGTCGCTCACCGAGTCGCTCGCCGTAGGTGAACCAGTCGGGGTCGGCGTCGGTCCACCCGCGAATCCCGAGTTCGCGCCACTGTTCGACCGCGCGGTCCAATGCTGCCTCCGCATCTTCCGAGAGGAGACCGAGCGAGTTGCCGTCCATGTACAACTCGCCGTCGGGAATCGAAAAGCGGTCTCGGAGGTCCGAAAGCGGGTCCGACGCGTCACGTTCGCGGGCGTCGGAAAGAGAGATATCGTGGTCGCCGTCCATGGCCGACAGACGGGTGGGCGCGAGAAGTAACTTCGTGACCCGGTAGCGTCGGGCTTTTTTCGGTTCGCCCCGCCGGGGGTGTATGAACGAGGAATTTGGTGTCGCGTCTGCGCCTGCGGCGGACGAACTCGACCCGCAGGCCCAAGCGGTCGTTGACGACGTCTCGCAGTTGGGTATCCCCGAGTGGTCCGCGCTGGACATCGACAGCGCCCGCCGCATCGAAGACGAGGTGTTCGCGGCGAGCGACGCACCCGCGGTCGCGCGCGTCACCGACTTCGCTATCTCCGGACCCGCTGGCGAAATCCCGATTCGCGTGTATCATCCCGCGCCCGGCGAACAGCGCCCAGTACTCGTCTTCTTCCACGGCGGCCTGTGGGCGATGGGGACGCTGGACTCCATCGACGGCGTCTGTCGGCGACTCGCCGTTCGCGCCGAGTGCGTCGTCGTCTCGGTCGATTACAGACTCGCCCCGGAGCATCCGTTCCCGGCGGGACTCGAAGACTGCGTTGCGGCGGTCGAGTGGGTCGCCGAACACGGCGACTCGATTGGTGCTGATTCCGCATCGATTTCCGTCGCGGGAACCAGCGCCGGCGGCAACCTCGCGGCCGCGACGTGTCTCTCCGTGCGCGAGTTCGGCGGGCCAACGATTGCGAGCCAGTTCCTCCTGTATCCGATAACCGACCTGTCGCTGGAACACGCCTCGCTGGACGAGAACGCCGCGGGACCGCTGCTCACACGGCGTGACGTCGCGTGGGCACACGAGACGTATCTGGACTCAAAAATCGACCGACGAAACCCTTTCGCGGCCCCGCTCCGCGCACCATCGCACGCCGACTTGCCGCCCGCCTACGTCGTCACGGCGGGATTCGACCCGCTTCGAGACGAGGGCGCGGCGTACGCGACGGCACTCCGAGATGCGGGCGTCGAAGCCGTCCACGACCACGAACCGGCCATGCCTCACGGGTTCTTGAGTCTGACCGCGAGCGTCGATGCCGCGGACGACGCGCTCGACAGGGTTGCGGACGCCGTGAAGACTGGCTTCTGAAAACAGGCCTCTGACTACTCGGTTTCGCGCGCGAGTCGCTCGTAGGCGTCCCACGACGGGTCGCCCGTGGGTCGCTCTATCTCCTCGCCATCGATGACGACGCCCGAGCCTTCGGTGACGGTTCCGGCGACGCCGACAGCGGTTCCGCGGTCGGTGAGGGCCGAGACCACGTCGTCGGTCACCCCGGGGTCGCACGCCACGAGGAGCGTGCCGGCGGTGGTCGAGCGCCACGGGTCGATATCGAGGTAGTCGCACACCTCGCGGACGCCGGGGCGCATCGGGATGCTCGACGAGTCGAGTTCGAGACGGACGCCCGCGGTGTCGGCGACTTCGGTGAGCGCGCCGTGGACGCCGCCTTCGGTGGCGTCGTGCATGGCGTGGACGCCCCGTCCGCCCGCCGCCGAGATGGTCATCGCGTCGCGGACGCCGCCGGTCTCGTCTAATCGCTCCTGTGCGGTGGCGAGCGTCTCGGCGTCGAGTCCGTCGAACCCGTCGGGGAAGAGTGTCGTGAGGAGACCGGTCGTCTCGACGGCGGGACCGTTCGTGACGAGCAGGTCGTCGCCGGGGCGTGCGCCGTCCGGGCGAACCACGTCTTCGTGGTCGCCGACTGCGAGCGCGGTCGCCCCGCCAATCCACGGATACGAACACCCGCCGTAGCGGGCGGTGTGGCCGGTGACGATGGAGATGCCGAGGTCGTCGGCCTCCTCGTGCAGGGCGGCCCAGAGGGTTGCGAACTCGTCGTCGGTCATCTCGGGCGGGAGCGTAAAGGAGATTGCGAGGTGCGAGGGGTCGAGACCCGAGACGGCGACGTCGGTGAGGATGATATCGAGTGCGAATCTGGCCGCGCGGTCGAACCCGAGTGCCGGGAGGATAGAGACGGGGTCGGTTGCGAGCGCGACGGCCGTTCCATCGAGGTCGAGGAGACCGAAATCGACGCCGTGGGTCGGCCCGAGAGCCACGTCGTCACGGTGTGCGCCGAGTCGAGGGTAGATGTACTCGGCGAAAAAGCCGCGATCGACCTTTCCGAGGTCTGTCATACACGAATTCGGACACGAGCGAGTAAGAACGTACTCATCTGCGTCGAGGCGAAGCAGTCGTTTCACTCGGGATGTGGGAAGATGGGACGGTCCCCCGTCCCACGCTCATGAAGAACGACGCGGAATCGGTTCGAAGGGGTATGAAATGTCCCACCACCGGACTGACCGCGTCACCTGTGTAGTTTCGCTCGGAGTACAAGTAAGTCGCTAAGTCTTCTCGATGGAGCTATATAGGAAAATCACAGCGAAGAAACTGTTTGCTAGTTGCAAGTGGGGATTAAATAACGCGACGGCCGGCCTCGTCGGGGGTGTTGTTCGGGGTTCGCCACCGGTCGTCGAGGTGTTCGACGAGACAGTGTGCGACGGCGACTGGCTCTTCGTGGTGTACCCAGTGGGTCGCATCCTCGAAGACCCTGAGGTGGCCATCGTCGCAGTAGCGGAGGCTCTCGCGGGCCATCTGTCGAGACAGGAACCCATCTTTCGCCCCCCAGAGGACGAGCGTTGGGACGCCGACCGATTGCTTCGGCGGTGTCGGGCGCTCTCGAACGAGTGCGCGATACCAGTTGACCATCGCGTTGTACGCGCCGGGGGCGCTCCACGCGGTGCGGTAGTGCTCGAAGTCCGTCGGAGAGAACGTCCCCGGCAGCGCCGAGTCGTCCATCACGCGATGGAGCGTCTCCCAGTTTCGAAGCGGAGTGAGGAGTTCGGGAAGCTTCGGGAGTTGGAAGAACAGGACGTACCAACTGCGCAGTTGTTGTCTCGGGTCGCGCCGAAGGTGACGGGCGAAGACGCTCGGGTGGGGTAGGTTGATGACGGACAGCGAGTGGACGCGGTCCTCGTCGGTGAGTGCGACCCACCACGCGACCGCGCCACCCCAGTCGTGGCCGACGATGTGCGCCCGTCTCCTCCCGTAGGCGTCGATGAGACCGACGATATCACCCGCGAGTTCGTCCATTCGATAGGCGTTGACTCCGTCCGGTTTGTCACTCCGGTTGTAGCCGCGTTGGTCGGGGATGACGACACGATAGCCCGCTTCGGAGAGTGGTCGGATGTAGTCCGCCCACGCGTACCAACACTCTGGGAACCCGTGAAGCAAGACGACGAGTTCTCCGTCTTCCGGTCCCGCTTCGACGACGTACAGTGAGACGTCGCCGACATCGACCATTCGCCCGTCCGCCGCAGTGGGTAGTGCGACGTCGCTGCAACCCACCCCCGATGACGTTGACATGCAACTGGCTACGTCGTCAACCATCAAATGTTCCCCGGCAAGCTGACCGACACGTAGCGGAAAAATCGCTGAGTGAGCGCTGCTGTTACCCGAACAGACGTTCGCGGAGTTTCCGCTGGCGTGTCTGTTCGGCGAGGAGGACCGAACAGGACACGTCGTCCACGACGTCCATGACGAGCGTCCCGCTGAGGAGACGCGAGAGCAGTCCGCGCTCGGTCGCACCGATGATGACGAGCGACGAATCCGCGGCGTAGGATTCGATGATGTGCTCGACGTCACCGGACTCGACGGCGAGGTTCGCGTCGGCTAAGTTGCGCTCGGCGGCCCACTCACTGAGGAACGATTCACCCGCCTGCACGTCGTCGGCGACGTGGAGGAGCGTGATGTTCGAATCGTACACCTCGCGGAAGGCGTGCGCAATCGACGCCGAGAGGTCGGAGTCCGGCCCACCGGCGGTCGGCACGAGGATGTCCGAAGGGTCGAATCCGCGGTCTTTCAGCACCAGCACGTCGTAGGGGAGCGAACTCGTGATTTCGTCGAGTGCGCTCTCTGCGCGGCCGGGAGAGCCGTGAGTCGGTCCCCAGCCCATCACCATCAGGTCGGCGTTGTACGTCTCGGCGGCGTCGAACACTTCCTCGAACGACCGGTGTGAGAGGACGGTGTGCGTCTCGAACGGCACGTCCATCGCTTGTGCGCTCTCGCGCGCCGATTCGAGGAGTTGGTCGGCCTCGGAGAAGTCGTACTCGGCTTTCGCGGAGGCGAGTGCGGTCTGGTCCGGGACCTGCACGATGTGGACACCGACGAGCGTGCCACCGCGGTTCTTTGCGAGCGACCCGGCGAGTTGGACGAGGTCGCGTTGGCTCTCAGGGTTCGCCAGCGGAACCAAGACGCGATACCCGCCGTCGGGTTGAACGCTCGTCGCGGCCGACACCGCGGCGTCCGGGAGTTTTTCGGAGCGTTGGAGCACCGTCTTTGCGAGGATGCCGGTCTTGGTCGCCTTCCCGCGGGCGTACACGGCGTACCAGAGCATGGCGAACACGACGAATCCGAGCGCGAGCAGGACGATCGTGTCGGCGAAGAACGCGATGAGTGCGAACGACGTAATCGCGCCGACGATTGGCGTAATCGGGTAGAACGGCACCGTGTAATCCGGTTGGTAGTCCTCGGGGTCGGCGACGCGCATCACGATGAGCGCGACGTTCAACAGCCCGTAGATGATGAGGTGCAGCACGCTTCCGGCGCTCGCCAGCGTGTTCACGTCCGCGAGGAGGATGAACAGCAGGATGAACCCGCCCGTAATCGCAATCGAGCGATACGGCGTGCCGAACCGCGGGTGTATCTCGTTGAGTTCGGTCGAGACGAGTCGGTCACGACCCATGGCGAAGTTGATGCGCGAGGAGGCGAGAATCGACGCGTTCGCGCTCGATGCAGTCGCCAGCAACCCACCGATGAGCATCGCAATCGCGCCGACCGGCCCGATGAGTAAGCGTGCAACGTCCACGACGGCGGTGTCGTTGTTGGCGACGAGGCTGTTATCGACTGCGGCGAGCACCGTGACGAGGACGAGTGCGTACACCGCAGTGACGATGATGACGCTCCCGAGGACCGCACGCGGGAGGTTGCGTCCGGGGTCTTTGATCTCCTCTGCGACGGACGTAATCTGGACGAATCCGAGGTAGGAGACGAAGATGAGACCCGTCACGGGGAGCAGCGGCGAGACGCCCTTGTCCGGCGGGACGATTGGGCGAAGCTTCGAGATGTCCGCGTTCAACAGGCCGAAGACGGTGAATACCGCGAGAATCCCCAAGAGGATGATGACGATGACGTTCTGGAGCGTCCCCGTCTCTTTCGCCCCCACGTAGTTGATGAAGACGAAGAGCAATCCACCGGCGAGCGCGACGAGTTTGACGCCGGAGATGGTGACGACCCCGAGCGAGAGGCTCGGGACGTCGAGGAACGTCACGACGTACTGGCCGAAGCCGGTCATGTAGAACGCCGAGGCGAAGGCGAGACCCATCCAGTTACCCCACCCGGCGACGCTGCCGAACAGGGGTCCGAGCGCGTGGTTGATGTAGTAGTACGCGCCGCCCGATTTCGGCATCGCCGTCCCGAGTTCGCTGGCCGATGCGGCGGTGAGGAGGGCGATGACGCCGCCGAGGATGAACGCGACGGCGGCGAGCGGTCCCGCCTGGGCGACTGCCGCGCCGGGAAGGACGAAGATGCCTGCTCCGATCATCGTCCCGATACCGATCGTCAGTGCCGCGAGCGGGCCGAGGTCTTTGGCGAGTTCTTCGTCAGTCATCGGTCACCGTCGTCGGTCGTCGAATCTGGTTCCGTCTCGTCGCTCCCCGGAAGGACGACGACCGGTCGCTCATCGTTGTGGACGAGGTGCTTGCGTACGTCGCCCGAAAACAGGTCCCACCACCCGCGACCCTCGCGGGGTGAAAAGACGATTGCCGTGGCGTCAGTCTCGTCGGCGACGTCCAGAATCTCTTCGGCGACGTCGGTCGCAAAGCGAAGTTCGGTCTTCACGTCGAGACCGAACTCGTCGGCGATTCGAGCGACGATGTCGAACACTTCGTCGGCGAGTTCTTCGCGTTGCTCGACGCCTGCTTTGTCCGGTGCGCCGCCCGCTTTTTCGATGACGTGAACGACAGTTGCCTGTCCGTGTTGGCCGGCGATGTGCGGGAAGGCGGCACGACACGTCGCGGTGGCGTCCGCTTCGTTCGCAATCGGCAACAGCGGCCGAGCGAACAGTGACTCGACTGTCTCAGTCATTACCTGTGAGCGGGCTTTCAGAGGTGTTCTTCGGTCGGTTCCACCCGGCGGGAGCGGACCGCACGGTGCCGTGAGATCCACCCAGACAATGTGACCGTCGGGAATCCATAGTGGGCGCTTGGACGTGAATTGGTTTAGAAGTTCGCAAACCTGCCGAATGCGACGGGGAAATTCGGCAAGAAAATAGACGTTCGTTAGATTCTTGGTTCAAACCGCGACGACCCACGCGCGATAGTCCTCGTCGCGGCCGTAGACGGTCTGAAACGCGTCATCGGTGAACGCGGCGAGTCGGTTCGCATCGGAACGTGCGGTGATTCGGACGTTCGTCCCCTCTGCGGTCTCTGGACTTTCGAGTTGGTCGATACGGAACTCCGGGTACGAGGACAACATTCCCTTCAACTTTTCAAGTTCGTCGTCGGTCACGTCCATGTTGAACGTCCGGTCGGCGAACTGAATCCACGGTGCCGGGGCGTCTTCGCCGTCAACGTCCGGGTCGTAGTCGGCTTCGACGGTGAGAAACGCGCTGCCGCGGTTGCGGTGGGCAACGACGGCGTCGGCGAAGAGTTTTCGTCGCTCGCGTGTGGTGGCCGCCTCGAATCTCGTCATACCTGCCGGTACTCCGTCTCGGTACAAAAGCCACCCGCGTCGTCGCCGGGGGTCGTGGGTCGCCGTGGGGCCTCAAAGCAGCGCCGTGACGAGCGCGAGCGACACCGCGCTGACCGCGAGGAGTTGTGCAGCGAGGACTGCGACGGGGGTGAGACCGGTTTCGCGCATCGCGGCGAGGCGAACGTCGAGTCCGAGTCCGACGAACGCCAGCGCGAACAGCGTGTCGCTCGCGGTGTCGATGGCGGCGAGGGCGTCGGCAGAGAGCACGCCGCTGTTGGTGAGACCCGCGACGAGACCGAAGCCGACCAGAAATCGCGGGACGCCATCGAGGAGACCGCGGAGGCTGTCGGTTTCGCCGTCGGCGTAGCGGAACGCGTACCACAGGGCGACCGCGCCGAGCATCGAGTTGCGCGCGAGTTTGGTGACCGTGGCCCACTGCCCGGCGACTGCCGAGTGGGCGAACCCGGCGGCGGTGACGGGACCGGTGCTGAACATGCTCAGTCCGACCCAGACGCCGAACTCCTGGCCGGAGAGCGGGAGCAGGTCGCCCGCGATGGGGAACAAGGCGAGGGTAAGTGCGTCGAACAGGAGCACCGCGGCGACGACGTGGGCGAGTGACTCGCCATCGGCTTCGATGGTTCCGGCGATGGCTGTCGCCGCCGAGACGCCGCAGACGCTCGCGCTCGCGGCGAGGAGCGAACTCGTCTTCTCGGCGAGTCCGAACACGCGTCCCGCGAGGAGTTCGACGAAGCCGACGCCGGCGACGACGGTTACGACGACGAGACCGAGAACGACCGGGCCGGAGGCGGCAAGTTCGTCGAGCGCGATACGCGCACCCAGAAGGACGATACCGGTTTCGAGGAGGAGTTTTTGCGTGCCGACGCCCGCCTCCGCCCACTCGGGGACGCCGACGGTGTTGGCGACGAGTGCGCCGAAGAAGACGCCGAGCAAGAGCGCGTTGACGCCGGGGACGACGCCCGCGACGAGCATCGACCCAGCCGCGAGCACGACGAGCAGGCCGACTCCCGGGAGGAGTCGTCGGACCCGACTTCGGCCCGCCGCGCTCACGGCGTTCCCACGGCGACGATGGTCACGAGTGCGGGTCCGAGGAGCGTTGCTCGCCAACCGCGCTCTAGTGAACACCACCGAGCGCAGAGTTGCGTGAGGGTGTCCGAATTCGTCGATGTATCACGCATCGATTGGTGCCAAGAGATTCTCCGCGTTGAAACTGTCGCTCTGTGTCGGCGGAATCGGCAACAATCGCTGGAAGACAAGCCCGAATTGAGGGGAAGAACGTGTCGATGCGAGAAGATGCAGCAACAATTTCTGCTTTCTCTCGGATACAATCTCGCAGATGTGAGTTGCTTTCTTCAACACTATATGCTCTCGCCGGGACGGGTCGGGTATGGGAAAGCGCATCCTGCTGCTCGGCGCACCCGGCGCTGGCAAGGGCACTCAGTCGAAGCGACTGGCCGAAACGTACGACGTGGAGCACGTCACGACCGGTGACGCGCTTCGCGCGAACAAGGACATGGAGACGGAGTACGGCACGCCGCGTTCGTTCATGGAGAAGGGCGAACTCGTCCCCGACGGCATGGTCAACGAAATCGTCGAGGCGGCGCTCGCAGACGCCGACGGCTACGTCCTCGACGGCTACCCGCGCAACCTCTCGCAGGCGGAGTACCTCACGGAGATTACGGACCTCGACGCCGTGCTCTACCTGAAGGTCGCCGAAGACGAACTCGTCGAGCGCCTCACCGGCCGTCGCGTCTGCTCGGAGTGCGGCACGAACTTCCACGTGAAGTTCAACCAGCCCGAAGAGGAGGGTGTCTGTGACGAGTGCGGTGGCGAACTCGTTCAGCGCGACGACGACACCGAAGAGACCGTCCGCGAGCGACTCTCGGTCTTCGAGGAGAACACCGAACCCGTCATCGAGCACTACCGCGACGAAGGCGTGCTCGTGGAAATCGACGGCGAGCAGACGCCGGACGAGGTTTTCGACGACATCGAAGCGGTCCTCGACGACGCGTAACTGCGCACCGACGCTCGCTTTTTTCGCGGCGAACTCCCCCGACGAGCCGTGCGGACGCGTCAATCGCAGAGTAAAACCTTGATAACGCCCGGTTGCCAAGGCAGGGTAATGGCACGAATCGAATCGAAGGTGCGCGAGCTCGTCGGTTCGGACGCCGACATGCGCGATGCGGTCGAAACCGTCCTCGAACGGGCGGACGACGGCGAAGTCGCGTGGGCGGACGTCCGCGACGAGCTGACGAGCGGCCAGTGGGGCCGCCTCATCGAGAAGGGCATCCTCGTCGATGGCGACGAAGGCTTCAAACTGGCTGATGCCGATGCGACCCGCGCTGGACTCGAAGCGCCGGACGAGGACTCGGGGTCGGCCTCCGCAACCTCGACGTCCGTGGATACCGGTGACTCCTCGTGGTCGAAGTACGACAAAGGCGCGGCCGTCGTCACGGTCGGTCTCTTCCTCGGCTACTCCGTCTCCGAAGTTCGGGACGTCATCGGCGGCGTCATGGACGTGTTCCTCGGCCCGCTGGCGACGATGCTCCCGTTCTACGCCGTCGTGATGGTGCTCGCACTGGCGACGGGTCTCTACTCGACGCTCTTGCAGGCGAACCTCATGGACATGGAGAAGATGGGCAAGTACCAAGAGCGGATGAAAGAGATCCAGAAGCGGCAGAAAGACGCCAAAGAACGCGGCGACGACGCGGCGCTCGAAAAGATTCAAGAAGAGCAGATGGAGGCCATGGGCGACCAGATGGGCATGTTCAAAGAGCAGTTCCGGCCGATGGTGTGGATTATGTTCCTCACCATCCCGGTGTTCCTCTGGATGTACTGGGCCATCGGCGTCGGCGGGGCGAACGCCCAACCGCACGTCACGCTCGAACCGCTCGTGCTCCCGATGATCGGGACTGTCGCGTGGAAAGACGCGGTCCTCGGCCCGATGCAGGCGTGGATTATCTGGTACTTCCTCTGTTCGATGGGCTTCACCCAGATCATCCGCAAGGGTCTCAACATCGACATGACGCCGTCGAGCGCGTAAGACTCGACTCTCTCTTTCTCGAACCGGGAGACCGACGCTCGAAGACCGCCGTGAGAAGCCCCCACAGGGTCGGACGCTAACGATAACACCTTTTAGCCGACCGCTCTCAGCATGCATATGTTACTGACCGTCTCCGGGCCACCGGGAAGCGGAAAGAGTACCACGGCCGCCGCACTCGCCGAGGCGTTCGACCTCGAACACATCAGCGGCGGGGACATCTTCCGAGAACTCGCCGCAGAGCGCGACATGACGGCCGTCGAGTTCAACAAACTCGCCGAGGAAGACGACCAAATCGACCGCGACCTCGACCGCCGACTCCGAACCATCGCGGTCGAACGCGACGACGTACTCCTCGAATCTCGACTCGCTGGCTGGCTCGCCGGCGACGAAGCCGACCTTCGATTCTGGTTGGACGCCCCAGTCTCCGTCCGCGCCGAGCGCATCGCCGACCGCGAGGACAAGTCGGTCGAACTCGCCCGCGAGGAGACGACGACGCGTGAGGAAAGCGAAGGCCTGCGCTATCAGGAGTACTACGGCATCGACATTACGGACCTCTCTATCTACGATATCGCGCTCAACACGGCCCGCTGGGGCGAAGCCGACGTGCCCGCAATCATCACCGCGGCGGTCGAAGCCTACGACCCTGCGGACGACGAAGGCAAGTACCCCGTCGAAGGCGTTCGCTACGACTTCTAACCATGCTTCGTGACCCACCCGAACATCGGACGCTCGACGACCTGCTCTCGTTCGGCGTCGTCAACCTCGACAAGCCGCCGGGGCCGTCGGCCCACCAAGTGACCGGGTGGGTCCGCGATATGACTGGCCGTGAGCGCGCTGCCCACTCGGGTACGCTCGACCCCAAAGTCACGGGCTGTCTCCCCATCCTTCTGGGCGACGCCACCCGAATGGCGCAGGTGTTCCTCGAAGGCTCGAAAGAGTACGTCTCGGTGCTCGAACTCCACGGACCGGCACCCGCCGACATCGATTCGACCGTCGCCGAGTTCGAGACGAAACTGTACCAGAAACCGCCCCGCAAGTCGGCCGTCTCACGTCGCCTCCGCGCCCGCGAAATCTACGACCTCGACCTCCTCGAAGTGCAGGACCGACAGGCACTCCTCCGTATTCGGTGTGAGTCGGGCACCTACATCCGCAAGGTGTGTCACGACATCGGTCTCGCTCTCGGGACCGGCGGCCACATGGGCCATCTCCGCCGCACCGCGACCGACCCGTTCGACGACTCGACGCTCGTGAATCTCTACAACCTCCAGGACGCACTCGTCTTCGCCGAGGAGGGCGACGAATCGTGGATTCGGGACGTCGTCGCGCCCGCCGAGCGCGCACTGACGCACCTCCCGTCGGTGACCATCGCTCGCTCAGCCGCCCGCGAAGTCGCCCACGGCGCGCCCGTGTACGCTCCCGGCGTGTTCGACGTCGATTCGGACGCCTCACACGGTGACCTCGTCGCCTGCTACACCGACGATGGCGCTGTTGTCTGTCTCGGAAGACTCGTCGGCGATGCGGAGGCTGAAGAAGGCGAAGTCGTCTCGCTCGAACGCGTGCTGATTTAGCGACGCTTTTCGTCGGCTTTCGAGAGCGTCTCGGCCTGCTCGTGAACCGACTGTAGCTCGCGCTTCGCCCCGTCTTTGTCCACGTCGTAGACGTACCGCCACGACGCGAGCGGATAGCCGTACGATTCCGCCGGTTTCGACTCGGGTGGTGGCGAGCTGTCGTCGCTCGTGAGCCACCGGACGACGCCGTACCCGACCGCACCGACGAGTATCGCCGCGGTGACGAAGTAGAGGACGTCGAATGGAATCGTGTCGAGTACGGGTGGCATTCAGTTGTCACGTCGTCCGGCACGAGTAAAGGTGTTGTCGCCCCGTCGTGTGAAACGCAATCGCACGCTATGGCGTCTCGGGCTTGCAACGAAACGAAGGGCTTAACCGCGAGACACGCATCGCTTTGAATGCACCCTGGGACCGTGGGGTAGTGGTATCCTCTGCCGATGGGGTCGGTAGGACCTGAGTTCAATTCTCAGCGGTCCCATACATTTCTCTCAACACAAATCCGCGAGCCGTGGGTCCGTAGGACCCCGGCGAGACACACTGTGTTGAGTGAATGATGCCGTCCGCTGAGCATTGAGCCAGGAAGTCGCAGCACCGAGCGTAGCGAGGTGACCGTCTTCCGCTGTTCAATTCTCAGCGGTCCCACTCCACCTTTTTACTTCGTTGGGTTTCCTCACGAGCCTTCGGCTCGTTGCGGGAACCCGCCTCGTAAAAATCTGGACCAAAAAAGGCCGCGAAGGCTCGCGTTGCTCGCTTCGCGGTACAATAATGTAGACAAAGTCCGTAGCCACGCCGAGTTAAAAAGAATCCATCTTGAAGAATCAAGTAACACGCAATTCCACTCAGTGCATACATTAAATTCTATACTGGCCAGACTCGCTTACATGAGTGTAGATAATCTAATGTGAGTGACTGTGAAACTTGGATTTGAGACAGTCACAAATGGACTTGCAAACCGACGGTCCTGTTTTCATACCGGTTCCAGGAGGACATATTTCTAAAGTTGCAACTTTCTACGAGCACCAATTCATCGTAGATTACCAACTTTATCTTTACCAGTGTAGGCTTCCTCAACCAAATAACGGTCGTATCAAGGAGCTATTCAAACAGCTTTCAGAATCAAAGATTGTGTCAAGTCACATTGACTCTGGTCATTACGTTATCCATCAGTCGAACGGCAGTTGGGTTGGAAGTGGGATTGACGAATTCCATGAACAGCTTCAAAACCAAGTTGAGCGCTATGAGTCCGTGCCTGAGGATTTTGCTCTTGAGAGATATAAGAACGAATCCGCCATTTACATTCAACTACTCGGTACTGGCGATTACCTCGTCATCAATGCTAATCCTTGGAAACCTACTAGAACACGAGGTTCAGCAGCACATCGAGACTTTAGGCACTTCGAGATTCGACTTATTCTTGACGGACTCCCGTTGAACGACGGCCGGCTAGATGAGTTCTTTGCCCGTACTGGGCTTGAATTCGGTACTGGAAAACCGTGGAATCCAACTACTCAGATGCTTTCGGGAAAATCAATTTCAAGCGTCACCGTGGATGTAAAAGATTGTATTGAGGGGAGAGATGGATATATTGACCAAGTCATCTGCGAGAACCCATTGTATCAGAAGGACGAATTCCTTTCAAGGCTGTTTCCGAACAGGGCTAACATAGTTTCTGGGTATAAATACGCAATTGCTTCATGTGAATTCACTCAGCGTAAAGCAGATACAGCAAGAGTTAATCGCATCTCAGTAACAGACTACGGTCAATTGGGCCGCGATACTACTCAGAACATTTCACTTGATGTCACACTTCAGTATTGATCTACTGGCGCACTTTTTCAGGCTCAAGCTGTTGATTAAATTCTGATCTAGATGTGAAATCTATGTGCTGTTTCAACTGATACTGTGCTTCATCTAATTTAAAAAGTAAATCTCTCCTATCAACTTGGTCATAGGCCGTGTGGAAATTGTCACCAATAATTCGTTGGATGCTAATCGCAGTGCTATAGAAATCCACTACTGCCGAGACTTCGCTTTCGGTCAGTAACCCCAACTCGTCAGAAGATGCTTGGTATACGGAGTCGATCAGGAAACTTCGTGGGTCTAGTGGGTCCATTGAGATTGCATCTTTTTCTCGATGCATGGCTTGAACAACGGGCCTCATACTAGTGATTTCAGAATACAGGGACCTCCGAAGAGTCTTCGCTCGGTTATTTCGTTTCCGTAAGTAAAGACCATAATTTCCAACAACACCCACCACGGCCGCTAGTAGTAGAACAAGATTTCCTGTTGCATTGCTGTTTAATATCTGTATTACTTGTTCAGTGATTGGCACACTGAATAGCAAACAAGGCTAGACTATAACGATTCATATCAACAGATATACTCTTATTCGATCGATGAACTTACTACACTATTCCTGACTAATCGACTCTGGTAAACACTACTCCTCTGCCAGAAAAATTACCTCACGCCGCCGAGTGCCGGTTCATCTCTTCACGAAGCACACTGGCCATCTCTCTGGGGTTCGTAACCTTAATCGCAATCTCACCCGCACCGGTATCGAGTTTCACGCCGCCGCCGCCGAACGCTTCGTAGGTGGAGATACTCCTGATGTCGTCCCATCGAATCTCGATCGTCTCGACCGAGCCAATGTCGGCCATCATGTGGATGATTCGTTTGTCCGTGACGATGCAACCGCTCTTCTTCCAGGCTCGATGCACGAGAAACAGCACTGGCAGTCCGAGACCGAACAGGGGGAGCGCGACGAGTCCGATGACGATTTGGCCCAACCAATTGAGCCAATGAAACGAAACGGTTCCCAGCACCTCCTCGCCTTCGTGCAACGAGACGAGGTCGGCCTGCGCTTGGGGGATATCCCTCTGACTCATTGCCACATCATCAAACTTCGATGACAAGAACGTTGTGTTCATTCACGTGAATTGATGAGTGGGAGGGTGTGTCCCTGCTCGATGCGCAGTATCGACGAAAAGAGCCGAGCGAGTCGAAGTAACCGCATTCGATTTCCAACATTCTCTGCGTGCCGAACGTCGAAGGAAGAGCGGCCTCCCGCGAGAGGGCTGACCTTAGTTACGACCGCAGATCCGTCGGCCGAATAATTTTTTTAACCTCACTCACGGGCGAAAAACCCATATTACTGAAAATCAATTGGCACTTGCGGCAGTCAGAGGCACACACTCGTGGGTAGCAAATTGTCAATCACTTCCTTCCACTGCGTTCGCCTCCTCCGAGACTTGCAGTAAGACGCAAGTCTGGGAGGCCGCACTCTTGTAGAACTCCGTCTCGTCTATCGTTCGCGGGGACACCCAAAAACCACGGTGACCGTCAGGATATCGAGACAGTCAGGACCTCTACTTTCACTCCCTACATCCGCCTTAACCTCGTAGCGAGCCTACACTATCTCGATGATTTCGGACCTCACACACGTCACCGTGCTCGTCGAAGACGCGGACGAAGCAATCGAGTGGTACACCGACAAACTCGGCTTCGAACTCCGCGACGACGAAGCCTACGAACCCGGCATGCGCTGGGTGACGGTCGCACCCGAGGGCGGCGACGTAGAAATCGCCCTCCAACAACCGACCGACGAGTTCGGCGAGGCGCAAGCCGCCGAGATGCGAGACCGCATCGGGAAGGCGACCCCGACGGTGCTCGCCGTTGACGACTGCCGCGCGACGGTCGCAGAACTGAGAGACCGTGGCGTCGAGATAACGTTAGAACCCGAAGAGATGCCGTGGGGTACCCACGCGAACATCGTAGACCTGTACGGGAACCCGTACAATCTGCTCGAGAGCGCTGAGTAACTCTATTTCACTCGGTACGCTTCGCTGAAATTGGAGTCCGGACGATGACCACGTCGTAGGCGTCGTCGCTGGCGACGTTGCCGCCGACGGTACTCACCGACGAGACGAAGTGCCCGGCGTTGTCGCTGCCGACGAACACCATCGAGGCGTCTCTGTTGCGCGCGAGCGAGCGAATCGCGCGCGCAATCGTCCCCGAGGGTGCATGGCGGTCCACGACGACGTGTTCGAACTCGGCGTCCGGACAGCGTTCCGCGACTCGGTCCCGTAAGGTGGAGACGATAGCATCGATATCGAAGGATTCCTCCTGTCCAATCCATCCCCGCTCGCGTGCGTAGTTGGTGTTTCTCTCCGGAATCACAGTCACAGCAACTACGCCTTCGTCGAACACGGTACCGAACTCCGCGCCACGGACGAGCGCCGCCTCGGCGAGTTCCGACCCGTCGAACGGAACGACCAGTGTCATACGTGCAATTCCGTGCAGAGTGTGAAGAAATGGTATTCAATCCAAGTAACACGTCATCTCCGCGAAACTGGTCTCTCGAAGTGGCGACTACTCAAGCAATTCGCTCACCGCAACCAACCCGACTACGCTCACTACAATCACACCCACGTCAAAAGCCGACGATAGCAACCCGAGGGACACAATCAACGTCGTCGCACACGCGGGCGGGTGGACGGTGTCCGTCACCAGCATCCCCCACCCAGTCACAACGACCGAGACGACGCCGCTGAGAATCAACTGCAGGCCGGCAATCGACAACGCGGGTGGAACAGCAGTCAGCGAGACGCCCGAGGCGAGCACCGAGTACGCCGCGAACCCGGCGAGCGCGCCAATCAGGTGGCTGCCGACGACGCGTCGTGGACGGACCTTCTCACGCCGTGTTTCGAACGCGAGGGCGAACGCCGAGGGCCCGAGACTCGGGAAGACGAAGGGTTGACCGGTGACCCACGCGATGAGTCCGAGCACCGCAAAGAGACCGCCCGCGGCGACACCCGTCTCGATAGCTCGTCGTGGCACACTCCCGAGTCTGCGGTCGCTCGCTGAAAACGGTGGCTATCTGATTCAAGTGGCTGGGCTCGAAACAGTGAGGGAATGCCCGGAGCACTGTTCCTCGACGGCGACGAAATCGAGTTGCGAACCGTAGACGGCGACGACGTGGACTTCCTCCACGACCTGGTCAACGACCCGCGAATCCGACGTGGCATCGCCGCGCTCGACCCAATCACGCGAAGTCAAGAGCGCAAGTGGGTCGAAGCCCGCGGAAAGGACGGCAGTATCAATTTCATCGTCGCAGTAGCGGGCGAGACCGTCGGTACCATCGGACTCAAGCCGCCGAACGACGCGGGCGTGGCCGAAGTCGGCTACATGATTGCGCCGAGTGAGTGGGGTAACGGCTACGCGACGGACGCACTGCGAACGATGTGTGGCTACGCCTTCGACGAGCGCGGACTGCACAAGGTGTACGCGAACGTCTACGAGACGAACCCCGCGTCGTCGGCGGTGTTGGAGAAGGTCGGCTTCGAGAAAGAGGGCCACCACCGCGAACAGGGCTTCGTCGATGGCGAGCACATCGACGTGCTCCGATACGGGTTGCTCGTGGACGAGTGGAAAGAGATGACCGCAGCAAACGAAGCCGACGAGAAACGCTGGTTGTAGTCTAAATCCAGCCTTCTTCGACGAGCAGTTCGCCGTTGAGGACCGAGGCGCCCGCCGCACCGCGAATCGTGTTGTGAGCGAGACAGTTGTACTTGACGCCGTTGGCCGTCGCTTGGATGCCGCCGGCCGAGACCTGCATGCCGTCGCCGCGCATGCGGTCGAGACGTGGCTGTGGCCGGGAACTGTCTTCGAAGACGTGGATGAGTTGGTCGGGCGCGCTCGGGAGGTCGATACCGGGGAACTCGCGCATCGCGGCCGCGACGTCGTCGGGCGTGGCGTCCTCGGCGAGGTCGGCGAAGACGCTTTCGAGGTGGCCGTCGAGCGTCGGAATCCGGTTACAGGAGGCGTTGACTTCGGCGTCGTGGAGGGCGACTTCCGCGCCGTCGAACGAGCCGAGGAGCTTGCGCGATTCGGTCTCCATCTTCTCTTCTTCGCCGCCGATGTGCGGGATGGCGTTGTCGATAATCTCCATCGAGGTGACGCCGTCGTAGCCCGCGCCGGAGACGGCTTGGAGCGTCGTGACGTGGACGCGGTCGAGACCGAACTGGTCGAGCGCGGCGAGCGTCGGCACCATCGTGATGGTCGAGCAGTTGGGGTTCTTCACGAGCGCGCCGTCCCAGCCGCGCTCGTCGCGCTGGACTTCGATGAGGTCGAGGTGCTCGGCGTTGATTTCGGGAATCGTCAGCGGCACGTCGGGTGCCATCCGGTCGTTCGAAGAGTTCGAAGAGACGACGTAGCCCGCTTCGAGGAAGTCGGGTTCGACCTCCGCGGCGACCGAGGAGGGGAGCGACGAGAACAGAAGGTCAACGTCGTCGCCGACCTCGGAGGGGTCGGTGCCGACGACTTCCATCTCGGCGATGTCGTCCGGGATGGGCGTGTTGACGCGCCACTTCGCGGCTTCCTTGTATTGCTTTCCTGCGCTCGCCTCGCTCGCGGTGAGCGCGGCGAGTTCGAAGACCGGGTGGTCTTCGAGTAGTTGGATGAATCGCTGTCCGACCGCACCGGTTGCGCCGAGGATTCCGACTCGTACTGCCATTAGCCGTGACTTAGTGTATCACACACATAAGGCCGTTTGGGTTTGCGGCGCAGTAATTGCCGAGAATCGCCCGATATCGCGGGCGAGCGTCAGGTTTGCCGCCGGTTCCATCACGGTCGAACACGTAAAACGTCAATCGTCGAACGGCTATCCGACGTGCGTTGGTAATCGATAGAATAACGTGTAGTTCCCTGATAGTCTACCGCAAATGTTCAGTAAGGTTCTCGTCGCCAATCGAGGCGAGATCGCAGTCCGAGTAATGCGGGCCTGCGAGGAGTTAGGCGTCCGAACCGTGGCGGTCTACAGCGAGGCTGACAAGCACGGCGGACACGTCCGCTACGCCGACGAAGCGTACAACATCGGTCCCGCTCGCGCGGCCGACTCGTACCTCGACCACGAAGCCGTCTTGGAGGCCGCGCGCAAGGCAGGCGCGGACGCTATCCACCCCGGTTACGGGTTCCTCGCGGAGAACGCCGAGTTCGCTCGCAAGGTCGAAGAGAGCGAGTTCGTCTGGATTGGCCCCTCGGCGGCCGCCATGGAACGCCTCGGCGAGAAGACGAAGGCGCGCGCGCTGATGCAGGACGCCGACGTGCCCGTCGTCCCCGGGACGACCGAACCCGCGGAATCCGCCGACGAGGTCAAGCAAGTCGCCGACGAGTACGGCTACCCGGTCGCCATCAAGGCAGAAGGTGGCGGCGGTGGCCGCGGCCTGAAGGTCGTCCGCTCCGAGGAGGAGGTTGACGACCAGTTCGAGACGGCACAGCGCGAGGGTGAAGCCTACTTCGGCAACGCTTCGGTCTACGTCGAGAAGTACCTCGAAGCGCCGCGCCACATCGAAGTCCAGATTCTCGCCGACGAGCACGGCAACGTCCGCCACCTCGGCGAGCGCGACTGTTCGCTCCAGCGCCGTCACCAGAAGGTCATCGAGGAGGCACCCTCTCCGGCGCTCACCGACGAACTCCGCGAGGAAATCGGCGAGGCCGCCCGCCGCGGCGTCAAGGCCGCCGACTACACCAACGCCGGTACTGTGGAGTTCCTCGTCGAAGACGGCGAGTTCTACTTCATGGAAGTGAACACGCGGATTCAGGTCGAACACACGGTGAGCGAGCAGGTCACCGGTCTCGACATCGTCAAGTGGCAGATTCGCGTCGCCGCCGGCGAAGAACTCGACTTCGAACAGGACGACGTGGAAATCGAAGGCCACTCCATCGAGTTCCGCATCAACGCCGAAGCCCCCGAGAAGAACTTCGCGCCCGCGACGGGCACGCTCGTCACCTACGACCCGCCGGGCGGCATCGGCGTCCGCATGGACGACGCCGTCCGTCAGGGCGACGAAATCGGCGGCGACTACGACTCGATGATTGCGAAACTCATCGTCACCGGCTCCGACCGCGAGGAGGCAATCATCCGCGGTGAGCGCGCACTCGCCGAATTCGACATCGAAGGCATCCGCACGGTGATTCCGTTCCATCGCCTCATGCTCACCGACGAGGAGTTCCGCAACGGCACGCACACGACGAAGTACCTCGACGAGGAACTCGAATCCGAGCGCATTCAGGCCGCAGTCGAGCGCTGGTCGCCCGAAGACGTCTCGTCGGACGACGACGACGAAGACGTGACCGAGCGAACGTTCACGGTCGAAGTCAACGGCAAGCGCTTCGAGGTCAGTCTCGAAGAGCGCGGCGCGCCCGCAATCCCACTGGGCAACGCGTCGGGTAACTCGAAGCCGTCCGGCCCGCGCAAGCGCAACGACTCCGGCAACGACGGCCAGCAAGTCATCGAAGGCGACGGCGAGCAGGTCACCGCCGAGATGCAGGGGACGATTCTCTCGGTCGAAGTCGAGGAGGGCGACGAAGTCGAACCCGGCGACACGGTGTGCGTCCTCGAAGCGATGAAGATGGAGAACGACGTGGTCTCCGAGCGCGGCGGCACCGTCTCGCAGGTCCTCGTCGGCGAGGGCGACAGCGTGGACATGGGCGACGTGCTGCTCGTCCTCGAATAGGGTACAAACCGCGAACCTCTTTTCGTGCGCCCGAGTAGCGAGCGTATGAGCGATAGCCGGCGCGCCCTGCTGTCCGCACTCGCCGAGGGTCCCATCTCCGGTCCGGCCCTCGCCGACCGACTCGGAATCTCTCGGGCGGCGGTCTGGAAACACGTCGAAGCCCTCCGCGACGACGGCTTCGAAATCGAGAGCACGGGAGACGGCTACGCCGTCACCGCGGTTCCGGAGTACGGCGGCCGGGCAATCGAGTACGGACTCGACGCCGACTACGACATCGAGTTCCACGAGGTGCTCGGGTCGTCGAACGACCGAGCGCGCGAACTCGCCACCGAAGGAAGAGAAAACGTCGCCGTCGTCGCCCGCGAGCAGTCGGCCAGCAGAGGCCGAAAGAACCGCGAGTGGACCGCCCCCGACGGCGGCGTCTGGATGAGTCTCTTGATTCGGCCGGACGAACCGCCCGCCTACGCGCCGTTGTACACGCTGGCGATGGCAGTTGCGGTGTGCGATGCGGCGCGCGAAGCGGGTGTGGATGCGGGAATCAAGTGGCCGAACGACATTATCGTGAGCAGCACGCGGGAGCGTGCTGCGAGCGATAACTCGTCGGGCGCGCAAGCGTCCGACGTAGTCTCCACGAGCGAAGCGAGTGGAGGCATGTCAGCGAATGCTGACAACGTCTCCGCGAATGAAATGAGCGAAGCGAACGAAGAAACAGAGTCAACCCACGGCTACCGAAAACTCTCCGGCATCCTCACCGAGATGGAAGGGGAAGCCGACAGAGTCTCGTGGCTCGTCATCGGCGTCGGCATCAACGTCAACCTCGACCCAGCGACACTGCCCGAGGGTGCGACGAGCGTCTCAGCCGAAGCGGGCGAGGTCGAACGCCGGGTGTTCGTCCAGCGGGTGCTCGAACGGTTCAGCGAACTCGCCGCCGACCTCGAATCGGTGCTTCCGGCGTGGCGCGAGCGAGCGGACACGCTCGGGCAGCGAGTTCGGGTCCACACGGCGACGGGCGTCGTCGAAGGCGTCGCCGTCGATGTCGAACGGCCGGGCACGCTCGTCGTGGAGACGGACGATGGAAAAACGCGAGTGCACGCGGGCGACTGCGAGCACCTTCGGCCGACCTGAACGACCGGTTTCGTCTCGCTACTCGTCGCCGTCGGCGGTGACCGCTTCTGGGTCAGTTACGACCTCTGCACCGTCAGTCGCGTCCGTGGCCGTCGGCGCTTCGACGTCGAGTCGCGGCGACTCCGTGTCGTTGCCTTCGATGCGGACGGTCAGGACCGGCACCTTCGAGGCGCGGACGACTTTTTCGGCGACCGAGCCGAGGAGGAGGCGGTCGATGCCGCCGCGACCATGAGTACCCATCACGATAAGGTCGCAGTCTCCTCGCTCGGCGAATTTCACTATCTCGCGGCTGGGTGTTCCTTCGAGAACGTGTGTTTCGACCGGGACATCGTGCGCCTCGGCGGCGCGTTCGACTAGTTCGACGGCGGCCTCAGCGTCGGCGCGCAAGAGGTCGTCGAGTCCTTCCCACGAGGACTCCATCGGAAGCCCTGCGAAGCTTCCGGCGTTCACCACGTATATCCCGTGCAGTTCCGCTCCGTGGACTGCAGCGAGGGCGGCGGCGTGGGTCGCAACACGCTCGGACCCATCCGACCCATCGATTGGGACGATAATCCGGTCGTACATTACCATGACACATGATAACGTATTACGTCCCGCGTAATAACCGTTTGCGACGAGTCGGAGAAAAATCGAGTTTCCCGGTCTGTCTCAGAGATACACGTCTTTGATGTCTGCCATCCCGGCACGCCGGACGACGGCGCGGACCACGTCCTGCACGCCGGTGAGGTTGTCCGACTCACCGTCGAGGACGAGCAGTTTCGCGGGGCGGCCCGCTTCGACGACGCCGTAGTCGAGTCCGGCGATTTCGGCCCCGTTGACGGTGGCCATCTTGAGGACTTCCGTTGCAGGTACGTCCGCGAGCTTCGAGGCGAACTCCATCTCGCGGAACATCGAGGGACTGTTGAGCATCACGTTGTCCGTCCCGAGGGCGACGGTGGTTCGCTCGACGAGTTCCCGAATCGGCGGGACGCCGACGCCCGTCACGAGGTTCGAGCGCGGACAGACGACGATGGGGATTTCGCTGTCTTCGACGCGTTCGAGGTGCAGCGATTCCGGGTGGACCATGTGGACGAGGAAGTCCGGGTCGAGGTCCAGTGCCGCGTTGATGTCGAGCGAGTCGCGCTCGCCCGCGTGGATGCCGAAGAGTTTGCCCGCCTTCTCGGTCGCGTTGCGGAGCGAACCGAACTCGGCGTCTCGCGCGCCGGACGCACCGAACCCGTCGGAGACCTCCATCGCGCTCTCGGTCTCGCGGCCGAGGACGACCGCTTCGATGTCGCGGTCGGTGAGCGCCTGCCGGATGACATCGACGCCATCGACGCCGCCCTCGCGGAATTCGAGACACGCGGCGGTCCCACCCGTTTCCATCATACGGAGCGAGCGCGCCATCGCCCCGACCTTCTCGTCGGTGCTGGCGGCACGCAAGAGTCGGTGTTTGAGTCCGTCCGGTGGGGCGACGAGGTCGTCGAGCGAGAGTCCCTCTCCGGCCTCTTTGGCGATGGAGTCGCCGAGGTGCGTGTGCGCGTTGACGAACGCCGGGAGGACGATATCGGTCGAATCCGTCTCAACCTCCTCGACGGACGTGATTTCGCCGTCTTCGACGACGACGCGCCCGCTGATTGGCTCTAGTTCCGGCCCACGAAGTACAGTTCCCTCCAGCCTCATTGCCCACGAATCAGAGTCCACGGGCCTTGAAGCCCCCGAATCTCGGTCTCGATTATTCGAACTCGTCGAGCGTCGTGTGGATGCCGCGACGAACGTCTTTGACGAGCGCGCCGTCGATATCGAGTCCGAGGTGATTCGCGGCGGCGCGGCCGACGCGCTCGGTGGCGTCCTCGGGCGCGTAGACGCCGAGTCGCCACTGCTGTTCCTGTGCGGTTCGCAATGCCTGGACGAGCGGTGATTCGCGTTCGAGCTGTCGAATCTCGCCGTTGACCATCACGCGCGAGGTGGACTCTTTCATCGACGGCCGGGAGGGTACGTCGAGGATGACCGACGTTGGGTCCACGTCGGCGCTGTCGGCGATGGCGCGTTCGAGTTTCGATATCTCCTCGTGGTCGGCCGTGAGCACGGCTTCGGGAACGTCCGAAAGCTCGGCCCAGACGGCGCGCTTGTACAGGTTGCGTGTGGCGAGGCGCTCGGCGAACGCTTCCGTCGAAGGGTTGAGTCGAAGGCCGACGAGCAGGTCGGCGTCGTCCATCCGGCGGAGGGCCTCGGCGTCGATATCCGGTTCTTCGAGGAGGCGCTCGGAGGCGCGCCTGAGCATGGCCTTCGAGATGCGGGCGACGTGGTGCGCGTAGACGGTCGGGTTCATCAGCGCTCGGGCGAGCAAGAGTGACTCGGCCGTCTGGACGTTCCCCTCGGCGAGGACGAGTTCGCCATCGACGAAGGTGAGTTCTCGAATCAGGCGTTCGTGGTCGATGGTGCCGTAGGGGACGCCGGTGTGGTGGGCGTCGCGGACGAGGTAGTCCATGCGGTCCACGTCGAGTTCGCCCGAGACGAGTTGGCCGAACTTTCCATCGCCCGAGACGAGATTGGCGACTCGCTTCGGGTCCAATCCTTCGGCTTCGAGCACGTCGCCGACGTTGCCGCGGGTGACGAGTTCCGCCACGTCGTCGTGGTACTTCCCGGTGTGGCGGTGGGTCACGTCCTCGATGTTGTGGCTGTAGGGACCGTGACCGACGTCGTGGAGGAGCGCGGCGGCCTCGACGTGGGCGGCGGAGTCGCCTTCGATACCGAGGTGTGAGAGGGCGCGGGATGCGAGGTGGTAGACACCCAGACTGTGCTCGAAGCGGGTGTGGTTGGCGGAGGGGTAGACGTACTGGACCGTGCCCAACTGCTTGATTCGCCGCAAGCGTTGCATCTCCGGCGTATCGAGGAGGGTCTCGGCCACGCCCTCGACCTCGATGTGGTCGTGGACGCTGTCCTTGATGGTCGTCATAGGTGACGTTCGACCGTCATGGGATAAAAGGCAACGGGCGGTGAGGGGAACTGGCGGTAGGGGAAACGGGCAGTGAGTGAGCTATGGACGGTAGCGGAGAGACTGCCGTCCCGATGGTCGATTCCGATAAAATGATGGCGTGATTCGCCCGCTCACGCCGCGGGGCGGCCGACTCTGTCTTCGCGGCCGCGGTGCAGGTAGCCACCGACCAGGCCACCGACGGCACCGGGGATGCCCGCGACGACGACCAGAACGATGAGTCCCAGTCCCAGTCCGAGACCGAAGATGCCCGCCAGGAGCGTCCCGACGACGGTCAGGATGACGGCGATGACGAGTGCACCGATGATGGTCGCCAGCGCGCCAGCAGTGGCGTCACTCGTGGTCGAGCGGTTGTTGTAGTAGCCGGCGACTGCGCCCGCGATGAGACCCGTCAGCCCCGCTCCCAGTACTGGCAGCGAGAGGTCCGTATACGGGACTGCAAGCCCGCTGAGAATCCCGAGGACGATGCTGGTGAGAAGGCCGTATAGCACGGCGCGCCAATTGATATCCATTACAAGAGATATGACGACGGGTGAAGAGATAATCACCCTTCACAATTTCACGGAACGTACCGAACCCCAGATAGTACCAATTCTACTCTAAAAACTCTTATCTGGCCCTTGAACGGTGTTTTCTAGAAATTGACCAGAAAAACAATAAGGATTCTGTCACTGGACAATCGCTGGTCACACGTGGTCGAAATGGAACCGTATTCGACAGTTCAGAGGACCGTCCACCGGTCGATTCCGTGCGGCGAGAGGTCGAACACGTCGGCGGCCGCAGCGGCGACTTCGTCACGAACGTCGTCCGGGGCGTAGACGCCGAGACGCCACTGGGTCCGCTCTGTCGAGCGCAACGCCCCGACGAGTTCGGAGGTCTCTTCGAGGCGCTGGACGACGCCGTTGACGACGACGCGACTCCGCGACTCCTTGATTCCGGGGCGGGGCGGGACGTCCACCAGCACCGACTTCGGCGCTACGTCGGCGATATCTGCAATCTCTCGCTCGGCGGCGCGCGTCTCTGCGTGCGTGAGTTCGACCACGTCGGCGGGGACGACTTCGAGCGGTGCCCACACGGCGCGTTTGTAGAGGTTTCGGCGCTCGATTCGCTCGCCGAGTTCCGGTACCCGCTCTCGAAGTGCGACGAGTAAGTCGTGGTCGGCCATCCGCGCGAACTCCTCGATGGGCAGGCCGTCTTCGACGAGTCGTTCCGAGGCGCGTTCGAGCATCGCGCCGGCGATACGCGAGACGTGGTGGCGGTAGACGATGGCGTTCATGAGTGCTCGGGCGAGCAAGAGCGATTCGGCCGTCTGGACGTTGCCCTCGGCGAGGACGAGATTCCCCTCCCGATAGCGGAGTTCTCGAATCAGTCGCCCGTGGTCGATGGTGCCGTAGGGGACGCCGGTGTGGTGGGCGTCGCGGACGAGGTAGTCCATGCGGTCCGCGTCGAGTTCGCCCGAGACGAGTTGGCCGAGACCGGCGTTTCCGTCCACGAGGTCGGCGACGCGAGCGGGGTCGAGACCGTGCGATTCGAGCACCTCGCCCGCGACGGAGTTCCCGAGCAAGTCGTCAATCTCGTCGTGGTCGCGTCCGGTTCGACGGCGAATCAAATCCTCGGTCTGGTGGCCGTACGGCCCGTGGCCGATGTCGTGGAGGAGGGCGGCGGCGCGGACGTGTGCCGCTCGGTCGCCGTCGATGCCGAGATGTGAGAGGGCGCGCGAGGCGAGGTGGTAGACGCCGAGGCTGTGTTCGAAACGAGTGTGGTTCGCGGAGGGGTAGACGAGACGCACCGTCGATAACTGCTTGATGTGGCGGAGGCGCTGAAACTCGGGGGTGTCCACGAGGTCGGCGGCGACCGGGTCGAGCGAGATGTAGTCGTGGACGCTGTCCTTGACGGCGGTCATGGCTTCGAATCGAGAGCGGAGAGAGTTATCTGCTTCGAGGGGCGGGATAGACGAGGCCCAAAACGGTTTACGTCGGGCGCTTCACGGCCAGCTATGGGCCTGAAATCGACGCTCGGTAACGCGTTCGCGTCGCTCCTGCTCCTCAGCGCTGGCGGTCTCACACTGTGGGGGCTGTGGCTGCTCGTCGAGAGCCTCTGGGTCGGCGTGACCGAGATTCGAATCTTGGCCGTGATGTTCAGTTTCGGTCTGGCGATGAGCACCGGCTTCACCGGCTATTTCATCAGAAAGGCGCTCGCGGGACAGGTCATGCCGACATCGTTCGACCGCTCGATTGCCTACCGCGGTGGGCAAGGCGGACTGTAACACGGCCGGCTTTCCCTGTGAGAGAACTTTCAAACCGCCGCTCGACATAGGCCGAGGTATGGTTACGTTTCTCGCCGGGGGCACGGGCACCCCCAAACTCCTCGACGGGGCCGCAGGGGTGTTCGACCCCGCCGACACGACGGTCGTCGCCAACACGGGTGACGACGTCGAACTCGGCGGCCACCTCGTCTGCCCCGACGTGGACACGGTTCTCTTTCACGGCGGCGGCGTCCTCGACACCGAGCGATGGTGGGGCATCGCCGACGACACCACCGAGACGGACGACGAACTCCACCGCCTCGCCGACGCGGCGGGTCTCGAATCTGGGCCGCGATATCTCGCAGCCGACGCCCAAACGAGTGGGAGAGAACTCGCCCGTTGGCGGCGGTTCTCGGGTATCGCCGAGTTCATGGAAATCGGCGACCGCGACCGCGCCGTCCACATCACCCGCACGTCGCTCCTCGACGAGGGAAACTCGCTCACCGAAGTGACCCAGACGCTCGCCGACGCGTTCGGTCTCGATAGCTCGCTCCTGCCGATGAGCGACGACCCGGTGGCGACGATGATTCACACCGACGAGGGCGTGCTGCACTTTCAGGAGTACTGGGTCCATCGCCGGGCCGAACCCGACGTGCAGGCCGTCGAATTCCGCGGTGCAGAGGAGGCGACTCTCACCCCACGAGTCCGCGAGGCGCTCGCCGACCCGGTCGTCGTCGGCCCGTCGAACCCTATCACCAGCATCGGCCCGATGCTCGCACTCGACGGATTCGAAGACGCCCTCCACGAGACGCCCGTCGTCGCCGTCTCGCCGTTCGTCGAAGATACGGTGTTCTCCGGCCCCGCGGCGGGCCTCATGGAAGGCGTCGGCTACGAGGCATCGACCGCCGGCGTCGCCGAGGCATACCCGTTCGCGGACGCGTTCGTCCTCGATACCGACGACGGGACGAGCCTCGACCGACCAATCGTCCGAACCGACACGAGAATCGACGGTCCAGACGACGCCGCTCGCGTCTCGCGGGCCGTCGCCGAAGCACTTGCGGAGGTGTCGTAGTGTCTCTTCCGCGAGTCGCCGTCGCCAGTCTCAGCGGCGAATCTGACGCCGACTGGGCGCGGGCGGCCGAACCGTACGTCGATGCGGCGGTTCTCGGGGGTATCGCACTCGACGAAGAGTCACAGCGAGCGGCACAGCGACTCGTCGCCCGTGGGCGCTCGGAGTTTCTGACCGACGAGCCAATCGACTTCCTCGACTCCCAACTCGCGGCCGTCACCGACCTCGACCTGTTCGTCGCCGTCAACGTCCGCGCGACGAGCGCCGACCCGGTTCGAGAGGCGTCGAGAGTCTGCGCGAACTACGGCGCTGGTATCGAAATCAACGCCCACTGTCGGCAAGCCGAGTTGTGCGAGATCGGGTGTGGGGAGGCGCTCCTACGCGACACCGAGCGACTGTGCGAGTACGTCGAAGCCGCCGCCGAGTCTGGGGCACCGGTCGGTGTGAAAGTCCGAACCGAAATCGAGGGCGTAGACCTCTCGAAACTCGCCCCGAAACTCGCCGACGTGGGCGCGACGTGGCTCCACGTCGATGCGATGGACTCCGAATCTGTCGTCGCCGACGTCGCCGACACCGCACCCGACCTGTTTCTCGTCGCCAACAACGGCGTCAGAGACCGAAAGACGGTTCACGAGTACCTCGACCACGGCGCAGACGCCGTGAGCGTCGGGCGGCCGAGCGACAACCCGACGGTGCTCGAACGGGTTCGAGACGCGACGGCCGAGTGGTTCGATGGCGACGGAGACGGAGAGATAGACGGCGACGACCGGGAGGTTCCTGTCTGATGCCTGCTCCCGTCTCGAACCGTGGCTTCGGCCCGGCGCGACACGCCGAACTCGCGCTCCTCTTGGAAGTCGCGGGGACGCCGAAGCCGGGGAACGTGGACCGAACGCGCGACCTCTCGGCCCTGCACTTCGAACAGTTCCTCGCCGGTGCAGTCGGTTCTTCCGAAGGCTTGCGACTCGCCGAAAGGGGCGCGTCAGTCGGCGAGGCGTTCGAAACCGCGGTCGAAGGGATGAGCAAGCAGGGCGGCGGAAACACCCAGTTCGGCTGTCTGCTCCTGCTCGTTCCGCTGGTGAAGGCGGCGGCCGAAGGCGACCTCTCGCCCGAGGGTGTGACCGGCGTCGCCGAAGCGACGACTATCGACGACGCGGTATCGTTCTACCGAGGATTCGAACACGTCGATGTGGCCGTCGGCGACCCGCCCGAGGACGCCCACGACCTCGACGTTCGCCGCGGGTCGGGTGCCGAGTCCGCGCTCCGCGAGCGCGAACTCACGCTGTACGACGTGATGGAACTCAGCGCCGAACGCGACGCGAACGCCCGCGAGTGGACCGGCGGGTTCGCTCGTTCCTTCCGAGCGGCCAAGTCGATTCTGGCGGACGAAGGTCCAGTCACCGACCGCGTTTCGAGGGCGTTCGTGGACCTCTTGACCGAGGAACCGGACACGCTCGTGGTGACGAACCACGGCGAGAAAGTCGCCCGCGAGGTGATGGCGCGCGCGGCCGAGGTCTCCGACCGCGAGGAAGCAGACGCGCTCGCAGCCGAATTCGTCGCCGAGGGTATCAATCCCGGGACGACCGCGGATATCGTCTGTGCGGCAACCTTCATCGCACTGGAGCGGGGGGTGCCGCTGTGACGGGAGTGCAAGAATGGCCCGTCGAACTCCGTGGCGTCACCGAATCGGTGGTCGCCACGCTGGGTCCGAACGGCCGGTGGAACATGGCCGCGCTGGGATTGCACGCGCCTGACGAACCCAGCGAATCTGACGAACCCAGTGGACCCGAACAACCGGTGACTGCGACGACGTGGGGCAACACGCGAACCCGTCGGAACTTTCACCGGCAGGGAGGTGGGGTAGTCCAGTTCGTCAGCGACCCGAGAGACTTCGTCGCGGCCGCGATGACCATCCGCGAAGCGGACGCGCCGGTGTTGAACTCGGCCGACGCGTGGGCGGAAATCGAAGTCGAGTTGGTCGAGTCGGGCGAGGATGGTGGGACCGAGTGGGAGCGGTGGGAATTACGACCCGTCGATTCGGCTGTCGAGCACACCCGACCGTTCACCATCAACCGGGGGTTCGGCGCGGTCATCGACGCGACGGTGGCCGCCTCTCGGTTGGACGTACCTGCCTTCGACACCGACGAGTTGCTGGCGAGACTCGCGTACTTCGAGGAGACGGTCGAAAAGTGCGGGGGGGCTATCGACCGCGAGGCGTTCGAGCGCATCGACGAGATAACTGGGTGGAGAGAGCGGGCCGCAGAGAGACGGAACGAATCGTTTTAGTGTGCGTCGAAGGAACTCACCGACATGGCAATCAAGCCCAAGTACGTCAAGCAGCTCGGCACCATCCTGCTCGAGCGCTATCCGGAAGCGTTCAACACGGATTTCGACACGAACAAGGAAAGCGTCTCGCAGCTGACGACCGTCGAGTCGAAGAGCGTCCGCAACCGCATCGCCGGCTACATCACCCGCAAGAAAGGCGGGCAGGCCGCGTAATTCGTCGAACAGGATTCTCCGTTCTCTCTATCACGTTCCGAGCGCATAGTGACAGCCATGCGCGTCGTTGGCCACCGCGGGTGTCCCGCACTCGCCCCCGAAAACACGCTCGCCGCGTTCGAAGCGGCCGCCGAGGTCGTCCCCTGTATCGAACTCGACGTTCGGCGCTGTGGCTCGGGCGAACTGGTCGTCTTCCACGACGAGACGCTGTCTCGGCTCACGGGTGCGAGCGGACGCGTCGCCGACACGCCGTTCTCGGAACTCCGACGGCTCACCGTCGGCGACTCCGACGAGTCGATTCCACTGCTTTCGGAGGTGTTCGAAGTCATCCCCCATTCGACGTGCGTCAACGTCGAGTGCAAACACGCGGGGGTGGCATCCGATTTGCAGCGCGTCGTCGCCGACGTTCCCAACGAGATTCTGGTCTCGTCGTTCGAGCGTGAGGCGCTCCGAGAAGTGACGGCCGAGACGTCCCTTTCGACCGCTCTCTTGTTCAGTCGGTGGTGGCGACGCTCGCTCCGCATGGCGAAAAAACTCGGCTGTGCGGCGATTCATCCGCGGTACGACCTGCTCTCGCGCGAGCGAGTCGAAGCGGCACACGACGAGGGGTTCGAGGTCAACGCGTGGACGGTCCTCGACCGAGAGACGGTCCGGCGACTCGCCGAGTGGGGAATCGATGGGGTCATCGTGGACGACCCGAAAATCGCGGAATCTTAGAACCGGTCGGTGCGGCCCGAGGCGGCCCACGCGTTCGTCGGCGCGCCGTCGGGGATGCGACGGGCGCATCCGGTGACCGAGTCGAGGCGGCCGGCGTACTGCCACTTCTTGTCGTTCCACGTCGGTTCGTCGTTTCCGTTCGCCGCGGCGGCCGCGAGTTGGTCGCGGATGTGCGCGCCGACGGCCGCGACGATGGCCGCCGCCTCTTCGGGGTCCGCGTCGTCGGGAATCGAGAGCCCCTCGACGAAGTCGTCGCTCATAGCGGGATGTTGCCGTGCTTCTTGTCGGGTTGCGACTTGCGCTTGGACTTCAGCATGCGAAGGTCGGCGATGAGCCGCGAGCGCGTCTCGCCCGGTTCGATAACGTCGTCAACGTAGCCGCGGTCCGCGGCGGTGTAGGGGTTGGCGAACTCCTCGCGGTACTCCTCGATGAGTTCGTCGCGTCGGGTGTCCGGGTCGTCGGCCTCGGCGAGTTCGTCGCGGTAGAGGATGTTCACCGCGCCCTGCGGGCCCATGACGGCGATTTCGGCGGTCGGCCACGCGTAGTTCACGTCCGCGCCGAGGTGCTTCGAGGCCATCACGTCGTACGCGCCGCCGTAGGCTTTGCGCGTGATGACGGTCATGAGGGGCACCGTCGCCTCGGAGTAGGCGTAGAGGAGTTTCGCGCCGTGGCGGATGATGCCGTTGTGCTCCTGGTCGGTTCCGGGGAGGAAGCCCGGCACGTCCACGAACGTGAGAATCGGGACGTTGAACGAGTCACAGAAGCGGATGAAGCGGGCGGCCTTCTCGGAGGATTCGATGTCGAGGGTACCGGCGTTGACGCGAGGCTGATTGGCGACGATACCGACCGAGTGGCCGTCGAGTCGGCCGAAGCCGACGACGATGTTCTTGGCGAAGTCCTCCTGCACTTCGAAGAACGAGTGCTCGTCGAGCACGCCGTCGATGACGGTGTTCATGTCGTAGGGCTTGCGCGGTTGGTCGGGAACCACGTCGGCGAGTTCGTCGGTGACGCGCTCGGGGTCGTCCCACGGTTCGACGCGCGGCGGGTCTTCGACGTTGTTCTGCGGGAGATAGGACAGGAGGTGGCGGATGTCGTCGAGCGCCTCTTCCTCGGTGTCGGTAGCGAAGTGTGCGACCCCGCTGGTGGCGGTGTGGGTCGTCGCGCCGCCGAGTTCGTCGAAGGTCACCTCTTCGCCCGTGACCGTCTTGATGACGTCCGGGCCGGTGATGAACATGTGGCTCGTATCGCGGACCATGAACGTGAAATCCGTCATGGCGGGCGAGTACACCGCGCCGCCGGCACACGGTCCCATGATGGCCGAAATCTGCGGGATGACGCCCGAGGCCTCGGTGTTGCGGCGGAAGATTTCGCCGAACCCACCGAGCGACTGGACGCCCTCTTGAATCCGCGCGCCGGCGGAGTCGTTGAGACCGATGACGGGCGCGCCGACTTCCATCGCCTTGTCCATGACCTTGCAGACTTTCTCCGCGAAGACTTCGCCGAGCGACCCGCCGAAGACGGTGAAATCGTGGGCGAAGACGAAGACGGTTCGTCCCTCTACGGTTCCGTACCCCGTGACGACGCCGTCGCCGGGGAGTTTCGATTCCTCCATGCCGAACTTGTGATTCCGATGGGTGCGGAACTGGTCGAACTCGTTGAAGGAGTCGTCGTCGAGGAAGTAGTCGATGCGCTCGCGGGCGGTCATCTTGCCCTTGTCGTGCTGGGAGGCGATTCGCTCTTCGCCGCCGCCCTTCTGCGCTTCCTCGCGCTTCTCCCGGAGTTCGTCGATCCGGTCATCCATGGTCACAACAGACCACCTTCACTCATTGGAACATCGGTGCGCAGTCCGGGAACAAAGGAGTTCCGCAATCTCGTAACCCCACTTTCGACAGTCGTCGTAGATTGTATCGAACGATCATGGGTCACTCGGCCACCTGCATCGCCACTCTTCGCGTCGAGAACGGAGAGAGAACGCCGTCGTTAGATGACGGAGTTCGCGTTTCGAAGGCCGACGAACGCGACGACGCTCGCAACGGCGGCGATGGCGACGGTCTGCCAGAAGCCGATGGCCGCGTCCACGCCGAACTGCGAGAGCAGCGTGAAGACGAGAAACAGCGGCAGGACGACGCCGACTGCGAAGAGCCACGGCGTGGCGAGCGACTCGCCGAACGAGCCGACGCCCGAGGTGAACTCGTCGAGTGCGTCGCGGCCCATGACCCAGCCGACGAACAGGAGGAACGCGGCGAGACCGGCGGTCAAGAACGCGTTGACGAGCGGTCCGGCGACGAAGCCGAAGATAGCTGGGTTGAACGCGCAGACGGTGCCGGTGATGGCGACGAGCGCGCCCATCCCGACGACGGCGTTGCGGCGCTCGATGTCGTACTCGTCCACGAGGAACGCGACGGGGATTTCGAGCATGCTGATGGAACTCGACAGCGCCGCGAGCGTCACGACGGCGAAGAAGGCGGTGGCGATGAGCGTTCCGGCGGGGAGTTGCGAGAACGCGCCCGCGAGACCGACGAAGAGCGCGCCCGGGCCGGTGCCCGTCTCGGCGGGGTTGATACCCTGCGAGAACAGGAGCGGGAAGACGACGAAACCGGTGAGCACGCCGACGAAGGTGTTGAGGACGGCGATGGCGCTCCCGTCGAAGGGGAGCGAACGGTCCTCGTCGAGGTAGGAGGCGTAGGTAATCATCGTGCCCGCACCGAGCGAGAGGGTAAACAGCGCTTGGCCGGCGGCGGGACCGAGAATTGCGAAGAAGTTCTCCGAGAGGACCGAGGGGTCGAACCGGAGGAAGAAACTGTAGCCAGCGGCGGCGTTGGGTTGGGTTGCGGCCCATACGGCCAATCCGCCGAGCAGGACGACCACGGCGGGCATCATGAGTTTGGTGCCGAGTTCGATGCCCTTGCGGACGCCCGCGAAGACGACGAGTGCGGTCAGTCCGAGGAAGAGGAGGTGATAGAGCGCCGCGTCAGCACCGGCGGAGACGCCGCCGAAGTACTGGCCGGGATTGGCGAAGTACGCGGGGTTCGCGCCGACGAGCGAGACGCCGCTTTCGAGCAAGTAGCGGAGAATCCACCCGCCGACGACGCTGTAGAACGACAGGAGCGTGATGCCGGTGACGACCGAGAAGACGCCGACAGCCCCCCACGTCTTCGACCCCGAGAGGTCGCGGAGTGCGCCGACCGGCGACTTGTTCGAGCGCCGGCCGATGACGAACTCGGCGAGGAGTCCAGGGACGCCGACGAGGAGGACGATTGCGAGGTAGACTATCAAGAAGGCGCTGCCACCGTTTTCCGCGGTTTGCCACGGGAATCGCCAGATGTTCCCGAGTCCGACCGCGCTTCCCACGGCGGCGAGGATGAATCCGAGGCGTGTTGCCCACGTTTCTCGTGCCATTGACTGCCATTGCCAGTCATCCCCTAAAAGCTCTTTCGAACCGAAGAAACGTCATCGCAGAAATTTAACGGTTTGAGGGGGGCAATGAGCAGAGATTGCTGACGAATGCTCAGAAAATATTCGCCACTGCCTACGATTCGTAACTATTCAAAAATCAGGGACGTTTCGCCGCCTCAGAGGGGCGGGACGATTGCAGGCTCCGGACCGAGGAAGAGGGTCTGGAGACCCAAGAGAAGCGTCGCAACGACCGCGAGGAGGACGAGCGTGCGCGCGAGCCACAGCCACGTGAGACCGACGCCGTCGCCCAGTCCGCTTCCTTTCATCAGTTCGTTCACCGCGGGTGCGCCGTAGACCCACGCCGCGAAGATGAGGATGCCGAGCACGCCGACTGGCAGGAGGAACTTGTAGGCGAGCGTGTCGAACCAGCCGAGCCACGCCGTGTCGATAGCCGACGGGACGCCGAGGAGGAAGATGACGCCGCCGAGACCGACCGCCATCTGTGGACGGGTCACGTCGTAGTTGTCGATGGCCCACGAGACGACCACTTCGAGGAGGCTAATCGCCGAAGAGAGCGCCGCGATGAGGACGACGCCGAAGAAGACGACGCCGATGAGTCGTCCCGCCGGAAGGTTTCCGAACGCGCCAGCGACGCTGATGAACACCGCACCGGGCCCGCTCGTGTTGGGGTCGATACCCTGTGCGAACAGGAGCGGCAGGACGACGAGTCCGGCGAGGATGCCGACGAACGTGTTCAGCAAGACGATGGTGATGCCGTCGCCGAAGAGGCTCTGGTCGCCGTCGATGTAGGAGGCGTAGGTAATCATCGCGCCCATGCCGATAGAGAGCGAGAAGAACGCCTGGCCGACGGCGAACGGGACGATATCGCCGAAGTTCGCGGCGAGTGCGTCGAGGTCGGGCGACAGGAAGTACGCGTAGCCTTCGGACGCGCCGGGGAGCGTAAAGGCGAAGACGGCGAGCGCGCCGAGGATGACGACGATACTCGGAACCATCAGCTTCGTCGCCTTCTCGATACCGTCCTCGATACCGAGTGCGACGATGCCGACGACGAGCGCCATGAAGACGGCGTGGAGCACGAGTGCGTCCATGCCGGCGGAAATCTGGCCGAAGTACTCGGCGGGCGCGGCGAAGTACGCGCCGGTCAGGCTCCCACCGATGTAGCGGAGCACCCAGCCACCGACGACGCTGTAGTACGAGAGAATCCAGAAGCCGGTAAAGAGACCCAGCGCGCCGATGATGCGCCAGTTCTTCCCGCCGAGTTTCTCGAAGGCGTCGATGGTGTTGAGGTTGGTCTTTCGTCCGATGACGAACTCGGCGAGGATGGCCGGAAGGCCGATGCCGAGCGCTGCGACGAGGTAGACGATCAGGAAGGATGCCCCGCCGAACTGTGCGGTCTTGAAGGGGAACTGCCAGATGTTCCCGAGACCGACGGCGCTGCCGACGGCGGCGAGGATGAACCCTGCCCGGGTCGCCCATGTTTCACGTTCGCTCATGTCTATCACGTCTTGCCGATAGTGGTGTGATAAATGACGCGGTATGTCGTCGCATAACGGATGAAAAATTCACATATTTCTCCAACCACTCTTATATGGTGGCACGATTGTCCGAATCTCGACCCGAAGTATCCTCTATTTTCTAACGTGTGTCGTGTTCGTGAATCGCTCACGTAGTGTGTAAAAATCTGCGCGCGCAAGCGTGGAATTATCTCGCACGTCGAACGGTATCAGGCCTCACCGTACACCGGAACCGCCGCACCGCTCGTGACCGATGCGGCGTCCGAACAGAGGAACAACACGGTCTGTGCTATCTCCTCGGGCTTTACCCACCGGTCGAAGTCGGCATCGGGCATCATCTCGCGGTTCGCGGGGGTGTCGATGACGCTCGGCATCACCGCGTTCGCGCGAATCCGGCCGCGATGCTCCTCGGCAATCGTTTCGGTGAGGAGACGGACGCCTGCTTTCGATGCGCGGTAGACGCCGTCGCCCTCGCCGCCTTCGAGTGAGGACCGAGACGAGACGCTGACGATTGCTCCTTCCGTCTCGCGGAGCGACGGAATCGCGTGTTTCGACGCGAGGAACATCGTCTTCAGGTTCACGTCGAAGAGGAAGTCGAACGTCTCGACGTCCGTGTCGTGGAGCGGCGTCCCGCCCTTCCACGTTCCTGCGATGTTGGCCAGAAAGTCGATTTCGCCGTGGTCTGCGATGACGTCTTCTACGACCGTCTCGACCGAGGATTCGTCGGTGAAGTCGCCTTCGTAGAACGAGATTCGCTGTAACTGGAAGAAGTCGTCGTCCTCGTCCGGTTGGACCACGTCCGCGGCCGCGACCGTTGCGCCCGCAGCATCGAATGCTCGCGCGACTGCGCTGCCGAGGACACCGCTGGCACCGGTTACGAGTACAACTCGGTCGGTAAAATCGAACTCGACGTTCATAGAATGGTACTACGTTGTCAGGTCACATAACTCGCCGGGCAAATACGGGACTAAGACCGCGAGGTGCCCGACGTTCAGGGCGTGATGACCAACTTGCCGAGGAAACTATCTTCCATGACGGCTCGGTGGGCCTCGCCGGCCTCGTCGAGGTCGTACGTTCGAGCCACGTCGATTTCGAACTCGCCCGCGCCCATCTGGCCGGCCAACTCGCGCAGCGGGGCCGAGAGGTCGGGCGTGTTGAACATACTCATCATCGTAATCTGGAGGTCCTTCCCGCGGGCCGACGACGAGAGGTCGAAGCCGACTTCGGGGTCGTTCTCGCCGATGCCGACCACGCGGCCGCCAGTCGTCGCCACGTCGGCGTCGAACTGGAGGTAGTCGTCGAGTCGGTGGTCGAGCGTGAGGTCCACGCCGTCGCCCTTCGCGGCCGCTGTGACTGCGTCTGCGAGGTCGTCGCGGTTGTAGTCGAGGACTACGTCTGCACCGAGTTCGGCGACTCTGTCGTGGTATTTGGGTGCCGCGGTGGCGATGACGTGTGCGCCCGCGGCGGCCGCGAGCTGGACCGCGGCGTGGCCGACGCCGCCGGACCCGCCGTGGACGAGGACGGTGTCACCGAGTTGCATCCCACCGTGGTCAACCAGCGCGCGCCACGCGGTCACACCCGCGACGCCCGCACCGCCCGCGGCGACGAGGTCAACGTCGTCGGCGACGACGGCGAGTCGGTCTGTCGGCACCGCCGCAAATTCGGCATAGCCGCCGTAGTGGTCCTTGCCGATGCCGGTTCCGACGACTGCGTCGCCTTCTTCGAACCCAGTGACGTCGGGACCGACGGCGGCGACTTCGCCGGCAACGTCCACGCCGGGAATCATCGGCATCGCAAACGGCGTGTACGAACCTTCGCGGAAGTACGTGTCCACGGGGTTGACGCCCGCCGCGGCGACTTCGACGAGCACTTCGCCCGCCTGCGGTTCTGGCGTGTCGATGTCGTCTACTTGCAGTACGTCGCGTCCGCCGTGTTCGTGGAATCTGACTGCGCGCATGGATGATTGTGTGTCGTCATTCGTGTTAAACTCGGACGACCCGGAGAGAATTGGTGGGTGTTTCGTCGGAGGTCGTCGCCCCACCGAAAGTACTTATCAGGCTGTTGAATACTCGACACTGATGCCCTCCCGACGAGATATCGTCTTCCTCGCGGTCGCTGTCGTCTGTTTCGCTGGTGCGGCCGCGATGCCAATCTGGACCGTCTCGTCCGACGTGGACTACGCGGTCAGCGTCACACCCGGTTCGGACGGACTTTCGTACGACGAGTCTGACGTGGTTGCCTACGAGAACCTCTCGGCCGAGGCACAGCACGCATTCGACAGCGCGCTCGCGGCTGAGAACGACACCTACGTCGTGGACGACGAGAACCAGACCGCACCCGACCTGTACTACGCGGACGACCACGTCGCGGTCGGCCACGGCTACTACCCGGTTCGGTACGACGGCGTCGTCTACTCACTCAACGCCGACCAACGCGGCGGCGGCATCGACATACTAGCCTTCTATCAGGTCTATCTGATTGCCCCTGTCCTCGCCGCACTCGGAGTCGCCTTTGGACTCACTGGCGTCTATTTTTCTGTCCGTGAGTAAACTTCTCTTGGGCCTTACTACCGGTTCCTCCTGAACGAAGATGAATGGGATTTAAGCGCGTGCCTTCCCCTCCCACGCATGGTAATGAAGCTTCACGAATATCAGGCGAAGGACATCTTCGCAGAAGCCGGGATTCCAGTTCCTGAGTCCCGTCTGGCGTCGTCCGTAGACGAGGTCATGGAGGCGGTCGAGGATATTGGATACCCTGCGGCTATCAAGGCACAAGTTCACGTCGGTGGGCGTGGCAAGGCCGGCGGTATCAAGATCGCAATGGACGAGGACGAGGCTCGGCAGGCGGCCGAGGACATTCTCGGAATGGACCTCAAAGGCTACACGGTCGAGAAGGTCCTCGTTGAAGCAGGCGTTGACTTCGAGAACGAACTGTACGTCGGTATCACGATGGACCGCGCCGAGGGCAAGCCCGTGGCCATGGTCTCGACGGAAGGTGGCGTCAACATCGAGGAAGTCGCCGAGGAGACTCCCGACGCGATCGCCCGCGAGCACATCGACCCCGCGTTCGGCCTGCACCCGTATCAGGCCCGCAAGGTCGTCTTCGAAGCAGGCATCCCCCGCGACGTCGCCTTCGACGTCGCTTCCTTCCTCACGACGCTCTACGACCTCTACGAGGCGAACGACGCCTCGGATATCGAAATCAACCCCGTCATGATCACGTCCGACCGCGACATCATCGCCGCGGACGCCGTCATGAACATCGACGACGACGCGCTCTTCCGCCACGACGACCTCGCGGCGATGGAAGAGGACTCCTACGAGAACGACCTCGAAGCCAAGGCCGGCGAGTACGGCTTCGACTACGTCCGTCTGTCGGGTAACGTCGGTATCATCGGCAACGGTGCCGGTCTCGTCATGACGACGCTCGACCTCGTGGACTACTTCGGCGGCAAGCCCGCCAACTTCCTCGACATCGGTGGCGGCGCGAAGGCGTCCCGTGTCGCAAACGCACTGGACATGGTGTTCTCCGACGAGAACGTCGATTCCGTCGTGTTCAACATCTTCGGTGGCATCACCCGCGGCGACGAGGTTGCCAAGGGTATCAACGAAGCGCTCGAGAGCTTCGACGAGATTCCGAAACCCGTCGTCGTGCGCCTCGCAGGGACGAACGCCGAAGAAGGCATGGAGATTCTGAACACGGACCTGGTTCAGGTCGAGAGCACGCTGGAGGACGCAGTCTCACAGGCTGTCGAGAACGCAAAGGAGGTCTCCCAATGAGCATTTTCGTCGATGACGACACGCGCGTGGTCGTACAGGGCATCACGGGTGGGGAAGGCAAGTTCCACACCCAGCAGATGATAAATTACGGAACGAACGTCGTTGCGGGCGCGGTCCCCGGCAAGGGCGGCCAGGAAGTCGAAGGCGTCCCCGTCTACGACACCGTCAGTGAAGCCGTCGAAGAAGAGGACGCGAACGCATCCGTCGTCTTCGTGCCGCCGGCGTTCGCCGCCGACGCTATCTTCGAGGCACTCGATACGGACCTCGACCTCGTCGTCGCCATCACGGAGGGCGTCCCGACCCAGGACATGGCGAAGGTCAACAAGCGCCTCGAAGAGGTCGATACGCGTCTCATCGGCCCCAACTGTCCGGGTATCATCACGCCCGGCGAGGCCAAACTCGGCATCCTCCCCGGAAACATCTTCGAGGAGGGGAACGTCGGTCTCGTCTCCCGCTCCGGCACGCTCACCTACCAGGTCGTCTCCAACCTGACCGAGCGCGGCATCGGCCAGACCACCGCAATCGGTATCGGCGGCGACCCCATCATCGGCACCTCGTTCGTGGACGCGCTCGAAGCGTTCGAGAACGACCCCGACACCGACGCCGTCGTCATGTGCGGCGAAATCGGTGGCGAGGACGAAGAGCAGGCCGCGAAGTTCATCGCCGAGAACATGGACACGCCCGTCGCTGGCTTCATCGCCGGTCGCACGGCACCGCCGGGCAAGCGCATGGGTCACGCCGGCGCAATCGTCTCCGGGTCCGGAACGGGCACCGCAGAGTCCAAGATTAACGCCCTCAACGACGCGGGCGTCCCCGTCGGCGACACCCCGAACGAAGTCGCCGACTACATCGAAGACTTCCTCTAAGCTTCGAGGAACCGTCTCTCATTTTTCGACGCCCGCGCCACCAGAACTATCGGTACCTACTCGAATATCTACGCATGGTTGACACGTTCGTCAGAAAGCAGCGTATCAAACCCGGCAAGACCGACGAACTCGTCGAGTGGGTTGCCGACCTACGGGAAGAGGCCGACGCCGACACAGAGGGCATACTCGACATCTGGCGTGCGGAGTCGCTCTACACGATATCGCTCTTCGTGGAGTACGGCGACGACGCGGACTATCTCGTCTGGTACCTCGAAGCCGAAGACATGGAACAACTCATCGAGGCGCGAGCGAACTCGACCCATCCGCTCCACGACCTCGAAGACGAACTGCTGGAGACGCTCCTCGAAGACCCGGCTGAATCTGGGTCGTTCCGGCCGCTGTTTCACGGCGTGAGTCCCGACCGACCCAGTGAGTTGCTCGTCCAGTAACTACGACCGCAATTTCATCCCACACAGCCCACAGCGAGCGCTTCCTGCCACGTTCGGCGCGCCACACTCGCCACAGGGAAGCATTCGCTGGCGCGACTTCTCTTGTGCCGTTCTGAGGAACAACGTCGGATCGACGGCCGTCCCAGTCTCGCTGATATCGTCGTCCAGTCTATCGAGTACTCGTTCGACGAAGTCTCCTTCTCGCATGCCGTCTAAGAGGCGAACGAAGCCGACGAAGAGGAGGGACGGGGCAACGATACAGAAGCCCGCCAGCAGCAGGCGGAGTTCGACTTCCATGCGGCTTGCTAGCGTCCAACGAACCTATCTCTGACGCCTGTGAGAATCACCGCCGCCGGACACATCCCGTCTGAATTATCGTGGCTGATATTCGAGGCCGTGGATTTATGCGCCGAATTCTGTACCGTTTGCTAATGAGTAGAAATCTCGTCGATGAAGCCCAGCTCCGGCTTCCAGATGCGATTACACAGAGCTACATGAGACAGCTCGTTTCCATCTTACTTCTCGTCTCAATTCTCGTCGCTGGTATCGGGGCGGTCCAGTATCAACAGACGGCCGCGACGTTGGACGAAAACGCCCGCGAGGGCATGCTGACCGAAGCACAGCGCCAGTCGATTCAGGTCGAATCGTGGTTCGAGACGCGGACGCGACTCGCAACTATCGTCGCCGACGACCCCGCGACCAGTAGCGCCGTCGCAGAACGCGCGTCCGGCGCACTCGCCGACGCGAAAGATGACATGCCCGCCGACGTCGCCGGTCTCTATCTCATCAACACCGAGACGACGGAGGTCCTCAGTTCCTCGGAGGACGGCGCGACCGGGTCGCAGTTGTTCGAAAGCGGGTCGATTCCCGTTCCCGCCGGGACGAACCTCGGAGACGACGAGGTCGATAGAACGAACGTCTACGTCTCCGACGGCGTCGCATACATCGGTTTCGTCGCCCCGCTCTCCTCGGTCGAACCGCAGGCAATCGTCTTAGTCGCCGAAGCCTCGTCGCTCGGCACGGCCTTCGAGGGGAGTGTCGAAGGCGAGTTCACACAAATCGTCTCGTCCGACGGCACCGTCTTCTACGACGGCGGCGGCGGCCAAGCCGGTGGTATGTACCCGGCGTTCGGCGCGGCAGGACTGCAAAACGCGTTCAGTGGCGGCACGGGTGTCTCGCGCCTCGCTCCCGTCGAAGGCTTCGTCTCGTCGCCGCACGTCGTCGCTCACGTCCCGCTCGAAGGCGGCGACGTACTGCTTCTCCACGCGCCCGCGAGCAACGTCTACGCGCTCTCGCAGTCGGTCGGTATCCAGATTGCGACGCTCATCTTCTTGAGTCTCCTCGGCTTCGTCGCGTTCACGCTCCTCATTCGCGTCGGCACCGCCGTCCCGCTCATCGACCTCTCCGAGACCGTCTCTTCGCTCCGAAGCGGCGATTTAGACGTCGAGGTGGAGACGACTCGCAACGACGAACTCGGGCAGGTCATCGCCGGTATCGACAACCTCCGAACCGACCTCAAGAACCAACGGGGGGACGCCCGCCGCTACAGCGATTCGATGGCCGCGGCGGCAGACGGCGACCTGACCGTTCGCCTCCCGGACGACTCCGACAGCGACGACATGCGGATGGTCGCCGACGCGTACAACGAGATGATGGACGACATCGAACAGACTGTCGCCACGGTTTCGGCCTTCGGCGAGGACGTCTCGTCGCTCGCCAATCGCGTGGCCGAGCGCGCCGACGAAGTGGCCAGCGCGAGCGAAGAGGTGTCCGAGTCCGTCCAGCAGATTTCCGACGGGGCGACCGAACAGACCGATAGCCTCGTCGCGGTCACGAACGAGGTCAACGACCTCTCGGCGTCGGTCCAGCAAATCGCCTCGTCGGCCGACGAACTCGTTCGACTCACCGAGGAAGCAGAACAGCGCTCGCACGACGGGCAGGGTGCAGCGAGCGAAGCGCTCTCCGATATCGAGACGATTCGCTCGGAGACCGAGGCCACCGTCGAAGAGGTCCACGAACTCGACGACCGACTCTCTCGCGTCGGCGAAATCGTGGACGTGATCACCGAAATCGCCGAGCAGACCGACATTCTCGCGCTCAACGCGAACATCGAAGCGGCCCGCGCCGGCGAGGCCGGCGAAGGATTCGCCGTCGTCTCCAACGAGGTCAAGTCGCTCGCCCAGGAGACGAAAGCCTCCGCCGGCGACATCCAGTCGCTCATCGACGAAATCGAAGCCCAACGCGACGCCGTCATCGAGCGCATCGAACGGATGCAATCGCGCGTCGAAGAAGGCGCGGAGTCTGTTGACGATGCACTCGCTTCCTTCGACGGCATCGTCGAACGCGTCGAAGAGACCTCCGCGAGCGTCCGCGAAATCTCCGATGCGACGCAGAATCAGGCCAACTCCTCGCAGGAGGTGCTCTCGATGACCGACGAAATCGCGGGCATCTCCGAAGAGACGGCCGCCGAGTCGGAGACCGTCTCCGCGGCGGCCCAACAACAGAGCGCCGCCCTCCTCGGGGTCAATCAGGACCTTCGGGAACTGACGACGTACGTGACGCACCTCGACGACTTACTCGACGAGTTCGACGTGTCGAACGGGGAAGTCGCAGACGCCTCGCTCGACGAGACGGATGCGTCGCGCCGTGAGGGGAGTACGCCACGCCGCGAAGACTCGACCGAAGTCGAGACTGCCGACGACCTGTTCGAGCCGGAGGCGGTGTCACAGTAAGATGCAAATCGAAGAGATAATGACCGAGTCGGTGGCCACGGTCGATAGTTCCGCTTCCGTCGCAGACTGCGCTCGTACGATGCTGAAACGAGGCGCGGGCAGCGTCGTCGTCAGAGTCGATGGCACGCCCGCAGGCATCGTCACCGAATCAGACGCCCTTCGAGCGGGTGTGAAAAGCGGCCGCCCGCTCCACAAAATCCCCGCCCGAGCGGTCATGTCGAATCCAATCAAGTGGGTTCGACCAGATTCGACGGTTCGCGTCGCCGCCAAGAAGATGGAAGACGAACGCGTGAAGAAACTCGTCGTCGTAGACGGCGCGAAGATGGTCGGCATCGTCACCGCCACGGATATCGCGTTTCACGTCTCGGACGTCGCTCGCGGCGTCGGGGAGATGATAGAGATGAAAAAGAAGTGGGAGTCCGAAAGGCGGTTTCGGTAGGGGTCGTTTGGTGAGTTCTGTTTAGGCGTTCTCGTTCACGAATCGGATGAATACGTAGACGACGCCGAGTGCGAGTGCAACGAACACGGCCGCGCCGATTCCTCGTATTGGAGTCTCCACCGCGAGCGCGACAGCGAGGAAACAGACTGGAAGTACCACCCCCAAGAGGAGTTTCCAGCGGAGAACGAGTTGGGACCAGCGGTGCATCTCTCTCACGTCTATTCTGGCTGGTGAAGATAGTTGGGGGCAGAGTTGAACCTCGTGAGGCTGTCGTCTCACGTGCTCACGCTCACTTCGTTCGCACGAACCTCACTCGCAAATCAGAGATTTGCTCGCTGGTTCAAATCTGCCCGGACCACAACACACGATGCAGACGCGAGAGACACAGAGGTCTCTCGCGGTCGTTGCGTCGAAGAGAAGTGGGTTGGGGCAGATTTGAACTGCCGGCCTCCTCCATGTCAAGGAGGTGTCATAACCAGACTAGACCACCAACCCGAGGTGCAAACATCGCCCAAACCCCGAAAACGTGAGAAGTGAGTGGGTTGGGGCAGATTTGAACTGCCGGCCTCCTCCATGTCAAGGAGGTGTCATAACCAGACTAGACCACCAACCCGGTGTGTTGCTTCCCACGCCCGTTCGGACGCATCTCTCCGTTGTCCGGGGGTACAATTTAAGCTTTCGAATCAAACCCTGTGTGGCGATTCTCGACACGATGCGGTGAAACACCGCGAGACGCCGGTTCCGACTCTCCTCTGCGATACAACCCCGTGAGTCGCGGCGAAATTCACCACCCCGACATCCTTAAGTTGATGTGCACATTTGTACATCGTAACACGAACTCGTACATCGGTGACTACCAATGCAGGAATATATCGAACGGGTAACGGCCGGCGATGACTTGTCGGTTGACGAGGCACGAACGGTCTCCCGAACAGTGTTTGCGGACGCGACAGAGGCACAAATCGGTGGCTTGCTGGCCGCGCTCCGCGCGAAAGGTGAGACAGAAGCAGAGATTGCAGGCTTCGCACAGGGAATGCGCGACGCCGCGCGAACGATTTCGCCATCGCGGAAACCGCTCGTGGACACGTGCGGGACCGGCGGCGACGACTACGACACCATCAACGTCTCGACGACGAGCGCGCTCGTCGCCGCAGGAGCGGGCGCGGCCGTCGCCAAACACGGTAACTACTCCGTGTCTTCCTCTTCTGGAAGCGCCGACGTGCTCGAAGTCGCCGGCGTCAACGTCGAAGCCGAACCCGCTGCAGTCGAGCGGTCTATCGAGCGCAACGGTGTCGGCTTCATGCTCGCACCGGTGTTCCATCCGGCGATGAAAGCCGTCATCGGCCCGCGGAAAGAACTGGGAATGCGCACCATCTTCAACGTCCTCGGCCCGCTGACGAACCCCGCAGGCGCGGACGCCCAAGTACTCGGGGTCTACGACCCCGACCTCGTCCCAGTCATCGCACGCTCGCTCTCTCACATGCCCGTCGAGCGCGCGCTGGTCGTCCACGGCTCCGGCATGGACGAAATCGCCCTCCACGATGCGACGACCGTCGCCGAAGTCGATGGCGACGACGTCACCGAGTACACCCTGGCCCCCGATGACCTCGGACTCGAAACCGCCCCCATCGACGCCGTCGCGGGCGGCACGCCCGAAGCGAACGCCCGCGACCTCGAAGGCATCCTCTCCGGCGACGTGACCGGCGCGAAACGCGACCTCATCCTCGCCAACGCTGGCGCGGCAATCTACGTGGCCGGACTGGCCGAATCGCTCGAAGGCGGCGTTGACACTGCCCGTGACGCTATCGACTCCGGCGCGGCCGCCGCGAAACTCGACGCGCTCCGGGAGGCCTGAATGGTCCGCGTCAAAGTCTGCGGATTCACCCGCGAGGAAGACCTGCGCGCCGCCGAGACCGCCGGTGTCGATGCGGTCGGCGTCATCGCCGACGTGCCGGTCGAGACGCCACGAGAAGTCTCGGTCGAGCGCGCCCGCGAACTCGTCGCCGGCGTCTCACCGTTCGTCGCGGCGACGCTCGTCACGATGCCCGACTCCGTGGAGCGGGCCCTCGAACTCGTCCGCGAGGTTCGCCCCGACATCCTGCAACTCCACGCGGACTTTACTGCCGACGAACTCGCCTCCATCCGCGAGGAGGGCGTTCGCGTCGTCCCCGTCGTCGCCGCCACCGACCTCGAACGCGCCCGCGAAGTCGAAGCAGTCGCCGACGCCATCCTCGTCGATACCCCCTCCGAATCCGGTGCTGGCGGAACCGGCCAGACGCACGACTGGGACGCCGCCCGCGAACTCGTCGAAGCAGTCGAAGCCCCCGTCATCCTCGCCGGTGGCTTGACGCCCGAGAACGTCGCCGAGGCCATCCAGACTGCCGACCCGTACGGCGTCGATGTCGCCAGCGGCGTCGAACGCGAAGGCGGAATCAAAGACCACAGTTCGGTCGTCAAATTCGTCTCCCGAGCGAGAGACGCCTCGTCGAAATCGAACGTCTTCGAGGATGCGGGAGTGTTCGCATGACGCCGGAAACGCCGCGCGAGGAGTTCGTCGCACAGGTCGAACAGTACGACGAACCGGTCGTCGCACACCTCGCAACCGACCTCGGTATCGACGCCGAACCGCTCGCTGCCTACACGACGCTCACCGACCGAAGCGACTACGGCTTCCTCTTGGAGAGCGCCGAGAAGGTCGCATCGAGTAACCCGCAGGGTGCGTTCTCGTCGGCGACGACCGACGCGGACTCGCACGCCCGCTACTCCTTCGTCGGCTACGACCCCGAAGCAGTCGTCACGGTCGGTCCCGACGGCTTCGACGTGACCGACCTCGGCGGACCTGCAACCGAGTTCATCCGCGAGACCGAGGGCGACGTGCTCGACTCGCTTCGCGGCGCGCTCCCGGCGCTCCCCCGAGTCAACTTCCCCGCGCGCGACCGGCAGACGCTCACCGGCGGACTCGTCGGCTTTCTCGCCTACGAGGCCGTCTACGACCTCTGGCTAGAAGAGGTCGGTCGCACGCGCCCGGAGACCGAGAATCCCGACGCCGAGTTCGTCCTGACCACCAGAACCCTCGCGTTCGACCACCGCGAAGACACCGTGCAGTTGGTCTGTACGCCGGTCGTCACGCCCGACGACGACCCCGGAGACGTGTACGATTCGGTCGTCGCCGAGGCCGAACGCGTCGCCGACAGACTCGAAGGTGCCGACGTGCCGAACCTCGGTGGGTTCGAACGAACCGGCGAGGAGTCCGAGTCGAGCGCGTCCTACGAGGAGACGGTTCGAAAGACGAAAGAACACGTCCGCGACGGCGACATCTATCAGGGCGTCCTCTCGCGCACCCGACGACTTCGCGGCCAAATCGACCCGGTCGGCCTGTACGAGTCGCTCCGCGAGGTCAACCCCTCGCCGTACATGTACCTGCTTCGCCACGGCGACAGACACGTCGTCGGCGCGAGTCCCGAAACGCTCGTCTCGGTTCGCGGCGACCGCGTCGTAGTCAACCCGATTGCAGGCACCTGCCAGCGCGGTGCCGGCCCGGTCGAAGACCGCCGACTCGCGGGCGAACTCCTCGCCGACGACAAAGAGCGCGCCGAGCACACGATGCTCGTGGACCTCGGCCGCAACGACGTTCGGCGCGTCTCCTCGCCCGGAAGCGTCCGCGTCGATGAGTTCATGAGCGTCGTCAAGTACAGCCACGTCCAGCACATCGAATCGACGGTGACGGGGACGCTCGACGCCGAATTCGACGCGTTCGACGCGACGCGCGCGACGTTCCCCGCTGGGACGCTCACCGGCGCGCCGAAAGTTCGTGCGATGGAGATAATCGACGACCTCGAATCGTCGCCGCGCGGCGTCTACGGCGGCGGCGTCGGCTACTACTCGTGGACCGGCGACGCCGACACGGCCATCGTCATTCGGACGGCGACGGTCGATACCTCGGGCGACGAGGACGAAATCTCGGTTCGCGCAGGCGCGGGAATCGTCGCCGACTCCGACCCGGTCTCGGAGTACGAAGAGACCGAACAGAAGATGGGCGGCGTGCTCGACGCGCTCCGTCGCATCGAGTACGAACCGCAGGAGGCGACCCGATGACCCGACTCGTCATCGTCGATAACTTCGACTCCTTCACGTACAATCTCGTGGAGTACTTCTCCGAACAGACCGTCGGCGGCGAGCCAATCGACATCGAAGTGCGGAAGAACACCGCCTCGCTCGACGAGATTCGAGACCTGAACCCCGACGCGCTCGTCATCTCGCCCGGTCCCGGCCACCCGAAGAACGACCGCGACGTGGGCGTGACGAACGACGTGCTTCGAGAGCTTTCGACGGAGATTCCGACGCTCGGCGTCTGCCTCGGGTTGGAGGCGGCCGTCTACGCCTACGGCGGGACCATCGGCCACGCGCCGGAGCCAATCCACGGGAAGGCCTACCCCATCGACCACGACGACGTCGGCGTCTTTTCCGGTCTCGAACAGGGCTTCCCTGCCGGGCGCTATCACTCGCTGGTCGCCACCGAAGTCCCCGACTGCTTCGAGGTCTCGGCGACGACCGACCACGACGGCGAGGCGCTCGTCATGGGCGTCCGCCACCGCGAGTATCCAATCGAGTGCGTCCAGTTCCACCCCGAGAGCGTGCTCACGGGGTCGGGACACGGTATCGTTGGGAACTTCCTCTCGTCGGTGGCGGGTCTCGAAGTCGCGCCGCAGTAGGTATTCGAAAAGAGTCTCGTCCGGTCGTTAGAGGACGTTGATGCCGAGGAACGACAGGAGCAACAGCGCCCCGACGATGACCGCCGCGATGGTGACGAGTCGCCACGCGACTTTGAGGAACACTCTCCCGACGAGGACGACGACGCCGATGCCGACGATGACGGCGAGCAGTTGCCCGAGCGGTGACCCCAGAAGACCCTCGATTTGGAGGAAGACGAAGAGGAGTGGTAGTAGTGCCATAGCTAGATATGACACCGCGGGTGAGAATAAGTTTGCGGCGCGGTATCGACTCTCGAATAGCGGTGGTTCGAGACCGCTGAAATCGGCGAATATCACTGCCTTCGGGTGGCGTTTTTATCCACCATATTCATTCTGACACATCTTCGAATCACTTTCCGACGTGGTCCCTTTATAATGTCCGACAGAACGCGAGAGACCGTCCCATGTTACTCGTTCAGCGTGTGCTACTCCCCCCTCACGTTCTACTGGATAAGACAGTCATGTCTTGCGATTATTCAGTATTTGATTTCACTTCCGCTCCGCTCTACCTACCGTTATGTGGCCAGCGCGCCTTCATTGGAAATGTACGTATCGGACCACGGCACGGACCCCAGAAAGATACAAACTCGATCTGATACTTCTGGGACGAAATCGACGCTGAGTCCGAAGCCTTAACCGACCACATCACACACACAACTATCGTCACAAATGAGCGGACTTTCACGAACCTACGAACCAACGACTGCCCGAACACGAGTCGGGCAGGAGGAATAGCCTATGAGCGACGCTGAACTCTCCGCGGACGAACTCGTACTGCCCATCAAGCGCACCGACGGCGACACGCTCGCCGAGCGCATGACGGGCAACGCCTACAACAACATTCTGCCCGCGCGCTACCTTCGCAAGGACGCCAACGGGGACCTCATCGAGACCCAGGAGGACCTCTTCCCCCGCGTTGCGAAGAACATCGCGCTCGCCGAGGCCGTCTTCGAAGCCGAAAAGCAGGGCCTCGAAATCACCGTCACGCCGGACCTCATCAAGCCCGACCACCCGCGCCGCGACGAACTCGCCGCGGAAGTCTTCGGCACGGGCGTCACCGCCGACGACACAGACGCCGAGGCGACCCTCTCCATCTACAACGTCAACAAGTTCGCCTACGAGACGCTCGTCCCCGAACTCCCCGACTCCGTCGCCGACGTCGTCGTCGAGAAGCGTGAGACGTTCGAGGAGATGATGAACCAGCTCTCCTTCATGCCCAACTCGCCGACCCTGATGAACGCTGGCGACGAACTCCAGCAACTCTCGGCGTGTTTCGTCGATTCTCCGGGCGACGACATCACCGACATCCACCAGACCGCCAAGGAGGCCGCGGAGGTCTTCCAGTCCGGCGGTGGCATGGGCTATGCCTTCTGGAACCTCCGACCCTACGGTGACGCAGTCGGTTCGACCGGCGGTATCGCCTCCGGTCCCATCACCTTCATGCGGACGTTCGACCAGATGTGTGAGACCATCGCGCAGGGCGGTGCCCGCCGCGGTGCCCAGATGGGCGTCATGCGCGTCTCGCACCCCGACGTGATTCAGTTCATCCACGCGAAGAACAAGGACGTCTCGCTCGCACACACGCTCCGTCTGAACGACCCCGACGACTTCACGCACACCAAGTTCGCCGACGCGCTCGAAGAGGCACGCGAACTCATCGACGAGGACGGACGCGTCCCCAAACACCTCCGCAACGCCGTCGAAGGCCACCTCTCGAACTTCAACATCTCGGTCGGCATCACCGACGACTTCATGGAGGCGCTGTACAACGACGAGGAGTTCGTCTTCACCAACCCGCGCACCGAAGAGCCGCACGTCGCCACGCCGCAGACGAAGGAAATCTACGAGATGTTCGACCTCGGCGAGTACGTCGAAGTCGGCGAAGTCCTCTCCATCCCGGCCGCGGAGATGTGGGACCACATCGTCGCGGGCGCGTGGGAGAACGGCGAACCCGGCGTCGTCTACCTCGAACGCGCGAACAAGCAGCACTCGTTCGACGTGGAGAAGCACCCCGACCACCGCATCCTCGCAACCAACCCGTGTGGCGAACAGCCGCTCGAAGAGTACGAGGCGTGTAACCTCGGGCACATCAACCTCTCGACGCTCGTTGACTTCGACGCCCCCGACTGGCGCGTCTGGTACGACCAGCACGGCGACGAGTACGCCGACATGTCGGCGGCCGTCGATGCGTTCCTCGAAGACGCAATCGACTGGTCGGAGTTCGACCACCGCATCGAGAACGGCACGCGCTTCCTCGAAAACGTCGTCACGATGTCGGACTTCCCCGTGAAGAAGATCGAGGAGAAGGTCCGCGAACTCCGCAAAATCGGACTTGGCATCATGGGTCTCGCACAGCTCTACATCCAACTCGGCGTCCGCTACGGCTCCGAGGAGGGCAACGAAATCGCCCAACAGCTGATGACCCACATCAACCACCAGTCCAAGTGGGCCTCCCACGAACTCGCCGAAGAGCGCGGTCCGTTCGACGCGTGGGAAGACTCCAAGTACGCGAACCCGACCGAATACCGAGACTGGTTCGAACACCACACGGGCGAAGACGCCGACGACTGGGCCGACGGCTTCCCCATCCGCAACCACAACACGACGACTATCGCCCCGACGGGCACCACCTCGATGGTCTCCAACACCACCGGTGGCTGTGAGCCGATTTACAACGTCGCCTACTACAAGAACGTCTCCGACGACGTGCAGGGCGACGAGATGCTCGTCGAGTTCGACGACTACTTCCTCCGCGCGCTGGAGGCCAACGACATCGACGTTGAGGCCGTGAAACGCGAAGCCCAAGACCAGATGGCGAACAACGAGTTCGACGGTGTCTCGTCGCTCTCGTCGGTTCCGGACGCGATTTCGGAACTGTTCGTCGTCACCGCAGACCTGACCGGTCTCGAACACGCGGGCGTCCAGTGTGCCCTCCAGGAGGGTGTGGACTCCGCAATCTCCAAGACCTGTAACTTCCCGAACAGCGCCTCGAAAGAGGACATGGACGAGGTCTACCGCTACATCTACGACCACGGCGGCAAGGGCGTGACCGTCTACCGCGACGGCACCCGCTCGAAGCAGGTCCTCACGACGCGCGCGAAGAACGCGGAGTTCTCCGACGACGAAGAGGCCGCAGAGGCCATCGTCTCGCAGATTCGTGACGTGTTCGGCGACGTGTCGGCGTTCCTCGAAAGCGAGGAAGTCGCCGACCTCATCGGCGGCGAACTCGAACTCGCCTTCGCCGACTCGCCGAGCGACGTCGGCAAGAAGCGCCCGCGCCCCGACGTGCTCTACGGCGTCACCCAGCGCATCGACACGGGCTACGGGAAGCTCTACGTCAACATCAACGAGGACGAGAACGGACAGCCGTTCGAACTGTTCGCCAACATCGGCAACTCCGGTGGCTTCACCGCCTCCTTCACCGAGGCGCTCGCCAAGACCATCTCCACGTCGCTCCGCTCCGGCGTGGACCCCGAGGAGATTGCCAACGAACTGAAGGGCATCCGAAGCCCGAAGGTCGCCTGGGACAAGGGCGAACAGATCAACTCCATCCCCGATGCCATCGGGACGGCCATGCGCCGCTACCTCGACGGCGACATCGACAAGGGCTACCCGCGGCAGAAGAACCTGACCGAAGTGGAAGCAGAGGCTTCAGAACAGCCGTCTGTCACGGCTGACGACACGCCCGAAGCCGACGCGGACGCCGAGGACGACTCGAACGCAATCGCCGACCTGCTCGCGGCCGGCGAGAGTCCCGAGTGTCCCGAGTGCGGCGCGATGGAACTCTACTACTCTGAAGGGTGTAAGACCTGTCAGAGCTGCGGTTGGTCCGAGTGCTAAACCGAGCACGCGACTAACTCCGTAGCGTTCTTTCGTTTTCTTCCGCTTTCTCCGCTCTCTTCTCTTTACCCTCACTCTCTCAGCACTGGGCTCGCCGAGCGATTCGACTCGACACTCGGTTCACGTCGCGGAACTGTGAGAAAACGGGATATCGTCCTCGAAGCGCAAGACGGAGCCGTTATCGAAGCGTCACGTACGTCAGCGTCGCCAGCGCGACGAGTTGGAGGCTGCGGAGCACGAGCACGGCCTGTTGGACGTGCGGGTCGCCCGAGTAGAAACTCTGCATGGTGAAGAAAAAGTACAGCGCGAAGGCGTTTTCGAGCAGCATTACCACTGCGAACGCCAGTAGGCCGAGGACGAGCGCGGTCCGGAAGGTTCGGTAGTTTCGTATCCACACCACACAGAGTGCGGCGAGGAAGACGATATTCACGCCCGAGAGGGCGCTCGCTGCCATGATTTGAGTTCCCATTGCCATCGTGTTACTCCAGTCGTCGTGCGATTTCTTCGAACGTCTCTCGGTTGTGCTCGAACTGGTCGGTCAAGAAGTACAACCGACCGTACTTGTTGTCGCCGCCTTCGATAACGCCGTGTGATTCGAGCATATCGAGGTGATGTCTGACGGTCTTGTAGCCGACATCAAGCTCTTCGGCGAGTCGGTTCGCATTCATCGGCTGGTCCGAGAGACACCGGATGATGCGAACGCGGTTCGTCCCGCCTCGTGTTGCCGTGAGTAGATACCAGAGGGCCTTCTCCATCGACGCTTCTTGCTCCTGATTTGTCGGGGTGCGTAATATTCCCACGGGTTCTTCGTGCTCGACACGTTGTTGGTGGGGACCCCCGGCGTATGAGCGTTGTTCCACATCACTACCAAATGTGGGTGGAATCCGGAAGAAGCGGCAGCAGACGCCGGGAATCGGCAGTAAACCATATGTCAACCGAGTCCTACGAACGACACGTATGGAAGACGAGGTCGCCGGCGACGCGTGCACACTCGAGGTCACCCAGGGCCGCCCCTGCCCCTTCTGTGGTGCGTCGATGGACCATCGCCACTGTAAGTACGTCTGTCCGGAACACGGCGTCGTCTACGACTGTAGCGACACGTTCTGGTGAGATTTGCTGACACGTTGTCGTCCGCCGGGCGATGTCGCGTTGGCTGTGGGTTTCCCGGTTGATTTCACTACGGCACGAAGTGTTATGTCGATTGCACCCCAAGAACTGAATACGAATCCGATTACTGCCGGCTTCCGACCGGCAGGACTCTCAGTAACGAAACGATGGTAGATGAATCACAGGTCGAAGCCGGGAAAGCGATACAACAGCGGACTGGCAAGACGTTCTACTTTGCGACGCGACTGTTGCCCCAGCGCGTTCGCCACGCCACCTACGTCTTGTACGCGTTCTTCCGGGTCGCCGACGAAGTTGTCGATGCAGCAGAGACTGCCCCCCCGGAAGAACAGCGAGCGCAACTCGAACGCCTCCGCGCCGAAGCGCTGGGCGAGAGCGAAGCGGACGACCCCGTGCTGTCGGCGTTCGCCGAACTGCGTGAGCGGTACGGTATCGACCCCGACGACGTGAACGTCTTCATCGACGCGATGGAGTCCGACATCGAGAAAGACCGGTATGCCACGTACGAGGAACTCGAAGCCTACATGGACGGCTCTGCGTCGGCCGTCGGGCGGATGATGACCAGCGTGATGCGCCCGAACGACCCCGAGACGGCGCTCCCGCACGCGACGGCGCTCGGGCAGGCGTTCCAGATGTCGAACTTCCTCCGCGACGTGGGCGAGGACGTGAGAGAGCGCGACAGAGTGTACCTCCCCGAATCGACGCTCCAGCGCTACAACCTCAGTCACGAGGAGGTGCTCGAACTCGAATTCGACCACCGGATGGTGAACGTCATGCAGGACGAACTCCGCCGGACCGAATCGCTCTACCGGAAGGGCGTCGCCGGCATCGAACACCTCCCCGCGGACTGCCAGTTCCCGGTGTTGCTCGCGGCGATACTCTACGCCGACCACCACCGGTCGATTCGAAAACTCGGCTACGACACGCTCTCGACGACGCCGGAACTGAGTTCGGCCAGAAAAGTGGCGCTCTTGGCCAAGTCGAGTCTCTACTGGGCTGTGTGGCGCGACCCGGTCGCCGTGTTCAAAGCCGTCAGCGTCGTTCCCTACCCGGAAGACGAAGAGTTCGACGCGGACGTTGGACCGGGTTCGACGCCGATTCGACGCGGACGTGGCCGCGGTCGGTTCTCCGGATGGCGGCGCGCGCTGAGTCGGTGGGGCTGGGACTGATTTTTCGGACCGCTGCGGAAGTCATTCGCTGAACATCACGACTGCCACGGGAACCGCCGCGGAATCCGGAGGAGTCGAGAGTCGAAGCGGTCCGTTTTGAGGAGTCCGATACCGAACAGTCCGGCCACGACGACGGGAATCCAGTTGCCGAACCACGCGTTGATGCCGCCCCAGAGGATGACGAAGCTCACTAAGTCGTCGAGCATGAACTCGGTCGAATCGAGGCGCGTGAGCAGCGCACTCCGGTCGAACGCCCAATCGAGCGCGAGGACGGCAATCGTCGCGCTCACGACCCATCCGGCGTAGTTCGACAGCGGGACGCCGTAGAAGAGAATGGCATCCTCACCGAGTCTGTAGTACTCCCAGAACCCGAGTGAAACCGCACCCGGGTCGAGGACGACATCCATAGCAAGGACGGTGAGGATGACGGCGACGAGTCGAATTAGCGTGTTCTGTGCGCGACTTCCGAGCAACAGGAGACACAACAGGTAGGCGTTCATCACGAGCGGGATGAAGAACACCGGGAGACCGATGGGGACGCCCGCGACGGTGGGACCGAGGTCGATGCCGTAATAGAACCACCCGTAGGGCCACCCGGTCGTGATGCCGGTGTACTCGATGGCGTAGGCGTAGGCGGTCAGCGCGCCCACGCCGACGACGGCGCGGCGGGTGAACAGGGGAAGGACGCCGACGAGGAGCGGCGAGCGCATCACGAGGGTACCGAACAGGATGAGAAAGGCGTTGAACGCCAGCGGGTCTGGCAGCCACCCCATCGCGCTTGCGACGAGGAGTACCGCACCGTTCAGTGGGAAGAACACGGAAATCGTAAAGCGATTCTCTCGAACGAGTCGGTCGAGCGCCGCTTCGGCGTCCCGCCGCGTTCGAGGAAGGCGAAGTCCCTCAGCCATATACGATGCTCCAGAGTGCCCCGAGGGTGATGAGCATGCCGACGACGGTGTTCAACGCGGGGTACCACCAGTAGGCGTTCGACACGTCCACGTTCGAGCGAGCGATACCGAGCACCACGAGCGGATACGCCGCGAGAAGGGCACCGAGTCGGATATCGACGGTTGCGAACGAGAGGGCGGCACCCGCCCACGTCAGCGCGCAGTACCAGTAGGTTCGGCGCTCGCCGAGGAACGTCGCCGTCGTCTGAATCCCGGCGTCTCGGTCGGGTTCGATGTCGGGAATCGCCGAGAAGGTGTGCATCCCCATGGTCCAGAGCCACGCGCCGACGACGGCGAGCGCGGGTGGATTCACGCCCGCGATGGTCGCGTAGGCGGCCACGCCCGGCAGGATGTAGAGGCCGTTCGACACCGAGTCGAGAATCGGCGTCGTCTTGAACCGGAAGGGAGGGGCGCTGTACTCGATAGCGAGGACGAAGTGGGCGACCAGCCACGGCCACGCGATGGGGGGCGTGAACGCGAACAGCCCGAGGCCGAGCACACCGCTGCCGACGACGACGGCGAGGTTGACCGGGTCACCCTGCCAGCGCGCCTCTCGGTCGTCTTTCTTCGGGTTCGCTTCGTCCACGTCGCGGTCGAACACGTCGTTGACGCCGTAGAGAAAGACGTTCGCTGGGACGAGGAAGTACGCGAAGAGGGCGACCGCTTCGAGCGAGTAGAGATCCGAAAGCGAGGTCGCGGCGGCGGCGACGCCGACGATGACGGGACCGGCCAAGTAGAGCCAGAATCGCGGCCGCGAGAGGACCAACAGGTAGACGAGTCGGTCCCGCACGGTGCCGTTCGAAGTCGGTGCCATCTCTGTCTCCGTCATCGCGCGTCTTCGGCCATCTTCTCCGCGGTGAGTTGCCCGCTGATGAGACACATCGGCACGCCGATACCGGGCGTCGTGAAGGACCCGGTGAAGTACAGGCCATCGACCTTCTTCGAGGCGTGGCCGGGACGGAGGAGCGCGGTTTGGGTGAGCGTGTGTGCGAGACCGAGCGCCGTCCCCTGCGTGCTGTTGTAGCGGCTGGCGAAATCGTTCACGCAGAACGACTCCTCGACGACGATTCGGTCTCGCAAATCGACGCCGGTGTGTTCGGCGATGTCGGCGAGGACGAGGTCGCGGTAGGCCTCGCGCTGTTCGGGTGTGTCTTCGAGACCGGCCGCGATGGGGACGAGCACGAACAGGTTGCTGTGACCCTCTGGGGCGACCGTGTCGTCGGTCTTCGAGGGGACACACAGGTAGTAGGCCGGGTCGTCGGGCCACGCGGGGTCGTCGAAGATGTGCTCGAAGTGGTCGTCCCACTGGGTGGGGAGGACGAGCGTGTGGTGGGCGAGTTCGTCCACGTCGCCTTCGACGCCGAGATAGAGCAGGTACGCCGAGGGCGCGTACGTCCGGGATTCCCAGTAGTCGGCGCTGTACTGGCGTTTCCTCTCGGGGAGGAGTTCCTGCTCGGTGTGGGCGTAGTCGGCGTCGCTTACGACCTGGTCGCAGAGGAACTCGCGGCCGTCCTCGGTTCGGACGGCGAACCCGCCGCGCCGACCCGCGATTTCGGTCACCGGCGAGTCGGTGTGGAACTCGACGCCCAACTCCTCGCCGAGTTGGACCATCGCCGAGACGACGCCCGCGAGACCGCCGTCGGGGTAGTAGACGCCCATGTTGAAATCGACGTGGCTCATCAGGTTGTAGAGCGCGGGCGTGTTGTTCGGCGCGCCGCCGAGGAACACCAGCGTGTACTGCATGATCTGCTGGAGTTTGGGGTGGTCGAAGTAGTTCTCGACGTGGTCCTGCATCGACCCGATGAGCGACAGGCCCCACGAGTACCGGAGCACGTCGAAATCCACGTAGTCGCGCAGGTTCGGCCGGTCTTTGTAGACGAAGTGCTCCATCCCGATTTCGTAGTTGCGCTTGGACTTCCGGAGGTAGTCGTCGAACTTGTCGGCCGCGCCGGGTTCGTAGGACTCGAACACCTCCCTGTTCTTTTCGAGGTCTGGGACCATGTCCACCCGGTCGCCGTCTTTGAAGAAGATGCGGTAGTGGGGGTCGAGTCGCGTCAGGCCGTAGTAGTCCTCGGGCGACTTCCCGAAGTAGGCGAAGAACTGCTCGAACACGTCGGGCATGAGGTACCACGACGGACCCATGTCGAACGTGAAGCCGTCTCGTTCGAGGGTGCTGGCGCGGCCACCGAGTTGTTCGTTCTTCTCCAAGACGGTGACGTCGGCACCCGCGTGAGCGAGATAGCAGGCCGTCGAGAGACCGCCGAACCCGCCGCCGATGACGACGACGGATTCGCCCGACAGCGAGTCGAGGTCCGAGACAGAATTCATGCAAGAGTGTAAGAACGACGTTCACATAAATCGACTGACCAAAGCGGGGTTCCGAGTAGTATCACTTTAGCACGGTCACTCCCAATGGCGCGTATGGACGACACCACTGTCGTGGTCACGGGCGCGAGTTCCGGTATCGGTGCCGCCGTCGCCCGCGCATTCGGCGCACACGGGGCGACCGTCGTCGCCTGCGCACGCGATACAGACGCCCTCGACGCGGTTCTCGAAGATATCGAGGACGCTGGCGGCACTGCCGAAGGTCTCCGCTCCGACGTGCGCGACGAGTTCGACATGGAGCGCCTGATGGAGACGGCCGCCCGCCTCGGTGGGGGAATCGACGTACTCGTCGCCAACGCCGCGGTCTGTCACGGGTCGCCGGGCGAGATGCCGCTGGCCGAGGACTCCTACGCCGCCTTCGACGACTCGCTGCGAACCAACGTCAGAGGCGTCTTCACGGCCGTCAAAGAGGCCCTCCCGCACATGACTAGCGACAGCCGAATTCTCGTCCCCTCGGGCGCTATCGCCCGCGACGCGAAACCCGGAATGGGCGCGTACGCCGTCTCGAAAGCCGCCGCCGAAGCGGCAGTCCGACAGTTCGCGGTCGAACTCGACCAACCGGTCGGCATCGTGGACCCTGGTCTCGTCGCAACCGACCTCACCGGCGGTGACGGCCGCGACCCGGACGACGTCGCGCCGATGTTCCTGTGGGCGGCAACCGAGGCGGCACCCGACGACTTCGACGGCGGCGTCCTCGACCTGAAGGCGTGGAAGCAGGCGACCCGCTGATTCACCTGCTTCGGCACCTCTCCAGATAGAACCCTCGGGGGACCCGAATCGGGCAGTTTATTAACCTCAGCAAGATTGTTCACAACATGAATCGGTCATCAGCCATCGGCGTCGGCAGCGTCGTGGTTCTCCTCGCGCTCTCGGCCTACGCGGTCACGACGCAGGCGTGGAAACTGCTCGTCGTCTCGTGGGCTGCGTTCGGTGCCATGGCACTCGCCGCCCCGCTCGGCGTTCGGGCCCGGGGTGACCACGCGGAGGGGCTCGTGTGGGGCTACGGACTTGCGAGCGGCGCGATGGTGACGAGCGCCGCCGTCTTTCTCGTCCCGCAGGCGCTCGGCCACCACCCGCAGTTCGGCGGGTTCGGCATCGCCTTCGGCATCCTCGCCGGGTTCGGGTCGCACACTATCGGCCACCGCTTCGCGCACATGGACCTCCCAATCGACCGGACGGTGACGGAACTCGCGGCCCACGCCATCTCCGCCGGTGCGATTATCGGGCTTATCTACGGCAACATCGACGTCGGCGTCGGTCTCGGTCTCGCAATCGTCTCGCACAAAGGTCCCGCCGGCTACGCCGCCGCGCGCCGTCTCACGGCGAACGACCGACCCGTCGCGCCACTGTTGCTCCCCGCGGCCGGACTCGGCATCGCCGCCATCGTCTCCAGTGCGGTTGCCGTCCCCGCGTCGGGTGCCATCCGCGGACTCGTCTTCGGCTTCGCGTCGGGCGTCTTCCTCCACGTGGCGATGGACTTCCTCCCCCGGTGTGAAATCGGCAGCGAGATTCACGACATGCTCTCGGTCGAAGACGAACACGCCCACCACATCCTCGACCAACTCCGCCTCCACGCCGCGGCGAGCACGTTCGTCGGCGGGTTCGTCGTCTTCGCGGCCTGGCTGGCGCTCAACTGATTCTGTGCCGATTCTCTGAGGCTGCGCCGACTGTTCTTCACACGAGTCGTTCGACGACGAGCAGTACGAGTGGCAACGCGACCAGCAGACCGAGAAAGGCGAGAAAGTGGCGACGAGTCTCGACCGCTGTCTCGAAGATGGTCTCGATGGCCGCTTCGTACCACGGGTACGCGACGACGAACACGGTTGCAACCAACGTAGCGAGCGCCGCGGTGAAGAGGACGACTGCAAGCCCAACCGGTTCGTCGAGGACGATGGCGATGGCCACTGTGTCGATGAGCGTCCCGACGTTCGCGCCGAGAATGTACGGCAGTAGCTCGTCTCGTTCGACGTAGCCACGTACCGAGAGCGGGACGACGACGCCGAGCGAGAACGCCACACTCGTACTCAGCGCGGTCACCACGAAGCCGATGGCGAACAGAAACCAGTGGTTTCTGCCGTGTCGCGCGAGCGAGTCACGAACCTGCTCGACATCCACTGCATCGAACGCCGAGTCGAACAGTCGAAGGCTCCCCAGAAGCAACCCGAGTGCGACCAGTCCGGCACCGAGCGGTCCGAGGGTTTCGACGATGCGCTCGATAAACGGTTCGAGCGAGTCGAGCGCGGCGAATTCGAGAGTGAACCGGGACGCCATCGCAGACAGACGAGGAGTGAGCGGCGCGAGGGTGACGTAACCGAGTGCCGTCACCGGGAGATACACGCTCCACGTGACGAGAAACGAGAGTACACCGAACCACATCGCATCTCGGAGCGAAACGTCGCGCTGGCGGACGTACTCGACGGAACCGACGAGCAGGACGATGGTCACCGACCCGAACCGCGACCCGCAAATCATGAGGAACAGTTCGAGCGGCGTCACGAGCGCTTCGGTGTACAACACCATCGAGAGCGCGGCGATGGCCGTCCCGTTGAGCACGGGATACGTCGCCAACCAACTGGCACCGAGCGCAGACAGTGGTCCCATGACGACGCGGTCCAGTACGGGGACGAGTGAGGGACTGAGCGCGGCAGACGCTCCACTCAGGAGCCGTATCGAGAGGAGAAACGCCGCGACACCGACGACGAGCGCGCCGAGCGGTCGGGCCACCTCACGGAGGCGTGCCAGTTGCGACGTTGCCTGCATACCCTCCAGTTACGACGCGCGAGTCAAGGAACCTGTCGCCGGACTCACAGAAGCCGACAGAAATCCGCTGGCTCGCCGCTCAGTCTCGGAGGTAGCCCCACGAGTGGAGTCTGTCGCCCTCGCCGTCTATCCAGCGCTCGCCGATATCGTCGCGGTAGTACATGTTGGGAAGCAGGATGTCGTCGATGCGGCCGTAGGCTTGCGTCCGTGCGTCGGCCATCGTATCGCCCATTCCGGCGACGACCATGACGACGCCAGAGGTTCCGGCGACGCGCCACTGGTCGGAGACGCACTTCACGTCCTCGATGTGGACGCCGTCGGGTGCGTTTTCGAGGCGGTGGCGCTCGGTCCACTCTTTCGGGGGCTTCGACTCGAAGCCGATTGGCGCGTTCGAGGCGAACTCCGAGAAGGTCTGCGGGTCGGTAAATGGGAAGGGCGGAAGACAGACGCGGACGCCGACTTGGAACCCCGAGTGAACCTCGATTCCCGGGTCGCGGCCGCGGGAGATGTCCGCGAACACCGCCGAAATCGGCGTCTTCATCGCCTCCTCCATGAGGAAAATCGTCGGATAGCCGAATCGCGGGGTGAACTCCAGCGGGTAGACACCGTCGGCGTTGACGATGCAGTTGAGGTCCATGTAGCCGACGTAGCCCTCTTTGGCGAGTCGCGTTTCGAGCGGTTCGAGCGTTCGGCGGTAGATGTCGTTCTTGCCCGTCCACGTCATGCTCGTGCCCATCTCGCCCGTCGAGGGGCCGACGTTGCCGGGGAACAGTCGCTTGTGCTCGAAGTTGATACAGATGGGCGTGACGAACCGCTCGCCGTTGAAGAACGCGCCCACCGCGACTTCGACGCCGTCGGCCCGGCGCTGAATCTCGAAGCGCTCGATTTTGTCGCCCCACGAGCGCTTGTACGACTGGAGGATGCGAATCACGTCAGAGCCGTCGTCTTCCTCGCCGACGAAGACCAGCCGCTTGACGTTCTGGACGTTGCCACTCGGTTTGATGACGTAGGCGTCGGGGTTCTCTCGAACCCACTCGACGGCCTCGTCGAAGTCGGTGAACTCTGCGTGGGGGAGTACGTCGATTCCGGCCTTCTTCAACTCGCGCTGGCCGAAGTTTCGGTCGTCTTCGAGGCGGTCGGTGTAGGCAGTGCCACCGACGACGGCCTTGCCCTCTTCACGGAGTCGCTCGGCGTGGGTGCCGTAGCCGAAGATGTCGTCGAAGACGATGGTGTCGGCCCACTCGGTGTGTTCCTGCCAGTCGTGGACCTTCTCGACGAAGCCGTCGGCAATCTCGCGTTCGTCCTCGTTCTCGATGCAGTAGCGCACCTCGTGGCCCTCGTTGCGAACGCGCCAGGCGATGTCGCCGATGAGTCCGTCTATCGAGACGAAAAGGAAGTTCATAGACTGCACCTCTCAGGGAAGCCTGAAAAATATACGCTGACTGAGTGACTCTCGCAGGGTGCTCAGGTCAGGCGTCGAAGCTGAATCGAGATACCGAGACCCGAGACGAGCAGTATCACGAGGTTGAACACGGCTTGGAAGGGCGCGCGGTACTCGGGCGTGACCCACGTCGAAATCGTCTGACTGGCGTTCAGGTAGAACTGTAACACCGCGATGAGCGCGAGCAACAGCAGGCCCGCGAGGACGGCGTAGTCGAGGTAGCGACGAAGACGCGAGGCGAATTCGCGGTCCGCGTCGTCGATATCGGCGTCGGGGTCGGGCGCGTGCTGTCGTTTTGTCGGCTGAGAACCGGTGTTCGTGGCCGTCTCGTCGCTCATTGTCTCCACCTCCGAAGGGCGAGCACGCTCGCACAGAGTGCGACGAGCGCGACGACGGGACCGAATCCGGGCGTGCCGGTCTGCGTCGCGCCGGACTCCTCGGTTCGGTAGTCGTCGTCACCGCTCGTCGTGTCGCTGTCTTCGAAATCGCTCACTTCCAGTTCGACTTCTTCTGTCGTCTCGTTCACGCTAATCGTCCTCGTTGGGTTCAGGTTCGCCGCGCCGCGGGCGGTGTCGATGACGACGCCATCGCGCACCAACACCGCGTCGATGTAGTAGTTGTAGTCGTTCGGAACGGTGACGGGCGTCTCCACCGTCGCCGTTCGGCCGGGTCCGACCTCACCGACGTCCACCGTCGATTGGGACGCCACGATGTTCGACTCGGCCTGTCGAAGCACGAATCGAACGCTCAGGTCGTCGGTCGGCGTGTCGCCGGTGTTCGTGAGCGTCGCGCCCACGTCGAGCGTCGAGCGGTTGTCGCCCGCCTCGGCAATCGAGAACGAAACTGGCGGCAGTGCTTCGCTCTCGGTGAACTCGGTGTTCGTCCGGAGGTACGGCGGCTTGATGGCCTCGACACCGCGGATACGCTGTTGTGCCGTATCGACGCGCTCGGCGTTCCGGTAGAGAATCACGTCGATATCGTAGCCACCCTCGCGGGGGACGGTGAGGTTGGTGCCGGCGGTGACTTCGCCGTCGCGGGTGAGGTTGCCGACCGAGACCTGTTCTGTCGCCATCCGAAGTCCCGACTCCTCGTCGATAGCCCGAACGAGCACGCTCACGTTGTCCGTCGGGTTACCGCCGTGTTCGATTCGCGTCTCGATGTCCAGCGTCGCCGTCTCTCCGGTCGCGGCACCGGCCGCAATCGTGACCTCGGAGACGGAAATTCGCCCCGGTCGGACCGGGCCGTCGTCCGTCGGGTCGGCGAGGACACCGGGGACGACGAGGGCGGTGACGAGGGCGATGGCGACGATGCCAATCGCACCGCCCGCGAGGAGGGCATTCCTATCCATAATCTGAGAATTTATGGATGGGGTATATGTTTTGTGTCTGACCAATGGGCGCTGAGAGAGGGCGTCGTCTCGGGTGGGTCCGAGAGTCGTAATCGAACACCACTGGTGTAGAGTTGCATTTTTAACAATCGAATGTGGAGGTGTACCATGGCAACGTACGTCGTCGCAACGAACTCGGTCAGGACCAGCGCAGAGATTTGCGATTACCTCACTCGACGTATCAAAGACGGAGACGTCGTTCACGCGGTGAACTCTCATTTCGGCGGAGACGAGACCGACAGCGACGACGTCCGCGACGGCGACGACGCGCTCAACGTGGTCGCCTCACGACTCGGTGACCTCGTAACGGTCGAGACGCACCAACTCATCCGCGGTAACGAACCGGCGACAGACGTACTCGACTACGTCAACGAAGTGAACGCCGACGAGCTCGTCATCGGTATTCGCAAGCGCAATCCCACCTCGAAAATCGTCTTCGGCAGCACCGCACAGGACATCCTCTTGAACGCGAACGTCCCGATGGCAGTGATTCCGCTGGAAAAAGTGTAGGTCTCAGTCGCCGCGACGGTACTCGACGAGCGTCATCTCGAACGCGGGTTCGGTCTCGTTCTCGTCGTAGAACGCGACGTAGCCCGGAAGCGGACTCTCCGGCGTCACGCAACTCTCCCAGAACAGGCTGTCGTTCATCCGGACGACGAAGTTCGCACACCGGAGGTCGGCGTACGTCTCGATTTCGTCCACGGTGACGCTCACGTTCCCACTCGGACTCGACAGGTTCCACGAGTCGCCGACTTCGAGCGTCTCACCCTCGACGCTGGCGTAGTACGGCGAGTCGAATCCGAGCGTCGCAATCGACCCCGAGGGCGACCCCGCCAGTTCCGAGTACAACTCCTCGCGCGAGGCGGTCACCGTCTGCTCGCTCGTCCCATTCGACGTTTCGACGGTCGTTCGAATCGTCACGCTCGTCTCGTTCGTCTCGACGACTTCCCACTCGTAGCTCGCCGTCTCGTCGAGGTTCGGACTCGTTATCTCGTAGCGGTAGTACTGGCCCGCGCGGTACTGCGTGTCCCACGATTGGTTGAAGTCGAACTCGGTCGTGCTCATCGCCGCTTGGGACTCTCCCTCGGCGGCAGTCGTCGTTCCATCGGCCGTCGCATCGCCCGCGGCCGCGGTCGTCGCGGCCGTTCCGTCTTGTCCACCACTGACGCCGCCGCCACAGCCCGCGAGGAGGACGAGTAGCGAGACGGCGAGGATGCTCCACGGTCGGTTCATACGCGCCCATCGGAGTTCGACGAGATAATCCCATCGCCAATTGGCAGGCAAAATAGACGTTCGCTCGCGCGTACTCGTCGTCGGTCAGTCTCCTCGTCTCATTCAGCCCCCGGCCTCACTCGCCGTTGAGCACTTTCTCGGCGAGCGTCGGGACGAACGTGCCGATGTCGGTGACCATCCCAATCGCCTGCGACGACCCGCGGTCGAGCAGTTGGGTGACGGTTGCGGGGTTGATATCCACACAGACGGTTTTCGCAGTAGACGGCAGACAGTTCCCGACCGCGACGGAGTGCAGGAGCGTCGAGAGCATGAGCACCATGTCGGCCTGATGGGCCTGCTCGCGGATGGCGTTCTGCGCTTCGATGGTGTCCGTAATCGTATCGGGAAGCGGGCCGTCGTCCCGAATCGACCCCGCGAGGACGTACGGCACGTCGTTCTTCACGCACTCGTACATCACGCCCTCTTTGATGAGTCCGTCTTCGACGGCTTCGGCGATGCCGCCGGCGCGGATGACCTCGCTGATGGTGTAGATGTGGTGTTTGTGGCCCTTCCGTGGGTGTTCCATCGTCTCCATGTCCATGCCGAGAGAGGTGCCGTACAGACCGCGTTCGATGTCGTGGGTGGCGAAGCCGTTGCCGGCCGAAATCATGTCCACGTAGCCCTCGCGGATGAGGTCGGCGAGCGCGTCGCCACCCCCGGAGTGGATGAGCGCGGGACCGGCGACGACGAGGACGTTACCGCCTTCGTCTTTCGTCTCGTGAATCGCCTCGGCGACCTGTTCGATGAGCGAGTCGGAGGGTCGCTCCGAGGAGACGCCGCCTTGCATGAAGCCGAACGGGCCGGAGGCATCACGGGGGCGCTCGGGCGGCTTGACGCGGATGCCCGCCTCGTCGGTGACGACGAGGTCGCCTGCTTCGATGCCGTTGAGGACTTTCGTGTAGGCGCGGGCGGGCTCGCCGTCGTCGCCGGGTTCGACCACTATCGCGCAGTCCATCTCGATGTCTTCGACCGTGAGCCACTCACCCTCGTAGCGAACCTCGGTCGGGTGGTTGGTCGTCGAGTAGAAGCCGAGCGGGACGACCTGGTCTGCGGGAGAGGGTTCGACGTGTGCGTCCACCGGGTCGGTGAGGTTCGCGCCGATTTGGTGCAGTTCGTGGAGAATCTCCTGCAAGTCGCGTTCGTCGTCGGCGTGAACCGCCATCCGGCAGTACGAGGTCTTGTCCTTCTGGCGGCCGACATCGAACTCCTCGATATCGAAGTTCCCACCGAGGTCCATCACGATACCCATGGCCTGTTGCATCATCCCCGAGTCGATGATGTGGCCTTCGAGTTCGACGGTGCGCGTCTTCGTCATTGACGGAAAATTGACCGAGGGGGTGAAGTCGGTTACGGACGCGGCGACTGTGCGTCTCGCCTACTCGTTCGCCCGCAGGAACGTCACGAGGTGCCCGAACGTCGCTTCGAATCCCCGGTCGTAGTGCGTGAAGTGACCGACCGGTAACTCGACGAGCGTCGAGTTCGGGAGGTCGTCGGCGAGGGACGCGACGGCGTCCGCAGGCGCGAGGTCGTCGCGCGTCCCCGAGACGAGGAGCGTCGGACAGTAAATCTCCTCGGGGTCGGAGACGGCCCGATACCGGAACAGCGAGAGGAAGATACGCGCCGGCGTCTCGTCGTTCCACGTGCTCCCCGGCGGGACGAGTTGGCGATATGACCCTCGCACGCCGGGGTCCTCGAAGACCGACATCGAAGCGCCGTCGCCGATGACGGGCACCGTGTGGGGACCGAACACGCGAGACTGGAGTTTGTCGCGGACGCCCGCGACGAGCGCCGAGAGCGTCCCCTTCGCACCTCGCCCGGCGAAGATTGCTTTTCCGTTCAGCATCGGATACTGCGCCACGACGGCCGAGATGGTTCCGTCCTCGGCGGCCGCCCGAAGCGCGTAGCCACCCGAGAGACCGATTCCCATCACCACGATTCCGCCAATATCGAGTTCCGACTGTTCGCGCAGGCCGTCGATGGCGGCGTGCCAGTCGGCGACCTGCGAGTCCGGGTCCACGAGATTTCGCGGTTCACCGGACGAGTCCCCGGTGTTCCGGTAGTCGAAGCAAAACGCGGCGAATCCCGCTTCTGCGAGTCGTTCCGCGTAGCGTCGAAGGCCGAACCGTCGCTCCGCGGCGAGTTCGCCGGCCAGCACGACCACCGTGGGCGACTCCACGTCGTCCGGGCGGTAGAGCCACCCGGTACACTCGGTGCCTTCGCTGTCGAAGGTGAGTGTCACCCGGGAGTAGTCGAAGTGCGACGGTCGGCGGGGGCCGCGCTCGCGCGTGACCGGGCCGCGATGACGCCACGCGCTCACTGTGCGTCCTCCGATTCGATGCTGTCGAGGACGCGGTCGGTCAGTTCGTAGTCGTCCAGACGGTACTCGTTGTAGCCGCGAATCCACTCGGCTTCGAGTGTCCACGTCGCCTGCACGTCGTCGTCGCTGCGGAGAATCGTCGCCTCGACGGTCTTCGGGTCCCACTCACCCTCCGAGAGTTCGAGGAACGCCTTGACCGCGCGGCCGACCTCTCCGTGGTCGGGTTGCACGTCCGGAAACGAGGTGAGATACACGAGCGACACCGACTCGCCGAGCGAAATCGACTCGACGCTGATACCGTTGCCGCGGAGTTCCTCCTCTATCGCGGCCCTCGGTTTGAGGTCGTTCATGCGAGGTGATACGGCACCCGTCGGCTAAACGTTTGCCGCGCGACACGTCGTGCCGAGAGAGTGACGAAAACCCGCTACTGCCGCGCGTTCGCCCGCTTCAGCGCGTCGTGTAACGCGAATAGCGGTTCGATGTCGCCCGAGGCGTAGTCTTCGAGCAGTCGCACGAGTTCGTCGTGCGTCCGCGTGCCGTCGATGCCGGCGGCGACGCCATCGACGTAGGCTTCGCCGAGTGCGGTTCCGACGTGCGCGCCTTTGACGGCCGACCCGTCGATTCCCAACTGTTCGAGGTAGTCGGCCGGCAGGTCGTAGTCGTCGTACCAGACGCTCGGTTGCTCGATTCCCGCCTCCTCGCAGGCTTTCCACAGCGCGGGGATGTCGCGGCCGGCGTTGACCGCGTGGGGAAACGCCTCGGCGGCGAGCGGTCCGAGGTCGATGTGGTCCGAAAAGAGCGCTTCGACACGTGCGGGAGCACCGGGCCACGCACCAGCGTCCGCGACGTGGTCGGCCCACGCGCGGAGGTGCTGTTCGTCGAAGTGCGTGCCGTTGTAGGTGAGAACCGGACCGTCGCGTTCTTCGCACCACTCGACGACCTCGCGGAGGAGGTTCGCGGTGTGCTCGACGCCCCAATCGCCCTGCCGGCGACACACCGTCACCTCCACGTCGCCGCCGTCTGTGCGGTATCCAAGCCCGACGGCGACCAACTCGAACTTGTCCGTGTTCGTGAAGTCGCGCGGCGGGCCGTGGGGGCTGGCCGTCTCGATATCGAGCGCGAGTCGTCCCGTGTTCATACTCCGGGCGTGCGTAAGGCATCTCAAAAAAGGGACGGATACGTCGTCGGCGGTTTCCGCTCGGTGCCGTCTCAGTCGTCCGCTTCGGCGGACTCCGCTCTCGGAACCGTCACGTCGGTCAATCCCGCCTCGATTTGCTCGCGCTGGCCCTCGAACTTGCCGGGGAGGACGAGACGGCCGCCGAGGTCAGAGAGGGGTTCGTCGCTGTCGTAGCCGGGGTCGCTCGTCGCCAACTCGAACAGCACGCCGCCGAACTCGCGGAAGTAGACCGACCGGAACCAGTGACGGTTGATTTGCGGCGTCGGGCGCAGGCCCTTCGACTGGACCGCCTTGCGCATCGCCGACTGGTCCTCGTCGGTCGGCGTCTGGAAGGCGACGTGGTGGACCGTGCCGTGGCCCTGTCGGCCGCTCTCGATGGTCGGGACGATATCGACGTACTTGCCGACCGAGCCGGCCGCGGCGAATCGGGTTCGCTCGTCGCCGGCCACGTCGCCCTCGGTCTGCTCGGTGCCGACTTCTTCGAATCCCATCGTCTCCAAGAGGTCCTTCGTTTGGGGCGGGTCGGCCAGCCACAGTGTGACCGAGTGGAAGCCGCGGATGGCGTTCTCTTCGGGGACGAACTCAGTCCACGGTACGGTCGGGTCGTCGTCGGGAATCTCGACTTCGACCAACTCGACCGGCAGGCCGTCGGGGTCCTCGAACGGTAGGACCGTCTCACCGAAGCGCTCGATTCGGTCGCCGTACTCGACGCCGTACTCGTCGAATCGCTCCTCCCAGTAGTCGAGACTGCCTTCGGGGACGCGGAACGCAGTTCGGGAGACTTGCCCGGTTCCGACCTTCCCGCTCGACATGTTCTCCCACGGGAAGAACGTCATGCTCGTTCCGGGGTTCCCCTCCGCGTCGGCGAAGAAGAAGTGGTACGTACTCGGGTCGTCTTGGTTGATAGAGCGCTTGACCAGTCGCAGGCCGAGCGTCTCGACCCAGAAGTCGAGGTTCTCCTGCGGGTCGCTGGCGATGCAGGTCACGTGATGGATGCCCTGTGTGGGTGTCGTCATTAGGCGACTGTAGGGACTCGAAGAACTTGAGTATCCGCTGACGTGGGTGTTACCGGGAGTGGGTGAGAGAGCTGAAGCCTCGTTACGGGAGGGTGTCGTCGATGAGGTCAGAGAGCGCCACGTCGAGGTCGTCTGTCGTTTGCCAGGTATAGAGGTGTCCGTTCTTCTCCATGAGCGAGCACAGGGTCGCCATCATCGCATCGTACTTCTCGTATTCGAGGTCGTTGTCGATAGACGGTAGCGTGTAGTCTCGCTTGAGGATGTAGGTCGTTTCGAGTGGTGCGGTTCCCAGTTCGAGTTCGTGGCCACCGTCGTTGTCCTCGACGACGAACACCGCGTAGTCCGTGCCGACGAGCGCGTACCGATACTTGAGATAGAAATTCCCCCACTCCTCGTTGTCGGGGTCGAGTTCTTCGAGGAGGAACCCAGCCGCCTTCGGCTCGGTTCTGAAACGCTCGGCTGCGCGTTTGAGTCGGTCTTTTGGACCGTCACGACTAGACTGCGGGGACTTGTAACTGCCGAGGACGAAGTACTTCGTCGCGTCAGCCTGCGTCAACGTGTCGATATCGGCGAATAGACCGATCGCAGCGGCGTGGATTCGGGCAGCATCTTGCCCGTCGTACCCTCGGTAGACGAAGTTCGCGTCGTCGAGGCGTGGAAGATTTCGTATGTGGGGCGGGGCGTCGTCGGACATCGTGTTTCGTACTCTTCCGCAGAATGTAATGGTTTCCAGCAGATGTTTGTCGATAGTCGTCGCAAAACATATGCCGGTGGGATGCAATGGGATACGTATGGCTGCCGTCTCCACCCGAGATGTCCCCGACCACGGCATCGACGAGGACCGAATTGCCGATCTCAAACTGATATTGAGCGAGACGAAATTGCGGCTCATGCAGCAACTACTCGCCAGCCCGACCGGAGCACTCAGCTCACCAGAGCTTGGCGCTCGAAACGAGATTACCGAGAGCACCATCCGCGACCATCTCTCGGACTTGCGAAGTCGAGAGCCGCAAATCGTGACGACGCTCGAACCATCCGAGTCGCCCGTCCCGAACGGGATTCCACGCACGTACTTCGCGGTCACCGAGTACGGTATCGACCTTCTCAAGCAGGTGGGCCTCTACGAACAGATCGGTCTCCTGTACGATTTGTACTCGGCGGCCGACCTCGAACTACAAGACCCCGAAAGCCATCCAGTCACGCTCGAAGATATCGAGTCGTACGAGCATCGGCCCACTCCCGACTGGTTTTGACATCCTCCCCGCCCTAAAGGGCGAGGATTCCACGAAGTGGATATTCAGGTTGCGCGTTTCCTCGGGGTTCAAGTACGCTTTCGCGTGACCCGTCGAAGGTTGCCACCGAGTTGTGACCAACGGCGTGCTTTTCAGCGCGTGTAGCCCTGTCAATGGGGCCTTCCTCCCCGCATACAGCGGGCGTCAAAGACGGTTTGCTATTCAACCAGCGAGGTAGCACGGTTCGCGTCAGCCGAACTGTTACGCCGTGCATGGTTCTCCCTCCCGTTGTGCGATATTCTCTGAAGCGTTCAGGTCGGCGTGTCGTCCACGGTCGCACTCCGAACACGAAAAGTGGTCGCCATCACGCGCTCCCATCGAACCACACGCTGAACATCGTTGGCTGGTATGGTACGCATCGACCTTCTCGACACGAATACCCACACGTTCGGCTTTGTACGTGATGAACTGTTGGAGTTGGTGGAAGTGCCATGAGTGGACACCCGACCACGAACTGTTCTCGCGGATACCTTCGAGGTCTTCCATCCGAATGACGGGATTCTCGAATTGTTCCGCGAACGTGATGAGGCGACGGGAGAGTTTGTGATTCAGGTCTTTGATTCGACGCTGTTCTTTGTCACCCACACGGTTACGTGCGCGAAGCGCACCCGCTTCCGAAAGCGAATCGCGTAGGGAACGATATTTGCGTCGAACGTACTTCGCCTCACCACCCGACACCAGCATTGACTCACCCTCACCGTAGGCCGTCACAGCGAGGATGTGCCGTTCACCAATATCGACACCAACGGGCGTCTCACCTGACGTGTCAGTGTCGTACTCAACGTTGAACGTACAGTACCAGTCGTCACCACGGCGGTACACTTGAAGTCGCGTCTTCTTCGCGTCGCCCTCGACCAGTCGGTCTACGGGGTCGGAAATGTCGTCGTACACTTCGATAGGCGTGTACCACCACTGAGAGACACACGGGAAGCCGACGACGACTGTGCCGTTCTCGGTCATGTCGATTTCCCAGTTCTGGTTGTTGACGGCGAACGGTTGACTCTCTCGGTATCGAACCTCTCCGTCCTTGTTGTGGTCGGATTTCGCCTCTCGGATGGCTTGGTTCTGAATAGCCGAGTAGAGGCCGTTATCAATGCTGGCTGTGGTCACGGACTTGCCGAAGTCGCCGTTCTGCCATCCGTCGATACAGAACTGCTTGGTGTCGCGGTAGAGACGGGTGCCCTGTTGCCACTCTTTCCGCCGTGAGAGGGATGGGTTGTGGAACTTCGCGGTGACAGTCACCGTGACCATTACAGTTGTAATCAGGTGCGCTATCTTAAGAAACTATTGGAATATCAGGCCGTGATATCGGCGGTGGTTCGTGAAAGGTAGTGTCGGATTCATCCCCGCGCTAAAGCACGGGGCTTTCTCCTCGATTTTCCGTAACGACTCGAACGGGCCGTCATACTCGGGTGTATCTGAGACTGTTTCGAAGGGCTGTCGAACGTGTCACACGGTGCAGAAACGGGACTTACGTCTGTTTTGACCGACTCATATGGATTTGTATCGACGGTCTCATCTGATGGTCGAACAGCAAGACGCGGCCTCACCAGTCTCTGGCCTTCGTCAGTCGTCCTAAGAAAGTGAATTCGGCCGAAGAGCGGCCGAGGTTCAGACGTCCGTTATTCCGAACCGAACATCTGGCGCATCATCGGGTGCATCTCCATGAGCTGTTCCTCGGCGATCTCCTCGTACAGCTTGTACGTGATGGAGACCGTAAGGAGCAGCCCCGTCCCGGAGACGGCTCCGATGGTGCCGAGCATGTTCGCCATGACGGCGAGTAGCCCGACGAGCGCGCCACCGATGACGGTCACTTGCGGGATGTACCGCTCCATGACCTTCTCGATGACCTGTGGGTTGCGACGGAAGCCGGGAATCTGCATCCCGGAGTTCTGAATCTGCCGTGCGGTCGCGTCGGGACCCATCCCGGACGTTTCGACCCAGAACACCGCGAATATCGCGCCACCGACGATCATGAAGATGAGGTCGATAGCGACGCGAATCATGATGTCCAAGGGGTCGGCCGAGGTGAGCCCGAGGAACCACATCCAGTCGGCACGCGACTGGATGGGCGCGAGGTAGTAGAACAGGCCACCGGTGACGGTGCCCTGCGTGTACTGACCGAGCCATGCGGGCATACCCGCCCACTGGCTATCGAGGATGCGCCCGAGGAACTGGATGTTCGCCTGCAGGGCGCGAACGAGAATCATCGGCAGGACGCTCGCGTAGATGAGCTTGACCGGGAAGCGTCCGCGAGCACCCTTCACACGAGCGTGCGAGAGGGGAATCTCGACGCGAACACTCTCGGCGTACACGACGATGCCGAAGATGAGGACCGTCGTGACGAGCGCGAGCAGTTGTCCCTGACCGAGGATCAGCGTCGATGCGAGGTCGGTCGGCGACGTTGGCAGTTGGACCGCACCGGTGACGATGCCAATCCACGTCGGGAAGAAGCCCGACGCACCGCCGAGTCCCTGCCAGCTGAACAGCCCACCGACGAGCTGTTGGCTGACACCGGCGATGATGAACAGCCCAACACCGGAGCCGACGCCCCACTTGCTGACAATCTCGTCCATGAACAGGATGAGGACACCACCGACGGCGATTTGGGCGAAGATGAGCGTTTTCACGCCACCGACGCCGATACCCAGCGACTGGGCGACCTGCGTATCTGCCGGCAGGAAGCCGCCAGCGAACACCATCGGGAGGCCCGTCAGGACGATCATGACCACGACGAGCAGCTTTTGGAGACCCTGGTAGAGGATCTGGTCACGCGGGTCGTTCGTGTCTAGCCCGAGCAGGTCGGCACCGCCCAAGAGTTGCAGGACGATGCTCGCCGTGACGATTGGACCGATACCCAGTTGGAGCACCGACCCTTGCTGGCCGGCCAAGATGGACCGGAACTGACCGAACAGGTCGTTCGCGGAACCGGCATCGAGACCGAACAGCGTCACGTTCGTCAGGAAGAAGTACAAGACGAGGATGCCACCCGTCCAGGTGAGCTTCCGGCGGAACGGTACGTGTCCCTCCGGTCGCGCAACTGCGGGCATCCGCGTCAGCACAGGTTCAGCGGCGTCCTTCCATCCCATGAGTTATTCCTCGTCTTCCGTCTCTGCTTCGGCTTCGTCGGCGTCTTCGGCTTCCTGAGCGCGCTCAGAAAGTTCGACACTTCCGCCAGCCGATTCGATGCGTTCGACGGCACCTGCGGTGAAGGCGTCGGCAACGACGTTGAGTTCGTTGCGGACCTGCCCGCCACCGAGGACCTTCACGACGTCCACGTCCCAGCCGTCTTCGGCTACGTCGCGGGCGTCGATGGTGTAGGTGTCGCCGTCCTTCTCGGCAACGCCGTCGGCGGCGAGGAGTGCGGCGTCCTCGTCGAGCTTCTGGACTTTGACTTCGGCGACCTCGTCCTGGAGGACGTCGGGGCGCTTGAAGCCGTGTTTGCCGAGCGGCTCGTAGTTGTGGAACTCGTGCTTGTCGCGTCCGGCACGGCCGCGGCCACCACGGTGACCGGCGCCGCGCCGGTTCTTGTGGGTACCACCGCTGTGGGTGCGCGAGCCGCGCTGTCGTCGTTTCTTAGACGTCATCGCATTGCCTCCAGCAGTTCGTCGATTTGGTCGGTCTCGTGCTTACCGAGCTGGCCACCTTCCTTGGTGACGTGCTTCTGGCCGCGGTGACCGCCGCGTGGCGGGTGCAGACGAAGCACCGGGGAGAGACCCTGTTCGCGGAGGGTCGTCTCCTCATCGACGATAGCCTGCGCGAGCGAGGCGACGTCGTCGTAGTCGGTGTTCTCCGAGAGCCACTCATCGTCGATGTCGGCCGAGCCTTCGAGCGGCTCCGCGCGCGTGCTGATGAGTTCGGCGACGATTTCGACACTGGGCGAACCATGTGCGACGTAATCGTTGACCTTCGTAATCATTCCTCGGTAGGCGTCGTTCTCCGGGACGAACGTCGCGTGGTTCACGCGGTTGATGTTGAGCATCTCCAGCGTGTCACGAACGTCCTGGGCCATGTTGACTTCACCGCGAAGCTGAACGATAGCCTGCATTATTCGCTCACCTCACGTCGGATTTCACGCGCGCGGCGTGGCGTCCGGGACTGCGAAGCGTTCTTCAGCGCGTTGTACGTCGCCTTGGCGAGGTTGACCGTCGTCCGCGTGTTCCCGTCGCTCTTGGTCCAAGCGTCTTGGACGCCTGCGAGTTCGAGGATGTTGCGGACCGTCTCTGCTGCCGCAAGGCCGAGACCCTGCGGGGCGGGGATGATTTTGACCGTCACGGAGCCAGCCTTCCCTTCTGCTTTGCGCGAGAGGGAGTTGACACCGCCTGCGCGGTCTTCCCACGACCCAGAGCCGCGGTCTACCTTGATGATGTTCAGTTTCGCCACCTCGATGGCTTTCTGAATCGCACCGCCGACCTGGTCGTCGCGGGCTTCAGCGTAGCCGAGGTAGCCGTCACGGTTACCGACAGCACAGACACACCGGAACTTCACCCGGCGGCCAGAGTCGGTCATGCGCTGGACCATGTTGATGTCGAGCACTTCGTCCTCCAGTCCGGGGAGGAGTTGATCGACGATCTGGGGTTCCTTGAGGGGAAGCCCGGATTCGAGCGCCTGGTCCATCGACGTGACGTCGCCGTTCTGCACCATGCGGCCGAGCCGCGTTCGCGGCTCCCAGCCGTTGTTGTTTCTGCTCATTCGTCCTCCTGAAGATTCCCGAGCACTTCGTCGAAGTGGTCGGGAAGGTTCGTGGCATCGAACTCTCCACTGTAGAGCGGCTCGTCGAGCTGCTCTGCGTACTCTGCGATGTGGACGCCGCGGTTGCGGTCCCAGTCTGCGAGTACGGCTTCACTGTGGGGGATTTCGAGGCCAGCGTCGATTGCTCCTTCCTGCACTGCGAAGACCTTGTTCCCGGGCGAGGCCGTGTTGAGACCGATGTCGAGGACCGCTTCCTCGACGCCGGCGGCCAGTGCCCGTTTGCCTGCCAGGTACCCCGTGAGGTACGCACTGGGGAGGTTGCCCGTCGGGGCTTCCCAGCCGTACTCGGCGAGGTCGGCAGAGGTCGCTGCAGCGTGCGTTTCGTCGCCCTGTGGGCCCGGCGTGACCAGCTGCGCCCTGACGTGCTTGTTGCTCACGCGAGCAACGAGGCGGGGTTTACCCGATTTCAGCAGGCGCAACCTTTGATGGTAGTCCGTCCGGACTTCGCGGCGACGACGCATCGGAACCTTGTATCGTGGTCCTGTCGCCATTATTGAATCTCCACCTGGTAGTTGTTCTGGATGTATGCTTCGAGCCGGTCCACGCTGTCGAATTCGCCACCGGACGCCTTGTTGTACACTTCGCGGTACTGGGAACGGTCGAGCGTTCCCTCGTCACGAAGCTCCTTGAGGCGACGGCGCTGGGCGCGGATGCGGCTGACCCATGCGTCTTTCTTGTTCTGTCGAGCGCCGGAACGACCCTTGCGGGAGCCGGCACCCTTGCGGTGGCCGTAGGAACGCTTGGCGGCGCGCTCGCGTGCGCGACCCTTGGAGTTGCCCTTCGCGTCCTCGGCGCGAATCGTGCCCTCTTCGACGAGTTCACGGATGTCTTCGCGCGTGATGGCCTCCGCGATGTCGGCCTGTGCCTCGGGGTCGAACCAAACGCGACCCTTGCCAACGTCGAGGACGTCGGCAGCCATTCGCTTCTGTGCTTTCAGGTCCGTCATCAGTTATCCACCTCGACTTCGACGTAGGTGGGGTTGAGGACGCGAATCTCGCGGTCCTCACACTCGTCTTCGATCTGCTCGCGCTTGCGAGCGCCGACCTTCGATGCGATGCGTACAGCCTGAACGTCGCCGTCTACGCCTTCGAGGTCGTCCACGTTGTGGACGCGGACTTCTTCGAAGCCGGACGGGTGCAGGCCGCGTGCCGCCTTGGGCGTGCGGTAGCCTGCTTCGACCTTCGGGCCTTTGCCCTTGATGCCGATACGCTGCTTCGAGAGACCACCACGGGGACGCCGCCACGAGGTGGGCGTGCGAATCTTCTTGTGGTAGTCCTGACGGTTGAACTGCGGCTTACCCTCGCGCAGTTTCTGCGTCAGCGCACGAGCAGTGTCGTCGTCGAGCTGGGGCTTCTTGTCCACGTGACCGCGGGGCTGAAGCTCCGTTTCGACGTCTTCTTCTGCTTCTTCTTCGGCTTCGGCTTCTTCGGTCTCGTCTTCGACCTCTGCCTCCGTCTCTTCGGAGACTTCGAGGGCGCCGACGTCTGCTTTGATACGCGCGGCGAGCGCGTTGCCGATGCCTTCGACTTCGGCCAGATCGGACTGGCTTGCGGCCTTGACGTCTTCGACAGATTCGAAGCCAGCTTCGCGGAGCGAATCGGCCTTCGACGGGCCGACACCGCTGATGTCTTCGAGTTCAGTGATTTCTTCAGACATTAGGCATCACCAGTCGTGGGCTTCTGTGTGATGTACACGCCGTCGGTGAACACGCGAGTGTCCTTGTCCTTGACGCGCGTGAGTTGTTCGATGTCGGCGGCGGTCTGCCCGACGTCCTCTTTCGAGGGGCCGGAAAGCGTCAGTTCTTCGCCGTCGATCTGTACGTTGGTGTCTCCACGGACGGGCGTCCGTCGTGGGGACTTCTCACCGAGGAAGTTCTTGATGACGACGTCGCCACCTTCCTCGCTCACTTGCATCGGGAAGTGAGCGTAGTGAACTTCCATCTTGTACTCCCAGCCGTCGGTGACGCCGTGGAGCATGTTCTCGACGTGGCTCTCGAAGGTGCCGATAGTCGCGTTCGTCTTCGCGTTCTCGACGTCGCTCTCGATGACCACGGAACCGTCTTCGACGGAAACCGAGACGTTGGGGTACCAGAGGCGCTTGGTGACGCTTCCGTTGGACCCCTCGACGGTGAGTTCGAGGTTGGAAACCTCGGCGGATACGTCGTCCGGGATTTGGATTTCTATTCGGCTCATTGTTCTAGTAGACGTAGGCGATGATCTGGCCACCGATGCCCTCTTCGCGGGCCTCGTAGTGGCTCATGACGCCGTGGCTCGTCGTGACGATGAGTGCCCCGTAGTCGCGGGCAGGGAGGAATCGCTTCTCCCATTTCTCGAAGTCGTCGGCACCCGCGGAGTAGCGGGGCTTAACGACGCCACATTCGTTGATAGCGCCTTTTAGTTCGACCTCGAACAGGCCGGCCTTACCGTCATCGACGAACTCGAAGCCGTCGATGTATCCTCGGTCGTAGAAGACTTCGAGGACGGAGCCGATGATGTTCGAGGCGGGCTGGATCTCGTGGGACAGGTGTCCGACACTCTCTGCGTTGTCCACGCCGGAGAGTGCGTTACTGAGTGGGTCGTTGTCAGCCATTGCTTATCGGTACTTCTTGAATCCCATTTCGCGGGCAATCTCTCGGAAGCACTGACGGCACAGGTTGATGTCGTACTTGCCGACAAGTCCCTGTTTCCGACCGCAGCGTCGGCACTCGTTCTGCTGGCCGGTGCGCTGGGTTGCGTGCTCGCCCGTCTGTTCTGTTTCGCTGTCGCTCATTCTGTGACCTCCACGTCAAAGGTGGATTCGAGGAACGCGACGGCATCGTCAACCGTCATGCGGTGTGCAGACGGAATCTGACGAGCGCGCTTGTCGCGCTTTTTCACTCGGTAGCCGGGGCGGACGAGGTTGACCGTCACGTCCAGTCCGAAGATACCGATCTGCGGGTCGTACTCCTGGCTCGGGAACTCGGTGTGCTCTTCGACACCGAATCCGAAGTTACCCGTCTCGTCGAACGACGAGTACGAGAGGTCGGCGATGGGCAGTGCGGTTTCGAGGAACGAAACTGCCTGCTCACCGCGGAGCGTGACCTTCGCGCCGACGGGTTCGCCGCGGCGCATGCCGAAGTCCTGCGAGGCACGGCCAGAGATGGTACGAACACTCTGCTGGCCCGTGACTTCTTCGAGGATGTCCTCGGCTTTGGCGAGCGTGCGACCACCTTCGCCGACGCCCATGTGGACGACGACCTTCTCGATGCGCGCTTGGCGCATCTCGTGGACTTCACTCTCGCTCATTCGTCATCACCTGCGAACTTCTCGTCGATGGTGACCACGTAGGGTTCGATGGTCTCGAAGCCGCCGTCTTCCGTTTCGACGACGACCGAGTTGTTTCCGCTGCCAGGCGTGACGATGATTTCGGAGACCTCTCCGATTTCACCGGCGTGGGAGCCGGCGATAGCCGTCACGAGTGCACCCTCCTCGTAGGAGAAGTGTGCGACGATGTCTTTCGACTCGTTGTCGATGACGATGGAGTCCTTGTTGTCGTACTCCGAGGCGTCGTCGATGACGAGCGTCGAGCCATCGTGAAGGGTGAGCTGGAACTTGCCACCCTTGACCTGGTTCTTGCGGACGATTTTCCCGAGCCGGCTGGATGCCGAGTCGGCATCGATGGGGCTGAGTGCGAGACGACCACCTTCGTCGGGGAAGACGCGGTAGAATTCGTCACGCTCGTCGAACGCCAGGATGTCGAACATCCCGATGGGACGGCGGACGTCGGAGACGACGTCGCCGTTCACGAGGACGCTCTGCTGGTTGAGCGCGTACTGCGCTTCCTTCTTGGAGTCCACGTAGCCGAGGACGTCGCGCAGGACGATGAGCAGGGGAACCCCTGCCTTGCCGTGCGGGCCGGCTCCGGCTTTGACCGTGAACGTTCCTTCCTTGCGCTCGACCGGCCAGGACTTCGGTACGGACAGTCGTTTCTGGTGTCGAGTCATTAGTTATCCTCCTCAAGTCGGGCCTCGCGGACGTCGTCCTCGAGGTCCAGCTCGGTCACGCGAACGTTGCTGGCCTGAAGGGGTCGTTGGACCTCTTCGCCGTCGGCCTTTGCAACGGTGACGCCTTCGACGTAGATGACGGTGTCAGTGAGGTCAACCTCGGTGACTTCGCCTTCTTCGCCGGCGAAGTCGCCGCGGAGAACCTCCACGGTGTCGCCCGCGTTGACGCGGACGTTGCGCTGGCCGTACTCCTCGCGGAGGTCGTCGGACAGCGTCGCGCGGACCTGCTTGTGCCGCTCGTGGAGCGGTGCGTCGCGTGTCTTGTTTCGCTGTTTGCGTGGTTGTCGAGTCATACTATACGATCATCGTCGCAGTGGAAGCGATGCTCCCGAAGCGTTCGGCCACCTCTCGCGCGATGGGACCCTTGATTTCGGTCCCGCGCGGTTCTTCCATCTCGTCGATGATGACCGCCGCGTTGTCCTCGAATTTGACGCGCGTCCCGTTCGGACGGCGGATGGATTTCCGCTGTCGAACGATGACGGCTTCGAGCACCTGGCGGCGCATTTCGGGCGTACCCTTCGTGACCGAGACGGTCACCTTGTCACCGACGCCTGCTTTGGGGTGGCGGTTCTTCGTGCCGGAGTAGCCAGCGACGCTGATAACCTTGAGTTCGCGCGCGCCGGTGTTGTCGGCGCACGTGATCAGCGAGCCGCGGGCGACGCCTTTCGTGATGTCGGCTTTGAGTGCTTCCATCAGTCGTCTCCTCCGATGACCTCCACGACGACGTGGGATTTGGTCTTCGAGAGCGGGCGTGTCTCCGCAATTGTTACTTCGTCACCGACAGCGAGTCCCTCGAGCACGCCCGGCACGTGTGCCGGGATGCGGGAACGTCGCTTCATGTAGCGGTCGTACTTCGGAACGAATACGTCGTACTCCCGCTCGACGATGACGGTCTTTGCCATGTCCGTCGAGACGACCGTCCCCTCCAGGGTCTGACCCCGGACGGAGAGCGAGCCGTAGAACGGACACTTGTCGTAGTCGTAGTCCTCCGGATTATCGGGTTCCGGAGGCGTTGGAACGTCAAGTCCTATTGCCATTTCGAGCTACCTCTTGTTTCGGTGCGCAATGCGGGTCGTGAGAGCAGTTGTGAGCCATCCACCGTAACGTAGGCCACGCCCTCGCAATTCTCGGAGTCCCGAGAAGCCGCCGAGTGGTCCTCGGCGCGCCGACCAGACTGACTGGCATCTAATCCGCCAGTAGTATCCGACCGAAGTTTGGACGTGGTCCCCGACGCCTTCGCGGCGTCGGCGGCTTCATCTGTGCGTGGAATCGCAAATTCGAACGTTGCCCCGTGTTTGGGCACCTGTCGCACCCGAGTCCCGTCATCGACGTGGAACGTCTGCATCGTCTCGACGACGATACGACCGGCTATCCCGACCAGGTCGGGGTTCGCCGCATCGACGACCTCCGTGTGGAGACCGTTGAGTTCGTGTCGCGTGAGGGTCTCGGGTGTGAGTGACATTATTCGTCGTCGAAGTCGCCTTCTTCGCCCTGAATCGTCTTGATTCGGGCGACGGTCCGCTTCAGCTCGGAGACGCGGCCGGGGTTGTCCGGTGCGCCACCTGCCGCCTGGACTGCCTTCGCGTTGAGCAGCTCAGTTTCGAGCTCTTCGAGCTCGGCTTCGCGCTCTGCGGGCGTCATGTCGCGGATTTCTTCGGTGTAGAGGATTGCCATTTATTCTTCCTCCGTCTCTTCGTCGTCTTCTGCTTCCATCTCGGCGACGAGGTCGGCCGCTTCCTCAGCGACTTCTTCGTCGAGTTCCTCGTCGTCTTCGACGACTTCTTCCTCGACGACTTCCTCGTCGTCAGACTCTGCTTCTTCGACGGCTTCCTCTTCGAGGAGGTCCTCGTCGAGTTCTTCGGCTTCTGCGTCGGCGTCCTCGGAGACGTCCGGAACTTCTTCCGGTTCCTCTTCGAGGAGGTCTTCGACGCTCTCGGTCTCTTCGATCTGTTCGACCGCTTCAGGCTCTGCGCCCTCTTCGACTTCGAAGTCGTCGGGGAGACGTGCTCCCGGCGGGATGATCTTGACCGTGACACCGATGGTGCCGAGCTTCATGACGGCGACGCCCTGACCTTCGTCAACGATTTCCTGGGCGGGTTCGCCGTTGTGCTTGATGTAGCCGCGGTTGAACTTCTCGACGCGCGAGCGAGCGCCAGTGACCTTGCCGGAGAGGACGATTTCGGCACCGAGTGCGCCGGCGTCCATGATGCGGTCGATGGTCGTGTGGCCCGCTTTGCGGAAGTACCAGCCACGCTCGAGTGCGTTGGCGAGGCGGTCTGCGACGATTCGGGCGTTGAGGTCCGGTTCGTCTACTTCCTGAACGTCGATCTGCGGGTCGTCGAGGTTGAAGCGGTCTTCGAGTTCGCGGGTGACCTTACGGATGTTCTTCCCGCCTTTCCCGATGACCATACCAGGCTTCTCTGCCTTGAGCACGATTTGGGTGCCCATCGGCGTCTTGGCGACGTCCATGCCGCCGTAGCCTGCGCGGCCGAGTTCTTTTGCGAAGAACTCGTCGATCTGGGACTTCTGGAGTCCGTCTTCGATGAATTGGTGTTCGTCAGCCATTATTCTTCGACCTCCTCGATGATGAGTTCGACGTCACAGATTGGGGTGTTCCACGGGTCGGCGCGACCGAAGGCGCGGGGTTTCCGGCCCGGACGCTCGCCGACTTTGTGGGCTGCGACGTGCATGATTTCCATCGATGGACCATCGAAGCCCTGTTCGGTGGCGTTGTTGCGGACGTTTTCGAGGAGTTCGAGGAACGCCTTGGACGCCTTTTCGGGGTATCGTCCTGCGTCCCAGCCCTCGATATCGCTCCGGTGGCCAACGCCCGAGTTGTGCTGCTTGAACGGAACCGACCGCTCGCCGTCGATGACGGCTTCGAGGTAGTCCTCGGCGTCGGCGACGGACATCCCCTTGATCGCTTTGGAGATGGCCTTACTGTGCTTGAGGCTGATGGGCCGGTCGCGGAGCATCCCCTTGGAGGTGGTCTCCGGGTCGGCCTCGACGCTGTAGTTGATTCCCATGGTTTTACTTGAGCGGCACGAACTTCGAGGACCGGGTCGCGCCGATACCGGCCTGCCCGTGGGTCACTGACGACCGGGTCAGTTGGAACTCGCCAAGATAGTGTCCGATCATCTCGGGCTGAATCTTGACGCGCTCGAACTCTTGACCGGTGTAGACAGCGAAGGTGAGTCCAACGAAGGACGGGAGAATCGGCATGTCACGCAGGTGCGTGCGAATCGGCGCGTTCGCCGTTTCTTCTTCCGTCTTGTTTTCGGCCTTCGTGACCAACTTCTCTTGGTCCGTCGAGAGGCCACGGGTGATAGTTCGCCGCTGTCGAGCGGGGAGCAGTTCCGCGACTTCGTCGAGCTCCATATCCTGCAGCTCTTCGAGCGTGTAGCCACGGTAGGTGAACTCACCTTCGCGGCCGGTACGGTATTGCGTGCTCATGATTACTTACCTCCCTTGCCACCGCGACCGGTGCGCTTAGAGGCGATGTCACCGACCTTCCGGCCCGGCGGGGCGTCCCGCGAGACGGACTTCGGCTGACCGGGGTGCTGCCGACCGCCGCCACCGAACGGGTGATCGACGGCGTTCATGGCAACACCGCGGACGCGCGGCCACTTGATACCACGCGCTTTCATCTTGTGGTACTTCTTCCCTGCCTTGACGAACGGCTTCTCCGTTCGACCGCCACCGGCGACGACGCCGATGGTCGCACGGCACGTGGGGTTGAGGCGCTTGACTTCGCCCGAGGGCAGCTTCACGACTGCGACCTCGCGGTCGTGCGAGAGCAGCTGTGCGCTGACACCGGATGCGCGGGCGAACTTCCCGCCGTCGCCGGGCTGACGCTCGACGTTACAGACGGGGACACCCTCGGGAATCTCGGCCAGCGGCATCGTGTTGCCGGGCTTGATTTCGGCGGAGACGCCAATCTGGATCTCCTCACCGACGGCGACGCCCTCGGGGACGAGGATCATGCGCTGTTCGTCGTCGAACTCGACGAGTGCGATCGGTGCACTGCGAGCGGGGTCGTGTTCGATGCCGACGACGGTACCGGAGATGGTGTCGTCGTCGTCAGACTTCTTGTGGGACAGTTCGGCCTTGTAGCGGTGCGATGGTGCACGGAACGTGGAGGAACCGCGACCACGACGCTGGCCCTGAATTCGGCGTCCCATCGTTAGAACACCCCAATTCGGGAGGCGACTTCCTGCGCCTCGTCGTCCTCAGAGAGTCGGACGGTTGCTTTCTTTTTGCCCTTCATCGTAATCTGCGTGTTGACGTTCTCGATGGCGACATCGTAGCGCGACTCGATCTCCTCGCGGATATCGGACTTGTTCGCGTCGATGTGGACGATGAACTGGAGCGTGTTGTCGAAGTCCATCATGTTCATCGCCTTCTCGGTGACGAGGGGGTGCTCGATGATGGTGCTCATCGGTCAGCCACCTCGTCGAGTGCGCTTTCGGTGAAGATGGTCAGGCGACCGGCGTGGGTGCCGGGTGCGAGGTCCTCGGCCGAGACGTTCGCCGCGGTTGCGACGTCGGCACCGGCGAGGTTGCGAGCAGCCTTCGATGGCTCCTCGGACGTCACGAAGAGAATCGACTTCGGACGCGTGTACTTGCGGCCACGGAGTTTGCCCTGGCCGCCCTTGACCTTCTTGTTGTCTTCGGAGCGCTCGATGTCGGCGTAGACGCCGAGCGACGAGAGGAGGTCAACGACTTCCTTCGTCTTCACGAGGTCCTCGAAGTCGTCGGAGACGACGAGCGGCAGTTCGAGGTCGTCGTCGAACTGGTGCCCGCGCTCTGCGACGAGTTCGGGGTTCGCCGTCGCGGCGAGTGCCGAGCGGACTGCGAGTTTGCGCTCTTTCGTGTTGATGCTCTTCCCCTGGTCCTTCTCGGCCTTCGGCGGGTGGGCGCGGCGGCCGGAGACGGCGTGCGGGACACGTCGAGCGACACCATTCTGACGTGGGTCGTGCGACATGCCGCGGCCGCTTCCGAAGGACTCTGCCGGCGTGCGCATGCCGGCGTAGGGGTCGGAACCGTACGGCTGTTTTCGGTTGGCCTGCGCGGCGATGACTGCGCGCTTGATGAGGTCCGGACGGTAAGCCGTCTCGAAGACCTCAGGCAGGTCGATGCTGCCTGCGTCGTCGCCGTTCAGGTCGCGGATAGTTGCCTGCATGGTTTAACCCTGGTTCGATGCGGTAGAGACGTAGCGCACCTCGGGGTCGAGGCGCGGTTGGTCGTTCGGCCGGATGGCCGGGCGGAACCGCAGAAGGCGCTTGTTCGGGCCCGGGAGCGAGCCTTTGACGAGCGCGTAGGAGCCCTCGACCTCACCGTAGTTGACGAAGCCACCATCGACGGTTGCCTCGTCGCCCTCGCCGAGGTCGATAAGACGCTTGTTGAGTTCGGTGCGTTGGTGGTACCCGGTCTGACCGAGCTGGGGAACCGTCGAGCGAACGCGCGACGGGTTCCACGGGCCGAGGTTACCGATACGGCGCCGCCAGCCCTGACGGGCGTGTTTGCCCTTCCGCTTCTGGACGCCCCATCGCTTGACGGGACCTTGGGTACCCTTACCTTTCGTGACACCCGCGGCGTCGAGGTACTCGCCGGCACGGAACACGTCGGACATCTCGTGAACGCCGCCGTCGCCGACGAGTTCGAGAGCGAATTCGGCGCGCTCCTGAATGGAGCCGCCGCCGACGCGCGTTTCCATCACGTCAGGTTTCTTCTTGGGGACGTTCTTGAGGTCCGAGGGCACCGTGTGCGTGATGACGCGAACGTCATCGACGTCGCCGGCCTCGACGGCCTCGCGGAATGCCTCTGCGTCCTCTTCGAACGTTGATTCTGCCGGCAGGTCGAGGGTGCGGTCGAGTTCGTCGTGGAACTCGTCTGCCCACACCTCGATCTCCGGGTTGAGTCCGTACGCCGTCTGCTTGTAGGCGCGAATGGCGACAGCACGCATCGGTGGCGTCTCGACGACGGTCACCGGAACGGCTTCTTCCATCCCCTCTCGGGGGGAGTCTGCCTCGTCGTTGACCATCATGACGTGCGTCATGCCGGCCTTGTAGCCAGCGAAGCCCTGCAGTGCAGGGGAGCCGTCATCATCGGGCCACGACTTGATGCGCGGAACCTCTTTGGTCACGCGCTTGCGTGGGCTGAAGCCCATCGAGCCTTTTCGTGGTCTGCTTGGTTGTGGCATGTGTTCACTCCGTGAGTGTCAGGGACGCGAGCGACGCGAACATCGCTTCCTCAGTTCGCACCACTTCGCTGCCCTGTCGCGGAATCGTATTGAGCCAGAGGTCGAACCCCGGACCACCGGAAGGTTCGACGTCTGCGACATCCTCGGGGTCCAACCCAAGGATGTCCGGAAGGCCTCGGCCCGGAGAACCGAAGACGACGGTCATCCCGTCGGCGTCGGCGATGCGGGTCGTCAGTTCTCCCAGTCGGGAGACCGACAGCGACTCGCCATAGCGAGACGTGGCGATTCGCACGCCAGCATCTGGTAGGCCGAGTGCTTCCGTGAGGTCCATGCGGGAAACGGAAAAGCCCGGAAGAGGCTTGTCCACAATCCGCGCACGGACCGGTTCTCGCGAAGAGATCCTGACAGCGACGCGCTCTCCCTCTGTGATGTCCATCCCTGGCGGGACGAACAGGGAGATCGGGTGTTGCATTCCGCAATTGACCCGAACGCGGTCGTCAGGTCCGACCTCGGTCACGATTCCTTCTCGCAACGCAGGCAACTCGTCTGAGTCACCTGCGGTCGTAGACGACACGAGCATGGGCGGCAAGATACCAGCGTAGCGGAGTTCGTCCCGCTTGCCCCACACTTCCTTCCGGAGGTATGGTGGCGTTGCGGCATACCGAAGTATGGTTTCGACGAACCCACCGCCCCATCGCGTCTCGCCATCTTCGTCGGGGAAGATGACGAGTCGGTCCGCCCGGAAAATCACCGCCGCACGGGCGATGTAGCCGAGTTTGCGAGTTGCCTCGCGTTGGTCTTCGGCTTCCCGGACGAGTGAGGACGGCACGAGTACGCTGCGTGTCATGCCGAATTCATCCTCGTCTCATCTAGACTGTGGCGTTTGTACCGGGGGCCTACCTAAAAGAGTAGCGAATCGTTTCTGGGGTGTTAGAGCGTCCCACGCACCGGTTTGTGAGGAATTAGCGAATGACCCATGGTACGAATTAACAGGAAATCTGAAACATCCATTTTGATGCCACTGATGTGGTAGCAGGTGCCGCGCTGTCGTCCGATTTCTCCCCCAGATTCGCAAGTCTTATTTATCAACCCGGCATTATCCAGAAACGCAGCAAGCGCCACAACACGCGCGGAATGCGCTGGTAGTGTAGTGGTATCACGTGACCTTGCCATGGTCACAACCTGGGTTCAAATCCCAGCCAGCGCACTTTCGGACATGCGTCGGTAGTGTAGTGGTATCACGTGACCTTGCCATGGTCACAACCTGGGTTCAAATCCCAGCCGACGCACTTCTCTCGAACTCAACTCACCAAGCGACGCGTCTCGTCGCGTCGCTCCGTCTGAGTGAGTGAATGCGAAACGGTGGGATTTGAACTAGCGAGCAACGCGAAGCGTTGCGAGTGAAGTTCACAATCCCAGCCGACGCACCTTGAGTTTCTATCCCAGACTCGACTCCCTACGACCCCACAGACTCCCGATTCCGCCACCACCAGTACAACCCATACAGGCCACCGAGAAGCAGAACCACAGAGAAGCCGTCGAGAACGGAATTGAGCATCGTCCCGGTCGCAACGAGACCGTCCTGACTCACCTGCAACAGACTGTAGGCGAGCCACGTCGCGCACATCGAGACGAGCAGCACCACTCGCTCCAGTGGGAGCGCGCCGCGGGCGTACTGCACGCCGATGACTCCGAGAAGCGCCACGTAGAACACGAGGAGCGCGATGTCGAAATCGACCGGGAGCATGGTTACTAGAGACGGAACCGGACGACTGCGAGCACTCCCCACGACGGCGGCGACAGCGCCGACGATGAACAGGGGTTGTGCCTCGATGGCCGCCCACAGCCCGTTCGTGGGATCGACGCGTGGGTTGGTGCCGGTTTCGAGTGCGCTACGCGAAACCACGACACCGACTGCGACGATAGCCGCGACCAGACCGACGAGCCGCGAGAGCGGCAGTGCAGATGCCATACTGTCGCTCTCGCCCCGAGGTACAAATCAGTTGAGGCCGCCTAGCGCGCACGTGCGAGCGGAGAACAAATTAGTAGCCGAGCTTATCCGACTAATAGCCGAGCGTATCCGACGTTTCGATTCGCTCGATACCGTCGAGTTCGCACAGCGCCGAGACGTCGGTCTCGTCCACGACGACGATGATGCCGCCGAACTGGAGTTCGTTCCCCACGGTACCGCCGAGGTCCGAGACGAGTGCCTCCAGTTTCGACCGCGCGTCGTCGGATTCCGGGTGGACGCGGAGTTCCGCGCGCTCGTCGTCGAAGGGGTCGTCGCGCATCCGGCGAACGGGGTGAGAGAGGTACATACCTGTGCTGCGGATGCGAGCCAAAAAACGGTCGCGGTCGGCGGGCGGTCACCGTCGCCGAGTCAGTCTTCTCTGAAGTAGTATAGTGCTTCGCGCGGAGCCGAACAGTTCGGACAGGCGACGGGGAACGCCGTCAAGTGCCCGAGTTCGCCGCAGTCGTCGCACCGCCAGACGAGACGCGATTCGGCGAGGGTGTGGTTTACCATCCGCCGATTCTCGACGACGGTCGGTGGTCGCACCGCTCGTGATTCGGTCGTCGCGCTCACTTCTACGTCGTCCCACGATTCGCGCTCAGGAACGACTGTTCTCGTCGAGTGGGGTGGAGTCCGGATTGCCATGGAGATACGTTCGCGCGCCGAACGCATAATCGCCGTTCTCATTTTTCCTGATTGTCAGGCCACGACGACCATCGAAGCTCCAGTCGGACCGGTCCCTCCGGGAGGAATTTGTTCGTGTCCGTATCGACGACGACCTTTCCGGGGCGGGGAATCCGGACGGCGTTCTCGCCGACGTGAATCTCGATATCGTCGTCGGAGCCATCGATGAGGCGGCCGAGGTGTTCGAGCGCGGTTGCGACTTCCATTCGGTTGGCGAGGTGTGCTTTCTCCTGTGGGCTGATGCCGCCGAAGAGCGGGGGGACGTTCACGTCCTGCGACCGATTCGAGAGGACGGCGTTGACGACCGCGCCGAAGAGGATGACGAGTCCGCTGAAGTAGAGCCACGTCAGGAGGACGAGCACGCCCGCGATGACGCTCGATTCGGGCGATTGGCTACTGAACTGGACGTAGAACCGAAACAGCCCTTCGAATATCGCCAACCCGACGGCGGCAACCACCGTCCCCGGGAGGACTTCGAGGCGCGTCACGTCCTCGTCGGGGAAGATGTAGTACATCGGGAAGAGCGTCGCTACGAGGGCGGTGATGAGGACGGCACGGTTGAGAACCCAGCCGACCGACCCCCCGACCGACGTGAGCGCCGAGTTGATGAGCGCGGCGGCGACGACGGTGAGCGAGACGGCGACGAGGACGACGATGCCGTCCGAGACTTGGTCGGCGAAGGTGTTGGCGGCCTCGGACTCGTAGATATCCGAGAAGGCGGTGTCGAGACCGCGGAAGATACGGAGCGTCCCCCAGACGAGGACGAGCACGCCGACGAGCGAGAGACCGGCGAGTTGACTCGACGTTTCGAGTTCCGCCACGATGACGTCGCTCGCGCCGGGTGTGAGGACCGACTGGATGAGTCGAATGACGCTCCCCCGGAGGTCTTCGTTGCCGGTCACCGAGACGGCAGTGAGGACGAGTAAGAACAGCGGGAGGAGTGAGACGAACGCACCGTAGGCGATGCTGCCGGCCATGAACGTCAGCCGTTCGGTACGTACCTCGAAGAAAATCGCTCGGCTGTAGAGGAGCGCGCGCTCGACGCGTGGATTCATACCCCTCGATACGTCAGCCGGCGAGAAAAATCAGGACGGAATTTTCGACCTACCGCTGGGAGACGAAGACGAAGACTGCAACGCCGAGAAGCAGCCCCGTCACCGTCCACTCGGCGCGATAGCCGACGAGCGCGCCAATCACGGCGCAGATGCCGATGGCAGTCGCAACGGACGAGAGCGCAAAGAGCGTTCGGCGAGTCGATATCGAGCGCAACATATCGGATTCGAAGAGAATCCACCTCATATCCGCGTCGATTTCGTTCACGAATAGTTGACTGTCTCACACCTCGTTTTTACCACACTCCGGCGCGATGAGTGAGTCATGACAGTCATCGCACTGCTGAGCGTCGCACCGGTCATCGAAGACAGCATGTCGGGCGAAGTCGCCAAGGCCGTGGCCGCGCTGGACGACTTCGATGTCTCCTACGAGACGAATCCCATGGGGACGATTATCGAAGCCGACGACATCGACGAGTTGCTCGCCGCGGTCGGCGCGGCGCACAAGGCCGTCGATGGCGACCGGGTGAGCACGTTCCTGAAAATAGACGACAAGCGCACGGTGAGCCAGTCGGCGAGCGACAAAGTCGCGGCCGTCGAAGAGCACCTCGGGCGGCCCGCGAAACGCGAGCGTTGAGAGTTATATATCGACACTCGTTGCCTGTGTTGGTGGGTCCACCATGCTGCTGCACTGCGATGTGAGTGTAGCGAACCTCGCAGCACTTTTTGGTCCAGATTTTTACGAGGAGTGGGTCGCCGAAGGCGGCCCCGACGAAGTAAAAAGGTGGGGTGGGACTGACAAACCCTTTAGGCGAAGACGCGCAATCGGCGCGCATGGACAGCATCAATCGAATGGCCATCGAACTGGTTGACGAGGCGCTCGACTTCGCCGCGGAACTCGGTATCGAGGGCCACGAACTCGACTCCGGAGCGACGGTCATCGACTTCGGCGTCGATGCGGACGGCGGCGTCGAAGCGGGGATGCTCCTCACGGAGATACAAACCGCCGGACTCGCCACCGTCCAGACCCGGATGGGCGAGGTTGCGGGAACGCCCCGACCCCACGTCGAGATTTCGACCGACCGCCCCGCGCTCGCACTCCTCTGCTCGCAGAAGGCCGGGTGGGAACTCGTCTTCGACGACTTCGACGGACTCGGCTCCGGCCCCGCCCGCGCGCTCGTCGGCGAAGAGGCGGAATTCCACGAACTCGGCTACTACGACGAGTTCGACCTGACCGTCCTCGCCGTCGAGAGCATCGACCTCCCAACCGACGAAGTGGCCGAACACGTCGCCGAGATGACCGACCTCGAACCGAGCGCCATCTTCCTGCCGACGTACGCCACCGGCTCGCTCGCCGGGAGCGTCACGGGCGCGGCCCGAACCGCCGAGTTGGCGATGTTCAACCTCTTCGAACTCGGCTACGACCCGACGAACGTGGTCTCTATCAGCGGCACCGCCCCGCTCGCGCCCGTCAGCTACGACGAGAGCGTCGCTATGGGCCGAACCAACGACTCGGTCGCATACGGCGGGCAGGTCCACATGACCGTCCGCGAGGACTTCGACCACTTCGACGGCGTCGTCTCCAGTGCCGGAAGCGAGTACAGCGTTCCCTTCGTGGACCTGTTCGAGGACGCCGAGTGGGACTTCTCGGAGGTAGACCCGAACGTCTTCGGTCCCGCACAGGCGACCATCGACGTTATCGACGGCCCGGCGTACACCCTCGGCGAGACGGACGAGGAGATTCTCGCCGACTCGTTCGACCTGTGAGACGAAAGCCCGTCCCGCCAGCACCGGCGTCGCTCGACCGCCTGTCGGAGGCGCATCGAGGCGTCCCGCTCATCCCCGGTTCGGAGGACGACTGTTGCAGTCGCATCGCCGACCAACTCGACGTGTCGCGCGACGAGGGCCGCGATTGGCTGGTGTTCTGCCAGTCGCTCGGACTCGCTCGTGAGGCCAGTCGCGGCTTCGAACGCGTCCGCGACGAGCATTCGACCGACGACCTGCGAAAGGCGTTCGTCGAGCACGTCTTCGGCGCACGAGAAGTCGTCCAAACGCTGACTGAAGACCCGCAGTCCGCCGACGAGGTGTTCGACCAATTCGAGCAATGGGTCCCTCGGTGGGAGCGTCACCGCGACCCGGAAGGCTGGGAGTCGCGCTGGCGGACGCGCGTCGAGCGACTGCTGGACTGGGCGGTGTTGTTCGAACTCGCAGAAGCGCAGGAACAGGGCTACGTCGTCGCCGACGCCTGACTCGGTTCTTTCCGCTCGGGCCGTCCTCTCTTAGCGAACCTTCGTCACGGTGCCGACGCCCTTCGAGCGACCCTCACGGAAGACGAATCGCTGGCCTTCCTCGACGAAGTACGGCCGGAATTTGAACTCCACCGTCGTCGTGCCCGTATCGCCCGGGAGGAGTTGCCCGCCTTCGGGGTGGAAGATGGCCGCCTCGGAGATGGTTTCGAGGTGGACGACGGGTTCGTAGCCCTCTCGAATCCGAGTCGGGTGGTTCAGCACCATCACGTCGGCTTCGAACTCGCGGACGGCGTTCGGCTCGGAGCCGGCGGGGACGAGCACCATCCCGCGCTCGAGTTCCTCCTCTCTGACGCCCTTGAGCGCGATACCGACGATTCGTCCGGCGTTGGCCCGGTCCACGCGGTAGTAGTGCATCTCGATAGAGCGAGCCTCGACCTCTCTGAACGTGCCGTCGGCCATCGGGCCGACGAGGAGTTGGTCGCCGACTTCGACCGCCCCCGAGTTGACCGTCCCCGAGGCGACGGCACCCACGCCGGTCACCGAGTAGGTTCGGTCGATGTACATCCGGAAGTCGCCCTCGTCGGCCTGTCGCTTCGGGAGCGACTCGAACAGTTGGTCCAGTTCGGAGATGCCCTCCATCGTCACCGCGCTCGAACGGAGGATGGGGACGACCGACTCGCTAATCTCCTCGATAGCGGCCTCGACGCCGTAGCGCTCGATTCGAAGCGGGGTTCGGCCAACGTCGCGGAGCAGGCGCTCGACTTCGCGCTCGACCTCCTCGGCGCGCTCGGGCGTGACCGCATCGACCTTCGTGATGGCGACGACGGTCGGCAACTCCATGGCGAGGAGGATACCGAGGTGCTCGCGGGTCGTCCGCGTCGGGCCGTCGTCCGCGGCGACGACGAGCAGGCCATAGTCGAGTCGCTGGCCGACGAGTCCGCGAATCGTCGTCCGAAGCCACGGTTCGTGGCCGACCGTATCGACGAACGAGACGAGTCGGTCAGCGTCTTCGACGATTTTCGCGCGGTCGGATTTCCGGTGGGGGTTCTGCATGTGCAGCGGTCCCTCGTCGTTGAAGCCGTAGACGGCGTACGAGAGGTCAGCCGAGAGACCGCGCTCGACTTCGTGGGGTTGAACGTCGAGGAACGAGCGCGTACTGCCGTTGCCGTTGTCGGGTTGTCCGGTGACGAGCGACCCGACGAGCGTTGACTTACCGTGGTCAACGTGGCCGGCCGTGCCGACGACGATGTGGTCGTCGTCAACGTCGAGGATGCCGCCCTCGCGGATGGTTGCGAGACCGACGAGACCGCGTTCTGCGCCGTCGCCGACGCCCCACGTCTCGACGTCTTCGATGTGTGCGCCCGCCTCTTCGGCGAGCAGCGAGAGCACGTCGAGTGTCTCGGAGAAGTCTTCGGGAGCGATTCCCGCGATTCCGCCGTCGTCTGTCACGCCGACGACGTACGTTGCGACACCATCACCGGAGAGCACTCGGTGGCGGAGCTGGGCGGCGAGCGACTCCATGCGGCCATCTGCCAGGTGAACGGCGCGGGTGAGACGCTCTTTGAACTCAACGTTCCCACCCTCCTGTTCACCACGCTGTAGGGCCTCTTCGAGGACGGCCCGATCGGCGCTCATGGCGGGGCGTAGGAAACCAACCGTGAAAACGCTTTCCGCGATAGCAATACCCGTGGTACAATAGCACACACAAGTAAGTGGGATGTAAATTTGGGGAAACGTGGGCGTCTCTCCGCCTAATTCCTACTCTGAGAGTCGCTCGTAGGCTTTCGAGACGCGCTTGAACGCCTCTTGGTCACCGGACTTCGAGTCCGGGTGTGTCTCTTTGACCAGTCTCCGGTAGGCGTCTTTTATGTCCGCCTGCGTCGCGTCGGCGTCGAGCCCGAGCGTCCGAAGCGCCTTGTCGCGGTTCATCCCGTTTCGAGACTGCGGCGGGCGCTGGCGACGTTGGTACTCGTATCGGTACTCCTGTTCGCCGACGTTGCGGTAGCGTCCCGCGCCGGGACCTTCGCGCGGGTCGCCGCGCGGGCCAGCGCCGAAGCCACCCGTGCTCGTCTCGCGTTGCCGTCTCGCGCCGAAGCCACCGAACTCGTCGGCGCGGACGCGCTCCCGCTCGAACTGCTCCGCGAGGCGGCCGCTCACCGAAGAGTACATGAAGTAGGTCGTCGCGCCGAACGGCAGGGCTACCGCCAGCAAAAAGGGCTGATAGACGAAGGCCAACACGACGAGCAGCATGGTGAGACCCGCGAACACCGCCGCGAGGCCCAAGACGAGTCGGTCGCGGTCCACAGACGAGATTAGAAGTCGATGCTCGTAAACGTCTCGCCGATGCGTCAGAATCGGTGAACGAGACCTACCGGTACTGGTTCAGTCGGTTCTTCAGTTTCTTGGCGGCCTGTCCGGCGGCTTTGTGGAACTGCTCGCCCCGTCCTTCGCCGGCGAAGATGATACCGCGCGAGGAGTTGACGAGACCGACGCCGTCGGCGAGTCCGAACTCGACTGCGGCCTCGGCGTCACCGCCCTGTGCGCCGATTCCGGGGACGAGGAACGGGAGGTCCGGAACCTGCTCGCGGAGGGATTCGAGTTCTTCGGGTCCGGTCGCGCCGACGACGAGCCCGACGTTGCCGTGTTCGTTCCAGAGGTCGCAAAGGGCGGCCACGCGCTCGTAGAGGGGTTCGCCGGTTTCGAGCGTGAGTGACTGGAGGTCGGCGCTACCGGGGTTCGAGGTCCGACAGAGGACGAAGACGCCCTTGTCCTCGCGGGCGAGGAACGGCTGAATCGAGTCGCGGCCCATGTAGGGGTTCACCGTAATCGCGTCGGCTTCGTCGAGAAGTTGGGAGTACTTGCGGGTCGTGTTACCGATGTCGGCGCGCTTGGCGTCGAGGAGGACGGGAACGCCCTTTCCGTGGGCGTAGGCGATGGTCTCGCGGAGCGACCGCCAGCCGTCGGCGTCCTCGTAGAACGCGGCGTTCGGTTTGTAGGCCGCGGCGTGCCCGTGGGTCGCGTCGATGATGCGCCGATTGAACGCCCAGCGCGGGAGGTCCTTCTCCAAGAGGTGTTCGGGAATCCGGTCCATATCGGCGTCGAGACCGACACAGACGACACTATCTACTTGCTCGATGCGCGCGGCGACGTCGTCGAAGAAGCCCATTGAACCGGAGTGCGACGACAGGGAGTAAGGGGTTTTCCCTTCGGCGCCGAGGAACTGACGTAGGTTCGACGGCGATATCGAAGCGTGGTGTATCGAAATCGTCCGTCGGCAGTGATGTCAACTCGTGGGTGAAGATAGGAGGATGGGGACCTCCCAACACTGCCCGAACTGGACCGGGCACTCCACTCGGGCACGGATGCCGGTATTGTCAGAGGCGACCCGGCAGGTTCTATATGAATTCACAATGACATAAGGCCGTCAGTTCACCCACATAATCACAAGACATTTCGAGCCGAGATTGTCAGACTCGAGCGGGGACTCTCCTGAGAGAGTGTCTTCGGGTCGAATTACAGTGGACGACCGCCAACCCACGACACGCCAACGCCGACCAGCAACACACCGCCGAAGAGCGCGAGCGCACCGGTCGGCGAAATCACGTCGGCGACGACGCCCCCGGCGAGTTCGAAGGGGACGACGGCGAGCGAGTAGAGCATCCCCGCCGCAGAGAGGACCGTCGCGCGCCCGACCGAGTCCACGCGGTCGTTGACGTACTGGTTGCCGAGCGTGGTGGAGACGTTCGTGAGACCGCGGGCGAGCATGAACACCGGGAACGCGAGCGGCCCGAAAATCGGGAGCGTGAGATACGAGAGACCGAGGAGAACGGGTGCGCCGACGAACCAGTTTCGAATCCCCACGCGGTCTCGAATCCAACCGGAACGATAGCTCGCGGCCGCACCGAAGAGCGAGAAGACGGCGTAGGAAGCGCTCACGGCCGTGTTGGATGTCGTTTCGGGAATCCCCAGTTCGAGGACCACGTCGCGGATAATCGGTTGGTCGAAGATGTAGGCCATGTTGACGACGCCGAAGAGCAGCGCGAAGTAGAAGATAAAACTCCGAAGCGGCGGTTTCGCCAGTTTGTCGCGGATGACCGCCACCGCCATTCGTGGCGAGAAGTCGCCGCCGCCATCGCCGGTTTCGGGCACCGAGAGGAGGATTGGAATCCCCAGTGCGGTGACGACGGCGGTTGCGAAGAACGGGACCGAGTAGTTCGCCGCGTCGGCGAACACGCCGCCCGCGAACGTGGTTACCGCGCCGATTGCGAGACCGATACCGACCGCGCGGCCTTTGACACTGGCGAATTCGTGCGTCTCGTTGGTCTCGTCCAGCAAATCGTAGAGCCACGCGTCGTCGCTCCCGCTTCGGAACGTCTGGCCCACGGCCCACGTCGCGTAGACCACGGCGAGTTGGAGAAACGTCGTGGAGACGCCCATCGCGGCGGTCGAAACGGCGATGATGGCCGTCCCGAGTGCCATCGCCGAGCGCCGACCGAGTCGGTCACCGAGGTAGCCAGTCGGGATTTCGCTGACGACGAGCGCGACCCACCAGACGCTGTTGAGCGCGCCGACCTCGGCGAACGAGAGTCCCCGAGACCGGACGAACAGAATCCAAATTGCGGCCGTGAACGAGACGAACTCGGTCGCTTTGTAGGCGTAGTACTTGGCGACCGGCGAGCGGAGACCGCGTTCCATTCAGCGCGGTGCCTCGTAGACGATTCGGCCATCGACGACGGTCATCGCCACGTCGATGTCTCGAATCGACTCGGCTTCCCACGGCGACTCGTCGAGGACGACGAAGTCGGCCAGTTTCCCGACCTCGATGGTACCCAATCGGTCCTCGTCGAATCCGGCGTAGGCGGCCCCGCTCGTGTAGGCCCGGAGGGCTTCGGTGACGGTGAGCGACTGCTCTGGGTTCGGATGATTCACGGCGTGGTCGATACCGAGCAGGGGGTCGAGCGGCATGCAGTCGCTGCCGAACGCGAGCGGGACGCCCGCATCGAGTAGGTCGCGGTAGCGATTCGTCTCCAGTCGCCGGTCGCCGAGTCGGGCGTCGTAGAGTCCGCCATCTTTCGCCCACTTCAGGAAGTTCGGTTGGACGCTGGCGACGACGCCGAGGTCGGCGAATCGCTCGATGGCTTCCTCGGAGGCGAGTTCGACGTGTTCGACGCGGTGTCGAGCGCCGCGCGGGTCGTCGGTCGTCTCGTAGGCGTCGAGTACGGCGTCGATGGCCTCGTCGCCGATTGCGTGCGCCGTGAGTTGGTAGCCCGCGCCGTCGGCCTCGGCGACGAGTCGCTGCAACTCCTCGGGTTCGACGACCCACTGGCCGGTCTCGCCCGGCGCGTCGGCGTACGGTTCACCGAGTTTCGCGGTCCGGCCACCGAAACTGCCGTCCGTGAACGATTTGATGGCCCCCATCCGGACGAGTCCGTCGCCGTGGTTGGTTCGCAGGCCGATTTCTTCGAGCGCTTCGAGGTGGTCCGACCAGTAGTTGGTCCGGACTCGGAGGTTCAGCGCACCACTTTCGGCGAGGTCACGGTAGACTTCGGGCGCGAAGGACCCGCGAATCATGTCGTGGATGCCGGTGACACCTCTCGACGTTGCGTCGTCCTGGGCGGCACGGACGAGGGCTTCCATCTCCTCGCGGTCGGGTTCGGTCGCCTCGCGGATTGCATCGACCGCGCCCTCGACGATGACACCGGTCGGATGGCCGCCCTCTCGTTTGACGCCTTCGTCCGGGAGTTCGTCCACGTACCGGTCGAGGACGACGGAGTTCACGCCCGCGGTGTGGATGTCCTCGCGGAAGGCGACGACTGGAGCGGTTCCGGAGACCGAATCGAGGTCGTCGCGGGTGAGGTACCGCGCGTCGTCCCACGCGCTCTCGTCGTAGCCGAAGCCGATAATCCACTCCTCGTCAGCGACTTCCTCGGCGCGTTCTCGGAGACGGGAGAGCGCTTCGGCTACTGATTCCGCGCCCGAAAGGTCGGCGTGGACGAGCGATTTCCCGACCATCGGGAGGTGCGTGTGGGCGTCGATGAACCCCGGCAGGACGACTCGCCCGTCGCAGTCGATGACCTCGGTTTCGACGCCCGCGAGCATCTCGACGTCGAAGGCGCGGCCGACTCGAACGATACGCCCGTCGCGGACGGCGAGTGCCTCGTAGGTCTCGTCGAGCGATTCCAGCGTGTGGACCTCCGCGTTCGTGAGCACGAGGTCCGCTGGCGCAGTCATATCTCACTCCGCGATGCGGGAAGGCAAAAAGGGTGGGATGAACCGTCGAAAGTCCCTCCCGAGCGTCGCGGATGGACGGGAACCGGAACTCGTTAGGGCCGCGACTGGGTAGCCTGAGGCATGACTGACGCCGCGTCTCTCGCCGACCGTGTTCGGGAGGGCGAACTCCGATTCCACGAACTCGAAGCACACGCCGACGCCGACGTTGCGACCGAAGCGCGCCGGATTCTCGTGACCGAGCAGTCGGGTGCCTCGCTCGACGCAGTCGGTAACTACGGCTTCCCCGCCGACGTCGCCGACTCGGCCATCGAGAACATGATTGGGGCGATTCAGGTGCCGATGGGCGTCGTCGGACCCGTGAGCATCGACGGCGGGGCCATCTCGGGCGACACGTACCTCCCGCTCGCAACCACCGAAGGCGCACTGCTCGCCAGCGTCAACCGCGGGTGCTCGGTCATCGACTCCGCCGGTGGTGCGACCGCACGCGTCCTCAAATCGGGGATGACGCGCGCGCCCGTCTTCCGCGTCGCGGACGTAGCCGAAGCGGAAGCCCTCGTCGAGTGGACGCGAAACAACTTCGAGGCGCTCAAAGACGCCGCCGAGGAGACGACCAACCACGGCGAACTCCTCGACGTGACGCCCTACGTCGTCGGCAACTCCGTCTACCTGCGCTTCCGCTACGACACCAAAGACGCGATGGGGATGAACATGGCGACGATTGCGACCGGTGCGGCCTGCGAAGTCGTCGAAGCGGAGACGACCGCCTCGCTCGTCGCCCTCTCGGGCAACCTCTGTACGGACAAGAAACCCGCCGCCATCAACGCCGTCGAAGGTCGTGGGCGGAGCGTCACCGCCGACGTGCTGATTCCGCGCGAAGTCGTCGAGGAACGCCTGCACACGACGCCCGAAGCCATCTCTGAACTCAACACGCGAAAGAACCTCATCGGGTCGGCCAAGGCCGGCAGTTTCGGCTTCAACGCCCACGTCGCCAACGTCGTCGCCGCGATGTTCCTCGCCACCGGACAGGACGAAGCGCAGGTGGTCGAAGGCTCGAACGCCATCACCACCGCGGACGTGCAGGACGGCGACCTGTACGTCTCCGTCTCGCTCGCCTCGCTCGAAGTCGGGACCGTCGGCGGCGGCACGAAGCTCCCCACGCAGTCCGAGGGACTGGACATCATCGGCGTCCGCGGCGGCGGCGACCCGGCCGGTTCGAACGCCGACGCCCTCGCAGAGTGTATCGCCGTCGGTGCGCTCGCGGGCGAACTCTCGCTCCTCTCGGCGCTCGCCTCGCGGCACCTTGCGAGCGCGCACGCCGAACACGGCCGATAATCAGTCGGCCAGTTCGCGGGTGAGTAGCCGGCCACCATCTCGGGAACTCGGGTGACTACTTTCGCGCGCCCGAATCGAGCCAATCGGGAGACAGTGACACTCTCTACGTCGAATCTTCGACTTCGTGCTGGATTCTCAGCATTTCACTTTCACCACGCTCCCTTGGCTCGATTTTATTCTCCTGTCCGCAGTAGGACGCTATCGCGCTCGCCCAGTGAGCATCCGCGAGCGCTCCCCCCTCCATGAACGTCCCCCTCCACTGGTCAGACCCCGACACAGAAAGCGAAGCACAGATACGCCGCCTCGCATTGGCACTCAAACTGCTCAAGTTGACGCTCGGCGTCGTCGCTGCGGCCCTCTCGATAGCGAAACTGCTCGGCGTGCTCTAACTCAGAGTAACCTGTATCGCCCGCGAGACTCCGACACCTCGCCCCGGCGTCGGAGTTTTTCGAGCACGTCCTGCGCCTTCTCCGCGGGAACACCACGCTCGACGGCGACGGCGACGATTTCGTCTTCGGTCGGTCGGTCACCGTCACGAACCGCATCTCGAATAATCGTCACTCGGTCCGGCGACCCCGAGTTGCCCTTGTTTTCGGCTCGCTCTCCCGCTTGGAACACCTCGTCGGCGTCGAGACCGGAGCCTTCGAGGTACTCGCGGTCGTCGATGCCCGACTCCTCGACTTGCCGGCCTAAGTCGGAAACGTGCTCGACCTGTGCGAACTCCGCGCTATCGCCGTGTTTCTTGGCGAGCAGAGCGGCGCGCGCCTGCCGCGCCGCGTCCTTATCGTCGGACTCGAAGAAGTGCCGGAGTTTCTTCGTCTGATGCCGACGGCCGCAACGAGGGCAGGTGGCGGTCTTCGACGCCTTCGGATCCGAGAGAAGCCACATGTTCGAACAGTTGGTGCAACCGACCACCGCGTACATGTCGAGGAGTTTTGCGGCATCGGGTTTGAACGTTTGGACGGATGTCCCTCGGACCGTACTGAGGGTCGGATTTATCCAGTCTCCCTACGCGCTGTTACCATGGACCGCGTATCCCTCGACGACGTAGACCCGACCGAAGCCGTAGACGACGTCTTTCTGAGCGTGCTCGCTGGCGGCGAGAAGATGAACGTCCAGTACTTCCGCATCGAACCCGGCGCAGTCGTCCCCATGCACGACCACCACCACGAGCAAGTCGGCTACATCGTCTCCGGCGAGTTGACGTTCATCGTCGGCGACGACGAGGAAGAACTCGTTTTCGGCCCCGGCGACGCCTACTCGCTCGCCGCCAACGAACCCCACAGCGCCGAGAATCGCGGTGAAGAGACGGTAACCGGTCTCGACATTTTTTCGCCACCGCGCGACTTCGCCGATTGGCAGGAGTAGGAATGACGAAGGGCCGACAATTTTAGGCCCTCCTTCGAGAGTTGTCCGCTGTGAACCTCCTCCCGTGGTTACTCGATTGGCCCCCACGTCCGGCGTCGATTCTCGCTTTCCTCGTCGTCACTGCCTTCAGCGTCGGGTCGCTCGTTCTCTTCGCCCCGCTCACCGACGAACTCTCGACCGACGAGGTGACCGTCGAGATAGCAGATTCCTCGGTCAAACTCAACGACGAGATGGACTACCCCGAGGGTGCCGAATCCGGGGAGGCGTACTCGTGTATCTCGTACGGAACGCCCGGCGACAGCCTGCACGTGAGAGCAGATGGAACGCTCGGCCTACCTACCGGCTTCGACCGCGACGGCGACACCCCCTACACGCTCGAAGTGAGCGTCGATGGACTCGAAGAGACTCGAACCGAGACGTTCCGCGGCACGGGCGAGGACCAGTGGGACGTGTCGTGGCTCGTCCAAGACGACGAGACGCTCTCGGTCGGCGAGACGACGACGCTCAGGGCGCAGGTTCGACAGTCGGGAGACGTGGTGGCGACGACAAACCGGAGCGTTACGATTGCGGAGGGCGACCAGCGATTCGACTGCGAGGAGTAGGGAGAGCGCCGTTGCTCACCGTGTGAAAAACGAGGCCAGATGGCCTCAGATAGTATCCCTGTGAGGGAGCGAAACCCGCTTACGCGAGTTCGTTGATGTTTTCGACAATCTTCTCGGCGAACTCGCTCGTTGCGAGCTTGTTGCCGCCTTCGATCTGGCGGTGCAGGTCGTAGGTCACGTCGCCCTCGGAGATGGTCTTCTCGACTGCGTCGCGGATGAGGAGACCGGCGTCCTTCCAGCCCATGTACTCGAACATGAGACGGCCGGAGAGAATCATCGCGGTCGGGTTGACCTTGTCCTGACCGGCGTACTTGGGTGCCGAACCGTGGACGGGTTCTGCGAGACAGAGACCTTCACCGAAGTTCGCACCGGGTGCGATGCCGAGACCGCCAATCTGTGCGCCTGCGGCGTCCGACATGTAGTCGCCGTTGAGGTTCATCGTGGCGATGACGTCGTAGTCGGCGGTGCGGGTGAGGAGCTGCTGGAGCATGTTGTCGGCGATGCGGTCCTTGACGACGACCTTGTCCTCGGGCTTCTCGCCGTCGTACTCTTCCCAGAGTTCGTCCTCGGTGATGGTGACGTCGCCGAACTCCTCTTCGGCGAGTTCGTAGCCCCAGTCACGGAAGGCGCCTTCCGTGAACTTCATGATGTTACCCTTGTGGACGAGGGTCACGGAGTCGCGGTCGTTGTCGAGTGCGTACTCGATTGCCTCGCGGACGAGACGCTTCGTTCCGAACTCGGTGATGGGCTTGATGCCGATGCCGACCGGGCCGTCGTGGATGACGCCCGTCGCGCCCATCTCTTCTTCGACGAACTCCTTGACCTGCTCGACTTCGTCGGTGCCTGCTTCCCACTCGATGCCGGCGTACACGTCCTCGGTGTTCTCGCGGAACGTGACCATGTCCATCGCCGAGGGGTTCTTGACGGGCGACGGGACGCCGTCGAGGTGGTAGGTCGGGCGAACGTTCGCGTACATGTCGAGCTTCTTGCGGAGCGCGACGTTCAGCGAGCGGAAGCCAGCGCCGACGGGCGTCGTGAGCGGGCCTTTGATGGCGACGCGGTGTTCGCGGATGGCGCTGACGGTGTCTTCGGGAAGGTTCTCGTCGTACTTCTCGCGGGCGGATGCGCCGGCGTAGACGCGCATCCACGAGACGGAGCGACCGGTTGCTTCTGCGGCGGCGTCGAGGACCTTCTGCGCGGCCGGACCAACGTCAGAACCGATGCCATCGCCGTAGATGATGGGGATAATCGGGTTGTCCGGTACAGAAAGCTCGCCGGATTCCTCGTCAGCGAGCGTGATCTTCTCTCCCTCTGCAGGGACCTCGATCTGGTCGTAGCTCATGAACAATAGGGGGTTTTGAACAGGGGGTAAAAGTCCTGCCGTTATCGCCCCAGATACGCAAGCTTCACCGCATTCGCCCCGGTTCGGTACGTTTAGGCACACCCCTCGAGTCGCCACTGGTATGCGAATTATCGTCCACGGTGGGGCCGGTGGCGTCCCCGACGAACCCGCCCCTCGACAGGCAGTGTGTGACGAGGCAGCGACACGTGGTGCAGACCAACCCGACCCGATTTCGGCGGTCGAAGCCGCGGTTCGCCACCTCGAATCGGACCGCCGATTCAACGCCGGTGTCGGCGGCGCGGTCCAATCCGACGGCGTCGTCCGGACCGACGCGGGCGTGATGACGAGCGACCGAGAAGTGGGCGCTGCGAGCGGCATGGCGGGCGTCGAACACGCCGTCTCCGTCGCTCGCGCGGTGCTCGAAGAGACGCCCCACGTCCTCCTCGCCGGGGAACCGGCAGTGAACTTCGCCGCCGACGTGGGGGTCGAAACCGGGGTGGACCTCTTCACGGACGAGACGCGCGAGCGCTGGGAGGACGCGGACGCGCCGACTGGCTCACCGACCGAGCACCTCGCGTGGCTCGCGGACCGATTCGGCGGCAGCACGAGCGACCCGACGGCGAAGGCGAGCGACGGGCACCTCTCTTCTTCCGACCTCCCCGGTTACGATACGGTCGGTGCCGTCGCCACCGACGGCGAGACGTTCGCCTCGGCGACCTCCACGGGCGGCCGGTGGTTCGCCCTCGCGGGTCGCGTCGGCGACGTGCCGCAGGTCGGGTCTGGCTTCTACGCCTCCCCAGCAGGCGCGGCATCGACGACCGGCGCTGGCGAGGATATCGCCCGCGTCACGCTTGCACGACGTGCGGTTCGGCACCTCGAACGCGGATGCGACGCACAGACCGCCGCCGACCTCGCAATCGAGGAGTTCGGTGAACTCACCGGCTCCGATGCGGGCGTCATCCTCCTCGACGACGACGGCTTCGGGTCGGCGTTCAACTCCGACGGCATGCAGACGAGCACCGCCGAACGATAGCGAGAACCAGCAGATTTCGAAGCCAGCATCACTGTTTAGCCGACGGCGTCCTTCTGCTCGCATATGACAGATTGGTCCGTCGAGAACGTCCCCGACTGCTCGGGGAAGACTGTCGTCGTCACCGGCGCGAACAGCGGTCTCGGGTTCGAGGCGACCACGATGTTCGCACAGAAGGGCGCACACGTCGTGATGGCCTGTCGTGACCTCGACCGAGCCGAGGACGCGGCGAACGAGATTCGCTCGGAGGTCTCGGCGGCGTCACTCACGCGCTCGAAACTGGACCTCGCCGACCTCGAATCGGTTTACGCGTTCGCAGACGAGTTCAAATCGAACCACAACGAACTCCACGTCCTCTGCAACAACGCGGGCGTCATGGCGGTTCCCCGTCGTGAGACGAAACAGGGCTTCGAGATGCAACTCGGCGTCAACCACCTCGGTCACTTCGCGCTGACCGCCGAACTCTTCGACCGCATCCGAGACACGCCGGGCGAGACCCGAATCGTCAACACCTCCAGCGGGCTTCACGAGCGCGGGAAGATGGACTTCGACGACCTCCAGAGCGAGCGCGACTACGACAAGTGGGAGGCCTACGCCCAGAGCAAACTGGCGAACCTGCTCTTCACGTACGAACTCGACCGCCGACTCGACGCGGCCGGCATCGACGACGTGGTCAGCGTCGGCGCGCACCCCGGCTACGCCGCGACCAACCTCCAGTACCGCGGCCCCGAGGCCACCGGCTCTCGGGTTCGCCTCCTGATGAACAAACTCGCCAACACGGTCATCGCCCAGTCGGCCGAGATGGGCGCGCTTCCACTGCTCTACGCCGCGACCGAGGAGTCGGTCGAAGGCGGCGACTACATCGGCCCACAGGGGCTGTTCGGCATGCGCGGATACCCCGGCAAAGCGGATTCGAGCGCGCGCTCGAAAGACGAGGCGACCGCAGAGCGACTGTGGGACGTCTCCGAAGACCTCACCGCTCGCCGGTTCCGTCTCGCCTGACCTTCTTTCCATCCTCCGTCTTTTTCTCCAAATTAGAGGAGAAATAAAATACTGAGGAGTGCTATATGGGGTCATGTCCTCTGCGTCAGACGTTAACACACCAGCCTTTGCAGATGCGCTCGTCAGCACGTGCCGGGCGACGCTCGGTGATTCCCTCCGGAGCGTGGTGTACTTCACGCCTGAGGAGTTCGAACTGCTCTATATCCGCCGTGACCTCTACGGCGGGGACACAGCGCAAACCCGCGATGCGAAGGCCGCGCTCGTCGAGGCAGAACGTGTCGCATTCGGCCCGGACGAACGCTACAACAAGGAGGCGTACGAATCCGAAACCCGCACCGACTTCGGCGAGTACGAGTTCACCCTCCGGGTCTTCTCGGAGGGCTTTATCGGCCGCGTCGTCAGCGGCACACAGGGCGTGCTCGTGACGACGGACGAACTCGAACTCCGAGAGTTCGAAGAGATGGAAGTCGCCATCCGACAGATGTTGCGCGGTGCCGTCCGGTGAGGCGAGACGCTGCACGTCCACCCAACGCTCTTTTGTAACCGTAGTCGATACGAGTGTGTATGAGCGAGTCTCAACCCGAGCACATCACGGTCTACTCGGACTACGTCTGTCCGTTCTGTTACCTCGGCCGCGAATCGCTGAAGCGCTATCAGGACTCCCGCGAGGAGGAACTCGACATCGACTGGCATCCCTTCGACCTGCGAAGCCAGAAGCGCCGACCCGACGGGACTATCGACTTCTCCGTCGATGACGGCAAAGACGACGAGTACTACGAGCAGGCGAAACAGGGCGTGCGCCGCCTCCAGGAGAAGTACGGCGTCGAGATGACGCTCGATATCGCCACGGACATCGATTCACTCCCCGCCCAGGTCGCGTCGTACCACGTCAAACAGCACTACGACAACGACACGTGGCTCGAATTCGACGTGTCCATCTTCGAGGCGCTCTGGCAGGAGGGCAAAGACATCGGCGACGAAGACCTGCTGGTCGAACTCGCCGAGGACGCCGGCATCGACGGCGACGAGATTCGCTCGGCACTCGACGACGACGGACTCCGAGCGGAAGTAAGAGAGAAGTTCGCCGAAGCACAGCAACACGGCGTCACCGGCGTGCCGACGTTCGCCTACGACGGGTATGCGGCCCGCGGTGCGGTCCCGCCGGAGCAACTCGAACGACTGGTAGAAGGGTTCTGAAACGACGAACGGAGGCCGAATTCAGCGGCCGAACAGTCGTTCTTTGAGGGTTCTGTTCGTCGCTCGTTCGGCCAGGAGAATCGGGTGGTCGGTGTCGTTGACCACGTCGAAGTACAGCGAGTCGGTCAGTAACCGAGCGAGGAGTCCGCGCTCCGTCGCGCCCATGAGAATCATGGTGTGACTGTCGGCGTACTCTTCGATGGCCCGCTCGGCGTCGCCGGAGTCGTCTACGACGAGATTCGCGTCCGGGATTCCGTGTGTCTCGGCCCACTCCGAGAGGAACGATTCGCCGCGCTCGCGGTCGTCCGGGCCATCGACGACGTGGAGGAGCGTCACCTCCGACCCGACCGTGTCGCGGAGGGCGCGCGCGACTTCGGCGCTGAGTTCCGAGTGCGAACTCTCGACGGTCGGGACGAGGAGTCGCCCGGTGTCGTAGTTTCGGTCGTTGAGGACGAGGAAGTCGCAGGGGAGGCGGTTCGCCAACTCGTTCAATCGACGCTCCGCTTTGCCGCCCGCCCAGATGCGGTCGTTGCCCCAGCCCATGACGACGAGGTCGGCGTCCTTGCGCTGGGAGATGGTGAATATCTCCTCGAACGAGCGGTGAGAGACGACCGTCGAGGTGCGGGCTTCGACCTCGTACCCCGCGGCCCGCTCCCGAGCGCCTTCGAGCAACTGGTTCGAGTGCTGGACGATTCGGTCGTTCTGCGCCGCGCCGTAGCGCTGCGAGATGCGTGAGGGAACCTGGACGACGTGGACGATATCGACGACGGCGTCTTCTCTCCCCTTGGCGAGCGTGCAGGCGAGTTCGACGACGTGCGCCTCCGTTCTCGGGTTCGAGATGGGAACGACCACATGATAGGCGTCGGGATTGCTCTCGACCGCCTCGTCGGCCTCGATGAGCGGGACGTACGACCGACCGACGAGCGAACCGAGCGCCCACTCGGACATCGAGAGCTGTCGTTTTGCGCCCTCGAATCGGGCGGACTCCAGTCGGTTCTCGGTCGTCTGGAAGTAGTTGACGATGGTGACGAGGACAACCCCGCCGAACGTGTTACCGAGCAAGACGGGGACGACGAACTCGTTGAGTCCGACGAGGAACGACAACCGCCCGTTCATGACGAGGTAGACCATCTCGGTGTAGGAGACGACGACGTGGAAGAGACCGCCGAGCGGGACGGCGAGAAACGCCATGTAGACGACGACGAGCCGAGAAATCGTATCGCGCGCGGCGAAGGTGACCCAGACGACGCCAGCGACGATGAGCCCGGCGAACGCGGCCTTGAAGAAGAGGCTGGTCCACGGAGTTTCGACGCCCGCCTGCGCGATTTCGAGCGCCGCATCCGCGGCTTCGGGCGAGAGGACGCCACCGTAGGCGAGTGCGGCCGCCCCGAGGGTTCCGCCGAGGAGGTTCCCGGCGAGGACGACCACCCAGTTGCGCAGGAGTGCAGGGACGCTGGCGAGTCGTTCGAGCGTCAGCGCGACCGGCGGCAGCGTGTTCTCGGTGTAGAGCTGGTAGCCGCCGATGATGATGTAGACGAATCCGAGCGGGTACAACAGCGCGCTCAACACCGGGTCGCCGCCGGTCGATGCCTTCATCGAGACGTACAGGAGAAACGTGATTGTAATGGCGAACCCCGCGGCGAGCGCGCTGAAGAACAACTCGCGCGCGCCGGAGGTAATCTCCTCGTCGGCGGCGGCGACGATTCGCTGAAACACCTCGTCCGACGAGAATCGGTCGCGGACGACAGACCCGACTGCTGGTGCGCCGCTTCGGGACCGTTCGACCGCCTCCCGAACCGATTCTTCTGGGTTTGGAGGGTCTGACTCTGTCATCAGTGCGAGATGATTCCAATCAAGGCGGCCTAAACGTACTGATACGAACGGAGACGACACGACGCCGAGACCCTCGGCCAGAGGTATCTGTCTCGTCCCGTGCGCCGCGAGTTCCGCTCGCCGGCGTCTCGGTACGCATAATGAGCAGTCAGCACCGGCCCAATGCCTGCGGCCGCGACTTCGACTCGGTCGAACAGTTCCGCCACCACGTCGAGCGGCGACACCCGAGAACCGGGTGGCGGTGGTGGGTTGCGGTCGAAGGCCCCGCCCGCGACCTCAAGTTCGCTCGATAGCCGCCTTGGCGAGGTGGCCGGCGAACCACTCGGCGGCCACGTCCGAGACGGCTTCGAGTTGCCCCGGTCCCTCGAAGAGGTGTCCCGCTCGGGGGACGACTTCCATGGATTTCTCACACGCGAGCTGTTCGAAGGCGTCGTGGTTGAGTTGGAGGACGACCGAGTCCGCACCGCCGACGATGAACAGCGTGGCCGCCGTCACGTCGTCGAGTCGTGATTCGGCGAGGTCCACTCGGCCGCCGCGGGAGACGACCGCACCGACTTCGTCGCCGAGTTCCGCCGCGGCGAGGAGTGCGGCACCCGCGCCAGTGCTCGACCCGAAGTAGCCGACTTCGAGCGACTCGGTGTCTTCTCGGTGGCGAAGCCACGCCGTCGTATCGAGGAGTCGCTTGGTCAACAGCGGGATGTTGAATCGCGTCTCGTACGTCTCGTCTTCTTCTTCGGTCAGCAAGTCGAAGAGCAGCGTTCCGACGCCGTACTCGCGGATGACGCTCGCGGCGTAGTTGTTTCGCGGACTCTTGCGACTGCTCCCGCTCCCGTGTGCGAACACGACCAGACCGGTTGCGTCCGCCGGCAACGCCAACTCGCCTTCGAGTTCGACCCCGTCTGCGGGTATCGTGACCGGGACTACAATCGTGTCAGTCATACCGTAGAGTACTCCGTTGAGTGACTTAGCTTCGTGCGCTGCAAGCGCCAAGAACCCTGATTTCGGCATTCTCACCGTCGAGACAGTCATGTCTTACACAATTAATATTAATAGATTTTCTAGAGAACAGTTCCAATGCTATGCCTAGTGTGAGCGAGCTGAAAACGATGTACGAGAATATGGTGACTGCTCGACAGTACGAAGAGCGGTTACAGGAAGAGTACCTCGTCGGCAAACAGCCCGCATTCGACATCTCAGCAGGACCGATTCCGGGTGAACTTCATCTCGCCGCCGGGCACGAATCGTCGGGCGCGGGCGTGTGCATTCACCTGCGAGACGACGACACCGTCACCGCCCCGCACCGACCCCACCACATCGCCATCGCCAAGGGGGTAGACCTCAAGAAGATGACAGCCGAAATCTTCGGGCGTGAGACGGGGCTTTGCCGCGGAAAGGGCGGTCACATGCACCTGTTCGACACCGACGTGAACTTCGCCTGCTCGGGTATCATCGCCCAAGGGTGCCCCCCAGCCGTCGGCGCGGCGATGGCCGCGAAGAAACGAAACACAGATTCTGTCGCTGTCGCGTTCCTCGGCGAGGGCGCAATCGACCAAGGCGGCTTCTTCGAATCGCTCAACCTCGCCGCCGTGCAGAAACTCCCAGTCGTCTTCGTCATCGAGGACAACGACTGGGCGATTAGCATGCCGAAAGACCGCGTGACCGACGTGAAAGACGGCTCGAAGCGCGCACAGGGCTTCGACATGCCCGGCGAGCGCATCGACAGCGACGACGCAGTCGCCGTCTACGAGGCCGCAAAGCGCGCAGTGAGTCGCGCCCGCGACGGCAACGGGCCGACGCTCCTCGAAGTGCAGGTCCACCGCCGGATGGGTCACTTCATGGGCGACGCGGAAGCCTACCGACCGGAAGGCGATATCGAGCGCGCGAAACAGCGCGACTCCATCGAACGCCTCGAAGACGACCTGCGCGCGCACGACGTTTCCGACGACGAAATCGACGAGATTCGAACGCGTGCACACGAGAAGGTCGAAGAGGCAATCGAGTGGGCGAAAGACCAGCCAGAACCCGACCCGGAGACAGCCTACGAAGACGTATTCACGAACCCACCGGCACCCGCAGTCACCGACGGAGGTGAGCAATAATGTCCACAGAACCACAAGACGCGAGCAAAGCGAAAGAGACCGAACGACAACTGACCATGAGCAGGGCGATGGTCGAAGCCATCGCCACCGAGATGCGCGACAACGACGAGGTGTTCGTCATGGGCGAGGACGTCGCCGACTACGGCGGCATCTTCTCCAGTACGACCGGTCTCCTCGACGAGTTCGGCCGTGACCGGGTCATGGACGTGCCCATCAGTGAGACGGCGTTTATCGGTGCCGCCGTCGGCGCGGCCATGTCCGGCATGCGCCCGATTGCGGAACTGATGTTCGTGGACTTCTTCGGCGTTGCGATGGACCAGATCTACAACAACATGGCCAAGAACACCTACATGAGCGGTGGCTCCGTCTCCGTTCCGATGGTGCTCATGACGGCCGTGGGCGGCACCTACAACGACGCCGGCCAGCACTCCCAGACCCTCTACGGCACCTTCGCCCACCTGCCGGGCATGAAAGTCGTCGTCCCGAGCAACGCCTACGACGCCAAGGGCCTGATGCACACCGCCATCCGCGACGACGACCCGGTCGTCTTCATGTTCCACAAGCGCCTGATGGGTCTCGGCTGGATGCCGTCGCCAACCGGCCCGAAGACGGGCGTCCCGATGGAGGCCTACACGATTCCGTTCGGCGAGGCGGACGTGAAGCGCGTCGGCAGCGACGTGACCGTCGTCTCGCTCGGCCTGCACGTCCACCGCGCGCTCGAAGCGGCCGAGGACCTCGCCGAGGACGGCATCGAAGCCGAGGTCATCGACCTGCGGACGCTCGTTCCGCTCGACACCGAGACCATCCTCGAATCGGTGAGAAAGACGGGCAAACTCCTCGTCGTGGACGAGGACTACCAGTCGTTCGGCGTCACCGGCGAGATTATCGCTCGCGTCGCCGAACACTCGCTCGACGACCTGAAGGAAGTCCGCAGACTGGCGATTCCGGACGTGCCGATTCCGTACGCTCGCTCGCTGGAAGACGAAGTCAACCCCGGTACCGCGGACATCGCCGAAGCGATTCGGGAACTCCACGAATGAGCGGGGACGTCGAGGTCACCTCGGCGTCCGTCTGGCCCGACGACGCCGCGGACGTAGACGAAGGCTACCTCGCCAACTGGTTCGTCAACGAAGGCTCGTCGGTCTCCGAGGGCGAGGTCATCTGCGAGATTCAAGTCGAGAAAGTGAGCGTGGACGTGCCCGCACCAGCGACGGGGACGATTTCGGAGGTGCTGGTCGCCGAAGGCGGCGACTTTGGGAGGAGTGACGTGCTGGCTCGAATCGAATCGAGTGAGTAGCGAGAGTCAGCAGGGTGAGACATCGTCGCCGCTGACTCGCTCGGCACCTTCGTTCGTGACGAGATAGGTGGCTTGCGAAGACTGGTCTGCGATACTGTACGAATCACCGTGCTTCGCTTCGTACGAGTAGGGATGTCGAATTTCGACCAATACCCCCTCTGCCGTTCGATTTGTGATAGCTGCTTCTTTGCTTGTCGTCGTCGCCGTGATTCCCCATTCGCTGAGACACGACGCATTCCCGAGACGCGATTCGAGATATTCCCGCTCCGCGTCGAGGGCGCGTTGCTTTGCGCTGGTGTTCGATAGCTCGTCACCCGCACTCGGCGTGCCACCGAGACACCCGGCCAGCGAAACACCACAACCGAGCACGCCACCAGCACGCGTCAAAAACCGCCGCCGCGGTTCGAAGGAGGGCATCGTCTGGACTGCGACGAGTTTCGATAAATGTCTTCTGCCGTGGATGTTCTCAGTCGTCGTCCACGTCGCCCAGCAACTCCGCCCGATGTGTCGCGGCGAGCGCCCGGTCCATCAGCACCCGATGAGCCTCGACTGCTTCCGCATCGCCGGGTCGGAGTTGTTCGTACCGGCCCTCGGAATCCATCACCCAGCGCTTGCGATTATCAGAGAGTAGTGCGTCGAGGACGGCCTCTAATTCGACGCGGAGTTCGGGGTCTTCGACGGGTGTGACGGCCTCGACGCGCCGGTCGAGATTTCGGACCATCCAGTCGGCGGAACCGAGATAGTACTCTGGGTCGCCCTCATTTTCGAAGTAATAGATGCGCGAGTGTTCGAGGAATCGGCCGACGACGCTAGAGATGGTGATGTTCTCCGATATTCCCTCGATTCCGGGTCGGAGTCGGCAGATGCCGCGGACGACGAGGTCGATTTCGACGCCAGCCATCGAGGCTTTGTATAGTTCTCGAATCATCTCGGGGTCTTCGAGTGCGTTCAGTTTGGCGACGATTCGCGCCGGCTTGCCGTCGCGGGCGTTCTCGGCTTCGCGGCGGACGAGTCGCGTCATCTCCTCGCGGAGGTTGGTCGGCGCGACGAGCAGTTTTCGGTAGGTGTCGTGCCGCGAGTGACCGGTGAAGTAGTTGAACAGGCGGACGAGGTCGTGTCCCACGTCGGGGTCGGCGGTGAAGAGACCGAGGTCGGTGTAGAGTTTCGCCGTCTGCGAGTGGTAGTTCCCGGTGGCGACGTGAGAGTAGAGTCGCACGCCGTCGGATTCCTCGCGGACGACGAGCGCCGTCTTGGAGTGCGTCTTGAGACCGAGCGTCCCGTAGGCGACGTGGATGCCCTCCTCTTCGAGACGGCGGACCCATCGCAGGTTGTTCTCCTCGTCGAATCGGGCTTTGAGTTCGACCATGACGGCGACCTGGATGCCGTTCTTCGCGGCTTCGATGAGCGTCTCGATGACCTCCGAGTCGGGGGCGGTTCGGTAGATTGCGGCTTTGATAGCCAAGACGTGAGGGTCGTTCGAGGCGGCTTCGAGGAACCTCCCGACCGTGCCCGTAAAGGAGTGGTACGGATGGTGGACGAGTACGTCCTTCCGGGCGATTTCGGCGAACAGTTCCCCCGGTTCGTCGGCCGTGAGTCCCGCGAATCGAGGATGTGGTTGCGGTCGCCAGTTGTCGAGTGCGAGGTCTGGCCGAGGGAGGTCCAACAGCGGCGTGAGACCCGTGTAATCGAGCGGACCATCTCGTTCGAACAGTTCCTCGGGCGAGAGCGAGAGTTGTTCGACCAGTAGGTCGCAGACCCGCTTGGGCGTCGAGTCTTCGACTTCGACGCGGACGACTGTGGCGAACCGACGCTGTCGAAGCACGTCCTCTATCGTGTCGATGAGACCCTCTGCGACCTCCTCGTTGCGCCTGACCTCGGCGTTTCGCGTCACCCGAAAGAGCGAGGTATCGACGATTTCGACGTTCGGAAAGAGCAAGTCGAGGTTGGCTTCGATGACGCGAGCGAGCGGGACGAACTGTTCGCCCTCGCGCTCGTCCGTTCCCTCGCCACTCGTCTCCCCTTGGGCGTCCGCTTCGACGTGGTCGGCGACGCGAACGAGACGCGGTCGGTTCCCGGGCACCTTCACCCGAGAGAACTTCAGCGAGTCGTCGTCGCGTTCGCGGGTGAGCACCGCCAGCGAGAGCGAGAGGTTCGAGATGAACGGAAACGGGTGCGTGGGGTCGAACGTCAGCGGTGTGAGCGTCGGCAGGACCGAGGCTTCGAAGTAGTCGCGCAGCGCGACCTGTGCATCTTCGGTGAGTTCGTCGTACTCGACGAGGTGGATTCCGGCGTCCGCGAGCGCCGGGTGAACGAGTTCGTGATAGCACGCGCTCTGCTGGTCGAGCAGGTCACGGGCACGGTCGAGGACGAGTCGCCACTGTTCGTTCGGCGTGCGCCCGTCGGGCGACAGTTCGGTGACGCCGGCGTCGATTTGCTGTTTGAGACCGCCGACGCGTTTCATGAAGAACTCGTCGAGGTTCGAGGTGAGAATCGAGAGGAACTTCACGCGTTCGAGCACGGGATTCCGGTCGTCGATAGCCTCGTGGAGCACGCGCTCGTGGAACGCGAGTTCGCTCAGTTCGCGGTTGAGATACAGCGACGAGTCGGTGAGGTCCACATCGGAAGCAGAGACTGTTCGCGTCGGTTGGCCGACGCTGACGGGGTCCGTGACGCCGCCATCGAGCGAGAGCCGGGGTCGTCCGTCGGGCACCGAACCATCTTCCTCAGACATTTCGTATCGAGAAGTGGGTCACGGGTGGACTTTACTGCGACGCTCGTTCGGCGGGAGGCGTGGACAGAAGACGGGGCGAAACGAAAACGGGGCGGAAACGCGCTCAGACGAGGGCCGGTTGGCGGGGTTCGATAATCTTCGAGTCGGAGCGTTCCTCGTGGGTCTCCTCCACGTCGATGGCGACGAGTTCGTCCGCGCGGAGGTCGTAGGCGGTGAGCGCGCCGCCGTAGACGGCACCCGTGTCGAGACCCATCGCGTAGTCGTAGACCGCGGGGTGGGCCATGACGGTGTGACCGAAGAAGACGCGTTCTGGTCCCTCGTAGTGTTCGAACCAGAACGGGCCGTCGTAGCTGTCGCCGGGGTTCATCGCGCGGGTGTTTTCGAGGTCGTCGATGTCGTGTTCTGCGAGGGGCTTGTCGGGGTGGACGCCCCCGTGGACGACGAGACCGCCTTCCCACGAGATAGCCACCGGGAGGCTCTCGATCCAGTCGAGGTCGTCGTCGGTCAGCGCGTCGATTTCCTTCGTGCCGCGGATGAGTTTCTCCTCGTTGTTGCCGCGAACGGTGAGGAAGTTGTCGCGCTCGCGGACGTAGTCGATGACGCCCTTGCTGTCCGGACCTTTGCGCACGAGGTCACCGACGAAGACGACCAAATCCTCCGGCGAGGGGTCGAGGCGTTCGACCAGTTGTTCGAGCGCGGGGAGGCACCCGTGGACGTCGCCGACGACGTACACGTCGTCCCACTCGTTGAGATTCACACGGAGGTGCTTGTCGGCAACGTCGGGGTGGAATGTGAGTGCGCTCATAGTAGTCAGTCTGCCCGTAGGATGACGCTATACGTTAGAAAACCTTGCTAGTAGAAGTTGTATGAGCTATATAGTCACGCGGCAGGCTCAGAGCTGGCCGAGGGCGAACTCTCCCATCCCGCAACCGCTTTCCCGTGGGGTGACTAACTCGCGGCCATGAGCATCGGACCCCTCGACGAAGAGACGGTCGAGAAGTATCGAAACGCAGGGGAGGTCCTCCGCACGGTGATGGACGAATCTGCCGAGATGATCGAACCGGGCGTCACGCACCTCGAAGTCGCCGAGTACGCCGAAGAGCGCATCTGCGAACTCGCCGACGGCTGTGCGTTCCCGGCCAACATCAGCATCAACGAAGAAGCCTCGCACGCCAGTCCCGGCCGCAACGACGACACCGAGTTCGGCGAGGACATGGTCTGTCTGGACCTCGGCGTCCACATCGATGGCTACATCGCCGACTCCGCGGTGACAGTGGACCTCTCGGGCAACGACGAACTCGTCGAATCCGCCGAAGAGGCGCTCGACGCCGCCCTCGACATGGTCGAAGCGGGCGCGCACACCGGGAAAATCGGCGCGGAAATCGAAGACGTGATTCGCGGTTACGGCTACACGCCGGTGCTCAACCTCTCGGGTCACGGCGTCGAGCAGTGGGACGCCCACACCGACCCGACGATTCCGAATCGCGGCGCGGACCGCGGCGTCGAACTCGAAGTCGGCGACGTGGTCGCAATCGAACCGTTCGCAACCGACGGCACGGGCAAGGTGACCGAAGGCTCGAAGAACGAGATTTACAGCCTCGTCAACGACCGCTCGGTCCGCGACCGGATGTCCCGCAAACTCCTCGACGAGATTCGAGAAGAGTACAAACTGCTCCCCTTCGCCGGGCGCTGGTTCGACGGCGGCCGCTCCGAGATGGCGATTCGGCGCCTCGTCCAGCAGGGCGTCCTCCGAAGCTACCCCGTCTTGAAGGAAGAAGACGGTGCGATGGTCGGGCAGGCAGAACACACCGTCATCGTCACCGAAGACGGCTACGTGAATTTGACCGAGTAATCGGTATCGACTTTTCGGTGCGATTTCTGTTTCGGTAGATTTGGCACACACTACCGGTCAAAACGTCACCAACGCAGTTCCGACGACGACGAGCATCGCCCCAGTGACGACGCCGCGGGTGACTCGTTCGAGGTCTTGCAGGAGGAAGTAGACGAAGACCGTGGTAAACAGCGGAGCAGTCGCCGCGAGCGATTCGACGATTGCCACCTGTCCCGCCGGAAGCGCGAGCGCGCTGAACAGTGAGATGAGGGCGACGGCGGTGAGTGTGCCGCTGACGGCGAAGTAGCCGTAGGACCGACGGTCGGCGGAGCGAAACCCATCGACCCCGCGGACGGCGGCGTAGCCGAGAAAGACGAGGAGGGCACCCGCCTCGTTGAGGGCGACGGCCTGCAGGACGTCCGCACCGCCCGTCTCCAGTCCGAATCGTCGGAGGACGTTTCCGAAGGCGAAGAGCGCGCCCGAAGCGAGTGGGTAGACGAGGTCACGGGTCTCCCACCCCGAGAGGTCGCCGCCCTTTGCGAGGCTGAGGACGACCAATCCGCCGACGAGGACGACGATACCGACGCCCGTAGAGAACGAGACGGGTTCACCGAGCAGTCCGAAGGCGAACGCCGTTGCGAACAGCGGGCGAGCGCTCACGACTGCGCTGTTGATACTCGCCCCGACTCGGTCCACGCCGACGAAGATTGCCAGCCGACCGAGCGCCGTTCCCGTCGCCCCGGCGAAGAGAAACAAGCCCACGATGGCTAAATCGATTCCCGCGAAGGGCGCAGTTCCGCGAAACAAGAGCAACGAGACGACCAACGAGAGGTCCACAACGACGACGACGAGCGACGCCTGCAAGGCGGTGCCGTCGTACGACATCCCTCGTTTGTCCAAGACGGGGGTAAAGCCCCAGATGACCGCCGGGACGAGCGCAAAGAGGTACACCAACAACCCATCGCTGAGGACCATACCCTGTCTCCGTATCCCTGACGGATGAAGGTGACTTTCCGACGACCGAAACGCCTTGCACCTCTCGGTTCGTCCACCCGACATGGACCAACTGTTCGCCCCGTGGCGCATCGAGTGGGTGACGCGTGACCGCGACGACGAGGAGTACTCCTGCCCGTTTTGTGCACTCCCCGAACGCGACGAGGACAGAGAGAGCAAAATCGTCGCGCGCTCGGAACACTCCTTCGTCATCCTCAACAACGCCCCCTACGCGCCGGGGCACGTGATGGTCATCCCGTACAAGCACACCGGCGACTTCACCGACCTCACGGACGAAGAACTGCTGGACCACGCCCGACTCAAATCGCTGACCATCGACGCGCTCGACGCCGCATTCGACCCCGCCGGCTTCAACGCGGGCGAGAACCTCGGCGGGTCTGCCGCGGGTGGCTCTATCGACGACCACCTCCACACCCACGTCGTCCCGCGGTGGAACGGCGATACGAACTTCATGCCGATACTCTCGGATACGAAAGTCATCGTGCAGGCGCTCGACGAGTCGTACGACCACCTCCACGAGGCGTTTGCGAGCCTCGACGGGGCGACTGTCGAAGACGACCAAAGCGCCGTTCGCTTTAGTTTTGATTGAATCTAAAACTCTTGTAAACCGCGTCTAAACGGTCGCTCTCGCCCGAAGCTCATTTCAACCCCACCCCCGAATGTCGGGTAATGGACCGAACGCAGGCGATTCGTCGGGTCGGGTTCGTCGTCCTCGCAGCGAACCTCCTGCTCGCCGTCGGGAAGGGTACAGTGTGGTGGTCCACGGGGAGTCTGGCCGTCGGATCCGAGGCGGTCAACAGCCTCTCGGACTCCATCTACAGTATCATCATTCTCGCCGGACTGTATCTCACGACGAAGCCACCGGACTTCGAGCACCCGCACGGCCACGAGCGAATCGAACCGTTCGTCGCGCTGTTCGTCGCCGTGGGCGTCTTCGCCGCGGGCGGGGCGATTCTCTGGCAGAGTACGGTCCGGATTCTCGAAGGCTCCTACGGGAGCCCCGCGGGGACCTACGGCGTGCTCGTGCTCGTCGCCGCGGCCGTCATCAAGTTCGGTCTCTATCGCTACTGCCAGCGCGTCGGAAAAAACCGAAATTCGCCCGCGCTCGTCGCCGCCGGCCTCGACAACCGCAACGACATCCTGACCGCGGGTGCCGCGCTCGTCGGCGTCCTCGGCGCGCAAGCCGGCTATCCCATCCTCGACCCGCTCGCGGCGATGGTCGTCTCTATCGGCATCATCTACACGGGCTACGAAATCGTCCGCGACAACGTGAACTACCTCGTCGGTGCCGCCCCGCCGGAGTACCTTCGAGCGCTCATCATCCAGACGGCGCTGTCGCACCCCGACGTGAAGGGCGCACACGACGTGGTCGCCCACTACGTCGGTCCCGAAGTGGACGTGAGCCTCCACATCGAAGTCGAAGGCGACATGACGGTCACCGAAGCCCACGAAATCGAATCGTGGGTCGTCCAAGCCATCCGCAACATCGACGAAGTGGACGACGTGTTCGTCCACGTGGACCCCAAGGAACTCGGCGAGTGGAAAGAGGACGACGAGACCGAGCGGTTTACGACCTTCTCGCCGGACGGCGGGGACGGAAAGCGGCCGTAGCGCACAGCTTCGAGTGAAGCGACACGGAGAACAGAATCGTTAGGCTCCGAGCGCGTGACCCTCAATCGATGACCGAGTACACCGTCGTCCCGGAATTTCCCGACCCCGAAACATACGTGAATCTCCGCGATGCGGCCGGGATGGCACCGCGTTCGCTCGCGGCCGCAGAGCGAGGGCTTCCGAACACGGTGTTCGGCGTGCGCGTCCTCGACGGCGAGGAAATCGTCGGCATGGGGCGACTCGTCGGCGACGGCGGAACCGTCTATCAGGTGGTCGATGTGGCGGTCCACCCGGACCACCAGGGACGAGGACTCGGCACGCGAATCGTGGACGAACTCGTCGCGTATCTGAACCGCGAAGCGCCACCGTCGGCGTTCGTGAACCTCCTCGCCGACGTGGACGGCTTCTACGAGCAGTGGGGCTTCGAGTACAGTGCACCGGCATCGAAGGCGATGTTTCTCCGGGTGACCGACGACGGCGTTCCACGGCGCGAGTAATCGTCGCCGACACCCAGCCACCACCAGTCAACTGCCGACAATCGAGATTTCAGTCTAGCCAAATTTTATACCCGGCTCGGCCGGAGACTGTCTATGGATTCTCGCGGCGTCGTCGATTTCTACGACGTGTGGGCTTCGGTGTACGACGCAGAAACGTCGCCGACAGAAGACGTGTCGTACTACGTCGAGCGCGCCCGAGAAGTCGATGGGCGCGTGCTCGAAGTCGGGTGTGGCACGGGTCGTATCTACCTCGAACTCCTGCGCCACGGCGTCGATGCGACGGGCATCGATATCTCGACGGGGATGCTCGACAGACTCCGGACGAAAGCCGACGAGGAGGGACTCGACCCGCGGGTGTGGCACGCCGACATGCGGAACTTCGTCGTGGACGACCCCTACGAGTTGGTCATCGTCCCGTTTCGGGCGTTCCTGCACAACCTCACCATCGACGACCAACTGGCGGCGCTCGAATCGTTGCTCGCCGCGACCGACGACGACGGCGAATTGGTACTCAACTTCTACGCGCCGGACTGCGAGTTCGTCATCGAGAACTACGGCACCGAAGAGACCGAACAGGTCGAACTCGACGGCGAGACGTATCGCATCATGCACCGCGCCGACTTCGAAGACGAAATCGAAGGCATCGTCCGCGGTGAGAAGGCGCTGTTCGATGCGAACGACGAACTCGTCGTCTCCGAGAGCTACCGAATCAAGTCGATGACGAAGCGGGAGTTCGAACTCCTCTTGGAACTCGTCGGCGCGTCGTCGTGGGAACTGACGAACTTCGACGGCGAGTTCCCGAACTCGACCCGGGACGAACTCGTGTGGTCGATTCGGCCGTGAACTGCGGGGAGTCGGGAGAACGGGGAGTCGTTAGGAGTGCTGTTTCGCGCCGGCGACGGCCGTCTCGGCGGGCGTCTCCACCGGCTCTGCGAACGCGTAGACGGTCTGGTGTGCCGTGACCTCGACGGTGGCGAAGTCGCCGGGTTCGAGTCCGTACTCGGATGCGTTCTGGACGATGAGTTGGCGGTAGGCTTCGTCGCGGCACTTCACCGAGTCGCCGTGGCCCTCTTCGACCACGAGCACGTCGTGTTGGGTACCAATCATCGACTCGTAGGCGTCGGCGACGATGTCCATCTTCGCCTCGGACATCTCCTTCGAGCGCTCCTTTTTGATGGTCCCGCCGAGACCCTTCAGGTCGGCGGCGTCGGTGCCGGGACGCTTGGAGAAGCGCGTGACGTTGATTTTCTCGGGGCGAACCTCCTTCAGGAGGTCCATCGAACGTTGATGGTCCGCGTCGGTTTCGGTGGGGTAGCCGACGATGAAGTCCGTCGAGAGCGTCCAGTATCCTAACTCTCGGTCGAACGTCTCGACGATTTCCTTGAACTTGTCCACGCGGTGCTGCCGGCGCATGTGCTCTAGAACGTCGTCCGACCCGGACTGCACCGGCGCGTGGATGAAGTTGTAAAGTTTATCGTGCTCGGCGAACACCGCGGCGAGTTCGTCGCGGATGCCGTGGACGCCGCCGGGGTTAGCCATGCCGACGCGGACCCGAAAGTCGCCCTCGATTTCCGTGCAGATGCGGTCGAGGAGTTCCGGAAGCTTTCGCTCGCCCTTGTCCCACCCGTAGACGCCGGTGTCCTGACCCGTGATTCGGAGTTCCTTCGCTCCGGCGTGGACGAGCGCGCGAGCCTTCTCGACGTTCTCCTCTACCGAGGGCGAATCGACACGCCCGGTTGCGAACTTGGTGATGCAGTACGAACAGTTCGACATACACCCGCGAGCGATGGGGAGGATGCCGACGACGCCGTCGAGGACGGGTTCGACGCCGGGGCCGGGGGTCGGACACTCGCCGTTGGTGACGGCGTTCGGTACGTCGTCCCAGTGGAGAATCTGGGCGTCGATACCTTCCTCGCGGAAGTCGTTGCCCTGCGCGAGGGCCATACAGCCGGTGATGATGAGGTCCGCCGTTTCGCGCTCCAGTTCTTTGGCCCGTCGGAGCATGTTGCGCTCCGTCTTCTCCACGACCGTACAGGTGTTCATGATGGCAACGTCGGCTTCCTCGGGACCCTCGACGCGGTAGTGCCCGGCATCGCGGAGCGCGCTCTCGATGGCTCGGCTCTCGCCGCGGTTCGAGGTACAGCCGTACGTTTCGATGTGGTATCGGGCCATTCGGTTATGGCACGTACCATGTGGGCAGGCAAAAGGGCCGCGGTATCGGTCGTCCCTCGCCAACAGAGATTCGTCAACCAGTGCCAGCCCACAAAAATACTTTCGCCGCCACGTCCGTGACGTGACGATTTCAGTCCTGCCGTTGGAAACGAGAGTGGACGCCGAGATGGAACCTAATCGGTCTGAAAACCGGATAGAGCGAAAAGACGGATGCTCTCGCCCGACGTATTGTACGCTATTCCGCGAATATAATTCATCATCTTATCTAGCGAATATAGAACTGCTATGGAACTCAACATACGTGCAATAGCTTACGGCTTCGGGACGACACTCCTGCTCGGCCTACTCAGTGGATTTACAATTCCCTTTACGACCGTCACACTGCCAGTCCTCGGCTTCGGTCTCATCGGCGTCATCGGTGGACTCGTCGCGGGCTACATGGTCGCAACCGGAATGACCGACGGTGCCGTCAACGGCCTCGTCGCCACCATGCTCGGCGCGATTATCGTCGCCATCGGGCTGGTCATCTTCAACATCCTCTTCGAGGGTGTGTTCTTCGGGCTGACCACCTTCGCCGCCGCCATCGTGCTCATCGCCGTCGCCGGTATCCCCGGCGTCGTCGGTGGCGCACTCGGCAGCATGCTCCACGACCGCTCCGAAGCACGCCGCAGCAGACCCGCGGCCTAAGCGTCCCTTCCTTCCGACTTCCTCATTTACGACTGCGCTTTCGAGAGGATTCGCTCCCGAAGGCGACAAGATATTTGTCACCCGGTTTTGAAGTCGTAGCAAATGCCCTCCCGTGAGTTCTTTTTGCGCCCCACACGACGACGATTCCTCCACGCCATCGGTGCGAGTTCGATACTCGGACTCGCTGGCTGTCTCGGTGGCGAACGCGGAAGCACCGGCGATGGCCGCGCCGATTGGCCATTTCCGAACTTCTCGCCGACTGGCACGAGTTACAACCCTCGGGCGACCGGGCCAGATTCGAAACCGACCGAGTCGTGGGGCGTCGAAGTCAGTGAACTAGACCTCAGCCGTCCGCTAGTCTTCGAGAACACCGTCTACTACCTCGAACCCGACCGGCTCCGAGCGTTCGACGTGGCCGACGGGAGCGAGCGATGGTCTGCAACGACGAGAAACTCTTTCGACCCGTCGATGATGGTCGATTCCGACCACGTCTACGTCGGCCAGAGTGGGAGCCAAGATGGTGTCCTCGCACTCACCCACGACGGCGACGAAGTCTGGCGCGCGCCCACAGTCTCGTCGATTTGGGCACCCATCGTTCGGCCAAGACCGGACGACGACCACCTCTACGCCGCCGATATCGATGGCTACGTCTACCGGATTCGCGTCAGCGACGGCACCGTCGAGTGGCGAATACGAGTGTTCGGACCGGTCATCTCTCTCGCCGCCGAGTACAATCGTCTCGTCGTCGGGACGGAAGGAGGCGAGGTGAGTATGTTCTACGACGACGGACCGAGACGAGAGCCGACGGGACTGTGGCGTACCAAGTTGCCCGGTGGCATCGAAGCACTCGCGCTGCCGAATTCGAGTGATGTCGTCGCCGGGGCGTTCGGTGCGGGTGTTGCGTACCTACGGGGGGCGATGCACGCCGGAAAACCGAGCTGGCACCGCGACGAATCCTCACCGCACGACTCGGTCGTCGTCGCTCCCGACCGAGTATTCTCGACCGACGGAAGCGGTCTCTACGCCTACGACGTTCACGACGGCAAAGAACAGTGGTCCGCAGACGGCGACTTCTTCGCGCCTCCCGCTGGCGCGGGCAACACCATCTTCGTCTCGGATACGAGCGACGACAGCGGCGGCGTCATCGCCTTCGACCGCTCCGGCGGCGTCGGCATCGACGACACTCGAATCGGGGCACGTCGCTGGAAGTACTCGCTCACTGGCGGGGCGCTCACCGGCCCGACACCCGCCCACGACGCGCTGTTCGTAGTCGAAGCAGGTGGCGAAAACGAACCGGCGAGACTCGTCGCGCTTCGCGCAGAGTAGTGAGAGTCGAAAGAGTCGAACCAGCTTATTCTTCGGGTGCGCCCGAGACGATTTCGACGCCCGACGACGCACCGATGCGCTCGGCACCGGCCTCGAACATCGCCAGCGCGTCCTCGTACGAGCCGACACCACCGGAGGCCTTGACGGGGAGGTACTCGGCCATCAGTTCCACGTCTTCGACCGTGGCACCGCCGTCGGCGAAGCCAGTGGAGGTCTTGACGAACGCGGCGTCGGCTTCTTCGGCCGCCTCGCAGGCGCGGTGTTTCTCTTCCTCGGTCAGGAGTGCCGTCTCGATGATGACTTTCACCGGAATCGGCACGGCCGCGACGACTTCCGAGATGTCCTCGGTGACGAGTTCGTCGTCGCCGGCTTTGAGGCGGCCGACGTTGATGACCATGTCCAGTTCGTCAGCGCCTGCGCGCCACGCATCGACCGCCTCTTCGCGCTTTGCGGCCGTCGTGTTCTGGCCGTGCGGGAAGCCGATGACCGTTGCGAGGACGACATCCGGGGCGTACTCCGAGGCCTCCTCGACGAAGCACGGCGGGATGCAGGCGTTCATACCCCACTCGTCGGCCTCGTCGAGGACGGTCTCGACGTCTGCCATCGTCGTTTCGGGACCGAGCACGGTGTGGTCGATGCGGGCGGCGAGGTCGGATTGGTTCATACCGGTTCAAATTCGGGCGGGCTAAAGAACGTAAGGCTTTCACTGCGCCCGGCCGCGCCTCCTGCATGGCCATCCTGCCCGAAGGGTTCGCGCTGCCGCCGCTTCCGTATCTGGTCGTCCTCGTCGCCGGACTCGTCGGCGTCGGCGTCGGCTTCAGTCGCCGTCGCCCGACCGTTTCGGCCGACCACGTCCTCGCGCTCGTCCCGTGGATGGTCGCCGGGTCCGCACTGCACGTCCAGTTCGTCACGGGACTGCTTCCGCCGATTATCGAACCGTTCGCCGGGACGCCCGCAGTGTACCTCTCCGTCACCGTACTCGCTGGATTGACGTGGCTCGGTCTCGACTCAGCGGGGGCGTTTTCGGCCCGTTTGCTTGCGATACTCGGCGTGGGGTTCGCCGCCCTCCTCGTCGGTATCACGCTCGTCGCAGGCTACCAGAGTGGGACGCTGAGCATCTTCTGGCCGGCGGTCGGATTTTTCGCCTCCGTCGTCGTCGCCCCGCTCGCGTGGGGGATTCTCCAGCGAATCGACCCGAAGGTGAGCATCACCGGACCGCTCGGTGTGCTCGCAATCTTCGGCCACACGCTCGACGCGGTTTCGACCGCAGTCGGCATCGACGTGCTCGGGTTCGGCGAGCGAACCCCGCTCTCACAGGTCATCCTCGACGTTGGCGCGGCGCTCCCGACGGCCGGCGTGCTCGGCGTCGGTTGGTTCTTCGTGCTCGTGAAAGTCGCCATCGCATCGCTCGTGGTCGTCTTCCTCGCGGACCTCGTACGCGACGACCCGACCGAAGGCTCGCTGCTCCTCGGTTTCGTCGCCGCGGTCGGACTCGGGCCGGGCGTCCACAACCTGCTGTTGTTCGCCGTCTCTGGCGTGTGAACTGGCGTCGGGTTTCCCACGTCGGTGGTGCCCGATTAGAAACGGACAGTCGGGATACGCCCAAGAAAAAGAGGTTATTTTACCCAACCATACCAATTCGTTCCCGTTTTCGGGGGCGGTTATTGAAAATAACGCACATTTTTGCTGACATACGTCGAACAGTAGGTGGGGTACTAGTGTTACCAATGAACGATTCGAACTCGATGGAAGACAGGCTGGTCGTGTCTGACATCCTCGTAAATCGACACCGCAACCACGTGTTGCGCGTGCTTCAGACCCACGGAACACCGATGGCGCTGACCACGCTCTCGATGCACATCGACGAGCCAGGTGGCGACGCGTTCGAGTCGGTGGTCCCTGATGGTGGATGTTCGAAGACCCAACTCCACCACCAACACCTTCCGAAGCTCGATGACACAGGAGTCATCACCTACGACCCGTCTTCCAGACTCGTGTTATCATTGGACGACGAGCGCCTCGACTACCTCCTCGAAAGAGGTGAAGAGATGCTCGAATCTCTGCGGCGTAGTCGAACTGGCGCAAAATAACCCCCTTTTTAGACACGGTTCGGTTCAGCTTACCTTCCTGCCCGTCGAGTGACCCGAGAGAGTTATCTGGCCGGCGAAACGATTCACGGAGACGCATGTCCCGAGTCATCTGTGCCGGTCACGTCAACTGGGACGTGACACTTCGCGTCGATGCCCTTCCCGCCCCCGACGGGGAGGCGACGGTCGAATCTCGCGTCGGTGCCGGCGGCGGCAGCGCCGCGAACGTCGCCAGCGGACTCGTCGGGTTGGACGTTTCAGCCGCGCTGCTCGGGAGTGTCGGAGACGACAGCCACGGGCGGGGTGCAGTCGCCGAACTCGCCTCCAGAGGCGTCGATTGTCGGTCCGTCGTGACCGCCGATACCGGGCCGACGACGGTCAAGTACATCGTCGTCGATGCCGCGGGCGACGTGTTCGTCCTCGGCTCGCCGGGCGTGAACGAAGCCTTCCACGCCGCCGACCTCTCGGAGAGCACGCTCGAAGCCGCAGAGCACCTCCATTTGACGAGTCAGTCCCCCGAGACGGCGGCGCTTCTCGCCAACCGCGCGTCCGAGGCTGGCATCACGGTGAGCTTCGACCCCGGCCGCCGAATCGGCGACCGCGGCTACGCCGACGCGATTCGGACGGTCGATTTCGTCTTCCTCAACGACCGCGAGGCGGCGACCGCTCTCGACGAAGCCGCTGGAAACGGCGGTATCAGCGACGCGTTGAACGAGACGACGCTCGTGCTCAAACACGGGCCGAACGGCGCGGAAGTTCGTGACGGCGACGACCGGTACGTCCACCCGGGCTACCCGGTCGATGCCGTCGATACGACCGGCGCGGGCGACGCTTTCGCCTCGGGATTCATCGCCGCGCGACTCGACGGCGCGAGCTACGAGCGAGCACTGTCGGTTGCGAACGCGTGTGGCGCGCTCACGGCCGCCGAACCCGGGGCGCGAACCCAACTCAGTTGGGACCGACTCGCCGACCTCGTCGAGGCGACGTAACCCCCGCGACCAGTCCGACCCCACACGTTTTAGTCCCTCCCGGCTATCGTCGGAACGATGCTGACGCTGGTGGGAACCGCGGTCGTCGTACTCGACGCGCTCGCAGCCGGGGCCTCGCTCACGGTGCAGTTGGCCCTCGGCGCGCTCGTCGGTATCGCGGCCGCAATCGTGATGGGCGTCCCGATGTGGCGACAAGACGAGGGCTTTACGCCCGCGTACATCGCCGCTTCGGTGCTTCGGAAAAGCCGACCCGACGAGGTGAGTTTCGTCGATGCGAACGTCGTCCACTACCTGGCGGGTGCGATGGCCGGCGTCCTGTACGCCTTCGTCTTTCTCACGTCGGATATGCTGTTCCCGGACCTCCCACTGTTCGGCGTCGATGCGATTCCCCATCTCGTCGCAACCCTGTTCGTGATGGTGTGGATTTACCTGCTGTTCGCCCACTTCGTCCTCCCTCGTGCCGGACGGAGTATCTACGAGGAGCGAGCGACCGCCGTCAGGGGCCAGTGGCTCCGTTCGTCGCTCGTCTTCGGGGTGACGATGTTCGTGCTCGCGCCGGCAGTGTTCGCCGGTGTCGCCTGAACGCCCGACTCGGACGGGGCGAGACCGTCGAGTTCGAACCTCACGAATCGCGTCGTTTTTCACCGCGACCCGAGACGTTCGAGTATGGCGAAACAGCCCCATCTCCTCGTCGAAGAAGGCGACGTTCACGACATTGCACTCATCCCCGGCGACCCGGGGCGTGTAGACCGCATCGCCAAGCAGTGCGAGAACGTCGAGGAAGTCGCAGCGAACCGCGAGTACAAAATCGTCAACGCCGAGTACGAGGGCGTCCCGCTCACCATCTCCTCGACCGGAATCGGCTGTCCCTCCGCCGCGATTGCGGTCGAAGAACTCTCCCGGGTCGGCGTCGAGACGTTCATTCGCGTCGGCACAATCGGCGCGCTGCAGGAAGACATCGAAATCGGCGACATGATCGTCGCAACCGGCGCGGCCAAAGAGGAGGGCACCTCGAAGCGCTACGAGTCGGAAGTCTACCCGGCAGTTCCGGACTACGACGTGCTCACGTCGCTCGTTGACGCTGCTGAATCACATTCAGCAGGCCGCCAGACGGAGTCTGGCGACGCCGCCGAATCGAACGACGAAGACGTACACGTCGGTCCCATCGTCTCCGACGACGCGTTCTACAACGAGTCCGACGAGTACGTCGAAGACTGGAACGACGCCGGATTGCTCGCTATCGAGATGGAGGCCGCGACGGTGTTCTCGCTCGCCCGCCGCAAGGGACTCCGCGCCGGTGCCATCTGTACGGTCGATGGCAACCTCGTCGCCGGCACGCAGAAGGGTGCAGACTCCGACGACGAACTCCCCGAGAAGGCGAAGAACAACGTCGAGCGCGCCATCAAAATCTCGCTCGACGCCGTCGCCGACCTGCACTAGGCTCTCGATGCGACTGCGCCGCCTTCCCGAGAAGATTCTCGGTCGCGCGAAAGCGTTCTCTACCCGTGTTCGACGGGCAGAGCGACGGGAACTCGCGGCGTTTCGGCGCTGGATAGAGAACACGAACAACCTCCTTCACCTGACGGTTCTGCTCGTCATCCCGCTCCTCATCGCGGTGGTGACGTTCATCTCGAACGCGATTACCGAACTCTCGTTCCTGCTGTTTCCACCGCTCGCGGCGGGGACGTACACGCTCTTTGCCGACCCCGAAGGCCGTTATGCGTCGCCCGTCCGGTTCGTCGTCGCGCTCACCGTGGGCGCGTTGTGTGGTCTCGTCGCCTTCGCGTTTACCCAGTGGGCGTACGTGCCCTCGGAGACGGTTATCGTCCACCCCACCTCGGCCGCGCTCGCTATCTTGCTCGCGGGAGCGGCGACGTGGGCGCTCGACGTCGAAGCCCCATCGGCGTTTTCGACCGCGTTGCTGACGCTCGTGACGGGCGACGTCGAACCCGTCGAGTACGTGGTGAGTATCTTCTTCGCCAGCGTCGTCATCGCGCTCTTCTTCTGGGTGTGGCGTAACGAGTTCTACGAGCGACGAGCAGAGTACCTCTACGAGACTGTCCGCGGCGACGACCACGTGCTCGTGCCCATGCGGGGCGACACGGGGAACCAGACTGCCTTTTTCGCCGCACGGTTGGCGGCCGCACACACGGCCGGCAAAGTCGTCCTCCTCGACGTGCTCGAACCGCGCGAGACCGAGGGCGCACGGCCAATCGACTCCAGCGAAGAGACCCAGCGGCGTCCGGGTGACCTCGCCGCGGAGAGCACTGGAAATCCAACTGCTGACGCCGCAGTCGAACGACTGGAACGGGTCGCCCACCAGATTCGAACGCGTATCGGCGTCCCGGTCGAAGTCGTCGTCGCCCGCGGCGAACCGCTGCCGACGACCTTAGAGACCGCGAAAAACACCAACTGCGACCTCGTGGCGTGTCCGTACGAGGAAGACAGAGGCTTCCTCTCGGACTACGTTCGCGGTCTCTTCGGCGGCCAGTACGACACGGTGGCGTTTCGGTCGGTCGAAGACCGACACAAGTGGCGGCGTGTGCTCGTGCTCGTCTCTCGGCCCGGCGACACCGCACACGCCATGGTCGATTTCGCAACGCGCTTGGCCGGCAAGACGGGGAGCGTGAGCGTCACGACGTGTATCGCTTCGGAGGTCGAACGCCGGCGCGCCGAGACGAAACTCGCAAACCTCGTCGAGACGGCCGACGGCAACATCGAGACGCGCGTCGCCCGCGCACCCGTGACGAACTTTCTGACGGCGAACGCCCAGACCTACGACCTCGTGGTGCTCGGTTCCAGCGGCGAGCGGTCGGCGGCCTCGCGGTTCATCTCGCCGCCGACGTTCGAACGAATCAAAGAGATAGACTCCGACGTGGCCGTCTTCGACCGCGGCCACTCCAAGTAAGCGCCGGGCGGTCGTCGGGCGGTCAGTCGCCGGGCGGTCGTCGCCGGTCGGTCGTCGCCGGTCGGTCAGTCGTCGCCCGCGTCCTCGCCGAACTCCTCGTCGGGGTCCACGCCGGTCTGTTCCATCACTTTCTCCGGTTCTTCGTCGAGCAGTTTCGTCTCGAGCCCTTCGAGTCCACGACCGCCGATAGCGGACTCGGCGAGGAAGTGGCCGCCGAGCGCGGCCGGACTGATGACGGTGTTCGCGCCGGCGCGCCGGAGTTTGTTCTCGTTCTCGCGGTGGGTCGCGGCCGCGACGATGTGGATATCCGGGTTGAGTTGCCGCGCGGTCAGGATGGCGAGGGCGTCTTCTGCGTCGTTGTTGGTCGCCACGATGACGGCGCGAGCGGTCTCGACGCGGGCGCGTTCGAGCGACTCCTCGCCGCTCGGGTCGGCCGTGAGCACGTCGAAGCCGCGTTCGGTGAGCCGTTGGGCGCGTTCCGTGTCGGGCGTGATGATGAGGACGGACGCCCGGTCTTCGAGTTCTTCGAGAATCGGTTCGGTCAGTTCTCCGTGGCCGAGGATGAGAACGTGGTTTTCGAGGATGTCGAGTTGTGTGTCAGTCATTCGTCCGAGTGCTTTGGTGAGTCGTGCTTCGATAGCGGGCGTGAGCAGGACACCGAGGGCGACCGCGAAGCTCGCAACGGTGACGAGAAGTGCCGAAAGGCCGAATAGCTTGGCAATCGCCGTGTCGGGAGTGATGTCGCCGTAGCCGACGGTGCTGCCGGTGACGAGCGCGAAGTACAGCGCGTCGAAAGGCGTCTCGATGCCGTTGAACTGTTCTCTGAGGGCGTAGGCTCCCGCCGTCGCGTAGGATAACGACCCGACGATGGCGAGCAGTGCCGACAGTTGCGTCACCGAGAGATCGACGGGACGGTCGAACACGCCGCGGTTGATGACGAGCAAGACGAGTCCGACGAGCGAGAGGGCGACAAGTAGAACCGCGCCAATCGACCCCTGAATCAAGCCCTGTATCGCCGAGACGGGGAGCAAGACGAACGCGAGATACCACGCCGACCGGAGGCGACGACGAAGCCCGAAGGAGTTCGCCAGGAGCAAGAAGCCAGTCAGCGTGCCCGTAAATCCGGCGAGCAGGCGGACCGACTCGGGGATGTACGGGGCGAGCACGCCGCCCGTCGCGGGAACGCTGATGTTCACCAGTCCGATACCCGTCGAGAACACCGCGGCGAGAAAGACAACGCCGATGGTCGTCCGAGCACCGAACCAGTCACGTACCGACACCATATCACCGAGTCCACGAGGTGCCACGAAAAAAGTGGATTGGTCTGGTCTCGACGGACGTGACTTGTTCGCACGCTCCCCGGTACACATTTGGTCCGTCAGCGAGTGGAACCGGCTATGGCTTCATTACCCGTCGAAGTCGTCTATGGTCTCTACTTCGGCGTCTTAACCGGGCTGGTGCCCGCGCTCGTCGCGTGGACACTCGGGTTCGGGTTTCGCTACATCACCGGCATCACGGTTCCCGGACTCGCCGTGGTCGTCCTCAGCGTCGCCATCGCCGGCGCGAGCGGCGGTCTCATGGCACTGGCCGACCCGAGCATCACGCAGTCTGCGAACCAAGTTCGACTCACCGTCGCCCTCCTCGTCGTCCTGATGGGGGCGCTCTACGCCCACAATCGCGGCGACGCGTTTGCGACCGAAATCCCGCGGAAGGTCTCGTTGCGAAAACTCACCGAGCGGACGCTCTCGACCGACGTGGTCGAACTCGTCGGCGGGCGCGGGCAGGTCCGCGTGACCGTCGCCGGCGACGTTGGCGACGTCGAGGGCTACCCGCCGATTTCGGCCGAGTTGCGGTCGAAGATTCGTGACGGTGAGTGGATGTTCCCCGCCGATATTCCGATTCCAGAGTTGGAGACACGCTTCGCCGACCGGCTGCAAAGCGAGTTCCACCTCGAAGCGGTCGAAGTCAGCATCAACGAAGAAGCGAAGGCGACGGTCGCCGCGGCCCCGCCGAGCGGGGGTGTCTCTCGTCGTCTGAAATCCGGGACGCGCGCCGTCTCCGTCTCGACGCTCGTCCCGACCGGACTCGCACAGGGAGACGAGGTGACCGTCGTCACCGACGAGCGAGAAATCGATGCAACCGTCGCGGGTATCACCGCCTCGGCGGATTCGACCGAGTCGGAGACAGACGACGAAGCGGGCGACGACCGGCCTCTCGTCACGCCTCGTGCGCCGACTGCTGAAGGCGGGGCCGGGAGTGTCACGCTCGCCGTCGAGCGCAGCAACGTCGAATCACTGCTCGGCAGCGACGTTCGACGACTCGAAGTCCGCTCGCGCGGCGTCCGACGCGAGTTCGAACTCGTCTCGCTGCTCCGACGCGCCGGGAAACGCTTCGCGCGAGTCACCCCTGCCGTCGATGGTGTGCTGGACGACGTGACGCTCCGCGAGGCAGAGGTTCGAGAGACGTACGGGGTGGCGATTCTCGCCGTCCGTCACGAGGGTGCGTGGAAGATAGCCCCTCGTGGTGACCACCGCGTCAGCGCCGGTGATACCGTCTTCGCCGTCGGGACGAGGAGCGATTTGAACCGATTTTCGGAGGTCGTGGCATGAGCGAACCGATAGTTCTCGCCACCGTCCTCTCACAGATTTCGGTCCCACAGGTTGACGACGCGCTCGTCCTCCCGATTCTGCGATTCATCGGACTGCTCGTCGGTGGATTCCTGACCGCCGCGCTGGCGGCGCTCGGCTATCGATGGTTCACGAAAGCGGAGATTCCGCAGGCGCTCGCCGTGCTGTTCGGGTCGGCAATCGTCGCACTGTATCTCAACACCGTCGGTCTCTTCGCAGACGTGCTCGGTGAGACCGGTAGTGAGGTGTTCAACCCCGAGACGGTACTGTTCAACGCCGGCGTCCTCATCGGTGCGGCGCTCATCTCGCCGGTCGGCCGTCTCGTCGGCGACCGTATCGCCACGGACGTGTTCGCCGTCGCGGGCGCGAGAGAACTCGACGCCGAAGTGAGCCGCCTCGTTCGAACGGTGGGGCGCGTCACGTCGGTCACGCTCCCCGACGAAATCGAGGACATCGAGGCGTACGACCCGGTCTCGGAGTCGGTCAAAGAGCAGCTTGCGGGCAAGACGCTGCTCTTCCCGCGACGTCTCTCGACGGACGAACTCCGCGACCGACTCGCGTCGCGTCTGAAAGAGGACCACGGCGTCGGCCACGTGGACGTCGAGTTCGACGACGACGGGGCGGTCACCTACCTCGCACTCGGGAGCCGAATCGCCGGACTCGGGGTGACACTCGCACCTGGAACGGTCGCGGTCCCGGTTCGCGGCGACCCCGGCCCGGGCGCTGCCGCCGGCGACCCGGTGCAGGTGTGGTCGATACCGACGCCCAGTACGTCATCAGATGGCGGGACGTCCGACGAGGGACACGCCGTCGTTTCGAACGGGAACGCGGATGAAACAGCCGTTGACGGGGAAGCGGCGGAACAACCCATCGAACGGCCGTCTGCGAAGCGAGTCGCCTTCGGCGAACTCCGCGGCGTCGCCGACGACACGGCGACTATCGCGCTCGATGCCGACGATGCCGCGGCGCTCTCGACGGCGGAAACGTACCGACTGGTCACGCTGCCGTCCGAACCACACATCGACCGGGAGTTCGCGTCGTTGCTGCGGAACGCCGACGAGACGATGGCCGTCGTCACCGTCGCCGACGGCGCGGAACTCGACGGCCGGCCGGTTGCGGACGTCGGGGCGGCCGTCGTCGCAATCCGTCCCACGAACAAGCCGGTCGATGCCATCCCGAGCAACTCCCGCGAACTCGGTGCCGGTGACGTACTCTACGTCGTCGCCCGGCCGGAACTGCTCAGGAAGGTCGAACAGCGGGCGACGATGGCCCAGACAGACGGCGGCGACTCGGATACCGACGACTCGGACGGCGATGGCGACGGTCCCGAGTGGACCGAACTCAGTGGCGAGGGTCTCGATACGGGGGCGCAATCCTCATGACCACAGAACGAGGAGTGTGTGTCATGGAGTGGAAGTTGTTCGCAGACCTCGCAGAAGTCGCCGAGGCGCGAACGGTGTCGGTGGAGGTCACAGACGAGGCGACGGTGGGTGATGCCCTCGATGCGCTGTTCGAATCTCACCCAGCGCTCGAATCGCGGGTGCTCGCCACCGATGGCAGTCTCCACGACCACATCAACGTGCTTCGGAACGGCGAACCAGCAGAACTCGGAACGCCCGCACAGACGGGCGACGAACTCGCGTTGTTCCCGCCGGTGAGCGGGGGCTAACGAGGTTCTCTTTTCGACTGTTCACGGGCGAAGAGCGGCGCTCAGAGCGTGCAACGCGAGAGAGGAGAGAGAAGAACCGAATTCGTTATTCGCCGCTGTGCGGTCGCGGGCGAGCGGTGAACAGCGTTTGGACGACCGAGAACGGGTCGTAGACCGACTGGTGGCACTGACAGTAGACGTCGTTTTCCGCACCGAACTTCGCGGCGTCGGCGGCCTGCTTGTAGCCGGGGACACAACAGAAGTGCGTACACTTGTTGAGCCACGCGATGACGCCTTGGTCAGTCGAAGCGGCCAGCCACTCGTTATCCTGGGCCGCTTCTTCGATGAGCGGCGAGCGGATTATCTGAATCGGAATCGTGTCCTCGCTGTCCTGCGAGCGCCACGTGCCGGTCGCGGGCTTGCCGAGACCCGCTCGTCCGATGCCGTTGCCCCACTCGGTGTAGTCGGAGAAGTCGTTGATGTTCAGGCGGTCACCGGCGCTGTAGGTCTCAGACTGCCACTCGTAGGCACCGGAGTCGGAGAGGAAGTAGTTGTCAGACTCGTAGTCGGGCTGAATGCCTTCGTAGGACTCGACACCGCAGTACTGGAACCACTCGGAGGAGTAGGTGACGCCAGTGCCCTTGTAGTCTTCAGTACTTGCGACGGTGACTTCGATACCGCCCTGATTTTCGGTCTTCACTTCCGGCCAGACGCCCTTGATGAAGCCGTCCGAGTCGATTTCGACCGGAATCTGTGGCATACCGCGCGGGGCGGGGCCGCCAGTGTTCTCGATTGCGTACGCTTGCGTCGCACCGCCACCCGCACCGGGTGAGGTGGTCGCGGAGTTGATTGCGGCCGCGCCAGTCGTTCCCACGCCCGCGAGCGCCGCTCCCCCAACGACGCCTTTGACGAACCGACGCCGACCTGAGTCGCTGGGGTACTTGTCGCTATCGCTCATGTTCTGAACTTCGAGTGGGCCAGTAAAAGCGTGACGAATCCCCCCTGTTGTTCGGTCACAGAACCTCGGTCGCTCTCGGGTGTGTCCGCTCGCCTGTCTCGGGTGTTCGTCCGAGCGTCCGACTCAAGCCTGTGCCGAGAAAAACAGTAGTCGTTGTCAAACATTCATTGAGAACTGAAACTCGGGCAATTTTTCGACGCTACTCGTGCACTTTTACAAGTTGCTACTCGTATCTGAGTATAACGATGCGATTGCACACCAGGGACGTCCGCCAAGACGTCCGCGAGCTTGGGGCACTGCTCGGGGACGTACTGGAGGCGCAAACCTCGACGGCGTCGTTCGAGACGGTCGAAGAGCTTCGAAAAGCGGCGATAGCCTACCGAAAGGGCGAGACCGGGTCTCGAGAAGACCTGTACGAAGTGCTCTCGGAACTCGAACCCGAGACGGAGAGTATCGTCGCGCGCGCTTTCACGACGTACTTCGAACTCATCAACCTCGCCGAAGAGCGCGAGCGCGTGCGTGTCATCCGCGAAGGGTCGCAGGAAGGCACGCTCGAAGACGGGATTTTAGATACACTCGACGAACTCCGCGACGAAGACGTGGACGAAGAACTCCTGGGTACCGTCCTCGACGACGTGCTCATCGAACCGACGTTCACCGCTCACCCCACGGAAGCACGTCGGAAGACGGTCAAGGCGAAGCTTCGGTCGATTGCGAACCGACTCGAAACCCTCGACGAACGACGACTGACCGACCTCGAAAACGACCAAGAGTGGCGACACATCGTCGCAGAGGTGACGAGCCTCTGGCAGACCTCCCAGGTGCGCAATCGCCGCCCGGAACCGACAGACGAAGCCCGAAACGTGCAATGGTACCTCGAAAGCATCCTCTTCGACGTCGTCGGAGAGGTGTACGAGGAACTCGAAGAGGTCATCCACCGCGAGTATCCGGGACTCGACGTGCCCAAACTGTTCGAATTCCGCTCGTGGGCGGGGTCGGACCGCGACGGCAACCCGTTCGTCACCGTCGATGTCACCGAGGAGACGCTGGAACGACAGCGAAACGTCGTCCTCGAAAAGTACAGCGACTCGCTCAAGCGCCTCTCGGGCGTGCTGAGTCAGGACGCGACCCGCGTCGAAACCGGTCACGAACTCGAACGGTCGCTCAAGGCCGACCGCGAGTTGCTGCCGGTCGTCGCCGAAGAGGCGGACGAGCGCTACCCCGACGAACCCTACCGCCAGAAGTTGAAGCTCATGCGCGAGCGCCTCCGCCGCATCGAGGACGTTCGACCCAACGGCTACAACGAACCCGCGGAACTCATGGACGACCTGGAGGTCATCGACGCCAGTCTCCGGAGCATCGGGGCCGAACAGGTCGCAAACGTGTACGTCGAACCCCTGATGCGACAGGTCGATACCTTCGGGTTCACGCTCGCCAGCCTCGACCTGCGCGACCACCAAGAGAACCACACGGAAGCCGTCCACGACGCGCTCGCCCACGAGGGAATCGACTACCGCGGGCGAACCGAAGAAGAACGCGTCGAACTCCTCACCGACGCGATTCTCCAGGACGAACCGGTCGTGGACTTCGAAGCCGTCGAAGACCTCTCCGATACCGCACAGCGCGTCCTTCGTCGCTTCCGCAAACTCGGCGAGTGGCAGCGCGAGTACGGCGTCGGCGCAATCGACACGTACTGTATCTCGATGACCGAAGAGCCGTCGCACGTCCTCGAAGTGCTCTTCTTGGCCGACCAAGCGGGCGTCGTCTCCCTGCCCGACCACTGTGGTCTCGACGTGGTGCCACTCCTCGAAACCGAGTCCGCGCTCAACGGCGCGCGCCGTATCATGGGCACGCTGTTCGAGAACGACGCCTACGAGAAGGCGCTCGCCGCCCGCAACGACGTCCAGGAGATTATGCTGGGTTACTCCGACTCCAACAAGGAGAACGGCTTCCTCGCGGCCAACTGGGACCTCTACAAGAACCAGCGTCGGCTCGCCACCATCTGCGACGACTTCGACGTGACGATGCGACTGTTCCACGGCCGCGGTGGCTCGATTTCGCGCGGTGGCGGCCCGATGAACGAGGCCATGCTCGCACTGCCGAACGAGACGGTCACCGGCCAAATCAAGTTCACCGAGCAGGGCGAGGCCATCGCCGAGAAGTACGGCAACCCGCGTATCGCCGAGCGCAACCTCGAACAGATGCTCAACGCGCAGGTTCGCGCGCGACTCCAGTCGATTCGGGAACCCGAAGAGCACGTCCCCGACCACTGGGTCGAAGCGATGGACATCATGGCAGCGGCGGCCCGCGCCGAGTACCGTGACCTCCTCGAATCCGACGGCTTCGTCTCCTACTTCGAGCAGGCGACGCCCATCACGGTCATCGAGGAACTCAACCTCGGCTCTCGGCCCGCCTCTCGCTCCGACGCGGAGCGCACCGTCGAAGACCTGCGGGCGATTCCGTGGGTGTTCTCGTGGACGCAATCGCGGTGTATCCTCCCGGGTTGGTACTCGCTCGCCCAGGGCGTCGAAGCCTACCTCGACGAGGGCGGCGACCTCGCCACCCTTCGAGAGATGTACGACGAGTGGCCGTTCTTCCACAGCGTGTTCGACAACGCGGCGACGTCGCTGGCGCGGACGGACCTCGAAATCGCCGCCGAGTACGCGAACCTCGCGGACGAAGACCTGCGCAACGAGTACTTCCCACGGCTCCAGGCGGAGTACGAAGACGCCGTCTCGCTGATGCTCGATATCACCGGCCGCGACGGACTGCTCAAGCGCGAGTGGCTCGAAGAGAGCCTCTCACGCCGGAACCCCTACGTTGACCCGCTGAACCTGCTGCAGACGCACCTGCTGTCACAGACCCACCGGACGGACGAAGAAGAACGAACCCTTCGGCTGACGGTCAAAGGTATTGCCGCCGGGATGAAAAACACCGGATAAGCACGCCCACGGCCACCCCGCCAGGGGGATTTTCGGTGCTCAGTTTTCGGTGCTCGTTTTCTCGCTTCTACTTTTACGCGCGACGGAGGTCGTACGGATGTGAACAGACCGGACAGGTCTCGCGCGCTAATCGGTACTCACTCTTGAGTCGTTGCCGAACCCCGTCGAAGTGTGCGTCACCGTCGTAGTTCGATTCCACCATTTGTCCGCAATGTGGACAGGCCACCACCACTGTCGCCATAATTGACTCTACGGAGTAATCCATCATATATGTTCACTACTGCTTTCAGCGGGACAACAGCGGCGAAAAACGTTCCTCTGAGACGACCGAATTCGAGAGTTTCAGACGGTCGTGAACGAACTTAGGCGTGGTTCCACGGCGCGGCGTCGAAATCGACGATGCGGTTCGTCTCGTCGAGTTCGTCGATAGCCGCGATATCTTCCGCGTCCAGTTCGAGGTCGAGCGCGGCGAAGTTGTCGCGGATGTGCGCCTCGCTGGACGCCTTCGGAATCGCCGTCGCACCCTTCGACATAATCCACGCGAGCGCAACCTGCGCGGGCGAAGCGTCGTGTTTCTCGGCGATTTCGACGATGGTGTCGTTGTCGGCGACCTGATTCCGTGCAATCGGGGAGTAGGCGACCAGATGGTGGTCGTGTTCGTCGGCGAGTTCGCGGAGTTCGCGCTGCTGGAGCAGCGGGTGCATCTCGACTTGGTGCGCAAAGAGCGGTGCGTCGAGTTTCTCGATGGCAGCTTCGAGTTGGTCGGGCCGGAAGTTGCTCAGGCCGAGGTTCGCAATCAAGCCCTCGTCGTAGAGTTCGTCCAGTGCGGCGAGCGTCTCGTCGGCGTCGTAGGTGTCGAGCGGCCAGTGGACATAGAGGAGGTCGATAGTGTCGAGACCGAGTTTGTCGGCGGACTCTTTGGTCGTTTCTTTGACCGCTTCGGCGGTGAGGTTACTCGTATCGAGTTTCGTCGCCACGAACACCTCGTCACGAGGGACGTCGGACGCTGCGAGCGCCTCGCCGACGTACTCCTCGTTGTCGTACATCTGGGCGGTGTCGATGTTGCGGTAGCCGACGTCGAGGGCGGTCGTGACTGCGGACACGCACTCGTCGCGGTCTTCGAGTTTGTACGTCCCGAATCCGAGTTGCGGGAAGTTCGTCATGTGTGTACGAACTCGGTGAAGAGGTTCAAACGCTACGGTTGCGGTAGCCCTCAGGCTACACTCGATTGTCGAACGTAATCGTCACGACGCCAATCGCGTCGATTCGGACGTTGCACTCCGCGTATCTGAAAAATATCGTGTGGTCAGACGCAGCATCCGTTTCGTTCCCCTTCGGTCGAAAGAGTGCGTCGAGCGCGTCCGGGTCGATGTAGTCGTTCAACACTGGGAGGTGGTTGGGTCGTCGGTTCGTCACCGATGCGACTGCTTGGATGAGTGTCTCGGTGACGGAGTCTTCACGAGGGTCGAACGCAGTCTGAAAGCGGTCTGCGTCGGCATTCACGGTCTGCGTAGTCGTCGAGGTATGTGTATCGAAATCTGTCATCGTGGTCTGCGGAACGTGTGAGAACTCTGTGATGCGTTCCGCGTGACGGCCACACGAATAGGTCGAGGTGAATTGACCGAATGGGACTTCGGTCAAGTGGCTCCTGTAGAGGCGGAGCCGAACACATTTGGGTGCCCTGTGATTCCGTAGGTTGGTATCCAACTGCATACGTATAACTCTACGGACAAGTGACGACTCCGAGGTATGACCCACGTGTCGGACAGTCGCTCGGCGTTGTCTCGTTCGAGGCCGGACAGACAGTGTTCGGTGTGGTCTCCGGCTGAGTTACCTACTTCCCGTTCGCCCCGAAAACCCGACCCAATGGTCTCTGAGAAGGAGAAGATGCTCGCCGGAGAACTCTACGACGCGGGCGACCCGGAGTTAGTCGAAGAGCGCAAGCGCGCGCGACGACTCACGCGTCTGTTCAACGACACTGACGAGACGCAGACGGACCGCCGCGAGGGACTCGTCCGCGAACTGTTCGGCGACGCGGGCGAGACGTTCGAAATCGAGCCAACGTTCAAATGCGATTACGGCTACAACATCTCCGTCGGCGAGCACTTCTTCGCCAACTTCGACTGCGTCTTCCTCGACGTGTGCCCCATCGAAATCGGCGACAACGCCGGACTCGGGCCGGGCGTCCACATCTACGCGGCGACCCACCCCATCGACGCCGCCGAGCGAATCAAAGGCCCGGAGTTCGGCGAGCCGGTCACCATCGGCGACAACGCGTGGATTGGCGGTCGGTCGGTCATCAATCCCGGTGTGACCATCGGCGACGACGTCGTCGTGGCATCTGGCTCGGTCGTGACGAAGGATATCCCGGACGGCGTCGTGGTCGGCGGCAACCCCGCGAGAATCATCAAAGAACTCGACTAAACGAGCAATTTGGTCACCGTTTTTTCATCAATTGGTAGTGTGAGTTTAATTGCCATACACCGTTGGCTCCGAAATCGTTTTGAAGTCCAGTTGCGCACAGTCAGTATGCCGACGGACGAATACGACCCTACACTCGGGCGCAAGTTCATTTTCGTAACGGGGGGCGTCATGTCCGGCCTCGGAAAGGGAATCACGGCCGCCAGCACCGGCCGTCTCCTGAAGAACGCCGGATTCGACGTCACAGCAGTGAAAATCGACCCGTATCTCAACGTTGACGCGGGCACGATGAACCCCTACGAGCACGGGGAAGTCTACGTGCTCAAAGACGGCGCGGAAGTCGATTTGGACCTCGGGAACTACGAGCGATTCCTGGGCATCGACATGACCGCCGACCACAACATCACGACGGGCAAGACGTACCAGCACGTCATCCAGAAGGAGCGCGCCGGTGACTACCTCGGCAAGACGGTTCAGATTATCCCGCACGTCACCGAGGACATCAAGCGACGAATCCGCGAGGCCGCCGAAGGAACCGACGTGTGTATCGTCGAAGTCGGCGGCACCGTCGGCGACATCGAGTCGATGCCCTTCCTCGAAGCCCTGCGCCAGTTCGCCTCCGAAGAGGACGACGACGACGTGCTCTTTACCCACGTCACGCTCGTCCCGTACTCGAAGAACGGCGAGCAGAAGACGAAGCCGACCCAGCACTCCGTCAAGGAACTCCGGAGCATCGGCCTGCAACCCGATATTCTCGTGGGCCGGTCGGACGACAAACTCGAAGCCGAGACCAAACACAAGATTGCGCAGTTCTGTGACGTGCCGGACGCAGCGGTGTTCTCCAACCCCGACGTGCCGGACATCTACCACGTCCCGCTGATGGTCGAAGAAGAAGGCTTGGACGAGTACGTGATGGAACGCCTCCAAATCGATGGCGAGGCGCTTCCGAAGGAAGAACGCGACAGTCGCTGGCGCGAACTCGTCACCGCCGAGCGAACCGGGTCGGTCGATATCGCGCTCGTCGGCAAGTACGCGCTCGAAGACGCCTACATGTCCATCCACGAGTCGCTCAAGCACGCCGGCATCGAGTGCGGCGTCGATATCAACATCCTGTGGGTCGATGCCGACGAGATGGACGAGAAACACGAAGCACGCCTGCAGGACGCCGACGGCATCGTCGTCCCCGGTGGCTTCGGGTCTCGCGGGACCGACGGTAAAATCGACGCGATTCGGTACGCCCGCGAGAACGACGTCCCGTTCCTCGGACTCTGTCTCGGCTTCCAGATGGCCGTCGTCGAACAGGCGCGCAACGTGCTCGGCCACGAGGGCGCTCACTCGACCGAACTCGACGAGGACACCCCGTATCCCGTCATCGACCTGCTCCCCGAACAGTACGAAGTCGAAGACATGGGCGGGACGATGCGTCTCGGCGCGCACACGACGAACATCACGCCGGGCACGCTCGCCGAAACACTCTACGGCGACGACTCCTGTACGGAGCGCCACCGCCACCGCTACGAAGTGAACCCCGAACTCATCGACGAACTCGAATCCGAAGGCCTTCGGTTCTCCGGCCGTGCAGAGAACCGTATGGAGATTCTCGAACTCACGAACCACCCGTTCTTCTTCGGGACGCAGTACCACCCCGAATTCCGGTCGCGCCCCGACCGCGCGAGTCCGCCCTTCGTCGGCCTGCTGAAGGCGGTACTCGGCGAACTGGACGCGCGCAAACTCGACGAGGAGGTGATGGCGTAATGGTGAACGTCGAAGAGTTCATCGAGGAAGCCAAAGCCAACATCCGAGAGCAAATCGGCGACGAACACGCGATTATCGCGCTCTCGGGCGGCGTCGATTCGTCCGTCGCGGCCACCCTTGCCTACGAAGCAGTCGGCGAGCAACTCACGCCCGTCTACGTCGATACGGGTCTGATGCGCAAGGGTGAGACCGAAGAAATCGCGGAGACGTTCGACTTCATGGAGAGCCTTCGAATCGTCGAGGCCGAAGACCGATTCTTCGACGCGCTCGAAGGCGTCATCGACCCCGAAGAAAAGCGCAAGGTCATCGGCGAACAGTTCATCCGCGAGTTCGAGCGCGAAGCGAAGGACACGGACGCGGAGTACCTCGTACAGGGGACCATCTACCCCGACCGAATCGAGTCCGAAGGCAACATCAAGTCACACCACAACGTCGGCGGTCTCCCCGATGTCGTGGACTTCGACGGCATCGTCGAACCCGTCCGCGACCTCTACAAAGACGAGGTCCGCGAGGTTGCACGCGCACTCGGTCTCGAATCGGTCATCGCCGAGCGAATGCCCTTCCCCGGCCCGGGTCTCGCCGTTCGCGTCATCGGCGAACTCACCCCCGAGAAGGTACAGGTCGCCCGCGAGTCGTGCCACATCGTCGAAGAAGAAGTCGCAAAACACGAACCGTGGCAGGCGTTCGCCGCCGTCATCGGCAAGGGCACCGGCGTCAAGGGCGACAACCGCGTCCACGGATGGATCGTCTCCGTCCGCTCGGTCGAATCCCGCGACGGCATGACCGCCCGCGCACAGGAACTCCCGTGGGAGACCCTCCAGCGCATCCAGTCGCGTATCACCGGAACGAACGAGAACGTCGCGCGCGTCGTCTACGACGTGACGCACAAACCACCAGCGACCATCGAATACGAATGATTGCACTCATCGCAGGACCAGACGGCGACGGACTGGGCGAAGCACTCGAAGCAGAAGGCGTCGAAATCGTCCGCCTGTCGGACCCCGTCGGCGCGGAGACCCTCGCAGACGCCGGCGTCGAAGAGGCAGACCTGTTCGTCCTCACCGACATGGCCGACGCGACGGCTATCTCGGTCGCCAAAGAACTGAACTCGGAGATTCGCATCGTCACCTACTCGTACGACTCGCTTCCCGAGTTTGCGAGCGGACAGGCCGACTTGGCTATCGACCCGAACCTCCTCGCGGCCGACGTCGTCGCCGAAGAACTCGTCTGAGCCGACGCGTTTCGACCAGTATCGGCTTTCGCCGTCTCTCCTTTTCTATCGTCGAGGTAGCGGCGAAGCGCTCGATACCCTGTCTCTTCGCTACTTCGGTCGGTTCCCGTCTCGTTCGAACCCGACAGAGATGACGAGACGACGAGGCGGACCTCTTCGTCGAAACCGAGCGGAAACGATGATAGTATCAGGTAATATAGTTTCATCGACAAATGATGGTGTTTCGACCCTTATTTTTCGTCAACCCCGAGAAAACCCCGTTCGAGACTGTCGTGTACCGGGGTAACTCAGAGTTTCCTTAGTTTAGTTCTAGTCGAAATGTATGAAATAAACTTATGATGGTACAACACGTCATACGGATTGCACATGAGTTCAATCACTCGACGCACCATCCTGAAGGGTCTCGGTGCAGGCGGGGTCCTCCTAGCGGGCGGTGCGAGCATCGTCGCAACACAGACAGACGAAGAATCCGAGGATACGGCGCTGTTCCGTGTCGGTCACTTCTCGCCCGATACGCCTGCGGTCACCGTCCTCGTCGATGGCGAACCGTTCCCCGAGTTGCAGGGCGTCCCGTACGGAACCCTCTCTGGGTACTTCGAGGTGCCCGCGGACACGTACAACATCCAAGTCGTCACCGCGACTGGCGAGGCCTCTACCCCGAGCGATTCGACCGGTACCTCGACCGCGACTGCGACGACCGAGACGCCGATGAACGAATCGGGGACCTCGATGAACGAGTCCGACACGTCGATGAACGAGTCGGATACGTCCATGAACCAGACCGGGACGGCCACGAGCACCGCGACCGCGACAGCGACTGGCACGGCCACGGCGAGCGACGGCACGACGACGACCGCAGTGAGCGAGGAATCGGTCGTTCTCATCGACGAGGACGTGACCTTCGATACGGGCGTCAACTACACCATCGCCGCGATAGACGAGTTCGAGAGCATCGAACCGGTCGTCCTCGAAGACGAGATAGAGACGTCGGACGACGCGGACGAAATCGACGCCGAGATTCGCGTCGCTCACTTCGCACCCGACGCGCCCGAGGTTGACGTCGCGGTCGTTGACGGTCCCAACGTCTTGACCGAACTCGCGTACGGCGAGGTCTCCGATTACGAAACCGTCGAAGGCGGAACGTACGACCTGGAAATCGTCACCTCGCAAGGCATTGACCAGGTCCTCGAACTGCCGGGCGTCGAACTCGTCCCCGGCGACGTGTACTCGGCGTTCGCTATCGGCTACGTCGAGACCGAAGGGCCGGGATTCGAAGTCCTCCTGTCGAACGACACCGAGGCGGCCGCGATGGCGCAATCGACGACGGGCGAAGGAACGACGACCACCACAAACGGAACCACCACCGGCAACGAAACGACGACGGAAGAAGGAACGACCACCGAAGAAGGGACAACGACCGAGGAAGGTACCACGACGGAAGAAGGAACGACCACTGAAGAGGGAACCACGACCGAGGGGACGACTACGACCACGACCACCTCGTAACGCACTCGGTCGATTTCCCGGCGGTTTTTTCTCACGAAGGCGCAGGCTCCGACTCACGCTGAGGCGAGCGATTGCCGTGTGTCGAACATCGCTCACAGACGAGTCCGTCTGACATTCGAGGCTTAGTCGTCCCCGAACTACCTTGCTACAAGAGGCGCAGAGAGCCGAGTTTCTGACCGTCAGACGGGCCAGAAACTCATCGATGCGTTACTTTATATCTCTACAATTTCTCTGAAATAAGCTTATAGCGAACCAACACGTCATTCCATTTGCAGATGAGCCAACTATCGCGGCGTACGATACTGAAGACAATCGGTGGCGGGAGTCTCCTGCTCGCCGGAGGCGTCAACGTTGCCGGCGCACAGATGGGCGACCAAGAGGAGACGGCACTCTTCCGGGTAGGGCACTTCTCGCCGGACACACCGGTCGTGAACGTACTGATAGACGACGAACCGTTCCCAGAGCTACAGGGTGTCCCGTACGGTGCGCTCTCGCAGTATTTCGTCGTCCCTGCGGACACGTACAACGTCAAGGTCGTACTCGCCGGTGAGATGATAGAAGGGGAGACACCGACGGACAACGAAACGTCAACCGACACCGGGACGACGGCCACCGAGACGGAAACGATGGGCAACGAGTCCGAGACGGGGACGACCGAGACGACGACGGAGGTCGATGAAGACCTCGTCGCTATCGACGAAGACCTCACGCTCGATGCGGGGTCCGCTTACACGATTGTCGCGGCGGACGAACTCGACAACATCAGCGCCGTCGTCCTCGAAGACGACGAGGAACCCGCCTCCGACTCACAAGCCAAAGTCCGATTCGGCCACTTCTCCTCGGACGCGCCCGCCGTCGATATCACCCGCGCCAACGGAGACGACCTCGTCTCGAACCTCGAATTCGGCGAGGTGTCTAGCTACGAAGTCCTCGACGCAGGCGTCTACAGCATCGACATCGACGACGCACAGACCCAAGAAGTAGTCGCGGGACTCAGCGACGTCGAACTGGAGGGCGACCAAGTCTACTCGGTGTTCGTCATCGGCTACGTGGCCCCACAGGGTCCGGAACTTCCCGGACTCAGCGTCCTGAACTCGAACGACACGCTCGCCCAACGGATGGCCAGAGAGGAGACGACGACCGAAACGCCGAGTGGGAACGAGACGACGACGACGGCCGGCTAACTGTCGAGCGTCGATACGAAATCCACTCTCGACGCGAATTTTTCTACTGGTTGCATGGATCGAGAACAGCGGTCGCTATTGCTGGTCGTTCGCGCGGATGACCGCCCATCGCTGGTTCACCACCACTTTCGGCGAGCCGCTCGAACACCGCCGATATCCCCGCGAAAATCGGTGCAAATCGGCGCAAACGTATCGAAATCCACGTCCAGCGACCGTAATTCGGTGCCCCGATTTCCCCCATTGAATAACCCGCCGACCACAGCGCCGAGTGCAGCGAAACGGAATCACGCGACTGCCGATTCGGTCGGCGCTTGCGAACCTACACACATCACAATGACGAAGAAGCTCAATCGACGAACGCTCGTGAAGCGTGTCGCTGGAATCGCCGCAGCAAGTACGGTGGCCACTGCCGGGTGTATGGGCACGGCCTCCGCAGAGACGGGCACACTGGCAACGCACGTGAGCGACAAGCCCGGAGACATCGCAGACTTCGAGTCGTGTCTCGTCACCATCTCGACTGTCCGCGTGAAACCCGCCGACGGGGAGGCGAAATCTCTCGACGCGGACGAGACCGAACTCGACCTCGTGAACCTCCAAGGTGACGCCTCTGCGCTCGTCTCTACCTTCGAACTTGAGACGGGAACCTACGAGTACCTCCAGGTCGAGGTGAGCGAGACAGACGCGACGCTCACCGATGGTTCCGAGGCGACTGTCGAAGTCCCCGGGTCGGCACCGCTGAAGTTCGAGAAGGAGTTCGAAATTCGCGCCGACCAGACCACGTCGTTCACGGCAGACTTCACGCCCGTGAAGGCCGGTGGCTCGGGGAAGTACGTCCTCCAACCAGTCGCCGAGGAGGTGACGGTGACCTACGAATCGAGCGAAGAACAGTCTGAATCGACGGATTCGGAAGGAAACGGTTCGACCGAAGAGACGGCAACCGACTCGGAGACAGAGACAGAGACAGAGACGACGACGACGACTGAGTCGAACACGACCACGACGGCCGAATAACGGCCGTTCACACGCTCCATCGCGGACTTCCCACACACTGAGTCCGTTCATTCGCTACCCCAAGGCTGGCACTCTGGCCCCGCGACACCCCCGCCGTCCTCCGTCTCCCACCCTCCACCTTTCCACTCTCCCTGTCTGCCCCGTCTTCTTCCCCCTGTCGCGTTCGCCCTCCGCCCCAACTTCGGTCTCCTCTCCCTCCTGAGCACCGAAAATAGTGGCCCGAATTGCCATTGCCGTAACTCGCTTTATCACACCTCTCCGAGGTGAGATGACATGGTTCGGGTCTCGGTCGGCGCACGACTCCACTTCGGCTTTTGCAACTTGAGCCTCGCCCGCGACCGCCTCTACGGCGGGGTGGGCGTCGCGCTCGACGAGCCGCGGGTGGTCGTCACCGCCGAACCCGCCGACGAAGTTCGATGCCGTCACCCCGCGGCCAAAGAGTACGCCGACCGAGCAGTCGCGCTCCTCGACGTCCCCGGCGCGGCGGTGTCCGTCGAGCGCTCGCTGCCGCGACACGCCGGACTCGGAAGCGGGACGCAACTCGCCTTGGCCGTCCTTCGCGCGGTTGCCACGGCGACCGAAACGCCCGCCGAAATTCGCTCGCTCGCGCCAGAACTCGGCCGCGGCGGGCGTTCGGGAATCGGGGTTGCGACGTTCGAATCCGGTGGTGCGCTGTTGGACGCAGGCCACCCGACGACGCGCTTTACCACCGACCGGCCGGCAATCGGGTCGTGGACGGTCCCACCCGTGGTCGCCCGACACGAGATTCCCGACCACTGGCGATTCCTGTTGGTCGTCCCCGACGCAGACCCCGGACGGAGCGGTGCTGCGGAAGACGAGAGCATGCGGAGCGTCGTCGAGCGCGCCGACGCGACGACGAGCGACCGCATCTCTGGAATCGTGACGCAGAAGCTCTTGCCTGCACTCGCAGAAGGGTCGGCCGAGCGGTTTGGCGAAGCGGTGGAGACCATCGGTCGTCTGAACGGAACGTGGTACGCAGACGAACAGGGCGGCGTCTATCGGCCGCCGGTGGGCGAACTCGTCTCGTCGCTCACAGAGTCGCCCGCGGTGTACGGAACTGGCCAGTCGTCGTGGGGACCGGCGGTGTACGGCGTGACCGACGCCGACCACGTCGGTGCCGCTCTCGACGCGGGTAACGCCGCGCTCGACGACGCTGGCATCGAAGGAACCGTCACCGTCGCCGAAGGCCGAAACGTCGGCGCGAGCGCCATTCGCTAACGGTGCCGTTCGGGTGCTGGAGTGAAGTCGGGTCTCGTCCCCGAAACGACTAACCCACGAGATTGTGAGGGTAGGGACATGGACCACATCCCCTTAGGGGTCTCCCAACTCGACGCAATCATCGGCGGTGGCGTCCCGTCGGGGAACGTCGTCCTCCTCGCGGGGGAGTCTGGGGCAGGCGCACGCGAATTCTGTTACACGAGCGTGATGATGAACGCGCTCGTCAACGCCGACGAGGAGTTGTTCGACCTCCACTACGGACAACTCGGGTCGTCGGCGACGCCGCCACCCGAGATACATTACATCTCCTTTACCGCGGGCGAGTCGTACCTTCGCCGCGAAATCTCCTACACGATGGACGAAGAAGTGGTCGAGACGGCGGGCGACCACGTCCACTTTCACGACCTCTCGGCCGAGTACTTTCAACTGAGTCCGATTCCCCGAGAGTGGTATCTCGGCGAAGCGACCCGACTCCAGGACCTCGGGGAGCGACACAACCGTGAGTCGCTGATGAACGCCCTCGGAGACACGCTCAGCGAGCACGCACCGGGGAATCTCGTCGTCATCGACTCGCTGACCGACCTCGTAGCGAGCATCTCCGAGGAGATGTCGTGGGCGGATATCTCGATGCTCGTCAAAGGACTGGGCAAAGCAGTCCACGAGTGGGGTGGACTCGTTCTCGTGCACGTGAGCACGGAGGCGCTCTCGGAGACGGAACTCGGCGTCCTCAAAGGCGCGACAGATGGCACCCTCCTGTTCGATTGGGAGAGCGGCGGGTCGAAACGCGCGCGGACGATGGTCGTCCAAGAGTTCCGCGGCGTCCTCTCGCAACTGGAGAGCGAGAACATCATCCAATTCGAGACGGAGATAAACGAGAGCGGTCTCGACGTGAGCGACGTTCGGAAGATTCGGTGACGCCTTCGGTCGCTTCTCGGCGAGTGTGCGGGTTGGTTGACAGTCAGCAATAATTCTTAACCCTTGGCATACAAACGGGAGGTAGATGGCAGTGGACACTGGAGGGTCGCTCCCGGACGACCTCCGCGAATGGCTCGATGCGTACGCAGACGAGACGGGGGAGGACGCAGACGCCATTCTCGCGCGAGCAGTCGGACTGTACCGACTGACGGTGAGCGAAACAGCAGGGGAGGGGGATGTAGCATCGTTGGCGGACCGACTCGACGCGCTCGAATCGGAACTCTCGGAAGCCGAATCCGAGTTCGACGACAAGATAGACGACGTTCGGATGCGGGTCGTCCAGGTCAAACGCGAGGCGGACGATAAGGCACCGCGAGAACACACTCACCCGGAACTGACGGCGGATATCGACGATGCGACTCGGACTGTCGAGGCGCTCCGCGAACAGGTCGAACGACTCGACGAGTACGTCGATGGCGGATTCGAGAACTACGAAGAGGTTCTCACCTATCTCGACGAGACGACGACAGACCTCGAAACGAAGTTACAGACGGTCGCCAAGGTGCTCGTCGATCTCCGTGCGCGAACGGTCGATATCGAAGCCGAGGCACTCGAACGCGAGACGCTCGCGGAACTCCTGCGCGTGGCGAACGCCAACAACGACCGCAAAGCGACCTGTGAGTCGTGCGAGACGAAAGTCCACTTGGACCTGCTCGCCGAACCGAGGTGCCCCGCCTGCCGGACCGCCTTCACGGAGTTATCACCCTCGTCTGGCTTCTTCGGTTCTGCGACGCTCCACACCGGACCCCCACCGGCGCTCACGGGAACGGAGAGCGACGACGCAGACGTCGAAGAGATACTCGAAGCCGTCGCCGAGGACGGCGAGGAGGTGGCCGACGAGGTCGAATTTCGCTACCGACGAGAAGAGACGGCGATGACGGACGGAGAGGGCGATGACTGACGACGCTTCGGAGACGAAGCGCGCGCCGCTCTCGGACCTCGCAGGCCGCGTCTCCGACCGAAACGCACAGACAGAGGGCCAGTCGGTGGACGAACTCTTCGAGTCTATCGACGTCGAGGAGTTGGACGAAGACGTGTGGACCGCCTTGGTCGAAGGGGAGAGAGAGGAACCGGCCGTCGGCGTCGATGCCGAGGCGACGCCCATCGAGGAGGACGAATCGGGTGTCGAACACGTCGTCCCGAAGGAGTCCTTTTGCCAGCGCTGTGAGCACTTCGAGGCACCGCCGACGTTCGGGTGCGGCCACGAGGGTACGAGCATCCTCGAAGCCGTCGATAGCGACCACTTCCGGGTTCGAAACTGCCCGATGGTCGAGCGGGACGGCGAGTGATAGCTTCTTTGTGACTCGGGCGGGTAGAAGAGGGTATGCAGTTCTGCGACGACTGCGGAACGATGATGGTCTCCCAAGACGGGTCGATGGTCTGTACCAACGACGACTGCGGAGCCACCGCCGACCGCGACGAAGAACTCGCGGCGACCTTCGTCTCCACCGAAGCCCAGTCAGACGACGAACTCATCGAGACCGAAGAAGGCGCGGCTTTCGAAGGCAAACCGACCGCCAACGACGTGGTGTGTGACGAGTGCGGCCACACGAAAGCGTGGTACACCATCAAGCAAACCGGGTCTGCCGACGAACCGCCGACGCGCTTCTTTAAATGTCAAGAGTGCGGGTTGCGGTGGCGAGAGTACGGGTAATCGACCGAAAGCCCACTCTTTTTCTCCTGTCGCTCTGGAATCAGTTCAATGGACGAATACGCGTACATCGTCAACGTCGATGGTGCAGTCGTCCGCGACGACGAATACCTCCTCATCGAGCGCGGCGCGGACGAAGAACACGCACCGGGAATGTTGGCGTTTCCGGGCGGGAAAGTCGAGACGAGTCCCGGTGAAACGTACTCGTTCGAAGTGACCGCGAGACGCGAACTGAGAGAAGAGGTGGGAATCGAAGTCGGGGAAGTCGAGTACGTCCTGAGCAACACCTTCGAAGCCGACGACGGGACGCCGTGTTTGAATGTCGTCACGCTGTGTGAGTACGAGCGTGGCGAGGCACATCCGCGGGCGTCAGATGAAGTTGCGGCGGTTCACTGGCTGACGGCCGAGGAGATTCGTGAGAGAGATGCGCCGGAGTTTCTCGTAGAGTATGTGGAGCGTTTGGAAGAACACCGGCACGTAAAATGAATCAAGCCGACCGACGACGTCGTGTGTGATGAGTGCGGGCGAATATTCTCACAAACTTGTTCCATGAAAAATGCCCTCCAAAGTCTGATTGTGGTTACTGCGAGAGATTTTTCCAGGACGGTCAATCTTCCTCCACATCAATCCAGGCCTCTTCGAGGTCTAAGTGCGCCAGCCCATAGGACCAGAGGCTCTCAACGTTGTCAACTGGTTCATGAGAATAAAATGGGATCTGTTCAATTACGCTACTACCCCAACCTTCTCCACGTGCATCTGAATAGACCTCTTTCACGTATATTCGCGCCTTCTTGAATTCCGAGTAGTCGAACTTAGAAAGTGCTTGAGTAACTGGAAGTGACTCATTGTCTCCATTTTGGTCTGGATTCGATAGACTGATCTTGAAATCCATAGTCTCCTCCTCTCCCGACCGAAGAACACCAAGTGACGTCGGTTCTTGCTCTGGTACACCGACAATTGTTCCGTACGAAACCAGAGTCTCGCGTCCATCTATTCTCGGGTCAAATTCAAGTTCCAAGCCAATGTCATAGGCTACTCCTGGACCCACATTCTTCACATCGTATGAAACGATGTCCTCTTTCGGCTTAAATCCAGAAATTTCAAACATGAGTTGGGGACGGTGACTTTCCATCATCATCTGGTTTTGGTGCTCCATCAGTCCCTCCTGGTTGTTCATTATCTGTGATTGCTGATGGTATAACCAAACAAGCAATCCAGAAAAGAGGAGTGACCCGGATGCTTCAATCGCACCTGTGTATCCAAGGCCAAAATATTCTGAAAAAGCAATCAGTGCAATGAGACCGACAACTGTCCCCCCAAACACAAACATCACGATACTTCTTCCAAATTCCATACGCAAATCAATCGAATGGAGACATATTAATTATTTTACTCAATACTCGAAGGGATGAAAAACCAGCTCTTCAACTGTATTCTTTCCATGTTTCAAATATTATTCATACATGAGACCCCCCAACATTCACTCGCAAAAACTCCCCAACCTTCTCAGCGACTTTCCCAGTCTGCCCAATGAAGAAGTGGTCCGCCGAGAACTCCACCACTGGCTGGTGGAACTCCCGAGCAACCTCGACGACTGGCTCCCAATTTGCGATGTCGTCACGAGTTCCGTACACCACCTGTACAGGCACGGGAATCCGCTCGAACGCGCCGACAACGTCCAATCCATCGCCAATCGTCGCGGGCGGCGCGAGCGCCGATACGGCCTCAATCTCTGCCCCGTCGGCCGCCGCTAGCAACGCCATCGCACTGCCGAAACTGAACCCGAAGAGGCCGACGCGCTCGTATCGCTCGTTCGCCCACTCGACCGCTCGGAGCGTATCTATCTTCTCGCCGCGGCCTTCGTCCCACGTTCCGTAATCGAATCGCAGACAGTCGATTCCGTGGTCGTTCAATTCGTCGCTGACGGCGACCAGTCGTTCGTCGCCGCGGTGGCCGCGCTGTTGGGGGTGAGGTGGGCAAGCGACGACGATAGTGTTCGACTCGTCGGCGGCGCTGTCGAGCGTTCCGCGAACGTCGCGCGCGCCGGGGACGAGGATTGTATCGGCCATATGGACTGGTTATTCGCGTGAGGTTTTAAGCCGAACGTGAACAAGGTAGTGGTATGGGAATTCTCTCTCGCACGTCGTACGTCATCCGCTCGAAGATAAACGCCCTCCTCAACCGTGCTGAGGACCCGACGGAGACGCTGGACTACTCCTACGAGAAGATGCGCGACGAACTCCAGCAGGTCAAGCAGGGAATCGCGGACCTGACGACACAGAAGAAGCGCCTCGAAATCCAGAAACGGCGACTCGAAGAGAACGTCGAAAAACACAACGACCAGGCCCGAGAGGCCGTCCGGCAGGACCGCGAGGACCTCGCGCGCAAAGCCCTCGAAAAGAAGCAGACCAAGATGAACCAAATCGAGGAACTCGACGGTCAAATTGCGAATCTGCAGGACACCCAGGACTCGCTCGTCCAGAAGAAGGACGAACTCCAGAGCCGTATCGAAGAGTTCCGCACGAAGAAGGAGACGATGAAGGCTCGCTACGAGGCGGCCGAAGCGTCGAGTCGCGTCTCCGAGGCGATGTCGGGCGTCGGCGACGAGATGGCCGACGTTGGCCGGGCGCTCGAACGCGCCGAAGAGCGCACCGACGAGATGGAAGCGCGCTCGGCGGCGATGGACGAACTCATGGACTCCGGTGCGTTCGAAGACGTGATTTCGGACAAGGACTCCATCGAGCGCGAACTCGAAGCGGGGCGGTCGAACTCGGAAGTCGATGCCGAATTGGAGACGCTGAAAGCCGAGATGGGGAAGTCGGAACCCGCCGAGGAATCGGACGCCGACGTCGAGGTTGACGTGGAAGAAGAGGTCGTGGACGAAGAAGTCGAAGCCGAACTTGAAGAACTGAAGAACGAAGAAGAGTCGTCATAATCACGGCGCTGCGACGGACCGACTCGGTGGGTGACCGGTCGTCGTCAGTGCTTTTAGGATTGTCAACGAACTGCCTTTTGTGCCGGATGCAACCGAAACATCGTCGGGTGAGCCGAGCGACAAGATGCGCGAGCGCGGGACGACGAGTCGGCTCAAACTCAGGGTCTACTTACAGGCGAATCGATGGCTCGTCGCCGTCGCGCCGTTGGTCGTCATCTTCTGTTCGATTCTCGCCATCGGGGTGTTCGACCCAACGGCGTTCCCGTCGGGCGTCCAGTCGTCGGACCCGATAGAGACGCTCGGACAGGGGCTTTTGACCTCCATCGTCACGGGCGTCACGCTCGTCGTCACCATCAACCAACTCGTCCTCTCGCAGGAACTCGGTCCGCTGGGCGACCAACGAGACCGGATGGAAGGCGAACTCGACTTCCGAAACACGGTCTCGGAGTTAATCGACGCGCCCGTCGCACCGCCGGAACCATCGGCGTTTCTCCGGTCGCTTACCGAGGCAATCGAGGCGCGGGCAGAGGCGCTCATCGAGGCGGTCGAGGACGAACCCGACTCCGAGACGAAGTCTCGACTCACCACGTTCGCCTCGGAGGTCTCGGAGAACGCCAACGCCGTGTCGGGGCGACTCGAAGGCAAACAGTTCGGGACGTTCGACGTGATTTCGGCGGCACTCGACCTCAACTACTCGTGGAAGCTGTATCAGGCCGCGCGACTGCGGAACACGAGCGACGACGTCTCGGATGCGACGAACGACGCGCTCGCCGCACTCAGCGATGCGTTGAAGCTATTCGGCCCTGCAAGAGAGCACATCAAGACGCTGTACTTCCGGTGGGAGCTCGTGAACCTCTCGCGGTCGATGTTCTACGCGGCACTGCCCGCACTCGTCGTGAGCATCAGTGCGATTCTCTTTCTCGACGATTCGAGCGTCGTCACCGGTTCGACACTCGGCTTCTCGAACCTCCTCATCGTCACCGCCTTCGTCTCCGCGGTGTCGCTCGCGCCGTTCGCAATTCTCGCGGCCTACGTCCTTCGGATAGCGACGGTCGCAAAGCGGACGCTCTCTATCGGGCCGTTCGTGTTGCGGACGGAGACGAGAGAGGACAATCTGGACTGGGAGGGGTCGGATGAGGAGGCGGATAGGTCGAGTGAGGCGGGTGAGTCGAGCGAGTCGAACGAGTCGAACGAGTCGAACGGGTCGGATTAGACCTGTCTCGCGCCCGTTCCCGACCGGTCGAGTGCTTCGAGGTCGATGTCGCCTTCGGGCATCGGCACGCCCTCGTAGGGGTCTTCGGCGAGGAGCAGCGACCCGTCGAGGTCGGCGTAGTCGAGGAGGGGCGCGAGGTGGCACCCGGCGGCGATGGCGGCGTTCGTCTCTATCATACACCCGAGCATGACCTCTAAGCCGTGGACGCGGGCGGCGTGAATCATGCGCTTTGCTTCGACGAGTCCGCCGCACTTCATGAGTTTGAGGTTGGCGATATCGACGCGGTCGGCAATCCGCGGGATATCGGCGGCGGTGATACACGACTCGTCGGCGGCGATGGGGAGCGCAGAACGTTCGTAGACGAACTTGAGGCCCTCGTAATCCTCCGCTGAGACGGGTTGTTCGATGAATTCGACGCCGTAGTCGGCGAGCATCTCGGACTTCGCCACCGCTTCGCGGGGCGTCCACGCCTCGTTCGCATCGACGCGAATCGTCGCCTCGGGCGCTTCGTCGCGGACGGCCTCGATAATCGCCTCGTCGCGGTCGGTTCCGAGCTTGATTTTGAGCACGCTGTACCCCGACTCGACCGCGGCGGCGGCCTTCTCGCGGATGGTGTCGAGGTCGGCCAATCCGATGGTAAAAGACGAGGTGGGCGTTCGCTCGGGGTCGAGTCCCCACAACTTGTAGAGCGGGACGCCGAGGCGTTTCGCCGCGAGGTCGTGAAGGGCGATACTGACGGCGGTTCGCGCGGCGGGATTGCGGCGGACGCGCTCGGCCATGAGGCGCTCGATTTCTTCGAGGGCGTGCGGGTCACCCACCGATTCGACGACCGCCAACAGATCGGGGAGGACGGCTTCGACCGTCGCCGCGGTCTCGCCGTAGTGCGACGACGGGGCGGCCGCGCCGACGCCGATCATGCCGCCCTCGTCTTCGATTCTGACGACGACGTTCTCGGCTTCGGTCATGCTTCCACGGGCGATTTCGAACGGGTCGGCCAACGGCATCGAGATACGCTCGAACGAGGTGGTGAGCATCAGAACACCTCGTCGATGAGGTCGGTCGCGTCGAAGCGAACGGGGTCGATTGCGGGGGCGTCGATGTCGTCACCGTAGGCTTCGACGGCCGCGGCGGCCTCCTCGTCGTCGTCGATGTTCGAGGTGTTGAGCGCGCCCGCGACGATTTCGGCCTCGTGGACGGGGGCGGCGAGGTTCTCGTAGAGCGAGACGTACTCGGAGAGGTCGGGGAGCGAGAACGACTCGTAGCCGTGGATCGCCTCGCGGGTCGATTCGTGGCAGAGGACGAGTTTGTCGGCCATCGCGCCGTGGAGGATGCCGCAGGTGACCGCGGAGTAGGCGGGGTGAACGATGCTGCCTTGGCCTTCCACGAAGAGCACGTCGTACTCGTCGCCCTTCTCCAGAATCATCTCCTCGACTGCGCCGGCAGTGAAGTCGCTGACGACGCGGTCCACGGGATTGCCCCAGCCTGCAATCATGATGCCGGTCTGGCCGGTCGGGATGAACCCGGCGTCGATACCCTGCTCGCGGGCGGCCTCGACGAGTTCGAGCGTCGCGGTCATCTTGCCGACCGAGCAGTCGGTACCGACGGTGAGGACGACTTCGGCGTCCACGTCGGCGCTCTTGCCTTGGGCGACGCCGATATCGTCGTGGGGTTTCCGAACGTCGTTGATGTCGCAACCGTACTCCTCTGCGAGCGTGCTGAACTCCATGTCGTCGTTGAGGAAGTAGTGGAGACCGGCGATGACGTCACAGCCGCGTTCGAGGGCGGTTCGCACGTCTTCGCGCCACGTCTCGTCGAACCCGCCGCCGATGGGGGCGATGCCGACGAGAAGGGCGTCCGCGTCGGGCGCGTCGGCCATCGAGGAGACGATTGGTACGTCGGGGAGGTCTCGGCGGTGGTCGGCGGTGGAGGTGCCGGGTTTGTCGCGGTCGAGAACGGCGACTACGTCGTAGTCGGCGTACTTGAGAACGCCAGTCGCGGTCTTGGCGTGGTCGGGGAATTTCTCGTGTGCGAGGACGACGACTCGTTGTGGGTCGCTCATATAGGGTGCCACGACGTGCCACCCTAAAAACGCGGCCAATTCGGCAGCCGTCCGGTGACGGCGTCGTGCCTCAGAGTCGGTACAGTCGGGTGGTCCAAAACTCGTGGGCGGCCATCTCCAGTGCCTCCCGTGGCTCGCCGCTCGCATCGACCGTCGCGGTCTGTGTCGCCCTGTCTCTGAACTCGCCGAGGACGGTTCGCTCGCCGAGGACGACGAGGTCACCGTCTGCGGCGTGTTCGTCGAGCGCCTCGTGGCAGTCGTCGAGGTGGTCGTCTATCTGTCCCTCGCGGATGCGCTCGAAGCGCGCCTGCGAGAAGCCGCCTTTCGAGTGAGCGGACTTCACGTCGCTCTCGAACCCGGTCTGATAGACGAGTTCGCCGTCCTCGTAGCTGCCGAGGGCGAACAGGTCGGCGCGGACGAGCGCGATTTTCGTCGCCGACTGCGGGAGGAACCAGTCGTCTTCCAGTGCGAAGCCATCGTCCCACGCGTCGAATCCGTCGGGGAGCCTCGGTGGTTCGAGCGCGACACTCACGAGTCCGGCGTCGTCGGTGAGTGCGAGACAGGGCGTCGCGCGGCGAACGAGTTGCGCTCGGTCGCCGAAGGCGTCTTCGACCGACGACGGGAGCGACCGCTCGTTCGGGATGGCAGCTGTCAGCGCGCCTTCGGGCGAGGTTTCGAGCGAGTCGAGTCGGCGGAGAACCTCGCGGAGACGGCCGCCGCGGAGGTCTTCGGTCCCTCGAAAGTCGAGCGCGTCGTCGTCGTCGCCCATTCGTTCGACGCGGTCTTCTAACTCCTCGATGCGGTCTTCGAGGCGGTTGACCTCGACTTCCGCCTCTTGCCTCGCTCGAACTGCGTCTTTGCGGCGCTGGGACTCCCCTTCGAGTCGGCCTTCGAGCGCGTCGCGTTCGTCCTCTAGCTCCGCGATGCGGTCTTTGAGTTCGGCGCGACCCAACAACTCGTCCAACATACGCAGTAGCGTGCAGTCCGGTTACTTGAGCGTTCGGTCCGATGACGGGTCAAAATCGGCCTCGCGTGGGCAGGATTTCGGTGAGCCTCCGGCCGGGATTCGGCGTCAGTCCTCGCCCAACGTTGGCGCGAGTTCGGCCGCCTGCATGTACTCGTGGAGTTGTTGTGCCATGGTCTCGGCGAACGCCTCGTCGTTGATGTCGGTGTCGAGTTCTATCAGTTCGACGTGGTCGTCGATGGTCGCTCTGAGCGCGTCGAAGAGCGCCGCGTCGGCGAAGGGGTCGTGGAAATCCTCGCCTTCGACGTCGAGCATCGAGACGCCGTCGAGCGGGAGTGCGAGCGCCGTCGGTCCCGTGGCGGCGTTGAGTTTCTCGCCGATGATGCGCCCGAGTTCGGCGCACTCGTCTTCGGTCGTTCGCATGAGGGTGACCTGCGGGTTGTGGACGTGGAGGTTGCGGTCGTGGAACTCCGCGGGCACGTCGGCCTTCGCGCCGAAGTTGACCATGTCGAGTGCGCCCACCGAGACGACCTGCGGCGTTCCGGTCGCGCCCGCGGCGTCGAGTCTGTCGGGACCGGCACTGAGGACGCCACCGACGAGTTCGTCGGCCCACTCGGTCGTCGTCACGTCGAGGACGCCGTCGATGACGCCCTGTTCGACGAGGTTCTCCATCGCCTGCCCGCCGGTGCCCGTCGCGTGGAAGACGATGGTCTCGTAGCCTCGGTCTTCCAGATACGCGCGGGCCGTCTTGACACAGGGCGTCGTGACGCCGAACATCGTGATGCCGATGGTCGGGCGGTCTTCGACCTCGACGTCGGGGTCGTTTGCGACCATCCCGACCACCGCGAGCGCCGCGTTCGATATGACGCGCCGCGAGAGTTGATTGAGTCCTTCGATGTCCGCGACGGAGTACAGCATCATGATGTCCCGCGACTCGACGTAGGGGCGGGTGTCGCCGGAGGCCATCGTCGAGACCATCACTTTGGGGACACCGTACGGGAGCGCCCGCATCGCCGCCGTTGCGACCGAGGTGTTTCCGGACCCGCCGAGACCGAGCACGCCGTCGAGATTTCCGTCCTCGTACAGACGGCTGACGACCGCTGCGGCCCCGTCGCCCATCACTTCCATGGCGTGACCGCGGTCACCTCGTTCTCTGAGTTCCGAGAGGGTCGAACCGCCCGCTTCGGCCACCGCGGACGCGGCGGTGTCGGGGTCGAACGCCGGGTCTCCCATCACGCCCGTATCGACGACGTGAACGTCGAGACCCTGCGCGGTCAGGACGTCGCGGGCGAAGCCAATCTCTGCACCTTTCGTATCGAGTGTACCGATGATGATGACGCTCATGGTGAGAGTGCGCGAGGTGTCGCGCTCAGAAATCTATCTCCTTGAACTCCCGCGCCTGGCCTTCGATGGCCTGCTCGGTCGGGAGGCGTTCGATACTCGACGCGCCGAAGAAGCCCACCACGTCGGTGGTGTTGTTGAGGACGTACTCGGCGTCGTCGGGCCAGGCGATTGGGCCGCCGTGACAGATGACGAGCACGTCGTCGTTGACGGATTTCGCGGCGTCACAGTGGGCCTGGACGCGCTCGGCGGCGGCGTCGAGGTCCAAGGACGTCTCGGCTCCGATGTCGCCGGAGGTGGTCAGCCCCATGTGAGAGACGACCACGTCCGCGCCCGCGTCGGCCATGTCGCGGGCCTGTTGTTCCGTGAAGACGTACGGGCAGGTGAGCATGTCCTGTTCGGCCGCCTCACGAATCATCTCGACTTCCTTGTCGTAGCCCATCCCCGTCTCTTCGAGGTTCTGGCGGAACCCGCTGTCCTCGTCGATGAGACCGACCGTGGGGAAGTTCTGGACGCCCGAGAATCCACGGCGCTTGAGGTCGGCGATGAACACGTCCATCTGGCGGAACGGGTCGGTCCCGTTGACACCGGCGAGAACGGGTGTCTCTTCGACCACGGGAAGCACTTCGTGGCCCATCTCCTGGACGATTTCGTTGGCATCGCCGTACGGGAGCAACCCCGCGAGCGACCCGCGGCCACCCATCCGATACCGGCCGGAGTTGTAGATGATGAGCAAATCGACGCCGCCTCGCTCGGCGAACTTGGCCGAGATTCCCGTCCCTGCACCCGCGCCGATGATTGGTTCGCCCGCTTCGACCGTCTCACGAAGCCGCGAGAGCGACTCCTCTCGTGTGAACATCATGTGTGGCCCTAACAAACGTGAAGAATAATTATTAGCTTTCGGGTGACAAGAAGATGAACGATGAGTAGACGGTCTGAAGAAGCGATATTTTGCCGAACCAGGATTAATATCAACACAGAATCAACAATTGTGTGTCAATGACGAACACGAATTACGTCGGTCCCGAGATGGTCGATACGCAGCAGTTCGACTGGGGAACGCTCAAGTGGATGTGCTCGCCCGAGGTGACCGGCGCTGAACGCTTCAGTGCCGGTGTCGTCCAACTCGAACCGGGGAAGGGTCACGAACTCCACACGCATCCCGACAGCGAGGAGATACTGTACGTCGTTCGTGGGCGGGGCGAACAAGAAGTCGCGGGCGACACGAGAGAAATCGCTGCCGGTGAGATGGTGTACATCCCCGCCGGTGTCGAGCACGGAACCGTAAATACGGGCTGGGAGACGCTGACGCTCTTAGCAGTCTACGCACCGCCGGGACCGGAAGAGGTTCTCGCAGAACTCCCGGAGTGTACGATTGTACCGGCGGGCGAGTTGCCGACGCGAGACTAAACCTCGACGGCGCGAAGACGGTCAGGTCGCATCGGGCGTTTCGTACCCGGCGTAGCGGAGGAGTTCGCGGGCGCGGGGGGCGTCGGCGAGGAGGACCGGTCTGTCGTCGGGCAGCGAGCACTCCTCGGCGAGTTCGTACGGGACGGCGAGCGTCCCCGTCGGCACCCCTTCGTTGCCGAGGACGGGGAAGTGTGCACGTTCGAGTTTCATGACGAGCGGTGTGTCGAGTCGGTCTATGCCCTCACCGGTGGCATAGAGGTGCTCGTTCAGGCGTTCGTGCTCACTGCTGTGAATCGCCGCAGTCGTTCCCTCGTAGGGTTCCACGTAGAACCGCCCGAGGTAGTAGCCGCTGGAGAATCGTTCGAACATCGGTTCATGTTAACGTGGGACATGGCCGCGGATAAACCTTACCGGAATTCTTTATAACGAACTGCAATTTGTCCGGTCGAAATTACCAGATGTGAGAGCGAAACGGGAGAACGAGACGGGGAAGAAAACGCCGGTCAGTCGCCGCCGCGGGTCGCCGCGGTCATCGACCAGACGGCGACGAGTCCGAGCAGGACTGCCGGAATCATCGGCAGTGCGAGCATCGCGGCGAGATAGGGCAACCCTGCGAGCGCTGGAAGCGACGGAACGAGGTAAATCGCACCGGGGATGCCGACGAAACAGAGCGCGACGACACCGACGAGTACCCAGCCTCGGGAACCGAAGCCCGTGGCTTCGGGTTCGTTCGCGCCGACGACCGGGTCCGTGTTCCCCGGCCGATGCACGTACGTATCGTCTTGTCCGGTGGTGTCAGAGCTCACTATCGGGGATAACGACCACCTTGCCAAAGCCCTGTCGCTCTTCGATGAGTTCGTGGGCCGTCTGAATCTCGCTCATCGGGAGCGTCTCCCGGATACGAGGTTCGAAGGTGCCGTCCCAGACGAGTTCGAGCGCTTCGTCGGCCTGCCCGGGCGTCGCCATCGTCGAACCGATGACCGAGAGTTGGTTCCAGAAGATGTAGTTGAGACCAGCGCCGGGGTTCGGGCCGGTCGTCGCACCGCAGGTGACCATGCGACCACCCTTGCAGAGGCTCTTGAGCGACTGCTGGTAGGTCGCATCGCCGATGTGGTCTACGACCATATCGACGCCGCGGCCGTCGGTGAGTTTGTAAATCTCCTTCGAGAAGTCGTCTTCCTCGTAGTTGATGACGTGGTCGGCGCCGCACTCGCGGGCGTACTCCAGTTTCTCGTCGGTCGAGGCCGTCGCGTACACTTCCGCGCCGGCGTAGTCGGCGATTTGAACGGCGGCGTGGCCGACACCGCCGGACGCACCGAGGACGAGCACTTTCTCACCGGCGGTGAGGTCTCCGCGCTCGATGAGCATGCGCCACGCCGTCTGGAAGACGAGCGAGGCGGAGCCTGCGATTTCCCACGGCACGTCGTCGGGGACGGGCACGAGGTTCTCCTCGGGGATGGCCGCGAACTCGGCGTGGACGCCGCGGGTGTGCTCGCCGATGATTCGATAGTCGGGCGCGAGCGTCATATCGCCCTTGCGCGAGAACTCGTCGCCGCCGTCTGCGACACCCGCGATGAGCGCGACGTGGTCGCCTTCCTCGAATCGCGTGACTCGCTCGCCAACGTCGGTGACGACGCCGGCCATGTCGCTGCCGGGGATGTGTGGCATCTCCAGTTCGACGCCCGGAAGCCCGCGCCGCGTCCAGATGTCGAGGTGATTGAGCGATGCGGCCTTCACATCGACGAGGACTTCTTCTGGCCCGACTTCGGGGTCTGGGAAGTCACCATATTCGAGAACGTCTCTGTCACCGTGTTCTGCGAGTTGGACCGCTTTCATCTCGTCTCCACCCATGTAACCTCACGATAAAAGTGTAGGTTTACGCCAATCGTATTACCTCTTTTTCGACAAGTGACGAACCCGGGGCAAGAATCGTTCATGAACGGCTCAAGACGGACCTAACTGGAAAGGTACATTCAATAGGCAGTATTGTGTAATTTTGTACGAAACTGACTGGGCTACACGCCACCAATGCACATGGTATGGCGTGTATAAATACGATAAAAGTTTCTTCGAAGAATACATGAATGATACACCAGAGGCCCAAGAAGCATTTCGACTATTAGCCCAACGTTCAGCGTTCTTGCGCGTTCTTTCAGATTCGCCCCGTGACAAACGAGCACTCGCCGAAGATCTCAATATCTCACGGTCAACTGTTGACCGCGCGCTACGCGAACTCATGAGTGCACAGTTCGTTACATATCAAGACCATACGTACGAACTCACACTCACGGGGAAGTGCGCGCTGAGCGTGTACTCCGAGTTCGAAGAGAAAATCGAGGGAGTGATAGGCGCCCAACCGTTGCTCTCGATGCTTCCGGCGGACGCGTCGATCGACCCACTGTTCTTAGCGGACGCGGAGATACACACCTCGTCCCCGGAGATTCCAGACAGCGTCATCAACGAGTTGTTCGAGAGCATCGAGCACTCGGACGAACTGTACGGAATCGCACCCGTCGCTATCGTCGGGCAATTAGAGGCGTTCTACGACGCTGCGACCGCAGGCGGGACCCAAGTCGAGATGATAATCGACGAACAGCTGTTCGAACGCTTACTCCAGGCACCGGACTCTCGACAGGTGATGGTCGAAAGTGTCCGCCGGGAGCGTACCAACATCTACACCGCTTCGATTCCATTCGGCTACGGTCTCTGGGCGGGCGACGACGAAGCGGGCGTCGTCGTGTACACCGACACCGGCATCGGTGGAATCGCGCTCAACGACTCCGATAAGGCTATTTCGTGGGCAAAGTCGATGTTCGATGCCCTCAACGAAGATGCGACGTTGATGACGCTCTCCGATATCGGCGAAGCGTAGCCCCACGAGTCGTAGCCCGGCACCGAAGTTTTATCGACCGCGTTCGAACCCTCGGTAATGAGCGACCACGAGGGCCACGAGGGCCACGACCACGGCGTCCACTCCGAGGAAGGTGACGGTCATCACGACCACGACCACGACCATTCGAACCATCACGAACACCACCATCACGACTTCGAAGACCTCTCTGCGGCAGTGCTGACCATCTCTTCGACGCGAACGACCGACCACGACCCGGCGGGCGACGCCATCGTCGCCGCTCTCCACGACGAGGGTCACTCGGTCGGCGTCCGGCGCGTCGTCGGCGACGACTACGACGAGATACAGTCGGTCGTCTCCCGCATGGGCGAACGCGGCGATATCGACATCACGGTCACGACCGGTGGAACCGGCGTCACCCCCGACGACGTGACCGTCGAGGCAGTCGAACGCCTGTTCGACAAGACGCTTCCCGGGTTCGGCGAACTCTTTCGACGACTGTCGTTCGACGAAATCGGCACGCGCGTCGTCGGCACCCGCGCCACTGCCGGCATCGTAGACGAGACGCCCACGTTCTGTCTCCCCGGAAGCGAGAACGCCGCCCGGTTGGGTGCCGAGTCGATAATCGTCCCCGAGGCACCGCATCTCGCGGGACTCGCTCGACGCGACGAGTGAGAGACTCGACTACGCCTCGATTGAACCGCGTTCGGTTACTCCTCTACTGAATCGTGTGACTCGAACCACTCGGTGAGCGCCGCCAAGCGGTGTTTCGCTCGCTCGGGCGCGCCGATGTCGTGGTGCTCGTTCGGATAGACGACGAGTTTCGACTCGACGCCCGCACGCGAGGCGCTGACGTACAACTGCTCGGCCTGTGATGGCGGGCAGCGCCAGTCCTCGCCACCGGCGGTGATGAGCAGCGGCGTCGAAATCTCGTCTACGTCCTGAATCGTGGAGATGGCGCGGTAGCCGTCTGGGTTCTCCCACGGGTAGCCGAAGTCGTTCACGTACCACTGGTGCATATCGGCGGTCCCGAAGTTCGAATAGAAGTCGTAGATGCCGTGTTCTGGCGCGGCCGCGGCGAACATATCGGTTCGCGTCACGACGTGGAGGGTGTTGATACCCCCCTGCGAGAATCCGCTGACGAACAGTCGGTCTGGGTCGGCCCACCCACGCGAGACGAGCGCTTCGACCCCCGAGATGATGTCGTCTGCTTCGCGCGGACCCCACTGCCCGCGGATGGTCTCGGTGAACGCCTGCCCGTAGGAGATGCTCCCGCGGTAGTTGACGTTGCAGACGACGTAGCCCTTCCCGGTCCAGTAGGCGTAGTCGAAACTGAACTTCGGCGCGTCGTACCACATCGGCCCGCCGTGGATGTGGACGATGGTCGGCCGTGGTTCGGGGTCGGCGGAGTCGAAGTCCGCCGGTAGGTGGACGATTGCCTCTATCTCGTCGCCGTCGGAGTTCTCGAAGGTGACGCGCTCGCACGATGGGAGCGCCGCATCGGAGAGGAGCGCCTCGTTCAACTCGGTGAGGCGGGTCGGGTCGCAGTCGGTGTCGTTCTCGGACGTGTCGTCACGGAGTTTGGCCGTCTCGGCGGCGAACAGGTCCATCCCTTCGCTCGGATGACTCAGGAGGGCGACTGTCGTTTTCCCCATCGCATCGAAATCGAGCAGGTCGCGGCCGTCGGTCTGCGCCTCGAACACTCGAACGGGGTCGTCTGCCCCGGCGTCGAGGGCGACGAGACGCGCTTGGCCGCCGTCGGTGACCTGTGCGAACAGCGTGTCCTCGTCGGTCCAGACGGGCGGCCAGAGCGTCGTCCGGTCGAGCGAGTGCGAGACAGAGCGAACCTCGGTGTTCTCGTCCGTGTCGCCTGCGCCCGCTGCGACGTACACCTCGGTCGGTGCGCAGGCGTTCGTCGCATCGCCCGCCGTGAACGCGACTCTGTCACCCGTGGGACTCCACCGTGGTCCCCCGGCCGCAAGCGTGCCGTCGGTCAGCCGCTCACGCTCGGAGCCATCCGGAGCGATGGTGTAGAGGTCTTGAACGTACGTCTCGTCGGGGTCGTCGCCGAAGTAGGAGACGAACGCGATTCGGTCGCTTGGCCCCCACGCGGGTTGTGGCCCGAACTGTGCCGCCCGCGCACCACGAGCGTACGCGTCGTCCAATCGCGTTGCTTCTCTCGTCTCGACATCGACGACGAACAGGTAGGTTCGCACGTCGTCTTGCCATCCTTGCCCGTTCACCTTGTGCTGGATGCGAGTCAGCTCTATCGGGCCGTCGTCTCTGCGGGCGTCGAGATACTCTCGTTGCTCGTCGGTCGGGTCGCGCGCGGCGACGACGAGTCGCTCGCCTCGCGGTCCCCAATCGAAGTCGGAGACGCCTTCGTCGAACTCGGTGACCTGGCGGGCGTCCCCGCCGAGTGCGAGGTCGAACAGCCAGACCTGTGGCTTCGGTTCGTCGTCCGAGTTTGAGTCGGTCTCGTCGTCTTCGCCCTCTCCGTCGTCGTTACCGTCCGCGTCGTCGTCGGTCTCGTCGCCGCTCGACTGAACGGCGAGTTCGATATCTTCCTCGCGGGTAGCGATGAAGGCCAGACGGTTGCCACCGGGACTCCACGCTGGGTTTCCGGCGCTCGAAACGCGGGAGAGGCGGTGCGGGTCGCGCGAGCCGTCGGTGGGGACGACGAACAGCGAGTTCCGGCGTTCGTCCGCACCCGTGTCGAATTCGGAGACGACGAACGCGGCGCGAGACCCGTCCGGCGAGAGCGCGACGGAGCGGGGCGTACGGAGGTCGAAGAGGGATTCGAGGTCCAACGATTCCATACTGAACGCCCTCACAGCGCGGGCTTCACTCTTTTCCCGGTCGATTCGGACTATAACCGTTCCAACCCAACCGAACTGCAACGTCTGCCCAGTCGCGGTCATTTAAGTACGCGCACACGTTCGAGAGAGGTATGAGCCAGCAGTCCCCACGCGAAGAGGACGACGACGTGTTCTCCAGCGGGAAGGACCCGAACCTCCGCAGTTCGGAGGTCACAGAAGGACCGGACCGAGCGCCACACCGCGCGATGTTCCGCGCGATGGGCTTCGACGACACAGACTTCTCGTCGCCGATGGTCGGCGTGGCGAACCCCGCCGCGGACATCACGCCGTGTAACGTCCACCTCGACGACGTTGCGCAGGCCGCCATCGAGGGCGTCGAAGACGCCGGCGGCATGCCGATCGAGTTCGGCACCATCACCATCTCCGATGCGATTTCGATGGGTACAGAGGGCATGAAGGCCTCGCTCATCTCGCGCGAAGTCATCGCCGACTCCGTCGAACTCGTCTCCTTCGGCGAGCGAATGGACGCACTGGTGACCGTCGCCGGGTGCGACAAGAACCTCCCCGGCATGATGATGGCCTCCATCCGCACGGACCTGCCCTCCGTCTTCCTCTACGGTGGGTCAATCATGCCCGGCCAGCACGAAGGCCGCGAAGTCACGGTCCAGAACGTCTTCGAGGGCGTCGGTACCTACGCCGAGGGCGACATGACCGCCGACGAACTCGACTCCCTCGAACGCCACGCCTGCCCCGGTGCAGGGTCCTGCGGCGGGATGTTCACCGCCAACACGATGGCGTCGATTTCGGAAGCACTCGGCATGGCACCGCTCGGGTCGTGTTCGGCTCCGGCCGAGTCCGACGCTCGCTACGACGTCGCCCGCCGCGCCGGCGAGGCCGTCCTCCAGTGCGTCGAAAACGACCTGCGTCCCTCCGACGTGCTCTCGAAGAAATCGTTCGAGAACGCCATCGCGCTCCAAGTCGCTATCGGCGGTTCGACGAACGCCGTGCTCCACCTGCTCGCGCTCGCCGCCGAGGCGGGCGTGGACCTCGACATCGAGGAGTTCGACGAAATCTCGCGTCGGACGCCCAAAATCGCCAACCTCCAACCCGGCGGCACGCGCGTCATGAACGACCTCCACGAAGTCGGCGGCGTGCCGGTCGTCATCCGTCGCCTGCTCGACGCCGGTCTGTTCCACGGCGACGCCATGACCGTCACCGGCCGCACCATCGAAGAGGAACTCGCCCAACTGGACCTGCCGGACGACGACGAAATCGAGGCGGACTTCCTCTACACCGTCGAGGAACCGTATCAGGCCGAGGGCGCAATCAAGATTCTCACCGGCAACCTCGCGCCCGACGGGTCGGTCCTCAAGGTCACCGGCGACGACGCGTTCCATCACTCCGGCCCGGCACGCGTCTTCGAGAGCGAAGAGGAGGCGATGCGCTACGTGCAGGAAGGCCACATCGAATCGGGGGACGTCATCGTCATCCGCAACGAGGGACCACGTGGCGGTCCCGGGATGCGCGAGATGCTCGGCGTGACGGCCGCAGTTGTGGGCCAAGGCCACGAAGACGACGTTGCGCTCCTCACCGACGGTCGGTTCTCCGGTGCGACCCGCGGGCCGATGGTCGGCCACGTCGCGCCCGAAGCGGTCGAAGGCGGCCCAATCGCCCTCGTCGAGGACGGCGACGAGATTACCGTGGACATTCCGAACCGCGAACTCTCGGTGGACCTCTCGGACGACGAACTCGCCGAGCGAAAAGACGAGTGGGAACCTGCACCGCCGGCCTACACGTCCGGTGTGCTGGCGAAGTACGCCCGCGACTTCGGGTCGGCCGCGAACGGCGCGGTGACGAATCCGGCCGTGAAGCGGGACTAATCGCGGCGGTTTCGTTCGCTCTCAGAGCGGTTCACGAAGGCCGCGGCACGTCGCCACGGTATCGCGGGAAATCCGTTGAATACCAACCCCGCCGCACTCGCAAGTAGCACTGTTTGTACCGGGTCGGAGAGCGTTTGAGATAGTTCTCCCAACGAGAGCAGAGCAAGCACTCCGAACCCCGCGACGAACGCAAAAATGCGGCTCCACTGCCACTCGGAGAAGTCCATTGACTCACCGAGGAGAGTCAACTAATTGAAACTACCGAGGGAGAAAAGCGAGGGTGAAATCTGAGAGACCTTCGTCGCTGCCGGCGCTTACGCCACTCGGTTTCGGAAGTCTTCCTCGCCCTCGTCGAGTTTGTGGACGTTTTCGGCGATGATGTCGGCCATGCGTTCCCAGTACTTCGGCGTGTGGCCCGAGTTGTGGGGCGTGATGAGCACGTTCTCGAAGTTCCAGAGGTCGTGGTCCGACGGGAGCGGTTCGGGGTCGGTCACGTCGAGTGCGGCCCCGCGGATGCCGTTGTTTCGGAGGGTCGCAAGGAGGGCGTCGGTATCGACGACCGGCCCGCGACCGATGTTGATGAGGACGGTATCGGGTTCCATCGACTTGAACGCGTTCGCGTCGATGAAATTCCGAGTGGTGTCGGTCAGCGGGCAGGCGACGACGATGTAGTCGGAGCGGGCGAACGCGTCGTGGACGCCCTGTTCGTCGTCGAAGCCGACGACTTCGTCCGTCGGGCCGCCCTTCTCGGGCGTGTAGCGAACGCCGATGGTTTCGACACCGAAGGGTTCGAGGCGCTCGGCGATGGCGCGACCAATCGCGCCGAGTCCGATGATGGAGACGGTGGAGCCTTCGAGTTCGAACGTCTGATAGGATTGCCAGTGGCTCTCGCGCTGCTGGCGCTCGGCGACGTGGAATCGTCGCGTGAAGTAGAGGATGCTCCCGACGACCTGTTCGGCGATGTTCGGCCCGTGGACGCCGGAGGCGTTCGTGACGGCGATTTCCTTCGACTCGAACGCTTCGATGGGGAGGTGTCCGGTGCCGGCGAAGACGCAGGCGAAGAGGTCGAGGTCCGCCGCGGTTTCGATGACGTCTTCGGGAATCGTGAAACCGGTTGCGACCTGTGCGCTCGCCAGCAACTCGCGTTCTTCTTCGGGCGTCCGAGCGAGTGCCACCGTGCGTTCTGGGAGGCGCTTGCGGAGTTCTTCGGCGTACGCTTCTGCTGAAAGGCCGTGTATCTTCTGTCGCAGGACGACGATGTCTGGCTCGCTCATACTCGATTGTTCGCTAATTGCGTGATGAATCTGTTCGATTTCGTTCGACTGTGAGAGTGCGGGTGACGAGGAGGGTTCGTGGGACGTGTCTCTTCGAAGAGCGGTTCGGCCCCGTGAGATGAGCCGTGTCACTTCGACCGCATCGACCGACGCATCGACGACGAATCGGGAACCGTCGTCGCCGAGTTTCCACGCGACGGGGGCATACCCCTGCGGGGCGGCACCGCTCTCGACGAAGACGAAATCGCCAGTCTCGTCCCGAAAGACGACCGGCTCTCGATTTCGCTCGGAGTCGTCGATGCTCATTTCCTCTGAAATCTGGCGAGATGTTTGATAAACCTCCGCCCCCGGTTATCAACAACGGTATCGGGGCTACATGTGTCGTATAACGCACCACACAGACCTCCCGAAACGGTTCAGGGGGTTTAATAGACGCCCAGAGACCTGTACCGGTATGGAACGCGTAGACGTCGCCATCGTGGGCGGTGGCCCGGCGGGCACGTCGGCGGCACACGCCGCTGCATCGGCCGGTGCCTCCGTCGTCGTCCTCGAAAAGGGCGTCCCTCGTGCGGACCGACAGGGTCTCGGTCCGGATTCGACGGACGCCGCTGGCATCCTCGACTACTGGGTCGATATCATGGGCATCCACCCGGACGAGTTCCCGGATGGCGTCCTCCTCGACCACCTCGACCGCGCCGAGTTCATCGGCCCGACCGAATCTGTCACCCTCCGCAGTACGGGCATCGACTCGTCGTACGACGAATTCGGGTACACTTTCCACCGTGCGAAGTTCGACGACTGGATGCGGAGTCGCGCCGAGGAGGCGGGTGCCGAGTACCGCCTCAAAGCCTCCGTCCGCGACGTGGAGACGGACCTCGACGCCGCAGGGAGTGACCCCCGACACGTCGTCAGCCTCGCACGGGGCGACAACATCGGCGCGGACTTCCTCGTCCTCGCAGACGGTCCCCAGCGCACGGTGACGAACAAGGTCCTCGACGAGTACCTCCCCTTCCCGATTACCGACCGCCTCGCTGCGCCCAAGGTCAACCACATCGCCTATCAGGAACACCGCGAGTTCCCGCCCGAACTGTTCGACGAAGTGGACGGTGCAATCAAGTTCTGGTGGGGCTACATGCCCGGCCACACGGCCTACCCGTGGATTTTCCCGAACGACAACAACGTCTGCCGCGTCGGCCTGACGATGCCCATCGGGATGGACATCGACGAGGTCGAAGACCGCGACGACTACAAACTCCTCCGTCCCGAGGACGAGCGCATCCCGCAGGGTCGTGAGTACATCCGCCGCTTGCTCGAACAGGAGTACGGCGACGAGTACGACATCGACGAAGACTTCCCGCTCGTCGAGGACCGCGGGAAGACCAAGGGCACCGAAACCTACTCTATCTCTTCGACGCGCCCGATCGACTCTCCCGTGCAGGCCGGCATCGCCGTCACCGGCGGTGCGATGGGTTCGACCTCCGCATTCCACGAAGGCGGCGACCACGTCGCCGTCCGAACCGGCGCAATCGCGGGCGAACTCGCCGCCGCCGGCGACCTCTCCGAGTACAACGAACGCTGGAAAGACGCCATCGGCGACGAGATTCTCCGCAACGTGGCGATGGCCGAAATCGTCCACGACTACACGCCCAAGCAGTGGGACAAGACGTTCAAAGCGGCCCGCAAACTGCTGGCCGACGACGAGGGCTACAAGGCGTTCACCGCGAGCAAGTTCACCGCCGGATTCAGCGCGGCGAAACTCGCCACGCAGTACCAGAAGACGAAACTCAAGTACCGTAACGGGAAGTACGTCCAACTGACCGAAGACGAGTACGAGTTGTAACCGGCACGACGGATTTTCCCACGCGACTCGGTCGGAACTCGTTTTATCCTCCACGCACTAGAGTCGGTGCGCACCTCAAATCCCCGTCCGAGTACTCCCACTTCGGGAGCGATGACAGCACGGAGAACCCGGGTGTGCGATATCTACTGGCCGGTGAACACCGGTGTACTTCGGAACGTCCGCGCCCGAAAGACGGACCGCCTGGCACGAGGGTTTCCCGGTTGACGCGGCACGCCGCCAAGGGATGAGACCGGCCGTTAGTGTCCTGGGCGACATTTCCAAATCCAGAAATAGAGTAGCTATCGCTTCGAAGTCAGGCCGAATTCGGCGCAACCGACTCTTGAATGACTATGTCGTTTCCGTCCTGATCGAACGCGACTGCCTGAATCCCCCACGGCATCTGCTCTGGTTCCCCTTGGAACGTTACTCCCTTCTCGGTCAGGTTTTCGTAGGTCTCCCGGCAGTCATCCACCTCGTAGATGAGACCGATATCGTTCCCGATTACGGTGGCTAACTCTTCGCTTTTTTCGCTGAACGCATCCGGAGTCATCAGTACGAGGTCGGCACTTTCGCCACCCGCCGGAGCGACAGACAGAAACCGGCCGTGTGGACCATCGAAATCTCTGGTGATTTCGAATCCAAGTTTATCTCTATAGAACGCCAGTGCTTCTTCTTGGTCCGTTACGATTCGCGTCACCATCGATAGTTTTTGAAACATCTTCTTTCTCCATGACCGCTTTTAGCCAAGCGGCTAAATCAGAATTCGGCTTTCGTTTCATAAGCCTTCCGGTGGTCCACGTCCCACAAATATGCAGATTGAATTGTCTATGGCGAGTATCGCCTCCTATGCCGGAACCGGGCGATGAGTTTTGGGAACAGTTCGAAACCCACGAGATGATTATGGAAGCGACAGTGTGGGTACTCGCAGAGGATGGGTATGATGGACTCACGCTCAGAAAAGTAGCCGAACGGGCTGGCAAGAACCGGGGGCTCGTCCACTACTACTTCGATTCCAAGAAAGACCTCCTCCGGTCACTCTTGGATCACATTTTCGACGGGACGAAACGCCTGCTGGAAATTGACGACGAAGACGAACCGAGCGACAAACTCTGGTCAGTACTGGAATTCCACGCGTACGGCCCCGGTGGAGTAGATGAAAACGGTCGCCATTACTACATCGCAATCAACCAACTTCAAGCACTGGCGGTCCACGACTCCGACCTTCGAGCGCGATTCACTCGAAACCGCGAATATCTGGTCGCGTTGACTGCTGGAATTTTGGAAGAAGGCATCGATGATGGCACGTATCGGCAGTTCGACCCAACAGACGCTGCCGTGTTCCTCCTCGGTGCTATCGAAGGTGCGCGCACCCAGGACCTCTCACTCGATATCGAGACGGCACGAGAGACGTGCTTGGAAATGGTCGCCCAGTTCGAATCGAACGTACTCAGAGCATCCACACACCCGGAATAATTCCAGTGTCTGGTTCTTGAATTAGCTGATTGACGCACCAGCGTCGTTTTCCATTAGTAGATTCTCGCCCGGTAGTGTCCTGGGCGACATTTCAGAGACGCTCTTAGACTATTCCGAGATTGTGCAGACCCCGAAGCAGTATCGTCGCGCACCGCGAGCACCGTCGGTATACTTGTGTTTCGGCCGCCGAGAGTGCGTATGGATCCATCTCACGTCCTCGTCCCACTGGACGGGTCGCCGCTCGCAGACGACGCGTTAGCACACGCACTCGCCACGTTCGACTGTCCGGTAACGGTGTTGAACGTGGTGACGCCCCTCGATGGCACGATGAGTGAAGGGGGGATACTCGGCGTCGGCGACTCACGGGAGGCAGCCGCTCACGAACGGGCCGAAACCCTCGTCGCAGACGCGAAACGACGGGTAGCGGAGACGGGCCACAGCGTCGATACCACGGTCGAAGCGGGCGACCCAGCGGAGACTATCCTCGCGTACGTCGATGCGCACGAGATTGACCACATCGTCATGGGTGGACACGAAGGAGACCGGAACGCGCTCAGCCGTCGGCTCCTCGGGACTGTCGCTTCGACCGTCGTTGGGAAGTCCTCCGTGCCGGTGACGGTCATCAAGTGATCACGCCCCGAGAACCGCGGCGAAGAGCCGGTAGAGTTCGAATCCAATCAGTATCGACATACCCAGAGTGAGGACCCAAAAGCCCAGCGTGAAGCCGATTTTTCGACGTGAGACGCCCGCGGAGCCACCAGCGAGCCCGCCACCGATTACGCCGGAGATGATGATGTTGTTGAACGATATCGGGATGCCGAGGGTGATGGCGAGTTGTGCGATGATGAACCCGGGCACTAACGCGGCGATAGAGCGTCGAATGCCGAGCTGTGCGTACTCGCGGGACGTCGCTTGGAGCAGACGCGGTGCACCCATCCACGCTCCGCTGAGGATGCCAGCCGCCCCGAGTGCCAGTAGCGCAATCGCCGGCAGGCCCAGTTCGGCCCGGTAGATGTTCTCCAGCGGCCCGGTCGCCAGTCCCACCTGACTTCCGCCGCTCGAGAACGCGACGACGCTTCCGAGCACGATGAGGAACGTCTTGACCCCCTTGTCGATGGACGCTTGGGTTCGCCGTCGGATGAGCCGAAAGCTCACGGCGGCGAAGAGCAGCGTCACGACGACGGTGGCGATGTCGATGCCTGCGACGGTCAGGGCCGGGAGGGTTCCCGAGACGAACCCGGCTACCGACTCCTGTGCTGCGCCGGTCGGGGAGGGGATGATACCCAACTGGATGTTTGCGACGATGCCACCGACGATACTCGCCAACAGGGGAATCGCCACCGTCTCCGGAATGTCGTCACGCCGCAACAGCTTGGCGGTGAGATACGCCAGCCCGCCGGATACGGGCGGTACGAGTGCCCAGAACGTCACGATGCGCCGATACGTATCGAACGCCGGGTCGCCACCGAGCGACAGCCCGACGCCGATCATCGCACCCGTGGTCGCAAATGCGGCCGGAACCGGGTACCCGGTGTAGATACCGAACCCCATGAAGGCGGTGGCGGTCAGGAGTCCGGTGATGGCCGCCAACGAGGTGAACGCGACACCATCGATGAGTCCCGACCCGACGGTCTCGGAGATACTGCCTCCCTGCGTGAGTGCGCCAAGTGCGGCGAGGATGCCGATGAGGAAGGCCGCACGCATCGTCGAGACGGCGTTCGCGCCGATTGCAGGGGCGAACGGCGGCGAGTTACTGTTCGCACCGAGCGTCCACGCCGTGGCGAAGCTGGTGACGGTTGCGAGCCCGACGAGTACCCAGAACACGGCCACCGTCATCGTCGGAGCAATCGACCGAGGCTGTGAAGCGGGCCACCGACTACGTCGCCGTTTCGAGCGAGGATTACCGTCCGGTCAGTTCGATTGACGACCCGTCGAGGGACCGACCCGACGAGTTTCCGCCGGAGGTGACCCCGCCGGGTTGCTCCCATCACGACCACGTCGTGGGCGGCCGCCTCATCGACGATGGCGTCGGTCACGTCGTCGCTCTCCCGAACCGTCGTCTCGACCGGGACGTCGGGGACGTCCACGTCGGCCAGCGCCTCGCGCCCCTCGGCGACGAATGCCGCGGCGTCGCCGGATGTCTCGACCGAAAACACGACCACGCGGGCGTCGTTCCGGGCTGCGATAGCGATCGCCGCCCGAGCGGCGGTCTCGACGTGCGGGCCACCCGCCACCGGGAGGAGGACGGAATCGACGCCGTTCGCTTCGTGGCCGACCCGCTCGACGTACAAGTCGCAGGGTGCACGCTCGACGAGCGCGTCGATGGTCGTCCCGAAGACGGCGTCGGTTCGTCGTTTCTGCGCGCGCCAGCCGACGACGAGCGCGGTTGGGTCGGTCTCCTCGACCGCCGCGAGCAATCCCCTCGCGGCCGACCGCGCGACGAGTACGTCGCGTTCGATGGTGACACCCGTTGGTGTGGTCGCCCGGTCGAGCAGTTCGTGGCTGTTGTCGGCGAACTCCCGGACGATAGTCTCGTCGGTGAACACACTAAACGGGGAGTCTGACCGCTTTACTGCGACGGTCACGAGCCGCACGGTGCCCGCCCCGAGGTCGGCGAGGTCGCCAGCGGTGCGCACCAACTGCTGGACGTCATCCAAGCTCTCGATTCCGACAAGGACGGGCCTGTCAGACCTCGGGTGATGCATCACACAAGTTTCTCCCCGTCGAAGCAAAAGCGTTCGCGCCCGCGCAGTGCGAATCCAAAGCCGTGACCAATTCGTTGCGTTCGGATAACACTCGGTTCTACGACCACGCTCGAACCTTTCTCGGTGCCCCCGATGGGCACGTACTGTTTTCTCGGTCTCCGTACTACTATCGTATTCGAACATGTTCTCTCTCCCCGAGTCGGTTCGCCGGTTCGAACCAAGCCGTCGAATCAGACACGTCATCTACTACCTCACCGGACTCGTGTTGCTCGTACTCCTGTACACGCTCGCGTACAACTACACGCTGGCACGACTCGAAGGCGTCGAACAGTCGATTTTCGCCTCGTTCGAGTTCGTCATCCAGACGATGACCACCACGGGGTACGGTCAAGATTCGGACATCTGGAGCCATCCGCTGATGTTTCTGTTCGTCGCCTTGATTCAGATCTCCGGCATCGCAATCGGCTTTTTCACGCTCCGTCTCATCATCATCCCGCTCTTTACCGGTGCTGAGGTCAACCTCGACGACCGGCTCAGTCCGAAATCCGACCACGTCGTCATCTGCGAATACCGCCGGGACTCTGCGATTCTCCTCGACGAACTCCGCGAACTCGGCATCGAATACGTGCTTATCTCCTCTTCACGGGAGGACGCCGAGTCGCTCTCGAACCGCGGCTACGCCGCTATCCACGGCTCTCCGCAGGCGGCATCGACCTTCGAGCGAGCCAGCATCGACACTGCGCGGGCGGTCATCACGGACGCCGGCGACGCGAACGTGAACACGATACTCACCGTGCGAGGGGTGCGGCCGGATATCGACGTCATCGCGCTGACCGACGACAGCGAGATGGAGGGGATACTGCGCACCGTCGGCGCGAATACCGTGTTGTCACCGCACGGCGTCTTGGGACACCGCCTCGCAGAGAAAGCCATCGCCTCGTTCAGTTCCGAGTTGCGAGACACCATCGAACTCGGCGGTGACACGAAACTGATGGAACTCCCCGTCTCCAACTCGAGCAAACTCGTCGGGCGCAGCATCCGAGAGACCAAGGTCAGAGAGCGAACCGGAGCCAACATCGTCGGTGCGTGGCTCGATGGCGAGTTGCAACTGCCCCCCAGTCCGGACGCGGTCATCCGCCCGAACACCGTCCTGTTAGTGTCGGGTGAAGAGGCCGCACTCAAGCAACTGAGCGAGTTCACGCGGCCACCCCGGTCGTTCACCGAACACGAGCGCTTCGTCCTCGTCGGGGTGGGAGAAGTGGGGCAAGCCGCCAAGGAGGTCATCGAAGAGTCGGGTGGTGAAGTCGTCGCCATCGACACCGAAGACCGACAAGGCGTCGATATCGTCGGTGACGGGGGGTCCCGGGAGGTTTTGCTCGCCGCAGGAGTAGAGAGCGCTGGTGCCATCATCATCGGTGTCCCGGACGACTCGGTTGCGCTCTTGACGACCGTGCTGGCACAATCACTCAATCCCGACATAGAGGTCCTCGTCCGCGTCGGAGACGCAGAGGCCACTCAGAAAGCGTTCACCGCCGGGGCCGACTACGTCCTGTCGGTCCCGCGGGTGAGCGCGAGGATGGTCGCAAAAGAACTTCGAGGCGAGGACGTGCTCGCGCCGGCGAGTCAGATTCGCCTCGTTCGCGTTCCGGCCACGCCGTTTTCGGGGGTGAAGCTCGAAAACTCCCGCATCTACGAACAAACCGGCTGTCGCGTCATCGCCATCGAGAACGGAGACGGGCAAACGGTTTCGATAGACCCGCAGTGGCGATTCTCCGGAGACGAACGGATAACCATCGTCGGGGGTGACGAGGCGGTACAGAAGTTCCTCAAACGGTTCGATGTCTCCCCGTCGGATGTGCCCCGATAACCGGAGGCAAGCAACAGTTCCTACCCGTCCTGCGACCGATTGGAGCGCCGCTCGTCGATGGCCGCTGATACCGTTCGACGGTACCGGGCGGCGAGCGCCGTCACCACGAGTCGGTCGCGGTCGTTGACGCCGAGGACGACGAGGGTCCCGACGTAAGTGACAGCGCCCACAACGAGTCCAAAAAGGACTCCCCCGACCCCCGCCAGCACCTCGCGGGCGAAGAGCATGACGACGACCGTCGCGGTGCCGGCCCCGAGCGGTTTGAGAAACGTCGCGTCGAAGGGCCACAGTCCCTCGAAGTGACGCAGGAGAAAGACCTGGATGGTGTTTTGGACGGCGATGGCGATGGCCGTGCCGAGTGCCGCACCGGGCAGGCCGAACGCTTCGACGAACGCGAACGTGAGCACCGTGTTCAGGACGGCCAGCAACCAGTCCAGACCCATTCGGGCGTACTGGTGGTCGGTCATCATGAGTAACCAGCCGGTCGCACCGACGGCGCTCCCGACCAGCACACCGCCGAGATATATCACGAGCGGAACGTAGCCGGCCGTGAAGTTGGGGCCGAAGACGGACAGAACCTCCCGTCCGTAGACGACCAGCACGGCGAGAATCGGAACGACGCACGTGACGATGAGACGAGTCACCGCCGTGTACACCGCGTTGAGCGTCGTCATCTCGCCGTCGGCGTACAACCCCGATGCGACCGGTGGGAGGAGCATATTGAACGAGAGCAGGGGAATCCACGCCAGCGTCACGAGGACGAGCACGACGTTGTAGACGCCGGCCGCACTCGCGGTCAGCAAGAAACCGACGAGCATCACGTCCACGCGGTTCTGGAACACTTTGCCGAGGCTGCTCAGGGCGATGGGTCCCGAGTGGTTGTAGAACCGTCGAGCCTCCGAGCGGACGCCGCGGAAGACGGGCCGGATACCACTCGCCGAGACGACCATCGGGAACCCCACGACGACGAGCACGGCCATCCCAAGGACGAACGCGCCGGCGACGCCGACCGCCGAGTAGCCGAGCGCTATCGCGCCGACCGCGCCTGCCAGCTTGACGGCCGGACGGAGGACGCGATTGAACAGGACCTCGCCGCGGGCCGACTGAACCGCTCTGAAGACGCCTGCGTGGATATTGACAATCCCGACGAGGACGATGAGGGCCGCAAATAACTGAATCGTCGGCGGGAAATCGGGATGAGAGACCGTCGCATCGTTGAGCCAGCCACTGGCGAGAATCACTCCGCCACCGAGTCCGATGCCGACGACGAGCGTCGTCAGGTACGCCAACCCCACGACTCGGCCCTGTCTGTCCGGGTCGTCACTGTACGCGGAGAGATAGCGCTGGAGCGTCGCAATCGACCCGACGTTCACGAGTCGGAACAACAGTTGGGTGATTCGCCACGCGAACGCGTAGACGCCGTAGACGACCGGTCCGAGTCCCTGCGCGAGTGCGTACTCGGTCGCCGTCGTCAGCGCTTGTTGGAGGGACTGGCCACCGGAGGTGACGACCGCACCGTGTCCAATCGTCAGCAGTGCCTCGCGTTCGTCTTCGGGGATTTCGTCGTCGGATGTCTCAGTGGCCACTGTCGCGTCTTTCCGGGTTGGTTGCATCGAAGATAAGTCGCTTGATTCTCCTCGTCGGTGGCCGCGGTCGTCAGCCGGCAGTTCGCCGACGTCGGAGAGAAGTCGAAACAAGTCTGTCGGGCGCTCGCGTTCTAAGCGACAGTTCGTCCGCTCTGCGGCGAATCTCTGGGAGAGTTATTCACCATGAGAACGAGGGATAAGCCAGATACGCCCACCGCTCCGCACGTGAACGTCGAACCCTGCGTAGTGAATCGTGAGACTGCACAGACCATTTTGACACGCCGAATCGAGAGAATCCAGCGCGTCGGGGTCGATGACGTCGTACATCGGTGGCAGTTCTGTCGGAGGGGTGTTTTTCGCCACCGCGACACAGCGAAGTATCTGTTCGAGTAACGTCTCTTCGTCGTCGTGGGCGGGGCGGCGTTCGGTTAAGATTGCATACGAGTTTAGTTTCCGAGTCATCGCTTATCCTTGGTTCCTTGGTGGTTCGACAACACGGCGTTTCGACCGCGTTGACAGACCGGTTTTCGGCGGGTCTTCCCGAGAGAACCGCCGCGCGTAGCGCGTTGGATAGTTCACGTCGTTCGTGCCTCTACTCGAAGGCTCGACGAACTGTTCGTGCGTTCGTCCGTCGAAGCGTTCGAGTCCGCTCTATCCCCAGTCGGCGACCCTTGCTGATTCGAACGCTTCACGTTCGATAGTTGCCCCGACTTGCATCTGCGTGCTGTAACCGTCGTTGATGGGTGTTTTATTCGGGTGCCGCGAGCAATCGTCGTCCGCATTCGTCGGCCAACGAGACGAGTACCGTGTTCGACCGTAATCAGGTCGGTAGTCGGTGCCAACGGCGGCTTGGACTTCCTTCACCCGTTCAAGAATAGACGGGATTCGGGCATGAGTGCTTCCTTCGGTACTAAAGGTGTATATATACTCATCTCGTGATTCACCGCCTCCGAATTTTTACCAGAACGTCATCTCTTGACCATCGTCGAGTAGATGAGCGACGAGATACCTCGTCGGAGTCGCTGAGAGTACGCACTATCACTTATCCCGTACACACCTGCGAGTTCGGACAACGACGTACCACGCGGAACGTCGAAGTACCCTCGTTCGTACGCCGTGAGGATTGCCTCGTGTTGCTCAGCGGTCATCGCGTTTCCTTCGGTCGGAAAGTGGGGGTTGTAGATTCGCCGCAGAATAATCGGAATCTCCTTTTCGGTACACGAGTCCCGAAATCGCTTCAACTCGTCGTGACTCGGGAACTGAAGGCGAAAGTCCCAGCCCTCACCGATGCTCTCGCCTTCGAGGAGCCGGGCGTTCGTCTCTACCATACTCTGGATGAGTCCGTTCACGTCTGCACTCCAGCGCACCTCGAACAGTTGACGTTTTCCGTCCTCGGTCAAGTATCGAACCTCCTCGGTGAGGGGAGACTGTTCGAGAATCGAAATGACTTCGTTTCTCTTTCCGTTGGAAGTCCAAAACAGCGGAATGATCGAATCTTGCAGTGGGACGATGCGCTCCAGTTCGACGTGAATCTGTGGGAGTTCTTCGAGTAAGCGGCCGAGTTCGAAGTCGTCAGCGCGGACCGTGATATCGACGATAGGAATCATGATCGAATACGTAGGGGGAGGGGCGAGTCGAGTCGCTCGACCTACATTCGTCCATTCGATGTCAAAGTACTAATATATGTACTCGATACAGAATGTGTGTTCGAACAAAATTGAATCAATCTGACACGCCGGCAGGACACGATTCCATCTGGTCCCACATTCTCCCTCATTTTCATAACGAACGTACAGTTCTCCCCACGGTTTTACCGCTTGGTAAACCCCTTACTTCACAGAGTCTCGTATACCCGAATATGGTAGACGTAGCAGTTGTCGGCGGCGGCCCCGCCGGACTGAGCGCAGCGATGTACGCCGCGAAGAACGACCTCGAAACCGTCGTCTTCGACACCGACGAGTCGTGGATGCACAAGGCCCACCTGTTCAACTATCCGGCCGTCCGAAGCATCAGCGGCGACGAGTTCCTGCAGATTGCACGCGGCCAGAGTCGTGACCGCGGTGCCGAACTCGTCGATGAAGCAGTCACGTCGGTCGAGCAGTCGGACGACGGCTTCGTCGTCACCGCGGACGGCGAGGAGTACGACGCGGACTACGTCGTCCTCGCCACGGGCGGCAACCGCGACCTCGCCGAAGACCTCGGCTGTGCGTTCACCGACGAGGACGTCGTGGACGTGACCGTCGATATGGAGACCTCTGTCGAGAACGTCTACGCGACGGGTGCGATGGGTCGCGCCGAGAAGTGGCAGGCAGTCATCGCCGCCGGCGACGGTGCGGCGGCCGTCCTCGACATCCTCTCGAAGGAGAAAGGCGAGTACTACCACGACTTCGACATACCGTCGGACGTGCCCGAACTGTAAGCCGGAAGTCGATTTCGGCAGTCCCGTCTCTGACTTTTCGGGCTACGCCGTCGAAGCCGTCCCGACGGTCTCCCGAGCGAACTTCCCGAGCAGTGCGAGCGTCGCCGCGCCGAGTCCGACCGCGAAGACCACGACGAATATCGACAGTGGATTTCCGAAGTCGGCGAGCGCGTTGGTCCGGACGAAATTCGCCCCGAGAATCGTCGTGATGGCGAGCAAGACGATGCCACCGAGGTTGGCGAGCGTCGAGTTCGACTCGCTCACGGCGTCGCTGTTGAGGAGGTAGAGGACGACGGCGATGGCGAAGGGCGTGCCGACCAGACCGAACGCGAGCACCAACACGAGCAGCGGGAAGAACGCGCCGCCGACGAAGGCGCCCAAGCCGGAGAGCAACGCGAAGGCGGCCAAGAGGGCGCGGTACCGGGTATCGGAAACGTCCGTCCCCCAGCCGAGTTTGTCGGCCAGAAGGTACGGCGGAACGATGGTGTTGCCGCCGAGCGTCGAGACGGCCGCGCCCCACAGGCCGAGGAGGAAGAGCCACTGCGCGTTCGACCCGACGAGGGGACCGAGTGCCTGCGCGGCCGCGACGGCGGTGAGTTCGCCCGCGGCAACGTCCGGCGAGTGGAGGACGCTGGCCGCGACGAGGAAGATAGCGAGGCTGTAGACGCCGAACGCGACGAGCATCGACGTGCCCACGTCGAACGTCGCCAGTCCGTACTCGCGCGAGGTCCACTCTCTGGCTCCCATCGTGTAGGAGTGCATCGTAATCAGCGTGATGTGGACGGCACCGCCGAGGATGCCCGCGGCGACGAGCGCGCCATCGACGCCCGCGGGAATCTGCGGGACGAGTCCGGCGGCGGCCTCTACGGGCGCAATCGGAACGAGCGTCAGCGAGGCGACGAACGCGACGACGACGCCCGTGACGAGAACCTTCGCCAGGAGTTCGAGGAATCGATAGCCACGGCCCGCGAGGCCGACTGCGAGGACGACGGCCCAGACGACTCCCCACACGCGAGCATCGACGTTCGTGACCGTCGCGCTAACGTCCGCGAGACCTTTCATAATCACCAACTGTGCCAGCCCCGCCGCCAAGACCGCATCGACGACGAGTATCCAGGCCCACGACTCGCCGAGGTGGCGCTCGACGACGGTGACGATACCTTCCTCGGTCAAGAGCCCGAGGCGCATCGAGAGGTACTGCGCGGCCGCCCCGAGAACGGCCGAGAGCAGGACGACCCAGAGCAACGTGTAGCCGAACGTCGCACCCGCGGTGATGACGCTCGCCATCGTCGCCGGGCCGACGGCTATCGCGCCGGCGACCCACGACGGTCCCATCTCCGAGAGATAGCCCCGCCAACTCCCATCCGTTACGGCCGAAACACCGTGTCTCGTTTCGCGTTGTCCCATACGTGCCCTTTCTCACCCCACGGTATAAATCTAACACTTGGTGATACCACTGATGAATAATGCTCGTTGGGGGGTGCTACCGGCGGCGAGTCGGGGTTTCACGCCACATTGGCGGCAGCGTCACTCGTAGACGGAATCGAAGAACGCGACTTCGAGCGCGACAGTTCGGGTAAAGAGGCGGTCGATACGCCGCTGTCGGCGTTCGCTCACCGACGGCCCGTACGTGTCGAGTTCGTCCCGAAGGAACGAGACGAAATCTTCGAACGCCGGGTTGTCGTGCAGTTCGACCCACTCGCGGTAGCGGGGTTCGTCCGGCATCCCCGTCGGCTCCGTCGCCCAGGTCAGATAGACCCACTCGGCCGGCAACAGGACGGCGAGCGTCTCTTCGTACTCGCCTTCGAAGGCGGCCCGGAGGAGGAGGTCCTCGAACGTCTCGGTTACGGCTGTCTTCACCGGGTCAGTCCGGTCCGAGGCGGGAACGCCGAGCGCGTCGAACGACCGTTCGAAGTAGTCGTTCTCCTCGTCGGTCAACGTCCCGAGGAAGTCGGTCAGCGTTCTTTTCGCCTGCATCGTCGGTGCCTGCCCGACGGCGTAGCCGAACGCGCTCGTGAGGGTCTCGACGAAGGCGTAGTCCTGTACGAGATAGCGCCGAAACGCCGGGTCGCTGAGCGTGCCGCCGGTCAGTTCACGCACGAACCGATGTTCGGTGGCCGCCGTCCAGTCGGGTCGTGCTCGCTCCCGAAGCCAGTCGGTGAACCGCGCGTCCGAGTGCTCTGCGGCGTACTCGTCGAACGTCTCGGCGGTCATACGTTCCACCCCTCCTGTCGCCACGCGGCGTCCCAGAACCGGTACTCGTAGCGCGCCGACGTTTCGAACAGGTCTCGGTAGCGCTCGCGCTCGGTGTCGGTCGAGTCCGCGGCGACCTCGTTCATGAGCGTCTTACACCAGTCGGTGAGTTCGCTGAACTCGTCACCGGCGTACATCTCGATCCACTGGGCGTACCGGTCGTCTTCGGGCATCCCCCGCTCGGCGAGTCGCAGTCCCGTCTCGTTGAATCCCCACATACAGGGTAACAGCACGGCGACGATGTCGCCGAAGCTCCCGAGTGTCGCGGTGCGAAGGAGGAAGTCCGTGTACGCGCGCGTCGTCGGCGACGGCCGAGTCGCTTCCAGTTCGGCGGGCGTGATTCCGAACTCGTCGGCGTAGGAGCGATGGAGGTCCATCTCGACGTTGACCGTCGAATCGAGCAGTTCGGCGAACGTCCCCATCTCGCCGAGCGAGGGTGCCTTCGCGGCACCGAGCGCGAAGACGCGACTGTACTCGACGAGGTAGACGTAGTCCTGTCGAACCCAGTAGCGAAACGGCGCTTCGTCGAGTGTCCCTTCCCCGAGTTCGCGGACCATCGGGTGGTCGAGAATCGCCTCCCAGATGTCCTCCGCGTCCGCTCGAACGTCGTCTGTGAATGCCATACTGGTGAGACGGGCGTCGGGTCGAAAAGTGTTATGAGCCAGTTGTATTATTCAGTAGTCTCGCTGGTCGAGGCTAATTTTCAAATTAGATTCTTTCGCAGATAGCTATAATTGCGGGACATTCATTTACCGGTCAATGTCAGAAAAGGAGATTTCGTGGACGCGGCGGTCCCTCCTGTCGGTCGTCGGAACGGGCGTGCTCGCCGGATGTTCGGGCCAGAGTTCCGAGTCCACTCCCGCATCGACCACGCGAGCGACGACAGAGACGCCGCCGACGGCGGAATCGACGACCACAGTGACCCCCGAACCGACCGCAGAGCCGACGACGACCGAGACGGATACCCCGGAACCGACGCCCGAGGACCCGGCGTACGACGTGCCGACACTCGAACTCGTCGAACCGCCCGAGGACTTCCAACCGATGTTCGACAAGTCGATGGTCGTCTTCGGCGTTCGTCTCGTCGGCACCGAACGAGTCTCGGAAGCAAAACTCCGTCACGCTGGCGCGGTCATGGCAGAATATCTCGACAACGACGAGGACGGCGTTCCCGACAACCCCGCCGTCGTGGACGAACTCGTCGCTCAGGAGGCGACGCTCATCGTCCCCTACGACGAGCGGGAGTTAGAGGAGGCGTTCGACTTCCTCTCGACGCGACTGCCGCCGTCCCGCGCGGAGTCGGTCCAGGACCTCCACGCCGTCGAAATCCACCCGGAAGGACTCCCCCACTCTACCTCGGGCGACCGATTCGATGCGACGCTCGAAGAGGTGCTGCACCTCGTCACCCACGTCGGCTTTTCGTCAGTCTATCCCGACGTGTTCGGCGAGCAGTCGGGGTCCGAAATCGCCGACGCGATGGACATTGCTCGTGGTGGTCACTTCGAAGACGTACCGAACAGCTATCCCGACGAGGCGTGGTACACCTACGACGACGACACCTGCGACTACGGCTGTCAGATCACGGAGTACACCTACTGGGCGGGCACGTCGGCGATGGGCGCACAAGCAGTCGGAAGTCGCCCCGCCGAGATTGACCACGAGTGGCGACTGGCGACGAGCGAAGCCGTCGAAACGCAGGACACCGCTGTCTTCGAAATCCTGTCGAATCCGGAGTACGGCTTCCCGCTCGAACTTCCCGATGGGTCCTACGCGCCGGCCGAAGCGTGACCGAGCAGAAAAAATTCGAGGCGCGCTTACAATCCAGCCACGTCTTCGATAGCGTCGGTGAGTTCCTTGATTGAGTCCACGTCGTGTTCGCCCATGTGGCCGATGCGGAACGTCTTCTCGCCGAGGACGGAGCCATAGCCGTTGGAGAAGGCCATGTCGTACTCCTCGTTGACCTGCTTGATGGTTCCGGCGACGTCGATGCCTTGCGTGTTCTCGATACAGGCGACCGTCTGTGACTCGTAGCCCTCCTCGGGGAACATCTCGAAGTACTGCGAGGCCCAGTCGCGGGTGTACTCGGCCATCTCGGCGTGGCGGTCACTCCGCCCTTCGTGGCCTTCTTCGAGCATGTACTTCATCTGCTTGCGGTAGGCCAGCATGACCGGAATCGCCGGCGTGGAGTGCGTCTGCCCTTTGCGGTCGTAGTAGTCGAACGCGCGCTGGAACCCGCCGTACCACGACGCGGAGTCCTTCGAAACTTCGCGGTCGTACGCGTCCTCGCTGACGACACAGACGGCGAGCCCCGGTGGCATGGCGAACGCCTTCTGCGTCGAGGCGAAGATGACGTCGATGTTGTGCTCGTCGATATCGACGTAATCGCCGCCCAGTGCGGAGACGGCGTCCACGACGAAGTACGTGTCCGGATATTCGGCGACGACGTCGCCAATCTCCTCGATTGGGTTGCGGACGCCCGTCGAACTCTCGTTCATCACGCAGGAGACCACGTCGTAGTGTTTGTCGCTCGATTCGAGCGCTTCGCGCACGTCTTCGGGTTTGACGGCCTGTCCCCACTCGTATTCGAGTCTATCGACGTTCTTGCCCAGTCGCTCGGCGACGTTGGCGTGACGCTCGCTGAAACTCCCACACGTCGTACAGAGGATGTTCTCGTCTACGAGGTTGAGTGTGGAGGCTTCCCAGAACTCCGTGCCCGACGCCGTGAGCACCATCAGTTTGTGGTCGGTCCCGAGGAACTCCTTTGTGTCCTCGACGATAGTCGTATAGAGGTCGGTCATCCGGTCCATGCGGTGACCGAACATCGGTTGGGCCATCTCCTCGATGACGTCGTCGCGCACCTCGGTCGGGCCGGGAATATACAGTTTCTTCCGGGGATAGTCGTCTTTGTATTCGCGTTTCTTTGTCACAGAAACCACCTACGTACGGTGTTCTGTGTCGCGCGGTGGCATGGTACTTTTGATTCCGTCACTCCTCACCACGGGACCTGTCTCGTCGCCGTCGTCCAGCGAACCTCACTCGATGAATTCGACACCAGTTATCTCGAAGCGTGCTCCACCGCCGTCGCTCTCGGTGAGGTGAATCTCCCACCCGTGATTCGAGACGATTTCGGAGACGATGCTCAGACCGAATCCCGTCCCGTTGGCCGACGTCGAATGGCCGGGTTCGAACACCTGTTCGCGCTGGTCGAAGGGGACGCCCGGACCGTCGTCTCCGACGTAAAAGCCGTCGTCGGTGGTGCCGACGGTGACGGTCACGCTGTCGTCACCGTTGCCGCCGTCCGAGACCGCTTGCTCCGTCCTGCCGTGTTCCAGCGCGTTTCGAAAGAGGTTCTCGAAGAGTTGGTCGAGGCGTCTCGGGTCTGCGTGAATCGCGCTGTCTACGCCGACGTCTAACGTCGCACCCCCGGAGTTGAGGTTCGACCACGCCGTCGTCGCGCGGTCGGCGAGTTCGACGGTTTGGGTCTCCATCGCCGTCGTCCCTTCACGAGCGAGCAAGAGCAAGTCGTCGATGAGCGTCTCCATCCGTTCGTGTGCTCGTGCGACGATTTCGAGGTGGTCGTTGTCGCTCACCTCTCGCGCCAGTTCGAGTCGTCCTTGGGCGACGTTGAGCGGGTTTCGAAGGTCGTGTGAGACGATGCTGGAGAACCGTTCGAGGCGCTCGTTCTGGAGTTCGAGTTCCTGCTGTCGTGTCTTTCGCTCGGTGATGTCCCGGACGACCGCGAGAACCCGTTTTTCACCCGTGATGGTCGTCTCGCGGAGGTGAACTTCGACCGGGAGTACGTCGCCCGACTTCGTCATCGTCTCCCACTCGAAGCTCTGTGTTCCGTCCAACGCCGCCTTTCGGACCAGGTCCTCGGCTTCTTGGGCCGTGTACTGCCCGTCTTTTGGATGTATCTCGGCGAAGTTCAGTTCGAGAAGCTCTTCGCGGCGGTAGCCGAGCATCTGACAGAACTGCTCGTTCGTATCGACGATTGCCCCAGTCGTCGGCTCGTGGATGACGACGCCGTCTGGGATTTTTTCGAATATTTCGTGGTATTCAGGCATTCTCCGAGGGGATGAACACGTCATCGTTGGTCGGACATCGACACTGGCACAGCCTCAGCAACCGTCCCGGTGACGAGTCATATGTCGATAGCAGTGTGGTCAACGCAGGATGTGTTAGGTATTTCGCCAATTAGTTCGGAACGTATGGACAATAGATAGACACCTCGCGCCGTATTCGTGTATTCTCTCTGGCGGCGTCCACGAGACCGCTGACGAGAACGATGAAGCCGGAGAGCGAACGGGGGGTAGATGACGCTGATACCGTTCGGTTGCCACCCACGCTGTCGAACCCGAGAGCGAAACGGCGTCGAAAGCTGTCTCAGGCCGAGAGACGCCGGTCGAACAACCGACTCAGGGCGTAGAAGACGACCGCCAACGTGCTCGTGGCGAGACCGACACCGAGGACGGACACCGGCATCGCCGTCGGCGCGAACGGGTTCTCGCCGCCCAGCGAGAGGAACATCGACATCGCTGCGTCACCGCCGAGTCCGAGGAGGAAGATACCGACGACGATACCGACGGCGAGCGCGCCCGTGACGAGGCTGACGACCGAGGCGGCGTCTTCGATATCGAGCAGTTTGCAGGCCTCGCGTTCGGTCAAGCCGTCGGGTGCCGTGACGCGGCGATAGCCCACGTACGTCAGTGCGAGCGCGGACACGGAGACGACGCCGACGCCGAACGCACCGAGCAGGAGAATCTTCGGCGTCGCCAGGAGGAGGTCGTCGCTCGAAAAGAGTTGCTGGGTCGATGTCGGCAACGTCATCGTCAGCGGCACGACGAGCGCCAACGTGGAGAAGATCATGCTCTGCCAGACGAGTTTTCGTGAGAGGGGCTGTTTGAAGAGCGCATACCGCCCGACGCGGAGGCGTTCGTAGGGAGAGTCGCCGAGGATAGCCGCAGCAATCGGGTCTTCGTAGGGTTTGTCGCCGTTCATGCTCGATTGGTCCTTGGTCCGTAATCGTACAATAAAACGTAGTCGGTTGCAATATATGCCCATTAATACTAGAAGTCAATCAAATTTGAATATCGTTCGGGCGTGAAAGATAGCTTAATAGGAAATTATCAGTCGCCCAACAGCGTCTCACGACCACCGTACTCGCGTGGAAAAATTCATCGACCAGAACTCCCCTCTCACGTCGAGGGCGTGACGTTCTGGTTGACGTGGAAGAAGTTATCCGGGTCGTACTTCGATTTGACCTCCTGCAAGCGGTCGTAGTTGTCGCCGTAAGTCGCTTGGATTCTCTCGGCACCCTCCTCCATCATGAAGTTGACGTACGCCGCACCTTCCGTGTGCGGGTGGACCGCGTCATAGTAGTCTTTGGTCCACTGCGTTATCTCGTCGGCTTTCGATGGGTCGGAATCGACGCCGACGATGACCATCGACCAGTTCGCGTCGCGTTCGGCCCACGCGGTCTCGTCCGGGTCAACGTCGTGGACGGCCCCGTCGATTGGGTAGAGGTGGGCCGTCGATTGCGGCGTCGGAACCTCGGCGAAGCGCTCGTGTGCTTCGATTGCCTCGTCCGTGATTTCACGGACGAAGTCGCCTTTCCAATACCACTGGTCGCCTTCCGGATACAGCGCGTCGAACATGCTCTGGAGTGCCGGATACGGCATCTCGCCGACGTGTTCGAACAGCGGTTCTGCCGCTTCGCGGGCCTGTTGCAACGCTTCGTCGGCCGCCTCCTGCGAGCCGAGGTGACACCACATCAAGCCACACACCTTTTCGCCGTGAATCTCCGGCGGGAACGGGTCGCCCGGAACCTCTGCGATGAGGTAGAACGCGTAGACGTCTTCCGGGGCCTGCGGTAACCACTCGTTGTACCACCGCATCGTCGGTTCGAGTTGGTCGATGGGCCAGAACATCGGGCCGGCGATGACGTTCTCGACCGGGTGCAGGTCGAACTCGAAGGAGGTGACGACGCCGAAGTTGCCGCCGCCGCCGCGAATCGCCCAGAAGAGGTCCGAATTCTCGTCTTCGTTCGCGTGGACGAGTTGACCGTCTGCCAACACCACGTCCGCGCTCCGAAGGTTGTCGATGGTCAGTCCGTACTTCCGACTCAGATAGCCGTGTCCGCCGCCGAGGGTGAGTCCGCCGACGCCCGTCGTCGAGATGACGCCGCTCACCGTCGCCAGTCCGAAGGCGTGTGTCGCGTGGTCCACGTCGCCCCACGTGCACCCGGGTTCGACGCGGACGGTCCGCGCGTCGGCATCCACCTGAATGCCTTTCATCTCCGAGAGGTCGATGACGAGGCCGTCTTCGACCAGCGAGAGACCGGGACCGTTGTGACCGCCACTGCGAATCGCCGTATCGAGTTGTTGCTCCCGGCCGAAGTTGACCGCGGCAATCACGTCCGCAACGTCGGTACATCGGGCGATAAAGCGCGGCCGCGTGTCTATCATCGCGTTGTAAATCGTCCGCGCCTCGTCGTAGGCGGGGTCGTCCGGTTGGATGAGTTCGCCTCTCAGTTGCTGCTGTAGTTGTTCGATTGCTCCACTGTCGTCGCCTGCTGCTGTTGCCATAGCCTGTGACTCCACTTTCTCCGCGTTCTGTCGCACTCTGCGCACTACCTGCGTGTGATACCTCGCGGTACAGGATTAGTTGAGATACGCACTGTCAGATGTTAGCTATTGACGCACGTGCCACAACTCCCGACGTTCACGAATCGGTGTACTGCCTCTCGAAGCGTCGATAGACCCGTTCACGTGCTGTCGAGCAGTTCGACCGTTCCACGTGTCCCATCGATGCGAATTCGTTCGCCGGAGTGAATCGACGCGGTAGCACCGGAGACGGCGGCGACGGCCGGGATGCCGTACTCTCGGGCGACGAGCGCACCGTGGGTCATTCGCCCGCCGACCTCCATGACCAACCCCGCGGCATTCAAGAACAGCGGCGTCCATCCGGGGTCGGTCGATGGCGCGACGAGAATCTCGCCCGGGTTGAGTGTCTCCCCCGCCGGGTCGCGGACGACGCGTGCCACGCCTTCGACGACGCCCGCCGAGACGGGTGTCCCCGTGAGCGTGTTCTCTGGTACGTCTGCGACACTCGCGCCCATCGGTGTCTCGCCCTCACTCGTGAGCAACGCTGGCGGCGTCAACGACGCGTGACGGGCGTGCCTTCTGCGACGAGCGTCGATATCGGCCGTCGGAGCAGTCCCCGACTCCAGCGCGGCGAGCAGTTCGTCTTTCCGGAGGTACCACACGTCGGTAGGGGAGTCGAGAATGCCCGCGTCTGCGAGCTCCTCGCCCGCATCTGCGAGCGTCTCGTGGATGGCCGCGAACAGGTGCGCGACGCCGTGTTTCGGGTACTCCCGGAACGGAATCGCACCCCGATACGTTCGAATCAATCGCCGAACGAGCGCCGCCTTGAATGGACCGAGTCGGCCGCGTCCGGTGCGTGCTTCGAGCCTCGTGCTCGCCGCCGCCGCATCGCGTTCCAATCGCTCGAAGTGGTCGCGGTGTGTCCCCGACTCGGTCCGTTCGAGGTTGCTCCGAACGGTTCGAAGCAACGTCGCCGGGTCGTCGTTCCAGCGGGGGCGACTGAGGTCGATTTCACCGCTCCCACGGTGACCGAAGTCGGCGAGGAAGTCGTCCAGCGCGCGGGTGAATTCCGGGCCGCCCGCAACCGATTCGAGTTCGGCGAGCGAGGCGTCGTTTCTGAGGGCGTCTCGGACCCCCGGCGACGCGCGGGCGAGGTCGGCGATGTCGCCGAGACGCTGGTTCATCTGCGTGACGAGCTCGGTGTCGAATCCCTTCCCAATCTCGTCGATGTCGGCGTCTGCGTCGGGGACGAGACGAACGAGGAGTCTCCGTGCGACCACGGCGGCAATCAGTTGCGACCCGATTCGAGCGAGCGGGCCGACGAGAACCATCGAGAAATCGAGGTCGTCGAACACGACGCGAACGCGCTCGGAAGTCGTCGCGGGTTCGCGGACAGTCGTTGCGAACTCGCGTCCCCAGTTCTCGACCCACCGTCGTTCGGTCTTCGGGTCCGTGGGACCGGCGAGGAACGTTTTCGTCCCCCGTCTCACGAATCCGCCTATCGCCGCTCGAACGTCCTGTGGCGCGCGTCGAACCGCGCCGAGAATCGTGCGAGCATCCGCGACTCGGCCGCGTTCGGGAAACGCGTCGGGCCGGTCTTCGAGAAGTTCGCGCAGTCCGTCGGCGGCGGGTTCGCTCACCGACGCGACTCGGCCGGGCAGGACTCGGCGAAGCGTCCCGATTCGGAGAAGCGGCGTGAGGTCGGCGTAGAGTCTACTTCCCGCTTCGACCGCCCAGCGTGGGTCTCCCTCGTTCTGTCCGTCTCCCTCGCTTTGTCCGTCTCCCTCGTTCTGTCGGAACGCGTCCGCATCGCCCTCCATGAACCCAATCCAGAAATCGAGGACGAGCGGCGGCAACGCCTCGGGCATCGCCTGCACGTGTCCGAAGCTCAGGTAGGCGTGGAGTCGTCCGTCGTCCGGCACCGGCGACGGAAGCGGATACAGCGACGTAATCGGCCGCGCCTGCAAGAGCACGAACTCATCTTCCACGAGTGCCCACTCGATGTCTTGCGGTCGTTCGAGCAGCGTTTCGACACGTTCGCCGAGCGCGACGAGACGGCGGAGTTGTGCGTCCGAGAGCGCCCGCGACGCTCGATCCTCGGCCGACAGGAGAACCAAATCGGTCCCGCCGTGTGGACCCTGCACCTGTCGGAGCACGCGCTGTTTCTCGCCGATTTCGTAGTCGAGAACCTCGCCGGTTCGGCGGTCGATTCGGGCGTTGTCGGGCGACACATCGCCGGCGACGACCGTATCGCCGAGACCGAAGTTGGCATCGACCGAGGCGACGTGGCGGTTTCCGGAGACCGGGTCGGCGGTGAAGAGCACGCCCGCAACGTCCGCATCGACCATCTCCTGAATCACGACGGCCATCGCTACCTCGGCGTTCGAAATGCCGTTTCGAAGCCGGTACGTCACGGCGCGCTCGGTGAACAGACTCGCAACGCAGTCGCGGACGCGTTCGACCAACTCGGCTTTCCCGACGCCGAGGTACGTCTCGTGTTGGCCCGCGAACGACGCCGTCGGAAGGTCCTCGGCAGTCGCACTCGACCGGACCGCGTAGGTCGTCTGGTCGTCGCCGACGGAAGCCGTGATTTCTTCTCGGAGGGTTGGTGGAAGTGACTGCGCTTCGAAAGTCGCTCTGAGTTCGGCGCTCTGTCGTGCGACTTCCTCTGTGTCGTCCGGTTCCAGTTCGTCCAGCGACGCGAGTGCGGTCTGGATTTCGGGGTCGTCCGCGAGTGCTCGGTAAGCGTCGGTCGTCACGCACCACCCCGACCGGACCGGCAGGTCGGCGGTGACCAACCGAGCGAGGTTCGCTCCCTTCCCGCCAGTTCGCTCGGCTGCTTCCGCCGCCGTCTCCGTCAACGAGAGGACAAACTGAGCCATCACAGACACTCCCGTAATCGTACGCGACGGGGCACGATAGCCGTTCTCCGTCGGTGTTCGAACGCTTCCGAGATAGGCTCAAATCGGAGCGTCGCGTAGAAGGAGCATGCCATCCGTTCAGACCGCCGACACCACCACCTACTACGTCGAGGCGGGGAGCGGGCATCCAATCGTATTCGTCCACGGCGCGATTCTCGACCACCGCCAGTGGGACGTCCAGCGACACGCCCTGGCAGACGACTATCGGACGCTCGCCTACGACGTTCGCGGCCACGGCCGAACCGGCCGCTCGGTCCGTCGGCGATACTCTATCGACACGTTCGTCGCCGACCTCGACGCGTTCATCACGGGTCTCGACCTCGACCGGCCGGTCCTCTGTGGCCTCTCGATGGGCGGGTGTATCGCCCAAGCGTACGCCGCAACGTACCCCGACCGAATCTCCGGGTTGGTGCTCGTCGATACGTTCACGCCCGAACTGTTCGACCGGCGCGAGTGGTTCCAGCGGTCGCTCTTGTTGCGGGCGACGATTCTTCCCGTCCGACTCGTCGGCTACGAGCGAGTCGAGAAGGTGATGGTGTGGCTCCAAGAGCGAATCGAAGGGCGGCGAGCAGGCGGCGACTACGAGAACGTCGAGGCGCTCCGACGCGACGGTCCGAAGATGGACACCGAGGAGTTCGCCAAGGTCATCCGTGCCCTCGCGTCGTTCCACGAGGTTCCGATTTCCCTCTCGGCGATTACCGTCCCGACGCTCGTCCTCTACGGCGAACACGAACTGGCGTTCGTCAAACGCCACGCCGAGAAGTTGGGACGCGAACTGCCCGACGTCGTCGTCCAAGAGGTCCCGGACGCGGGCCACGCCTCGAACCTCGACAACCCCGAGTTCGTCACCGCGCAACTCCGACACTTCGTGGCGGAACGTGTGGCCGAAAATTCGACGGTGGACGGAACACGACCACGAGAGATGTGATTTGAGTGGTGTCGTTCGCAGGGGTGTGACTGTCCGACCGAGTCTGCATACTAGCCTATTCGCACCTCTCACGAACTGTATGACATGTCATCGGAGAGTGATAGACCCAGCGAAAGACGCGGTGGACTGTTCGCAGACGACCTCTCGAACTTCATCGACGGGTTCCACGGCGACGTGATTCTCCCGTCTGACCACCGGTACGACGAGGCGCGAACGATTTGGAACGGGATGATAGACAAGTCACCGGCGATTATCGCACGCTGCGCCGGAACTGCAGATGTCGTTGACGCCATCACGTTCGCCCACAATCACGACTTGCGGGTCGCCGTCCGCGGGGGCGGCCACAACGTCTCCGGAAGCGCCATCTGCGACGACGGTTTCGTCATCGACCTCTCGGAGATGAACGCCGTGTTCGTCGATGCGGACGAAAAGCGGGCGCGAGCACAGGGCGGCGCGACGATTGGCGACGTGGACAGAGAGACGCAACTGTTCGGTCTCGCCACTGCGCTGGGCGTCGTCTCCGCGACGGGCATCGCCGGTCTCACGCTCAACGGCGGCGTCGGCCACCTCCGGCGGAAGTACGGTCTCTCGATGGACAACCTCGCCGCGGCCGAAGTCGTCACCGCGGACGGCACCGTCAGGACGGCGAGCCCGACCGAGCACCCCGACCTCTTCTGGGCGATTCGCGGCGGCGGCGGCAACTTCGGCGTCGTCACCTCCTTCGAGTACGAACTCCACGACGTGGGTCCCGAAGTGAACGCCCTGTTCGTCCTCCATCCGGGTGACGAAGCGACGACCGCCCTGCGTGCCTTCCGCGACTACACGGAGTCTGCGTCACGAGACGGGAGCGTGCTGGCGTTCTCCCTCCTCGTCCCCGAGATGGAGGAGTTCCCGGAGGAGGCGTGGGGTGAGCCTGCCGTCGCGTTCCTCGGGTGCTACGACGGGTCCCGAACCGATGCCGAAGACGAGTTCCGCGCCTTGCGCGAGACGACGACGCCCATCGCCGACCTCAGCGGGCCGATGCGGTACACCGAACTCCAGTCGATGCTCGACGAGGACTACCCCGACGGCTTGCGTTACTACTGGAAAGCGACCTACGTGCAGGACCTCTCGGACGACATCGTCGAACTCGTCGAGCGCTACGGCTACGACAGTCCGTCGTCGCTCTCGACGGTCGATATCTGGCACCTCGGCGGCGCAATCAGCGACGTCGCACCCGACGAAACCGCGTTCTGGCACCGGAACAGCGAGTTCATGGTGACCTTCGAAGCCAACTGGGAGGACCCGGCGATGGACGACGAGAACGTCGCGTGGGTCCGCGACGGCATCACCGAACTCCGCGGCATGGCGGGGACGACGGGTGCCTACGGTAACTTCCCCGGATTCGGCGAAGACCCGTCACAGACGATGTTCGGCGGTAACTACGACCGGTTGGCGGAGATTAAAGCGAAATACGACCCCGACAACCTGTTCCGACTGAACCAGAACGTCGCGCCCGCGGAGTGAGTCGTTACGTCACCAGTTCAGGCTACGTCACCAGTTCAGAGATGCTTTCGAGCGTCTCGATTTCGTGCGTCGGCGTCACCGAGCACTCCACCGCCGGAAGCGAGTCGCGGCGGATGAGCGCCGAATCCAACCCGGCGCGATGGGCGGCGAGCACGTCGCTCTCTTTGTCGCCGACGTAGAGCGCTGAACTCGCGTCGAGGTCGGCCATCGCCCGCTCGATGTAGTGCGGGTTCGGTTTCATCAACCGCAAACTCTCGACCGTCCGCGGACGACCGAAGTGCGTCTCGAACAGCGGTGCCATCTCGAAGAAGTCGAGTTTGAACTCGATAATCGCGTGGTGGTTGTTGCTCACGACGCCGCAGGGCAGTCGAACGTCGGCGAGCGACGACACGTCGTCGTATCTGGTCCGAGTACCCGCACGAAACGCCTCGATTTGCGACTGCTCGTCGTAGCGCTCGCGGGTCTCCCAGAATTCTGTGGGGTCGATGTCGTAGCCCGCACAGAGTTCTGCGAGACTGTCAGCGTCGAGGGATTCGTCGTCAACCACGGCGTCGATGTGCGGCTGCGCCACGTCCCCGACACCCATCGAGCGGAACGTCCGGCGAGTCGCATCGGCCATCGGTTCGTAGGTCGGTGGCTCGACGAGCACGCCGTCGCTGTCGAACAGCACCGCGTCGTATTCGGTCACAGTTTCGTATCGGTGGATGCGTGTTTGACGATTTCGGCGTCTGGACGGATGTCCGTCGCACTGACGTCCGTCGAACTATCGTTCGCCCTCGTAGGCGTCGAACCACTCTTCGACGACGCCCTTTATCGCGCCGGTCGTACTCCCGAGATTGAGCATCTGGTAGCCGTCTCGCGCTTTTTCGTTCACGTCGTCCATGCCGAAGCCGAGCCCGCCGAGGGGAACGCCCGCATCGACTGCCGCGTATCGAATCTGCTCTATCGCCTCTTCGACTTCCGGGTGGTCCAACTCGCCGGGGTGGCCGAGCGAGACCGAGAGGTCGAACGGGCCGGCGAAGACGAACCCGAGTTCGGGAATCGAGAGGATTTCGTCCAACTCGACGAGCGAAGCGGGGGTCTCGATGGTCGCGCCGACGAGAATCGTGTCGTCTTCGTGTGCGACGTAGTCGTCTCCGAGTCCCCAGCGACTCGCTCGCGGCGAGGCGAGACCGCGATTTCCGGGGCCTGCGTCGAACTCGTATCGCGCGGATTTCACCGCCGCTTCGACTTCGGCGGCCGTCTCGACGCGCGGGAGGAACACGTTGCGGACGCCGAGGTCCAGCAACTTTCGGACCGTCTGGGGTTCGGTCGTCGGCAGCCGAACCAGTAACTCGGTGTCGGTTCGCTCGGCGGCGCGAAGGAGGTTCTCGATGGTCGGCCCGTCCCACGGACTCGGCCCGCCGTGTTCGAGGTCGAGCCAGATGAAATCCATCCCGAGGTCGCCGTAGAACTCCACGAGCGTCGGCGAGTAGGTGTTGTCGAGGACGCCCAGTGCGACGCCGCCGTCTTCGAACGTCGCTTTGAGTCGGTTGACCGGTTGGTGTGCTGTCATGGTGGCTGTACGACACGTAGTGCGAAAAAAGAGTGGTACAGACGTGATGAAGGGCCTGAACGTCCGTTGGAGGAGAGTGTCGTCAGTCGCGGGACCAACTACCGAGTCCGGCGAGGTGGTTGATACTGCCGGGTCCGCGGCCGACGTCGGCGGGTGACGCGAGCGCCGTGTGCGTGAAGTCGATACCCTGTTCGACCGCATCGGAGAGGGATTCGCCGCGGGCGAGACCGGCCGCGATGGCACTGGAGAGCGTGCACCCAGAGCCGTGGGTGATGTCGGAGTCGATACGGGTGTGGACGAACTCCGTCGTCGTCTCTGGGGTGACGAGCGTATCGACGACCGTCTCGTCGTCGGGTGCGACATGGCCGCCTTTGAGGAGCACCGCGTCGGTCCCACGCTCGAAGAACCACTCGGCGGCCTCCTGACTCGCGGCGGGCGAGTCTGGGACGGTTCCCGTCAGCACGTCGGTCTCGTCGGCGTTCGGCGTGACGAGCGTCGCCTGCGCGAAGAGGTCGTCGTAGGCATCCACCGCCGCAGATTCGAGCAGTTCGTCGCCCGAGGTTGCGACCATCACGGGGTCCACGACGAGTGGGCCGTCGTAGTCGGCGAGCACGTCCGCGACCGTCTCGACGACCGCTGTGGTCGCCAACATGCCGAGTTTCACGGCTCCGATATCGAAGTCCTCGAACACCGCGTCGCACTGGGCGCGAATCGACTCGGTGGGGAAGACGTGGACGTCGCTGACGCCCTGGGTGTTCTGCGCCGTCGCCGAGACGATGACCGACCCCGCGTAGACGCCGAACCGCGTCATCGTCTTGATATCGGCCTGAATCCCCGCGCCGCCGCCGGAGTCGCTGGAGGCGATAGTGAGCGCGTAGGGCGGGCGTTGCGGGTCGGGCGCGAGCGTCATCAGTGCACCTCGATTCGTGCGAGTCGCTCGCTGAGCGTCGGAATCGACGCATCGACACCCGCCGGGAGCGACCCGCCGGCGAGACCAGCGACCGCGTCGAGGAACGCGATTTTGTAGCTCGCGGGGCCGTTGTAGTCGCCGAATGCGCCCTCCGCGGCGAGTTCACCGGCGACGCCGTAGGCGGCCGTTCCGACGAGCGCCGCTTCGAGCGGGTCGTCCATCGCGGCGGCGAACGTTGCGAGCGTGACGCCCTGCATACAGCCGGTGCCGACGACGGTTCCCATCATCTCGTGACCCGTGTGGACCTCGTAGGCGACCGAGTCGGTGGCGACGATGTCCGTCTCCCCGGAGGCGACGACGACGGCGCCCGTCTTCCGCGCGCAGGCGATGGCCGTCGAGGCGATATCGGCGTACTCGCCGACCGATTCGACGCCTTTGACCTCGGCGTCTTCGCCCGCGATGGCGCTTATCTCGCCGTAGTTGCCGTTCAGGATGTCAACGTCGAGTTCGGTGACGAGGCGGTCGGCGACGCGCGAGCGAGTCGGCGTCGCGCCGACGCCCACAGGGTCCACGACGAGCGGGACGCCGTGTTCGTTCGCGGCCTCGCCGGCGGTGAGCATCGTCGCTTCACCCGTCTCGCTGACGGTGCCCATGTTGAGCAGACACCCGCTGGCGATGGAGACCATGTCTGCGACTTCGCGCTCGTCGTCGGACATGACCGGCAACGCGCCCCAGTGGAGCGTGATGTTCGCCACGTCGTTGACGGTCACGTTGTTCGTGATGGAGTTGACGAGCGGTTTGGTCTCGGCGACCGCCGAAAGCCCGCCCTCGAAGTCGAAGTCGTTCATTGGGCGACCCTCCCCTGAGAGACCGCCGTCGCAAGTCGCCTCGTCGCGTCTGTCGGGTCTTCGGCGGCCGTGATGGCCGAGATGACCGCCACGCCGTCGGCCCCGGCGGCGACGACATCCGCCGCGTTGTCGGGTGTGATGCCGCCGATACCGACGATGGGAATCGAGACGGTCTCGGCGATTTCTCTGACTCGGTCGAGACCGATTTCGGACTGCTCGGCTTTCGTGTCCTTGGAGTCGGTTGCGAACACCGCGCCGACGCCGAGGTAGTCCGCGCCGGCGTCTTCGGCTTCTTTCGCCCCGGCGACGGTGGAGACGGAACGCCCGACGAGCGCGTCTGCTGGGAGTTGCTCGCGCGCGACGTGAATCGGCAGGTCGTCGTCGCCGAGGTGGACACCGTCGGCATCGACGGCGACGGCGATATCGACGCGGTCGTTGACGACGAACAGCACGTCTTCGTCGGCAGTGAGTTCGCGGATAGTCTGGCCGAGTTCGTAGCGCGTCCGTGCGCTGGCGTGCTTCTCGCGGAGTTGAATCACGTCGATGCCGCCGCGCAGGGCCGCTTCGACGACTTCGACGGTCGGTCGCTCTCCCGAGAGGTCCGACTGGGTGACGAGGTACGTGTTCAATGTGGTATTCATGAGTTGTATTCTCTGGTGATTTTTCACGGGGCGACAATAGTTCCACCGCTTATGCTCGCCTCGAACAGGTAGGCAAATTAGTCGTTCTTGGAGGCTGAGAGCCTCCTACCCCGGTTATGCCCGACGCGCACGAATGGGGTGGTGGTGACAGACCATGGCGTCATTCCTCATCGGGTACAAGAGTCGTGAAGGACAGACCGCGAAAGTCGCCGACAGGGTCGCGTCGGCGCTCGAACAGCGAGGCCACGAGGTGCGGACGATATCGGTGACCGAATGGTCGAGCGCGGATTCGATAGCGGACTACGACGCCGTCCTCCTCGGCGACTCGATTCACTTGGGACGGCACGCGAAGCAGATGATTCGCTTCGTGCGCGACCACCGTGACGAACTCGCCGTCAGGCCCAACGGGTTCTTCCAAGTCTCGCTCTCGGCGGCCGACCCAGACGACGAAGACGGACAGACCGAGACGGTGACCTACATCCACGAGTTCGTCGAGAAGACGGGGTGGGAACCCGACCAAATCGGCGTCTTCGGCGGCGCACTCCGCTACTCGAAGTACGGGTTCATCACTCGCTACGTGATGAAACGCATCGCACGAAACAATCTCGGAATCACCGACACGTCGCGGGACCACGAGTTCACCGACTGGGACGAAGTCGAGACGTTCGCCCTCGATTTCGCCGTCCTCGTCGAGTCTCAAGTCGGCGGAGAGGGCGAGACAGGAGAGTCGGCGGCCTGAGTTTCATCGCCGACTCCCTTCATCGGGTGACGGTACACTCGGCGTGAGGGTCACACGCACATTTTTGCCGACGTGCACTATTTATCATTATGATGATTGGTGAACGTGATTGGAGCGATTTCCAGACGTTTCAACAGAGCCGTGACTACGAGGTCGCGGACGTTGAGGCGTACACAGACCTCGCACGCGAGTTGCGCGCGGCGGTCGCCGGCGAGGTGCGGTTCGACGAGTACGCGCAGGTGTTGTACGCGACCGACGGGTCGATTTACCGTGCGCGACCGGCGGGCGTGGTGATTCCGCGCGACATCTCGGACGTACAGGAGACGGTGAAACTCGCGGCGAAACACGACGTGCCGGTGCTCCCCCGAGGAGCGGGGTCGTCGCTCGCGGGACAGGCCGTCGGTCCCGGCTGCGTCGTCCTCGACTTCTCGAAGTACATGAACGACATCCTCGAGTTCGACCCCGAGGGGCGTCGCGTGACGGTCCAACCCGGCGTCGTCCAGGACCACCTCGACGACTACCTCTCGTCCGAAGGGCTGAAGTTCGCGCCCGACCCGGCCTCCGCGAATCGGGCGACCATCGGCGGCGGCATCGGCAACAACTCCACCGGCGCGCACTCGGTCAGATATGGAATCACCGACGCCTACACCGAGGAGTTACGGGTCGTCCTCGCCGACGGCTCGATGATTCACACCCGCGACGTAGTGCTCGACAGCGACGAGTGGGACGCGATAGTCGAGAAAGACGACCGGGAGGCGCACCTCTACAGAACCGTCCGCGGACTGGTCGAAGACAACGCCGAGGAGATAGAGCGCCAGTATCCGAAGCTCAAGCGCTCGGTGTCTGGCTACAACCTCCACAAGGTCGTCTTCGAGCGCGACGGCGAGCAGGTCATCAACCTCTCGAAACTCCTCGTCGGGTCCGAGGGGACGCTGGGCGTCGTCGTCGAAGCCACCCTCTCGCTCGTGACGGTTCCCGAGGAGTCGGCGCTCGTCCTCTTCGCCTTCGACGACCTCATCGACGCCATGGTCGCCGTGCCCGACGCCCTCGACTTCGGCGCGAGCGCGGTCGAACTCATGGACGACGAGGTGTTCAGGATGGCCCGCGAGTCCAGCGAGTACGCCCAGTACGCCGAGCAGATTCCCGCCGGAACGGCCGCGACGTTGATGCTCGAATTCGACTCGGAACTCCACGACGACTTCGAGGCGGCAATCGGTGCGGCCTCCGAGCACTTCCTCCGCGACGGCGACACGGAAGAGCGAGGCAAGGCGTTCGCCTCTATCGAAGCCTACGACCCGGCCGACCAGGCCGACCTCTGGAAGTTGCGGAAGGCGGCGATTCCGCTGTTGATGTCGCTCGAAGGCGACCCGAAACCCTACCCGTTCATCGAGGACGCGAGCGTGCCGCCGGAGGAACTCGCCGAGTACGTTCAGGCGTTCGAAGACGTGCTCGAAGACCACGGCACGTCGGCGGCGTACTTCGCGCACGCCGGGTCCGGCACGCTCCACATCCGCCCGATACTCAACCTCAAACAGGGCCAGGGAATCGAGACGATGCACTCGATTACCGATGCGATTACGGACCTCGTGTTGGAGCACCACGGGTCGTTCTCGGGCGAACACGGAGACGGACTCGCCCGAACCGAGTGGAACCCCAAGATGTACGGCCCGGACCTCTGGGCGGCGTTCAAAGAAGTCAAATCTGCGTTCGACCCCGACTGGCGCATGAATCCGGGGAAAGTCGTCTTCCCCGACGACGACCCGGCCGACATGCGCGAGAACCTCCGCTACGGACCGGCCTACAGCTCTCTCGAACCGACGACGACGCTCGATTTCGAGGACGACGGCGGTTTTTCGCACCTCGTCGAACTCTGCAACGGCTGTGGGACCTGTCGCCAAACCGGGTCGGGGACGATGTGCCCGACCTACCGCGCCTCCCGCGACGAGGCCGAGACGACCCGCGGGCGGGCGAACATGCTTCGAGCGGCCATCAGCGGCGACTTGCCGGAAGACGAACTCTACTCCGAGCGGTTCCAGAGCGAGATTCTCGACCTCTGTGTCGGCTGTAAGGGCTGTAAGAACGACTGTCCGACCGGGGTTGACCTCGCCAAGCTGAAAGCCGAGGTGAAACATCAGTACCACGAGCGCGAAGGACTGACCCTTCGGGACCGACTCTTCGCCAACATCGACACCGCGGCCCGCGTCGGGAGCTTGCTCGCGCCCATCTCGAACGTGGCGAGCGAGATTCCCGGTGCACGGGACGTGATGAAACGGTTCGCCGGCATCGCGCCAGAACGCGAACTGCCGCGATTCACTCGGCACAGCCTGACTCGGTGGATGGACGACCGCACGCCGACGGTCTCAGAAGAGAGCGCGACCCAGCGTGTCCTCCTGTTCCCCGATACCTACACCAACTACGTCACCCCGGAAATCGGGAAGGCGGCGGTTCGCGTGCTCGAAGCCGCGGGCGTCCGCGTCGAACTCGCAACCGGAATCAAACCGAGCGGTCGGGCGGCCTACTCGATGGGGATGCTCGACGTCGCCCGAGAGCGCGCCGAACACAACGTCTCGGTGCTCGCGCCGCGGGTCGAAGACGGGTGGTCGGTCGTCTGTCTCGAACCCGCCGACGCGGTGATGTTCCAAGACGAGTACGGCGACCTGCTCTCGGGAACGGACGTCGCACGGGTCGGCGCGTCCGTCTACGAGGTGATGGAGTTCCTCGACGTGCACCGAATCGACGAGTCCCTGCCGCTTCGAATCGGAGAGCGAGCGGAGGGCGAGACGGGCGCGCAACCGGCGATGGTCGATGGCGGCACGCTCGAATCGCTCACCTACCACGGCCACTGCAACCAGAAGGCGCTGAACAGGGACCACCACGCCGTCGGCGTGCTCCGGCGCGTCGGTTACGAGGTTGACCCGCTGGATTCGGGGTGCTGTGGCATGGCCGGCAGCTTCGGTTACGAGGAAGAACACTACGACCTCTCGAAAGCAATCGGGCGCATCCTGTTCGACCAAGTCGCGGCGAGTCCGGGCGACACCGTCGTCGCACCCGGCGCGTCGTGTCGGACGCAACTCGGCGACCACAGCGGACAGCGCCCGCCACATCCAATCGAGAAAGTGGCCGAGGCACTCGCCGGGTAGGTCTACCGCTCGCATCACCGAACGTGATTTTCTCCAATCATACTGTTTTTACACGTTCGGGTGGCATGTGACGACAGACCATGACTGACGCTCCATCAGTCGGCGAACTGGCACCACCGACGCGAACGCTGATGGGTCCCGGCCCGAGCGACGTACACCCCCGCGTGTTGCGGGCGATGTCAACGCCGCTGGTCGGTCACCTCGACCCTTCCTTTATCGACATCATGGACGACGTGCAGGAGTTGCTTCGCTACACCTTCCGCACGGACAACCAGTGGACGATTCCCGTCTCGGGAACTGGTTCTGCGTCGATGGAGGCCGCAATCGCCAACCTCGTCGAACCGGGCGATACGATGCTCGTTCCGACGAACGGCTACTTCGGCGACCGAATGGCGTCGATGGCCGAGCGCGCCGGCGGCGACGTCGTCTACGTCGATGCGCCGTGGGGCGAACCGCTCGACCCCGTAGACGTTCAGGACGCGTTCGACCAGTACCAACCCGACGTGTTCGGCTTCGTCCACGCCGAAACCTCGACGGGCGTCAAACAACCCGACGTACCGCAACTGACCGAAATCGCCCACAGCCACGACGCCTACGTCGTCGCCGACTGTGTGACCTCGTTGGGCGGCGTCGAACTCGAAGTTGACAAGTGGGATATCGACGTGGCGTACTCCGGCCCGCAGAAGTGTCTCTCCTGCCCGCCGGGTGCGAGTCCGCTCACGCTCAACGACCGCGCGATGGACAAGGTGCTCTCCCGCGAGGAGGACCCGCGCTCGTGGTATCTCGACCTCTCGTTGCTCGAAGGCTACTGGGGCGACGAGCGCGCCTACCACCACACCGCGCCGATTACGAACGTCTACGCGATTCGTGAGGCGCTTCGTCTCGTCGCCGAGGAAGGCATCGAAGAACGCTGGGACCGCCACCTGCGCGTCGCCAACGGCCTCAAAGCGGGCGTCGAAGCGATGGGTCTCGGACTGAACCCCGAAGACGACTACTGGCTGCCGAGTCTCAACGCCGTGCTCGTCCCCGACGGGGTCGATGCGGGCGCGGCAATCGGCTACGTCCTCGACAACTACGACCTCGAAATCGCCGGCGGTCTCGGTGCTCTCGACGGCGACATCTTCCGTATCGGCTGTATGGGCCACTCCGCACAGGAGAAGAACGTCGCGTTCCTCATGAGCGCGCTCGGTGAGGCACTCGAAGCACAGGGTGCCGACATCGACGTGGAGGCCGGGTTCGCGGCGATGCGCGAGCAGTTCGCCGAGTAAGCCGTCACTCCGGATTTTCGTTTTCCAGCCGACGAGCGCGCCGGTTCGACCTGTAATCAGCAGGTAACCGCCGTCAATTGGCGTTAATTCGGCTGAATGGTCGGGAAAACCGGGCCAAATCGAGCCGACGGTTTCACCCATTCATGTGGGTGGCGTCGTGAGGTGTGACCGGAGCGAATCACGATGAAGCTACACACAATCGTCGGCGTCGCACTCGCCGTCCTCGTTGCGACTGCAGGTGTCGCCGCCGCCACGCCCGGCGCGAACGCACAAGACTCGAACAGCGACGACGCAGCCAAGCAGGGACCGCCGAGCGAGTTACCCGACCCGGTCCCGGAGTTCGTGTCGTCGATTCACGACGCGGTGAGCGACTTCCTCGACGGCGCGCTCGACGGGTCGCTCGGTGACGCCGTGAACGACGTGACGGGTTCGTCTCAGTCGCCTCCCACGTCGGCAGATAGGTAAGCAAATCGGCCACAAACACCACATACCCAAACAGGCATCTTCCGAATCATGAGACGCGTATTTCTCGTTTCGGCCGCGGTGTTCGTCCTCGTCGTCGCTGGCGTCGGGGCGAGTTTCGTCGCGGGCGTCGGCCCGTTCGCCACCGGGGCGAGCGCCGACGGCCAGTCAGCCGACGACTTCCCCACACAGACCGCCGCAGCGAGCGGCGGTTCGGGCGGGAGCAGTACTGGCGGTGACGCCGGGACCAACAGTAGCAGCGACGGAAGCACGGACGGCGGGACGAACTCGGAGTCTACCCCACCGTATCGCTTCAGTATCAAGCAAATCGAAGAGTGCGGCCAGACCTGCCGCGACGTGACGAGTTCGGTCACGAACCGGCAGGACGAGAAGGCGACTGGCGTCACCGTCTACAGCCGAATCTTCGTCGGCAACAGCACCGACCCGGACGACGTCGTCTGGCGAGGGAGCGAAGACGTCGGCTCGCTGTCGGCCGGCGAGTCCTACTCGACGACGAAACGAGTCGAACTCAGCTACTCGGAGGCGTTCGCCGTCCAACAGGCCGGTGGCTGGATTACGGTCCAGACGACCATCGAGACGGACGACCAGACGCTGACGTACAAAGAGCGTCGAGACGTCACCTGAACCGCGTCGAGTTCCGGTCGGCGATTCGAGACGAACGAGTTCGACACTCTCCCCGGTTTCGAGCGTCTCGGGACGAACGTATCGAACGCGCTCTCGCTCGCGTGGGACGGCCGCATCCGCAACGACTTTTCGCGCCCACTTCGAATGCCGGGTATGAACATTGAAGTCCGGGAACTGGCCGACCTCGGTCCCGACGCTCGCCGCGCCTTCTTCGAGCGAGACGCCGGCATCTCCGAGATTCGGTCCGACGTGCGCGACATCGTCGAGCGCGTCCGACGCGAGGGTGACGTGGCGATTCGGGAGTACTCTCGGGAGTTCGACGGCGTCGAAGTCGGCAACATCGACGTGACCGACGCCGCCGAACGCGCCTACGACGACATCGACGACGAGATGCGCGAGGCCATCGAGACGGCCGCCGCCAACATCCGCGAGTTCCACGAGCGACAGGTGCCCGAAGACTGGCGCGACGATTTCGGTGGTGACGCGAGCGGGGCGAACGTTACGTCGGGAGAAGGCTCTCCCGGAAGGCGCGAGTTAGGCCGCCGCTACCGGCCCCTCGACCGCGTCGGTGCCTACGTCCCCGGCGGGACCGCGGCCTACCCATCGAGCGCCCTCATGGCCGTCGTCCCAGCGAAGGTCGCCGGCGTCGAGCACGTCGCCGTCGCAACGCCGCCAGCCGACGAGATGAACCCCGTCACGCTCGCCGCGCTCCACGTCGCGGGCGCCGACGCCATCTACTCGGTCGGCGGCGCGCAGGCCATCTCCGCGCTCGCCTACGGCACCGAGACGGTCAACGCCGTCCAGAAGGTCGTCGGCCCGGGCAACAAGTGGGTCACCGCCGCGAAGGCCGAAGTCCGCGGCGACGTGGACATCGACTTCCTCGCCGGTCCCTCGGAGGTTCTCGTCGTCGCCGACGACACCGCCGACGCGCGATTCGTCGCCGCCGACCTCGTGGCACAGGCCGAACACGACCCGAACAGTTCCGTCGTCGCCGTCACCGACGACGCCGACCTCGCGGACGCCATCGTCGCCGAAGTCGAACGGCAGGCGGGCGAACGCGAGCGCACCGAGACCATCGAATCGGCGCTCGAAAACGACGCCTCGGGCGTCCTGCTCGCGCGCTCGATGTCCGAAGCCGTCCTCTTCGCCGAGGAGTACGCCGCAGAGCACCTGTCCATCCAAGCAGAAGACGACGAGGCGCTGCTCGACCGCATCGACTCGGCGGGCAGCGTCTTCCTCGGGCCGTACACGCCCGTCGCCGCCGGAGACTACGCGTCGGGGACGAACCACGTCCTCCCGACCGACGGCGGCGCGAAGCGACAGGGCGGTCTCTCGGTGGACCACTTCCTCCGCCCTACGACGGTCCAGCGACTGGACGAGGACGCCCTCTCTGCGCTCGAACCGACGATTACGACGCTCGCTGAGGCGGAGGGGTTGGACGCCCACGCACAGAGCGTCCGCGAGCGATTCGACGAGTAAGCGACACGAAGTAGCGGCATTTTCTTCGGACCAGCGCCACAGTTAACCCTTCGCACAGATTAGGATGGGTCATGAGTACTGAGCCAGCGACCGGCTCATCGCCGGTCACGGTTACGCCCGAGGCCGCCGACCAAGCGGTCTCCCTCCTCGAAAGTGAGTCGATGGACACGGACATCGCCGGCCTTCGACTGTTCGTCCAGCAAGGCGGCTGTGCAGGGTTGTCCTACGGGATGCGCTTCGACAACGAACCGGAAGAGGACGACGCCGTCGTCGAGATGCACGGCCTGCGCGTCTTCGTGGACCCCGCGAGTATGAACTACATCGGTGGTTCGACACTCGACTACGAAGGCGGCCTGCAAGGCGCTGGCTTCCACGTCGAAAACCCGAAGGCGACGAGCCAATGCGGGTGCGGCGAATCCTTCCGGACGTAGGGACATATTTCTTAAGCCCCCCGCTGTCGAACCAAGGGGTATGCCAGAACTCACGACTGCGACCGTTTCGAGTGGGAAGACCGTCTTCGTCGCAACCGACGAACCCCGAATCGGGTCGAAAGGACCGTTCTACATCGTCTATGCGAGCGAAGACGCCGAGAACCGCTGGGGCTACAAGTGTAGCAACTGCGGGTCGTTCGACACGGCGATGGACACGATGGGCCGCATCGAGTGCAACGGGTGCGGCAACGTCCGCAAGCCCGAAGAGTGGGACGCTGCGCACGAGTAGCTGGAATCTTCGAGCCACGTAATCGAATGGTATGGTATACCGTGGCAATATTTATGCTGACAGCCGTGTTACATCGACTCGCATGGCCCAGGCTTCGATGCCTCCGGTTCAGGAGGCTCGGTCGATATTCGGCCAACTCGGATACGTCGTTTCGGGTAACGGCGCTGAGATGGTGGCCGAGCGCAAATGGCGGACCGTACAGATAACTGCACTTCGGTCCAGTGACGCGACAGAGTGCCGACCGGTACTTGCGGATGGGGGAAACAACGCAGGTCACCAGCTCCGGTGCTTCGTCACGTGGGACGACCAGATGCAGGCACTTCGGGAACGACTCTCGGGGATCGACCTCCCGTACGAGTGGGCCATTATCGGAGTGTCGGACGACGGGTCCGACTATAACGTCGTCCAAGGAACGCACGCGTAAGTCGGCGACGACGCCGAAACGTTTTCCCAGTTGCTTACATACGGAGAGGCATGTCTGGCGATGTTCAGGCGGGTCTCCGCCGTCTCGTAAGAAGCCGCAGACTCAATGCGGCGCTCTCTTGGCTGTTTATCGTGTTTCTCGGCGGGGTCGCCGTCTGGACCGTCTTGACCGGCGGTGACCTCGTCTGGGGCGGATTCGCCGCGGTCGTCGCGGCGCTCGCACTCGTTCCAGCCGTCTCGTACCGCGAACCACGCGCGATGCTCCCGTGGGAAGTCGTCGCGCTCGCGTCGTTCCCGCTGGTCGCGCGCGTCCTCGTGAGCGGCCAGACCATCGGCGGGGTGACCTTCACCGGCCGACTCTCGACGTATCTCGCCGTCGCCGCCGTCGCGCTCATCGTCGCCGTCGAACTCGACGTGTTCACCCCGGTTCGGATGAACGAGTCCTTCGCCGTCTTCTTCGTCGTCATCGCAACGATGGCCGCCGCGGGCGTCTGGGCCGTCGTGCAGTGGTTCTCGGATATCTATCTCGGAACGAGTCTGTTGCTCAACGGTCGTCCCGAGGAAGTCGTCGAGACGGCGCTCATGTGGGACTTCGTCGCCGCGACGATTTCGGGGTTGATGGCAGGGTTGCTGTTCGAGTACTACTTCCGCCGCTACGCGGATTCGCAAATCCGTCTTCCGGACGAAGTCGTCGAAACGGGTGAGACGCGGTGAGGGTCCGCGACGTACTCCACATCGACCAGCACCGCCAGCGACAACTCTCGCGGGCGATGCAGGTGATTCTCCTGGGTCTCATCTTCATCGGTCTCGACCGACGAAACCTCGGTATCGTCGTCAACGCTTCAGTCGGACTCGGCGTGACGTATCTGCCCGCATTCCTCGAACGCGACTACCGCATTCCGATGGACGCCGGACTGACGCTCTGGATTTCTACGGCAGCGTTCCTCCACGCGGTCGGAACCGTCGGCCTGCCGGGGTCGGAGACGAGTTTCTACGCCAGCGTCTGGTGGTGGGACCACCTCACCCACGCGCTCTCGTCTTCCGTCGTCGCGGCCGCGGGCTACGCCACCGCCCGCGCGTTCGACGAACACACGGAAGCCGTCTACTTCCCGCCGCGGTTCATGTTCGTCTTCATCCTGTTGTTCGTCCTCGCCTTCGGCGTCTTCTGGGAGGTCATCGAGTTCGCCATCAGCGGTATCGCCGCGCTCACCGGCACCGGGTCGGTGTTGACGCAGTACGGTCTCGACGACACCATGTTGGACCTCGTGTTCGACGCTATCGGCGGCGTCGTCGTCGCGGCGTGGGGCACAGCCCACCTCTCGGACGTCGTCGGCGCACTCAGGACCAGATTCGACGGGCGAGCGCGAAACTCACGCTAGGCGAAGCGACCGCGCACATCACATCACATCACATCACATCACACCACACCACCAGACCTCTCAACTCAGGGACTATTATTTGTGATAGTACGACGAATGGTGTGACGAGATGGTGTACAAAAAAATCACACTCATCGGTCGGAGTAGCGAGAGTTTCGACGCCGCAGTGGACGACGCGATTAACCGCGCCCAAGAGACGTTAGCGGGCGTCCACTGGGTCGAGGTGAAAGAACTCGGCGTCGAACTCGCCTCGGTCAAGACGCGCGAGTACCAAGCAGAAGTCGAAGTCGCGTTCGAACTCGAAGCAGAGGAATAACCGCGCGTGTCGCCCTCGCGGCGACGTCCCGACGCATTCTTACTCACGGCACACGGCACATTCGAGAAGCGAATGCTCCGTCTCCTCCACTACGCCGATATCGAGAACGTCTTCGACGACCCGGCGCGTGCAGGTCGCCTCGCCGGATGCGTCACTTCCCTCGACGGCGACGATGCGCTCGTCGTCGGCGCGGGCGACAACAGCGCCCCCGGCGTCCTCTCGTTGGTCGAACGCGGCGGGCAAGTGCTCGACTTCTACGAGGCGGTCGGCGCGGACTACGATACCTTCGGCAACCACGAGTTCGACTACGGCCCGGTTCGAACCCGGGAACTCGTCGCCGCGAGTCGCCCGACGTGGGTCTCGGCGAACGTCTACGACGAGCGCGGGAACCCCTTCGCCGGCGAAGAGGGCGCGATTCCGTGGGCAATCGAGGAACGCGACGAGTTCACCGTCGGCTTCGTCGGCGTCACCGACCCGGCGACCGGCTCGATAAATCCCGAAGCCGTCGAGCTGACGTTCACCGACCCCTACGAGGCGGCGAGCGAGGCGATTGCTGACGCCCGCGACGCGGGTGCGGAGTTCGTCGTCGCCATCTCACACCTCGGCAGCGGTGACGACGAACTCGCCGAACGGTGCGACGTTGACCTCGTTCTGGGCGGGCACGTCCACGCCGAGCGCAACGAGCGTGTCGATGGCGTTCCGATTCTCCGCCCCGGCGCGAACGGCCACGTGGTGTGGGAAGTCTCACTGAGCGCCGACGGCGACGGAGACTTCGATATCGTCCCCACGCGTCACGAGACGGCCGACTACGACCCCGACGAGTCGCTCGTCGAATCGCTCCTGGGGCGCGTCGATAGCGCCGGACTGGACGACGTGCTCTGTACTATCGGCGAACCCATGGACCGCTCCGAAGCGACTGTCGCCGCCGGTGAGTGCCGCGTCGGCAACGCCATCGCCGACGCTTACCGGTGGGCGACGGGTGCGGATATCGGACTTCAGAACAGCGGCGGAATTCGCTCTGGCCCGCCGGTCGGTCCCGATATCACCCACGCCGACCTCGTGAGTCTCGTCCCGTTCGAAGAGCACATCGTCCTCGCCGAGGTGACTGGCGAGGAGTTGCTGACGATTCTCGGCACCGCGCGGGGCGAGCAGATGGGCTTCGGCGAACCCGACTGGTGGCACGCCCACCTCAGCGGCGTGCGCGTCGTCTGGGACGACGAGTCGAACGAGGTCATCGAAGCAGCAGTCGGCGGCAACCCAATCGACCCCGACGCACTGTACACGATTGCGACGAGCGACTACCTCCTCCACAGCGCACAGGAGTTCCCGTCGCTCACCCAACAGCACCGCGCGGGGGAGTTCGAAATCCAACACGAGGCACTGGCGCGCTACGCCCGCGAGGTGGGCTTCGACGCCGATATCGAGGGGCGAATCGTGCGCCGACCAGCGGTGCAGGCTACCGATTAGTACCCACCGCGGCGAAGTCGTCCGAGAGGGAAAAGTTGAGGCACGCCCAACGAGTCACCATCAACTATGACACGTATCGTGGTTCCAGTTCGGTACCCGCTGACGAAACATTCGCGGGCGACACTGGAAGAGGCGGTCCGTATCGCCAGAGAGCGCGATGCGGAGTTGACGATCCTCCACGTTGACCTCTATCAGTCGAACCACAGTGTGACCCGGACGGAACTCAAGCGAGCGGTCGAACGAGAGTTCGGACCGCTTGTCAGAGCGCGCTACGTCGTCCACCGTGGGTTCCTCGTCGAGGAGACGATTCTCGAAGAAGTCGCCGCCGAACAGGCGGATATCGTCGTCATCGGCTCGAAACAGGCGAGTCGCTGGCGGCGCATGCTCCGTCGGTTCCTCGACGACCCCGATATCGACTCGTACCTCCGCGAAAAACTCGACTGCACCGTGATTACGGTCCGACCCGAGTAACGCTACTCTGTCTTCGGGTCGTCCGCGTCGCCCGCGCCGTCCTTCGATTCTCCGTCGCCCGTCGCTGTGCCGCGGCCTTCTGTTCTCTGCGTCGTCCCCGAATCCCTCGTGTTCGAAAGCCCCGGCGGCGGCGCGACGGGTGACGACGTCTCGCCGTTCGTCTCGCCGACGTGGAGTTCGCCGCTCGTCTCGTCGAACATGACGTGCGTGTGCGGGTAGGCGAACTCGACGTTCGCATCGCTCGTTTCGAGCAGTTCCAACAGTCGCGTCTGGACGTTCGACCTGATGGTGCCGATTTTGTACGGCTTTTCGCCCCAGAAGCGCAGGCGAATGAGGATGCCGTTGTCGGCGAAGTTGTCGATGTACGCGGTCGGTTTAGCGGGGTATCGCGCGCTCCCGATGCGGATGTCCGGGCCGCCTTCGATGACCTGGTCGCTGTCGCGGGCCGCCCGCTCGATGAGGTCGCGGGCCGCTTGGATGTCCGATTCGTAGGTGACGAGCACGTCGAGCGTCAGGCGCGTGCGCTCGTCTTCGGCCGAGTAGTTGATGACGTCGCGCTCGCGGATGCTCGCGTTCGGCATCACGAGGAAGGTGTTGTCGAGGGTGAACATCTTCGTGTAGCGAAGCGTAATCTCCTCGACGAACCCCTTGCGGCCGTTGTCGAGTTCTATCATGTCGCCGATTTCGTACGGCTGGTCGGCGAGGACGAACACGCCGTTGATGATACTTCCGACGATGGGTGCGAGGATGATACCGAGCACCGCGGAGAACACCGTCACCGAGAGGACGATTTGCCCGACTTCGAGGTGGAGGATGTTCGCCGCGACCGCCGCGCCCGCCATGACGATGGTCAGTCTGACGAACCGGAGGACGGTCTGAGCGACGCTCTGTCGCCGGAACCGGCGTGCGACCGGTCGGCCGAGCAACCGAACGGCGTACTTCGAGACGACGACGCTGGCGAGCATGACGAACACTGCGAGAAGGAGGTCAACGCCCGGGCTGGAGACCCACTCGGGGAGCGTAACCCCCGCAATCTCGGATTGGAGGAAGAACGGACTGGCCGCCGCCCCACCTGCGGAATAGTCCGCGTGAGCGAGCGAGTGGGCCACGTCATCGTCTCGACGCATACCACTCGCAACGGTGAGCGCTGAAAAAAGGGTTGCCACTCCGATACTCGATTCCCACACTGTGCGGAGGTGCTGCAACTCCTGTTCGGGTGACACTCAACGATACAATACCACGACATTACGGAATGGGGTGCTACTCGGTTTTCAGTAAATGACTTAGGTGAGGGGGTATTCGTCACGAACATGGCTGACGAACTCCGGCTGACTATGGAGCGTGTCGGTGAGCGCTTCAACCTCGGAGAGTACGAAATCGATGCGTATCTGGCTGTACTCGAACACGGACAGTTGACGGCGAGCGAAATCGCCGACCGAACGAGCATCCCCCAACCCCGCGTCTACGACACGGTTCGGAGCCTCTCGGACCGCGGGCTGGTGGAACTCCGAGAGTCGCGGCCGATGAAAATCGTCGCTATCGACCCCGACGACGCCTTCTCGAACGTCAAGACGTCGCTCGACGAACTCATCTCCGAACTCGAAGCGCGTTATACCGCGCCCGCCCGCGACACCGAGGCAGTGTCGCTTGTCAAGTCGCGCTCGACCATCCTTCGATACATCGAGGAGATTATCGAGTCCGCGGAGTACGAACTCGTCCTCTCGCTGACGCCCGACCTGCTGCGGCGCTTCCGCGACGACCTCGCCGCACAAATCGACGACGGCGTGAGCATCGACCTGCTTGTCACGCCCGCCTCTCGCGCTCCCGACCCGTCGGAGTTCAACTACCTCGACGTGGCGACTATCGCCCGCGCCCGCCGCGGTATCACCTCGCCCGTCTTGGCCGTCGCCGACGGTGAGTACTCGATGTACGCCACGCAGGACGCCCTGCGCGACGACCGCGACCGCTACGGCGTCATCTTCAACCGCTCCGCGCTCGGATTCCTCGTGAGCGGCTTTTTCGGGACGGTGCTCTGGTCCACCGCCGAGACCATCGTCGCCAACGGCAAGCGCCGTCCGTTCCCGCGTCGCTACGCGTCTATCCGTCGCGCCGTCAAGGACATCCGCGAAATCGACGGCGACTTCTACGCCTCGGTCTCCGGCCGCGACATAGAGAGTGGCGAACCGATCGTCGTCGAGGGACGCGTCATCGAGACGGCGTTCGAAGACACCGAAGAAGTCGCGTCGCTCCACATCGAAACCGACGAAGGCGTCGTCCAAGTCGGTGGGTTAGTCGCCGCGCTCGAAGACGTCGAAGGCCAAGAAATCCTGCTCGGCCGCGACGAAGTGCCGGACCGCGACCAGTTCGCCTAATCGGCACCCGCGTTTCTATTCGTCCAGTTCGTAGACCACGGCGTCACACTCGGAGCACGCGAGCACTGCGTGTTCGGGGCTGTCGTAGAGACCCGCGGTGCCACCACAGCAGTTTCTGACCGTCGTCTCCTCGACGGGGCCGCCGCAGTCGGGACAGACTTCGACGAACATCCGCATCGGTTCGGTTGCCGCGAGACGGATGCTCGCGGGGACGCCCTGTTCGGAGAGCGCGAAGATAGTCGCCACGTCGGCGATTGCCTGCGCGCGCGACATCCAGACGGACATGTCGGGACCGTCGATGCCGATGCCGTCGAACTGCGGTGAGACCTCCGCGTCGAACGGCACGGCCGTCGAGACGGTGTCCGCGAGTTCTTCGTCGTCCGCCTTCCGGAGCGTGGCCATCGTCTCTTCCCAGTCCTCGCGGACGTGGTCGGCCAGATACAGGCCGTCTTCTTCCTCGTACAGGACGCCCGCATCGAGGAGCGTCGAGAGCATCACTTCGGGGTTCACGTCGGCCGTCAGCGACTCTGATTCGCGGAGTTCACCTTCGTCGTCGTGGCCGAAGACGTGGCTGAGACCGACGGCCGCGACGAGTTGCGGCGCGAACTCCGGCGTGCCAGGGACGACGTATCCGCGGAGATACACCGCGAGCGCGCCGCCGACGAGGACGACGAGACCCACGAACGGCGAGAAGATGCCGAGTGCGAGCGCGACGACGAGGACGATGACACTGTTGACGACGGTACACGGGAGACACCGATTCTGGCCGGTGTACTCGGGTCGTTTGAGAGAATCGACGAGAGACATGTTACGAGACAATAGGGGTGGGAGCCTTTCCCTGTTGGGGTTAGTTCAGTATTGGAACTACTTCACGGCCGGCGTTTCGACCGAGTTGACTTTCACCGCGCGGCCCTCTTCGGACGAGCGGTAGATGGCGTCGATGACCTGCTGGACGGAGATGGCCTCTTCGACCGTGTTGCGGCCGGGGGCTTCGCCAGCGGCGACGGCTTCGACGAAGAGTTTCTGTTCGGTCTTGTGCGTGTCGTTGACCTGCGTGTCGATGTCCGCGGTCGTGAGATGGTTGCTGCCGCCGACGTCACCCTCGTAGAAGTTGAGTTCGTGGCTGGCGCGGTCGAATCGGGCACCGCCCTTGGTACCGCGGAGGAAGAACTCGTCGTTGGTCGGGCGGTTCGTCGCCCACGCGACTTCGAGCGAGATGGTCGTCCCGTTCGCGCAGCGGATAAACGCTGTCGCGGAGTCGTCCACGTTGAAACCCTCCGGCCCGATGTCGTCGCCCCACATCTCGACGAACGTGTAGTCCTCTTTGTCGCCGAACTGCGAGCGCGTCACGCCCGAGACTTCGACCACGTCGGGGAAATCGAGGAAGTAGAGTGCGAGGTCGATCGCGTGGACACCGATGTCGATGAGCGCCCCGCCGCCGGCGATTTCCTTCGAGGTGAACCACGACCCGCGGCCGGGGATGCCGCGGCGTCGGACGTAGTTGGCTTCGATGTGGTTGATGTCGCCGAAGCGGCCCGCCTCGTAGTGGTGTTTGAACACTTCGACCGGGTTCGCAAACCGGTTGTTGAAGCCGACCATACAGAAGCCGTCGGCGTTCTCTGCGGCCTTGGCGATGTTCTGTGCGGATTCGAGCGAGTGGGCGAGTGGCTTTTCGAGAAGCACGTCGAGACCCGCGTCGAGCGCGGCGACGGCGTACTCTTCGTGGAATCGGTTTGGCGTCGTGATGATGACGGCGTCAACCTCGTCGAAGAGTTCGTTCTTGTCTTCGTAGGTGTTCACGTCGTACTTCTCGGTGAACCGATGACGTGCCTCTGCTTGGATATCGAGGCCGCCGACGAGTTCTGCTCCGAGATCGACGAGACGGTCGGCGTGGTGGTGGCCGATGTTTCCGAGTCCGATAATTCCGACACGGACAGATGACGCGGTACTCATGAATCAGTCTTTAACTACAACATGTGTTAAGTTTCTCGTTATCATGGCTGATTTGCCAGTGGTGAGAGCGAATCGACAGCGTACGTAGGGTGCGGTGGGTTTTCGTTCGATAGTCGAACCATCTCGACGGGGAGACGTTTCAGACAATCGAGGGTATTCTGTGATGGGCACTGTCCAGGTCAATAGAGTTGCTCTTCGCGTTCTTTGCGCTCTTCCTCGCGGCGCTCTTCTTCTTTGAGCTTTTTCCGCCCGCGGAGGTACTGTCGGCCCTTTGGGATGAACTTGTTCTTTACGTCCAGAACGAACGAGACGATGCCGTACGCCCAGAAGAAAAAGAGCACGGTCATCCCACCGAGATAGAACCAACCGAGTTCGTTGACCATGGCTAGTAGAAGCAGTGTGCGTCGGATAAACGTTGTGTGCGGCCGACTGAGCGTCGGCGCGCGTTCGGGTTAGTCGTCGCTCTCTGCTTCTGTTCCGGCCGCACCGCTCGCTTGCACGGCGCTTTCGATACCGTGGCTGATTGCCTGTCCGGTTTCGGTGTCGAAGAAGTGCAGTTTCGACCGGTCGAGGACGACCGAGACGTCTTGGTCCTCTTCGATTTCCGTATCGGGAGCGACGCTCATCAGCAACTGGTCGTTCGTCGCGCCGGTGTCCTCTTCGTCGAGGGTGGATTCGACTTCCTCGCTCAGCTTGAGGTAGACGAAGATTTCGTCACCCATCGGTTCGAGAACGTCGGTCGTCGCGTCGAACGGGTGACCGGGACTGGCCGCGAGGTTCTCGTCTCCCGCGAGGTACACGTCCTCGGGACGGACACCCATCGTCACGTGACTGCCGACTTCGACACCGAGGTCTGCGGGGTCGAAATCGACGTCGAGGTTCGTCGATTCGAACCCAGTGTTGGTGATTTCGCCGTCGAGGAAGTTCATCGAGGGCGACCCGATGAAGCCCGCGACGAACAGGTTCGCCGGTTCGTTGTAACACGTCAGCGGCGGCGCAATCTGCTGGAGTTGGCCGGAGTCGATGACGGCGATGCGGTCGGACATCGTCATCGCCTCCGCCTGGTCGTGGGTCACGTAGATGATGGTCGTATCCAGTTCCTTGTGGAGGCGCTGGAGTTCCGTTCGCATGTGGACGCGAAGCTTCGCGTCAAGGTTTGCGAGCGGTTCGTCCATCAGGAAGACGCCGGGATTGCGGACGATTGCACGCGCGATGGCGACGCGCTGGCGCTGGCCACCGGACATCTCGTCGGGCATGCGTTCGAGCATGCCTTCGAGTTGGACGACGTCTGCGGCGCGGTTGACGCGCCGGTCGATCTCTTCTTTCTCGTAGTTACGGAGTCGAAGGCCGAACGAGATGTTGTCGTACACGTTCATGTGCGGGAACAGGGCGATGTTCTGGAAGACCATCGCAACCCCGCGGTCCTTCGGTGGGAGGTTCGTGACCTCTCGGTCGCCGATGAAGACCTGTCCCTCCGAGGGGATGGTCAGCCCGGCAATCATCTCCATTGTCGTGGACTTTCCACACCCCGACGGGCCGACGAGACAGATGAATTCGCCGTCCTTGATGTCGAGGTTCATATCGTCCACTGCCGTTACTTCGTCGTAGTGCTTGCTTACGTGTTCGAGTTTAACGTCTCCCATGGTTACTCCTTCAGTGCTCCTGCAGTCAGTCCACTGACGATGCGTTCCTGCGCGATAATGACAAGGATGGCCACGGGTAAGACTCCCACGATGGAAGCGGCGGCCATCAGGTTGTACGGGGTGTCGAACTGGCCCTGATACTTCAGGATACCAGCGACGATGGGTGCCCACGAGGACGCCTCACCGTTGTTCATCAAGAACGAGAAGAAGAACTCGTTGTATACAGCGATGAACGTCAGCACGCCCGCAGTCGCCACACCCGGAGCCGAGAGCGGCACGATGACGCGGAACAGTGCGCCGAGTCGCGTCGTCCCCTCGACGCGCGCTGCGTCTTCCAGCCCGTCCGGAATCTGCCCGTAGAAGGTCGTCAGGATGAAGACCGACAGGGGCAAGAACAGCGCGCTAAACGGGAACACCATCGGTGCCGGTGTGTTGAACAGGTCCGGTGATGAGATGGTTACCGGACCCAACCCGATTGCCGTGTTCCCCGTGAACAACTCGAACAGCGGGATGAGGAACGCCGCTGGCGGGAAGTACGAGATTGCGAGGATGCCGAGCATCAGCAGTCCCTTCCCGGGGAAGCGGAGTCGTCCGAAGACGTATCCCGCGAGGCTGGCGAGCAGCAGGACGATGATGGTCGTCGTAATCCCCAGCACGAAGCTGTTGAACATGTACCAGTGGAACGGCACCCGCTGGAACATCTCGATGAACACCGTCGGGTTGAATCCCTTCGGAACCAGTCCCATGTTGGCGATGAGGTTGTTCGGCGTCAGCGCCAAGACGAGCAGCCAGTAGAACGGGAACAGCGTCGTGACGAGGAAGAACACCGTCGCAACGTAGAACATCGCGCTGTAGGCCTTGTCCGGGTTTCCGATTGCGGAGTTCACCCAGCGACCGAGCGGTCCACGCTTCAGTTCTGCGTCGTCGCGCCCCATTCCGGTTGTCGAAGTTTCGCTTGACATCTTAGACACCCTCACTTGCGAAGTTCACGATGTAGACGGACACCACGACACCGATGATGGCGGCGGTGACGAAGGCGACCGTCGCAGACGTGCCGTACAGTGGCGTGTTGAACGTCGTCACGACGAGACACGACAGCGACGGAACCGTCTGGCAGCCGGCCATCGTCTCGATGATACCGTACACACGCATCGCGTCGATGGTGCGGAACAGCATCGCAACCAGCACCGTCGGCAGGATGAGTGGGAAGGTGATGAGCTTGAACTGCTGCCAGCGCGACGCGCCGGCGACCTTCGCAACGTCGTAGAGCGAGCGGTCGATGCTCTGCATCCCGGCGAGGATGAGCAGCGCCATGAACGCGCTCGTCTTCCACACGTCGGCGACGATGATGAGGAACAGCGAGTCTGCGGTGTCCCGCAGCGGCGTCGTTCCGATGAGTCCGAGTTGGTTCAACAGCGCCGGGTCACCTTGCGTGCCGACCAGGAACCCGATGTTCGGCTGGAACATCAGGAAGAAAATCATCCCCTGGATGACGATGGGCACGGCCCACGGGATGATGATGGCGACACGGACCCATCTCCGACCACGGAAATCCTGGTCCAAGATGAGTGCTTGACCGAAGCCGATGAGCGTTTCGAAGAGCACACTGAACACGGTGAAGATGAGCGTCACCATGAGCGCGCTCGAGTACACGTTCGTGACGAACGGGAACTCGGTTGTGAATGTCGGAAGGAACCTCGATGGAAGCGCGTAGTTTCGCGCGCCGGTAAACAGGTCGATGTAGTTCTGCAACCCGACGAACTCACCCAGTCGTGCAGTACCCGTCAGTCGGTCGGCGAACAGCGACATGCTGAACGTCGAGACCAGCGGGTAGATTGCGATTACCCCCAAAAGGATGAGTGCGGGCGTGAGAAGCAGGTACGCGAACTGCGTCTCGGACAGGTTTTCCATCCAGTTTACGGCGGACGAATACGGGCCGCTTCGCTGGGTATCAGAAAGTCCCTCCCCCGATTGTTGTTCTGTAGCCATGTCAAATGATAACGTGTGAGTATGGTTACGTCTTACTCAAGACGTGGTGTTACGCGTTCTGCTCGATCTGTTCGAGTTGGGACGCGAGGTCGGACATCGCCTGCTCGGGCGACTTCTCTTGGGCGTACGCGGCGTTGACTTCCTGCGACACGCGACCGGACTCCTGTGGCCAGACGACCGTGACGGGACGCGGAATCGCGTTCTCGCCAGCGACCTTCAGGGCAGGGAGGTAGCGACCGATGATATCGACTTCTGCCGCCTCGTCGGAGTCGAGCAGCGACGGACGTGGCGGAATCCAGCCGATGATGCGGAACATGTCGAGCTGGAACTGCTCTTGCTGCATGGCCTTCATGACCTGCACACCGGCCTGCTTCTGTTCGTCCGACGAGTTCGGGTTCATCGTCAGGTGCCAGCCACCGAGTGCGGCGACGGGACCGCCGGTGCCCTCGTATTGGGCTTCCTCGGGCGTGACGCCGTACGGAATCGGCATGACACCGAGGTCTTCGCCGAAGCCGGTCTGGTCGTTCTCTGCGGACGGTTCTGCGCCGTTGATGACGATGGAGTACGGCCAGTTGCGGTGCATGACCGCGTTGCCTGTCGTAAACGGCTGACGGGACGGCTCTTCGGTCCACTGGAGGACGGCCTCGGGCGCGATGCCACCCGTGATGCCGTCGAGTGCGTACTCGTCGTCCTCACCGTGGATGAGCGTCCGGACCATCCGAATGGAGTTGATGACGCCCTCTTCTTCGACCGTAATCGGTCGGTCGCCGACGGGACCGAAGAGGTTCTCGCGGCCACCGAAGTAGGCACCGCCGTACGAGGTCATGAACTCGTTGAAGTCACAGCACGACAGCCCTTCGTAGACGTTCGCCTGGAAGGTGTATCCGTACTGGACGTCGTTCGCGTCGAGTGCTTCTTTCGTGATTGCGGAGAACTCTTCCCACGACATGGACTCGGTCGCCCACGTCTCGAAGTCTTCGTCCGTGTAGCCCGCCTCACGAAGCAGGTCCTTGCGGTACTGCATCGTCGGGAAGTCGGGGAACAGCGGCTGACCGTAGAGGTCGCCGTCCGAGCCGGTCGCGGTTGCGACGGACGCTTCGAAGTACTCGTTGTTGATCGTGTCAGTCATCTCCGACGGGAGCGACTGCGTGAGGTTCTGCAGCTGGTTCCGTGCGATGAACGGAATCGTCCAGCCACTGTCCATCATCAGGAGCGTCGGCTGTTCTCGACCGCCCGACAGCCACTGCTGGTACTGTGCCTGACGGTTGTCGGTCACCTGCGAACCAGCGATGATTTCGATGGAGATGTTCTCCGGCAGTCCGGCGTCGCGGAGTGCCTGGATAACTTCCTCTTCTGCGTCTGCGATACGCGTGTCAGCGGCCCACTGGACGGTGATGTCATCGGTGGGTGCTTCGGTGTTAATCGGCGTGTCGGTGTCGCCGTCGCCACCGCCGTTACCGCCGTTTCCACCGTCGCCGTCGCCGCCGCCGGTGCTAATACATCCCGCGAGACCGACAGCGACGCCCGATGCGCCAGCGGCCTTCACGAAGTTGCGTCGAGAGACGCCAGTGCGCTTGCCCTTGCGTGAGTCAGCATCAACCATTACAGTTTGTAATCTACATTTAATGATTATTTATACTTTTGGTGACGGCTACTACCGCTGTGGTAGTAAACTGCTTGTCAAGATTTACTGACCAAAAGGCTATTGTGCGGAATTTATTCTAATTTCCACCGAGAAAATAGCAGGTTCGTAAAAATTCACTCGTTAGTGAATTGTCTATTTTGTGTCGAACCGGGTGTTCCTGTATCCTCGCTAACACGCGTCTGAGCGGCTAAGATAGCGGTTGACTGTCAACAGTTCTCGGTCCCGGAGAGAGACGCAACCGCTTTACCCGCGCCTTCGGAACGCGGAGTGTATGGACGGGCGCACACGTGAGTACCTCGAAGGTCGCTTCGGTGATTACTACCGGAGCGCCACGGTTCCCCTGCCACCCGCACCGGACGAACGCGAGTGGGGCGTCATCCCGTGGTCGGCGGGCGGAACTCGGATGCACCGCCACCAGTCGCTCTTGGACCTCGGGGAACTGGAGGACTATCTCGCACGGACCGCGCCCCGGCACGTCTACTTCTCGTCGGCCCGCTTTGCCGACCCCGGCGCGTCCTCGATGGACGACAAAGACTGGCGCGAGGCCGACCTCGTGTTCGACATCGACGCCGACCACCTCCCGGGCGTTGACCCCGAAGAAACGTCGTACGCCGAGATGCTCGCGGCGGGGAAAGACGCGACGGCGAATCTGCTGTCCCTCCTCGACGACGACTTCGACTTCGACGACATGCAGGTGGTCTTCTCCGGCGGCCGCGGCTATCACGTGCACGTCCGCGACGAGGCGGTTCGCGGACTCGACAGCGAGGCGCGCCGCGAAATCGTCGATTACATCCGCGCCATCGACCTCGACTTCGAGGGTCTCATCGAGACGCGCGCCGGGAACCGCGGCATCACCCAGCGCGTCCTTCGAACCGAAGGTGGCTGGGGCAAACGGACCCACGACCGACTCCTCGCGTTCGTTGACGAACTCATGGAACTCGAAGAGCAAGCCGCGTTGAGCCGCCTCCAGGAACTCGACGGCGTCGGCGAAGGGCGCGCGAAGACGATTCTCGGCGCGTTCCGAAACAACCCCGAGGCGATTCGCACCGGGAACGTCGAGGCCGGCGGGCCGGGCGTCCGAACCCTCGTGGACGCGCTGGCGCACGAAGTCGTCGAGTCCGAAACCGCGCCCATCGACGAACCCGTCACGACGGACACGAAGCGGCTGATTCGACTCCCCAAGAGCCTCCACGGCGGGTCCGGACTCGTCGTGCAACCGCTCACACGCGAGGAGTTCGAGACGTTCGACCCGCTGGTCGATGCCGTCCCCGACCGATTCCGCGGCCGCGACATCACCGTTCGCGTCACCGACCCCGGACCGGTTACTTTCGATGGCGATACATTTACACTTGATTCGGGTGTTCAGTCAATAAGCGAAAGCGTCGGGATTTTCCTCATGGCCCGAGGGCGCGCTGAGAAGGTGACAGAATGAACGTAGACGAACTCAGGAGTGTGCTGCGGACGGAGCGACAGAAAGATAGCTTGCAGCATCTTCGTGAATCGTTCTACGAGGACGTCGCCGAACTCATCGCAGAGCAGAAAGCCCGGCGCGAACAGCGCGCCGAGGAACTCGGAACGCACTACTCCTCCGAGATTCGACGCATCACGGACGAAATCGAGACTACCGAGGAGATAGTCACCTCGATTTACGAGCGCCGCGTCGGCAAGGTCGTCAAAGCCGCGAGTTTCGCGGCCGCGGGCATGCCCACCGACACGGACGGGCTGACCCACGAGGAGAAACGCCTGTTCGACGACCTCGTCGCCCGAATCGAGGAGAACCGAAGTACCGTGCTCTCGACGCTCGAAGACGTGTCGGCCGCGGCCGGAACGACACCGACTTCAGGCGGGTCGGCGACCGCTTCCGACTCCCAGCGCCCGGAGCCGACCACGACACAGACCGAACCCTCTCCCGCCGCGAAACCCGACGACTCGCCACCAATCCCGCCGGACGACCCCGACCCGGAAGTCGGTGAGAGCGCCGACGCGACGGACGCCGCGGGCGACATCCTCGCCGACGCGATGGGAACCGGGTCGGACGACACCGGCGCGACGACGGACGAGACTTCGACCGATGCCGCCACGACGGATGCGCCGGCGACAGCGGCCGATTCATCGACTCCCGAGACGGACCGCCCGACCGACGAAGCAACGGTCGTCATCGGCGACGAACCGGTGGCGTCTGCCGAGTCATCGACGGCGACCGAATCGACGAGTGACCTCGATTCGGACCGGACGACGGTTCGCATCACGGCGGACGTGGGAACCATCTTCGGCATCGACGAACGCGAGTACGACCTCGCACAGGAGGACGTCGTCACGCTCCCCAGTGCGAACGCCGGACCACTCGTCGAGCGCGGCGCGGCGGAGAAACTGGACTAAGAAAGAACCTTTGTAGGGGCGGTCCAACGCCAGCGTATGCTCGCTGTTGGCGATACTGCCCCCGATTTCGAACTCCTCGACCAGCACGGAGACTCGGTCTCGCTCTCTGACTACCGCGGCCAACACGTCGTCGTCTACTTCTACCCCCGAGCGGACACGCCGGGGTGTACGACCGAAGCCTGTGGCTTCCGCGACTCGTGGGACGAGTTCGAAGAACGCGACGTGCCGGTCCTCGGAATCAGCGACGACCCCGTCTCCGACCTCGACAAGTTCGCCGAGAAGTACGACCTCCCCTTCAGACTCCTCTCCGACGAAGACGGCGAAGTCTCCGAACGGTACCACTCCTACGGCGAGAAGAACATGTTCGGCAACACGTTCGACGGCGTCTTTCGGAACACCTACGTCGTCGGCCCGGACGGCACCATCGAACACGTCTACGAGGGCGTCTCTCCCGACGGTCACGCCGACGAACTCCTCGACGCGCTCGCCGGAGAATAGGGTACGGCGTGCGGTTCGGACTCACTTACTACGGCTCGAGTATCTTTTTGACAAACGGTGAGTAACACACCGCATTTCCGGTGAAATAAACAGCAAACGAGTTCTGAATTTCGTGTTCGAAATCCTGCGTACCGCTACATAGTGGACAAGATACATATGAACGTATCGGAATGCGGGAATTGTCGCGGAAATTTTGGGACAGAGCGGTGGGAAATCTGGAACGGAACGGTAGAAAATTCGGAGCGGAACGGTAGAGGGTGAAGACGAGAAGTCGCGGCGTCGAACGCGCGGGTTACTCGAAGTCGAGACCGGTCTCTACTGGAAGGTGCGGCCGATTTCGGACTCGCGGTCGCGCTCGACCTCGCTCTTCTGGAAGCGCTCTTCGATTTCCTCGTAGCGGCGGCGGACGTCCTCGGTCACGCTCGGGCCGACTTCGTCGAGGGCGTCTTCGAAGTGCTGCATCGTGACGCGGACGTTGCCGACGCTCTCGCCGATTTCCTCTTTCTTCACGCTCTGGATGAACTCGCGGGAGGCGTTCATCGAGGCTTCGCGGCAGAGCGCTTCGAGGTCGGCACCGACGTAGCCGTCGGTCTTGGCGGCGACCGAATCGAGGTCAACGTCGTCCGCCAGCGGCTTGCTGCGGGTGTGGACTTCGAGGATGGCGCGACGTGCGTCTTCGTCGGGGACTGGAACGTGCACGTGGCGGTCCAGTCGGCCCGGACGCAGGAGCGCCGAGTCGATGAGGTCCGGCCGGTTGGTCGTGGCGATGACGACCACGTCTTCGAGGGCTTCGAGCCCGTCGAGTTCCGTGAGCAGCTGCGAGACGACGCGCTCGGTCACTCCGGAGCTGGTCGAGTCGCGGCCGCGCTCGGTTGCGATGGAGTCGATTTCGTCAAAGAACACCACCGTCGGGGCGTTCTCGCGGGCTTTCTTGAACACTTCGCGGACGCCCTTCTCGGACTCGCCGACGAACTTGTTCAGGAGTTCGGGACCCTTGATGGAGATGAAGTTCGACTCGGCCTCGTTGGCGACGGCCTTGGCGAGGAGGGTCTTCCCCGTCCCCGGCGGGCCGTACATCAACACGCCCTTGGCGGCGTCCATGTCCATCTGGGCGAACACCTCGGGGTATTCGAGCGGCCACTGGATGGTCTCACGGAGGCGCTCTTTGGTGTTTTCGAGACCGCCGACGTCTTCCCAGGTCACGTCGGGGACTTCGACGAACACCTCGCGCAGTGCGGACGGCTCGATGCTCTTGAGCGCCTCTTTGAAGTCGTCTTCGGTGACGCGCAGGCTTTCGAGCACTTCGGCGTCTATCTCCTCGGCGTCGAGGTCGAGTTGCGGGCGGATGCGCCGCAGGGCGTGCATCGCCGACTCTTTGGCGAGCGATTCGAGGTCGGCACCGACGAACCCGTGAGTGTTGTCCGCGTAGGAGTCGAGGTCCACGTCGTCCATCAGCGGCATGTTGCGCGTGTGGACCTGCAGGATCTCCTTGCGGCCGTCGCGGTCCGGGACGCCGATTTCGATTTCGCGGTCGAACCGACCGCCGCGGCGGAGTGCGGTGTCGATTGCATCGACGCGGTTGGTCGCGCCGATGACGACGACTTCGCCGCGCTCGTCGAGACCGTCCATCAGCGAGAGCAGTTGGGCGACGACGCGGCGTTCCACGTCACCGCCGGCCTCACTGCGCTTGGGCGCGATGGAGTCGATTTCGTCGATGAAGACGATGGCGGGCGACTGCTCGGTCGCCTCCTCGAAGATTTCGCGGAGTTGCTCTTCGGACTCCCCGTAGTACTTCGACATGATCTCCGGCCCGGAGATGGTGTGGAACGAGGCGTCGATTTCGTTGGCGACGGCCTTGGCGATCAAGGTCTTCCCGGTGCCCGGCGGGCCGTGGAGGAGCACGCCTTTCGGCGGCTCGATACCGAGGCGCTTGAACAGTTCCGGGTGGCGCATCGGCAGTTCGATCATCTCGCGGACCTGTTCGAGTTCCTTGTCGAGTCCGCCGATGTCTTCGTACGTGACGGAGGGTCCGGCGCTGTCGCCGGGGGCGGACTCTCGAATCTGTTCGGCGGGTTTCTTGCTCACTTGGAACTCGGTGCTGTCGGTGACGACGACGGTTCCGTCGGGGTTGGTCGCCGCGATTTTTATCGGGACCGACTGGCTGGAGGCCGTCATGAAGCCGAAGCCCAGCGGAAGCTGAACGCTCTGGCCCTTCGTGACCGGTTGTCCGGAGAGTTTGTCGCGGATGTAGGTCCCGATGTTCCCGCCGATACGGAGGTTCTGCGGGAGTGCAATCGTGACCTGCCGAGCGGGTTTCACGTCCGCCTTCTCGACTTCGACGCGGTCGTCGATGCCGACGCCGGCCTGTTGGCGGAGTCGGCCGTCGATGCGGATGACACCCGTGTTCTGGTCTTCGGGGTAGCCCGGCCAGACGCGAGCGATGGCGGTGCCGTCGTTGGGACCTTCGATGCGGATGAAGTCTCCGCCTTCGAGACCCAACTCGGCGGCCGCCGCTCGGTCGATTGCGGCGAGTCCGCGGCCTGCGTCCTTCTGCTTGAGAGGTTTGACGATGAGTTTCATTTATTTCTGGATGGTGATGGTGAGCACGCCGTTGTGGATGTCTATACTCGCGTCGCCCGCGGACGGGAGTTCGAACTCCGTCTCGGTCACGCGCTCGCCGGTGTCGGCCACGATGATGGCCGTCGAACCGACGATATCGACGTCGATGTCGTCCTCGTCGAGACCGACATCCGCTGCGATGACCCAGCTGTCATCGTATTCGTACCGGCGAATGAACCGCTCGTTACCACCGGCGAACTGTTGCATGCTCATGATAAGTCTAACACAAGGTTAGTGTTTTCAGTATTTAAATCTTTCTGCCAGTTAATCGCCGTACGGCACGGAGTTCGACCATGATACGGTCGAATTGTGGTTCACATCCATGCGATAGCAGTCGCTACTTCGTTGGCAACCAATGTCAAAGTAGTGGCCTCGGAAATTCGACGCTAGTTGGCGGGTATGTCGATTCGGGCGAATAGCAGCGTCTTAGGCGAGGGTGGCTCTGATTCGGTGGCCACCGTAGATTCCCGTGAGGACGAAGACTCGGCTTGAAACGTACGCGGCGGCGTACAACACGCTCGTCACTGGGTGGTAGAAGAAGAGGGCGAAGTACGTGCAAACCGTCAGCAGCGAGACGAGTACCCTGACAGTTGGTCTACTACTTAACTGGCTGAAATAGTCGAAATACTGGAACAGAAACGGAACGACTGCCCCAAAGACGACTCCGGGCACGATGCCGAGCAGTAGGGCGAGGACGATAGAGTCCGGTCTCGCATCGAGCGTCGTGCGCGTCATGACCCGCAGCGACTTTGCCAACGCGAAAATCAAACCGAACTGGACGACGGCGAGTCCGACGTGGACGATCCCGAGCGCAAACGTCTTTGTGTGCGTGTAGTCGAGCGACTCACGAGAACCGAATTTACGCCAATTTTCGAGGGAGACCATGTCCAATTCGACATATCAAAGTAAGAATAGATTTTCGATTGGGGCTGTCTCAACGTATCTGCGGTACCGTACGGAACGGAGTCGGCTTTATCCGCTCGTGGTGTGCAGATTAGACTATGGACGTTCTGACGACTGAGCACCACGGGCGAACGACGGCGTATCGGCTCCGTGAGGCACGCGGCGAGTCCGACGCACCGACCGTCTTGTTCGTACACGGGAGCGGTGGGTCGAGCGACGTGTGGCGCGGCCAGTACCGACTTGCGAGCGACTACTCGGTCGCCGCGCTCGACCTGAGCGGGCACGGCGAGAGCGACGACGTCGATGCCGACGATGGCTACGAGACGCTTTCCGCGTACGTCGATGACGTGGTCGCCGTCGCCGAGGAGACCGACGCGAGCATCGTCGTCGGCAACTCGCTCGGTGGCGCGGTCGCCATGACGCTCGCCTTGGAGCGCGACCTCGACCTCGACGCCCTCGTCCTCGCGGGAACCGGTGCGAAACTCTCGGTCCTCGACGACCTCTTGAACTGGTTGGAGGACGACTTCGACCGCGCCGTCGCGTTCCTCCACGGCGACGACCGACTGTTCCACACCGACGACGAGCGCGTCATCGAAGCGTCGAAAGAAGCGATGTACGACGCCGGACAGGCCGTCACGAGTCGAGACTTCAACTCCTGTCACACCTTCGACGTGCGCTCGAAACTCGGCGATATCGACGTGCTGACGCTCGCGCTCGTCGGTGAGTACGACCGTCTGACCCCGCCGAGCTATCACGACTACTTCGTCGAGGAGATGCCCGACTGCGAACGGGCGACTATCGAAGACGCCGCTCATCTGGCGATGCTCGAACAACCCGCCGCGTTCAACGCTGCCGTCTCGGACTTCCTCTCGCGTCGTCTCTGAGTGGGCAGAAAAACGAATCGTCACGAGACAGAACAGCCCAATCGGGGCGCTCAGTACAGTTTGTCCAGGTCGGACTCGACGTGGCTGTGTTCGTCGGCCGGGAACTCGCCACCTGTCACCGCGTCTCGGTAACCTTCGATCGCCTTCTCCATCTCGGATTTCACGTCACCGAACTGCCTCGCAAACGGTGGAGCGCGCTCGCTCAGGCCGATAACGTCGTCGATGACGAGCACCTGTCCGTCGCAGCCCGCGCCCGCGCCGATGCCGATGGTCGGGATGTCGATGGCTTCGGTCACCTGTTTTGCGAGATTCGCCGGGATGTGTTCGAGGACGAGCGAAAACGCGCCCGCCTCGGCGTGGGCCTCGGCGAGTTCGAGGATTTCGCGGGCCTCGTCGCGGTCGGTCCCCTGTCTGCTGTAGCCGACTTCTTTCACGCGCTGCGGTGTCAGGCCGAGGTGCGCCATCACGGGAATCCCGAGTTGGACCAGTCGCTCGGTCAGTTCGACCGTGTGCGGGCCGCTTTCGAGTTTGACCGCGTCCGCGTCGGCTTCTTTCAGCATGCGTCCGCAGTGCTCGATGCTGGCGGCTTCGTCCACGCCGAAAGAGAGAAACGGCATGTCGGCGACGACGAGCGCGTCCGTCGTCGCGCGCGCCACCGCCGACGTTCGGCTCTGCATCTCGTCTATCGTCACCGGAAGCGTCGATTCGTAACCCAGCGCGGTGTTTCCCATGCTGTCTCCGACCAGAATGATGTCGATGTCCGCCTCGTCGATGAGTCGTGCCGTGGGTGCGTCGTACGCCGTGAGCATCGTAATCGGTGCCGTGCCTTTCTTCGCTCGGAGCGCCCGTACCGTGACCATGGCCGCAGTTCGCACGACTGGGTTAAGAGACTCACTCTTGTGTGGCGGCCGATTCTGGCAGTGCGTTGAGGTAAGGATTTACCACGCTCCAGCATGTCGGTTAGTCAACTAATGGTCTCAACTCGTCGCCGCGGCCTCTCGCCAGTCGTCGGCGTCGCGCTGATGGTCGTCATCGTCGTCCTCCTCGCGGCCGTCCTCGGCATGCTCGCCACCGGGTTCACGGACTCGCTCGTCGAGCCGCGGCCGGCGGTGTCGTTCGACGTCACCTACCACCCCGACGGCGAGGACAACAGCGGGAACGGCGCGTACATCAACGTCACCCACGAAGTCGGCAGTATCGAAGACGGGTCGCAGGTAAAGGTCGTCGATGGCGAGGGGAACAGCATCGCGTGGGAAGACGTGTGGACCGGCGGTGAAGTGGTCGGCCCGGCGGGCGAGTACGCCCACATCGACGGCGAAGGCTCCGACAGCGTGCTCGTCCCAATCTGCGAGGCCGGACAACATTACCGTCTCGTCATCGAGTACGAAGACGGGTCGTCGCGGACGCTACTCGACTACGTGGTACCGTCGGAGCCAAACGCCGTGAGTCCCAACTGCTGACGAAACCGGCACGCATTAGCCACCCGAATCGAAGAGATAGCTGTGGAACCAGTCGAGAAGTCGAACCCCGAAGGCGTCGATTACGGGTGGGTCATGCAGATGACCTTCGTGACGACCATCCTCGTCGGGTCACCAATCGTCGCGTTGCTCTCGCTGAACGCCGGGTTGCAGACGTGGGGAGCACGGGCCGAGTTCGCCATCCGCGTCGGTGCAGTCATCTGGTTCATCACCGCCGTCGCGCTGTTTATCTACGCCAAGCGGACCAACGCGGGCGACGGCGGCTCGGACCCGGACGAAATCGCATCCGACGCCGAGAGCGGGTCCGAGGCGTAGCCGACGCGCTGGAACTGTCTGGGACGCGGCCGAGTCGGTGCCGGAAACTCTTTCAGCCGATACGGCGACGTTCGCGTATGATAGACGAGACCATCGAGGAGATTCGTGAGATGCAGACGCACAGCTCCTCGGTCGTCGCAGTCAAGGCGACGCAGGCGCTCGCGGAGTTGACCGAGCGCGACTACGCCACCGTCGAGGAGTTCGAGCGCGACCTCGAACGAAACGTCGGGGCACTCAAGCGCGCGAATCCATCCCACGCCTCTCTCTACAACGCGCTCCAAGAGGTGCTTTCGAGCGTCCAAGGCCAAGCCGACGGTCTCGAAGACGCTCGGACGCTCACACTCGACACCATCGAGCGCGTCGTCGAAGACGTGGAGATGGGCAAGCGCCGCGCCGCCTCGAACGCCGCCGAAATCTTCGAAGACGGCCAGACGTTCCTCACCCACGACTACTCTTCGACGGTCAAGGAGTCCGTCGAACTCGCGGTAGAGGGCGGCGCGTCGATGCGCGCGTTCGTCACCGAAGCGCGCCCGCGGTTCCTCGGCCGAAAGTTCGCCCGCGAACTCGCCGCCCTCGACGACGTCGAACCGCACCTCATCGTCGATGGCGCATCGGGCTTCTTCCTCCCCGAGTGCGACCACGTCGTCATCGGCATGGACTGCATCGTCGATGGCACGCTCTACAACCGCGTCGGGACGTTCCCGCTCGTCGCCACCGCCAACCGCGTCGGCGTCCCCGTCACCGTCGTCGGTTCCAGCGCGAAAATCGTCGATGGCGGCTTCCGCTTCGAGAACGAGATTCGCTCGCCCAGCGAGGTCATGCTCGAACCCGTCGAAGGCATCGAGTTGGAAAATCCCGCCTACGACGCGACACCCGTGGACCTCATCGACCGGGTCATCACCGACACGGGCGTCGTGGAGTTCTGAGGCCGTCGCTCACTGCTAACGCGGACGCTCACTGTTTTGCAAAAAGAAACCGTGGCGCTGAGTGCCGACTACTCGGTATCGACCCAGACGCCCTCGTCGTCGGAGCGCTCGATGGCGTCGAGAATCTCTTGGACTTCGTAGGCGTCCTCGAACGACGGGTGGAACTCGCCGTCTTCTGCCACTGCCGTCAGGAAGTCCGCATTCTCGTGGACGAACGTGTGTTCCCAGCCGATGACGTGGCCCGGCGGCCACCAGTGTTCAATGTAGGGGTCGCTCTCGTCCGTGACGAGCACGGTCTCGTAGCCGCGGGAGTCGCCCGTCTTCACCTCTAGCTCGTTGAGGCGTTCGAGCGAGAACTTCAGGCTCCCCTCGGAGCCGTGAATCTCGATGGTGTGGTCGTTCTTGTGGCCGTTGGCGAAGCGCGAGGCTTCGAACGAGCCGATGGCCCCATTGGCGAACTCGGCCTGCGCGGTGTAGGCGTCGTCCACGGTGACGGGCTTGTACTCGTCCGTGCCGGGAACGGGGCGCTCGTCTACGAACGTCTGGAGGTGGCCGGAGATGCGCTCGATGTCGCCGGCTGTGTCGCCGACGAGGAACCGTACGAGGTCCACGGTGTGCGCGCCGAGGTCGCCGAGCGCGCCGGAACCCGCGTACTCCTTCTCCATGCGCCACGCCCACGGCGCTTCGGGGTCCACGAGCCAGTCTTGGAGGTAGCGTCCGCGGACGTGGTGAATCTCGCCGAGTTCGCCGTCTTCGATGAGTCCCTTGGCGTACTGGATGGCCGGAACGAAGCGGTAGTTGAAGGCACACCCGGCGACGACATCGGCGTCGCGGGCGGCGTCGCGCATCGTGCGCGCGCCTTCGAGCGTCGGCGCGAGCGGTTTCTCACAGAAGACGTGGACGCCCGCTTCGAGCGCGGCCACGGAGGGTTCGACGTGGAGGTGGTTCGGGCCGAGGTTGTAGAACACGTCCACGTCGTCGATGATGTCTTCCCAGTCGGTCGCGGTCGATTCGAAGCCGAATCGCTCGGCGGCGTCCGCGAGCGCCTCCTCGTCGCGGCCGACGATGACGGTGCGTTCGATTTCCGGCGCTTCGGGGAAGAACATCGGCAGGCGCGCGAGCGCGTTCGAGTGCGCCTTGCCCATGAATCTGTAACCCAAGACGCCGACTTTGAGGGGTTCGGAGGTATCGTTGCTCATCGTTATTCAGCCCAGTATGCTTCGCCGGGTTGCGTTTCGAAGACGGCGCGGCCGAGTACGTCCACGGCCTTTTCCAGACCTTCGTTCGAGGAGGTGAGCGCGTCTTCGTGCTCGATGGAGAGCGCGCCTTCGTAGCCGACCATCCGGAGCGTGGAGACCACGTCCTTCCAGTGTTCTTCGCCGTGACCGTAGCCGATAGAGCGGAAGAGCCACGAGCGGTCGGCGGTGTCGGCGTAGGAGGTGGTGTCGAGGACGCCCTTCACGCGCGACTTGGGTTCGTAGACTTTCGTGTCCTTGGCGTGGAAGTGGTGGATGGCGTCCTGTTCACCGAGGAATCGGATGGCGTCCGTAATCGAGATGTCCTGCCAGTAGAGGTGCGAGGGGTCGAAGTTCGCGCCGACGCGCTCGTTCGTCGCCTCGCGGAGTTTCAGCATGCCCGTCGGTTCGTAGACGAGCATGTTCGGGTGCATCTCGATGGCCATATCGACGCCGTGGTCGTCGGCGAACGCGGCGAGGTCGGACCAGTAGTCGATGGCGACGTCCCACTGGTACTCGTGAGCGTCGGCGTGCTCGGTCGGCCACGGCGCGGTAATCCAGTTCGGCACCTCGTCGTTCGGGCCGCCGGCCGGGAGACCGGAGAAACAGGTGACGGTGTTCACGTCGAGCGCGTCGGCGAGTTCGATAGCCTCGCGGAGTTCCGTGTCCGCTTCGGCCGCGGTCTCCTCGTCGGGGTGGAGCGGGTTGTTGTGGGTCGCCAGCGCGCTGATTTGCATGTCGCGCGATTCGACGGCCTCTCGCAGGTCGGCCTGCGCGTCTTCGTCCGCGAGGACGGCAGAACGGTCAACGTGGTCTTCGCCCGGCCAGCCGCCGACGCCGAGTTCGACGCCCTCGACGCCGATACCCGACAGATAGTCGAGCGCGTCGTCGAGCGATTCGTTCCCGAGTGGGACAGTGAGCACTCCGATGTACATACGCAAGGCTACAACTACGAAGCGAATAAAAATTAAGGATATCTGCAAGCAGGGAACGTTATCGAAAGAAGTCGGTGGCTATCGCCGCAAGAACTCAGAGAGTCGCTCTCGCAAGCCCGCTTCCTCGCCGAGTCGGAGGTAGTACGAGGCACCGCCGTCTTCGTAGTAGTTGTCGATGCGGCGGCGGATGGTGAAGCCGACTCGTTCGTAGAAGTCGATTGCGCTGGTGTTGGTCGTTCGTGCGTGGCAGGTCACGACGGGATGTTTGTCGGCGACTTCTGCGACGAGTCGCTTCCCGTAGCCTTGACCGCGTGCCTCCTGTGCGACGGCTAAGAAGAGGATGTAGCCGTCGCGCCGCGTCGATGCGAAGGCGACGAGCGTGTCGTTCTCGAAGAGGAGATACGTCGTCGAACGGCGGTAGGCGTCCATGAAGAATCCGCGACGCTGCTTTAACAGCCCCTCGTTGATTCGGATGCGTTCTTTGAGGTCCCACGCCGCCTCCCCGTACTCGGCGTCGCCGGCACCGTCAACCCGCATCTCCACGTTGACGCTCACAGTCGGAGGTAACCGGAGCGAGAATATAACTCCACCGTCCGTTTTGACGCCCAGACCGAAAGGACGAGGGTTCCCCACCGCACTCTGTCAGGTATGGAATTTTCGCTCCGCGAACACACCGCCGACGTCGCGGTGGAAGCCAGCGGCGACACGCTCGGCGACGCGTTCGCCGCCGTCGCCGCGGGACTCACCGCCGCGATGTGCGACGACATCCCCGACGTGGGCGACGAGTTCGCCCTCTCGGTCCGCGCTGAGAACCGCGAGGCCGCCCTCTTCGACTACCTCGACGAACTCATCTACGAGCGCGACGTGCGCGCCGTGCTCCCGACCGACCACGCCGCGAGCGTGCGCCAAGACGGCGACGAGTGGGTCGTCGAAGCGACGTACCGCGGCGTTCCGCTGGCCGACGTGGTCGCCCGCGACGTGAAGGCGGTGACGTACTCCGAGATGCGCATCGAAGCTGGCGAAGACGGGTGGGAAGCCTACGTCGTTTTCGACGTGTAAACCACGAATTCAATCGTTTCATACCTTCTATCACCAGTTCTTCGGAGAATCTATCCGTGGCTGTTATCCCCCACGACGAGCAACGTCGAGTATGTCCAGTCGTGTTCGCGGTGCGGCCGCACTCGCCGGGGCGATGGCACTCGTTCTCGTCGCGGTGGGGCGAGCGAGCGCCCACGTGAAGTACGTCACGCCCGGAAGCGACCCCGTGGCCGTCGCCGAGTTCGTCCAGTCGGTGCTGACCGACCCCTTCGCGGTCGCAGTCCTTCTCGGCGGGGCGGTGACAGTCGCCGGACTCGGTGGCGTCTACCTCCAACTCCGACCGTTCCCGAACGACGTGCGGACCTTCAGAGAGACGATGAGTTCGTACCAGAACCTCGTGCCGTGGCTCCTTCGACTCTCGGTAGGGCTGCCGCTGGTCGGCGCTGGCTTCGCGGGCTACTTCTTCTCGCCCATCGTGCAGACCGGGTCGCCGACGTTCACGCGACTGTTCGGCATCACCGTCGGCTTCCTCATCCTCTTCGGGTTCGGGACCCGCCTCGTCGCAGGCGTGGGTCTCCTCGCCTACCTCGTCGGTCTCGCGCTCGAACCCGCGCTCTTGCTCGCATTCGAGTACGTCCCCGGCTTCCTCGCTATCGCCCTCGTCGGCGGGGGGAAACCGAGCGCCGACCACGTCATCGCCTCGATGGCCGCGGACGACCGAACGCTCTACTCGAAGATCGACCCGTTCTATCGCCGCGTCGCCGAACCGTTCGTCGAACGGACGAGTCACCTCACCGCGTTCGTGCCGACTATCGTCCGTATCGGTCTCGGCATCGCGTTCATCTACCTCGGCATCACGCAGAAGATTATGGCCCCCGGCGACGCGCTGGCGGTCGTGGCAAAGTACGACCTCACGGCAGTCGTCCCCGTCGCACCCGAGTTGTGGGTCGTGGGCGCGGGCCTGACCGAGGCGCTCGTCGGCGTCCTCCTCATCGCCGGGGCCTTCACGCGGGCGGCCTCGGCAGTCGCAATTCTGCTCTTTACTACCACCCTGTTCGGTCTCCCGGACGACCCCGTGCTCGCACACGTCTCGCTGTTCGGTCTCGTCTCGGCGCTGTTGATTGCGGGCGGTGGTCCGTTCTCTGTGGATGCGCTACTCCACAGCGACGAGGAGTCGGTGCGGCCGTCGCGGCCGACCGTCGAGTGAGCGACACAGGACGGAATCCTATTCAGTCGCCGTCTCGAACTTTCTACCATGACGACGCGCGAGTTCGGCGATATCGAACTGCGACAGGTTCGAGAGAACGTGTGGGAAATCCCGGAATCGGACGAGATGCGGGCACCGGCACGGGTGCTCGCCTCCGAAGCCCTCCTGGAGCAAATCGGCCAAGACAAGACGCTCGAACAGTTGCAGAACGCGACGCACCTCCCCGGAATCAGCAAGTACGCCATCTGCATGCCCGACGGCCACCAAGGCTACGGCTTCCCCGTCGGCGGCGTCGGCGCGACCGACTGCGAAGACGGGTGTATCTCCCCCGGCGCGGTCGGCTATGACATCAACTGCGGGGTGCGGATGATGAAGACGAACCTCACCTACGAGGACCTGCAGGGGAAAGAAGAAGAACTCGTAGACGCGCTCTTCCGTGCGATTCCGTCCGGTCTCGGCGGCGGCGGTGTCGTCAAAGGCGACATGGACACCATCGAGGGCATCCTCGAACGCGGGATGCAGTGGGCGCTCGACGAAGGCTGGGCGACCGAAGACGACCTCGCGCACTGCGAGGACGAAGGCTTCCGCGACGACGCGAAACCCGAGTACGTCTCGAAGAAAGCGAAGGACCGCGGCCGCAACCAAATCGGGAGTCTCGGCTCTGGCAACCACTTCCTCGAAGTCCAGCGCGTCACCGACATCTACCGCGACGACGTTGCGGAAAAATTCGGTCTCGAAGAAGACCAAATCGTCGTCCTCATCCACTGTGGCTCTCGCGGACTCGGCCACCAGACGTGTACCGACTACCTCCGGCGCATCGAGAAAGAACACCAAGACCTGCTCGAATCGCTCCCGGACCGCGAACTCGCCGCCGCACCCGCCGGGTCGAAACTCGCCGAGGAGTACTACGGCGCGATGTGCGCGGCCATCAACTTCGCGTGGGTGAACCGCCAACTCATCATGTACCGCACCCGGCAGGTCTTCGAGAACGTCTTCGAGCGCGACTGGGAGGACATGGAGATGGACCTCCTCTACGACGTGGCGCACAACATCGCCAAGAAGGAAGTCCACGACGTCGATGGTGAGGAACGCGAACTCTACGTCCACCGAAAGGGTGCGACCCGAGCGTTCCCAGCCGGGCGACCCGAACTCCCACCGGCATACGCAGACGTTGGGCAACCCGTCATCATCCCCGGTAGCATGGGTGCGGGAAGCTACGTCCTTCGCGGCGGCGAGAACTCGCTGGACCTCACGTTCGGTTCGACGGCCCACGGCGCGGGTCGCCTCATGAGCCGAACGAAAGCAAAGCAAGAGTACTGGGGCGAGACTGTCCAAGAAGAACTCCGCGAGCAGGAGAAAATCTACGTGAAAGCGCAGTCCGGCGCGACGGTCGCAGAGGAAGCACCCGGCGTCTACAAAGACGTTGACGAAGTCGTCCGCGTCTCCGACGAACTCGGCATCGGTGACAAAGTCGCCCGGACGTTCCCCGTCTGCAACATCAAAGGCTGAGACCCACCCAGTTTTTACGCGACGGTCGTCGCGGCGAGCGCGCGGCGTTTGTAGAAGTAGTACGCGAGCGCGGCGATACCGAGGAAGACAGCGGTGATGCCGCCGCTGAAGTCGGTCCCCGAGAGGAGCGACGAGACGACGTCGCCGAGACCGAGTGCGAGCACGACAAGACCGCCGGCGAGAATCCACGCGCGCGGGTCGCGGTCGGCAGCGAGGTACTGGCCGCTCTCGATGAGCGCCATCTCTTTCTTGTGTTCGAAGTAGGCGATGCCGGCGAGAAATGCGAGCATCACCACTACGAGCAGGACGAACGGGAGGAAGAAAATCAACCCCTCGAACATCTCTGTAATCTGTAGTGGGTTCACGCCATCACATTCGCTCGTTGAGACGATGAACTCGCAGGGAGGCGTGCTATCGGTGAACTATCTTCCAGTCGGCCCGCGCGGACCGGACGGACCACGAGTCGTCGCCGGTCCCTGCCCGCCGATAGTCACGTAGTCGCTCTCGGGAACCGCTTCGACTTCGCGGCCGTCTTCGTACTTCACGAACGAGAGGTAGAACTCGCGGCCACAGGGCGAGTCGAGCATCGGGTTCTCCACGTCGTCGGCCTCGCTCACGTCGCTGGTCCAGTTCACACCAGTCGCCTCGCTCTCGCCGCAGACGAAGTGGACGCCCTCCGCGTCCTCGAACGAGTCGTCCGGGTCGGCGTAGTTCCACCCTTCGAGCGGGTACGGTGTCACCGACTTGTCGGCGAGGTAGCCATCGCGTTCGAGTTCGACGACTGCACCGCAATGGGGGCAGTAGTACGAGACCGGAAATCCCATGTCGAGAGCGTAGGACTCGGCCGGTTTAACCCTCTCGCCGACGGGTGNCTCGGCCGGTTTAACCCTCTCGCCGACGGGTGCTGAGGTTTATACCCGAAGCCGGGACCAGCCCCGCTATGCGTTGAGAACTGTCGTGGGGCGAACCGCGGGTGTGCGACACACCGCTCCACGGAACCCCACGTGTCGCCTGTCCGCCCCACCGACATCCGTCTCTCCTACTGACCCGATGGTCCGCCATCGACGTAGCGGAACGCGACGCCCGCACGGTCGGCGGTCACCTCGTCGCGGTGCGAGTCGCCGACGAACACCGCCGATTCGGGAGATACGTCCATCCGCGTGAGCGTCGCCAAGAGCGGTTCGGGGTCGGGTTTGCGAGTCGCAACGGTGTCGCGGCCGACGACGGCATCGACGTGGTCGTCGAGGCCGTGGACGTCCAGTGCGACGAGACACGACGCTTCGCAGTTGAGCGAGCAGACGCCCGACGGCACGTCGTCGTCCGGCAGGAAGTCTGCGAGCGGGAGGCGGTCGGATTCGCGCGCCCCCGAGCGTTCGTGACGCGCGAGAACCGTCTCGATTTCGTCTCGAAGCCCCTCCTCGTCGGCGACGTCGAGCATTCGCCAGAGGTCCATCGAGCGAGCGTCGATACCGTGGTCTCGAAGCACGGCGACGGCGTCGTTCGCCGTCTCGTTCCAATCGACTCGGAGGTCAACGAGCGTGCCGTCGAGGTCGTAGACGATTGCCTCGAAGTCGGCGAACTCGGTGTGTGTCATATCCGAGCAATGGAAACCCGGACGGGAAGGCGTTTCGGGCGTAATCTGTGGATTAGCGCTCCTGTCCGAGCAGTGTCTTCACCACCGTATCGAGGACGCCGATAGAACGCCATCCGACGTATCTGTAGGCGACGCCTGCCCGCCGAGCGGTGAGTTCGTCACGGTACGAGTCGCCCACGAACACCGCCGACTCGGTCCCGACGCCCATTCTATCGAGCGTCGCCAAGAGCGGTTCGGGGTCGGGCTTGCGCGCTGCGACGGTGTCGCGGCCGACGACGGCATCGACGTGGTCGTCGAGGTCGTGGACGTCGAGCGCGGTCCAGCACGCACCTTCGGAGTTGAGCGAGCAGACGCCCGAGGAGACGCCGTCTGACTGAAGCACGTCAACGGCTGGAAGACACTTCGACTTCAGCGCACCCGCTCGCTCGTAACCGTCGAGGATACGTTCGACTCGCTCGCCAAGCCCAACGTGCGATGCGTGATCGACCATCGACCAGACGCCCATCGACCGAGTATCGACACCGGCGTCTTGGAGCGCCGACGCCATCTCGGCCATCGCCCCGTCCCAATCGACGCGGAGGTCTACGAGCGTGCCATCGAGGTCGTAGACGATGGCGTCGAACTCGGAGAGGTCAGGGACCAGCATTGGCGCCGAATACAGATGCGAGGTTCATTAGCGCTCCTATGTGAGAAACAGTCTCATAGACACACGGCTCGTGTAAAAACGTCGTACGCGGGAGTGCTCAGTCGAGCAACGAACGCGCGATGATTTCCTTCTGAATCTCGCTCGTCCCCTCGTAGATGGTCGTGATTTTGGCGTCGCGGTAGTAGCGTTCGACGTCGAAGTCGGTCGTGTAGCCGTAGCCTCCGTGGACTTGGACGGCCTCGTTCGTCACGTCCACTGCCGCCTCGCTGGCGTAGTACTTCGCCATCGACGCGGGAATACGCGGGTCTTCGCCGGCGTCCGCGACGCGGGCGGCCTCGCGGACCAGCGTCCGGGCGGTGTGGACCTGCGTTCCCATGTCGGCGATTTTGTGGCGCACCGCCTGAATCTTCGAGATGGGCTTGTCGAACTGTTCGCGCTCGTTGGCGTACTCGACGGCGTCGTCGAGGGCGGCCTGCGCGAGACCCGTCGCCTGCGACGCGATACCGATTCGGCCACCGGTGAGGATGTGGAACGCCGCGGAGAGACCCTTTCCTTCCTCAGTCAGGCGGTTCTCTGCCGGGATGCGAACGTCGTCGAAGATGAGCGAGGTGGTGTCAGACGCGCGCAGACCCATCTTCTCTTCCTTCTTGCCGACTTCGTAGCCCGCCTCCTTGGGGACCAAGAACTGCGTGACCGAACCGGGGTCGTCGCGGTCGGTCTTGGCGAAGAGGATGCAGACGCCGCCGCGTTGGCCGTTCGTAATCCACTGCTTCTTGCCGTTGATGACGTACTCGTCGCCGTCCTTCGTGGCGACCGTGGACATCTCGGCGGGGTTCGACCCCGCCTCCGGTTCGGAGAGGGCGAACATCCCGATCGGGCGGCCCTTCGCCATCTTCGGAAGCCACTCTTCTTTCTGCTCGTCGGAGGCGAATTCGGCGATACACTCGGTTGCGAGACAGTGAACCGACAGCGCCGTCGCCACGGCGAGTTGGCCGTAGGCGATTTCCTCGTTGACGAGGGCGTAGGTCGTTCGGTCGGCACCGAACCCACCGTACTCCTCGGGGACCGTGAGACCGGTGAGGTCGAGTTCCGCGAGACCGTCCCACACGTCCTCGGGGAAGGATTCCTTGTCGTCTGCCTCGTGTGCCGTCGGCCGAACTTCTTCGAGTGCGAACTCGTGGACGACGTCCCGAATCGCCCGTTGTTCGTCGGTCAGGCCCGAAGCAAACCCTGTGCGTTCCATGCTCAAATGTTCGAACGATAATTGAAAAAGATGATTGAATCGCCGACCGAACGTCAGCGCACCGACGACTCTGCCGTTCAGGAGCGGAGATACGTCACGATTTCGTCGGCAGTCGTGCCGAGTCCGCCACCCTGTGCGAAGGTCGGACTCCCGCCGCCACCGCCGCCGAACTCGTCGGTCACCTCTGCGACGACGTCGCCCGCCGAGACGTCTCCCGCGCTGGCGACGACGATGAAGGGCGCACTCGATTCGCCGACGGCGACGAGCACGTCAACGCCGTCGCGGGCGGCTTTCGCGGCCTCGCCCACGTCGTTCGCCTCGAACCCGGAGAGCGACCCGATTTTCCACGTGACGCCGTCGCGTTCGACGGTCTCGAATTGGGCGAGTCGGGTTTCGAGCACGTCGCCTTTGAGCGATGCGAGTTCCGCTTCGAGGTCGGCGCGCGTCGAACGTGCGTCGGTGGCTGCTTCGCCGAGTGATTCGAGGTTCGAGTCGAGCGTCGCGGCCGCACGGCGGGCTTGCGCCTCGACCGTCGCTCGGTGGTCGATTGCCGCGGGACCGACGGCGAATTCGACGCGAGTCAGCCCCTCGCCGGGGTTCGACCGGCCGTAGATTTCGACGGGACCGATTTCGATGGTGTTGGCGACGTGCGTCCCGCCGCAGGCACCCCAGTCCCAGCCGTCGATGGTGACGATTCGGACCTCGTCTTCGTCGGCGAAGACGCCCTCTTCGGTCTTGACGTTGAACGCGATTTCCTCGCGCTCGCGGGCCTCAGAGACCGGAATCTCCTCCCACGACACCTCGCGTGAGTCCCACACGGCGCGGTTGACCAGACGGCCGAGTTCGGCGAGCGCGTCGTCGTCTACGGTCGTACTCGTCTCGAAATCGACGCGCACCTTCTCGTCGGAGATGTCGAACCCGCCGTAACCGAGGTCGTCGAAGATGTGGCGTGCCGCGCCGTAGAGTGCGTGGCTCGCAGTGTGAGCGCGCATGCAGTACGTTCTGAAGTCGTCGTCGATGACGCCGGCCACCTCGTCGCCGACGGCGAACTCGGGTTCTGCGGCGAGTTCGTGGACGACGTCTCCTTCGACCGACCGAACGTGTTCGACATCGACGCCGCCGAGGACGCCTCTGTCTGCGGGCTGACCGCCACCTTCGGGGTAGAAGTAGGTCTCTTCGAGCGTGACTTCGCGGCCGTCGAGAGCGGTGACCGTCGCGTCGAAGGTCCGCACCGTGGGGTGTGCTGGCGCGAGAGAGTGTGTCATGAGGGCGTCGAGACGCCCCGAGGAGAAAAATCGTGCTACTCGTCTACGAGGCGAACGTCGAGTCGGTCTTCGAGCGCGCGAATGACGGAGCCACCGATGTTCGCGCTCGTGGCGCGGCCCTGCTCGACTGCGAGCAACTGGTTCTCTTTGATTTCGAGTTCCTCGGCGAGGTCACCGAGTTGGAGGCCGGCGTCCTGCCGAGCGGACTCGACGAGACCGCCGTAGCCAGAGACGAGATAGGGGAGCCGGTCTTTCTCGTAGTTCGTCCCCTTCTCTTCCCAGTGTTTCGCGTTCCCCTTCGCTTGGTCGTACATCTTCGCCGTTCGCTGGGCGGCGCGCTTGCGACGGTTGCGCTCGGAGTTGTCGCGCGTGTGCTGCGTGTCGGCGTGCTTCTTGTCGCGGTTGCGATTCTCGCCGTGCGGGGCGCAGTCGGGACAGACCAGCAAGTCCGCGCCCGCGACGTTCGCGCGGCGGAGTTTCCCGGAGGCTCGGCCACAGAGTTCGCAGTTCTCACCATCGGAACCGCCACCACCACGGTTTGTGGAATATTTGGCCATGTGCCGTGTTACACGTTCGACCCTTTTAAACTCGCGGCACTGCGGGGCGAAATACGCTCCGCGCTACGGTTTTAGCCACACCGTCCACCGCGAGTGGTTCAGGTGCGATACAGGTACAGTACGACGACGAAGAACAACAGAAGCGGAACGAACGGCGCTGCAACGTCGAACGGAACCAACAGCAGCACTATCGACGCCACGACGACGAATTCGAGCACGACGAGAAGGCTGAGAGATTCGGCTGGGTTGGGCATATTCTGGCGTAATGCTACGAACCAGGTCACAGCAGTCGATGATTAATTTGGTGGCTGGGTGACAGTTGTGGCCCTCCCGAGTCGCGTTGGTCTACTCGAATCCGACACGTCGGATTCTCATCGGCGGACCTCCACAGGACAGCGCCGTCGCTCAGCGAAATGTAGACAGCAAACCCACAGAGAGCTGTCTCTCGTGGGTTGTAGTGTGCTGAAGGATTGTGCGTGGGTGATGTCCTTGTAGGAAATCACCTGCATCATTCGGCGACGGTGTCGCCTCATTGCGGACTGTGAGTCCGCACATGCGATGCGTGGGACCGGATTTGAACCGGCGGACCTCTACAGGACAGCGCCCTCAACGCTGCGCCGTTGGCCTGGCTTGGCTACCCACGCCCGCTGTGTCTTGTGTGCACTCTCAGTTATCCCGCGGTAATTTAAATGACTTTCCTTTCGGCTCGACAATGTCGGGCGTTTGCAGGCACCGTACCGCGGTATTCGACCGAACGGTTTTGCCTCGGCAGTTCCCCACTACGTCCATGGAGTTTCGCGCACGCAACCACGTCAACGGTCTCACGGCCCTCCTCACTCTCGTCTCGCTCGCGCTCGTCTTCGGCGCGGTGCTCGGGGCGATTCCCCGGACCGCGATTCCGCAGGCGTCGGATGCCGTCTTCGATGCGATTCCGCACGTCAACGCCGTCATCAGCACCGTCGCAATCGTGACCATCGTCGCCGGCGTCCGGTACATCCGACGCGGCGAACCCGAGAAACACCAGCGCATGATGCTCACCTCGTTCGTCCTGTTCGCGTCGTTTCTCGTGCTCTATCTATACAAGGTGGCGGTGAAGGGGACGAGCGAATTCCTCGGCCCCGAAGCGGTCTACACGTTCGTCTACCTCCCGACGCTGGCGATTCACATGCTGTTGGCAATCGCCTGCATTCCGCTCCTCTACTACGTCATGTTGCTCGCGCTGACGCGACCACTCTCCGAAGTCTTCGGGACGAAACACGCCCGCGTCGGCCGAATCGCGGCGTCACTGTGGCTCGTCTCGTTCGTCCTCGGCAACGTCGTCTATCTGTTGCTTTACGTGGTGTACTGAAGACGGGCAGAATTGAACACGGGCGCTGCTTACTGCGTCGGCGCGTTGCTCCCGACGACCGGTCGGCTCACGTCGCGGTCGGTGGTCTCGCCGTCGATATCGTACGGATACTCGCCGGTGACACAGCCGAGACAGAGGTCGGAGCGCGACTTTTCCAGCACGTCCGAGACGGCGTCGATAGAGAGATACGCGAGACTGTCTGCGCCAATCGTCTCGCGGACCTCCTCGACGGACTTGTCGGAGGCGATGAGTTCCTCGCGGGTGGCCATGTTGATGCCCATGTAACACGGGGCGATAATCGGCGGCGCGCCGATGCGCATGTGGACTTCTTCGGCACCTGCCTCACGGAGTAGTTCGACGAGTTGGTTCGAGGTGGTTCCGCGGACGATGCTGTCGTCGATGATGGTCACGGACCGGCCTTCGACGGTGCTCTTGATTGGGTTGAGCTTCAGACGGACCGCGCGCTCGCGCTCGTCCTGCGTGGGCATGATGAACGTTCGGCCGACGTAGCGGTTCTTCATCAGGCCCTCGGCGAATTCGACCGTCGCGTCGTCTTCTTGGGCGGCCTCGGCGTACCCGGAGGCGAACGCACGCCCGGAGTCGGGAACGGGCATGACCACGTCGGTGTCAACGCCGTTCTCCTCCCAGAGTTTGCGCCCCAGTCCGCGGCGAACTTCGTAGACGAGCGAGTCGTTCATCACGGAGTCCGGGCGGGCGAAGTAGATGTGTTCGAAGAAGCAGTGGGCCGTGTTCTCCTGTTCAATGAGCTGGTACGAGTCGAACCCGGAGCCGTCGGGGGCGAGGACGACGAGTTCGCCCGGTTTCACGTCGCGGACGAGTTCGCCGTCGAGCGTGTCTATGGCGGCCGATTCGGAGGCGAGTACGTAGCCGTCGTCGAGTTTCCCGATACAGAGCGGGCGGTTGCCTTCGGGGTCGCGTACGCCGAGGACCGTCTCGTCGTGCATGATGGTGAGCGCGTACGAGCCGTGGATGCGCTCCATGGTTCGCTTGACGGCGCGAACGAGGTCTTCTTCGAGGAGGTTGCGCGCGAGGTCGTGGGCGATGACTTCGGTGTCGCCCGTGGAGGTAAAGGCGTGACCGTAGTTCTCCAATTCGTCGCGGAGTTCGTCGGCGTTGACGAGGTTTCCGTTGTGTGCGAGTCCGAGCGACCCGGACTTGAACGAGACGGCGAAGGGCTGTGCGCAGGACTTCGAGACGTCGCCCGCGGTTGGGTAGCGGACGTGGCCGATGCCGGCCGACCCGTTGAGTTCGTTCAGGTCGTCGGCGCTGAACGCATCACCGACCAGTCCCATCTGGACGTGGCTGTGCTGCTGGAACCCGTCGTGAGTGACGATACCTGCCGACTCTTGGCCTCGGTGCTGGAGGGCGTACAGCGAGTAGTACAGGGGTCGTGCGGCGCTTCGGCTTCCGAGTGCGACGCCGACGACGCCACACTTCTCCGTTGGTCCGCCGAGATGGTGGGAATCGTCCCGCCCGTGAGTCATACACGTCGGTAGGGGATGCAAGGGGTAAAAAACCCGTCCTTATGCAGTAACCGCCGGTATTCACGGGTTTGGATATGCACTGTTGTGCATACATTACCCAGAATAGTTGACACATAGTGGAGTGCGACCGCCGGACTTTTTCCATCGAACTATCGGTACACGAGCGAGAATAATGTCGGCGCTCGACTCGCGGCGTGTCGTCTACGCACGGTGCACGGTAGAAAAATCGAGCGTAGAGTAGAAAAATCGAGCGGACTGCGAACTAATCGCACGGTCGGTTGCTCAGAGTAGGTGTCAGGAGGGTTGCTGTCGATGCTCGCCCCAGTGAGACGAGACAGAAGACAGGGTGACGGTCAAGTGACCGTCAGTGGTTGCTTAGTTGTCGCCGGACTTCGACTGCCAGGCGTAGCTTCGACGCTTCTTCGATTTACCGAAGCCACAGGACGAACAGACTTTCTTCTTCGAGTGGTAGGATTTCTCACCACAGCGTCGGCACTTGACGTGCGTCGTCTTGTTCTTCTTTCCTTGGCTAGGGGTTCCTGCACCCGTCATGCTTTGATGGTGACGACGTTATCGCCGCGTATAATGGTTGTGTCTTCGACTTGCCGGAGTTCGATATCTCCGGGCACTGCCTCGTCGTCAAGCGCTTCTTCGAGCACGACGTTCATGTGCTGGTCGTAGCCAGCGAGTACGCCGTAGTATGCGTCGCCGTCCTTGAGGTGAACCGTCACCGGTTCGTTCAAAGATGCCTCGAGAACGTCGAGAGGTCGGCCGCTCATGCTTGAAAACCGTCTCGTTAGTATCTTAAATGTGCCGAACCGGACGAACGACCGTGATTTTGGCCGCTCTCAGCCCTCTACCGGCGGAACTGTTGGAACTACCAGCCTCACACACCCGCCAGATGCCGCCGTATCGACGGCAACCGTCCCGCCGACGTGCTCGACGACCATCCGAACGAGTTGGAGACCGATACCCGTGCCGTGGACCAGTGGCGTCTCCTCGCCGGTTTCGAGCACCGAAATCTCGTGCAACGGAAGCCCGTCACCGCCGTCTTCGACGACGATTTCGGCGGAGTTCCGGTGTGGTCCCGGTCGAACTGTGACCGACACGACCGGCGAGTCGGTGGTGTGCTTGGCCGCGTTTTCACAGAGTTCGTGGACCGCTTCTTCGAGCAGCGAGGACGTCGTCCCGGAGACTTGCGAATCGACCGAGACCGAGAACGTTGCATCCGGGTAGGTGAGACCGCTAGCGGTCACTACCCCTTGGACGAGTTGGGCAATCGGGAGTTGTCGCTCCGCGGTTTCGCTGAACAGTTGCTCGATACGCGTCGCCTGTTCGGTGAGCAGCAACCACCGGTCGATGGCGTCGCGGACGACGTCGGACGAGTCTTCGAGTTGCGTATCGTCGGTCTTCCGGGCGATGAGTTCGAGGTGGCCGTCGATGACGTTGAAGTCGTTTCTGACGTTGTGTCGGAGGATGCGATTGAGGACGCCGAGATGCTCGCGGCGACGTGCTTGGTCGGTGACGTCGCGCACGAGGATGAACACGCGCTCCGAGTGAGGGCGAGCGCGAACTTCGAACGTGGCCCACCCACTGGTCGCGTGTCGAATCCGGCATTCGAACCTCGTTTCGTCTCCCGCGACCGCACGTGAGAGACCACCGCTAACCAGTTCGGTATCGTTCGTGTGAACGTACTGCAGCAGATTCGAACCGGTGAGCGACTCGGCTTCGACACCGAGCGCAGTTTCGAACGTCGAGTTGCAGGCTTCGAAGGACGGAGCCTCATCCATTCGGACGATAGCACACATCGCTGGTATCGATTCGAGTGCGATGGTGGTCTCGGCCGACTGGTCGCTCATGTTCGACTACCGATACTGTCTCGAGTAAACGCACATGAGTGTTTCCACGATGACATTCTTGGTGCGACCACGCGGGCGCGGTCAACCCATGTAGTTTTTAATACCCCAGTGAGTACGGTCAACTACCAGAAACCCGCGGGTAAGTGCGGATGCCTCGAAATCATACGACTCGGGGCGTCTCGCACGCGGGGTCATTCGACCGACGAGCTGCAAGACGCCGGGGCCGGTGGCCCCCAGACACCCGTCTTTCCGTGAGCACCCTCGCCACTCATTGTGGCTTTCGATGCTCGGAATATCGAGATTACCAACCATGGAAATCGAAATCGCAACCATTGGCGGCTACGAAGAAGTCGGCCGTCAGATGACGGCCGTTCGCGCCGGTGACGACGTTGTCGTCTTCGACATGGGTCTGAACCTCTCGCAGGTTCTCATCCACGACAACGTTGAAACCGAGAAAATGCATAGCCTCGACCTCATCGACATGGGCGCTATCCCGGACGACCGGGTCATGAGCGACCTCGAAGGTGACGTGCAGGCTATCGTCCCCACCCACGGTCACCTCGACCACATCGGTGCCATCTCCAAACTGGCACACCGCTACGACGCACCCGTCGTGGCGACGCCCTTCACCATCGAGCTGGTCAAACAGCAAATCGAGGGAGAGAACAAGTTCAACGTGAACAACGACCTCATCAAGATGAGCGCCGGTGAGACGATGTCCATCGGCGACTCCGGACAGGTCGAACTCGAATTCGTTCACGTCACCCACTCCATCATCGACGCCATCAACCCGGTCCTCCACACGCCGGAAGGCGCAATCGTCTACGGTCTCGACAAGCGTATGGACCACTCGCCGGTCCTCGAAGACCCGATCGACATGAAGCGCTTCCGCGAGATTGGCCGCGAGGGCAACGGCGTCCTCGCCTACATCGAGGACTGTACGAACGCCGGACGCAAGGGCCGAACGCCCTCGGAGTCCGTCGCTCGTCGTCACCTCAAAGACGTGATGACCTCCGTCGAGGACTACGACGGCGGTATCGTTGCGACGACGTTCTCGTCGCACATCTCGCGTGTCTCCTCGCTCGTGGAGTTCGCCAACGACATCGGCCGCCAGCCAGTGCTGCTCGGCCGTTCGATGGAGAAGTACTCCGGCACCGCCGAACGCCTCGGCTTCGTGGACCTCCCCGACGACCTCGGCATGTACGGCCACCGCAAGTCCGTGGACCGCACCTTCAAGCGCATCATGAAAGAGGGCAAGGAGAACTACCTGCCTATCGTCACGGGTCACCAGGGCGAGCCTCGTGCGATGCTGACGCGCATGGGCCGCGGCGAGACGCCGTACGAAATCGACGACGGTGACAAAGTCATCTTCTCGGCTCGCGTCATCCCGGAACCGACGAACGAGGGCCAGCGCTACCAGTCCGAGCGTCTCCTGCGCATGCAGGGCGCTCGCATCTTCGACGACATCCACGTCTCCGGTCACCTTCGAGAGGAGGGCCACTACGAGATGCTGCAGGCGCTTCAGCCCCAGCACGTCATCCCGGCCCACCAGAACCTCAAGGGCTTCGCACCGTACGTTGACCTCGCGGAGAGTCAGGGCTACGCCCTGGGCCGAGACGTGCACGTCACGCGTAACGGCAACATGATCCAACTGGTGGACTGATGACTCCTGACGCGACGGAACAGCGAGTGCTCGAAGCGATTCGCCAGCGGCGCGAACTCGTCAACGAGGCACTCGAATCGGACGTCCCGATGGCCGAGCCGGAGCGTCTCTACGAGGCCTCCCGGTACTTACTCAAAGCGGGCGGCAAGCGCCTGCGGCCAACGGTGTCCCTGCTCACGGCGGAAGCGCTCGCCGACGTTGAGCCGATGTCGGAAGATTACCGCGCGTTCCCGACGCTCGCCGGAGGGTCCATCGACGTGATGACCGCCGCCGCGAGCATCGAGGTCATCCAGTCGTTCACGCTCATCCACGACGACATCATGGACGACGACGACCTGCGCCGCGGCGTCCCGGCAGTTCACAAGGAGTACGACACCGAGACCGCAATCTTGGCGGGCGATACGCTCTACGCCAAGGCGTTCGAACTCCTGACCCAGACCGGCGCGGACCCGGCCAACGGGCTGGAAGCCGTCCGACGGCTTGCGACCACCTGCATCCGCATCTGCGAGGGGCAGGCACTGGACATCGAGTTCGAACACCGGAACGGGGTGCTCCCCGACGAGTACCTCAACATGATCGAACTCAAGACGGCCGTCCTCTACGGCACGGCCGCGGCGATTCCGGCGGTCCTCATGGGCGCGGACGACGACGTCGTCGAGGCGCTCTACCAGTACGGCATCGAGTCCGGAAGCGCGTTCCAGATTCAAGACGACGTGCTCGACCTGACGGTCCCCTCGGAGAAACTCGGCAAACAACGAGGCTCCGACCTCGTCGAGAACAAGGAGACCATCATCCTCCTGCACGCCCGTCAACAGGGCGTGGACGTGGAGAATCTGGTCGAAGCCAAGACCGCGGACGAACTCAGTGAGGCGGAAGTACAGGCCGCCGTCGATGAACTCGACGACGCGGGCAGCATCGATTACGCCCGCGAGATGGCCGAAGACCTCACCGAGCAGGCGAAAGCACGCCTCGACGTGCTGCCGGACAACGAGTCCCGCGACCTGCTGTGTGATATCGCGGACTACCTCATCACCCGCGGCTACTAATCACGGCACGCCCACCGTTTTGGGCAGTGCGTCTTCTCGCCCACTACTCTTCTCATGCATCCATACACGTCCGTGCGCCACAACGGCTAACCGTGTAGACGTGTTAACACAGCCCGTACCCCTGCCCGCGAGAGGAACGCCCTTCCTGCAATCCGGGCCTGTTTTTAGGCGTGACGCGGAATCGGAGGATAATGGACGACGACCTTCGAGAGCGCGTCGAGCGAGAGGCGGAGAAACACGCCCTCCTCAACGCGGTCAAACACGAGAGCGACGCCGACGTGGGCGCGATTATGGGTCCGCTGATGGGCGAGAATCCCGAGTTCCGACAGCACGGCGGCGAGATTCCGGGTCTCATCGGCCCCGTCGTTGCGAAGGTTAACCAACTCTCGGCCGACGAGAAGCGCGAGCGAATCGGCGAACTCGCACCCGAGGAACTCGCCGAGATGGAAGCCGAGGAGGAGGAAGACGACCAACTGCTTCCCGACCTCCCGAACGCCGACGACTACGACGAGATTCGGATGCGCGCGGCACCCAACCCGAACGGCCCGTGGCACATGGGCCACGCGCGGATGCCCGCCGTCATCGGGACGTACAAGGACATGTACGACGGCTCTTTCATCGTCCGCTTCGACGACACCGACCCCGAGACGAAGCGCCCGGACCTCTCGGCTTACGACGCCATCCTCGACGACATCGCGTTCCTCGGCTTCGAACCCGACGACGTGATTCGCGCCTCTGACCGTGTCGAGACCTACTACGACTACGCCCGCGACCTCATCGAGAAGGGCGGCGCGTACACCTGTTCCTGCTCGGGCGAGGAGTTCTCGAACCTGAAGAACGACGGCAAGCCGTGTCCCCACCGCGACAAGGACATCGAGACGACGCTCGACGAGTTCGAAGCGATGGTCGATGGCGAGTACAACTCGGGCGAGATGGTTTTGCGAGTGAAGACCGACATCGAGCACAAGAACCCCGCCCTCCGCGACTGGGTCGCCTTCCGCATGATAGACACCCCACACCCGCGACCCGAGGCGGAAGACTACCGCGCGTGGCCCATGCTCGACTTCCAGTCCGGCGTGGACGACCACCTGACCGGCGTCACCCACATCATCCGCGGTATCGACCTGCAGGACTCCGCCAAGCGCCAGCAGTTCGTCTACGACTACTTCGGCTGGGAGTACCCCGAGGTGCTCCACTGGGGTCACGTCCAACTCGACGCCTACGACGTGAAGATGTCCACTTCGACCATCAAGGAACTCATCGACGCGGGCGAACTCGACGGCTGGGACGACCCGCGCGCACCGACCATCCAGTCGGTCCGCCGGCGCGGAATCCGCGGACAGGCAATCGTGGACGCGATGGTCGAACTCGGCATGTCCACCTCCGACGTTGACCTCGCCATGTCGTCGGTCTACGCCAACAACCGCGACCTCGTGGACGACGAGGCGAACCGCTACTTCTTCGTCCGAGACGTCGCCGAGGGAGCCTCGGCGGACAGCCAGACTGTGTCTGGCCCGTCTGAGGCGTTCGCCGTCGAAGGCGGTCCAGCCGATGCCCACCCGCCGCTCCATCCGGACCACGAAGACCGCGGCACTCGCACGATTCCGGTCGAAGGGAGCGTCCTGCTCGAATCCGGCGACGTGCCCGCCGAGGGTGAGCGCGTCTGGCTGAAGGGCTTCGGTGCGGTCCGCCGCGAGGACGACACGCTCGTCGCCACGGGCGACGACTTAGACGTGGTCCGCGAGGGCGACGTTCCCGTCATCCACTGGGCACCTGAAGACGGCGTCCCCGTCCGTCTGCGAACCATGGACGGCGACGTGACTGGCGTGGCCGAACCCGACTTCGGTGACCTTCCCGTTGACGAACTCGTCCAGTTCGAGCGCGTCGGCTTCGCTCGCGTCGATTCCAAAGGCGACGACGAGACGGTCACGTACTTCGCGCACAAGTAGTCCGACAGTCTATCCAGACTGCTGCTCTTTTGGCTCCGTTGAAACCCTCTGTCGCTGATGGTTTGTAGAGAGTGTACTGAATACTGGGCACGAGTCGGTCAGTACGAAATATCGGTTATACTTTCGGCTTGACGTAACCTGATAGCTCGTTCTGAGGCTCTTGGTGGCAAGACCAGAAGTTGGGTGTCGGATTAAAAACCGAGCCGATTGGAAACTCGATTCGTCATGAATTGGTCCTCCCGCCGTGATTTCTTGTACTACCCCAGTGTGATTGGTTCGATATCCACGTCTGCAAGTCGGCCTGATAGTAGGTCGCCAAGCCGTGGTTCGTCGTTGTCGGACGAGTCGTCAGTCCAATTCGGCGGCGTTGCGTAGCTACCCATTGCCCGTAGTTGCTGACGTACCTGTAAATCGTTTTCTCTGCGAGAGGGTGTGACCCCACCCTCGGTCAGACCGTTCTCGATTTGCTGAACTCATCCTCTGTCTGTATCACGCCACTTTCACCAAATTCTACACATTAGGGAGGGCTGTTTTTCGTTCTTCCGCGACAAGCGACTGATTCGACTGCCAGCGATACTTCTTTGTCTCGACGTGCGGCACAATTTGTCATGACTGATGATAACAAACCCGTTCAGGCGCGGAACTTCGTCGGCGGCGCGTGGACCACGCCGTCGGCCGAGGGACGACCGGTCGAGAACCCGGCGACCGGCGAGGAGTTCGGCGAGGTTCGATTCAGTACGGAGTCGGACGTTGACGACGCCGTAAGTGCCGCCGCGGAGGCGTTCGAGTCGTGGCGGCGGACGCCAATCGAAGACCGACTCCAACCGCTGTTTCGGTACAAGCAACTGCTGGAGGAGCACCAAGACGAACTCGCCCGCGAACTCGTCCGCGAGCACGGGAAAGCGCTCTCGGAGGCGAGAGGCGAGATTCGGCGGGGTATCGAGAACGTCGAAGTCGCCTGCGGTGCGCCGACGATGATGCAGGCGGGCCACCTGCAACACGCCGCCCCCGACATCGACGAGACGGCGGTACGAAAGCCGTTAGGCGTCTTCGCCGCCATTACTCCCTTTAATTTCCCGGCGATGATTCCGCTGTGGTTCCTCCCCTACGCCGTCGCCACCGGCAACACGTTCGTCCTCAAACCGAGCGAGCGCAACCCGTTCACACCGACGAAACTGGTCGAGTTGGCCCACGAAGCGGGCTTCCCCGAGGGCGTCGTCTCGCTCGTCCACGGTGACAAGACCGCCGTCGATGCGCTGTGTTCGCACCCCGACGTAGCGGGAATCTCCTTCGTCGGAAGCACGCCAATCGCCCGCCACGTCTACGAGACTGCCGCGAGTCACGGCAAGCGCGTACAGGCACAGGGCGGCGCGAAGAACCACGTCGTCGTCACGGCGAACGCCGACCTCGACACGGCCGTCGAGGGAACCGTCGGGTCGGCCTTCGCCAACACCGGTCAGCGATGCCTCGCCAATCCCGTCGCCGTCGTGGAAGACGGCATCTACGACGAGTTCGCCGAGCGACTGGTCGAGCGCGCGGGCGAGGTGGTCGTCGGCGACGGACTCGACGAGGAGACCGAGATGGGACCGCTTACGACCGGCGCGCACCGCGAGAGTATCATCGACGCAATCGACGCGGCGACTGAGTCGGGTGCGACGCTCCTGCTCGACGGGCGGGAGGCCGAGGTTCCCGATGGCGGCCACTTCCTCGGGCCGACCGTCTTCGGCGACGTGTCGCCGGACTCGACGCTCGCCCGCGACGAACTCTTCGGGCCGGTGCTCGCGCTGGTTCGCGTCGCCGACTTCGACGAGGCGCTCTCCGTCGTCAACGCCTCGGAGTTCGGCAACGCCGCCAGTCTGTTCACCACCTCGGGTGGCGAAGCACAGCGATTCCGCCACGAGGCGGACGCGGGCAACCTCGGCGTCAACGTCGGCACCGCGGCTCCGATGGCGTTCTTCCACTTCGGCGGGGCGAAGGCGTCGTTCTTCGGCGACTTGCACGCCCAGGGCGACGACGCGATTCGGTTCTACACCGACGAGACGGTCTACATCGAGCGGTGGCCCGACGCGTGACGCTCGTGGACCTCACGCGACCAATCGAGTCGGAGATGCCGACCTATCCCGGTGACCCGGCGGTCACCGTCGAACCGGCCGCGACGTTCGAATCCGACGGCTACCGCGTCTCACGACTCGAACTGGGGAGCCACGCGGGGACGCACGTCGATGCGCCGGCGCACACGGAGCCAGACGGCGACACGCTCGATTCGTACTCGGTCGAGGAGTTGCGGATGCGGGCGCAGGTGGTCGATTGTCGGGGCGTCGGCGCGGGCGAAGAAATCACGCCCGAGTACGTGCCGGACGTGGATTCGAACATCGACTATTCGAGTATCGACTGCCTCGTCTTCCGAACAGGGTGGGAAGCCGAGTGGGGGACCGACCGAATGACCGACCACCCGTCGCTGTCGGCCGACGTGGGGGACATCTGCGCCGAGCGCGACTGGTCGGTCGCCATCGACGCGCTCAGTCCCGACCCGACCGGCGGCGACGTTCCGGTTCACCACGCGGTACTGGGGGCGGGAAACGTCATCGTGGAAAACCTATGCGGGTTGGCGCAACTTCCGACTGGCCGTCCCTTCACCCTGTTCGTGATGCCGCTTCGGGTCGATGCCGATGGCGCGCCGGCGCGGGTCGTCGCCGAAGTCTGAGTTGGACTCGGCGGGGCGCGTGCTCAGACGACCACCGCGAGCACGAAGCCGACGAGCATGGCGAGCGTCAAGAACACTTGAACGACGGCCGTTGCGAGCACGCCGACAGTTGCGACTGCCGCGCGCTGTACGCCGCGTTCGGCGTCCTGGTGGTCGAGGTACTCCACGACGAACACGGTTCCCGCGACGCCGACGAAGATGCCGAGCGGGCCGAGGACGAACAGGAGGACGAGTCCGACGACGCCCGCGAGAATCGAGGTTTTAGTCGAGGCTCCGCCGAACCGTGCGGCGATGACGCCACCGCCGTAGTCGGCCGCCATCGCGGTCAGTCCGACGAGGAGCAGGCCGACGAGCGCGAGGAGTCCCGGTTCGGAGTAGCCCGTGGACCACCAGTAGAGGAGGAGACCGACGACCGAGAGCAGCGCGCCGGGGAGCATCGGAAGGATGCTTCCAACCACGCCGAGGACGAGTAGGGCGAGCGCAATCCACAGGAACGGCTCCATCAGTCGTCACCTTCGCGTCGGAGGGATATCACCCCACCGCCCCGCCCGAGCGGGAGTATGATTTATTGTTCTCTCAGTTGAACGTTAACAAACGCCATGGCTATTGACCCGAATTTCGAGCAGAACCGAGAGCGTATCGACGACGACGGCCCGGTAGCCGTGTGGGGACCGGTTGACCCACCGGAGAAACTGGGTATCCACGGGACACACGTCGCGGTCGATTTCGACATCTGTCTCGCCGACGGCGCGTGCCTCGAAGACTGTCCCGTGGACGTGTTCACGTGGGTGGACACACCCGGACACCCCGAGTCAGAAATCAAGGCCGAACCGACCCACGAGGACCAGTGTATCGACTGCATGCTCTGTGTCGATGTCTGTCCCGTCGATGCCATCGACGTGGACCCGGGGCGCGCCGGCCGCATCTGAACGCGACTCCCTCTTTCTGCGACCGAATACGTAGTCAGCAACGGCTGAATTTCTTCCCATTAGACACAAACAATTATTATGAATATGAGCTAGCACTAAATGGAGGTTGTTCTCAATGCACATGGTGGTATTAACGAAGGGCGTCCCGGACTTTCGAGAGGGACAGGTATCGTTCAACGAAGAAGGACACTTGGAGCGCGGGAAGACGCCGACGGTGATGAACCCGAACGACCAGTTCGCGTTGGATGCGGCGCTGCAGATGCGCGTCCAACACGGCGGAAAAATCAGCGTCATGAGCATGGGCCCGCCGGGGTACAAAGAGGTCCTCCAAGAGGCGATGTCGTCCGCGTACGCCGACGACCTGTATCTCGTCTCTGACCGCGAGATGGCCGCCGCGGACACGTGGGCGACGGCGATTACGCTCAGTTCGGCTATCGAGAAACTCGGCGTCCCAGACCTCGTGTTTGCGGGCTTCAAGACTGCAGACGGTGAGACGGGCCACACCGGCCCGCAGACGGACTGGTGTCTGGACATGCCGCTTCTCACCCACGTCATCTCGCTCGACGTGGACGAAGCGGAGGGAACGGTTCGCGCGAAACGACTCGTGGAAGGTGACATCGCGGAGATAGAGACGGTCGAAACGTCGCTGCCGGCGTTCGTCGTCGCCGACCCCGAGTTCGAAGCTTCGTACCGCTCTGCGCGCGAGCGACTGACGCTGAAAGACCTGCGCGCGGAGACACAGGAGCGCGCGGCGAACTTCGAGGAGTACCTGACGGTGTGGGACCACGCGGACATCAACGTTGACCCGGACTACATCGGACTCGACGGGTCACCCACCATCGTCTCGTCGGTGGACCCGATTCCGAAAGCACCCGCAGAGCGCGAGGCGACCATGGTTGACCCCGCAGACGTGGAGTCGATGAGCGAGGTGCTCGACGTGATGCAATCTGCCAGTGGCGAGAGCGCCGCGGCCGCAGGAGGTGCGGGCGATGACTGAGTTCGACCCGGGCGACTACGACATCTCGGAACTCGGCCCGGCTATCAAAGACATCGAAGACGTCGGCGAGTTAGAGGAGATACTGCAAGCAGAACACCGCGGTGAGAACCGCGCGGGCGCGATTGCGCTTATCGAGAGTCGAATCGAGAAGTTCACCGAAGACGACGAACCGGAGGACGTGGAGGGATTGGACCTCGACTCGATGAGCACGGCCGAGGTCGGGAACGCGATTCAAGGAATCGACGAAGTCGCCGACCTCGAATCGCTCGTCGAACGAGAGGAGGCGGGCCAAGACCGAGATTCGGTGAAACGGCTCATCAACAAACGCATCGACTCCCTCCAAGGGAGCGACAAGGGGGAGAAAGAACAGGAGATTATCGAGAAGACGGCCGAAGAGCGACACCCGGACCTCTCGCACCCGACGCGCGACAAGCGCCACATCCGCGCGCTCCACAACGGCGTCTACCGCGACATGTGGGTCTACTGCGAGACGCAGGCGGGCGAACTCGTGGACGTGTCGAAGGAGATGCTCGGGAAGGCCCGCGCGCTGATGGACCAGTACAACGAGGACTACGATGCGGAAGAGCGCGTCATCGCGGTCCTCATCGGCTCAGACGTGGAAAAGCACGTGGCCGACACCATCGCCTACGGGGCGGATGTCGTCGTCGTCCGCGAGGACCCGCGACTCGAACGGTTCCAGCACAAACCGTACACCGAAATCTTCTGCGACATGGCGCGCGGCGGCGCGACCCACACCGAAAACGAGAGCAACGGCGGCCGCGACGAAGCGTGGCGAAGCTACGACAAGCCGCGGTACGTCCTCTTCCCGGCGACGAACAACGGCCGCGACCTGTCGGCGCTCGTCCAAGCCGAACTCGACTCGGGTCTCGCCAGCGACTGTTCCGGGCTGTACATCACGGAAGAGGTCATCTCGAACCCGGTCAAGACCGGTGTCGCCGGCGAGAAGAAGGAGTTCAGCCGCGTGCTTCACATGAAGCGCCCCGACTTCTCGGGATTCGAGTACTCGACGATTCTCTGTATCGACAACCCGACTCGGGAGTTCCACCCGCAGGGCGCGTCGGTCATCCCGGGGAGCTTCCCGATTCCCGAGGCTGACCCGGACCGCGAGGGACTCGTCGTCACGCACGAGGCACCGCTCGACTCCGACTGGTTCCGCGTCTCGGTCACCGATTACGACCAATTGGACGAGGGTATCGACCTCTCGGGCCACGAGGTCATCGTCGCGTTCGGCCGCGGTATCGGCGACGACCCGACTCGCGGCGTCGAACTCGTCAAGGAGCTCGCAGACCAGTTCGAAGACAGCGAAATCGGTGTCACGCGCGGCATCGTCACGGGGTCGTTCAAGTTCGACGGCCACGTCGAGCAGTACACGCACGAAGACAGACAAATCGGGGAGACCGGACAGGTCGTCGCGCCGAAACTCTACATCGCGGCGGGCATCTCCGGTGCGGTCCAGCACAAGGTCGGCATGGACGAGTCGGATACGATTATCGCCATCAACACCGACCCGAACGCCCGCATCCGCGACTTCTCGGACTACTTCATCGAAGGCGACCTGTTCGAGGTCCTGCCGCAACTCACGGAAGCGCTCAAACAGGGAACGTTCAGCGCCGCGATTGCGAGCGACGGCGGCGAAAAAAGAGGTGATGCAGAATGACTGATTACGAACACTACGAAGCAATCGTCGTCGGGGCGGGTCCCGGCGGCGCGGCGGCCGCGGCAACGCTCGCTAACTACGGTATCGAGACGCTCGTCCTCGAACGCGGTGTCGAAGCCGGGTCGAAGAACGTCTCCGGCGGTCTCATCTACGCCGAGGAGTCCTCGCCGTACACCATCGACAACCTCTTTCCCGGATTCCGCGAGGAGGCCGCAGAACGACCCGTCACGGACTACCGCATCCACAACATCGCCGGCACGAAAGTCGAGTCGTTCGACCTGACTCGACTCCACGAACACGACACCGAGTGGTGTGATGCGGTCCTCCGCCGGAAGATGGACTCGTGGCTCGAAGACCGAGTCCACGAACGCGCACGCGAGACGGGTGGTGGCGTCCTCACGGGCGTCCGCGTCAACGGCCTGCTCCGCGAAGACGGCGAGATAATCGGCGTGACGATGGACGAACTCGACCCCATCACCGCCGACGTCATCATCGCCGCCGACGGGGTGAACTCAGAAATCGCGCGAGACGCCGGCCTGATGGACTGGGAAGACCCGAGCGAGTGGTTCCAGGGCGTGAAAGCCGTCGTCGATATGCCGCACGACGTCATCGCCGAGCGATTCGACATCGACGACGACGAAGGTGTCGCACACCTGTTCTCGGGCGACCTGTTCGAAGACGTTCGCGGCGGGGGGTTCCTCTACACGAACGAGGACACCCTCTCTATCGGGACGGTGTTCCACCTCGACAGCCTCGTGGCCGAGCGCGCCGAACCACACGAACTCCTCGACGCGCTGTTGACGCACCCGCTCTTGGCCGATTGGTTGGGCGACGACTACCACGAACTGGAGTACAGCGCGAAACTCGTCCCCGACTCGAAGAAGGTGGCACTCCGCGAACCGCACGCGGGTCGCCTCATGGTCGTCGGCGACGCCGCCGGCCAGATGCAGGCCCAAGGCCCGATAATCAAGGGGATGAACCACGCCGTGACCGCGGGCGCGCTCGCCGCCGAAGCCTACGCGCAGGCGAAGTCGCGCAACGACCCCGAAGGGGCGGGCGAACTCTACGCGAAGAAACTCCGCGACAACGGCGTCATGCGGAAACTCCGACCGAGAGGCTACGACACGCTCCGCGGTCTGACCGAGAACGAGTCCGTGACCGAGACGGTCGATTCGGTCCTCACGTCGTTCGTCGGCCGCGCGGCGATTCGCGGACTCTCGGGGCAACTCGAACGCCTCTACAACACGCCCGCGCTCTCGGCGCTGATTCCGGACACGCGGACGCCCTACGTCACCCTCCCGACGGTCATCGGCGAGGAACTCGGCGTCCAAATCCGCGAGACGAGTAACGTCACGCCGCCGACGCTCGAAGCCAGAATCGGCGAGTTGCGATACGACACCGACATCGGGTCGCCGCACATCGAACTGCTCGACAACTCCTACGACGTGAGCGGCGCGGCGGTCACGGCCTGTCCCGTCTCTGCGGTCGGATTCGGCGGCGGATGCTACCGCGACGAGGTCATCAAGACGAACGGCTCCGAGGAACACGTCGTCAGCCTCGACACCCAACCCTGCGTCGAGTGTGGGACGTGCGCCATCGTCGCCAAGACGAAGTGGACGCATCCCCGCGGTGGCAAGGGCGTGGACTTCACGGAGGGCTGAGTCGAAGACGATGGCCGACAATGAGCACGCGAGGCGGAAAGAGAGACGCCGCGACCCGGAACACGTCCGGTTCGGCGAGCGCGTGCGAGCGCTGGCCGCCGAGGCCAGACGGGCGCGCGAGTCGTTCGAACCACCAGTGGACGACGGAGAGGACGAAGGTGCGACTGAGGGTGAAGGTACAGCCGAGTCGAAGGCGCTCGCCTACGCCCGCGACGGTGTCGGCCCGGTCGTCGCCCTCTACATCGAGGCGCGAACCGGCGGGCGAATGGTCGAGTTCACCCCCGAGGAGTTTCGGTTGCTCGAACGGGCGCTCAACGACTGGCTCTCGCTCTACGTTCGGTGTTACGGCGTCGAGTACGACCCCGAGTTCACCGTCAGAGAGGCCGCAGAACTGTTGCTCAGGACGCACAGCGCCCTCGATACGGCACAACTGCTGACGTGCGTTCCCGCCCGAAACTGACGGGAGAGGGACCGTCGCAGTTGGGTCGTCGTCCACTACGAAACGCTGTGTCTGTCTAGAATATCACGAATAACAATTAATAACTAGGCCTGTGATACGATACCATGGAAGTTACTGACACGCTAACGTTCGACCACAAGGACCGCAAAGACATCTACGAATACATCGAGCGACACGGCTCCGTCCGAGAAGACGAGGTCCGACGAGCGCTCAACTTCGAACCGGCGGCACTCGGGACGCACCTGACGATTCTGCGCCGCGACGGCTACATCAGAAAAGTAGGCAAGCACGTCGAAGTCGCCTACGCGACAGAAGAAGAGCGAACGGTCGAGTTAGGCGACCTCGACGTCACGATTCGGATGGCCCAGGACGTGGATTTGGAGAGCCTCATCGACGCCATCAACGAAGTCGCCGAAGAGGGGACCTACATCGAAGCCGAGACCGTCGCGGACGTGCTCGACCACGAGGAAGTCGTGTTGCGCCACAACGAACTCTCCTCGCGGATGGTGTTCGTCGCCACCGTGGACGACGACCTCGCGGGATGGGTTCACCTCGACCTGCCAGAAGCCGCGAAACTGAGCCACACGGCGGTACTCACCGTCGGCGTCCGCGCCGACTATCGTGGCCACGGCATCGGGAAAGAACTCCTCGCTCAAGGGACCGACTGGGCGCGCGACCACGGGTTCGAGAAACTCTACAACAGTATCCCATCGACGAACGAGGGCGCGATTACCTTCCTCGAAGACCACGGTTGGGAGACCGAAGCGGTCCGCGAGGACCACTACAAAATCGACGACGAGTACGTCAACGAAGTGATGATGGCCGTCTCACTCCGATAGAGGTACACTCGCGCCATCGGTCGCTCCGTGTGGTCTCTCCGCTACTTCCAGAACTTTTCTGCGCCGTCGAGTGGCTCGGCGACGACGCCGTCTCGTTGAGCGAGCACGCGGCCGTGGGCCGTACAGACGTCTCTGTCCTCGTCCCACGGGATGTAGAGCCTGACGGCGGCGGGGTTCTCGCAGTCGTCTTCGCTACACGTCTCCATGGTCGATACTCGTCACGGAGCCACATCGCTGTACCGCAGAAATGCAGTGCGACAAGCAGGGGTGCTCCCAGTCAGTCCAGATACCGGTCCCGCTCGCCGTGTGCCTCGGGCGTCCCGAATCTATCGACAATCGGCTGGAACGCCGTCCCGAGTGCCCGCATCGCCTGACTCGTGGAGTGGTACTCCAACTCGTCGGCGACGTCGTCCCACGAGTGGGCTTGGAGGACTTTTCGAACGACGAGGCGCTCTTGGCGCTCGTCTAACTCACCGGGGGAAGTGAGGTACGCGACGGCGAGTCGCCGAAACGCACCGAGGGCGATACTCGACAGTCCCGGTCCGTAGGCCGCGCTGGCGACGGTTCGCCACTCGTAGGCCGATAGCTCGGGCGTGTACGGCGAGCGAGTCGCCCGAAGCGCGCCGCGAACCACGTCGGGGTCGAGATTCGAGAGGAGGTCCGAGAGCATGTCGATGGTCCGGGTCTCGAAATAGCCCGTGTGGCGGTCGGCGAGTTCGCGGCCCGCCTCGGAGAGCGGACGGAGCATGAGCACCGAGTGCTCGCCGCTGGTGTCGTTGCGGGTGGTCGAGAGGTACACCGCGCCGTAGTCGTTGTCCTCCCAGAACGAGAGTAACTCGGGTGTGGCACCGAACCCGACGCCGAGGTAATCCGCCTCGCCTGCGAACTCGCCGCGAATCTCGGTCAGGAGTCGAGAGCCGAGTCCGTGGCTCCGAACCGCGTGGTGGGTGGCGATGCGCATGACGCGATAGCCGACTGGGATTCCGGCGTCCTCGTCGCGGAGTTGGCTGGTGAACACGTCGGGGAGCATGTTCCCGCGGATGCGCCCGCCGAAGTACACGTGGTCGCGCGTCTCCTCGTCCAATCCACCTTCGCGTGCGAGGAGCGCCACGGAGACGACGTGGCCCTCGTGCGTGAGCGCCCGAATCGTGAGGTTCGGCGCGTCGAGCAGGCGGGCCAAGTCGTCGGGTTCGGTCCGGTAGTGCGCGAGGACGAGGAGTCCGAACACTTCTCGAAGCAGGTGCTCGTCGGCCAGCAGGTCGTCGGCCGTGAACGTGCGATATTCGACGGATTCGGTCGTCGCGTCGGCGACGAGTTGGCCGACTGGGGGCCGGGCATCGAGCAAGAGCGCCCGAAACGTCCACGATTCGAGCGGGTCGCCCGCGGCGTAGCGAATCGGGTGGTCGAGTCGAACGTCCGAAACGTCGAATTCGGAGTCGTCGAGGTGGCCACGAAATCTAACGGCGAACCCGCGTCCCGCGCCTTCGTAGCCGCGGACGGTCGTACAGAATGCAACGGCAGGAGCGTCGAGGAACGACGTGAGCAAGCGAACCGAGAGCGCGGCCGCCTCGTCCACGACGAGCGCGTCGCAATCGTCGAGCGCGGATTCGACGTCGGTCGGTGGGACGAAGTGGACGCGCCCGCCCGCGTTCGAAGTGAGACCGTACTGCTCTCTCGATGCGAGTTCGCCGAGTTCGGCCAGCAGCCGCTCGGCGCGCTCGAACACCTCGGCGGCGTTCTGCGTGCCGGGAGCGGTGACGACGACGCGCTTTCCCTCGGCGGCGAGACTCCCTGCGGCGAGGCCGGCGGCGCTCGATTTCCCTCGCCCCCGGTCGGCCTCGACCACGACGGCGTTGCCGGGCGTTCGAAGGGCTTCGAGCGCGGCGAGCGTCTCCGACTGGTCGGCGGTGAGACAGTCCTCGTAGGCCCGAGTGGGAAAGACGTGCTTCGTCGGGACGAACGCGTCGGGCACGTCGAAGTGGAGTCCCTGTTCGTGAGTTCCGTCGCGTTCGAGGGTGTGCGTGTCGAGGTTCACGACCGCGATGCCGGGGTGATCCCGAAGCGTGGCGACGAGGCGACTTCGGAAGCGGTCGGTCACGTCGTCGAGCGAGTAGGGCGGGACGGCGAGACGTTCGTCGAACTGGTCGTGACGCGCGGGCCACTCGTCGAGCGAGGGGGTGAGCAAGACGAGCAGGCCGCCGCCATCGACCGCGCCGGCGACGCGGCCGAGCGCGTTTGGCGAGAAGGCGTCGTGGCAATCGAGGACGACGATACTTCGCGTGGTGCCGAGGAGTTTCGAGGCGTGGACGGGTTCGACTCGGTGGAAGCGGAATCCATCTCGACTCGTGACGAACGTCACTTCGTCGTCTGGCACGTCGGCACCGCGGACGGTATCGAAGGCGGCGTCGATACCGGCGTCTCTGTCGCCTGCGAAGACGAGTACGCGGCGTTGGTTCGTCGCCATCGCGTCGTCACGACAGGCGCTTGCGAGCGCTTCGATGTCCACGTCGGTGCCGATGTGAGAAGGCGTGGTATCGTCGCGGGCGTCGTCGCCGGGACCGTTCATACGTTCGCTACAGAGTCAGCCGAAAAGGGCGTTTCTCTCGGTGCGTGTTGGCCTCTCGCACGGCGATGAGATTTTGAAAGCGCTTTTATGGGGTCCTGAGTAAGGAACGGGTACAGCCTGTCCGGGGTTGATGAATCTCCTCGCCGTAAGGGATATACTCGTACCCACCGGTTGCGACCGACCGACCGGTGACGCCGGCGAGGGAGTCGAGCCCGCGAACAGGAACATAGGTGAACAACAATGGCTGTCTACGTAGACTTCGACGTACCGGCCGACCTCGCTGACAGCGCCGTCGAGGCGCTCGAGGTCGCCCGAGATACTGGTATCGTGAAGAAAGGAACCAACGAAACGACCAAGTCCATCGAGCGTGGCAACGCGAAGCTCGTGCTCATCGCCGAGGACGTCTCGCCCGAAGAGATCGTCATGCACCTCCCCGAGATTGCAGACGAGAAGGGTATTCCGTTCATCTTCGTCGAGACGCAGGACGACATCGGCCACGCCGCCGGCCTCGAAGTCGGCAGTGCTGCCGCGGCCATCGTCGATTCCGGCGAGGCTTCGGAGCAGGTCGAAGACATCGCGACCAAGGTCGAGGACCTTCGATAACCGACCATGAGCGCGGACGAACAAGCCAACGACTCGACGTCTGCCGAAGTCATCGAAGTCGTTGGAAAGACTGGGATGCACGGCGAGGCCATGCAGGTCAAATGCCGCATCCAGGAAGGCTCCAACCAGGGCCGTATCATCACGCGAAACGTGCTGGGTCCCGTCCGAGAGGGCGACATCCTGCAGCTCCGTGAGACCCAGCGTGACGCTGACTCCATCGGAGGACAGTAATCATGGTGGAAAAACGTACCTGCGACTACAGTGGCGACGAAATCGAGCCCGGCACGGGCACGATGTACGTCAAGAACGACGGTACCGTGCTCCACTTCAAGGACTCCAAGGCGGAGAAGAACTACTTCCTCGGGCGCGAAGCCCGCGACCTTGAGTGGACGGAAGCAGGCCGCCGCGCACGCGGCCGGTCGGAGGACAACTAGATGTCCGACGAGCGAACCTTCGTGATGGTCAAGCCGGACGGCGTCCAGCGCGGCCTCATCGGCGACATCGTCGCTCGCTTCGAAGACCGCGGCCTGAAGATGGTCGGCGGCAAGTTCATGCAGATCGACGAGGAACTCGCCCACGAACACTACGGCGAGCACGAGGGCAAGCCGTTCTTCGAGGGTCTCGTTGACTTCATCACCTCCGGCCCAGTCTTTGCGATGGTCTGGGAAGGACAGGACGCGACGCGACAGGTCCGCCGCATGATGGGCGAGACCGACCCCGCAGAGTCCGCCCCCGGAACCATCCGCGGCGACTACGGACTCGACCTCGGCCGGAACGTCATCCACGGCTCCGACCACGAGGACGAGGGCGCCAACGAGCGCGAGATTGCACTCTTCTTCGACGAGGACGAACTCGTCGATTACGAGCGCATCGACGCGAGCTGGCTCTACGAATAAGCGAACGCGACTACCGTCGCATTTTCCGTTTTTCTCGGTCGTGAGCAACCGCTACGGTTGCACGCGTCCGCGCTCTCTTCGTTCGACCGTCTCGAATCCGTCTTTCCGGTGTGTGCCGCGGGGACACTCGACACCGGACAAAGCACTTATTCCCGTGTTGCGGTGGCGACGTATGGACGACTTTCGCGCGACCAACCGCGACCACTGGGACGAGTTGGCCGAACTCCATCCCACCACACCGCTCTACGACGTAGACGGGTTCTTGGCTGGCGAATCGAGCCTGATGGACCTCGAACGCGAGGAACTCGGCTCGGTCGAAGGTAACTCCCTCCTCCACCTCCAGTGTCACTTCGGCATGGACACGCTCTCGTGGGCGCGCGAAGGCGCGACCGTAACGGGAATCGACTTCTCACCGAAGGCAATCGAGATGGCCCGCGAACTCCGCGACGAGGCGGGAATCGACGCCGACCAAGCCCGGTTCGTCGAGAGCGACGTGTACGAACTCCCAGAGAATCTCGATGGCGAGTTCGACGTCGTGTTCACCTCCTACGGCGCGATTAGCTGGCTCTCAGATATCGACCAGTGGGCGGAAATCATCGACCACTTCCTGAAACCCGGCGGGACGTTCTACATCGCCGAAATCCACCCCGTCGTCGGCGCGATCGAAGAGACGAGGGAACAGTGGGCCAAGTTCGAGTATCCGTAGTTCTCCGACGAAGTCCACCGATACGAAGGCGACGAGGGCTATGCCAGCGACGACAAAATCGAACACGGGACGACCTTCTTCTGGGCACACACGACGGGCGATATCCTGAACGCGCTCATCGGGGTTGGTCTCGATATCGAGTTCGTCCACGAGTTCCCGAAGATATGCTACGAGCGCTTCCCGAATCTCGTCGAAGGTGACGACGGGTGGTGGCGCTTCCCCGGCGGGGAACCGGACATCCCGATGACGCTGTCTATTCGGGCGACGAAATCGGCATGAAACAAAAACCGCAGAGAGACTGGCTTAGTCCGCCTTCGGAACCGGCGCGGCGAGGTCGATTTCGCCCGCGTCGAGTTCGGCTTCGACTTCGCGGGTGGCTTTGACCATGTTCTCCATCTTCTGGTAAGCCACCTCGCGGGGCAGGAGTTTCACACCGCAGTCGGGCGAGACGGTGAGTTTCTCCGGGGGAACGACCTTGAGACCCTGCTTGATGTTCTCCTTAATCTCTTCGACCGTCTCGACTTCGGCGGTGTGGACGTCCACGACGCCGAGTGCGAGGTCGGGTTCGAATTCTGGCTCGGTGAACACGTCGATTTGCTCGTAGCCGCCGTTGCAGAGTTCCACGTCGAACTCGTCGATTGGGTAGTCGTTGAGTTCGGGGTAGATGCGCGAGTAGTCGCCGTAACAGACGTGCAGGCCGATGCGAACCTCGTCGGGGACGCCCGCGACGATGCGTTCGAGACACTCGCCGACGATGGCGTGGTCGTCCGGCGTCGTCGCCAGCGCGGGTTCGTCGATTTGGATGTAGCGAGCGCCCGCTTCGACGAGTTTCTCTATCTCCTCGTTCACGAGGTCGGCGAGCGCGTAGGCGAGTTCTGCTTCAGAATCGTAGTGCTCGTTGAACGACCAACTGGCGAGGGTGTACGGTCCCGTGATTGGGACTTTGACCGGGCGAGAGGCGACGTTCTGGGTGAACTCGAACTCGTCCACCAGCCACGGTTCGTCGTACTCGACCTCACCGGCGACGGATGGTTTGTCGAAGTAGTTGTGGCCCCAGACTTTGACCGGCCCGTTGAACTCGTAGCCGGGGATTCGGTGGGCGAAGTACTCGACCATCTCGTTGCGGCGCATCTCGCCGTCCACGACGGTGTCGAGTCCGGCGCGTTCGTGCTCGTGGGTGATGACGCGACAGGCGTCGTCGTGGGCCTCGTGGAGGTGCTCGTCGGTGAACTTGGAGTCCGGGTCGTCGGCGAGGTCGGTGGCGCGGTTGAGCCACTTGGGTTTCGGGTAGGAACCCACGACCGTCGTCAGGAGGAAGTGGTCGGATTCGTGGTCGTCGGGGCGGAACTGCTCGCGGTTCTCGACGTCTCGGCTCATGCTTTCACCTCCGGGATGTTGGCGATTTCAGCGAGGGCGGTCAGTTTCTCGGTCGCGCGGTTCTCCGGCAGGTAGAACAGTTCGGTGTTGGTCGTCACGTACGCGCGGTCGAACGACTTGTTGGCGATGCGGTCGAGCGTCCACTCGACGCGCTCGTGGACGGTCTCGGGCGACTCGACGAGCGTGTTCTGCCCGTTGACGAGACCGAGTGCGATGTCGTCTTTCGTGCCGTACTCGTTGATGTTGTACAGGGTCTGGTCGCGGTCGCCGGCGACGAAGTCGAAGCCGAGTGCGTCCACGTTCGCGTCCATGAGGTGCGCGTAGACTTTCTCTTCGAGTGCGCCCCAGTAGGACTGGACGACCACGTCGGCGTCGGTCGCATCAACGATGCGGTCGATTGCGTCGGGGACGCGTTCGTCGAGGTCTTCGTCGGGTGCGTCGGTGACGAGCGAGGGTTCGAGGAGGAACAGCGTCTCGTGTTCCGGGAAGGCATCGACCTCACCGGCGAGGAACTCGCCGACGGCGTCGAGGAAGGCAGCGTCGTCGTCGTAGTACTCGTTCGTAGCGAGTTCTGCGAGCGTGTACGGGCCGGGGAGGACGGCCTGCAGTGCCTCGTCGTCGAGGAGTTCGCTCGTCGCGTCGAGTTCGGCCGCGACGTCGCCGGAGAAGGTGAGTTCGCCTTTCACCTGCGGGTCGCGGTAGAAGTTGTTGTTGTCGTAGTAGCGGACGATACCGCCGGTCTCGACGTTCTCGTGTACGGTCAACGGGTGTGCCAGCATGTCGTCCCAGCGCAGTTGGCCTTCGACGATGCGGTCGAGTCCCGCATCGACTTGCTCGGAGACGACTTCCTCGCGGGCACGGTCGTACACGTCTACGATCTCCGGGCCTTCGTCGCCGGAGATGAGGTCGTGTTTCTGGTGACCTTTGAGGTCGGAGAGGTCCTGTTTCGCCCAATCCGGGAGGGGATACAGTCCCGGTGTGGTCGAGACGAGTTCGGTCATCACTCTCCGCTATGAAATGACGGAGTATAATATTTCCTATCCCAACAAATGCATGCCAGTTATTTCAGGGCGAGGACCGTGAGCGTCTCGAACGGATACGACTCCTGGACTGCGACCTCGTGGTCGAACCCGTTCGCCTCGGCGCGGGCGAGCACTTCGTCGTAGCCCGAGAGACTGCTGACGAGCAAGAGCGCCTCGCCGTCGGGTTTCAGCACGCGACCCACCGAATCGAGGAACGGGTCGATGACGGCGCGGCCGTCTTCGCCGCCGGTGAGCGCCTGTTCCATCCAGTCGTCCTGCGGCGTCCCGTCCGGGTGCTCGGGGAGGTACGGCGGGTTGAACGCGACCGTATCGAACGCCTCGTCACGGAACGGTTCGACGAGGTTGCCGCGAACCACGTCGAATCCCCGCTGGCCCTCGGCGCGGAGTTTCTCTGCGCGCTCGGTCGCCTGCCGACAGGCGTGCGGGTTGATGTCGCTGGCGACGACGTCGGCGTCGGTCCGCTCTGCAATCTGGGCGGCGACCCACCCCGAGCCGGTGCCGACTTCGAGGACCCGCCCCTGTACCCTGTCGATTGCGGCCCGTGCGAGCAGGCCCGAGTCTTCGGCGGGTTGGTACACCGAGATGTTCATCCCGCGTCGTTCTGCGAGGTCTCTCATCGGTTCTCGCCCCCGCTAGACCGGTCGTTCGGTTCGGACCCGATGAATGCGGGTTCGGTGAGCGAGACCGGGCCCGAGTCCTCGCGCGCAGAGAGTTCGCGCTGTGGGAACGGGATGGTGATACCTTCCTCTGCGAACGCGTCGTGGATAGCCTCGATGACGGCCGTCTGTGCGCGCCACCGCCGACGAGCGCTCGGGCGGTCTATCCACGGTCTGACGCCGAGTACGACCGACGAATCGCCGAAGCGCTTGGCGACGACCTGCGGTTTCGGGACCGAGAGGACTTCTTCGAGTTCTTCGACCGCCTCTTGGGCGACTTCCGCGGCGTGCTGGAGGTCGCTTCCGTAATCGACGCCGACTTCGATTTCCAGTCTGAGTCGGCCCTTTCGGCTCCGGTTGACGAGGCTCTCGGAACTCACCACGTCGTTCGGGACCATCACGTACTCGCCGTCGAACGTCTGGATGCGAGTGTTCACGACCGTGATGTCGGTCACGATGCCCTCGTGGTCTCCAATCTCGACCCAGTCGCCGATTTCGAACGGTCGGGAGAACATGAGGACGAAGCCCGCGATACCCGCACCGAGTGTCTGACGGGCGGCCATCCCGACGACGATACCGAGGAATCCCGCACCGACGAGGAAACCGCCGAGGTCAACCCGCCAGACGCCGAGGATGAGAACCAACACGACGAGGTAGACGGCGACCTGCGAAATTCGGTAGATGATCTCGCGCTGGTGGTCGGATATCTCGGGTCGCGTGCTCGCAACTTCCTTCGTGAGTCTGGCGAGAACCGACGTGACGATGTACGCCCCGACGACGAACGCGACCGAGAGACCCGCCTGAACGACCATCTCGCTCCCGACGTTGTACTGCGAGACGAACGTACCGACGGCAGGCGAACTCGCCCAGATGCCGACGAGGACGACCCCGCCGCCGAGGACGGTCGAGAGCCGGAGCAAGGTCACCGCGAGGTGCCAAAACGGCCCGGAGACGGCTTCGACGTCCTTTTCGTGGAGTCGGGCAGAGACCGCCCAGACCAGTCCGACGACGATGACCGTCACGACTGTCGCGGCGATGCGTGCTTCGGTCGTCGAGAACAACGTTGCGATGTCGGTAAAGAGGGCCATAGCTTACAAACCGGTTTCGGCGGCGAGTCGGGCGAGTCGAGCGAAGTCGGCGGGTGCCATGTTGCCCGCGCGTTTTCGCAGGACGTCCTCGTCGGCCGCCTCGACGACCGCCTCGGGGTCGGAGAGTCCCGAGATGTGTGCGGTGTTTCGGATGCCGTTGCGAATCGTCTTGCGGCGCTGGGTGAACAACGCCTTGACGAAATCGAGGAAGAACTGCTCGTCGTCCACCTCGTAATCCGGTTCCCGAGGCGTGATGCGGACGATGACGCTCTGGACGGCCGGTTTCGGCGCGAACGCCTCGCGCGGAACGTGCTCGCAGACCTCGACAGCACCGTAGTGTTGGGTGCTCACCGAGAGACGGCCGTACTCTGACGTGCCGGCGTCGGCGGCCATGCGCTCGCCGAACTCCTTCTGGAACATCAACACCAGCGGCTTGCCGGTCGGAAGCAACCGGAACGAAATCTCCGAGGAGATGCTGTAGGGAAGGTTCGAGACACACGCCGTAAACTCGGGAAGTTCGACGTCGAGGGCGTCACCTTCGACGACGGTGAGCCGGTCGGCTTCGACCTCCTCGGCGAACTCGCGTCGGAGGTGTGCGGCGAACGTCTCGTCCTGTTCGACGACGGTCACGCGGTCGGCGGCACGAAGCAAGCGGTCGGTGAGCACGCCGGGGCCGCCGCCGATTTCGAGGACGTGCGAGCGGTCCGCCTCGTCCGGAAGGTACGTCGGAATTCGATCGACGACGCGGTCGTCCACGAGGAAGTGTTGGTCGCGGTTTGGGTCGCCGCGAGCGCCGGCCCGGCGGATGAGCGCATCGGGGTCGCGGGCGACCGACTCGGAACCAACTGGTCCGTCACTGGTCATTGGCGAGGGTAGCAGACGCGAGTGGGTAAAAGTCCCGCTCCGCTTATGCGTCGGCGCGGACGAATGTCTTGTACTTCACATCGTCGCCGCGAATCTCGTCGAGGATGCGCTCGATGACCACGTCTTTCGGATGGTGGAGACCGGAGACGCGTTCTTCGAGGTCGTCGAACGACTCGAACGGGCCGTAGCGCTTGCGCTCTTCGAGCACCTTGTCGCGGAGTTTCTTCCCGATTCCGGGCAGGAGATTCAACTGGTGGAGTCGAAGCGTGATGGGTTGGGCGTCGTTGTAGAAATCGACGAATCGGGTTTCGTCGGCATCGACGATGTCTTCGACCACGTACTCCAACTCGGAGTGGGCGGTGTTCGAGAGGTCGTCGTACCCGATTCGTGAGACCTGCGCAACGTCTTCGCGGTCTTCGACCGGAGAGATGAGGACGCGGTCACCGATACTCACGTCCGAGTCTTCAGTGAGCGTCAGTTCGAGGAGGTGAAAGTTCGACTCGGCGAGGGCGTACGCGACGGGGGCTGAATCGAATCGTCGGTTGTCGCTTCGACGTCCGTGTCTGAGTACGTCGAGCAGGACAGCGTACTCACCCGCCGTGTCGGTGTCACCGCTATCCGTCGTAGTCATGTCAGTAGATACGACGACTTGCTATTTAAATAGTTGGCCGCGTGGTACCGCGGTCAGATGTATTTGGCGACGATGTTGAGAATTTCGTCGAGTTCGTCACCGGAGAGTGCGTACCGTTGCTGGGCGAACACTGCGCGCAGTTCGTCGCGGGACTCGGGGAGGAGGTCCGCGACTTTGATGGCAGTCGCGTCGTCGATTTTCTCAAGTTCGGCGAGCTCCTCGACGAGTTCGCGCGATTCCTCGGGGTCGAGGTGAGCGAACCGGTTGACGTGCTCGATTGCACGGGCCAGTTCGTAGCGCATCTCGCGCTCTTCGTCGAGTGCGCGGTCCGCCTCAACCTCGGCGAGGAGTTCCTTCACTTCCGAAATCGTGAGATACTCCTCGTCGAGCTTTTCTTTGAAGATAGTCATTGCTTACTTCTGGGCGCGCAGGTGGGCAGGTCGGACGATGACGGTCTTCTCCTTACCACCGTCGTTGATGAGGACCTTGAACGCACGGCCCTGCTTGCCTGCGACCTCACCGGTGAGACCGTTGAAGCGCGGGTGGAAGCGGCCTTCGCGCACGCTTGGGTCGATCTTGAGGTGGACCTTCTCGCCCTCCTCGAATTCGGCGATAGAGCGCTGCGGCGGGGAGGTTCCGCGCTCTCGGGGTTTGTTCGAAAGCTTTCCACGCGTACCCTTGAGTGGACCGTTGGAGCTCGGCATAGTCGTGAGAACGAATACTTGCGTCGCCGTTATAAATTGCACGTTACGGACCGCGCGTGTGCCACATCCGCGTACCTGTCGCGGAGAGACGGACTTAACCTGAGCGAGTGCGGGCATCCACGTATGTCCGAAGACGAGCGACGCATCGAAACCCGCGCCATCCACGCCGGTCAGGAACCGGACGAGGAGACGGGCGCGCTCATGACGCCGATTTACGCCAACTCGACCTACGTACAGGACGGTCCCGGCGACCACCGCGGCTACGAGTACTCTCGAACCGGCAACCCGACGCGAACCGACCTCGAAACCAACCTCGCCGCGCTCGAAGGCGGCGCGTACGGCCGCGCGTTCTCCTCGGGGATGGGCGCTATCAACACCGTGCTCAACCTGCTCGAAGCGGGCGACCACGTCGTCGCCGGCAACGACGTCTACGGGGGAACCCACCGTATCTTCACACAGGTCTACGAGAAGTACGACCTCGAATTCGACTTCGTGGAGACGACCGACCACGACGCCGTCCGCGACGCGATGCGCGAGGAGACCGAACTCGTGTGGGTCGAGACGCCCACCAATCCCCTGATGCGCGTCAACGACATCGAAGCGCTCGCCGAAATCGCCCACGAGTACGACGCCCTCTGTACGGTGGACAACACCTTCGCCACGCCGTACCTCCAGCGCCCGCTCGAACACGGTGCGGACATCGTCTCGCACTCGCTCACGAAGTATCTCGGGGGCCACTCCGACGTGGTCGGCGGCGCGCTCGTCACCGACGACGAGGAGTTGGACGAGGAAATCGCGTTCTACCAGAACTCGGTCGGCGCGACGCCCTCGCCGTTCGACTGCTTCCTCGTCCTTCGCGGGACGAAGACGCTGCCCGTCCGCATGGACCGCCACTGCGACAACGCCCGCGAACTCGCGGCGTGGCTCGACGACCACGAGGCCGTCTCTGAGGTCTTCTATCCCGGTCTCGAAAGTCACCCGCAACACGACCTTGCGAGCGAGCAGATGGACGACTTCGGCGGCATGCTCTCGTTCGAACTCGACGGCACGCTCGAACAGGCATCGACCGTCATCGAGGAGACCGAGGTGTTCACGCTCGCCGAGAGCCTCGGCGGCGTCGAGAGCCTCATCGAGCAACCGGCGGCGATGACCCACGCCGCGATTCCACGTGAAGAGCGACTCGCCGCGGGCCTCACCGACGGTCTCATCCGCGTCTCGGTCGGCGTCGAACACATCGACGACATGAAAGCCGACCTCCAGCAGGCGTTCGACGCCGCGCTGTAAGACCCGCTCGCAACCTCACGTTCTTTATTTTCGTCGTTTTCGATGTTTGAGAACCGCGAGAACGATTATATTTCTAAACGTTGAATCATCATATATGTCTCAAGAATCCGCAACGCTCGCAGACGAGGTGCTCGGACAGCCGCAACCAACGGCGTCTGCCACCGAACTCGACGAGCAGGCCGTCATCCAGCACGAACTCCGCGAGACGACGAGTTGGTCCGGGGAGTGGTTCGGAATCGGACTCGCCATCGGTATCATGCTCGGCGGACTCACCGGCGTGATTTGGGACTTCTTCCCCGTCACCGTCATGCTCGGAGTCGGATTGGGGATGGTCCTCGGCATCGTCCTCATGGAGGACCACACGCGCCAGCGCATCCGCTCTGTGGTCGCGTCGTAGGGTGGAGAAAACGTCTGGTCCGCGTTAGATACGGCCGACGTTCTGAACGGAGACGCTCTCGACGCCTTCGACGTTCGTAAACGCTTCTTCGACGGCCTCGGTGCCACCGGCGTCGTCGGGGACGATGACCGTCGGCAGGAGGGCGACGAGACCGAACGCGACGTCGTCGCGCTCGAAGCCCTTGATTTTCGCGCCCTCAGGGAGGGAGTCTTCGAGTTTCGTCTCGAGGTCGTCGAGATCGAGTTCCGGGCTGTTCGGCATGACCTTAATCTTGGCTGCTACTTTTCCCATTGTTGTATCAGGGTCCGAGGAAACCGCACTCGTTGCACTCGTAGAGGTTGCTCTGCTTACGGCACTTGGAGCACCGAGAAATCTCGTTGCCACAGTCCGGACAGTCGAACGTCGCCGCGCTCATACCGGAGATGTTGATGCCACAGGACACACACTGTCGAGCGTGTCGCTGTTCTGCGTCGCTCATACGAAGAACAAACCGGCGCGTGACCTTTAACCGTTGTCTTTCCGGGTTCAATGAACGGTACGGTGTGTCACACTTCGAGCGGATTCGTTCTACCCGACCACGAGCGGCCCGAGCAACACTGCCATCAAGTGGACTCGGCGGCACCCGAGTCGCGGCGGGAGCAACCCGACCGCGGTTGCGACGAGGAGAACCGCGACGCCACCACTGCCGGTAAAACCCCACGAGAGCGCGACGAGCAGGAGACAGACGCCCGCGACGAGGCGTTTCTGGTTTACTCGCCCGACCAGCGCAAGCACGCGGTCGCCGAGCACCGGCACCGACACCACGCCGACGATACCCGCACACACCGTCACCGGAACCGCGAGCGCGAGACCGGACGGGAGGTTCGCGTCGGCGAGCGCGACGAGCACGCCGGTTCGGGGCGTCCCAAGCCCGGTGAACGCAAAGAGCGCGAACACTGTCGTCGCTGTCGTCGCCGCACTCGTGGCGACGACGTACGCGCGCGCCGTCTCTTCGGGGTCGGAGATGGGGAGCACGCTCAGCGCGAGCGTCCCCGCGACACCCGCCGAGACGCCCGGCAGATAACCGACGAACGCGCCCCCGCCCGTTCCGGCGAGGATACTCCGCACGACCGAGCGCTTGGTCGTCGCAATCGTCGCGTCGTCCTGCGGGGGCACCCCCGCGCTCTCCCACGCATCGAGCAAGACGGGCATCCCGAACAACCCGGCCAACAGCGGCGCGAGTACGTCGCCGACGGGGAGCGGTCCCGAAAACGAGGCGTCGAGCGTCACGAGTCCCAACGTCGTCGCGGCGACGAGCGAGACGAGCGCGGCGACTTTAGCCCGCGCGGTCGGTTCGGTCCAGACGAGTGCGACGACGACCGCGAAGAGCACGAGTGGGAGCGAGTCTCGAAGCAGCGGATACAATCGAACCATCGCCGTGGTGAGCGGCACCGCAATCGGAAGCGTGAGACAGAGCGCGAAGCCACTCCCGAGGGCCGAGAGGCGGAGCGCTTCGCGCCCGCGACCCCCGAGGACGAGTCGATGACCCGGCAACGCGCCCGGGGCGAGCGCGGGGTCGGGGACGCCCAACGCGAGACTCGGAACGATATCGAGACACGTGTGGACCGTCGCCGCGGCGAGCATCGCGGCGGTAATCGCCGACGGCGGTCCCTGCACCTGCGGCGCGGCCGACGCTAGGAGGAGCGCGAAGGCGTTGGCGTGGAGACCCGGGACGAGACCCGAGCACGTCCCGAGGAGGATACCGGCGACGACACCTGCGACTATCGGGCCGATTGTGGGTACCGGGCCGACTGCGGGCATCGAGCCAACGACGGACATCGAGCGGGAGTGGTTCCGTCACCGGGTATGAACCTACGCTGCGAGACTGAGTGTCACAACGGCAGCAGTGCTATCGGAGTGCTACCGCTCGCCGACGAGCGTCGAAAGAAATCGGGGTTGGAAACGAAGTGTGACCGCGGATGCGGTCGCTGTGTCCGAATTAGCCGAAGAGCGCGCCGAGACCTTCGCCGTCTGCCTCGTCGTCTTCGTCTTCTTCTTCAGCGGCCTCTTCTTCAGCGGCCTCTTCTTCGTCGTCATCGTCGGCCGTCTCGACTTCGCCACCGGCGCTGCCTGCAGCGGGTGCAGGAGCGGCAGCGGCCGTCTCGATGGCCTCTTCGATGTCAACGTCCTCGAGTGCGGCGACGAGCGCCTTGACACGGGACTCTTCGACATCGACACCGGCAGCCTCGAGGGTTGCGGTGATGTTTTCTTCGTTGATCTCTGCGTCCGTCTCGTTCAGGATGAGAGCAGCGTAGACGTATTCCATTGTTGTGTTCCTTGTGTGTTGTTAGAACAGAGAGCCGAGAGCGTCGCCTGCGTCGTCGCCGTCGTCTTCGTCGTCGGCGTCGTCAGCGTCTGCCTCGTCGGCTTCCTCTGCGCTTTCGTCAGTCGATTCTTCTTCGTCTTCCGTGGCGGGCGCACTAGGTGCGACAGCGCCGCGGAGTTCCTCGGGGAGCGCCTCTTCGTCGTCGATTTGCGCGGCGAGCGCGCGAATCTGGGCGTCTGCCTTGGCGATGAGTTCCGGCATGAAGTCCGGACTCTCGATGTTGGCAAAGAGACCAACGGCCTTGGCTTGGCCAGTCGCCTTCGCAATGAGCGTCGGCGCGGTCTGCGTGGTCGGGTAGGCCGCGTTGACCGAGAGGTTGGTCGCGGCGGCGACCGCGGACTGGATGTCCGTGCGGTACTCGTCCACGTCGATTGCGAGTTCCTCGGGCTTGAACAGGACGCCTTCGGAGAAGACGCCACGAAGGTCGAGACCGACCTCCTTGGGTTCGATGCCGAGTTCGGAGAGGACGCCTGCAAGCTCTTCGGAGACGACTTCACCGGTTTCGAGGACTTTGGAGTCCTCGGTCACCTTGATGGAGCCGTCCATGATGCGCGCAGAGGCGCCAACTTGCTGGAGTTCGCCGACGAACGGACCCGGGTCAACACCCGTGTCACCCTCGGGGATGACGATGTCGTTCGGCGCGATTTCACCGGCGTTAATCGGTGCGGGCGTCTTCGACGCCTCGAGTTCCTTGTACAGGGCGAACGGGTTGTCGTTCGTGCCGATGAGGGCAACCTGTCCGGAAACGTAGTCAGAGAGGGTTTCGAAGCCGTTTTGGACTTCGTCGAGCGCGCGGTTCACGAGCGTGTTACGGCTCATGCGCACCTCGGCGGAGCCGTGCAGCCCGCGGCGCATTGCCTGGAGCTGTCGGCTCGGGATGCCCGCGACACCCACGACACCAACGGATTCGTACCCTTGGATGAAGTCAACGAGCGCGTCAACTTCGTCTTGCTTCCACTGCGGGATGACCTCAGTTCGGCGTGTTTCAGACTCGCTCATGCGGGCACCTCCACGGATGGACCCATCGTCGTCTTCACGAAGATAGAGTCGATGTTGAGGGGGCCTTTTTCGAGCGTCGCTTCGAGACGACGGATGATGACGTCGATGTTCTCCGCGATTTCGTCGGGAGACATGTCGTCAGCACCGACACGCGTGTGGAACGTACGTCGGTCACGGGAGCGAAGCTGCACCGTGTTCTTCATCCGGTTCACCGTCTCGACCACGTCGTCGTCAGGCTGAAGCGGCGTCGGCATTTTACCGCGTGGACCGAGAACGGTACCAAGGTAGCGACCGATGTCCTGCATCAGTCCTGCCTCTGCGACGAAGAAGTCGGTTTCGTCGGCAAGGTCCTTTGCGGCGTCCGTGTCGTCACCGAGGTCCTCGAGTTCGGATGTCCCGAGAACTTGGTCGGCAACGTCTTCAGCACGGACTGCTGTCTCACCGGTTGCGAACACCACAATCTGGGTGTCCTGCCCGGTGCCTGACGGGAGCACGATGCTCTCGTCTACACGCTTCGACGGGTCGTTAAGATCTAAGTCACGCAAATTGACAGCGAGGTCCACGGTTTCGCGGAAATTCCGCCCGGGGGCCTCGTCAAGTGCGTGAGAGACTGCGTCAACTATTGTATCTGCCATTATTCACCTCCGTAGTACGCAGGATTGCTCCTACGGGTCAGTGAAACAGGCTACTGCCTGCCTCGTCCGGCAGGACGAGTAGGTTCAACTTAAGTCCGTCGAAGAAAACCCGCCGAGTCGCCCGAAATCGGGCGTTTCCGCGTGTGACGGCACCACATACACCTGTGCGAAGAGCGGTGATTCAGTGGTGAGAGAAGAACATCGGCCGAGCGAACTCGACCGGACGGAAAGAGCGGTTCGACGGTCCGTAGACGATTATTCGTCGAACGCGTCGTCGAATTCGCCGCCGTCGATACGCCCTTTGAACGTGCGGGCGTCTTCGCCTTCGATGGTGACGCCGAGGGACGCACACGTCCCTGCGACTTCCTTCGAGGCGTTCTTCAGGTCGTAGGCGAGCAGGTCAGAGGACTTCTGCTCGGCGACCTTCTTGAGCTGTTCGATGGACATGTCGGCGACGAAGTCCTTCTGGGGTTCGCCGCTGCCGGTGTCGAAACCGACTTCGTCCTTGATGAGTGCCGCCGTCGGTGGGACACCGACTTCGATAGAGAACGAGCCGTCGTCCTCGTACTCGACGGTAACGGGGACTTCCATGCCGTCGAACGCGGCGGTCTGGTCGTTGATTTCGCTAACAACCGACTGCACGTCAACGGGCGTCGGGCCGAGCTCGGGTCCGAGCGGCGGACCGGGGTTCGCCTTCCCGCCGGGAACGAGCACTTCGATAGTTCCAGCCATACGTGGAAACACCGTGTGGCGACTTTTAACGGTTTTCTTTCGGCCGGAAGCCGTGCGAGGGCTGTGCATACCATACTACTACTGAGTGATACCACCAACTTGTCGGTTAGCTGAGAATGACAGAACGCTATCCTAGTACGCTAAGATAGCTGCCAGCGTTCACTGCTCAGGGATGGTGGCCCCGCCACGGAATCGCGGTGGTCTTCCCGAGCGACAGTGAGCCGCCACCGTTCGCCGAGACGTCGAACTTCCCGAAACAGATTGTGCCTCTGCGGCGTCTCGACTGGCTCCTGTCGTGGACCACCGCGCGCCCGTTTTCCTGCAGTCGCTCACACCGAACTACACGTCCACGCCGAGTTACAACTCGACGCCGAACGAATCGACATCGCCCGCGAGCGACGCCATCGCGCCGAGCAATGCGGCCACGTCGTCGAGGTCGTCGGTCGAGACGACTTCGACCGGCGTGTGCATGTAGCGGTTCGGAATACCGATGTTGAGCGACGGAATGCCGGAGCGACTGGTGTAGAACGCGTCGGCGTCCGTGCCCGTTCGAATTCCGGCGGCTTGGAGTTGCACGTCGATGTCTGCGCCCTCGGCCGCGTCGCGGGCGAGCGCGACGACGTTCGGGTGGTTGGCGCTCCCCCGCGAGACGACCGGTCCCTCGCCGAGTTCCACTGGTCCCTTGGCCTTGCCCGGCACGTCGGGATTGTCCGTCGCGTGCGTCACGTCTACGGCGACCATCGCGTCGGGGTTCAGGTCGTAACCGACCATCTTGGCACCCTGCACGCCGACCTCTTCTTGGACCGTGCTCACGGCGTAGACCGTCGCGTCAACGTCCGCTTCGACCGCCGCGCGCAGGCCCTCTGCGGCGGACCACGTGCCGACGCGGTTGTCCATGCCGTTGGCGGCGATGCGGTCGCCCGCGAGGTCACGAACCTGCGCTTCGACCGTCACGGGGTCGCCGACTTCGACGTACTCGGTCGCCTCGTCCTTCGACGTCGCGCCGATATCGACGAACTGCTCTTCGAGGTCGTCGTACTCTTCGCTGCCCACGTCGCGGAGGTGAATCGCAGTCTGGCCGATGACGCCGGGTACGTCCTCGTCGCCGTGAACCGTGACGTGCTGGCCCTTCGAGACGGTTCGGTCCGCGCCGCCGATGGGACCGATACGGACGAAGCCGTCGTCGTCGATGTCGCGGACGATGTAGCCGATTTGGTCGGCGTGGCCGGTAAAGGCGATTTCCGGGCCGTCGCCCGACCCTTCGTGGACTGCGACGGCGTTTCCGTAGGCATCGACGGTCACGTCGTCGGCGAACTCCGAGACGTACTCGACCCACACTCGCTGGCCGTCGGTCTCGTATCCGGATGGGCTTGGCGTCGTGAGTAACGATTCCAAAAAGTCGCGGCGGTCGTCGTCCATGCGTGAAAGTGACCAGTGGTAGCGTGATGAATACAACGAATCTTCACGCCTCCCACAACGACTATGGTTCTTGTGGGCGTATTGAGGTGTATGGCAGATTTTACCCTCTTCGAGGTGCACCTGCACGACGGATTCGAGTTCCGCCCGACCAACCGTGCCCCCCTCATGAGTAGATTCTCGCGCGAAGGCGACGCAGACGAGACGGACGAAATCGAGATGGAAGAGGCCGTCGAGGTCGAAATCGAAGCAGACGAAGAGACGGACGACGAGTCGAGTTCCGGGCCGGGTATGGGACTCGTCTTCGGTCTCGTCCTCCTCGTCGGCATCGCCGCCGTCGTTCGCTACCTCCGCAGCGGTGGCGCAGACGAAGAGTACGAAGAACTCGTCGGACTCGACGCCGACGAAGTCGAAGCGAGCGCATAACGCCAGCGCGCTGATTTTTTCGAACCCAACCCGCCAGTGACGACACTCACCTCGCAGTGGCAACACTCCGTTCCAACTGACGGCACTCCGCCCTCACTGACAACGCTCCACTCCCGGTGACGACGCCGGTCGGATACGCTTAAGCGAATCCCACAGAAAGCCCGGTGTATGACTGTTTCGAGCGCCCCCGGCAAGGTGTATCTCTTCGGGGAGCACGCCGTCGTCTACGGGGAACCCGCCGTCCCCTGCGCCGTCGAGCGGCGCGCGACGGTTTCGGTCTCGCTGCGGGATGACGACCACGTTCGCGTGCGCGCGGAGGATTTGAGTCTGAACGGCTTCACCGTCGAGTACAGCGGTTCGACCGGCGAGCGACCCGACGTTGACGTGCCCACGCCCCTCGTCGAGGCCGCGATGGGCTACATCGACGCCGCCGTCGAACAGGCCCGCGATGCGGCCGACGCACCCGACGCAGGCTTCGATATCACCGTCGAGAGCGACATCCCGCTCGGTGCCGGACTCGGCTCCTCGGCGGCCGTCGTCGTCGCCGGTATCGACGCCGCGACGCGCGAACTCGGCGTCGAACTCACGCCCCGCGAAATCGCGGACAGAGCGTACCGGGCCGAACACGAGGTCCAAGACGGGCAGGCCTCCCGCGCCGACACGTTCTGTTCGGCCATGGGCGGTGCGGTCCGCGTCGAGGGCGACGACTGCCGAACTATCGACGCGCCCGCACTCCCGTTCGTCATCGGGTTCGACGGCGGCGCGGGCGACACGGGCGCGCTCGTCTCGCACGTCCGCGGTCTCCGCGACAAGTACGACTTCGCCGCCGACACCGTCGAGACCATCGGCAACATCGTTCGACAGGGCGAGGGACTCCTCGCCGATGCCGACCCCGACGTCGAACCCACCGAAGACCTGCTCGAAGAACTCGGCCGGTTCATGAACTTCAACCACGGCCTGCTCGAAGCGCTGGGCGTCTCCTCGCGCTCGCTCGATTCGATGGTGTGGGCCGCCCGCGAGGCCGGGGCGTACGGAGCCAAACTCACCGGCGCTGGCGGCGGTGGGTGTACCGTCGCGCTGGACCCGACGCCGGAGACGAACACGGCGCTCCGGTTCACACCGGGGTGTGAAGACGCCTTCCGCGCGGAACTCGCAACCGAGGGCGTGCGCGTCGAGTCCGACGAGCAAGGCGCGACAGAGGGCGACCAATGAGCCTCGTCGTCCTCAAACTCGGCGGGAGCGTCGTCACCGACAAAGACGAGGCCGAAACCGTAGACGAGAGCGGACTGGCGGCGGCCGTCGATGCCGTCGCCGCCCTTGCAGAAGCGGGACAGGTCGTCGTCGTCCACGGCGGCGGAAGCTTCGGCCACCACCACGCCGCCGACCACGGCGTCTCCTCCGAGTCGGGAACGCACGACGTGGCCGGCATCCGAGAAATCAACGACGCGATGAAACGCCTGAACGATGCCGTGCTGGACGCGCTCGCCGAGCGCGGCGTTCCTGCGCTTCCGGTTCACCCACTCTCCGCGGGCGCACGCGAAGAAGACGGGTCGCTGTCGCTCCCGCTCGCCGCGACCGAGACGATGCTCGGCGAGGGGTTCGTCCCGGTCCTCCACGGCGACGTAATCGCCCACGCGGGCAAGGGTGCGACAATCGTCTCCGGCGACGACCTCGTCGTCTCGCTCGCCTCGGGTCTCGACGCCGACCGCGTCGGTCTGTGTTCGACCGTTCCGGGCGTCCTCGACACCGCGGGCGACGTGATTCCGGAGATTACGGCGTTCGGAGACGCGGCCGACGCGCTCGGCGGGTCTGACTCCACGGACGTGACCGGTGGCATGGCCGCGAAAGTACAGAAACTACTGGCGCTCGGCGCGCCGGCGCACATCTTCGGTCCCGAGGGCCTAGGAGAGTTCGTTGCCGGCGAGTCGCCGGGGACCGTGATTCGCGGCTCGAATTAAAGTTCGACCCTCAAACCGTCTTCCGCGACGGCCACGTCGCCGTCGAAGTTTCGTGAAACGCCAGCGACGAGTTCGTCCGTCTGGCGGGCGGCGTGCGGGTAGAGGTGCGTGAGAAACACGCGGTCGATATCGCGGCCTTTCAGCACGCGTCCGAGCGCGCTCGGCGTCGTGTGATTCGAGATGTCGAGGTCGTCGGGGAAGGCGCACTCGTGGGCCAACACCGACGCACCTTCCGCGAAGTTCGCAAGGTCGTCGAACGGTTCGGTGTCGCCCGAAAAGACGAACTCGCCGTCGCTCTCGTCGTGGGCGAAGCGATAGGCCAGCGTGTACATCGAGTGGTGAACTTCGAATCCTTCGACGTGGAAGCCGGCGACATCGAACGACGAGGGACCGATTTCTCGGAGTTCGACCGTGAGTCTCTTTTGGAGGTAGTCGTGCACGTCGAGGAGACCTTCGACGAGTTCGCGCGTTCCCTCTGGACCGACGATTTCGAGGTACTCTTCGCCCGCGAGCCAGCGCGCTTTGAGGAGGGCCATCAGGTCGGAGACGTGGTCGAGGTGGCGGTGCGTCAAGAGGACCGACGAGATGCCCTCGTAGCCGACGTCCGTCTCTGCCAGTCTGCTCAGCACGCCGGAGCCACAGTCCACGAGGAGGGCGTCCGAGTCCGATTCGAGGAGGAGTCCGGTCTGTGCCCGCCCGGGGACTGGCATCGCGCTGCCGGTTCCGAGGAACGTGATGCGCATACAGGACCGTACATCTCCCCGCCGGGTTAGTGCTTCCATTTGTATTCTGATATTGATACGTCAAAAACGGAGACGAGAGGCGTGCGATTGAGGGCGTGTTCGACCCCCGAAACGACGCCTGATATCGACACCTGAGAGGGACAACCCTCATACCTGCGCAGGCTAACGTCCACGCGATGACTGAGCGCGGTCGAGACCTCCTCACGTCGCGGGCGGACGCCTACGACTTCGACCCCCATTCGGTCGCCATCGACGACGAGGACGTACTGGACCTCTTGGAACCCGCCGTCAGCGAGTGGTGGGTAGACCAGTTCGGCGAGTACGTCCCCGGCAACGGAGGCTTCTTCACGCCGCCGCAACGCGGGGCGATTCCGCTCATTCACGAAGAGCAGAACGCGCTCATCTGTGCGCCCACCGGGTCCGGCAAGACGCTCGCCTCCTTCACCGCGATTATCAACGAGTTGTTCCGCCGCGAACGCGAGTCGCCCGACGGTCTCGACAACTCGGTGTACTGCCTCTACGTCTCGCCGCTGAAGTCGCTCGCCAACGACATCCACCGAAACCTGACCGAACCGCTCGACGGCATCGCCGAACTGGCCGAAAAGCGCGGCGAGGAAATCAATCTCAGACACGCGATTCGCCACGGAGACACCTCGTCGTCGGACCGACAGAAGATGCTCACCGAGACGCCGCACATCCTCAATACCACTCCCGAGACGCTGGCGATTCTGCTCAACTCGCCCAAGTTCAAGGAGAAACTTCGGACCGTCGAGTACGTCGTCGTAGACGAGATTCACAGTCTCGCGGCGAACAAGCGCGGCACCCACCTCTCGGTCTCGCTCGAACGCCTCGAAGACCTCGCACACGACTCGCCGACCCGAATCGGGTGTTCGGCGACGGTCGAACCGCTCGATACCGTCGCCGAGTACCTCGTCGGCTACGAGAACGGTGACCCCCGCGACTACGAAATCGTGGACACGCGCTTCGTCCGCGACTTCGACATCGAGTTGGAGTGCCCCACAGACGACTTGATTGGCACGCCACGGAGCGTCGTCCAGACCAGATTCTACGACCGCCTGCACGAACTCATCGACTCGCACACCAACACGCTCGTCTTCACGAACACGCGCTCTGGTGCCGAACGCGTCCTGCACAACCTCCGCGAAAATTTTTCGGCCTACGACGAGACCAACTCCGGGTGTCACCACGGCAGTCTCTCCAAAGAGCGCAGACAGGAAATCGAATCCCAGTTGAAGGCGGGCGAGTTGAGCGTCGTCACCACCTCGACGAGTCTCGAACTCGGTATCGACATGCCCCACATCGACCTCGTGGTCCAGATTGGGTCGCCGAAGTCGGTCGCCTCGCTGCTCCAGCGCGTCGGCCGCGCGGGCCACCGACTCGGCCAGACTGTCGAGGGTCGCGTCATCGCCCTCGACAGGGATGAACTCGTCGAGTGCGCGGTGATGCTCAAACGCGCCGAAGAGGGCTTCGTCGATAGGGTGTTCATCCCCGAGGGCGCGTTCGACGTGGCCTCACAGCAGGTCTACGGGATGGCTATCAACGGGATTCGGCGCGAGTCCGACCTCCGGGAGACGCTCTCTCGCGCCTACCCCTATCGCAACTTCTCGGACGCGCAGTTCGAACGCCTCTTTCGCTACCTGACGGCCGACTACGACGGTCTCGAAGACAAGAACGTCTACGCCAAGATTTGGCGCGACACCAACGACGCGCCGGACGGCGAGCACCACTACGAGGAGTTCGCAGTCGGCGAACCCCTCATCGGCAAGCGCGGGCGGATGGCACGGGTCATCTACATGACCAACATCGGCACCATCCCGGACAGTTTCACGTGCGACGTCATCGTCCGCGGGCAGGACAGTTGGGTCGGCACGCTGGACGAGGGCTACCTCGATACGCTCGAAAAGGGCGACGTGTTCGTCCTCGGCGGCGACCACTTCGCCTACCGGTATCGCCGCGGGTCGAAGGTGTACGTCGATAGAACCGCAAAGCGCCCGACAGTCCCCTCGTGGTTCTCCGAGCGCCTCCCGCTCTCGTACGACCTCGGCCGCGAAATCGCGGGATTCCAAGCGGACCTGCTCGACAAACTCACCGACAGCGGGCCACCGGCCGTCCGCAACTGGCTCAGAGAGTTCCCGCTGGACGAGCACAGCGTGCGGGCGCTCACCCGGATGTTCGACGAGCAGGTCAGGTACGCGGGACCCGAGAGCGTCGCCACGAACGAGCGAATCGTCGTCGAAGAGGAACTGAATCGAGAGACCTACCGGCGACACTACTACGTCCACTGTACCTTCGGCAGGCAGTTCAACGACGGTCTCTCCCGCCTCGTCGCCTACCACTGCGCGAACCAGACGAACGCGAACGTCCAAGTCGCCGTCGCAGACAACGGCTTTTCCCTGTCGATGCCGCTCAATCGGAAGGTCGATTTGAAGCGAATCATCGACTCGCTCTCGCCCGAATCGGTGGTCGAAGACCTCCGCGCGGCGGTCGATGGAACCGACCTCCTCAAGCGCTACTTCCGAATCAACGCGACGCGCTCGCTCATGATTCTCAAGCGCTACAAGGGCTACGAGAAGTCCGCCGCCCAGCAACAGGTCTCCTCGGAGATGTTGCTCTCCTTTGCCCAAGAGGTCGAGGAGTTCGCCGTGATGGAAGAGACATACCGCGAGATTCTGGAGGACAAACTGAACGTCGATGCCATCGAGGACGCCCTCGAAGCCATGCAGGCGGGCGAGATGTGTGTCGTCCAGCGCGAGGTGACGACGCCGACGCCGCGGGCGTTCGGTCTCGCCACGCTGATGGCGAGCGACGTAGTGCTCGCCGAAGACGAAAGCGCCGCCCTACGGGAGTTTCACGAGCGCGTCCACGCCGAAATCGACGACGACGAGTTAGAGATAGACGTGCAGTAGTCAGCGCCGCGCCCAGACTGCGACTCACCGACGCGCCCACCCGAGCATTCGGTCGTAGAAGGGGTCAGACTCCAACGCCGAAGCGTCGCCGACGAGACAGAGCGCTTTCTTCGCGCGAGTGAGCGCGACGTTGACGCGGCGGTGGTCCTCGAACAGCGGGCCGTCGAGGTCCCCGGTGGCGACGAACGAGACGATGATGACCTCCTTCGAAGAGCCTTGGAATCGGTCAACCGTATCGACGGTCACGTCGGTTCGGCGGGAGATTTCAGACACTTGTGCGCGGAAGGGAGCGATGACGCCGATATCCGCCGAATCGACGCCCGCGGCCTCGTAGGCCGAGACGATTTCGGCGACGCGCTCGGCCTCGATTGGGTTCGTGTTGCCGACGCGGCGTCCGTCGGGGTCCACGAAAGTGACCGGGTTCTGGAGTTCCGAGGGCAGGTCGGCCACATCGACACCCAAATCGCGGAGGTGTTGGGCCGCAATCTCGCCCGCGGCGGGCCGAAGCGCGCCGTCGTAGAACTCCGCGGACGCGAACGCCTGAATGCGCTGGGACATGCGGTACTGCTGGGTGAGCATGACCGACGACTCGGGGTAGGACCCGATGAGTCGCTGGAAGAGCGAGGTTTGGAGGTCGTTTTCGGCGCGAACGACGGGTGGTAGTTGCTTGTGGTCGCCGACGAGGACGAACCTGTCCGCGAGGTTGACGGCGGCGAGTGTCCCGGGTTCGGTGAGTTGCGACGCCTCGTCCACGAGCGCCACGTCGAACGACTGCTCGCGCATGACCCGAGAGCCACAGGACGCGGTCGTCGCGGCGACGACGGAGGCGTCGTGCAGGTCGGCCGCGAGCGTGTTCGGGTCGCCGCTTCGTGAAAGCCGAACGTCGAGCATGTCCTCGCGGACGCCCGACTCGGTGCCGATTCTGACGATGTCTTCGAACCCTTGGTCGCGCAACGCTTCGAGCGCGTTGTCCACCGCGCGGTTCGTAAAGGCCGTGAGGAGGACGCGGTTCCCGTTCTCCACGAGCGCGCGAATCGTCCGGGCGATGGTGTAGGTCTTTCCGGTACCCGGCGGACCGTGGATGAGCGCCGCGTCGTCGGCATCGACGGCGAGTCTCACCGCCTCGTTCTGTGCGTCGTTGTTGTCGATGTAGACCTCACCGGCCGACCGGTCCGAGAACTCGGGTTCCCGGCGGCCGAAGAGCACGTCCTTGCGGTCGGGAGCGGACTTGAGAATCGCATCCGAGAGCGCGGTGAGCAGGCGGTCGGTGGTGAGTTCCGAGGGGTACACGTCGAGTCGGCGGAGCGAAACGGGTTCGCTCGCGGTGACGACGACTTCCTCGCCGAGTTCGACGATGCGACAGAGTTCGGCGTGGCCCTCGACGGGGTTCCCGTCGCTGGCGAGCGCGACGTCGCCGACGCGGAGTTTCGAGACGGCGTCGTCGGTCTTTTTGGCGCGCAGTTCCCACCGGCCGTCGTCTAACTCTTCTTGGTCGAGCGGTTCGAGACCGATGATGGCTCGGTCGTCGTCCGCGCGCTCCTCGGGCGACTGTTCCCAGAGTTTCCGGTACTCCTTGTGGACGGCGTGGCGCTCTTCTTCGATGGCGCGGTAGAATCGCTCGAAGTACTCCTGTTCGTCGTCGGGAACCGCAGAGCCGATTGCGCCGGCTTTTGATTCCTGCCCGAGACGGCCCGAGACGACCATGCAGGTGTCCTTTTCGAAACAGTACTGGCACTTCGAGTTCGACTCGTAGCCCGTCGGAACAGAACTATCGAACTCCATGGCGGCGATTTCGTTGCGGGTGCGGACGACGAATTCGAGCAGTCCCTTTCCGATGGAGAAGTCCTTGGCTGGCGAGAGGTCGCCGGACTCCTCGGTTCGGTCGAGCGTCGTGTTCTTCGTGTAGAGGAGCGTTCCGGTATCGACCGGGACGCCGCGTTCTTCGAGGATGAGCGCGTAGGCCGCGGCCTGAATCTTGTCCTGAAACCGCGGGTCGCGGTTGAGGTTCTTCCCGGTCTTGAGTTCGACGGGTGCACCGCGTCGGAGGGCGTCAGCGCGCCCTTTGATGCCGAACGTCGGCGAGATGAGCGTGTACTCAGAGCGCCACTCGTCTTCGTCGGTGAGCACGCCCTGCGAGAGCCAGCCTTCGATGGCGGCGGCGTTGCGGCGGACTTCGTCCGCGACTTCCGTGGGTCCGCGCCCCAACAAACCGAGTTCCAAGCCGCGTTCTTCGATGCGTTCGTCGATAGAGGCCGAGAGGTCGCGGCCGCGGAGCAAGTCGCCGAAGACTTCGTGGACGATAGTCCCTTTGACGACGGGGTAGTTCAGCGGAATTCCCGAGAGCTTGTTCAGGTAGTACATCCGCGAGCACTGCACCCACGAGCGGATGTCGGTCACGTCCACGAGGAAGTCGGGTTCGACGACGACGTAGGACTCTTTCGAGGTCGAATACGTCTCCTCGCCCCGATACTCGGAGGTCTCGACCTCCGTCACGAGCAGGTCCATCCCGGGTTCGGCGTGCTCGGCGGCGTGGGTCCACTTGCCCCACAGCGTCACCGTCACCGGGTCTGCGGTCCCGCGCTCGGGGCGGAGCGTCACTTCGGCCAGCGAGCGCTCGCCGTACCGCGTTTCGACCGTCCGTGGCTCTCCGACCTCGACGAGCGGACCGCGAAGGTTCACGTCGAATTTGTGGGGGAGACGCGGGGAAATAGCCGTCGGTCAACCGAACTAATCGCTACGTATTTTCGCATCGCCGCACTAGTCCACCCATGCGCGTTAGAGAGTGGCAAGATATCCTCGCGGACGTCACCGACGGCGGTCACGACGCCCAGCAGTGGCGTGCGGTCGCCGGAAAGCGCCGCTCGGGAATCGGCGAAGACCTCTATCTCGGCCACCCCTCGGTCGGCGTCTACCAACTCAAGACGTACGCGAAGAACCCCTACGAGGTCCGCGGCGTCGGCGCGCGCGTCGCCCGCCGCATCGACGACGACCTCGAACCGCTGTTCCCCCGACGAGACGCCGAGGAAGCGACCGGGCGATTCGGCGTGCAATCGCCACCAGAGGACGAAGACCACGCCAAGTCGATGGCCAAGCGCCTCGAAGAGACGGTGAAGGTCCACGCCGACGCGCCGACGACGCCAGACGACTTCTTCACCGACGTGATGGACGCCCTCGAAAGCCCGGCGTTCGGCCCGATGGACTACGAGTTCGACGCCCGCCCGGACCGACTCGAAAGCCTCTCCGACGAGTTCGAAGACGCGAACCGACTGTTGACCTCGGAATTGGACGACCTGATAGAGACGGACGAAGTCGGGCGCGGGTTTCAGTAGTCCCGGACGATTGGCGGGTTCTTGACAGGAACTTAGTCCCCGACGAACAGACTATCTCACATGAAGAAAGTCGCCCTCAACGACGTTGACTCGGCTTCACTCGGCGAGGAGAGCGCCCGTCGCAGTCTGTCCGACCCGTTGGGAACGACGAACGTCGCGCTCAACCACTACCGAATCGCGCCCGGCGACGGACTCCCCGGCGGTCTCCACGCCCACATGGACCAAGAGGAGGTGTTCGTCGTCGTCGCGGGCGAGGCGACGTTCGAGACGATGGCGGGCGAAATCACGGTCGGCGAGGGTGAGGCAGTTCGATTCGAACCCGGCGAGTTCCAGTCGGGAGCAAATCGGAGCGACACCGAACTCAGCGTGTTCGCACTGGGCGCGCCCCGTGACACGAACGACACGAGAATCCCTGCAACGTGTCCCAATTGTAGTCACGACACCCTTCGCTTGGAAGTGGGCGAAGAGAGCCTCCAGTTCGTGTGCCCGGACTGCGCAGCCGCGTTCACCCCGAGCGACTGTCCCGAGTGTGGCCACGCCGACCTGCGAATCACACTGGGAGAGACGACTGCAACTGTCGTCGTGTGTCAGAACTGCGTTGGTCAGTTCGAAACCCCTCCGCTCCGAGACTGACCCAATGCAGGCTCGTTCCTCGGACACGCGACCACTCCCGTATCGGACCACGACCAGTCAGCGGGTTTCAAATCCACTCGCGTCTATCACGTAGACATGACCGGACAGACGCGGTACCCGTCTTTGGGGTCGCAACGTTCTACACACGAGGAGGGTCGATGGTCGGCCCCAGTCTGAGCGACGACGAGACGCGTAACGCGAACAACCAGATTCGCGTCGGCTTCGTCCTCCTCAACGGACTCACCGGCGCGCTCATCGCATTCGCCGGCGACGCGACACCCCTACAAACCGGGTTGGCTTTCCTTGGCGGCATTATTCTCGGGACCGCGCTGATTATCTATCTCGACCGGTGGAGCAAGGAGTTCGTCTCGTCGAATCGTCGTTGACCCTCGCGCCGTCTGTCGTTCTTGCGCAGTCAACACACATTATGCTGGCAATTGTCACTCATTTGTTTCATTCGTTGACGAAGAAATAGCATCAATCAAGAATCATGTAGAATCGTAGCCTATATGGTCATAGACTGTGCATCTCGTCGTTGCCGGTAGCCAGGGCAGGGGCAACGACCTGGTTCCATACCGGAGTCTCGTGGGGTGCTGAATTGGGCGTTTGGCACAACACGGACACTACCCAAGGTGCGTTCGCGCTCAGGACTCTCCCGGGCGGGTGCGCATTACTGATGGAGTTGCAGTCTCCTCAAGGCGACACCCGCGCGATCCATCGCTCGGGTACGTCTAATTCGTCGTCCGTCGGCAGGTTCTCCGGATGGTCCCACACGCGAGAAGCGGCGGCCACGCCGCGCTTGTCTGCGACGTAGCGGAAGAACCGCGCGCCGCGTTCGTACTGGCGGCGCTTGAGACCCAGTCCGAGGAATCGACGGGCGAGTTTTGCAATCGGTCCGCCACCCTGTCGGCGCTCGTCTAACTTGCGGCGCAGGTCGCCGTACTCTTCGTCGAACGCGCGGTCCATGAGCAACTCCGCGTAGCCTTCGACGGCCGTCATCGCGGTATCGAGTTCGCGGAAAGCGTCGCGGTCGAGGTCGCCTTCGACGAGCGCGTCGATACCGCGTTCCATCCGCGTTTCGAGGTGGGTCGAGAGCCACGGTGCCGCGCCGAACTCGGCGGCGTGGGAGACTTCGTGGAACGCAATCCAGCGGCGGAATCGCGGGTAGTCCACGTCCAGCGAGTGGGCGACGCGACGGATGTTCGGTTCGACGAAGTAGAGTCCGTGGTCGTCGTCGCCGTCGCCGTCAGCCAAGAGTAACGGGTCGTACTGCCCGAGGACGTTGTTGCCGAGGAATGAGAGGACGAGCGCGAACGTCCCCGTGTTGATGGCACGGGTGATACCCGGCAAGACGGTCGGGCCGTGCTCTTCGAGGGGGAGCATGATACGGTGGAACGTCTCGACGTTCGCGTCTATCCAGTGGTGTCGGTTCTGGACTTCGATGACTTCCGGAACGTCGAATTCGACTTCGGCCACCGCTTGTAGTCGCTCGCGCGCGTCACGAACGTCGCTGGCGTAGCCATCGCGGTCGGCCGTCGAGAGGTCGAGCGACCCGGGGTCGGTCGCCGCCTTCGCGGCCGCCGAGACCGCCGCCCAGTCGATGCTTCCCTTCCCGTTGGACGAGGAGTCGGCGACCCGCCAGACGCTCCGAAGAATGTTCATATCCCGTATGAAGGCACCGTTGGGCAAAACGCTTCGGACGAGTTGGATTTTCGGTACGTTCCGTCGGACCACAGTCGGGCGAACACACTATAGGCTGACGTGAGATGGAGGGGTATGGACAGGACCATCGACCACGTCGCGTTCGGCGGTCTCGACCTCGACACGCTCCGAGACGCCGCCGCAGACGTCGGTCTCACACCCACCTACGGCGGCGAACACGCCACCGGCACGACACACATGGCTATCGTTCCGTTCCCCGACGGATCGTATCTCGAACTCATCGCCCCGACGCCGGGGACGAAACCGGCGAACGCTGGTTTCTGGCCGACGCATCTCGCCGAGGACGCAGGACCTGCGGCGTGGTGTCTCGACGTGCCGGACGTCCGCGCCAGCGCGAAGGCTGCAATCGACGCCGGCGTGGCCATCGACGGCCCGCACGAGGCGGCCAGAGAGCGCCCGGACGGCCGCCTCGTCGAGTGGGACATGTGTTTCGAAGGCACGGACCTGCGGCTCCCGTTCAACATCCGTGACCGCACCCCCCGAAGCTACCGTGTTCGCCGAACGTCGGATGCCACACTGCAAGGCATCCAGACGGTCGTCATCGCAACTGCGGACCGCGAGGAGACCGCCGACCTCTTCGCGCAGCGACACCGCTATCCGACGCCAATCGACGCGAACGGCCCCTTCCCGCATTTCTCGGTGATTCCGGGGACGCCAATCGCTCTCTGCGAGGCCGCCGAAGGGTGGCTCGAAGACCGCGTCTCGTCGGTCGGCGAAGGCCCGTGTGCGTTCTTACTCGGCGTCAGCGACATCGAACAGGCGCGAGAATCGCTGTCGCTCGGCCCGGAGAACCACTACGACGACCGCCGGATGGCGTGGTTCGACCACGACCTGTTTCACCGGCGACTCGGTGTCGTCGAGCGCGTCTGAGAACGCGTTGTCGGGCGCGTCTGCTTACGCCGCGCAGTTGTTCGGCCCGAGTTCGAGTTGCGTGGCCTCTTCTTCGCCATCGAGCGACCCGCGGCCGGTGTTGAGCGCGATGATGCGCTCGTAGTTCGGCGGCTTCTCCGGTAGGTCGCCCGTGATTCGCTCTACGAACGACGACTCGTCCATCGTGAGGAAGTCCAGCGACTCGCGGAGGTCGCCGAGCCTCGCACTCACGAGTTCGCCCGGCGCGGCGACGCCGAATCTGCCTTCGGAATCGACCGAGACGTGCCCCGGCAGGATTCGCGTCTCGTCCGGGAGTTCGAGAATCGACTCGTGGAGCGTCTCGTACAGGAGTTCCGCACCCGTCCCGGCATCGTTGTCCCCGAACTGGAGTTCGGTTCGGCCGACCGATTCGACGAACAGCGTATCGCCGGTCAGGAGTGCCTCCCCACCCACGAGGTAGGCGACCATCTCCGAGGTGTGGCCCGGCGCGTGGAGTACGTCGATGTCGATGTTGCCGACCGAGAGAGTGTCGCCGTCGTCCATGGCGACGAAGTCGAACTCCACGTCGCGGTCGGTCGCGTTCGACCCCATGTAGTACGGGACGCCGAGCCGGGAGGCGAGCGAACGACCACCTGAAATGTGGTCCGCGTGGACGTGCGTGTCGCAGACGCCGACGATTCGAAGCCCCGCGTCCGAAGCGGCGAGTTCGAACTGCTCGGACTGCCGGGTCGCGTCCACGACGACTGCTTCGTTCGCCGCCCGCGACCCAACCACGTACCCGAGACAGCCTTTCGCTCGTCGCTGGACCTGTGCGAGGTACAGCTCCGGGTTCTCGGTTTCGACTTCGACCACCTCGTACAGCTTGCTCCAGTCTTCCATCCCGCCTTTGACCACGCGAACGTCGTCGTAGCCGCGCGTCCCGAGTTCGAAGCCGAACGACGTGGAGGTGAGGCCTTTTCCACAGATGGCGACGAGCGGTCCCGACGCCGCGAGGTCCGAGACGCGCTCCCAGTCCCAGTCGCTCCCGAGTCCATCGACCGGGTGGTACGGGATGTTCGCTGCGCCCGCGATGTGCCACGCCTCGTAGCTCTCGGGTGGTCGTGTGTCGATGAGCGTCATCTCCTCGCCTGCATCGAGCGCGTCGGCGAGTTCTTCGACGGTCATCTGCGCGAGTAGCTTCGCCATAGTGACTGTAAGCGCGCCACTCGGAAAATCGTTTGTCGTGAGTGACACGACTCGATGGGCGTGCGAGTCCGCTCCGTTGGACGCACGACAGCGCCATCGCTCACCGGTCGGGTGTCAGAAAATTCGTGTTGTGAGACGAAGGTCTCGTCTTACAGTTCTGCCTCGAAGTCTTCGAGGGCGTAGACGGTGTCGGTGCCGCGGCGGTCGAGCGTCTCGTTGGCAAGCAGCCAGTAGACGACCGACAGTGCGCGGCGACCCTTGTTGTTCGTCGGGACGACGAGGTCAACGTTCGAGGTCTGGTTGTTGGAGTCGCACATCGCGATGACCGGGATGCCGACCGTGATAGCCTCCTTGACCGCCTGCGAGTCACCGATTGGGTCGGTGACGACGACCACGTCGGGTTCGATGTAGCCGGCGTAGTCGGGGTTGGTCAGCGTTCCGGGGATGAAGCGACCCGTGCGGGCACGAGCGCCGACGGCGTCGGCGAACTTCTCGGCCGGGAAGCGACCGTATTGGCGCGAAGACGTGACCAGAATCTGCTCGGGGTTGTATCCTCCGAGGAAGTCGGCGGCCGTGCGGATACGGGAGTCGGTCTGACTCACGTCGAGCACGTACAGGCCGTCGTCACGGACGCGGTGGATGAACCGCTCCATGTCCTTGGTCTTCTGCTGGGTACCGATGTGGACACCGGCGGCCAGGTAGTCTTCGACCGGGATGAGCAGGTCGGCATCTTCGTCGGGCATGACGTCCTCGTCGAAGGCCGGTTCCGGCTCTGCTTCTTCAGCCTCGGTAGCCTCTTCGGCCGCCTCGGCGGTCTCTGCATCCTCTTGTTCGGTGGCGGCCTCGTCGGATACCGTCTCGGTGACCTCTTCGGTCTCCGTCTCGGCTTCGTCGTCGACGACCTCCACCGCGTCGTTGTCGTTGTCGCTCATACTGCGTCGTCCGCGATGCGGATGAGTTCGTTCAGTTTGGCAGTTCGCTCGCCTTGCACCGTGCCCGTCTTGATGAACGAGGCGTCGGTTGCGACGGCGAGGTGTGCGATGGTCGTATCTTCCGTCTCACCGGAGCGGTGAGAGATGACCGCGTCCATCTCGTTTCGGTTGGCGAGTTCGATTGCATCGAACGCGTCCGAGAGCGTCCCAATCTGGTTGGGCTTGATGAGAATGGAGTTTGCGGCACCCACGTCGATTCCGTCCGAGAGGCGTTCGACGTTCGTGACGAACAGGTCGTCACCACAGATGAGCGTGCGGTCGCCCACGCGCTCGGTGAGTTCGGCGAAGCCTTCGTAGTCGTTCTCTTCGAGGGGGTCTTCGACGTAGACGAGTTCGTACTCATCGACGAGGTCGGCGATGTAATCGATTTGCTCGTCGGTCGTCTTCGTCTCGTCACCGTAGTGGTAGACGCCGTCTTCGAACATCTCGGAGGCGGCCACGTCGAGGCCGAAGCGAATCTCGAAGCCGAGTTCGTCTTCGACGTCGGAGACCGCTTCGTCCATCACCTCGAACGCGTCTGCGTCCGAGATAGCGGGTGCCCACGCACCCTCGTCACCCTTCGCCGAGGGGACGCCGCGCTCGTCGAGAATTTCGGAGGCGCGAGCGTGAACCTTCGCGTTGGCGAAGACGGCTTCGGCGACGTTCGGCGCACCGACTGGTGCGGCGAGGAACTCCTGAATGTTCGTCGCTTCCTTGGCGTGTTCGCCGCCACCGATGACGTTCCCGAGCGGGACCGGGAAGTTCTCGCCGCGGAAGGCACCACCGAGGTGCTGGTACAGCGGTGCACCGAGCACGTCGGCACCGGCCTTCGCGGCGGCCATCGAGATTGCGACGGCGCTGTTCGCGCCGATTTCGGAGAAGTTCTCCGTGCCGTCGGCCGCGTGGAGTGCGGCATCGACTTCACGCTGGTTCCCGGCGTGGACTTCGTCCACGAGTCGGGGCACAGCGTGGCGGCGTGCGGCGGCGATTGCCTCGGACGGCGGCAGTTCGATTGCCTCGTACTCGCCGGTCGAAGCGCCGCTGGGGGCAGCGGCACGACCGAAGCCACCGGACTCAGTGAGTACGTCGGCTTCGACGGTCGGGTTGCCTCGAGAGTCGAGCACGCGACGGAGCGAAACGGATGTGATTCGAGTCATGTCTTATGTACCCTCTCGTTTGACGGTGAACGGAAGGACACCTGCATCGTACTCTTCGGCGGCGATTAGTATAGGTTCGGTCTGCTCGGTTTCGACGAGCACCGGTGCGCCGTAGGAGACCTGCAGCGCTCGCGCGCCGAGGATGCGGGCTTTCTCGTACCGATTGTAGCGCGTCATCATTGGTATGGGGACACGACATCGACGAGGTCCTTGTGCGACACCATCATCCGCCGGCAGCAGGCGCGAGTGACACCGAGGTCGTCGAGGACCTCAGCAGGGTCTTCACCCTCTTCGCGGGCACGGGCTTTGAACTCGTCCCAATGCTCGCCAATCACTTTACCACACGTGAAACACCGGACGGGAATCATCATGGGTGAATCACCTCAGCGGTAAGATTTCTGGTAACGAGCGCGTGCGCCCGGTCCGCCCCACTTCTTGGATTCGGACTGGCGAACGTCGTTGACCAGCAGCGAACGGTCGAACTCCATGTACGCATCGCGGAGTTCGGCGTCGTTCAAGTGCTGCACCAGCCCGCGTGCGAGTGCGGTTCGGACTGCGTCGGCCTGACCGGCCACGCCGCCACCGCTGACACGCACGTCGATATCGACTTTCGAACGGAGGTCCTCGCCTGCGATGCGGAACGGTTCCAGCATCTTGAGGCGGGCCATCTCGGGTTCGACGAGTTCGACGGGCTGGGAGTTGATACGGACGCGCCCTTCGCCCTCGCGCACGGTTGCGCGGGCGATGGCGGTCTTCTTCTTCCCTGACGTGTTCGTTACCATGTGACGTTAGCACCCAGTTTCTCGGAGACCTCTCCGAGCGTGATGAACTTGATGTTCGACAGGCGGTCCAGCGACGTTTCGTCGAGCATCTCGCCGTCTTCGTCGAACGGGTTGCCGACGTAGACGCGAACGCCCGAGAACGCTTCTCGACCGCGGGGCTTCTTGTACGGAATCATCCCGCGAACGGCACGCTTGAAGATGCGGTCGGGACGCTTGGGGTAGTAGGGACCCTGGTCCGAACCGATCTCAGTGCGCTTGCGGTAGACGCCCATCACGTCCTCTTCCGAGCCGGTGATGACGGCGTCTTCTGCGTTGATGATTGCGACTTTCTCGCCGTCCATCGCACGCTGTGCGACTTTGGACGCGACACGGCCGAGGATGCAGTTGCGTGCATCGACGACGACGTCTGCGTCGAATTCTGCGAGGCTCATCGAATCACCCGTACGTTCGACCCTTCGGGGTTTTGTTCAGCGAGTTGTTCCAGCGTCACGGTGTCGCCGACCTGCTCGATCTTCGTGCGAGCGGTGGACGAGAAGTCCACGGCCGCGACGGTGACGTTCTTCTGCAGCACACCGCTTCCCAGCACTTTGCCGGGTACGACGACGGTTTCGTCTTCCTTTGCGTATCGCTCGATACGACCGAGGTTGACTTCCGCGTGGGTGCGCCGTGGCTTTTCCAGACGGTCCGCGACATCCTGCCAGACGTTGGCGCCGGACTCACGCGAGACCGCCTTCAGCTCGGCGATGAGACTGTTGAGTCTCGGGTTCGTCTTACTCATTGTGTACCTCTAGAGAGAAAGCGGAGTGCAGGGAGCAGGATTTGAACCTGCGAACTCCTATGAGACAGCGCCCTGAACGCTGCGCCTTTGGCCAGACTTGGCTATCCCTGCACGCATTCCGCTTTACTTCATGCCCCGTAAAAACACCTTCGGTCCGACCCGGTGCCGTCGTGCGGTCGGCTCTCACGGTGGAGAGCGCGGCCGCTTTCGGGCGGGGCGAACCTCGGTGTGTGTACGGGGCAGTAATCATACTTACAGTGCGACCTTTTCTTCGAGTTCTGCGGCGCGGTCGCCAAGGGAGGCGACGGCGCGGCGCACTAACTCGTCCACGGTGAACGAACCGTCCGTCTCAACGCTGAAGACGAACGCGCCCGGCACGTCGGTCACTTCGACTTCCTTGCCGGGGTATCGGTTCGTGAGGTCGTTTCCGAACTCGTCAGTGACGACGAGGTCACCGTCTTCGGCGTCCTCGTCGTCCGCGTGTTCTGCGGCGACCTCTTCGATGACGCCGCGGAGAATGTTCGGCTCCTGTTCGTCGAACTCACCGGCGTCGCCGACGACCTCGACACGCTGAAGGTGTCGGTAGCCGACGGAGACGCCGCCTTGGTTCTTCGCGTGGTCTTTCCCGTAGCCGAGGACGGCGTCCGCCTCGAATTCGAGACGCTGGCCTTCCTTCAGCTCGATAATCGGGACGTTCTCGTCCGCGGGGACGACCATGTCGTCTGCGGACTCGATGTCCCCAGAGTACGCAGTCGCCGGCCCATCGACTTCGAGCGCGACGGTGACGACGTCACCGGGCTCGAACTCGTCGAGAGGCGTCGTGAACGGAACCAGACCAAGTCGGAGTCCGATCATCTCGTCGAACATGACCGACGTGTTCTCGACGAATCGAACGGTGTCGATAGAGAACGTCGGCACGTCGGCGACCATCGCCCGGCGAATGCCGTTGGCTAACGCGGGCGTCAGCCCACGCACGACGAAGCGGGCGCGTCGGTCTTCGCGTTCGATGAACGTGACCTCGAAGTCGTTTGCCATGGTTAGTTAGAGTCGGCTGTTTTTCGGCGCGCGCGTCCCGTCGTGCGGGATAGGCGTCACGTCCTCGATACGGCCGATTTCGAGACCGGCACGGGCGAGGGCGCGAATCGTTGCCTGTGCGCCGGGGCCGGGGCTTTTGTTCAGGTTGCCACCAGGGCCGCGGACTCGGACGTGAAGGCCCGAGATGCCTGCGGCCTTGATCTGGTCGGCGACGCTCTCTGCCATCTGCATGGCGGCGTACGGGGACGCCTCGTCACGGTTCTGCTTGACGACGGAACCACCGGACGATGCGACGATCGTCTCGGCGCCCGTGATGTCAGTGACCGTGATGAGCGTGTTGTTGAACGATGCGTGGACGTGGGCGATTCCCCACTTGTCGGATTCGGATTCGCTCATTCTTGGGCCTCCGCGCGCTCAGGGTGCAGTTCGTCCGAGAGCGGCGAGTTTTCGTCGAAGCTCACGGAGTCCTCTTCGGAGACTTCGACCTTCCGCGAGGGGACCGTCGCGCGGGCACCGTCGATCGTCACGTGGCCGTGAACGATGAACTGTCGTGCCTGCTGCGGGGTCGATGCGAGACCCTTGCGGTAGGCGATAGTCTGGAAGCGTCGTTCGAGAATGTCCGTCACGTCGAGACGCAGCGTCTGCGAAATGTCGTCGTTCTCGGAGAGGATGCCGTAGCGTCGGAGACGAGCCATAAACTCGGCACCGAGCGATTCGGCTTCCTCGACGTCACCCTGTGCTTCGCCGAGGAGGCGTCGTGCCTCACGTCGGATGTTACGAAGCTCAGACTGCGCGCGCCAGAACTCCTCTTTCGTCTGGAGACCGTAGCGCGAGAGCATGTCCGCTTCCTGGGCGATACGCTCGCCCTGGAACGGGTGGTTGGGGGTTTCGTAGAATTTCGTGTTGTTGCCGGTCGTCATTCTTCCATCCCCTCTTTGATCTCCTCGACGTTGACACCGATCGTACCTTCAGTACGACCCGTGGACTTGGTTCGCTGTCCGCGAACCTTCTGTCCACGCTGGTGTCGAACGCCCTTGTAGGAGCTGATCATCTTCATGCGGTTGATGTCATGCCGCCGCTTCTCTTCGAGGTCCGTACCGATGATGTGGTCGGTCTCGCCGGAGAAGAAGTCCTTCTGCCGGTTGACCATCCACGTCGGGGCGTGGTCCTTGAAGTTCTCGACGACATCGACAACGGAGTCGATCTCGTCTTCGGGAAGCTTACCGAACAGCGCCGTTCGGTCAACTTCCGCGGCGTCGGCGATGATGCGCGCTGTGCGCTTGCCGATACCTTTCATGTCCGTCAGACTGCGCTCGACCGACTTCGTCCCGTCAAGGTCGGTTTGACCAATCCGGATGAAGTAACGGAGGTCCTCTTCCTCCTCGGGTGAGCCGTCCTGTGGTTCTTCTGCACTCATGACTTTGAGAGTCTATTGGTGAGCGTTGCGGCGGGGATTCGAACCCCGGGGGCTTGACGCCACTGAGTTAGCAACCCAGCGCCTTGGGCCAGGCTTGGCTACCGCAACACTGCGTTTGTAGTTAGTTTCGCCCTCATGGACTCGGGGACTACACCCCTATCAGCGATTGCATGCGATACGAATCGGGGACATTACTTAAACATCACGAAAGGGAGCTCGCCGTGTGAGGGTCGAACTCACCGTTGGACGGCACTATTGGCCCATGATATCGATTGTCAGTAAAGCCATAGATACCACGCGAACGTATCGTCTCTAATGGCTTCGAGCGACACCGAGCGAGCGCAGAAAAAACCCGTCCGAATCGAGACGAACGACGAGTTGGACGAACTCCTCGCCACCCACGAGCGCGTGCTCCTCGATATCTACACCAAGGGCTGTACGCTCTGTCAGAGCATCGAACCCGTCCTCGGAACGGTCGCCAAAGCGACCGACGTGACGGTCGTGATGGTCAACCCACAGACGGACATGTCCATTGCGGAGACGTACACCATCCGGAGCGTGCCGACGCTCTTGCTGTTCGAAGACGGTGACCTCGTCGGACGACTCGACGACGGGTTTCAGGGTGCCCAGTCTATCATCGACTTCATCGAGAACCCTGCCGAAAACGGGTCGGACCTCCCCAAGAGCGCAGAAAGCTAGTTCGCGTGATTAGTTCGACGTGTCTTCCGGGCGTGCCGGGTCTCCCGAGAGGGGCATCACGTTGTCGAGCAAGAAGAACACAGAGTCTCGCATCGCGTCTATCGACTCGGGGCGCGTTCCGGTCACGCGAACGTCGAGCGCGCGGTAGAGAAACGCCATCAGGTTCTCCGCCATCATCTCGGCGTCCATCTCGCGGTAGTGGCCAGCCTCGATTTCGCGTTCGATGAGCGTCTTCACCGTCTCTATCATGCGCGTCTCGATGTCTCCGAACTTCGCTCGGTAGGACTCCTTGTGAATCGTCTGCGCACGGAGTTCGATGATAGTGCGCTGGAAGGCGAGCACCTCCGGGCCGTCCGTCTCGTCCGTGAGGATGTACGAGACGAACTCGCGGAGTTCTTCGTCGGGGTCCTCGGCGTCGGGGTCGATACTGGCCGCGAAGATGTCGAGAATGTAGTCTAAAAACGCGAGCAGCAGTTCGTCTTTGCTCTCGTAGTGGTAGTACAGAAGCGAGGTGCTCTTGTCGAACTCGGTGCCGATGTTCTTTATCGAGAGGTCGGCGTAGCCGTGCGTAGCGAGCGCTCGAAGCGTCGCATCCATGATGGCCTGTTCCGTCTCGCTTCGGCCTGTGTCTGGCGGTCCGTCGTACATTGTGGGTGAAATTTCGTCGTATGTGTCGTCGTGTGTGGTCAGTGGTCGTGTCTCGATTCGATTGTGTGACTAGGAACCGTCTCCGTCCGCGGGGGCGAGGCGCGTCGTACACCAGTGACAGAAGTCCAACTCCGGGTCGATTTCGTTGCCGCACTGCGGGCACGTGTGGGTCTCTCCGTCGGGTTCGTCGGTGACAGTCGGTGCACTCGACGCTTTCTTCCATCCGAGGATGAACGCATCGGCCACGCTGACGAGAGAGACGACGAGAACTGGAAGCAACTCGACGAGGACGGGCCGGAATTCGGCGGGCGACATCGCCGCCCCGTTCGAGACCGCTTCGAGCGCCGACGTCGGAACGAAGACGAGTGCGACGGTGAACGCGAGCAGAATCCAGAGGAGTGCTCGACGCCAGCGCCACAGAAACAGGTGGCCAAGCCCCGTCACGAGGAGACCGAGGAGCGCCGCTACGACCGCGACGAGCCAGGGGGGAAGCTTCGAGAGTACGGACATGGTTTGATTCGATTGGTTGTCGGGCATGAGCGTTGCGTTCGTGGTCTGATGGCGGTTGTGGCCCAGTTCGAGTCCGAGCGACGTCGGTCGGTCGAAACCCGATGTGAGCGGTGGTCAACCGCGGTGTGGGCAGTGGTCGGCCGCAATACGGCCGATGTGAAGCGAGCGATACGGGCGTTGGGGGCAGGGGCAACGACCGAGCGATTCGGTCGAGACGTCGGCATCGAGCCGACTGGGCGTCGCGGCCTGTCGAAGGCCACCGACCCGCGATGGGCCGGGTTTCGTGGGCGGTGGAGGGAGAGCGTCAGGAGGACACAGAGGTCAGCGCGTCGGTTCCGCGCTGGGTCAGGCGCTCCCAGATGACGATGGTCGGGGGCGTGACCACGAGCGCGGTCAGATACGAGTAGAAGATGCTCAGAGCGGTCACGATACCGAACTGCCCGAGCACGGGCGTGATGGCGATAGCGAGCACGCCGAGACCCGTGGTCGTGGTGAGCATACTTCCGGTGAGTGCGCCACCGGTCCCGCCGACGGTCAGCCGAAGCGCCTCGAAGAGGTCGCCACCGGCGTTGTACTCGTCGGAGAAGCGGTGGACGACGTGGGCGGAGTAGTCGATACCCAGCCCGATGGCGATAGAGAGAATCGTCGCGGTCAACGCGTTGAGCGGGATGCCGAGATAGCGCATCGACCCGGCGAGCAGGGCAATCGTCACGACGATAGGTACGACGTTGACGATTCCGAGCGACCCCTTGCCTTCGAGCAGTTGGTAGATGAGCACCAAGAACACCGCCGTCACCGAGAGTGCGATGACGAGGCTGGTGACCGCGGACATGAAGATGGTATCGGAGATAGCCTTGAACACCACCGTACTGCCGGTCGCAGTCGAACTCATCCGGAGTCTGTCGGCGACTTCCTGGCCGTCGTTGACGATTGCGTCCTGGGTCGCATCGCCTTTGACGGTGTACACGATGCGCGTCTTGCGGTAGTCGTCGGAGATGTACGACGACGCCTGCGACGAAACCGGCGAGGCGAGCAGTTCGTCGTATATCCGGTCGAGGTTGTCGTCCGGGACGCCGTTTCCGTCCGCGTCGTTGCGGTCCACGAGCGCGGCGAACTCGGGGTCCTGTGCCGCGTAGTTCTGGATGACGGTGACGATGCTCGTCGATTCGGCACGCCGGTCGGACGAGACGAACGACTTCGGCGGGTCCTCGCCGGCGCGGTGAATCTCTTCGAGCGCCGAGTCGTCCCTGAGCTGTCCTTCGACGTATATGGTCACACTGTCACCCTGCGTGCTCTCGAAGGTGTCTTCGAGGTAGTTCAGGTCGCGCGTGACGGTGTAGACACCCGGCTTGAAGGGTTCCGGGAGTTGCTGGAGGACGGCGGGTTGTTCCTCCGGCGGCAAGAAGTCCTCTTGGGAGAACGTGGTGTCAACACCGGTTCCGTAGGCAGCGGCGCCGACACTAATCAGCACGACGACGAGGAGGAACAGTGCCGGCGCGCGACGGCCGATGACGACACCGACCGAGAGGACGCGCGCGAGCAGTCCACCTTCGGTGCCGAGCGGCGCGGAACCGAACTCGGGCACGTTGTACTCGTCCCGGAGTTGGTCGGCGTAGAGCTTCGCCGCGGGGAGGAACACCCCGAAGATGAGGAACGTAAAGAGGATGCCCACCGCCGCGACGAGACCGAAGTCACGAATCGGCGCGAGGTCGCTCGTGAGGTTCGAGAGGAAGCCAATCACCGTCGTCGCGGTGACGATGAAGAAGGCGACCGAAAGCTGTCTCACGGTAATCCGCATCGAGGGCCCGGGCGCGACGTCCTTGATGCGCTCTTCGCGGTATCGATTGACGGCGTGGATACCGAAGTCGATACCGACAGCCAAGAGCAGCGGCGGCACCGCGATGAGCATCTGGCTGAACGGGATGTCTGCGAGACCCATGAACCCGAACGTCCAGATGATTGCGAGACCGAGCGAGATAACCCCCAGCAGGAGGTCGATTGGGTCGCGGTAGGCGATGACCAAGAACGCGAAGATGAGCAACACCGCCGCGGGCACGACCAACAACAGCGAATCGACGATGACGTTCCCCAACTCGCTGGAGATGATACCGCTCCCGAAGACGGTGATGTCGCTCTCGGCGACGGTACTCATCGTCTGAATCTCGGTTTGAATGTCCGAGAGCGGACTCGTTCCGGAGGTCCCGGCGCTCGACGAGATGCCGGGCACCTCGTGGCTGACGACGCCAATCGTCGCCGAGGCGGTCACCGACTCGCGGTTGAAGTCGTTGCTCAGCAGCGAGGCGACGCCGGGGTTCGACGTTGCTTGCCGCGCTGCGGCGCGAACCTCTGACTGCGAGGCCGCTTCCATCGCCGCGATTTGGGCGTCGATAGTCGTCGCCGACGGGTCGAGCGTCTGCGCGACCGTCGAAGCGACCGACGATGCCGACGTCGCCCGGAGATCAGTGCGCTCCAGGATACTCTGCTGGAGCCGTAACATATCGAGCATCGACGACTTCGAGAGCACGTTCGAACTCCGTTGAATGAGCTGTGTGCTCCCGGAACTCGTCTCGAAGGCCGGCGTGAACTCGCGGTTGACGTCGTCGAGTGCCTCTTGGGCGGGCGAGTCTTCGGTGAACTGCGAGGTCCCGGCGTCGGTGGAGATGTTTCCGAGACCGGCACTGAAGACGAGCGTCACCACGAGGAACAGGGCGACGACCCTGCCGGGGTTCGTGACGATGTGCTCGCCGAGGCGCTCGGTGTACCGTTCGTAGTCAATCATGATTGGATGGAGGGGTTACCGACGGTACCAGAGGAAGCCGACGACGCCGAGACCGACGATGACGACCGCGCCGATGAGCGTAATCGGAAGCCCACCGCCGCGTTCGCTCTCGGTGACCGAGACGGGGACGGCGTAGGAGTCAGACAGTTTGCGCTCGCCGTCTTCGTTCTCGTACTGGAAGTCGATGTCGAACGAGTAGGTCTTCGGCGTCGCCGACGAGGCGGCGCTCATACCGAGTGCAATCTCCGTGGACTCGCCGGGTGCGAGTTCGTCGATGAACGCGGTGTCGTCAGACAGACTCAGCGGACTGTCGGCGAAGGCCTTGGCGTCGATGTTGCGGAACGTCTCGTCGCCGTTGTTGGTGACGACGAGCACCATCGTTTGCGAGGACCCGGCTTCGAGCGACTCGTTTTTCATCTCGACGTCGAAGAGGTTCTGCTTGGGTTCGACTCGCGTCTCCATCGTGAGCGACTTGGATTTCTGCACGTCGCCGTCGGCGTTGCGGTACTCGACGACGTAGTTCAGTTGTCGGACACCAGCGTCCGCGGAGTCACTCACTTCGACGGAGAATTCGAAGTCGGACGATTGGCCCACTTCGAGGGTCCCGAGTGCGTACTCGGTCTCTTTGATGTTCGTCGTCGGAGAGTTCGAAGAGATGACGAGGACGGCGTTCCGTGCGGTGTCGGGACCGTCGTTCGTAATCGTCCCGCCGACCGTCGTCTCACGGCCGACTTGGAGCGTCGAGTCCGTCGCGTCGAGCGAGAACGATTGCTCGGCGAGCGGCGTCAGACCCGTGGCGAGGCTCTTGGACTGCTTGGGCACGCCGTCGTCGTCCTCGTAGTTGACTTGCACGGTCATCGCGTACTGCTGGACCGCCGCAGAGGGTGCGACCGACGCCTTGTATTCGAGTTGACGCGTCTCGTTGACGCCCCACTCACCGGCGTAGCGACTCGCGGTGTTCGACTGACCGAAGGTGACTTCGGGGTTCTGCGAGGTGAGCGTCACCGAGGAGTCGTAGGCGGGTTGGGAACCGGTGTTCCGCATGGTGAGGGTGACGATGCCGCTTCCGCCGACTTGGGCGGTCGTCTCGGTGGAGACGATTTCGAAGCTCGGTGCCTCTTCGACGACGACAGTCACGGGAATCTCGGCCGTCGTCTCCTCTTCGTTCTGCACGTCGCCGTTGTCACGGACGGACTCGTCGTACTCGTACTCGGCGACGAGCGTCATGTCGTAGGTGCCCGGTGCGACGTCCTCTTTGACCGAGACGGAGAAGGTCGCTTCCTTCTGACTTCCGTGCGCGATGTCGCCGACCGGAAGCGTCGCCGTGTTCACTTCGACGGGTGCCTCACCGGATTCGAGCGTCAGGCGGACGTTGCGCGCGGAGCGAACTTGCGCTTCGAGTTGGTTCCGCTGCTGGTCCGAAAGCGATGCGGCGCTCTCCGAAGAGGAGAACTGTCGGTACTCGGTGTCGCCGCCGTAGTTCGTGATGACGACGTTGACCGACGTTTCCTGTCCGGGAACGAGTTTGTTACTCGGTGCGTACGCTTGGAGATTCGGTTCGCCGACGATACCGGCCATCGCTGGGCTCGGAAGAGCGACCAGTACGACCAAGACGACGGCGAGTGCGCGTGAGAGTTTCATTGGAGATACGGTGTGTGATGATGGTTCGTGTGGAGACGACGACACGAATGCACGCCGGAGCCGGTCGGCCCGTGCCGACTGACTGAACGTACAATCAACACCTGAGCGTTGAAGGCTACGCGTATAAGTTGAATGAAACTTCAAAAAACAGAAACCCGATTTATTCGGGAGTGAGTGGCGAGGAAGACTGTGGCGACGGCGGCCGGTTTTACGCGCCGATGTACTCTTCGTTGATGGTCCAGTCGCCGTCGTTGTCGCGGACGAGGTACTCGCCGTAGTACGGGACGCGACTGGCGACGACTGCTTCGAACGTCTCACGAATCTCGGCACGCGTCATCTCGCCCATCGGCCGCAGGTCGTCGTTGCGGTTGAGACAGCCCTTGAGGAATCCTTGATGTGTTACGCGCACGCGGTGGCAGTTCGCACAGAACTCGGGGTTCTCCACTGGGTCCACGATTTCGACCATGCCCTTGCCGATGTGGTACCGTCGTCGGTGGTGCATATCTCGGACTTCCGTCTCGTCGGCGATGTCGTTCAGCCAGCGGTGGACGCGGTCGATGTCGATGTTCCAGTCGGGTCGCCCCGTGAGTTCGGGCATGTACTGGATGAGCTGTAACTGGAGTCCCTCGTTCTCGGCGACGTACTCCACCATCTCCTCGACGTAGCCCGCCGTGTGGGTGAACACGACCATGTTGAGCTTGACCGGTGTGAGACCGACTTCGACGGCCGTCTTGACGCCCTCCATCACCTTGTCGTAGGCACCGGACTTCGTGATTTCCGCGAACGCTTTCGGGTCGAGGGCGTCCTGCGAGACGTTCACCCGGTCGAGACCGGCATCGACGAGGTCGGCGGCGCGCTCCGGAAGGAACGTCCCGTTCGTCGTCAGCGACGTTTCCATCGAGTCCGGCGTGCGCTCGATAATCTCTTCGAGGTCGGCCCGGAGCATCGGCTCGCCGCCGGTGAACTTCACCTTCTCGACGCCGTACTCCTCGACCACTTCGAGAAATCGCACCACGTCGTCGGCGCTCATCTCGTTGTCCGAGGCGTCCATCGGTCCCCTCGTGTCTCCCAGCCCTTCGTTGTGACAATAGATGCAGTCGAAGTTGCACCGGTCGGTAAGAGAGATACGAACGCCGGTTACTTCTCTGCCAAAGTCGTCCGCCAACACCATGTCAGGAGTGTACGTGGGAGCGCTGATAAATTCGAGGTGTCAATCGACCTCGAAGTAACCACATTCGATTACCATGCGTGGGAAATGTCGGCGAATGTGGCCGCATTTATCGAGGCGCTTCGGGGGTTTACAAAACTCTTATCGGCGATACGGCCGGACAGATGGACATGGACGAAGCCGACGTACGCGACCGTCTGCGAGCGGTCGAGGACCCCGAACTCGGCGACGACATCGTTTCTCTCGGACTGGTGAACGCCATCGAGGTCGATGGCGACACCGCCCGCGTGTCGCTCGCACTCGGGGCACCGTACTCCCCCTCGGAGACCACCATCGGGCGTCGAGTGCGCGAAGTGCTCGGCGAGATGGGACTGGAGGCGGAACTCACCGCAAAGATTCCGTCCGACCGCGACCCGGACGAAGAAGTGTTGCCCGGCGTCACGAACATCATCGCCGTCGCCTCCGGCAAGGGCGGCGTCGGGAAATCGACCGTCGCGGTCAACCTCGCCGCGGGTCTCTCGAAACTCGGCGCGCGCGTCGGTCTCTTCGACGCCGACATCTACGGCCCGAACGTCCCGCGGATGGTCGCCGCCGAAGACGCCCCGCAGGCGACCCAAGACCAGACTATCGTCCCGCCCGAAAAGTACGGGATGAAGCTCATGTCGATGGCGTTCCTCGTCGGCGAGGACGACCCCGTCATCTGGCGCGGCCCGATGGTCCACCAACTCCTGACCCAGTTGGTCGAAGACGTGGAGTGGGGACGACTCGACTACCTCGTGCTCGACCTGCCGCCGGGAACCGGCGACACGCAGTTGACCATCCTCCAGACGCTCCCGCTCACGGGTGCCGTCATCGTCACCACGCCGCAGAACGTCGCGCTCGACGACGCCAACAAGGGACTTCGGATGTTCGGCAAGCACGATACGACCGTCTTGGGCATCGTCGAGAACATGAGCACGTTCCGCTGTCCCGACTGCGGCAACAGCCACGACATCTTCGGCGCGGGCGGCGGCCGCGACTTCGCCGCCTCGAACGACCTGCCGTTCCTCGGTGCGCTTCCACTCGACCCGGCAGTGCGCGAGGGTGGCGACGGCGGCCGCCCAATCGTCCTCGACGACGACAGCGACACGGCCGACGCGTTCCGCGTGATGACCGAGAACGTCGCCAACATGACCGGCATCGTCCAGCGACGGAAGGTTGCCGACGATGAGTGACGACGGCCGGTCAGATGGCGACGGCCGGTCAGATGGCGACGGCCGGTCAGATGGCGACGGCCGACCAGATGGCGACACCCAACCCGACCCGGAACAGGACGCCGACGACGTCGATTGGGAGATGGCTCCCGACTCGGACGCGGAGTTCGAGAACGACGAGGAAAAGCGAAAGGTACTCCGCGAAATCGCCGACGATATCTACGGCGACTCCTCGGAGAGTCGGCAGGTATCGGCGATTCTCTACCGCGTGAGCGACCTCTACGACCCCGACGGCGACACCTCGCCCGAGGAGATTTACCTGAACGTCCGCCACATCATGGACATCAAGTCGAAAGGCGGTCTCGACCGCTGAAGGGACTGTCCTCACCTCACACCGACGAGTTCGGTACCCGTTTTCACTTTCACTGCTCACAAGCGTGTCTTTCGCCCCAATTCGGGTATTTCGAACACTTGCACGCATAATTCACATTATTTCACTTTCACTCCGCACCTCTGTGCTCCGGGGACCGGGTTGATTTTAGCTTCCCAGACGAACACCCTGTGTGGACGCGAATCAACGTCAGTTCAAGAATCCCTTCTCGATGGACGCCGACTGCACCAACTGCTCGGCGCTCTGCGAGGTCCGCCAGCAGGTCGTCCACGGCTACGGCGACGTGGGCGCGGAGTTCCTGTTCGTCGGCGAAGCCCCGAGCGCCGCCGCCGAAGAGACCGGTGTTCCCTTCACCGGCGACGAAGCGGGCGAGCGAGTCCAGTCTATCCTCGGCGAACTCGGCTTCGTCCGGTCGGAGCCAGATGCCGACGAACCGGATATCCAGAACGCCTTCGTGACCTATCTGACCCGGTGTCGTCACCCCGAGCGCGGGCCGACCGAGAACGAGATATCGACGTGCGAACCGTTCCTCAACGCCGAGATTCGGATGATAAACCCGCACATCATCGTCCCCGTCGGACAGGCCGCACTGGAGGCGCTCGCGTTCGATTACACCACGCGCGCGGCCGACAGTTTCGACATCGACGCCGAGCACGCGACGACCATCCGGGGACGCGGGTTCGAACTCGTGCCCATGAAAGCCCCCGAAGACCAGACCGACGAGGACACACGGGCGTTCATCGACCACGTCGTCGAGGAAGTGTTCGACCGCGACTACCGTCAGACGAAGGGTCGTCGGAGTCGCTGACGGTCACTGGAGTCGCTAACCGCGTCTCGACTCGCCGAGTCGCAAGCGGCGACTTGAAGGGTGCCCCGAACTGACGTGTCGATATGACCACCGTCGCCGTTCTCGCCGAACCACCGCGGCCCGGACTCGTGCTCTCGTCGCTCGTCGAGACGAGTCCCCTCTCCGAGACCGAAGCCGCCGAGTTGTACGAAGCGATGCTCAAGGACGCCGCCCTCGCCGTCTCGCGCTCCGGCGGCGAGTTGCTCGTCAACTACCGCGCGGACGACGACCTCCCCGACGAGTACGTCGAAGACCTCTCCGCCGAGGACGAACTCCGGGAGATCGTCGCGGACGCAGTCGGCGACCTCGACGACGTTCGATTCGAACCGCAGGTCGGTTCGACGTTCTCCGCCCGCGCCGGCAACACCGTGACGCACCTGCTTCGTGAGGAAGAGGTGAGTTCCGCGGCCGTCGTCACCCCGACCGTCCCGCAACTCGGTCGCCCGCACATCGACACCGCGGCGATGAAACTCCGCAGTTCGCAGGTCGTCGTCGGCCCTTCGACCGAGGGTCGCGTCTTCTACGCCGGCTTCACCGAACCAATCGACTTCACCGACGCCTACGAGACGCCGGAGATTCAGACGCTGGCCGAGCGCGCCGACGACGCGGACCTCTCGTTCGAGTATCTCCAGATGCTCCCGGTCGTGGAAACGGGCGCTGACCTCGCCACGCTCGTTCCGATTCTTCGCTCGCGCGTGGAAGTCGAGCGTCTCGTCCCCAAGCACACGACGACGCTCGTCTTCGAGTGGGGGCTTTCGGTCGAAGAAGTGGACGGCGTGCTCGAACTCGTTCGTGACTGACTGAGAGCGACAACTCTTAGGTACCCCACCGAAAACGTGGTGACGAGGGTGGGATGGCGGAGCGGCCTAACGCGCCTGCCTTGAAAGCAGGTTTCCTCACGGAATCCTGGGTTCAAATCCCAGTCCCACCGCATTTTCCACGAACCAATCGCCGCGCAGTGACATCTGCGCGGCACAGTGAGTGGAAATCGGAGACGGAGTGGGATTTGAATCAGGGAGCGAGCACAGCGAGCGACCGTGGTTCACAATCCCAGTCCCACCGCATTCTACCGCGAACAACACTGCGAGCACCGCGTAGCGTGTGCTCGCCATCGTGAGCGGGTGTTGCGGTCCGGTCTGGGGTTTGAACTAGGGAGCAAATCTCTGATTTGCGAGTGAAGTTCAGGCGAACGCAGTGAGCCTGAGCATGTGAGACGAACGTCTCACAGCGCTCACAATCCCAGTCCCACCACATTATGACACAGGTCACAACTCCAGATTTCGTTTATTTGGTGTCGTGAAGTTAGTCAATGGTGTACACAACGACATGGGATTAACTCTTACGCGGCCCACAGAACTAGTCAATCCTCCTTAACCGATAATGTCGTGTGTTTTGACTATTTGTTATTCTGTATGGAAGAACCAGATTGGGCCGAAATCGTTCGCGTTCTGTATCAGCAGTCCCCCAACCTACCTACGGGAGAAATTAACAGAAGTCACCCATTTGTTGTAGAGACGGACCTAAACAGACTAGAGGCAAATAAGTCGGTTGAGACTCTGGAAGAATGGGGACTTGTCGAAAGAGAAGAAATCAAATCAAGATGGGACAGTCCTGGGACTGGCGGTCTTGAGGGAGAAAGAGAGTATGGATATAAACTCACATCAGATGGGTTCGATGTCGCTCACGAAAGAGAGTTGTCGGCACGCGATAACCAGATTAATAATTCTCTGGTCTTCTTGACATTTATTCTTGTTCTCGCCCAAATTATTGGAGTACTTCCATTGGCTGACTGGGCCAAGGTGTTGTCAGGTTTTGTCGTTTTAATAGGTATGCTTGGAATCATTTTGAGAACAGATTTACTGGCACAATAGCGTAGATTGTGGGTTAGGAATTTGAACATCATTTCAACACACAGTATAGAGTAGTTACCTACCACTGTAGTGAAATGGGGCCCGTCCAATCTCTAATCTTGACGTGAGTACTCAGCCACCCACCCATGCCACACACCACCGATGCGTAACGGCTTTGAATCGGCCCCCTAACAGTCGGGTATGGATTGGCCACACGACCCAGACGGAGAAGAAGGAAGCGAAGGACGGCGTAAATACGGTCAGGCCATCATCGCCAAGAAAATCGACGAAGACGAGGACTTCCCGCTGAACAAAGCGGAGTTCGTCGAGGAGTTCGGTGACGAACCGATTCGAATCGACTACGAGCGCGTCGTCTCGCTCGGCGAAATCTTCGAGCACGTCGATGGCGAGGAGTACGGCGATTTCGTCGAGTTCCACAAGGCCGTCGGCAAGGGCATGCGCGAAGCGGGCTACTGGTTCTACGAAGGCGCAGAGCAGTTCGTCAAAGGAAAAAGCGCGTAAGCGTTCGCTCGGACGTCAGTCGTCCGACCCCTGCATCGACGAACGCTGCTGGACTTCTTTCTCGATTTCGCCGCGCTCCCACGTGCGCGTCTCGTCACCTTCGACCTCCGCTTGGACCTTCTCTTCGAGCAGGGTCACAGCGACGCTGTTGGCGCCTTCGGGGATGATGAGGTCGGCGTGTTTCTTCGTCGGTTCGATAAACTGCTCGTGCATGGGCTTGACCGTCGAGAGATACTGGTCCATGACGCCCTGTAAGTCGCGGCCGCGGTCGATGGCGTCGCGTTGGATGCGCCGGAGGATGCGCACGTCGGCGTCCGTTTCGACGTAGAGTCGCAGGTCGAGCATCTCGTTGACCTGTTCGTCGTAGAGGGCGAGAATTCCTTCGAGGATGATGACGTCGGTGGGTGCGACAGTGACGCGCTCGGGTTTACGATTGTGCACTTCGAAGTCGTACTGCGGCATATCGACGGTACGGCCTTCGAGGAGGTCCGACAGTTGCTCTCTGAGGAGGTCCCACTCGAATGCCGACGGGTGGTCGTAGTTGACCTGCTCTCGTTCGGCCATTTCGAGGTGGCTCTGGTCCTTGTAGTAGTTGTCAATCGGAATCCGTGTCACGGACTCACCGACGTTCTCCGTGATGAGTCGGGCCACAGTCGTCTTTCCGGCACCACTACCCCCGGCGATGCCGATGACGAACGACGGGATGGTCATCGCTCGAAAAACGCGGTGCAAGCGGTTTGAACGCAGCGATTCGCATCGTCTGTCGTGTCAACGGTCAGTGAGTGAATATCGAATATAAAAGTCTACAATTGACAATTTCAACGAATTTCTGTCCTTACCGCGGTATATCGCAAATTCGTCTTTTTCGAAACTCAGGGAGTTAAATTTATAACCCGTACTTGCCATTGACTTTCATATGGTACGTGATATCGCACGACGAGACTACCTAAAGGGAGTGGGCGCCGCAGGGGCGGCAGGCTTAACTGGTTTATCAGGCTGTATCGGTGGCGGTGGCGGTGGCGGCAATGGGCCAGAAGGCCTCGTCGTCATCGGCTACCCGGAAAGTGGTATTCAGCTCTTCCGTGACTACTACAGCGCATCCGATGGAAGCGAGTCCATTCTCGTTCCCGACGGTCTGCGCTCGGGCTCGATGCCCGGTCAGGTCGGTAACGACATGGCGAACGTCACCGGTACCGCACCCGCAGCGGGTGGTCCGGCACAGGAGACGTTCAACCAGCTCTTCCAAGAAGAGTACAACGCGGCACCGGGTGTGTTCAACTCGCAGTGTTACGACTCGGTTGCGACGCTGATTCTCGCAAACGCTGCGGCCGGTGAGAACACCGGCGCGGCAATCCGCGACCAGATGCGACGTGTCGCCAACCCCGGTGGCATGGAGGTCACGCCAGACAACCTCGTCGAGGGTGTCGAGGCGGCCGCGAACGGCGAAGACATCAACTACGTCGGTGCTTCTTCGTCCGTCAACTTCGACGAGAAGGGCGACCCAGCAGAGGCAGCATACGCCGTCTGGGAGTTCGACGCAGAGAACAACGCCACCACGGACGTCGAAGTCCAGAGCTTCGAGGGCGAGAACCCGGACGGCAACGGCCCATCTGCAGACAGCGGGGCTGGCGGCTCCGACCGCGAAATCTCGGTCGGAATTCTCCTGCCTGAGACCGGCGACCTCGCGGCAGTCGGTCAGCCGATGATTCAGGCAGCACAGATTCCGGTCAAGCAGGTCAACGACGCCAACCCGGCGGGCATCACCGTGAACGCGCAGATCGAAGACACACAGACGTCCCCGGACGCCGGTGTCTCTGCCGCACAGTCGCTCGTCTCCGCAGGTGTCCCCGCAGTGTGTGGGTCGGCATCCTCCGGTGTGAACGTCCCTGTCTCACAACAGGCGTTCATCCCGAACGAGGTCGTCGGTTGCTCGCCGTCCTCGACGGCACTGTCCGTCTCGAACCTCGAAGACAACGACTTCATCTTCCGGACGGCACCATCCGACTTCCTGCAGGGCCGCGTCATGGCGCAGGTCATGGCCGAACGCCTCGAAGCCTCCACGGTTTCGACGCTCTACGTCAACAACGACTACGGCCAGCAGCTCTCTGAGCGCTTCTCGAACGTCTTCGCCGACTCGTTCGATGGCGAAGTCTACAATCAGGTCGCATTCAACATCGGTGAGTCGTCGTACTCCTCCGTCATCGAGACGGCACTCTCCGGTCCAGAGAACTAAACGCACAACTCCGATTTTCTTTCGACGCAAAGCAGTGAGCGACGGCGCTGGCGCTCGATTTCGAGTGTTGGGGCAGAAGACACTTATCCGACTGCTGATACGAGAAGACGATGAAGCGCCGTGCCCTCCTCTCGTCGCTCTCCGGGTCGCTCCTCGTAGGTGTCGCAGGGTGTCTTGGGTCTAATTCCGAGAGGCCTGCATCCCAACGAACGACAGCAGAGCCATCGACTAAACCACCGACAACAGCATCGCCAACACCAGAGCAGACACGGACCAAAACACCGGTTCCAAGGGTAAACCTTGGTGTGAAAAACGAGTCCGACCGCGGCCACACACTCTCGGTGCAGGTTACGCAGGCCGACGAAACAGTTCTCGACCAGTCTTTCGATATAGGCCCCGGACCCGGACATTCGATGAGTATCAAGCCCGACATCGTCGGAGAAGGAGTCTATAGCATCGTGGCTGGACTCGAAACCGGTGCTCGTCTCGACTACGAGTGGTGCTTCAAAGAAGGAGATAGAGGCCTCGAAATCGTTATCACGAGCAACGGAGCACTCGAACCACGCGAAAACGAGAGTGTCGAGTTGAGCGACGAGTCACTACCGTACACCGTTTCGGGTGCGAAAGACATTTTCAGCTCACCTCGCGTGGTCGTACGAAACGAAAGCAACGACGCCTCTGAACTCACAGTCACACTCGAGCACTCTGGTGACCAGTTCTTCGTCCACACCTTTGATGCACTGAGACACCACGAAATTTCGGCTGGCCCGGTAGTGAAATCGCACGCGACGTACGACGTGTTCATCGAGACGGAATACGGACAGCAGTCAACATACGAATGGCAAATCGGCGAATACGCAAACTATCCTGTCTTAGCTGTCCTCATCACCGAGAGTGGAGCGCTGAGAGTTGGGTGTGCGTGGCCCGGGACTGCAGTTATAGTAGTCGAGAACAACGACGAGACCCGACACGAAGTGACGACGACGCTAACCAGGGACGACGTGGTTGTCGCCGAAACAACACAGACGGTTGCACCGGGAACCGACCATCTCACCGTTGACTTCCCAATCGGCGACGAGTACGAGTTGACTGTTGCAACGTCATCGGGTTCTGCTACCGTTCCATACCTCGCTTGCAACAGTGCAAGCACGAAAGCGGAGGTCCAACTCGAAGGGGGAGTTCCGACGGTGGAAACAGGGATACTCTCTTGGACGTGACGACGCTGAGGCTCAGCCTCACTACACAGGCATCTCGAAAAGGGGATTGCCGAAGATTACCCGCCGAGGAAGTCCTGACGGACCTGTTCGTCTTCGAGGAGCGCCGTGCCGGTGTCCATGTAGCGGTTCTCACCGTTTGCGAGGACGTAGCCGCGGTCACAGCGTCGAAGCGCCTCTTTGGCGTTCTGTTCGACCATCAGGATGGCCGTCCCGGCCTCGTTGATTTCGTCGATTTTGTCGAACATCTCCTGGACGAGGTCGGGTGCGAGTCCCGCCGAGGGTTCGTCCAAGAGCAGGAGGTCGGGGTCGAGCATCAATGCGCGACCCATCGCAAGCATCTGTTGTTGCCCGCCGGACATCGTACCGGCCTTCTGGTCTTTGCGCTCTTCGAGGATGGGGAAGCGGTCGTACACCGCCCGAAGTGCGTCCTGTGGCACCTCGTCGAGAATGTACGCGCCCATTTCGAGGTTCTCTTGGACCGAGAGCGTCGGGAACACGTTGTCGTTCTGTGGGACGTACCCGACGCCGACGTGGATGATGTCTTCCGGTCGTCGGCCGGTGATGTCCTCGCCCTTGAACTCGACACTGCCGCCCATGAGGGCAGTCAGGCCGAAGACGGACTTCATCGTCGTCGATTTGCCTGCGCCGTTCGGGCCGACGATAGTGACGTACTCGCCGTCGAAGACGTCCATGTCCACGTCGGTCAGGATTTGCAAGTCGCCGTAGCCTGCGTCGAGGTCGCGGACGCGAAGTAAGACGTCGTCGCGGTCTTCGACACCCGCGCCGCTGGTGGCGCTGGTGTTCGCGTCGATGCTCATACGTTACCTCCGAGGTAGGCTTCGATAACGTCCTCGTTGCTCCGGATGTCGTCGGGCGTCCCTTCGGTCAGGACCTTGCCCTGGTGGAGCACGATGACGTGTTCACAGTTGTTCATGATGAGGTCCATGTCGTGTTCGACGAGCAGGAACGTGTAACCCTGTTCGCGGAGTTCGTGGATGTGTTCGAGCAGTTTCTTCTCGAGCGTCGGGTTGACGCCGGCGAACGGCTCGTCCAAGAGGAGCATGTCGGGGTCGGTCAGGAGTGCCCGAGCCATCTCCAGGAGTTTCCGCTGGCCGCCGGAGAGGTTCCCCGCGTACTCGTGGGCGATGTGGTCGATGTCGAAGAAGTCGAGGACTTCCCAGACGCGTTCGAGGAGTTCTTCTTCTTGTTCGCGCACTTCGTTGCGCACGCCGGGGACGACAGACCGCCAAAGCTCTTCGCCGATTTGCGCCTTCGGCGCGAGCATCATGTTCTCTAAGACGGTCATCTCGCTGAGTTCGCGTGCGATTTGGAACGTTCGAACCATCCCGCGGTTGGCGATTTGGTGGGGTTCGAGACCCGTCACGTCCTCGCCGTTGAACGTCACCGTTCCGGTGTCGGGTTTCAGCATCCCCGTGATGAGGTTGAACGTCGTCGATTTACCGGCCCCGTTCGGGCCGATGAGACCGGTGAGCGTCCCGGCCTCGACTTCGAACGACGCACCATCGACGGCGGTGATACCGCCGAAGGACTTTCGGAGTCCATCGACTTTCAATGGGAACTGCTCTGTGGTTTCGACGCCGCCGGCGAAGGCACCGAGTGCGCCTTCATCGACTTTGTTCGCAACGTCATCGACAGAGGGTGCAGACGAATCACTCATCGTCAGCACCTCCGTTAGACCTCCGGTCTAACGTGCTGTCACCTACGGTGACACCTCCTTCTTCGTCGATGCCACCATCGGTCCGGACAGATTCTTCCGACCCACCGTCGGCCGCGGTCGTTTGCATCGACTTCGGGCGGTCGAGCGAAATCACAGACGCCGTCTCCTTGCGGTGTCCGAGCAGTCCTTCCGGTCGGTTGTGCATCAGCCAGATGAGCACGAGACCCATCAAGACGAGTTGGAGCTGGCGGATGCTGTCAACCGTGTAGAGGACGAACGGAACCGGGTCGAACGACGAGATGAGCGGCGAGATAGCCGGGCCGAATCCGTTCGGCGCGTCGAGGTTCGGGAGTACCGCTTGGACGAGGTTCTGGAAGTAGCGCGGGCCTTGGTAGAGAACGGCCGCGAAGATTGCCCCGCCGAGGACGCTGCCGGTGTTGGAGCCGGCACCGCCGATGATGAGCGCAATCCAGACGAAGAACGTCACGCGCGGGCGGAAGAAGTTCGGCGTCACCGCACCCTGCGGCATGAGCCACAGAATCCCGGCGAGACCCATCAGCGCACACCCGAGCATGAACGACTTGATTTTGAAGTTGTCAGTGTTCTTGCCGAGCGCGTTGGCGACGTCTTCGTCCTCTCGAATCGCCTTCAAGACGCGACCGAACGGCGACTCGCCAGTCCGCTTGAGTAACCAATAGAACAGGGCGACGAAGGCCAACAGCAGCGCCCCGTAGACGAGACTATCGACGACTGGCTTCGGGTTCCGGGGAATGACGACCTGGACGGCATCGACCAGACCGAGGTAGGCACCCCACAGGCCGATACTACGGAAGAGCGCTTCGAGCGGTGGGACGAAGTCCAGAATGAGACCGGACCCGCCACCGAAGCCGACCTTGTTGCCGAGCAGGTTGAACTCTTGCAACTCTCCCGAGAGGAAACTAAAGCGCATAATCTCCGAGAGTGCAATCGTCACGATTGCGAGGTAGTCGGCCCGCAACCGCAAGGCAGGGAGTGCGGCGATAAAGCCGAGAATCGCGGCGGCAGCCATGCCGGCGAGGACGCCGACCCACAGTGGCAGGCCAAGCCCGCCGACCTGTGCGGCCCCACCGGCGACGAACGTCGGTTTCGAGACGATGGCCATCACGTACACACCGACGGCCATGAAGCCGACGATACCGATGTTGAACAGCCCCGTGTACCCCCAGTGGAGGTTGAGTGCCAACGACAGCATGGCGAAGATACCGATGTAGAACGTCAGCGTTCCGAGCGAGTTGAGTTGCCCACGAAGGGTGTACCCAAGCCCGATACCTGCCAAGATGTACAGCAGATAGACGCCGAGGAGCGTCGCAACGATGAGTCCCGCGTCGCCACCGGGCATCCGGTCGGCGAGGTCTTCTCTGATGCTCATGCGGTCGCCCTCCCGCTAAAGAGACCGGACGGTTTCACGAGCAGGATGACGATCATCACGACGAAGGCCGCCGCGCGTGCGAACGCAGACGGAATCCACAGCACGGACAGCGACGCCGTCATACCGATGACGATACCGCCGGTGATGGCACCGTAAATCGAGCCGATGCCACCGAGGATGACTGCCGCGAAGATGAGCAGCAGCAAGAGCCACCCGTCGTTGAATCCGAGCGTCCCCTTCCAGAGGACGAACATGTAGCCGGCGATACCGGTGAGACCGCCACCGATAATCCACGTGGCACGGACGACCTGTTCGGTCGGGATTCCCGTGATACGGGCGAGGTCTTCGTTGTCGGCCATCGCGCGCATCGCTTTGCCGAGTTTCGTCCGCTGCAAGAGCAGGTGGACGCCGAGCATCAGTCCGCCCGCGACGACGAGAAGCGTGATGTCGTGGGCGTCGATGAAGATGGTTCCATCGATGAAGTAGAGTCCGACCGATGGTGGTTGTGCGGTCGTCCCGCGAACGTCCGACCCGAAGACGAACTGCATCAGGTAGCGGAGCGCGAACGCGACACCGATACTCGTGATGAGGAGGGTGATACCTCCCTCGTCACGAATCGGTCGGAAGATGAACCGGTCCACGCCGAGCGACAGGAGGATGGTGAATCCGCCTGCGATGATGATACCCGCGACGACGGCGACCGGCGTCGAGAGCATCCCGATGCCGAGGGTCCCACCGTAGACGGAGCCACCCGCGCCGACTAACAGCAGGGCACCGATGTCAGCACGGCCGAGTCCGGCCAGGAGGTAGGTCGTCGCCCACCCGGAGAACGCGCCGGCCGTGATGTAGTCACCGTGCGAGAAGTTAGCGAAGTTCAGAATACTGTACGTCATCGATAGCCCGATGCCCGCGAGGCCAATCACGAGCCCACGCATCAGGCCATCCCAAACGAGCGTGCCGATGTCGGCAAACTGCGTTTGGCCAGTTGCTACCCCGAGAAGAAGGTCGCCGAGCAGGAACACTGCGACGACGGCGAGGACGAGCGCGAACGGACGCTCGACGGCAAACTGCCTGCCCCGGGAGTAAGTTTCGGCAATACCCATTGATAACTATCCTCATGATAAGTGCGGACGATAAACAGTCTTAAAGCTTTCCTAATTGGCCACTGGTGCAAACAGTACAACCGACAGACAACGACGTATTTGCCAACATCCGGTCATTGCCGCCAAATAAAAGCCAACAGCCGTCAGAGTGGAACGCATGCAGGTTCGGCCGGCGGTGCTCTCCGACCTCGATACGCTCGTGGACTACTGGGTGGACCTCGCAGCGGGCCAGAGAGCGTATCAGTCGCATCTGAAAGCCGACGCCAACCGGACGCCGATTCGAGAGTCGATAGCCCAGTACATCACCGCCGGCGGCGTGTTCGTCGCCGTCGCGGACGGCGACAACGACTCGACGAGCGACCCGCTCGGGTTCGTCATGTTCGGCATCGAATCCGGTCGATACGAGCAAGACGTTCGTCGCGGGACGATTCACAACCTGTTCGTCCTCCCCGAGCGGCGCGGCAGCGGAGTCGGAACTGAACTGCTCACGGCAGCCGAAGCACAGCTTCGAGCGAACGGTGTCGATACTATCTCCTTGGACGTCCTCGCGGCTAACGAAGATGCGCGTCGATTCTACCGACGCCACGGGTACGACGCCCATCGAATCGAACTCGAAAAATCGACGCGAAACGATACACACTCAAAGGAGGACCGATAATCGCCAGATGCGCTAGGGGAGCATGGGCGGTTCATGCACTCGACTTGTAATCGAGACTTCGTGGGTTCAAATCCCACTCCTAGCTCTTTTCTGAGGAGCAACGCGACGAAGAAAGAGCGAACAGTGGGATTTGAATCAGGGAGCAACTCGGAGAGTTGCGACCGTGGTTCAAATCGCACTCCGGACGTTCAGCTAGTAACCATTCGAAGCGTTGCGACCGCGGTTCAGACTAATTTCTGTTCGCCTACGCACGTGAGACAGTCGTCTCACGGCGTTCAAATCGCACTCCGCCCTGTCTTCCCAAACAGAACCCCCTATCGCCGTCCACTCGGTGGTCGAACCCGAATCAAGAGAAGCGACCCCGGAACACCGAGGACGAGCGCACGAAACGGGTTGTGCTTGATGACGATATCCGGGTCCAGCGGCTCTGCCTGGAGGTCGGTGATTCGGAGACACGAGTAGTAGACGGTGATGTGGGTGACGACGTACGCGAACGTCGCCGGGACGATAATCGGGTAGTGGATACCAGCCATCGTGAGCCCTTCGAACAAGAACGCACAGAGCGCCGAGATAGAAAGCAGGTTACCGAGTTGGAGTGTAATCCCCGTCAACGCGGTAATGGCGGTGTCGAACGTCGAAGCACCGTACGGCGTGTACGTCAGCGCAGTCACGACTGCGACGGCTCCGAGGAGAAGCCCCGCAATCAGCACCGTGACCGCGTACACGTACTCCATTAACTTCGCTACTGACTCCACGAGGTTCTTGAATTTAGTATTACCCCTGCTGTTATCGAAGAAGAAAATTAGACGAAAATCCGACTAGAACGGAGAATGTGGGGCGAACCGGCTTTCGTACCAGTTCTCGGGCGCGATACTGGCCCACCTCGACGAGACGGAGACTTATTTCCACTCGCTGCGACGAGAGGGTATGAGTAAATCCGACCAGTTCATGCTCGCTGCATCGTTGCTCATCTTCGCAGCCATCGTCCTCGGCCTGTTGCTGGCGTTCGTGTGACGGGGCCTCCTGCGCGCTTGAGTGACTACTGCGCGACGTGGTACTGTTCTGCGTGCTGCTGGACTAAGCCACGCTTCGAGAGCGTCTTGAGGATGCTGTAGAGAGAGATTTTCTTCATCGAGAGACCCGATTCCAGTTCGGTGATAGACGCGCCGTCGTGCGTCGTGAGATAGAGGTAGACGAGTTTGGCTGTCGGCGAATTCAGCTCCGAGGGAACCGTCGTATGTTGAATCGTCTGCTGCATAGTTGTTATCGACTTCTTGACTTCGACGATAATAAAACCCTCTTTCAACGATTGTCGAATAGTGTATAATCCATAGAGGGAACCTGAACTACTCGAATTCGAGCAAATCGTTCTGTTCGTCACGAACGTACATGCGAGAAAAACACGGGTGTATCGGGAGCGACTTTCGACGAAAGACGAAGCGGGACAGAACGGGGACGAACGCGGGATGGAAGGGGCGGGAGTCGAACCACGCGAAGCCATTGAAAACCACCGGATCGGCCTCGAAAGGCCACTGCCGGTGTGCTCTACCACTGAGCCACCCTTCCAGCCATTGCTAGGGCGTGATTCATGAAATAGCCGTTGGTCAGTCCGGTTCGCGGTCGGTGACTCTCACCGATGACCGGCACTCGGTTGGGCCACGGGTGGGCCGTTCGACACAGTGCTGTCGCTCGACTTCGCGGCCCAGCGTCGAAGAAAAGAGATGTCGAGCTTAGTAGCTCCGAATCTTCGGCTCGTACGTCTTGTTCTCGCCTTCGAGGATGACGGGCTTGTACCAGAGTTCCGGCTTGCCGTCGTTCCACGAGAGCATCGTGTGCTTGAGCCACTCTTCGTCGCGTCGCTCTTGGTAGTTCTTGCGCCAGTGAGCGCCGCGGAACTCCTCGCGGGCGAGTGCGCCGACGGTGATGGCTTCGGCGAGGTCGAGGATGTTGCGCGTCTCCAGCGTCTGGAGCAAGTCCGTGTTGAACGTCCGGGACTTGTCGCCCACGTAGACGTCCTGGTAGAGGACGCGAGCCTCACGGATATCCTTGAGTGCCTGCTTGAGGCGACTCTCCTCGCGGAACACGTTCACGTTGCGCGTCATCGACTTCTGGACGCGTTCGCGGACTTCGGCGTGTTGGACGCCCTCGTTCTTTTCGAGGAGCGAGTCTATCATCTCGCGCTCCGATTCGACGGCGCGTTGCATCGCTTCGTCGCTCGCTGCGGCAGTACCGGAGTCGGCAGCAGCACCTCCATCCGCGACGACGTCTTCGCCGATGCCCGCTTCGCCGAGTTCGACCGGCGTCTCGACCTCTGCGAGTTCGAAGTCGCCGACCTTCCCGGTCGTGATTTTCGGCTCGCCGAGGTCTTTGCCCGCGGCGTGTTCGCCGGCGCGACGGCCGAAGACGATGAGTTCGGGGAGCGCGTTACCGCCGAGGCGGTTGCCACCGTGGACGGAGGCACAGGCACACTCACCGACGGCGTAGAGGTCGGAGATACACGTCTCGCCGTGTTCGTCCGTCTCGACGCCACCCATCGCGTAGTGCTGGCCGGGCTTGACCGGCATCGGTGCTTCGAGCGGGTTGACGCCCTCGAAGTCTTCCGAGAGGTGGATGATGTTTTCGAGGCGGTCCAGAATGCGCTCTTCGCCGAGGTGACGCATGTCGAGGTGGACGTACTCGTCCTCGATACCGCGGCCGTCGTCAACTTCGGTCTGTTCGGCACGAGAGACGACGTCGCGCGAGGCGAGTTCCCCGGCGTTGTTCGCGTAGCCGTACTCGAACATGAAGCGTTCACCCTCCTTGTTGTAGAGGATGCCACCTTCTCCGCGGACACCCTCGGAGATGAGAACACCCGTCGAAGGGAGCGTGGTTGGGTGGAACTGGATGAACTCCATGTCCTCGATGGGCGCGCCGGCGCGGTAGGCCATCGCCACGCCGTCGCCTGTGTTGGCGACCGCGTTCGTGGTGTGGTCGTAGACCTGTCCGAGACCACCCGTAGCGAGGATGACGCCGTTGCGGGCTTGGAAGCCCTCGACCGTGCCGGACTGCACGTCGTAGGCGACGATGCCGTGGCACGAGCGGTCCTCTGGGCGTTCTTCGTCGGAGACGACGAGGTTGGTCACGTGCCACTCGTCGTAGACTTTGATGCCGCGCTTGACGAGTTGCTCGTACATCGTGTGGAGCAACTGGTGGCCGGTCTCCGCGCCCGCGTAGGTCGTACGCGGGAACGAGAGGCCACCGAACGGGCGCTGGCTGACACGGCCGTCCTCTTCGCGCGAGAACGCCATGCCCCAGTGTTCGAGCTGAATGGTCTCTTTCGGACTGTCCTTACAGAGGGTTTCGACTGCCGGGGCGTCGCCGAGGTAGTCGGACCCCTTCATCGTGTCGTATGCGTGGTCCTCCCACGAGTCGGCCTCGCGGAGTGCGGCGTTGATGCCGCCCTCGGCCGCACCGGTGTGACTGCGAACCGGGTGCAGTTTGGACACGATAGCCACGTCGGCTCCCTCCTCGTGTGCCGCAATCGCCGCGCGGAGGCCCGCGCCACCCGCGCCGACGACGATTACATCGTGTGTGTACATGATTGAATTGTGATTGTGTGGTCGCTTACCAGAACTTCAGGTTGTTCTTGATCGCTTCGCGCTTGATCTCCTGAATGTGCTCGGTGAGCGGGATGTCCTTCGGACAGACCTCGGTACAGGAGAACTGGGTCTGACAGCGCCAGACGCCGTGTTCCTGTTCGAGGATTTCGAGGCGGCGCTGTTTCATGTCCTCGCCCTCGCGCTCGTCCATCGCAAAGCGGTAGGCCTTGTTGATGGCGGCGGGACCGAGGTACTCGTTGTCGCCAGCGGCGATGTTACACGAGGACATACACGCGCTACACCAGATGCAGCGCGTGGACATCTTGACCTTCTCGCGGTTCTCGCGGGACTGTCGCTGTTCGTCGAGTTCGCCCTCTGGGAGCGAGTTCGTCTGGAAGAACGGCTCGACGGCTTCCATCTGGTCGTAGAAGTGCTCCATATCGACGACGAGGTCTTTGACGACTTCGGCGTGCGGGAGCGGTTCGATACGAACTGGCTCGGAGAGGTCCGACAACTGGGTCTTACACCCGAGTCGCTGCGACCCGTTGACGAACAGTGCGTCGGAGCCACAGATCGCCTGTCGGCACGAGTGGCGGAACGTCAGCGACGAGTCGTAGTGGTCACGCGCCCACATGAGGGCGTCGAGCACCGTCATTCCCTGCTTGTAGGGGACGTAGAACTCGTCGAAGCGGGGTTCCTGTTTCCCTTCGACTTCGGGGTCGTAGCGGAAGACCTTGAGGTGGTACGTGTCGTCCTTCGAGCGTGCCTTCTCTTCGGCTTCCGCTTCGCGCTCTTCTTGGATGCGAGCGGCGCGTTCGCGCTTTTTCGCCTCGCGCTTTTGTTGTCCCGCGGGGACGACTTCGGCGGACGATTCTTCCTCTTCTGTTTGCTTCGGAACTTGCGTACTCATTAGATCGGAACACCTCCAGCCCACGCGAGTGCCGTCCGGACGCCCTGCACGATGAGGACGATGCTGGCGAAGCCGAGGATGGCCTGCACAGCGCGCTTGCGGGTCCCGGAGAGACCCTGATTGACGAGCGCGTTGTAGACGCCGTTGACGCCGTGGAACGTCGCGGTGACGAGGAACAGAATCATCAGCGAGAAGTACGTCAACTGCTCCATTCGCGCCTGCGAGAGGGCGAAGGTCACTTCGTCGGCGTGGTAGACGAAGTGGAGCAGGAAGAAGTGGAACGCCAACACGATGACGAGGAACGCGGCGGTGAGGCGCTGCCACAGCCACCGGCGTCCACCTGGCTTGAAGGACGTGTATCGTTCTGCCATTAGATGCTCACCCCCGACAGGAAGGTCGGAACGCTCGCAATGACGATGACACCCGTGAGCATCAGCGAGGCGTAGAAGCTCTTGTCCTGTGCTTCCAGGCCAACGCCGAGGTCAACGAACAGGAGTCGCAGTCCGTTGAGGATGTGGAACACCGCCACTGCGAGCAGTCCAACTTCGAGAATTCGAACGATAAGCAGGCTCTCCAGCGCCTGAATCGTGGTCGTGTACGGCGCCGCGCCCGAGAGGGCCGTCGATAACACGGCAATATGGGTGAAAAGGTAGCCCACAAGCACCCAGCCGGTGAACTTGTGGAATATCCAGGCCCACATGCCAGCCGAAAACTCCCGCCATCGGCCGAAGTCTTCGATGAGCCCCCGATTGTAAGACTGACTCATACTCCTGTGCAGGTCAGGACCGGGATGCTATAGTATTTACGTGTACGTCCCAGCGTCACTGTCAGCAAAAATCGCCGCACAGGGTGTGTTCTTGACCGCAGTGTCTGTTTTAAATGGGCGTTTCGCTGCTCGGCGACTGTTCTCGTTCCACGACGCGTCGCACGTTGTCTTTCAGTTCGACGAGGTGGCACAGCGGGTTTCCGGGGTAGACGACCGGGTTTTCGAGCACCCCGACGAGCAGACCCGTAAACGGTGCTTCGACGTTCACGTTGTCGTCTTTGAACGGGTTCGTGATGGTACAGATTCGGTCGCCCTCGTGGACGAGCGCGCCTCGGTCGTGGTGCATATCGACGATACCACCCGCATCTGCTCGGAGCCACGTCTTCTCGTTCTCGTCCGAGATGACCGTCCGCCAACCGGGCCAGTTGACCGTCGAGGTCTCGCGGAGACCGTACTCCGCGAAGACGCTCTCGACGCCCGCGAGCGCTTCGTCGATGAGTTCGCGCTGAAATCGGTGTGCCTCGCCCATCTCGACGGTGATAGCCGGCGTGCCCCGCGCCGACGTTTCGGTTCGGAGCATCCCGTCCGCGCCGGAACTGTCGATGATGACGTGCGACCCGAAGGCGTTGGCGAGTCGCGCGACCGCGGGGTCGGTCATATCCGCCCGGACGTGGAGCATGTTGGTTCGCCCGCGCGTGGACGTGTGGAAGTCGATGCCGAGGTCGCACGGCGCGATGAAGTTCTGGTAGATACGGTGTGCCATGCGCTTTGCGCCCGTGGAAGTTTCCGACCCGGGGAACGAGCGATTCAAGTCGCGGTCGTAGATTGGGAGGTATCGCTGTTGGGCGAGAAACGCGGGAACGTTCAACACCGGCATGCAGACGAGCGTGCCGGCGAGGTCGGCGAGGTCCCACTCGTAGGCGACCTCGCGGACGACTTCGATGCCGTTCAGTTCGTCACCGTGCGCCGCCGCAGAGAGAAATACCGTTGGCCCACCTCGTTCGCCGTTGATGATCGTCACGGGGATACGAACCGGGTCGCCGAGATAGGTCTCGGAGATACCGTAGCGGATATCTTGGGTTTCGCCCGGCTCGACCCTGCCCCCGTTGAAGGTGAAGGCCTCGTTGTCGGCCATGCCACACGATAGGAGTCGAGTGTTATAAACTGTGGCAGGAAATCGCGGGACATCGAGAACCCCAAACACGGCGGCGCGTGACCGTCACGCCTTTGAAACCAGGCAGATATCACATAGTATGTCCACCAACAACGGCGACGCAGTACGCGTCGGGGTGCTTTCGCTGCACAACAGCAAGGAGACGAAGGCTATTCTCAATGCTGTCGAGGATTTAGGCCACGAACCGGTGTGGCTCCGACAGGAGAACACGGCGGTGAATATCAGAGACGGAGAGGTGACAGTCGAACCCGAGGTGGACATCATTGCGAATCGACTCTTACTTTCGAACACCGAAGAGCCGGCGGAGTTGCTCGGTCTTGCGACGACGTTCAACCGCATCCGACCGATGCTCAACGAACCGGACGCCGTCCTGACGGCGGTCCACAAGTTCGCCACGGCCGCGACGCTGGCCAACTGGAACATCAAGACGCCGGACGCACTGCTCGCGCTCTCGAACGACCGACTGAACCAGGGCCGCGAGCAGTTCGGCGAGGTCGGCGTCTACAAGTCGGCCATCGGTACGCACGGCGGTGGCACGTGGAAGGTTGACCTCACCGAGCCCGTCAACCCGAAAGTCGGGAAACGACAGGCGTTCTTGCAGAAACTCATCGACCGCGACGACGAGAAACACCGCGACCTGCGCGTCTACATCGTCGGCGGCGAAATCATCGGTGCGATGTACCGCTACGCCCCCGAGGGCGACTGGCGGACGAACGTCGCACTCGGCGGCGACGTGCTCAACGCAACCGACGAACTTCCCGACGAGGCCAAAGAGACCGCACTCTACACGGCCGACGTGATGGGTCTCGACTACGTCGGCGTGGACCTCGTCGAAGGCGACGACGGTTGGTTCGTCCTCGAAGCCAACCCGACCGCCGGGTTCAAAGGTCTCTACAAGGCGACGGGCAAGAGTCCGGCACCGTACATCGCAAAACTCGCTATCGAGAGCGTCGGCGGTGCGGTTGACGACGAGCGCGTCGAAGAACTCGCGGCCACGCTCGACGACTCGACGCCCTCGTGTCTCCCGGCGGAGTCGCCCATCCGCGACGGCGAATCGCCGCTCATCGGCTACATCGAGGAAGTCGTCGTCAACGGGACCAGCGGCTCCCAGCAGGCGCTCGCAAAGTCAGACACGGGTGCGACCCGGACGAGCATCGACACCAGCCTCGCCGCGGAAATCGGCGCGGGTCCCATCAAGAGCATGACGCGCGTCAAGTCCGGGAGCCTCAAGCGCGGCAAAGCCCGCCCCGTCGTGGACCTCGTCATCGGTATCGGCGGCACCCAGCACACGGTCACCGCGAGCGTCGAAGACCGCTCGCACATGGACTACCCGCTCCTCCTCGGCCGCGACATCCTCCAGCACTACCGCGTGGACGTTCGCCGCCGTGTGGACGGTGACGCCCGCCGCGACGAAGACGACGAAGAAGAAGAACTGCTCGAATAACGCGAGTCCGCTGTCGGCACGGTATTTTTTGGACCGGCTTCGACGCCGGTGTTTTTCTCGGGGCCACGAGTAGAGTCGCCCATGAGCGAGGACGCCTATCAGGCACTCAAAGCTGACCCACACCTCGGACCAGTCGTCGAATCGCACGGCCCGATGGAACTCGAAGCCTCGTCGGAGCCGTTCGAACGACTCGTCGTCTCCATCGTCAACCAGCAACTCTCCACGTCGGCGGCCGCGACGATTCGTGACCGCATGTTCGACGCGGTGACGGTCACACCCGAGGGAATCCTCGCAGCAGACATCGCGGTGCTCCGCGACTGTGGTCTCTCCAAGCAGAAGACCGAGTACGTCCGCAACGTCGCCGAAGCGTTCCAGGACGGGCTCTCTGCGGACGACCTGCACGCGATGTCCGACGACGAGGTCATCGAGTCGCTGACCGAGATTCGCGGCGTCGGCGTCTGGACGGCCAAGATGTTCCTCATCTTCGTGCTCGCGCGCGAGGACGTCTTCCCGGTCGAAGACCTCGGCATCCGCCGCGGCATGGAGAAGGTGTTCGGACTCGAAGCCGATTCGCAGACCCGCGGCGAGTTGCGCGAGCGGGCCGAGCCGTGGCACCCGTATCGAAGCTATGCGAGTCGCTATCTGTGGCGCGCGGTGGACTGAATTCTCGACTCTAAACTTAGCAGGAGTTTACATTTCACTCAGGGGAAATGTTGAAACCAATGCACACTGTAACGTTCATCCATGAAGGTAGACGATATCAACACCATCACCGTTCTTGGCGCGGGCAACATGGGCCACGGCATCGCCGAAGTGGCCGCCCTCGCCGGATACGATGTTGTCCTCCGCGACATCAAAGACGAGTTCGTCCAGAAAGGCTACGAGCAAATCGAGTGGTCGCTGAACAAACTCGCCGAGAAGGACCAACTCACGCAGGACGAGGCCGACGCCGCGTTCGACCGCGTGACGCCCGTCGTTGACCTCGGCGAGGCGGTCGCCGAAGCCGACGTGGTCATCGAGGCCGTCCCCGAGAAGATGTCCATCAAGAAGGAGGTGTACACGGAACTCGAAGCGAACGCCCCCGACCACACGATTTTCGCTACCAACACCTCCAGTCTCTCCATCACGGAACTCTCGGAAGTCACCGACCGACCCGAGCGCTTCTGCGGGATGCACTTTTTCAACCCGCCGGTCCGCATGGCACTGGTCGAAGTCATCTCGGGCAAGCACACCGACGACGAGACGCTCGACGTCATCGAGGACCTCGCAGAAGAGATGGGCAAGACGCCCGTTCGCGTCCACAAGGACAGTCCCGGCTTCATCGTGAACCGCATCCTCGTCCCCCTCATGAACGAGGCGGCGTGGATCGTCGAGTCCGGTGATGCCACCGTCGCCGAAGTCGATTCCACGACCAAGTACGACATGGGTCTCCCGATGGGGTCGTTCGAACTCGCCGACCAGGTCGGCATCGACGTGGGCTATCACGTCCTCGAATACATGCACGAAGTCCTCGGCGACGCCTACGAACCGTGCCCGCTCCTCTCCGAGAAAGTCGAGGAGGGCAACCTCGGCAAGAAGACCGGCAAAGGCTTCTACGACTACGAGTCCGGCGAGGGCGCGCACGTCCCCCACGGCGAAGGCAGCGAATCGGTCAAGAACCGCCTGCTCGCCGTCATGGCCAACGAAGTCGCCGGTCTCATCGGCAACGACGTCGCCGGTCCGAAGGCGATCGACCGCGCGGTCATGCTCGGCGCTGGCTTCCCCGACGGTCCCGCGAAGATGGCCGACGCCACGGGACTGGAGACGCTCGTCGAGACGCTCGACGGCTTGTTCGAAGAAACCAATGCCGCACGGTACGACGCCGTCGAGTACCTCCGCGAGCGCGCCGACTCGGGCGCTGGCTTCTACGACGACGACTCCGACGAGGGCGACGACTACGAGTTCGAGAACCTCCTCGTTGACGTGCGCGAAGGCGTCGGTCACATCACGCTCAACCGCCCGCACCGCCTCAACACTATCAGCACCGACCTGATCGACGAACTCGGCGAGCTAATCGACATCCTCGATGACGACGACGAGGTTCGTGCAATCCTCCTCACCGGTGCCGGTGACAAGGCGTTCTCCGCTGGAGCAGACGTGACGAGTGTCGCTGCGAGCGGCCCGGATGCGATTACTGGCACCGAACTCTCTCGAAAAGGCCAGCACACCTTCGGGAAACTCGAAGAAGTCGAGATGCCAGTCGTCGCCGCCATCGACGGGTTCTGTCTCGGTGGCGGGATGGAACTCACCATGTGCGCCGACCTTCGAGTCGCCTCGGAGCGCTCGGAGTTCGGCCAGCCCGAGCACAAACTGGGTCTCATCCCCGGATGGGGTGGCTCGGTCCGCCTCCAGCGAATCGTCGGTATGGGTCGCGCAAAGGAGATTATCTTCACTGCCGAGCGCTACGACGCCGAGGAGATGGCCGACTTCGGCTTCGTCAACGAAATCTTCGAGAACGAGGACTTCGTGGACCAGGCGTTCGAGTACGCCAAGAAGTTCGCACAGGGGCCGCCGATTGCCCAACGTTACACCAAGCGCGCTATGCAAAGTGGCTGGGACGACACAGACGCTGGGCTCGAAGTCGAGGCACAGGCCTTCGGACTGGTCTTTACCACGTCTGACCTGATGGAAGGCATCGCCGCGTTCACGAGCGACCGCGACCCCGAGTTCAAAGGCGAGTAATCGCTACCCGTGAGTGGGTCTCTCACTCGAAGCCGTGGCGGAACGCAACGTTTAATTTAATCCGGCGGTCACTCGTGAATGCAGTTGGCTCGGTTGGTGTAGTCCGGCCAATCATCTTGGCCTTTCGAGCCGAGGACAGGGGTTCAAATCCCCTACCGAGCACTCTTCTGAGGAACAACGTGACGAAGAAGAGCGCGCAGTGTAGGGATTTGAATCAGGGAGCGAAACGAGCGTAAGCGAGTGGAGCGACTGAGGTTCAAATCCCCTACCGAGCATTTCTCTGCTGAACTACCTTCCAAGCGACCGCTGTGCGTGTCGCTTGGACTGTGAAGCTGTGAATGCGAAAATAGGGATTTGAATCAGGGAGCAACTCGTTGCGAGTGACGTTCACGCGAGCAAAGCGAGCGTGAGTACGTGAGACGACCGTCTCACAGCGTTCAAATTCCCTCCCGATCCTCTTTCAAAAACCACTGCCCTCCCACCCCCAAACTCACACCCGTCTGTCGTCTTGCTCGGCGAGCATCTCTAACAGCGGAACCACCGCTTCGAACCGTTCCCCGCGACGAATCGAACCGCCATCTCTGTCCCAATCGATAAAGCCAGCAGTGTCGAGTTTCGGGAGGTGGACGTGGTAGAGTTGCAGACTGAGGATATCGGGGTCAGTCTGTTCGCCTAACACCGGTGTCGAACAGAACTCTCCGGAGAGTTCGCCGTCTTCGGCTAATCGATAGAGGACTCGCCGTCGGTATTCGTGGCCCAGTGCGTCGAACGCCTCGTTCAGGAGTTCGTCGTGGTCGGTGAGTGATTTGAGGGATGGCATGAGTGCAACTTCGGGTCAAATAGACGACACGTAGGAGTATAAATCGAATGGGCGAAGTGTGTATGAAAGTGGGAAATTGAGCTAAATAGGATGGTCCGGTGGGGCTGAATTCGGCACAACGTTCATTACACGTGCCGCCACCCGTTCATACGCACCGGTTCGGTGTATGGTCGTTCTGTGCCCGAGTAGGCACGATGGCGTCGGTCGTCGGTCGTCCCCCGACGGCACGGCGCTGTTCTCACACACTGAGCGACTGCTGGGTGGTCGCTGGATTTATTTTGTCGGCAGTGTCGTCTCTGTCTATCGTGCACGCTGGAACGCACACCCGAGGCACACGCAACCGCAGGTCGGCCACTGGGACTGAATCGAGCGCCGCCACACGACCGACGCGCCACCCACGGAGGACTCGATGACCGACAGGACGCGAGCACTCCTCGGTGCCGCGACGCTCGTCGCGCTCGCGGCGACCAGCGGCAGTCTCTACTTCAGTCTCGGACTGGGACTGATGCCGTGTGACCTCTGTTGGTACCAGCGCATTCTGATGTACCCACTCGTCGTCGTCCTCGGCGTCGCCGCCGTCGAAGACCGGGAGGCGGTGTGGAAGACGGTGCTTCCGCTCTCGCTCGGCGGCGTCGCACTCGCGGGGTACCACACCTATCTACAGGTCGCACCCGGCGCGACCTGTACGGTCGGCGGCCCGTGTACGAGCATCCAGTACGAGATGCTCGGCGGCCTACTCACCATCCCGCGCCTCTCGCTTATCGCCTTCGTGCTCATCACGTTCCTGCTCGTGGGTGTCGTCTTCCTCGGTGGCGACGGCAACGACGCGTGGGGCGTCTGAGCGGTTCTCGACTCCAGTCACGCGCTCGTTATCGCAGTTTCTCGTACGACGCTTCGAGTTCGACCATCGGTTCCGGATAGTCCACACCCAACTGGACTCCGTAGTCGGCTCGTTCCTCTGGAGTCAGTCTCCACGGCGCACGAGCGGACGCCGGCGGAAGCGCGTCGAGTTCCGGCAGCCAGTGTTTGATGTACGCCGCATCGGGGTCGTACCGCTTTGCTTGCTTGTTGATGTTGAAGTAGCGGTCCCGCGAGTCGTTGCCGACCCCGGCGATGTAGGCCCAGTTGCCGTAGTTCACCGCCGGGTCGTAATCGACTAACTGCGTCTCGAAGTAGGCCGCACCGCGCCGCCAGTCGAGCCGGAGGTTGTTGGCGAGAAACGACGCGGCGTTCTGCCGACCCCGATTCGACATGTAGCCCGTCTCGTTCAACTCGCGCATGTTGGCATCGACGAACGGAATCCCAGTCTCACCGGCGGTCCAGCGCTCGAACTGCGCCTCGTCGTCACGCCAATCGATATCGGTTCGGTGGCGAATCCCTCCCTGCTGGAAGAAGTCGCCGCCGTGTTTGGCGAACTGAAACTGGAAGAAGTCGCGCCAGCGAAGTTCGAACGTCAGCCAGTAAGTCGAGTCGTTCTTCACCCGGGCGTCCTCGTAGCGCTCGACCTCGGATTGGACGTAGCGAGGCGACAGACAGCCTTCGTTGAGCCACGGCGAGAACTTCGAAGAGTAGTCGGCACCGAGCATCCCGTTTCGCGTCTGTTTGTACTCGCGGAGGTGGTCGCCGTCCCAGATGTACGATTCGACGCGTTCGAGGGCCGCACTCTCGCCGCCGTCGAAGGGGAGGACAGATTTGGCAGGCGGAGCCGGAAGTTCAGAGTCCGCCGAAAACGACGGGTCGAGGTCGGAGGGGTCGGGAATCGCGCCCGATTCGGGTGCATCACTGGGAAGCGACGGAATCGCAGGTGTGTGGAGTGGTTCGCGCATCGGGACGCCCTGTTCGACGGCGTTGCGGAACGTGGTGTACGTGTCTGGCAGGTCCCTGTAGTCCATCGGCAGGTCGTCGAGGTGGGTGAGCGTGTGGCCCCAGTAGCGTCGGGCGTCGATACCAGCCTCGACGAGGGCGTCTTTGACTGCCGTTTCGACCTGCAACTCCTCGGTCGTCGGCCACGTGTGCATCGTCACGAAGTCGGCATCGACCGCGGTGGCGAGTTCGGGGACGACGTGTTCGGGTCTCCCGACCCGGACGAGGAGGTCAGTGCCGTGGTCTCTGAGTGCGTCACGGAGAGCGGCGACCGATTCGAGACGGAATCGGAGGCGATGCGGTCCCGTCTTTCTGAACTCGAAGCTCTCGCTCCCGCCGTACGGTCGGGTGCCGTAGTCTCGGGGGTCGAAACAGTAGACTGGGACCGCGTTGTCGGCGGCACAGGCTTCGACCAGTGCCTCGTTGTCGTGCACTCGTAGGTCGCGGCGGAACCAGACGAGCGACGTTGTGTGAGACATGCGCAGCGGCGCTTAGGAACGGGTGTACTTGAGTTGCGTGGCGAAAATAGGGACCCTACCAGCGACGTGGTCCCGCGGTGAGTTCCGCACCAGTGACCGCGGTTGCGACGACGAGCGCGATGACGGCGATGAGTCGCGGGTCGATGCTCGTGATGACCGGCACCTGCATCCAACTCCCGAGGACGAGCACGAGACCGATGAGACAGGCGACGAAACTCATCGCGGCGAGCGCGCCGACCGGCGGGTCGTCGAAGTAGACGTCGAGTTCGTCCGCTCGTGACCCCAGTGTCACCTCTTTTTGCACTGAGTCGTAGGAGACGATGTGAAGCGCGTCGAGCTTCGGCAGGTGCGTCTGGTGTAACGAGATGTAGACGCTCTGGCGGACGTTCTTCGGCGGCGGCGACTCGCCCGATTCGACTTCGGCGATGTGTTCTGCGAGCGTGCCGACCGACTGCGAACTCACCTCGTCGCGGAGTTGTTCGAGCACCAGTCTTCGCCGCTCGTTCCTGAGCACGTCGTGGACGACGGCGTCGTCGAGCGGCGACGGTGTCGCTTCACTCGCCATCGGCCCACCTAGAGCCACTCCTCGGGCTTGGTGTCGTAGTCAACGTCGCTGGCGGCGATACGGGCTTCGAGTTCCGGTTCGAGGTCGTGTTCGTCGAATCCGTCTCCGTCGTAGCGGATTCGAATGCCTCGTTCTGTCGGCGTCGGTTCGCGCCCGCGGCGGCGGGCGACTTCGACTTCGTGTTCGTCGAACTCCTTGGTGATGGTCATCAGGTTGACCGGCCGCCCCCACAGGTCGTAGAGGCGTTCGAGCACGCCTCGGGCCTGCTTCATATCGAGGATGACGCCGTTGTACTGGTGGCCGAGCAGGAGTTCACCGCGGTTGTCGAAGTTGCCGTCGTAGACGACGACGGTCGGCTTGCCGAAGTTGGTGAACTGGAACAGGAGTTTCTTTTTGACCTGTTCGTACTCGGTCGAAGAGACGTGGAACTGCCGCGACGACCGGGAGTACTCGTAGGCGAAGTAGTGATTCGTGCGGACGAACTCGTCGGTCAGGAACGCGTCGAGGAACGTCACGTCGTTGTGGCTCTCTCGAATCTCGCGCATGCGGTCCCAGCCGGCGGTCTTGTCCACGTCTGCGAGCGCCTCCTCGACGCTGTCGTACACTTCGTCGTCGAACATGTACCGCGAGAGCTGTTCGAGTTCGGAGCGTCGAATCCGCCGGACGAAGCCGCGGTTCTGCGGCTTGACCAGTGAGAAGTGGCGCTCGGCCATCCCCTCGTAGCTGAGGACTTTCCACGGGAACCGGTCTACGTCAATCGACTCGTCGCCCGAGAGCGCGCGGTCGAGCATCTCGTGGTCGATTCGCGGGTCGTCCGCGCCGAGGTCGGCGAGCTCGTCGAGCGTCTCGGAACGCACCGAATGGATAGCGGGGTCAGTTTCGAGGAGTTGCTGTACCTCCTCGAAGTCGATGGCCTCGCTGAAGTTCCGCCACGTGATACCCTTGACGCGGAGCAGTTTGTCCGCGACTTCGGCGCGGTTCGTCACGTTCTCGATGTACTCCCACAGCTCTTTGCCGAGTTTGTAGGGGTTGAGACCGGGCGACCCGAGGACTTTGGACTGGTGGTCGGCGTAAGTGATGAACTCGTCAGTCCCCGCGAAGTGCTCGTCGCCCATCATGAGCGACTCCCAGTAGGCCGCCCAGCCTTCGTTCATGACCTTCGTCATCTTCTGGGCGGCGAAGTAGTAGGACTCCTCGCGGAGCATGTCGAGTACGTCCTTCTGCCACGGTTCCATCTCGACTGCCTTCTCCGACTCCTCGTCGTAGTACATCCCGTGTTCGCGCAGGTACGCGAGGATGTCCTTCCGGGGGGCGGTGAGCTTCGCGGCTTCGCGCTCTGCCTCCTCAACCTGGTCGAGCCACTCCTCGTCGAACACCTCGCGCCGCACGTCGTCGGAGATGTTCAGACTGTCCAGTTGCGAGCGAACGTCGCGCGGGATGCGCTCGTCGTCGCCCGCGACGGCGTCACGAATCGACCGGTGTTGGTCGATGTTGTCTTCGAGACAGAGCACGGCGTCGATGAATCGCTCGACGTCTTCACGGCTGATTTCCGGGTCCTGAATGTAGCGTTCGATGGTCTCGGCGTGCTGTTCGAGCATCGCCGCCGCGTTCAGTCCCTCCTCCGAGAACAGCCCGAACCACTGGTTGTTCTTGAAGAAGTCCGAGTGGGCTTCGACGTGGGTGATGACGGCCTTCTGGTCGGCCAGCGAGTTGGACTCCTGGAGGAAGGCGTTCGACGGGTCGTCGTTGTTGACGATTTCGAACGCCTTGCCCATGCCGAACTGGTCGGTCTTGCGCTGGCGGTCGTAGGTCATCCCCCACCGCCAGTGTGGGTAGCGACGCTGGAAGCCGCCGTAGGCGATGAGTTGGTTCATCTCGTCGTAGTTGACGACCCAGTAGTTCACGGGATAGGGGTCCAACCCGAGTTTCTTGGCGAGCGCGCCCGCTTCGCGGACGGGTTCGGCGAGGCGCGCGGCCTCTTTTTGTGCGTCTCTGCGGTGTTTTCTGAAACTCATTCTGCGGTCGCCTCCGTGCTGAGGATTTGGTAGATGGCCTCGATGACGTCGTCCGGCGTGGAGACGTACGCGACGACGACGTTGTCTTCGTCGCCGAGGCTCCGTTCGACCTCCTCGGCGTGCGTTGCGTTGATGGCGGTGCCACCGGGCTGAGTCTCCACGTAGGCGTGGAGGTTCGCCTCGATTTGCTCCATCTTCGGGATGACACGCTCTTTCGTGTCGTTCGAGGAGTTCTCGGAGTCGCCCGCGGCGAAGACGTAGCGGTTCCAGTCGCGCCACGGGTAGCGCTCTTCGAGAATCTCGGCGGCGAGTTCGTAAGCGGACGAGATGCGCGTCCCGCCGCCCGAGCGGATGCCGAAGAACTCGTCGCGTTCGACCTCCCACGCCTCCGCGTCGTGGGCGATGTAGACGAACTCGGCGTGGTCGTACTTGCCGGTCAAGTACCAGTCGAGCGGGGTGAACGTGCGTTCGACGAGTTCGCGCTTCGTCTCGCGCATCGACCCCGAGACGTCGCGGATGTTGACGACCACGACGTTCGATTGCTTCTTCTCGATAATCTCGGGGTGACGGTAGCGCTCGTCCTCGCGGCGGAACGGAATCTCCTTCAGCCCGTCGCGGCGGATGCGCTGGACCGTCGTCGTTCGCTCGACGTTCTGTTCCATCTCCTCGAAGGAGGCCCACTTGTCGAGTTCGTCCTTGGGGATGCGCGTCCACTCGTCGTCGATCCACGTGAGCGAGACGAGGATGTGCTGGTCGCGGCACCAGTGGTAGACCTGTTCGGGCGTCGTGCCCTCGACTTTCATCGCCTCGCGGACGAACTCCTCGTCGAAGTCCATCGCCAGTTTGCGCTTGAGACCCTCTTTGAACAGGCGCTCGAAGTCGAGCGTGCTGTGCGGGCCGACGCGAGTGATGTCGGTGAAGTCCCCTTCGACTTCCTCGATGACCTCCTTGCCCTTCGGTTCGAGTTCGAGACCGAGTTCTTCGTCCAACGCTTCGGCGAACTGCTCGGGGTCCATCTCGTAGTACTCGTGTTCGGCCCCCTCTTCGCCGGGTTCGCCCTCGTCACCCTCGCCGGGTGCCGGTTGCGGTGGGCCGACGGGTTGACCCACGTCTGGGGTCCCGCCCTGTCCCTGTCCGACGCCGCCCATGTCGAGACGGTCGTATTTGAACTCCGGGAGGTTGACCACCTTGATTGGTATCTTGATGTCTTTCGCGCCCGACGCGCCGAGGTCACCGTACGAGATGAACTCTTTGAGGTCTTCGCGGCGCTCTTCGCCGACTTCACGGAATCGTTCGAGGTCTTCTCTCAGTCCCACGTGTGGCTCACCTCCTTCATGACGGCGCGACTGGTGAGTTCGGCCGACGCCGCGGTGTAGCCGCGGGCTTTCATCTCCTCGATGGTTCGTTCTTTGACGCGCTCGGTCTCGGTGTTGGTCGGCGGGTCTTCCCACTGCCGGGGGTCGAGGTCGCCGAACAGGCGGCGCACGTCGTCCCAATCGTGGGTCTCCAAGACGGTCTTGATGACCGGAATCTCCGTCAGGTCCACGTTCGAGATGGTAAAGCCCTCGTCGCGGTTCTCCCACGCGTAGCGGTTGAGCGCGGTGATGACCTTCTCGTTGCGGAAGGCTTCGACGTCCTCGGAGGGCGTGTTGCCCGAGTACTCGTCTTCGTCGAACCGGCCGAGGTGCTCGGTCTCGAACAGTTTCATCAGCAACGGGTCGGGGTCGATACGACCGTGTTCCGTCTCGATTTGGTCGTCCGAGGCCCACGCGAAGACGTGTTCGACGTACTCGGCGACCGTCTCGCGCTGGACGACCTTGTCGGCGAGCAGCGCGTCGAGCACGTCCGCCTCCTGTCTGTCGAAGATGTACGATTTGACCATGGCGATGCGACTCTCGTACTCGGAGGCCTCGCCGCGCGAGAACACCGGCGCATCGGAGAGTTCGTTCGCCATCGCGTCGAGCACGTCCGTCGGCATGACCACCGCGGCGACGTCGAGTGTCTGGTGGTGTCTGTCCGGGCGCTCGTGGAGTAAGTCGGCTATCACGTCGCGGGTGAACGTCACCGGGATGCCGTGGGTGCCGTCGGTCTCACCTTCGAACGTGAACTCCGAGATATCCCGTCGCTCGTCGCCGGACTGGAGATAGCCGCGGTCGAACAGCATCGCTTTCTCGACCAGCGAGAACTCCATGTCTGGGTCGCGCGGCAGGTCGTCGGAATCTAATCGAGTGACGACGCTGTAGAGCGCCGCCGCCTCGACGGTGTGCGGTGCGAGTTCGCGGAGGTGCACCGCACCCGGCCCTTCGCGGACGTCGAGTGCGATTGCTTCTGCGACTCGTTCGTACACGGTTTCGGGGTCGTCGGTCCAGACGCTCGTCTCGTTGGTCAACTCCCGTCGGATGAGTTCGGCTTCGAGCGAGACGTTCGTCAGGTAGCGGAACTCGTGTTTGTTCAGCCGACGCTTGAGGGCCTTCAGCGGGTCGCGTCCGTTTCTGTCGGCGAACTTGTCGAGTTCCACGTCGAGGTCGGGGTTCGAGATGATGACCAACTGGGTGTCGATGTCCATCCCGATTCCCTTGTCGAGTTTGACGTGGCCCTCGTCGGGGACGTTGAGCAACTTCTGCAAGAGGTCGGCGTGCTGGGTGGCGTCCTCGACGATGGTGAGGAGGCCGTTCCCCTGCGAGAGCACGCCGTCGTAGCTGAACGCTTGCGGGTTCTTTCGCCCCCGAGAGTTCAACTCCCGGAGCATGCTCGGCATCCACGACCCGACGAGGCGCTCTTTCGGCGACCCGTCGTCCTCGGAGTGAAGGACGCCGATGCCGCGGCCGACATCGACGACGTAGTTCTTCACCCGGAGGTGTTTGGGGTCCGAGACCGACGAGAACAGGTCTTGTTTCCCGTTTCTGCGGTACATCTCTTCGAGGAAGTTGTACGCTTCCCGGCAGAACGGGTCGAGTTCTTCGTCCACATCGACGTCGATGTCCGTCCCGTTGGTTCGGTTCAGGTCGGAGAGCAGGCGCTTTCGAACGTCAGCGGGGAACACCGACAGCGGGTGGGCTTGGACGGGACTCTCGTACCAGTCCTCCTCGCGTTCGGACTCGACTTCGCCGCCGTACGACAGCCCTCGGGTGTCGGCCGCGTTGACGATGTTCCACTCGACGGTGTATCGGCGGCCGGCGTCCGTCTTCGAGTACTCGCGCAGGCCGTTGATGAGACAGCGCTTGAGTTCGGACTTGCCAGTCGCGGTCGGCCCGTCGAACCAGATTATCTTCTCTGCTTTGCCGCGGTCGGCGGCGATGGTTCGGAGGTCGTCAACGAAGGCGTTGAGGATGTCCGTGTTGCCGAGGACGGCGTGCTCGCCGTCGTTCGACGGGTCGTCGAAGAAGCGATAGCGAGCCTTCTCTTCGCCCTCTTCGACCACGGTTCGAGTCCCCATCGACTCGATTGCTTCGAGGAGGTACTTCGACGCGTGTGAGGCGATGGAAGGTGACCTGAACGACGCTTCGACGTATTCGGCGAGGCTCATCGGTTCCTCGTAGGTGCCGCGAAGAACCTCGTCCGCGTCGTGGATGTAGTCGTGCATATCAGGCTTCCAGTTCGCTCTTGGCCACCTCCGCGCCAGCGAACTCTAACACCTCTCGGGCACCGTCGCGCGAGTATCCCTGTTCGACGAGCGCATCGACCCACGTGCTTCGTTCGTCGTCGTCCAGTTCGTTGGCACTCACGAGTGCCGAGAAGTTGATGTTGTGCTTCTTGTCTTCCCAGAGTTTGCGCTCTAAGGCGCGGCGGAGGCGGTCGTTGTCTTGCGGGTCGAAGGAGGTTCCCTCGCGCGCACGGCGCGAGACCCAGTTGGAGACTTCCTGTCGGAAGTCCTCTTTGCGGTCTTCGGGGATGTTGAGTTTCTCTTCGACTGCGCGCAGGAACTTCTCGTCGGGGTCTTGGTCGCGGCCGGTGAGTTCGTCCTCGACCGTCGCATCGTCGATGTAGGCCATGACGTGGTCCATGTACTTCTCGCCCTGCCGGCGAATCTCGTCGATGTCGTAGGCGAGGGCGTGGCGCACGTCCTCGATGGCGCGCTCTTTGTACTCTTCGCGGACCATCTCGAGGTAGCGGTGGTAGCGCCCGAGGTTCTCTTCGGGTATCGACCCGTGGTTTTCGAGGTTCTCTTCGAGGTGCGTGAACGACGACAGCGGCGAGAGGTACTTTCTGCCGCGGTGGGTCGAGTCCATGATGGCCTCGGCTATCTCGTCGCCGATGAACCGGGCGGAGACGCCGTCCATGCCCTCGGCGATGTCGGCTTTCGCCTCGCCCTCCTCGCGGAGTTTACGAACGTCGATGTCGTCGCCGTCGTCCAACTCGCCGTTGTAGGCTTTCGCCTTCTGGACGAGCGTGATGGTGTCCGAATCGGGTTCGGTGATGCGCGTGAGCACGCCGAACAGGCCGGACATTTCGAGGGTGTGTGGCTCGACGTGAATGTCCGGAACGTCGGCGTTGCGGAGCATCTTCCGGTATATTTCGGCTTCCTGCTCGTATTCGAGGACGTACGGGAAGTCGATTCGTTTCGTCCTATCGTTGAACGCCTCCATCTTCTCGTCGCCTTTCTTCTCGCGGTACTCGGGCATGTTCGTCCGCCCCACGATGACCTGGTCGATGTCGATTCGCGGGTTGTTCTTCGGCTTGATAGTCTGCTCCTGCGAGGCGTGCAGGAAGTCGTAGAGGAACTCGCGCTGGAGTTTCAGCAGTTCCTCGCCGGAGAAGATGCCGCGGTTGGCGTTACAGAACGCGCCCGAGTAGTCGAACGCGCGGGGGTCTGACTCGCCGTAGACCGCGAGTTTCGAGTAGTTGACGTCGCCGGTCAACTCCGTCTCGTCCTGGTTCTTCTTGTCCTTCGGTTCGAAGGTCTCGACACACTGTCGCTTGTTCTCGGAGGCGACGAGTCGAATAATCTCGATGTGGTTTTCGAGGACGGATTCGAGGTCGTCGTCGTAGTGTGCGAGCAACCGGTCCATGTAGAACTCCGAAGCGGGGTCGAGCGCCTGGTCGTTCCTGATGGTGTACGGAGCCTGTAGGTTCTCGTTCAACCCCTCGATGACGATATCGCGCTGTTCCTGCGGAAGCAACACGATTGGGTCCTGATTCATCGGCGACTTGACCACGTTGTCACCGGGGTCTTGGTCGCGGATGATGTCACACAGGTTCGTCCATCGGAAGGTGTACATCCGGCCTTCGTCGCGCATGGTGAAGTCCTCGAAGTAGCGTCGAGACAGCCAGTCGAAGTGCGACTTGCCTGAACCGACCGGTCCCAAGAGGAGTTTGATGCGCTTTTCGGGGCCGAGGCCGCGAGCCCCTGATTTCACCTTGTTGACGAATTCGTGTATCGACTCGTGCACTTCGCGGCCGTAGAAGACGTTCTCCCCGTCGTGCAGGGGGTCTTCTGACGCCATGAGGTACTCCACGACGCCCGCATCTTCGTCATAGCGGGTGCCATAGAAGTCGAACATATCCGCCACGCGTTGGTGGGCGTTACGAGCAATCTTCGGGTCTTCGTAGACCTCTTCCAAGTACCACTCGAAGCTGTTTGCTTCTCTGAGGTCGGCGGGAACCGAATCCCGGTAATGCTTGCTGAGGTCTGCGAGTGTTTCCATTTCGCCGTTCATTGTTCGTGGAGCCTCGTTGGACCATCCGTCCGGAGACGGGGGCGACGGACCTGCGAACGCAGGTCGCAGACGACGCCAGAACACCCATTTCCCGGCCGTGTCGGCCGATAGGAGTGCCCGGAATCGTCGCCGTGCTACACGCTCACAACAACACTACGGCAGGCGACAGAATCGGCGGTTCACGTATGACAGTGTGCGACACGACTCGCTCGGTCCGGTGACCGAGACTGTTCCTCAATGAGAGACGTTAGCATATAACGCTTTCTGCGACTACGGTCAGTTTGTTGACCAAAATATCGTCTGTTCCACATAGATACCGAACCGTTTTTTCACCAATGTTCGTGGAGTCTGCCGATTTAATCGAAGATTCAGTGCGGTAGGGGTGTCGTTAATCCAGTCAGTCAGTCATCAGGTGTACATTCACTGACTGTTATTCCGGCGTTCGAGCGAGACGACAGCGAGAGGCTTACGCCGGAAGCGTGAAAAGAGCCGGTATGAGCGAACTGCCAGCGGGATGGACGCTGTGGAACGACGAAGCGGGTGGGAGACGAATCCTCGCCTACCGTCCCGACGTGTTCAACGAGAGCAACTTCCCCTCGGAGTGCATGCCGACGATTTTCGTCTGGAACGGCTCTCGGGCCAAACGGCCCGGCGCGACGCAGGTTCGAACCTCGACGTGGCACGCCGTCCTCTACATGGAACCGGAGATAGAGGCCGAAGTCGTGGCGTTCGAGACGCGCGAGGCGGCCATCGACGGTGCGGCGGAACTCGCACAGCGCTTTTCGGACGGCGAAATCGACTACCGCGGCCTGTATCAGGTGCCGCGACCCGACTACTTCGACAAACTCGACGAGTTGACCGGGCGGGAGTCTTAACCCACCTGCAGATAAATCTTCGAGTATGACCTCCGTTACGCTCATTGGTGGCCGCCTCACCGACCCCGGCACGGAATTCGTCTACCACGGAGAGTCCTCCGGTTGCGAAGGCTGTCCGTATCGACAACAGTGTCTCAACCTCACCGAAGGCGTCCGCTATCAGGTCGTCGGCGTCCGCGAGAACACCCAACTGCTGGACTGTGCGGTCCACGACGAGGGCGTTCGCGCCGTCGAAGTCGAACCCGTCCCAGTGCAGGCGAACGTCCCCTCGAAAGGCGCATTCTCGGGGAGTAAGGCCAGCCTCCAAGGTCCCTGTCCCCACACCGAGTGCCCGAGCCACCAGTACTGTGTCCCCGAAGGGGCCGAGTTCGACCAAGAGTACCGTATCCGTGAAGTCATCGGTGACCCGCCACACGACCACTGCTATCTGGATAGAACCTTGACCCTCGTGGAGTTCGAAGCGGCCGACGAGTAAGAGTCGAACTGCGGTCAGCCTACGAAATTTGCCCGATGGTGTCGCCGGCGTAGCCGAAGATGTCGGCGTAGCCGTACGCCGAGAGTAAGATGGGGTAGAAGTCTCGGTCGGCGACGAACGTCTCGTCGTCGGCGCGGGCGAACGCCTCGCCTTCGCTCACTTCCTCGAAGTTGGTTGCGAACACCTCGTACTCGTCGGCCTCGGGTTTGGGAATCTTTTCGAGCAGGCGGAACACGTCGAGCGAGTCGTCTTCGTCGAGACCGAGGTTCGGTCGGTCGGCGCTCATCGGGTCGTCGCCGCCGCTGCCGTCGCTCGTGACCGTCGGGGCCGGGAGGACGTTCGTCGCGGTGAGGAACGCGCGAATCAGCCAGTAGGCGTTGTCCGCCGCTTGGTCGGATTTCTGCAGTCCGGCTTCGACTTCGATAGTGTGGGCGTGTTCGATGAGTCGGCCTTCGGCGAAGTTGTTGGTCTCCACGAGGTACTCGACCGGGAGTCGCGGACAGATAGCGCGCGCGACCGCATCGACGGTATCGACGATGGCGAAGGGTTCGGCAAAGGACTGCGTCGAGTGGATAGAGAACGCCGTCGTCTCACGGACTTCGCGCCCGAGGTCGTGGGCGAGTCGTCGCTCGTGCGAGTCGGCGTGCGGGTCGCCGGGAAAGGCCCGGTTCAGGTCTTCGTCGAGGTAGCGAACGTCCGCTTCGAGCGCCTCCTCGTTGGCGACGATGAGTTTGACCGGACGCTCGACGTCGGGGTCTTCCGCAACGAACCGCTCGATTGCCCGCGCACCACACGGTTCGTCGCCGTGAATAGACCCGACGACTGACACTTCGGGCGTGCCGTCACCGAGTTCGTAGATACGCATTGAACGGACCTTGCACTGGAGGGTAAAGGCTGTTAAGATTCACGGGACAGAGAAGGTCTCGGAGGGTTGTCAGAATCAGTCTCAGTGGTCGAGGTGTTCGACGTAGTCGTAGTCGGCGGGATAGGCAGTCGCCCGGTGGCCGTCGAGGGTGATTTGCCACCCGTGGAGGACGGTCGGGTCGTCGAGTGCGGCGCGCATCGTCTCGCGGATGTCGTCCACATCGACGCCGTAGAAATCGCTGGGTGTGCCCCGGAGGTATTCGAGGGCGGTCTCGAACAGCGAACGCATGCCCACGTCGTTCTCGAAGTCGAAGTGCTTGTACGCGCCCGCGGCGACCTGTACCATCCCGTGGAGGAAAGCGCTCTCTGTGGTTCCCGCGCCGTAGTTGTACCACTCGTCTTCGAAACAATCGTGGCTCTCGTGGAAGTCGCTGGAGTTGAACAGTCTGATGCCGTGTTCGACGGCTCTGCGGAGGGTGGCGTGTTCCCACACTCGTCGGTCCTGGTCCCACCCCGTCGGGTTCCCGAGCGGCGGGGCGACGCTCGGGTCGCGGGTGTGTTCGTCCATGGACTATAGGTGTCGGCAACCCCAGTAATTCCATCGGCCACGCTCGGAGTCCAAGCAGACCTGACAGCGAAAGCCAGAGGTTCATGCTGATACGAGGCCGACTAGTATCATGACCGAGTGCGCCTACTGCGGCAACGAGGTTGAATACGCAGAACCGGTGTTCATCGAAGAGCTTCGGAGCGGGATGCGAATTTCGACGGGGTCGTTCTGTGACTACGACTGTTTGCTCGCCTACCTCGAAGCACGGCGATTGGCTCCCGGCCGGTAACAACGGCCGCGATTCAGGCCCTATTTAGGGGTGGTCACCAGTCACAGAGGTATGGCACTTGCATCTGCACTCGTTGCGGGAGGCGTTATCGGCGTTCGCCACGCGCTGGAGACGGACCACCTCGCAGCAGTTGCGACGATGGTCGAAGGGGACGGCGACCGTCCGGGAATCGTCGGTGCGTCGTGGGGTATTGGACACTCTCTTCCGATTGCGGCTATCGGCTTGGCGTTCGTCGCGCTCGGCGTGCACCTCCCGGAGTCGGTGACGCGACTGTTCGAAATCGTCGTCGGTGGAGTGCTCGTTCTGCTCGGCGCACGAATGCTCCTCCGCGCCGCCGACGTCGAACTCCCGACGCTTCGTTCGCACGAGCACGATAGCAGGGCACACAAGCACCTCTCGGTCGGCGGGTTCTCGCTCGGTGCCGACCACTCGCACGTTCACGGTGAGTCGTTCGCCGTCGGCGTCCTCCACGGTTTCGCGGGCAGTGGTGCGCTCGTCATCGCCATGGTCTCTGCGGCACCCGCGATGGGGCAGGCGATTGCCTTCCTCGGAGCGTTCACCGTCCTGACGGTTGCGACGATGGCGACGGTGTCGCTCCTCTGGGACCGCTCGATGCAAGTCGGTGGGACCCGCGTCCTCCGCGCCGTCGCGGGCGTCGTCGGCGTCGCCGTCGGAGGGATGCTCGTCCTCGAACAGGTCGGCGTCGTCGTCTAACATTTCGGAACGTTTTAGCAGACTGCCCGTCCTACCTTGAGATGCGCGAGGGTAGCAAAGTCTGGAAAACGCGGCGGACTCAAGATCCGCTCCCGTAGGGGTCCGTGGGTTCAAATCCCTCCCCTCGCATTTCTGCTGCGAACGATAGTGAGCAGAGAAATCGCCACGGAGGGATTTGAATCAGGGAGCAACTTGTTGCGACCGCGGTTCAAATCCCTCCCCTCGCTACTCCGTTACGAACGAAGTGAGCCTGATACGTGAGACGGTCGTCTCACGGTGTTCAAATCCCTCCTCTCGCTACTCCGTTACGACGAAGTGAGCCTGAGTACGTGAGACGACCGCCCCACGACGTTCAAAATCCCTCCTTTCTCACCCAGCGACCACTACACTAGTCCACCGCCCGAACTCGCCGAGAGAACAAAGTCGCTGCCCGCTCCATCTACACACATGGTGAACCTCCACATCGGCAAACATGGAGCACTCCTCGTCGTGTTTCTCTTCTTCCTCTTGGAGTTCGAGGACATTCTCATCTGGGTCAACACGGGGAGCACACCCGCAATCGAGTTCTTCGTCGCATCGCTGGTCGTCCTCGGTGTCGTGGTGTTCGCTGTCCGCGAGGCTGTCGCACACCCACCGCCGCGACACTGATACCCTCGGTCTCACTTCTGTGTCACATGGGAGCAACAGACCACGTTTCCGGTGAAAGTCGCCGGATGGGAGAGCGTCTCTAGAGGAACGAACGCTGTAAACGGATGGACAAATATACGAATTATGACATGTAAAATATAATTGACGCTGACCTCTAAATACACGTTAACGTGACTATCAGGAAATTCTGATTGTTCCAAAACCTTAAGAAACATTCATTATGTATAGCGTCGTACTATAGTGTTGCCGGAAACGCAAGGGCGTACCGGATGACCAAACCGAATCCAATCGGCGGCGCGCAAGCGTCAAAGATGGTACCCATCGCAAGATGGGGAGGAATGGGGTCGTCACGAACACCGAGTCTTTCGTAATAGGAAGACGAGGTCAAAGTGCCGAAGAGGAACCGCAACAGCCCCGCTAACTACTCTTGAATGAGTAGCGGGAAGGCCAAGTACCGGACCACGAGAAATCGGAGTTCGGGAAGTCGGTGCAAACCGAAAAAGGCCGTGAGGGTTGTGGAAAACGTCTTCCGTCCGGGTTCTAATTGCGCTTTCTGGTTTCTTCGATATTCGCTCCGTGAGCGACGGTGCTATTCTGTGAGCAGTTGAACCATCGAGCGAAGGTACTCCGAGGCGACGAGCGGTTCGTCGGCCGCGGTTCGATCGACAGCCTCGAGTCCAAAAGTGAGTGTTTCCGCGACGTCCGACTCGGGGAGCTGCGTTCGGATAATGCGCTCTGCGACATCCACTCGCTCGCGGGCGGTTGCGACGTCACCAGAGCGAACGCCTTCCCGGGCCTCCTTGAGCGCCGTCACGAGTGTTTCGGACACGGTATCCGGAACGTCGGAACTGTCCGGCATATCCCGCTAGTTGGATTCGCTTCGTGATAAACCTCGATAATCGCCATGCGAGACGCCATCGGTCGGGGCGATGGATATAGGCCGCTCCCATCGGAAGCCACCCTATGAACGAATTGGACGCCCGCGCCGACCGGGCCCAACGCGCAGCGCGCGACGGCGGTGCAGTCGCGCACCGAGCCTTCCGAACCGGCATCGACGTGGAGACGAAAGGCGGGAAAACCGACGTCGTCACCCAAGCGGACCGCGATGCACAGCGTCGCGTCGTCGAGCGCATCCACGCCGCCTTCCCGGACGAACCCGTCGTGGGCGAGGAAGACGACGAACTCAAAGTGGTCCCCGAATCCGGTCCCTCGTGGATTGTAGACCCCATCGACGGGACGAACAACTTCGTCCGCGACGTGCCGATGTGGGCCACATCGGTCGCCGCCCTCGTGGACGGCGAGCCGGTCGCCGCGGCCAACGCACTGCCCGCGTTCGAAGACCTCTACGCGGCAGACGAGCGTGGCGCGTATCGCAACGGCCAGGAGATATCCGTGAGCGAACGCACCGACCCCGAGTTGTGTACGGTCGTCCCGACGTTCTGGTGGAACTTCGAAGAGCGCGACGAGTACGCCGCCGCCACCGAAGCAATCGTCTCGCGGTTCGGCGACCTCCGGCGCTACGGTAGCATGCAGGTCTGTCTCTCGCTGCTCGCCGATGGCTCGCTGGACGGCGTCATCACGAACAAGCGCGCGAACTCCTGGGATTCTGTCGCCGGTGCGTATCTCGTCCGCCAGGCGGGCGGGACCGTCACCGACCTCGACGGCGACGACTGGCGTCACGACTCCGACGGGATGGTCGCCTCGAACGGCCACGTCCACGACGACGTGCTCGCCGCCGCCCGCGATATCGCCGACCGTTCTGCATGACGTCCACGCTACTGTCTCTCAGGATTCATCCGCAAGGTGCAAGTCGTCGCCCGCAGAACAATCGCTATGGACCTCGACGCGACAGATAGGGCCATTCTCCGAATTCTCATGGAGGATGCACGCACGCCCTTCAGCGAGATTGCCAGACGCATCGATATGTCGAGTGCGACCGTCCACGACCGAGTCGGACGGATGGAAGACGCAGGCGTCATCGAAGGCTATCACGCCAGCGTCGATGCGCGCGCGGTCGGACTCGGAACCTCCGCGCTCGTCGGCTTTCGCGTCAAACAGGGCCACGAAAAAGAGGCTCTCCAGCAACTCCGCGACATCGAAGGCGTCCAAGAGATTCACCTGACGACCGGCGAGTGGGACGTTATCCTCCGCGTGTACGCGAGGGACACGGACGAACTCCGCGAACTGATGTTCGACCACGTGGCCGAACTCGAAGGCTTCTCGCGCTCCCAGACGATGGTCATCCTCGGCACCGAGTACGACGACCCGGTGTTGCCGATTCACGAACCCAGCGAACCCTAGTTCGACACTCGTCGCTCTGATTCCCTCCACGCTGCCGGAGTTTGCAGCACCATTCGCAGTCGCCACGTCACCATTTGGCGCGTGCAAAAGACCGGAACCCTAAACAAGCCCGCCACCGGGGTTTCGCGTATGTCAACGGTAGCCGCGCGACTTGGCGTCAGCCCCGAGCGATTGTGGGGGCTGAGCGTCGTCGCCATCCTCGTCGCCCTCGTCGGCGGTTCACTCGCCTTCCCTCGTGTCGTCTACGACGGCTTCATCTGGCACTACTTCTGGGGACCGGTCCAAGCGGACGCGAACTCCGCGGTCTGTGCGATTCGCCCCGACGGCGTCACCCAGTATCTCGATAGCGCCGCCGCGTGTGCCGCGGCCGCAGAACCAGTCGCCTATCCCGGCTACACGCTCGTCTCCGAAATCGGCTACATGGTCACGCTCATCGTCGCGCTCACCGGCGTGGTGTTTCTCTTGCGCCGCCTCGACATCGGCGACGAGCCGCGGTTCTTCTTCGCACTCATCCCGTTCATGTTCTTCGGCGGCGCGTTCCGCGTCATCGAGGACGTGAACGACGCGTCGGCGGCCGCGGATACGCTCATCACCTATCCGGTGAACACGCTCGTCATCAGCCCGGTCATCTACGTGACCGTCTTCGTCATCACCTTGGTCGCCGTCGTCGCCAGCGTCACCGCCGAGCGAAACGGTCTCGTGGACGACTACGTGAAGCCGCTGTTCGCGGCTGGGGTGGGCGTCCTCGCGCTCTCGCTCCTCTATCTCCTCTGGGCGGGCGTGAGCGGCATCAACGGGGCGACGTTCTACCCGCAAGTGCTCGTCGTCATCCTCGTCGGTTCGACCGTCGCCGCCGCGATTACGTGGGTGCTCGTCGAGCGCTTCGCGCCCGAAGTCAACCTCGGGACGGGACTCATCGGTCTCGTCATCATCTGGGGCCACGCCGTCGATGGCGTGGCGAACGTCATCGGTCTCGACTGGATGACCGCAATCGGTGCCGGCCCGAACCTCGTCGCCAAACACCCCGTGAATCAGGCCGTCGTTGACTTCACCGCCGCGACGCTCCCCGCGGGAGTGCTCGCTATCACGGGCGACGCGTGGCCGTTCCTCCTCGTGAAACTCGTCGCCGCGACGCTCGTCGTGTGGGTCTTCGACGACCGAATCTTCGAGGACAGTCCACGCTACGCGATTCTCCTCCTCATCGCCGTCCTCGCGGTCGGTCTCGGTCCCGGCACGCGCGACATGCTCCGGGCGACGTTCGGCGTCTGAGCAGAGATACTCGATTTTCGCCGAAGGTTCATAACCAAAGCCGCGGCCAGACCGCACATCTTCGAGTAGAAGACCGTGCGGCGGCCTGCGGGTGTCCGGCACACCGCCGTACGAGCAGTTGTGTCGGCTGTCAGCCCCTTACGGGAACGGGTGGAACTCGCGGTCCAACCGCGGTTCGAACCCGAGTTCTCGCGGTACCGACTCGGCGCGGTCACTGAAGAACGAGTCGCCCATGAACAGCGGTTGCGCTTCGGGAACCAGCACGCGCACTGCTTCGAAGCCTAACTGTTCGACATCGCGCGGTGTGATGCGTGCCGCGTACGCGTCGAGACCGGCGTCGGCGACGCGTTCGACCACCATCTCCAACTCTTCTGCACCGTCGTCCACGTCCGGTCCGACCGACTCTGCGGGAATCGTCGCATCGGGCGTCACGAACTCGCGTGCACTCGCCGGGAAGTCGGCGTAGGTAGCGATTGCGCCGCCTTGCTGCGAAGCAGTTTCGGGACCCATCCCGCGGAGTTCGGTCCAGTTCTGGAGCGCCTCGGAGAGCGCCGACCGTGCTGCGACATTCGCGTCGAGGTTCGCACCCGAACCCATTGCGAACTTCGGCCACTCGTCGTCGCGGTGGACAGCGACGGCGACGACGGGAACGTCGATATCCTGGGTGACGAGCAGCGCCGTCACCTCCAGATTCTCCGACCGTGCACGCCGACAGAGCGTCTGGAAGGTCTCGTCTTCGACGTCCAGTCCGAGCGGGTCGAACGTCGAGTACCACGCGAGCATCGTCGCGTCGCGCTCGATAGTCTCGTACAGGCCCGACAGAATCGCTTCGGCACCGGAGTTCCCGAGTCCGAGTCCCGTCGTAATCGCGGGTTTGTGGCGCTCGCTCGGCGGCGGGTAGTGGACGAACTCCGCAGGAAGCGAGACGGCATCTCCGGTTGCGAGATGCTCGCCCTCGACCCACTGAATCGACTCGCGCGGGTCGGGAGCGCGATACGAATCGGGGCGGACGAATCGACTCGGGGAGACGGCCCTCGGGCGGTTCGATGCGGGCGCAACCGCGAACTCACTCGCTCGGTAGACGCCCGCAGAATAGCGTTCGAGCGCCTCGCCGAGTGCCTTCATGTAGGCTTCGTCCCACCCAGCGGCGGCCCCGCCAGCCAATTCTGCGGCACGACTGTCGGCGTACGCGGTCGTATCGGCGGTCTGTGCAACGTAGTACGGCAACGGGAACGACTCGCGCTCGCCGACCTGTGTGACGATGCCGACGCGGTCATCGACGGCCAATTCCGCGCGTGAAATCGCGTCGTCGAGCGAGACGGAACGAAACTCGCGCGAGAGCGTTCTGTCACGCGAACCCGACGCAGGGAGGGGAAGCGGAAGCACCGAGCGTTCCGCGCCGGGAACTTCCACGACCGTTCCGGCGACATCCGCGCCGGACAAGAGTGCAATTCCGCGTCGGCCAGCGACTGCACCGGCGAGTCGAACCGCCGCACGGTCGCCTGAAGGACGACCCTCTGGTTCCGTGGTCGAGGCAACTCGACGCCGAAGGTCGCGGTAGCGAGCGCTCTCGGCGTCGAACGCGGCGACTGCAGCATCGACGTCGGAGACGGCGTGTCCACCGACGCCGCCGATTTCGACGGCGAGCCAGCGGTCTGCAGCGTCGTCGGCGACGGCAAACGCGTCGCTTCCGGCGGGTGCGACGACGAATCCGAGGTCGGTGGCGTCGAGGTTCTCGGGGTCTGCCTCCCGTACTTCGGCGTCGATATCGGCGCACGCCGCGCGAATCGACTCGGCGGCGGGACCGCTCCCGGCGAGTCCAATAATCATGCCCCGTTCGACGAACGCGAGGGAGAAAAAGCGGCGGGGTCTTCGCTTATCCGTTCAGGAGTTCTTGGGCGACACTTGCGAGGTCGTCGCGGTCTGCGTCGGCGAGTTGGTCGGTGCCGAGTTTAAGGCGGAGACGCGGACGACCGACGTCGATGGGGACCTTCTCGGTGGCGATGAGACCGAGGTCTTCGAGTTTCGTCTTGGTGCGCGAGAACGTCGCCTTGCTGGCGATACCAACGTCTTCGCCCCACTTCGAGATGTCGTAGAGGAGCACCTCGTTCCGAGCGGCGACGAGGAGCGAAATCGTCACTTCGTCTAACCCGTTGCCGTCGCCGCGGGCGGAGGTGAGCGACGAGAGGACGGCGTCGAAGTCGTCTCGCGTGTCGTCACCGATGTCCTCGCTGAGCGTCTCACGGACGCGCGAAAGCGGCGGTGTTCGGAGTTTGAACTCGGGTGCGTCGTCCCAGCGAACGCGGTGTGCGTCGAACGCGGTGGCGACGAAGTCCGAGTCGTCGGTGACGAGACCGGCGACCTTGCCGCCCGCGGCGACGAGTGCGACCACCGAGTTCGGCGTGACGAAGAGCGTGTTCTCCACGTCTTCGCCCGCGGTGCGCATCGAGACGGTTCCCTCGGAGACGAGGTCGGCCGCGTTGGACGCGATGATAAAGTCGTCCATAACGTCCTTCAACACGGCTTCGTCGGCGACGAGTCGAATCGTTGGCAAGTCGCCGCCGAAGCCAGTTGCGACATCGACGAGTCCCTCGATGACCTCCGCGGTTGGGTTCGTGATGAGGACCTCTTCGTCTGTCGAATCGAGAACTGACCTGATGATGTCTTCTACGCCCTCTGCGAGCAGATTAGAACGAATCGCCATACCTTGATTATCACCAGATAAATATTTAATATTACCGTAACTCGGAAATCAGAACGGTATCCAGTGGGTATTGTAACAAGTGATTTTTTCGAGAATTGAGCGACAGGCGTACGAAATTTTACGTCGAAATTCGCGTGGGAAAACCATGGTTCGAGCAAATCGGAGGGTCTGCGGGCGAGACACCTCACCCCTCGAACTCCTCCCACAGACGACGGTGAGAACCTTTTGCTGAAATCCAGGCAACGTGTTCGTGCATTTGTGCCGGTGTGACATGGGGTTGCTTGTGCAAATTTGTGTATCACAACAGCGGCAGTCGTCGCCAAAGAAGACACATTTATGCCGTATTTGACATGGATAGTACGTATGGACTACAGCCACGTCCGCGACGTTGACCCCGATGCGGCAGCGGCCCTCAAAGCAGAGGTCGAGCGGCAGCGCGACACACTCGCCATGATTGCCTCCGAGAATCACGTCTCCGAAGCGGTTCTCGAAGCCCAAGGCAGCGCGCTGACGAACAAGTACGCCGAAGGGTACCCCGGCAAGCGCTACTACGCTGGCTGTGAGTACGCCGACGACGTCGAGAACCTCGCCATCGAGCGCGCCACGGAGCTCTGGGGCGCAGAGCACGTGAACGTCCAACCCCACTCCGGCACGCAGGCGAACATGGGCGTCTACCTCGCCATGCTCGAACCCGGCGACAAGATTCTCTCGCTCGACTTGACCCACGGCGGCCACCTGAGCCACGGTCACCCCGCGAACTTCACGGGCAAACTCTACGACGTCGAGCAGTACGAAGTCGATGCCGAGACGGGCTACATCGACTACGACCAACTCGCCGAGAAGGCCGCTGAGTTCGAACCCGACATCATCGTCTCGGGCTACTCCGCCTACCCGCGCGCCGTCGAGTGGGAGACGATTCAGGACGTCGCCGACGACGTTGGTGCGCTCCACCTCGCCGACATCGCCCACATCACGGGTCTCGTCGCGGCGGGCGTCCACCCCTCGCCGGTCGGCATCGCCGACTTCGTCACCGGTTCGACCCACAAGACCATCCGCGCCGGTCGCGGTGGCATCATCATGTGCAACGAGGAGTACGCAAAAGACATCGACAGCGCCGTCTTCCCCGGCGGTCAGGGCGGTCCGCTCATGCACAACATCGCGGGCAAGGCAGTCGGCTTCAAAGAAGCCCTCCAGCCGGAGTTCACCGAGTACGCCGAACAGGTCGTCGAGAACGCGAAAGTCCTCTCCGACACCTTCGAAGAGCACGGTCTGAGCGTCGTCTCCGGCGGCACCGACACCCACCTCGTGCTCGTTGACCTGCGCGACTCGCACCCGGACCTGACCGGCGGCGAGGCAGAGGAAGCCCTCGAATCGACGGGTATCGTCCTCAACGCCAACACGGTTCCGGGCGAGACGCGCTCGGCGTTCAACCCCAGCGGCATTCGCGCCGGCACCCCCGCGCTCACGACGCGTGGCTTCGACGAGGAAGCGACCCGGGAAGTCGGCGAACTCATCGTGAAGGTCGTCAACGACCACGACGACGAGGACGTCCTCGCGGAAGTCTCCGAGCGCGTGCAGGAACTCTGTGACGACCACCCGTTGTACGAGTAACGCACCGGCAACGCACCGACGGCCGTCTTTTTTGATGACATAGCGCGTAGTATGCGGAGTCGATGCGTAGACGCACGTATCTCGGAACGCTCTCGATGGTGAGTGTCGCGCTCGCGGGGTGCACCTCGACGGATGATGGAGCGAGTGACGATGCGGAGACCGGAGCACCTGCTGCGGAGGCGACGACCACCGAAGCGACAGAAACGGAGCAGACGGGTGAGACGGAGGAAGCGATGGAACAAGACACAGCAGCCGACGACCTCGACCTCCGCGAAGCGAACGTGATGGCCGTCGAATTCGAACAGCAGGGCGAGGAGTACCGATTCGACGTCACCCTGTTGCATGATGACGACGGCGAAGACGGCTACGCGAACTGGTGGCAGGTCGAGACATTGGACGGAACCGAACTCGGGCGCAGGGACTTGCTCCACGCCCACGGGACCCAAGAGTTCACGCGCTCGGAGACGATTTCGATTCCGGCCGAAACACCGTGCGTGGTCGTCCGCGGCCACGACCAGACCCACGGCTACGGCGGCCAAGCGATGTTGGTGAACCTGGAATCCGGCGAGACACGTGCCGTCCAACAAGGTCCAGACCCGCAGTCGTTCGCCGACGTGAGTTGTTGAGGTGACCAAGGGTCAGCAGCATAACACTATTGCCGGTGGTGTCGTACGCTCACGAGACTATGGCACCGATTCGCCGACTCGTCCTCGACGTTCTGAAACCGCACGAACCGTCCATCGTCGACGTCGCACGAGAGATTTCGTCCGCCACTGGCGTTCGCGGGACGAACGCGATGCTTCTCGAGATGGACCGAGAGGTACAGAACATCAGACTCGTCGTCGAGGGTGACGCGATAGACGTCGACGAAGTCGAACACCACATCACGAACCTCGGGGGAACCGTCCACTCCATCGACGAAGTCGTCGTCGGCGAGGAGATGGTGGAATCCCGAGACCACCCGCAAGATTGGTTGCCGCCGTGACACCGCGCGACCTCGTCTCGGTGGTCGGCAATCCTGAGGTTCGTGCGATTTCGCGGCGCTACCTCGTCTCCAACGGGTTCGACGGGGCGCTGACGTGCATCGGCGTCGTCATCGGGGCGTTTCTCACCGGCGTCACCGACGGCGCGACGGTCGTCAAAATCGGACTCGGTGCCGCCATCGGTCTCACGACGTCCGGGGTGTGGAGCGTGTGGGAGATAGAGCGGGCGGAGAAACAGGCCGAACTGAGTCGCATCGAAGACGCGATGCTCACCGACCTCGGTGGAACGTCGCTCGAACGCGACAAGACGGCGGCGAGAGTCGTCAACGCGGTGGCGAGTGGTCTCGGCCCGGTCATCAGTATCGTCGTCCCATTACTCCCGTTTCTGGCGGTTGGGTCGCTGTATTCGATGGTGACGGCCACAGTCGTATCTGTCGCGCTCGGAACGGGCATCCTGTTCATCTTTGGGTCGTATATGGGGTCGATTTCAGGCCAGCGCTGGTACGTCGCGGGGTTCCGAATGGCACTCGCAGGCGTCGCCGTGGCCGCCGTGAACCTGTTGTTCGGTGGATGAGTACTGACCAAGAGTATACACAGGTCTGCATATTTACTCGGTTTTGAAACGAAGAATACTCACGAATTCGAATGTTTGAAATGGGTTGCCGACGCCTGTTGGACCATGACCACCATCATCGACGGCAACGAAGTCGCCGAGGAGATTCGCGCCGGTCTCGCGGATGCAATCGACACGCTCGCGGCCGAGGGTGTCACGCCCGGCCTCGCCACCGTGCTCATGAGCACCGACCCCGCGAGCGAGACGTACGTGGCGATGAAACAGCGCGACTGCGAGGAGGTCGGCATCGAGGCGTTCGACTACGAACTCGACCCCGACGCGCCCGCCGACGAACTCTACTCTGTCGTCGATGACCTCAACGCGGACGACGACGTACACGGCATCCTCGTCCAGATGCCCGTTCCCGACCACGTGGACGACCGCGCGGTTCTCGAACAAATCGACCCCGCCAAAGACGTGGACGGATTCCACCCCGAGAACGTCGGCCGCCTCGTCGCGGGCGACGCGCGTTTCAAACCCTGCACGCCCCACGGCGTCCAGAAACTCCTCGAATCCATCGAGGTCGATACCGAGGGCAAAGACGTGGTCGTCGTCGGGCGCTCCAACATCGTCGGCAAGCCGATGGCGAACCTCCTCATCCAGAAGGCGGTCGGCGGCAACGCGACGGTCACGGTCTGCCACTCTCGCACCGAGGACCTCGCCGCGAAGACCCGCGAGGCCGATATCGTCATCGCCGCCGTCGGCGTCCCGGAACTCGTCACCGGCGACATGCTCTCCGAGGGCGCAGTCGTCATCGACGTTGGCGTCAACCGCGTCGATGCGGACAACGAGAAGGGCTACGAACTCGTCGGCGACGTGGAGTACGAGTCGGCCAAAGAGAAGGCCAGCGCAATCACGCCCGTCCCCGGCGGCGTCGGCCCGATGACCCGCGCGATGCTCCTCTGGAACACGGTCAAAGCGGCCGCCGAAGCGGCGGACATCGACGTGGACCTGCCGTAGATGACAGACCCCGGCGTGGACTTCGACCTCGACATCGACGGCGAGTGGCACGTCGATGACGAAGGCGTCATTCGCCGACAGACCAGTCGAGCGGTCGCAGAGTCCTCGTTCGAAGGTATCAAAGAACGAATCGACGGCGGTCTCTCGTGGGGAGTCGCCGGCGTCTGTACCGACGGCGATTCCGTCCTGCTCGTTCGGCAAGACGGCCAGTGGGTGCTCCCCGGTGGCGGTGTCGAACCCGGTGAAAGTCGAGAAGACGCGCTGGTTCGGGAGATGCGCGAGGAGACGGGATTGGCGACGACCGTGACCGAACTCGAATGCGTCACCGAACAGACGTTCACCTTCGACGGCGACTCCAGAGCGTTCAAATTCGCCATCTACCGCGTCGATTTCGAGGGCGAACTCACCGACGACCCCGGCTTGGAAGACGAGTCGATTACCGACATCGGATGGTTCGAGACGCTCCCCGAGGATACGCTCGACCGAGACTTGGTTCGGTATCTCGGGTCGGACTGAGGGTTTTCGTCGGACTGACGCGCTCTTTCTCTCTTTTCTCTTCTCTTCTCTTCTCTTCGCTCCTACTGGTGGGTCGCAATCAACACGCGCCCCGTCTCGGTCTCGTTGTGGACGCACAACCGCGTCTGTGGGGGTACGTCGAAACTGTGGTTCGCCGCTTCCGAAATCAGGAGTTCGGTGAACGCGTCACCACACGCGGGACAGGCGACGCCGTCGCGGTTTTCGACGACCATCGTCGTGCCCGTATCGCGGAGCATCTTCACCCGGTGTCGAACCTCGTGGATGTCGAAGGTGGCTGCCATTGCTGGCGAAGGGTGAGCGGGGGGCAAAAACGTTCGGTGAGTCAGGAGAGGCGTTCGAGTCTGTCGCGGGCGTCGGCCAGCGCGTCGAGGTCGTCGTCGGTGAGATAGGAGTGCAGACCGTTGGCCGCCGCGACGAGAGCTTCTGACTCGTCGAGCGAAAGTGCACCCTCCAGTGCTTCGGCGCGCTTGACGTGGGTTGCGAGCGATTCGACGGTTCGTCGTGCCTCCTTGTCGGGGTGCGAATCGAGCCACGTCGAGAGGTTTCGACGGTAGCGTTCGACGGCGTTCGCGTACGCGAGTCCGCGTGCCTCGGCCATCGACGACGGCACCTCGTTCGGTGTGGGGCGCGTGCCTTCGTTCGCCCCGCGAAGGAGCGTGAGAACGTAGAGTTCCTCGTCGTCGGTCGGCCGGTTCGACCGCGCGAACACGTCCACGGCGTGGAGCAGTTCGTGCGCGACGAGCGACGTGTCGTCCAGCGGGAGCAACTCGCCGCCGTGGATGTAGCCGAGTGACCGAACGTAGTCGCGGAGGTCCGATTTGAGGTCGGGTGCCGCCGCGCGAATCGACTGGTCTGCAATCGTCGTCTGGTGCGCAGTCACGTCGAGCGGGTCCTGCGAGGCCGTGTGGACCGCACGCTCGCCGACGCCGACGCTTCGCATGCTGCCGCACTCGGGACAGGAGACGCTGCCCGTCTCGTAGTACGACCACTGATTGCCGCACGATTTGCACTCACGTTCGCCGCGAATCTCCATACGCCTCATTCTTCGGCCCGGCGCAAAAGCCCGGCGACACGGTGGCTGTAGTCCAAAAAACGATTCCAGCGGTGAGAATAAGCGAATCCAGAACTGCTGTTCGACGGATACGATTCCGGAAGACTACATAGCTCCGTGTGTGAGTGTGGGTATGCGAAGCGAAGCAGAGGTCCGCGAGCAGTACGAGTTTCTGAAGGACGAGCTCGACTCCGAAGACATGCGCCACGAGGGCGTACGGAAGCTTCTGACGCACTACAAGCGCGCGCTCGGATGGGTGCTCGAAGAAGAGCACATGTGACCGTCCGACGGGTTCGGGCTGGTCGCTTGGGGTACGAACGATTACTGGTGGTGAAAGTTCGTCATGCTGTCAAGCGTTGCCATCCGTCGTTATGTTTAAGTGAAACCGAACGGTAGCGGAATGTGACGCTTCGCTTTGGAGGGCCGAAGCGTCAGCGGGGACCAATTCAGGGCGGCACGCCGTGCCGGCATTTTCCGGCACGGCCTGCTTTCCTTTCTGTACTACTCGATTTCCAGACCGGTAGCGTCGTCTGTCTGGCCGTCTTTCCATTCGAGTTCGAACTCGACGCTGCGTTCCTTGATGGCTCCCGTCGCGTCGGTTTCGTGTTCGACCTTCACTTCGAACGTCACTCGCGCGGGAACCGAGAGCGTGCTCTCTTGACTCCCTGCGCGGAGCGTCAACTCGCCAGTCTCCAGTTTGTCGGCGACGTCGCGGAGGTACGCCGCAACTGCAGTTCGGTCTTCTTTCAGTTCGGTGCTGAACACGGTTTCTTCAGGCATACGAGAACGTACGCGCGCAATCATCTTAAGCCAGTGGAGTCATCCAGTGGCGGACATATCCACTGCTCGAAACAGTCGAACGGAGTGATTGGTAACTTGCACTACACAATTAGAAAGCGGAACTTTGCCGGTAGCTACCCGTATCAGGCCGAATTCCTCGAACTCATTGCGACATATTTATTTTAATCAGACAATAAGATACGATTCGACCTTACCGATGTACGACTTGACAGGATTCCAGCGAGACCTACTGTACGTAATTGCCGGACTCGAAGAACCGCACGGACTGGCAATCAAAGAGGAACTCGAAGCATACTACGAGAAAGAGATTCACCACGGACGACTGTACCCCAACCTCGATACGCTGGTCGAGAAGGGTCTCGTGGACAAGGGCCAGCGTGACCGCCGAACCAACTACTACACGCTGACTCGCCGCGGACGCCGCGAAATCAAGGCGCGGAAAGACTGGGAAGCCGACTACATCCCGGAAGACTTCGAAGCGTAAACTCAGTCGTCGTCACCCGAATCGGGCGACGAACGAGGGTCTCGGTTCTGACGCACCCTATCGGTCGTCTCTGTGGATTCTCCGTTTTCAGACGGAACCTCTTCTTCGATATCCGCAGTCGTCAGCGGCGACTCCACCAGATACGACGGATCGACGGTGTACGGTTGAATCGGCTTTCCAGCGATGAGTTCCGGGAGCACGAGTCGCGCGAAGTTGACGACCAACACGAGTATCATCGGCATGAGGAAGATGCCGTACCACCCGAACAGCAGCGGACCGAAGGTGTAGGCAATCATCACCGCACCGGTGTGGAGCCCGCGCCCCGAGACGTAGGGGCGGAGCACGAGGTCCGGAATCGTATCGACGATGACGAACGAGACGGCCACGAAGAGGACCACGAACCAGAGCGCTGGCGGGTTGAACACCGCCGTCTGGATGCCCATGTAGGCGGCGGCGGGAACGTAGACGAGTTTCATCCCGACGACTGGAACGAGACTGGCAACGCCCGCGAGCAACCCGATGAGCGCGGGGGCCGGGATACGAACGCCGGGCGGCGCGAGGATGTTCAGCAGGGAGAAGGCGATGACGCCGATGGTTCCCGTGAGAATCGCGTTGAGGATGTTGCCGAAGAAGATGTGGTTGAAGTCGGTATCGACCGCGCGCATGTAGGCTTCGAAGATGCCTCGGTCGTCGGCGAACATCGAGCGACCCCACCGCGACAGACGGTGGTCGTCGCGGAGCAAGTAGAACGCGAAGGCAACCATGACGAACAGGTGGACGGCACCGATGCCGAGGAACGCGAGCGTGCTCGTTGCGAAATCGAGCGAGTCGAACACGGACGCCAGCGTCTCGGGCGTAAGAAGGGATTCGAAGTCGTATTCGAGAAGCGCCTGCGGACCGGCGATGCTGTCCAGTATCTCGGAGTCGATGCCGTAGGCGGCGAGGTCGATTGGAACGTCGCCGGCCGAGTATCGGTCGGCGTACTTCACTAACTCGCGGAGCGCAATCGTCGCGGCGTAGAAGACGAGCAAGAGCGCGGGGAGTGCGAGCGCGAACAGCGCGACTGCCGCGGCGAGACTCGGCGGGGAAATCCGACGCCTGAGACGGCGATAGATGGGTCGCGTCGCGTAGTAGATGAACAACCCGAACACGACGGTTCCGATGAACGAATAGACGACGTAGACGAGCGCACCGGCGAAGATAAGAGCCAGGACCCACCACATCGCGCGGGACCGGTCGATGTCGCGGAATGTCATACTATCACGGCGAGAGGGAGATGAGAAAAAACTATCGCGGACCTAACAGATGTGTGACGGACGCTCGTTTGCACTAAAGCGGCCAATTTACCCGCGGTTTTTCGCCCGACTCCACCGACCTTTGGCAGAATCTACCCCATTGACAACGAATATCTTAACACATGGGTCTCCGTAGCGAGGCGCATGGACCGAGAGACGGTGGTTCCCCGTGTCGAGACGTTGCCCGGGCCGCGTGCGAAGGAGTGGGTTTCGTACCACAGAGAACACGCAGCGCCGAGTACCTACGTCTACGACTTCGTCTGGGATATCACAGAAGACGCCGAAGGCCCCTTCTGTACCGACGTGGACGGCAACGTGCTTCTCGATTTCACCAGCCACGTCGCGGCCGCCCCGCTCGGCTACAACAACCCGAAGATTATGGAGCCGATGGCGGAGTTCGACCTCATCGACCCCATCAAAATCGCCGGCCAAGACTTCTACGTGAGCGATGGCAACGCCCCCGGCGACGAGCAGTTCCCCGGTCCCGCCGCCCTCATGGACCGCCTCACCGACCTCACGAGCCACTACGGCATGGACACCGTGTTCCTCTCGAACTCCGGTGCCGAGGCCGTCGAGAACGCCATCAAAATCTGTTACGACAACTCTGACGGCGGAAAGTACGGCATCACGTTCGAAGGCGCGTTCCACGGTCGGACCCTCGGTGCGCTCTCGCTCAATCGCTCGAAGTCCGTCTACCGACGCGACTACCCAGAGATTTCGGGTATCACCGACGTGCCCTTCTGCGACGACCGAACCTGTTCGCCCGAGACGTGCTCGTGCGGGTTCTTCTCCGACCCGCACTCGGCCGCCTCGAAGCTCAGGAAGAAACTCGACCCCAAGCGCGGCCACATCGACGCCGACGAAGTCTCCTACATCATCGTCGAACCGATTCAGGGCGAAGGCGGCTACCGATTCCCCTCGGACGCGTTCGCCGACGAACTCGCCGCCGTGGTCGAGGAGTTCGACCTGACGCTCATCGCCGACGAGATTCAGACCGGCGTGGGCCGAACCGGCGAGATGTGGGGGTCAGACCACTACCCGATGGAACCCGACGTTATCAGCGCCGCGAAGGGCCTCCGCGTCGGCGCGACCATCTCCAAGAAAGACATCTTCCCCTCTGAGACCAGTCGCATCTCCTCGACGTGGGGTGCCGGCGACGTGCTTTCTTCGATGCAGGGCGTCCTCACCCTCGACGCCATCGAGGAGTACGACCTGCTCGACAACGCCGTCGTCCGCGGCCGCCAGTTCAAAGAGACCATCCGCGACAGCGCCCCCGACTCGGTCGTGGACGTCCGGGGCAAGGGTCTCCTGCTCGCCGTCGAATTCGACACGCCGGAGCGCCGGAACGCGGTGCAGGACGCGGCGTTCAAACGCGGTCTGCTCACCCTCTCGTGCGGCTACAAGGTGCTCCGAATCCTCCCGCCGCTCGACGTGACCGAGCGCGAAATCGACCTCGGTGCGAACATGCTCCTCGACGCTATCGAGGACGCTTCTTAACTACGTCCAGCGGTCCAGTCCCGTCTGCGTCACCGACTCTTCGATGCGCTCGAAGCCGCGTGCGACCTCGTTGGCATCGACTTCCCACGTCTCGGTGACGTACTCGCGGGCGGCCGCGACGTCGGGCGAGTAGTCCGAGTCGATGTCGTAGTCGTCGGTGACCGGCGGGTCCACGAAGAACTCTCGCACGCGGTCGGCGTTCGGGATGTGCTCGCCGCGGTCTTCGAGGACGCCCCAGAGGTCGCCGTGCTCTTTGACGGCTTTGACGGCCGTCTTGGGGCCGACGCCGGAGACGCCCTCGTTGAAGTCCGTCCCGCAGAGCATGGCGATGTCGATGAGTTGCTCCCACGTGATGTCGTGTTTCTCCAGCGTCCCGTCGAGGTCCATCAACTCGGGATTGCCCTTGCTCGTGAGTTGGCGCAGGGTGTAGGGCGCACCGAAGAGGAGCGTGTCGTAGTCCTCGCTCCCGACGTAGTCGGCATCGCCCTTGCGGGCCATGTAGGAGGCCTGTGCTTCGCCCTCGGCGGGTGCTTCGACCACCGGCACGTCGAGGAGTGCGAGGAGTTCCCGACTCGTCTCCTGAATCGTGCTCGTGAGTCGCTGCGTTCGCGCTTCCATCCGTGCGGCCTCGATAGCGTCGCCCGCTTCTCGGGCCTCTTCGAGGCGTTCTTCGGCCTTCTCGCGTTGCGCTCGCCGCTTTGCCACCTCGTCGTCTTTCATCTCGGTGACGCCGCCGTCGAAGACGAACACGGGTCGCAGGTCGTGTTCGTAGAACTTCGGTAGGCCCTGGACGATGCCGACGAGGTTGGCGACTTCCTCGCCGTCGCTCGTCGTGTACTTCCCGCTGTTCGTCCACTTGACCGTCGTCGTCAGATACCGATAGAGCCAGTTGTGCGCATCGACGGCGACCACGCTCCCGGCCACGTCGTCGAAGGAGACCTCGCGCAGTGCGGCGAGGCTTCGAAGGTCTGCATTTCCCATTAGGTCGGCGTTCGCACGCCACGGATTTGAATCGCCCGAGTGGCGCGTCGGACCTACTCGTCGGCCACGACGGGCGGGTCAGCGCCTTTTCGACTCGCCAGAAACTCGTGTTCGTCGTCACCGAGGTCACGGGCCCGGTAGCGGTCTAAGCCAGACTGATAGGTCTCCTTCGAGACGCTCGCCGGACGGTCTGTCGGACGCTCCAAGACGAGTTCTGCGAGACCGGTTTCCCGCCCCGTGAACCCGAAGCCCGCCTTGTGGCACGCTTCGTAGGCGAAGGGGTTGTTCGTCGCAATGCGCAATCTGTCGTAGCCGTACTCGGCCGCCGCATCGACGAACTTCGAGAGCAGTACCGGTCCGAGTCCCTCGCCGCGTCGGTCGCGTCGAACCGTGATGTAGCGAATCCAGAGCGTGTCCGAATCGGTTCGGTCCTCGTTGAACGCGACGGCCGCGAGCACGTCGTCTCGGAGTTCGCCGAGGTGTTCCGGGCCGTCTGCCGGCGGCGGACGCTCGTCAGAAAGCGGCGGCAGTGGAGCCTCTGGGTCGCTGAGGACGGCTTTCCCCGTCTTCGTCGTGATGAACTTCCCGGCGTAGGTAAAGCGCCGATAGTCGAGTCGAAGTCGCGGCCCGTCGGCCGGCCATCCGAGCACTGCGAACTCCATATCGGGGCGAAGGGGAGCGACGCGCAAGAACCTTCCCTGACCGAGTGGTGGAATCGAGCATGCACGGCGCTGGCGACGTTCGGTTCTTCGACCGGTTCGCACCGCTGTACGACCTCGTCATGCCCCCCGCCGAGCGCGACGCACTCGCGGCCGGACTCGCACAGGCCGACGGCGAAATCGAGCGCGTGGTCGATATCGGGGGCGGGTCAGGGCGAGCGACGCTGGCGCTGCCAGTCTCGGACCCGCTCGTATTCGACCGGTCGGCGGGCATGCTCGGCCGCGCGTCGAACCGCGGCCTCGACTGCGTGCAGGGTGACGCGCGGTCGCTCCCCTTCGCCGACGAGTCGCTCGACGCCGTCACCGTCGTGGACGCCTTCCACCACATGCCGAACCAGCGAACCGTCACGGACGAGGTCGTTCGCGTCCTCAGGCCGGGCGGGGTGTTCGTGATACAGGAATTCGACCCGGGGACGGTGCGAGGCCGTGGTCTCGAACTCGCCGAGAAACTCGTCGGGTTCGGGTCGGCGTTTTCCGCACCCGGCGAACTCACGCGATTCCTCGAACAAGCGGGGTTGGACGCCGAGGTGGTCGAAGGCGGCTTCGAGTACACCGTCGTGGGGAAAAAACGGGAGAGCCATTAGGGGGGCGACGAATTTCGGTGTATGGCAACTTCGACGTCCTTCTTAGAGGAGCGACTCGATGCCGGGGCACTCCCCCTCGCAGTGGGCGATATCCTCGTCATCTTCCTCCTCGTGACCGTCGGCGTCATCAACCACAACGGCGTCTCGTACCTCTCGACCGACCCCGCAGGATGGGTGCTGACCGCGGTTCCCTTCCTCCTCGCGTGGGCCATCGTCGCACCGCTCTTGGGTGCGTACTCACCCGGCGCTGCCGAGTCCGCGAAGTCGGCCGTGCCGCTCGGGATTCGGTCGTGGTTGGTCGCCGCGATTCTCGGCGCAGTCATCCGCTGGACGCCGCTGTTCGACGGCGGTGCCGACCCAATCTTCATCGCTGTGATGCTCGTCCTCGGGTCGCTCGCGCTCGGCGTCTGGCGAACGGTGTACTTCCGCCTCGTCTGAGAAACGGCATCGAATTTTAGAACTCGACCGCTACGCGCCCGCTCAGGCGGGTGCAGGCTTTCTTCGTAACAACGCCGCGCTGAGCAGCGCACCCGTCAGACCGAACCCGGCGAGCACGTAGAAGAGTTCGTTCGGCGAGGCGACGCTGAGGACGTAGCCAGCGATAGCGCCGCCGAGCGCGCCGACGCCGAAGACGCCGAGGTAGGTGTAGCCGTAGGAGAGACCGCGGTAGCCCGCGGGCGTGTACTCCGCGACCGTCGCCTGGTACAGCGGTTGGACGAGGAAGAGGAAGAACCCGAGGAACGCACAGATGACGAGCAACGGGACGACGCCGAGTTGGGCGACCGGGATGAACGCGACGGCGATGACCGCGAGCGAGCCGAATCCGATGAGCAGGCCGCGCTCGGTTCGGATGTGGTCGGTGAGTTTGCCGCCGACGTACTGGCCGAAGACGCCCACGGTCAGGAGTCCGGCGTAGACGTAGAGTTCCACGTCGAGCGTGGGTGCGTTCGACGAGTCGCCGGGGACGAGCGACGCGGGCAAGAACTCCGAGATTGGAACGGGTTGGATGCCGAGGACGCCGCCGATGAGGTCCGGGAGGAACGTCGTGACGCCGCGGTAGAACAGACCGGAGCACATCACGACGAAGAACACGAGTGCGAAGCCACCGAGGAAGAGACCCTTCGATTGGGTGACGAACTCGCCGAGCGACGAGACGCCCGCGCTGCTCTTATCGTCGCCGTCGTCGCCGCCGTCTGCAGTAGCCACGGCGGCCTGTTCTTCGAAGTCGGCGCGGGTTGCGACGAGCGCCGCGACGAACGCCGGAATGGCGAGGACGCCGGCGACGACGTGCCAGTCGAAAAAGAGCAACAAGAGCGCCGTGACGAAGGGACCGAAACCGATGCCGATGTTGCCCGCGATGCCGTGGTACGCGAAGCCGGACCCGCGCTCTTCGACGCCGGTGCTGATGAGTCGAAGCCCCGCCGGGTGGTAGATACTCGCGGCGATACCCCAGATGACGAGCGCGAGCGCGACGACGGCCAGGTTCGGGGAGATAGCGAGGATGGCGAACGCGCTGGCCATCCCGACGAGACAGCCGACGATGAGTCGTTTCGAGCCGAATCGATCGACGAGAATGCCGCCGGGGAGCGCTCCTAAACCGAACAGTGCGAAGCCGACCCCCGTCATCACACCGAGTGAGGCGGTCGTGACGGGAAGAGAGGAGAAGCCGAGGCCGATGGTGGTGTACTCACGGAGCCAGATGGCGACGAAAATCGGGATAGAGAGTTCGTAGGTGTGAACCATCCCGTGAGCGAGACTCACCAACGAGACGATTTCGCGGTCGTTTCGATTCACATGCGCTCGCACGACACGAGTACGGTTAACGATGTGGAGTTGCGGCAGGCCGTGCCACGAGTGGCGCGTGGTTGTTCACGACTCGTTCACAACTCGTTTTGCCGTTGTAGTGGTCATTATATGCACTGTTTAACCCCGCGTTGTCTGGTGATTTACCGCCTCATAACTTATGAGAATGTGATTCTAAACCCACAGCGAGATTATCAGTGGCCTATGGGAAAGAATTATACCGCTTAGCTACGTACATATAGATATCTTATGACGGGATATTACGACTACATTCTTGGGCTGATTCCGCTTGCACTCCTCGGCATCACTGGCGCACTCGTCGTCGTGGGACTGAACGTCACGATGGCCGTTCCGATGGCCGCGGGAGTCGCAGCACTGCTCACGGGACACGCACTGTTCATCAATGGCCCCTCGAAATCCGCCCCGTCACCTAGTCCCGTTGCATCTGCTGCCACGGCCGAACGCCCGGGACCCGCCGTTCTCGACGCGGACTAATCTCACTAACCGGCCTTCTCGACTGTTTTCGGTGAGGCCCGCAGGGTTTTCACCGTTCGTCACGTGCACCGTGACATGACCACTACTCGATTTCTGACGAGCGAAGACGTTCAGGGTCTCGCAACGCCCGGCGAGTACGTCGATGCCGTCCGCGACGGCTATCGACAGCGCGGCGAGGGCGCGCCCGCCGAACCCCGAACCAAGTTGCTCAACCGCGACCCACCGGGGATGTTCACCACGTACGCGGCAGTCCTTCCCGAGACGGGCGCGATGGGCGGCTACATGTACTCGGCCGGATTCGGCGCGGAGGACGCGTGGTTCATGACGCCGCTGTTCGATTCGGCGTCCGGCGAACCCCTCGCGCTCCTCGATGGCGCGAGCATGAACCCCTTCAAGACCGGTGCGGCGGGTGCAGTCGCCGCGGACGAACTCGCCCGCGAAGACGCCTCGACGGTCGCACTCATCGGGAGCGGTCCGCAGGCACGCGGGCAACTCCGCGCGCTCGCCACCGTCCGCGACCTCGAAAGCGTCTGGGTGTACTCACCGACGAAGGAGAGCCGCGAAGCGTTCGCGGGCGAGATGGACCGCGTGCTCGACGCCAGCGTCGCGGCCGTCGCTTCCAGCGGCGCGGCGGTCGAAGGCGCGGATATCGTCGTCACCGCGACGACGGCGGCCGAACCGGTGTTCGACGGCGACCTGCTCGAACCCGGGACGCACGTCACCGCGATGGGCCAGTACCACCCCGAGAAACGCGAACTGGACGCGACGACCATCGAGCGCGCGAAGTACGTCCCCGACCTCCGAGAACGCGCCCTGATGGACGCCGGGTCGTTCCTCCTCGCCCGCGACGAGGGTGTCGTTGACGACGACCACATCTACGCCGAACTCGGCGACGTGGTCGCGGGGTCGGTCCCAGGACGCGAAGACGACGAGGAGGTTACCGTCTTCGATAGCGGCGGGACCGGTATCGAAACCGTCGCGGCCGCGTACATGCTCTACGAGAAAGCCCGGGACGAGGACCTTGGAACGACTATCGATTTCTCTCCGGCGAGCGAGTCGCTGACGGGCGAATAGTCGTCAGGCCGACTGCCAGAACTGTTTTCATTTACTCACTTGAAGGGTCGAACATGGACCGAGCCGTTCTCTCTCACTTCTTGTTCGGTATCGCAGGGATGGGTATGGGCATCGCCGGTCTCGAGTCACTGGCTTCGCAGGGAATCGCCATCGGCGCAGTGCTGATGGTCGCCGGCGGGTTCGGAATCATGGCGAACGCCGTGTTTCAACTCGTGACGAAAGACGCGGCAGAACTGGATATTCTCGCCCCGATTTGGCTCGTGGGGCTCGCCGCGACGCTCTCTGTTCTGGGTACGATACTAGTCCTCATCGATTGACGTGGACGGGTCAGACCGTCATCCGAGCGACGCGTTGCAACTGCGCGAGAACCCTCGGAACGAGCGCCAGCGAGGTGCACGTCGCCACGGTCGGAACGACGATGCCGAGCCAGAGCGACCCGAATTCGACTTGCGCCATCGCGCCGAGCATCGCCGACCCGCCGACGACGAGGCTGTAGTACGCCGACCGGGCGGGAAGCGACGGGAGGTGGCCGGGCCGCGGCCACGACCCGGTATCGATGTAGCCACCTCGAAACGTCCCGACGGCCGCCGAACTCGTGACGAGTGCCGTTATCCCCGACAGCGACACCGCTTCCGGCGACTCCGCGAAGATGAGAAACCACAGTATGGGGATGACGAGGACCGAAATCTCCCACCCGGCGAAGAACACCTGGTCGAGCCATCGGTCAACTCGCGCGGTGAGCGTCGAAGCCATACGCAGCGGCACACAGAGTGTTCGGCCGCAGACAGCTAAACGGTTATCCCGAAAACGGAGAACCGAACGAATTCGGGCTTACTGAAGCCGATACCGCAGAATCGCGGCGACGCCGCCGAGGTTCTTCAACTGCTCGCCGGGTTGGAACTCCGCCGAAAAGACGGTGACTTCGCCGCCTTTCTGCTCGACCGAGTCGATGACGTCGTTGATGTCGAGGTCCCAGTCGCCCTTTCCTTGCCGCTCTGCTCGTAGTCGGGAGTCGAGGATGAGGAGGTTCTCGACCGCGCCGTAGTCCGCGGCTTCGGCGACCTGCTCGATGCCGTAGGCCGCTTTCGCGCCGGTCGAGATGTTCTCCATCAGGTCGTCGATGAGGTTGGCCTCCTCGGCGATTCGCGTCTCTTTCTGCACGTCGTCCACCGCGCCGCGCTTGAGCACCTCGTGAACGCCGCGGTCACCAACGCCGGCGGTATCGACGGTCGTGATGATGTTCTCGGCGACATCGGGGTGATTCTCTTGGAGGTAATCGAGCGCGTCGTTCTTCGTGAATCCCGGTCCGGCGAGGATGATGGCATCTACTTTGAGATGCGACAGCGCCGACCCGAGTTCCGAGAACAGTTCGGAGCGCGGGCGGGCGTACTCTCCCTTGCCAGTTGGTTTCGTGAGCGAGGCGTACTCCTCGGTGCCGTACTGGGCGACGGTGTGGATGTACGCGGCCCCCTCTTCGACCGTTGCGATGGCGACGTCGGGGTTCTCGGTGGCCGCCTCGGCCGCTTCGATGCGGTCGATTTGGTCGGCTTTGAAGTGTTTCTCGATGGTTATCTCGGCGCGTTCCTCGACGTTGAGCGTGTGGTGGTGGCCGAGTTGGTCTTCTCTCGAACACGAGACGATGACGCCGCCGACTCGGAGGCGATTGGCGAATCGAGCGAACTCCACGTCTTCTACTTCGATGGTGACGTGGAGGTGCTCGCGCTCGCCGCCGGTGTCGCGCATCTGTTCGTCGTCGCGCTGGATGCGGCGGGTGGTGTCGCCGGAGACCAAGTCGCCGGGTTCGAGCACGTACGAGAGGTGCCAGAGGTCGTCTACGTTCTCGGGGACCAGTGAGATTCGCTCGCGTCCTTCCTCACCGCGGCCGCGATTGGCGATACGCATACTCGTGAGTCGTCACGGAACGGAAAAGAGTCCTGCTATCGACGCTCACCAACCCGCGGTCGAACGCTCACTCGAACCGGGGAAGTAGCCGAGTCCGTCCGCGTAACCCCGGGCGAACAGGTAGTAGGTCATCACTTGGACGTAGAACAGGAGGAAGAGACCGACGAGGACGATGCTGAGTACACTGCCGATGGTTCCGAGAACCATCGAGACGACGATTGCGAGCACCCACGCGACGACGTAATCGCTCGTGAACGCCGCCCCTGTAATCGTCCGAACGTCGAATCCAGCGCCGAGATTCCCCTCGATAGCGAAGTTCACGCTCGCCGCGGGGACGAGAAAGCCCACGAGCAGACCGAGCAGGCCGATGAGCAGGAAGCCGACGAGGCTGAAGATGCCGAGTCCAAGACTTCCGGCCGACGAGACTGCACTCGGGTCCGTCGCTCCCTGTGTGAGCGCGGCAGAGCCGATGCCGAGGACGATAGTCAAGAGAATCATCGGGACGATGACCACGAGCGACCAGCCGAGACCGACGACGAACAGTTTCACGCCATCGACGAACAGTTCGCCCCAGTCGGTAAAGGATGGGGCGGCCTCCTCGCCGTTCGCCGCCGCGCGCATAGCCTTGACGAGATACCCCTGTAGGATGAACGCCGGGATGATGAGAACGGAGAGGAGCGAGAGCACGCCACCGATGATGGTCGTGGCGACCCAGTCGTCGCTTCGCTTGAGGAACCACAGTGCATCAGAGAGCATGGATGAAGTCACTCAGCAAGGGGGTTTAGATATTCCGTCGAAAAGTCGAATACCGAGGCTTAGACGGCGGGCTGTTCGCCGGGCATGTCGCCGTCGTCTTCCATCATCTCGATTTCGTGGAGTTCGCCCCACGTCGTGCCGATGATGTAGTAGGCGGCGACGACCGCGTAGAACGTCACGAACGACCCGAGGACGAAGCCGAGGAGCGGGACGACGTTCAGGAGACCGGTGACGACGGACGCCGCGAACAGCACGACGAAGGCCATGAGCCACGCGGTGGCGTACTTACCCGAGGTGAGGATGGGCCGCAGTTCACCCACGCTGAATGCGGAGCCCATGCGGTCAGTCTCGGCGTAGTTCGACAGCGCCGCCGGGATGACGTACGCCGCGAGGATGCCGAGGACGAACGCGACGAGCAGGCCGAGCAGCGTCACGATGCCGCCGAAGGCGTTGGCCGCACCGGATTCACCACCGCCAGCGGCGATGCTGAGGATGCCCGCAAAGCCGAACACCATGGCGATGATAGCCGGGATGAGCGAATAGACGAGGACGATTGCGAAGCCTTTGATGCCATCGACTGTCATGTCCACCCATTCGCCGAATTCCGGGGGTTGTTCGTCACCGCGCATAGTCGCGCGAATGACGTCCAACGTGTAGCCGAGCAGGACGAACGCCGGGACGATGAGGAAGCTGAAGAAGGTCAGCACACCACCGATGAGTACGGTTTTGAGCCAATCTTCGTCGTTACGAAGGTAGTTGATTGATTCTGAAATCATGGTGAGTCACTGAGCGCCGCCGACGATAACTGCCCCACTGGCGACTATCGAGTCAGGTGTGTCTGCGCTCAGAAATCATTACGACGAGAAAGTATATAATCTTGCACCCGCAGAGCGCGAATAATTGACAATTAGACCTGAATACCCGGAATTTCCACGTTCCGAGAATGACCGTTAGTCTTCCACGATTGCGCTCCCACCCGGTGGCAGGAACTCCTGAATCTGGTCGGGGGACGCCACTTTTCTGACGAACGATTGGTCGGTGAACATGTTACGGAAGTCGCGGTAGCACAACTTCGCCGCGTCGTTCTGGGCGTACTGACCGGGCGTGAGCGTCAACATCGCCTCCACGCGCGGTTCGATAGCCGACGGCGGCCCGCCGATGACGCGGGTCTCACCCTCGCACTGGATGCCGACACCGACCTTCGCGGGAACGTCCTCGAAGTAGGTCCGGTCGCCGCGGATGACGAAACTCCCCTTCTCGATGTACTCGCCCGACTCGGGCGTCTTCGACACCTGCGAGGGTTCGACCATGTAGGCGTCGTCGGCGAAGCGGCCGTCTTTCCAAATCGAGGAGTAGGAGACGGCGAACTGGGCGGCCTCTTCGAGCGAGGGGTCGGGGAAATCGACCTCGACCGACGGTTCGCTCGGCCCGGTCGCTTTCAGAATCGTCACCGGCCCACCGCGGGCTTGCGTGTGGAAAAAGCGGTCGTGCTTGCTCATGTACTTCTTCACCAGTTCCTCGTTCTGGTCGGCGTTGCGGCCGCCGATGACGAGGAATCCGTCGGAGGTGCGGAACCAGCGGAAGCGTTCGTACCACTGTTCGCTGGACTTGACGGGGACCGACTGCAACGACAGCCAATCGGTCTCTTCGTACTCCTCGTCGTCGTCGGCTTCTTCCTCGTCGTCGTCTGCTTCCCACTCGTCGCGGCGTTTCTTCACCGCTTCGAGTTCCTCGCGGGTGTCTTCGATAGCCGCCAGCGCACCCTCCTTCTTCTCTTGGATGCGCTTGGCTTCGGTGTACAGTCGGTTGGCGTTCTTCTCGACGCCCATCGACACGTCGAGTGTCACGCTCGTGCCGTCGATATCGACGGTGACGGTTCCCTCCGCGCCATCGACGTTCGTCACGGCCTCTGCCTCGGGGATGCCCTGTTCGGCTCCTTCGGCGAGTTTCTCGGCGATGTCGTCCCACGGAACGCCCTGTTCGCGGGCCCCCCGAACCGTCGAGAGCACGTCGTCCACGAGGTCGTAGCGCGCATAGAGGAGTTCGGCGCGTTCGCGCTCGGCGTCGGCGCGCTCGTCGAATCCCGAAATCGCCTGTTCCTGTTGTTCGATGATGCGCTCCTGTTTGGCGATTTCTTCCTCGAAGTCGGGTCGGTTCGAGGTGGCTTCCTGCTCGTCGGCGGTCAAATCGAGGCGGACGAAGTACTCGTCCAGCGCCTCGTTGAACGTGTCGTAGGCCTCCTCGCTGAGACCGTCCTTCTGGTGTTCCTGGAGGGGGAACGGCGTCACGTCCACGACTTCGTCCTCGTCGTCGAGGTAGATTCGCGGGTCGAACTCGCCGGCGCGGACCTGCTCGCGGAGCGTCTCTATCGCGTCGTACACCTTGTCGTACGTCGCGTCCGTCGCGTCGGTGATATCGAGCGTTTTGTCAACGCCTGCGCGGGTACAGAGTTCTTCGGCGTACAGGCCGCCGAGGTTGAGTTGGGTCGCCAGCGTCCGCACCACGTCGGTGTCGGACTGGCTCATCACGCGTTCGAGTTCGTGACGACTCACGGTGAGCGGGTTGAGTCGAGACGACGGGAACTCGTACTGCGCGCCCGGCGCGACGGTTCGGGACTTGAGGCGGACGGTTTCGAGACTGCGAATCACGTCGCCCGTCTCGTCGAGGATGGCGATGTTGCCCTGTCCGAAGAGTTCGACCACGATTTGGGTGTTCTCGTCGGGGCGGTCGAAACTGAAGGTGAGAATCCGGTCGAAATCGTACTGTTCGACGCCAGCGAAGTCGGCTCCGTTGAGCCGGTTTCGGAGCATCATCGCAAACTGCGGTGGGCGACCCGGGGCGTCGGGGACGTTCTTCGGGTCGGCGAGGTGTGCGCGCTTGATGTCGCCGACTTCCAGCAGGAGTTCGACCCGTCCGCGGTCGAAATCCCGCATCTTGAGGCGAAGCAAGTCGTCGCCGTAGAGGTACGCCTTGTCAACCTTTGCCCCCTCGTACCGGTTCAACTCGGTGACGAGGGCGGCGAGGTCAACGCTCGTGAGTTCCCGCTTCGGGTCCATGCTCGCGGTGTTTCACCGCCGGACGAAAAGGGATGTCGTTTGTCTGCCCATGGCGCAACCGTCAGGTAGTCGCCCGCGAAAGCAACGGGCATGTCGAAAACCGAAGTCCGCGTCGTCTCGACCGACGAAGAACGAGAAGACGCCTTCGCCGTCCGAAAAGCCGTCTTCGTGGACGAACAGGGCGTGGACGAGGAGTTGGAGTGGGACGAGTACGACGAACCGAGCGCGGACGCGACGCACTTCGTCGGCTACCGCGACGACGAGGCAGTCGGCGCGGCACGGCTCCGCGAGTACGAACCCGGCGTCGGAAAGGTCGAACGCGTCGCCGTCCTCGAATCCGCCCGCGGCGAAGGCTGGGGCCGACGGCTCATGGAGGCACTCGAATCGGAGGCCCGCGCGACTGGCTTCGACTCGCTCGTGCTCCACGCACAGACCACCGCAGAGGGCTTCTACGCGTGGTGCTCGCCGGCACCGTAGTGGTCGTAGAGTTCGCACAGACCACCGCAGAGGGCTTCTACGAGACGCTCGGCTACGAGACGACCAGCGACGAATTCGACGAAGCGGGAATCCCGCACGTCGTGATGGAACAGAACCTCTGACGTACTGGAATCACGATAGTTGTGGCAGAGACGAACATGTAATTGAATTTATGCGAATTCGTCACGTAGTTTGCAGTGGGTGGGACAGATGTCCGCCATTCAGACCCTGAAAGAGGCCCTCTTTGGGACCGTCGATACCAAACGGTACAACTACCAGTGTGAGGTGTGCCACGCCGAGTTCACCTCGAAAGAACAGTCGGTACAGACAATCGCGTGTCCAGAGTGTGGTTCACACAACATCCGCGAACGCCTCTAAGGACATCCGCAAACGCCTCTAAGAGGCGGTAGTGAGTGCCATACATCCGCGCGCCAGTTTTTGAGACGGGAAGTGAGAATCGACTCGACAGACTCCGTCTCGTGTGTTCAGTCTTCGCTCGAAACCGACTTCTTGACGGGTTGACTGCGGCGTTCGTTCTTTAGTTGGAAGCCATCGGCCTCCTCGCGGGCGAGGAGTTCGCGCTGCGGGTACGGGATTTTGATGCCTTCGCGGTCGAAGGCAGTTTTCACGTTCCGGAGCACCTCGGCTTTCGCCTGTGCCCGGCGCGGGGCGGAGGGATTCGTAATCCAAAAGCGGAGTTGGAGACCGATAGAGGAGTCGCCGAAGGCGGTCGGAATGACCTGCGGTTGCGGCACCTCTTCGACGAACTTGAGGTCCGTGAAGGCCTCTTTGGCGACTTCTTCGGCGTGTTCGATGTCGGCGTCGTAGTCGATTCCCACGTCCATCCGCAGGCGGAGTCGGTTTCGTTTGGTTCGGTTCGTAATCTTCGCGTTCGTCACCCGGTCGTTGGGGAAGACCACCGTCTCGCCGTCGGCGGTGCTCAGTCGCGTGTTGATGATGGTGATGTCGGTAACGATGCCCTCCGCGCCGTCGATTTCGACCCAGTCGCCGAGTTCGAACGGTCGGGAGAACATGAGGACGAACCCGGCGATGAGCGACCCGAGCGTCTGGCGGGCGGCCATACCGACGACGATACCGAGGAATCCGGCACCGACGAGGAGTCCGCCGATTTCGAAGTTCCAGACGGTGAGCGTCGCCATCCCGACTGCGAGGAGGACGACCACCTGCAGGACGCGGAATGCGATGCCTTGCTGGTGGGCGTTGATGTGGTCAGACTGCGACGCGTAGGCGTCGAGTTGTTCTTCGAGGATGTTGGTTCCGACGAGTGCCGCCGCGAGGAGGACGACGGTCGTGGCGATACGAGCGACGTTCGGAATCGCCCGCGCGATGATGAGGCTGATATCCGCGGCGAGTCCCTCGTAACCCCACAGCAAGAGCAACGAGATGCCGACGCCGACGAAGACGGTCAACTGGAGCGTCTTGACGACGACCGTCGCCGGGAACATCCACGCGACGTCGTTCACGGCGTCGGGAATTCGGTCGTGAGAGAGAACGCGTTCGTTAATCTCGGTTGCCGTGCGCGTGACGACTTTCGGCGCGAGATACACCGCCACGCCCAGCGCGAGGACGACGAGTGCCGCGGAGATGCCGATTCGTTCCTCTGTCGAGACGAACTGTGCGAGCGTCGAACGGATGCTCTCTACCCACGTGGCCGCCATCCTACCACGCTCCCCCAAAGACTCCCATACTACCAGTTGCTTCGGTAGAAAGTCAAAAAGCGTGACGGAGTGAGAATCAACTGCGAGAATCGAATGCCGAGAAGTACCGTCATCTAAACCGAGACACGCGGTGTGTCCGTAAAATGATAAGATGCGAGACATTTACTATTTCCAGACGGTAGTGATGGGAAATAGATGACCCTGAAAACACCACCATACACGATAGGAGGTGTACGATGGACGGATGGCGCACCCGAGGCTGAATCGGTCGATATCGTCTACGTCCCGAAGCAACGGCCGGGACTCTACTCGATTCTGGCCGCTGGAACGGCATCCCTCGTCAGTGCTGCACTCGGAAGTGCAACTCTCCTTGGACTTCTCTTCGTGTTCGGTGTGCAACAGGGTCGGTGGGCTATCGCAGTGGGTATTCTCTGGGCCGCCTTCGCATTGTTCGCCGTCCTCGGACCGAACGTGACTTCCCAAAAGGCAGGATGGCAAACCTACGTCGCCGTCATGCCGGGGGCGAGCGGCGACGAGATGGTCGCGTATCAACACCGACTTTCGACACGAATCGACCGTGGACAGATGGCGGCCTACGGGTTTCTGCTGCTGCTTACGTTCGTGGTAGCACTCGAAGCGACTCGGTTAGATGCCGCAGTTGCAGTCGGGGGAATTCTGCTCTTCGTTCCAGCATACGTCTACAACCTTCGGTCGTATCCCGATGCAGAACTTGCTGCGACAGACGTCCCTCCGGAACGTGCACGGAGCGAGCTCGAAGCACTCTAAGTACATCGTTTCCGAAGTTCGCTCCGCTCGTCTCGCAACGTCTGGAGGAGAAAGACCGACGGATCCCTACAACCGCTTCGAGACGTACGGCCCGTCTTGGTGATAGCCCAACTTCTGCTTGTAGTACTGCCGGACGCCGATACCCGAGATGACCGAAATCTTGTCGAATCCGGCATCGAGGGCCATCTCCTCGGCCTGTGCGAGCAGTTTGCGCCCGTAGCCCTTGTGCTGCCAGTCGCCCTGGTCACCGATACCGACTTCGGAGCCGTAGACGTGGAGTTCGCGGACGAGCGCGGCGTTCTGGAGTTCGCGGCGCACCGGATTTCCGGGGAATCGGAGGCGACAGAAGCCGATGAGGAGGTCCTTGACGGGGTCCTCGAACGAGATGAAGTGTTCCGTCCCGCCAGCAACTTCGTAGGTCATGATATCGAGTTCGACGCGGTCGGGGTCGGGGTTCGCCTCGTTCATCCCGACTTCGCGGGCGCGGATGTCGCGCGGGACGATTCCCTTCTCCTCGGCGCGCTGTTCGGCGAGTTGCCGAAGGTTGGACTTCCAGACGCCGGCGTCGATGAAGTCCGCAGGGATGTCGCGCTGGACGCGCTGGAGGCGAGTGTACTTCGGAATCATGCCCATGACCTCGCCGACGATATCGGCAGCCTCCTCGTTGTTGAGGGGTTCGTACTCACCGCGCCGCCACATGTCGTAGGTGATGGTGTCGCGGACGATGAGCGTCGGGTAGATTTTGAGGTAGTCGGGCCGCCAGTCGGAGTTCTCGAACAGTTGGCGGAAGTCTTCGAGACACATCTCGCGGGTCATGCCCGGTTGGCCGGGCATCATGTGGAAGCCGACCTTGAACGCCGAGTCGCGGAGGCGGCGGTTGGCGTCGATAGAAGCCTGCACGCCGTGGCCGCGGTGCATCTCGCGGTTGATGCGCTCGTAGGTGGTCTGAACGCCGACTTCGACCTTCGTCGCACCCAAGTCGAGCATCCGGTCGATTTGCTCGGGGTCGCACCAGTCGGGTTTGGTCTCGAACGTCGTCCCGATGTTGCGAATGTCGTTCGTCTCGTTCTCGGCGATGACGTCCTCGATGTACTTGAACTCGACATCCTCGGGGTCGGGCTTGAACGACTCGCCCTCCTTCGGTTCCGGCTCTTTGTCGAGGTCGTAGTCGTTCATCGCCTCCAACGCTCGCTTGACGAACCACTCCTGATAGTCGTGGCTCCGGGCGGTCATCGTCCCGCCCATCAAGATGAGTTCGACCTTATCGACGGGGTGGCCGATGTGGCGGAGTTGTTCGAGGCGCAGGGTGACCTGTCCGTAGGGGTCGTAGTCGTTCTGGACGCCGCGGGCGGCCGCGGGTTCGTGGCCGGTGTAGGACTGCGACGACGAGAATTCGCTGGCAGGACCGCCGGGGCAGTAGAGACACTTCCCGTGCGGGCACATGTGCGGCGAGGTCATGATGGCCACCGGCGAGACGCCCGATGCGGTGCGAACGGGCTTTCGGCGGACGACCTCTTTGACCTCTTCGCGCCGGTCCTTCGGCGCGTGTTGGAGGATTTCGGCGTTCTTGGGCACCTTCGGCGAGGAGTGCTCCGAGCAGGCGTCGAGTTTGGCTGATTCGAGGTCGTCGCGTTCGACCTCTCCGGAGAGGATGCGTTCGACCAGCGCCTTGCACGTCTGCTCGAACGCGTCGGTTTCGGCTTCGGCGTTCACGGAGACACCTCGCGTTCGGTAACGTGGTGACGGTTCATGACGCCGAATCGGGTCGTTTCGTGGTTAAGCGTGTCGCTCGGGGACCGTTAGACGATAGCGACCCGTAGGAAGTACCACCGACCCTCGTAGTTGACGTACTCGATTCGGTCGTCGTCGTTGAATCTGAACTCCTCTTGGACGACGTAGCAACTGCAGTTGTACGTCTGATTGAACAGCGCTTGCTGGGCCGCAGTGAGTTCGGTGAAGTCGGCGCGTTTGCTCGCGTCGGCCGCCATGGCACTGGATGCGTTGACCTCGGTCGTGTAGAGTAAGTTATCGCCGTGCTGTGGCTCTCCCGTGGTCGTCGGTGTCGGTGGCGAGGTGGCGAGCGCCGTCGTTTCAGACGCCGTCGTAGCGGTGGTGGTAGTCAATTGAGCACTGGTCATCGCGGGTGCCTCACTTGGCGCTCCACTACACCCAGAAAGAAGCACCATCGCCGTGACGAGAAGCGAGACGAGCGCAGTTCGGGTGCCCATTGGCTATGCTACTTGCTCGTTCGCATAAATGTCTTCTAGACAACAGCACCGCCGTTACTGTCTCAGAAGAAGCAGATTCCTCGGTCATCCTCGGGACGGGTGCCCGAACGAAAATACAGACGAGGAGGAGTCTGGATTGCGGCTTAGAACTGTTCGGCGGCGGCTTCGAGGACGGCCGAGAGGGCTTCCTCGCGTGCGCCCGTGAGGAACTCGATGCGACCCTCGCGGATGCCCGCTGCACCGAGTCCGGCGGCGGGTGCCTTCTCGGCGGCCGACTCGACGAGTGCGCGGAAGTCGAGGTCGGCGGTGGCGCGCAGGTACAGTTCGTCGGTGCCGAAGGCGACGGTCACGAAGCGCTCGCCGTCGCGGTTGCGGCGGTGCAGTTCGTCAACGAGCAGGGCCGTCGGCGGGAAGTCGAAGCGGTGACTGAAGGCGTCGGAGTCGAGGACGACCGCGGTGATGCCTTCGACGTCGCGGGCCTGGAGGTTCGCGTTCGCCGTCTCGACTTCGTCTTCGAGTTTGATGCGGAACTGCTCGGAGACGTGGCCGGCGAGACCCTCGTCGGCGTCGAACAGCAGGTCGGCGATGAGTTCGCGCTTGTCCTGGTAGGACTGGTAGTACGCTTCGAGCGCGACTGCTTCGCGGAGTTCGTTGACGCGGTCCGCCTCGAAGCCGTGTTCGGCCGCGAGGTCGAGGTACTGCGGTGGGCAGTTCTCCCAGTAGGTGACCGCGGGAAGGTGCGAGACGTCGTCTCGAACCTCCGCGTTGATGGCTGCGGCGAGCGTCGCGGCGAGTGCGCCGACCGAGAGGTCGCGGGCGTCTGCACCCTCGTGGGCGGGGTTGACGAGCACGTCGGCTTCGGCGGCAATCTCGTCGTCGGCGGGCGCGGCATCGACGACGACGCGTTCCGCGCCGTAGACGCCGAGTAGGCCGAGACCGTCGAGCGACTCGATGGTCGAACCGGCACCGAGGAAGAGCACGAGCGGGAGCTTCTCGTCGTGTCGGTCGCGGTCTTCGAGCATGCGCGTCACGTCGTTCGTCGCGGCGTCCATGCCGTAGACGGCCTCGTCGAGCGGGCGACGGGTGAAGTAGTGGTACTCGGCGTCGTCGCGGGGGTGTTCCTCGCGGATGAGCGGGAGGACGGCGCGCTCGATTGCGGCACCGGCGACGTAGCCGTCTGCGGTGGCCGTGTGGCGGACGACGATTGGGCGCGATTCGAGGACGGCGCGGCGGATCGCCTCTGCGGCGTCGAGCAGCGAGGCACCGACGGCGGCGACCGGTTCGTGGTCGGCGAGCGGCGCGATTGCGTCCGGACGGGCCTCGTCCGAGAGGGCGTCTGCGAGGCGCTGTTCGACAGTATCGGCTTCTTCGCCTTCGAGGACGGTCAGGTCCTCGGTCTCGATTTGGAGTTCGCCGCGGCGGCGCTCGACTTCGCCCACGATGCGGACGTTGTCGTCAACGTCCACTTCGGGGTAGGCGCGAACGCCTGCTTCGACGAAGGCGGCACAGTCCACGACACCGGTCTCGTCGCGGAGTTCGAAGACGGTCGGGCCGCCGGTCTGGCGGGCGCTGGTGATGGTGCCTTCGACGGTGACGCGGTCACCGACGTGGTCACCGATGACGCCGAGCGAGACGCGTTCGGGCAGTTCGGTCGCTTCGTCCGGTTCGGATTCGGCTTCCGTCTCGGGTTCCGGTTCGGCCTCAGCCTCTTCGGTCTCCTGTTCGAGACCGCCAACAACATCGTTGGCAGTCGGGGCGCGGGACTCGTCGGCCGCGGCCGTCTCTTCGGGTTCGGGTTCTGCCTCGGGTTCGACTTCTTCGGTCTCGACCGCTTGCGCCTCGTTATTGGTGCTCTCGGTCTGGGACTCGGACGCTGCGGCGACGTTACGGCGGTTGCCGCTGACCGGGCGCGTCTTGATTGGGCCGGTCTCTTCGGAGTCGTCGCTCTCGACGGGTTGGTTGTCTTTGTCACCGTCGGGGTCGTGGATGCGAGCGCCGCGGAACTCGTTGTCGTCCTGTCGAATCGACCAACCGAGGTCGATGTTGCCGTTGTCGCGGACGTTCTTCACCTGAACGAACACCTCGTCGCCGGGTTCCCACGTGAGGCTTTCGAGGCGTTTGTCGAGTTCGCTGCGGTGGAGCAGTCCAGTCACGTTCGATGCAAGGTCAACGAAGACACCGAAGTCGGCGTACCCGTCAACGGTGCCTTTGTAGAAGCGTCCGGGGACGAGCTGGTGGGGACTATTGCCCCGGAACTCGAACCAGACGTCCTCCTCGTGCGTAATCCAATCCATTGAGTTGAGCAAACAACCCCTTACTAAAACGATTGTCGATAGACGCTCAGGTGATGATTGGCGCGTGCGTGGCGAATAATGCACCCTCGCGGTGAGTGGAAACTAGGTTATGTGAGCGCTATGACGAAATCGTTGAACGCGCGAAACCCGCCGAATCCGTAGCCGAAGACGATGCCTGCGGGGACTGCGGCAGCCAGTGCGGCCTTCGGAAATGAGGTCTGGTGAACCTCTCGAATCCCGACGACGAGGAGTGCCGCCCCGTAGAGTGTGCAAGCGAGTCGCGCACCCGGAATCGGAAGCCCAGCGAAGACACAGGGTGCGGCCGCATAGGCGACGACTTGGACCGTCTCGCTCACGCCGGCGCGCCGAGAGACCAACGGGAGAAGCATGACCGTCTGTATCGCGGCGGTGAGGTGGAGGACGGCGGGCGCGACGAACAGCGCGATGACGAGCAGGGCGACCAGTGCGGAGAGCACCGTCCCACCTTCGATTGCGGGAATCGTCGCCGGGACGAGCGCGTACTGGAGTCCCTGATAGACGAGCGTCACCGAGATAGCGAAGAGCAGACCCGGCGCTTGGTCTCCCGGCGCGACGCCGGTTCGGAAGAACTCACGAGGGCTGGCAACGACGGCGACCCACGCGCGAAGGAGACCGGTCACACCGCGGTCACGGCCTTCCTGCGGGGTCTCGACCCACGTAGTCACGTCTACCTCTAGTCGCGCCGGAGTGTATGACAGTTCCGGCAGCGTGCCTCGTAGGACTCGTCGGCACCGACGACGATAGTCGGCCCGTCCGCGTGGGCGGGTTCGCCATCGACGAGGCGCTGGTTCCGACTCGCAGGTTCACCGCACACGGTGCAAATCGCCTGCAACTTATCGACGTACTCGGCGAGCGCCATCAGTTGCGGGAGCGGTTCGAACGGTTCGGCACGGAACGTCTGGTCGGTCCCCGAGACGATGACGCGCTTGCCCGATGCGGCCAACTGTTCGCAGACATCGACGAGTTCGTACGAGAAGAAGTTCGCCTCGTCGATGGCGACGACGTCCTCGCCGTTGAGTTCGTCAGTAATCTCCCAGATTCCCTCGCCCTCGGCGGGAACGACGCTCGCTTCCCACGACCCGCCGGCGTGCGACCCGACGGTGGTCTTTCCGTAGCGGTCGTCGATTTCGGGCTTGAAGACGGCCACTTCCTGTCCGGCGATTTCCGCCCGCCGGAGGCGTCGGAGAAGTTCCTCGGTCTTCCCGGAGAACATCGACCCGGTGACGACCTCTATCCATCCACTCTTCGTGATGGCATGCATATCTCTGAGGGAACACAGCAGGGTCAAAACGATTGCTCATCTGTGCCGACTATCGTCGATTCCTGACGGTCGGATACGACGAACTGTTCGACCTCCTCTCATCCCCTCGTCTGCAAGTGGTACGCATTGGAACGTTGCTGGTATACGCGTGGTACTAACAGTTCAATACCTCTCACGCGGAGAGTTGGGTGAACGCTTAGAGGCGTTCCACCACCACTTCCTTCCTTCGTTCCGCTCAGTCGTCTGCGCCGACGTTTTCGCCGCTCTCGAACGTCGCCGGTTCGGGTTCGATGTTCGCGTACTTTACCGCGTCGCGTCCGAGACGCTCGACTCGGTCGCGGATGTCTTCGTCGATGAGTTCGTCGCCGTCGAACGCGTTGTACACGCGCGGAATCGCCGCTTGATGCGGTAGCACCCACGAGTTGAGCGACCGGCAGACCGACCGGAGGTGTTCGAGTGCGGTGACCGGGAACGACCCACCGGCGACAGCGAGCAGGCCGACGGTCTTCTCACCGAACTCGTCGAACCCGCAGTAGTCGAGCGCGTTCTTGAGGATACCAGAGTACGACCCGTGGTAGACCGGCGTTCCGAGGATGACCGCGTCCGCCTCGTCCACGAGTGTGACGAACTCCGCCGAGTCGCCCTGCTCGTCGAAGTCGGCATCGAGCGGCGGCAGGTCGAACTCGCGGAGGTCGATGAGTTTCGTCGTCGCGCCGGCGGCTTCCGCTTCGTCGAGCGCGACGCGAAGGGCACGCCGCGTGTAGCTTTCGTCACGAAGACTGCCGGCGATGGCAATGACGTGAGTGTGGTCCATACACAGTCACATCAGCGGGCGTTCAAAACGACATCGGCACGCGAAACTGACAGTCAGTAATGCAAACGATAGAAACACAGACACGTGTCGATGACGTGAGGGGTGTATGAACGTCGTCTTTCACGTTTCGAGCGGAACCGTCGGCGACTGGAAACACGCGCTCAACAACGTCCGAAACCTCCGTGCCGACGAGACAGCGGACATCGACCAGATAACGCTCCTCGCCAATGGCGATGCGGTGCACCTGTTCTTAGAAACCTCGGTCGTCGCCGACCGAGTGGAAGGACTCGTGGAGTCCGGCGTTCGATGCCGCGCGTGCAGTAACTCGCTTCGAAGTCGGGACTTCGATATGGCACGGCTGGTAGATGGTGTCGAGAAAGTTCCTTCTGGGGTTGGCGAGTTAGTGAAGCGACAGGCCGCGGGCGACTCGTATCTGAAAGTGCCGTGAGGTTCTGAAACTGCGGTTATCTCGCCAGCGAGACGAACACGTTTTCCTCCCGCTCATCGACCGCGACGAGACCGTCCGATTCGAGGTCCGAGACGAGTTCGAAGAGCCACTCTCGCCCGTGGTCGCCCCCGTAATCGACTCTCACTCGCGGGCCGAGCGTATCCAATTTCAACTCGTCGTACTCTCCCAGAATCCGCACCACTCGCCCCCGCATCTGCCGCCTGCTCCCCTCGAAACTCGGTTGTGTCGGCACGTCTGGGGCGGTGAAATCACCCGTCTCGTAGGCGTGACACCACGTGCGCCACGGACAGCCTGCTTCGTCACAGGAGGGCGTCTTCTCGCAGGCAACCCCACCGAGTTCCATGATGGCGTTGTTCCAGACTCTCGACTTGCCTTCGGGCATCATCTCGGCCGCGGCGACCTCGAACGCCGAGTCGTCGTCGGGCACGTCGAAGGCGCGGTGGAGGACGCGCTTGACGTTTGTGTCCACGACTGCATCGCCGTTGTTGAACGCGAAGGAGGCGACGGCGTTGGCGGTGTACGGGCCGACGCCCATCAGTTCCGAGAGTTCGTCGGGCGTCTGGGGAAATTCGCCGTCGTAGTCTGCTTCGACCTGTCTCGCCGCTTCGTGGAGGTACTTCGCGCGGTTGTTGTAGCCGAGTCGGTGATTCGTCCAGAAGGAGACCACGTCGGCGCGGTCGGCCGCGGCGAGGTCGGCAGTGGTGGGCCACTGGTCGAGGAACTCTTCCCACGCTTCGACGACGCGCCCGAGTTGGGTCTGTTGGCTCATCACTTCGGAGACGAGAATCTCGTAGGCGTCGTCGGTTCGTCGCCACGGGAAGTCCCGGTGGTCGGCTTCGTACCAGTCGATAAGGGCCGCTTGAACGTCACCGATATCGAGGTCGGCGGGGAGGGCGGACGCCTCGTCACTCATCGCCCGGGCTTGGGATGGAGGGCGTTTAGCGGTGGCGATGCGTCGTTGAAAAAGGGGCGTCAGTGGGGTGAGTGCCTCTGCGTGGTGGGAAACAGTCCAATCGGCCGAGTTATTCGACCGAGACGATGGGACAGTTGACGTTCGCCGCACCGGAGGCGAGTTGTTCTGCGTTGGTCGCCGACCCGAGGTCCGAGACCATGCCGAAGTCGGCGTTGTCGTAGATGTTGACGAACCAGAGCGGCGAGTAGCCGCTGTCGTCGGGGAGCGTGGCGACGACGTTATGCGTCTGCTCGCTTCCTTCCTCGGTCACGAACCCGGATGGCGGGCCGCCGCCGTCCTCGCCGGGGTTCACGTTGAACGCGACGTAGATTGGCGAGAGCGGGACACTCCCGTCGGTCATCGCCAGCGAGGCTTCGGTGAACTGGAAGTACGAGACGATTTGGCCTCGATACCAGCCCTCGACGAGACCGGCGTCCCCGTCGTCGTAGCGCATCGTCGCGGTCGAACCGTCCGGGACGACGGGGCAGTTGACTATCATGTCGGTCTCCGTAATCTCGTAGCCCGCGTCGCCGATGTCGGCGAGACTCGTGACGGTGTTCGCCTCGTAGTCGTCGGGGACGGTCACCGTGTGTACGGCCCAGAAGTCGTTGTAGCCGTCGTCGCCCGGAATCGAGTCGATAACGTTGAGCTGGCCTTCGACCGGGGTGTCTTCGCCCTCGCGGAAGAGGACGTAGATGGGTGCCGGCGTCGTGGACTGCACGTCGAAGTTGTAGTAGCGGACGACTTCGCCGTCGGGACCCAGCCCTTGGGTGATGAAGGGACCGTGGTCGAAATCGACAGGCTCGTTCGGTCCGGGGAGGCCGTTCTCGTCCGTGCGGACCATGAGCGTCCCGGCGGCCTCGCTGAAGCGGTCGATTTCGGCACGCGGCGCGGACATCGGGTCCATCGCCGACATCCCGTCGTCGGTCATGGTTTCCTCGGTCATCGTCTCGTCACCCATCGGTTCTTCTGTCATCTCGTCGTCCATCGACTCGGTGGTCGTGTCGGCCGACGACCCGCCGCTGGAGGGTGCCGTACAACCGGCCAAGAGTGCCGCGCCGGTGAGTCCCGTCGCAGCGACGAACTGTCTTCGCGTTGGTGTTCGTTCCATCGTCACCCGTACAGAGCCGCTATCGAGTGATATTGGTTTTTTAACATTATGCCGCATTCTGGATGAAATCACGGTAGCGTCTCTCTCGACTCTCTACCAAATTCGTCTCACATTCGCGGGCGAACGAGAGAGGGATGGAGTCCTCTCCGGTCAGACGTCGAAATCGGTCGAAACGCGTATCCCGCTGACGGACCCATCGCCCGGTAATGACTCTCGACGACCTTTCGGACGACGTGCAGGAGTCGTACAAGAACCTCGGTGACGAACTCGACGTATCGCTCGACCGCGAGACGCGCCACGAACTCGCCATGCTGACGGCGCTGTACGACCCCGACGACGTGGACGAACTCGTTCGTCGTGCGGTCCACACGCTCTTCCAATCGGCGCTCGACCGCGGCCAACTCGACTTCCACCTCCGACAGGGCTACGACGTCACCTACGACGAGTACCTCTCGGGGATGACCTACGAGGAGATGACCGGCCAGACGCAGGCACCGCCGCGCGACGACGTGCGCCGGTACCAGATGTAACTGCGCCAGGACCAGACGCGACGACCGGATTTGGAACCGCGACTACCGGCCTGAAACTGCGACTACCGGGCTTCGAATTCGAGTTCGACGTCCGGCGTTCGCGTGTATCGCTTTTCTTCGCCCTCGGTTTCGAGCGCGAACACCCGAAGCGTGATGACGAGTCGTTCGTCGCCGACCGTCGCCCGGAGAACGACGCCCTCGCTCGTCACGACGACGTAGGGTGGCGCGGCGACCGGCGGCGCGGGCATCGGGCGGCCCGTCGCAGTCACGGCGTCTGCGAGTGCACCCGGTAGTCTCGACAACGCCCCCGACCCGTCGAGCGCCTGTGCGAACCGCGGCACGACCTGCTCGCGGTCGGTCGTGAACTCGTCACTCCACGACTCGGCGACCGCATCCGCACACTGCCTGACGACCGTGATCAGGCGGCTATGCTCGTCTTCGAGCACGCGACGTGCGTCGTCGAACCGGGCTTCGAGCGGCGGCGTCTCGGGTGGTGTTCCCGCTGTCACGGGTCGAGGTGCGCCGCCATCGGATAAAAACCTCAGTGAGTTCGGTCCCGGTCGATTTTTCCCTCCCCCACGCGCCCATACAGACATGGATATCGCAGACATCGAGGCACTCATCGAATCGAACGTCGAGGACGCGGATGCGACCGTCTCGCGCCCGCGAACCGTAGACGAGAACCACGAAGACGCGCACTTCGCGGCCGTCGTCGTCTCGCCTGCCTTCGAGGGCAAGTCGCTCGTCCAGCAGCACCAACTCGTCTACGACGCATTGGGCGACCACATGACGACGGACATCCACGCGATGGAACTCAAGACGTACACGCCCGAGGAATACGACGCACTCGACGCGTAGAAAAAGAAATCGGCCGACCTCGACGACTCAGTTTCGAGACCCGACTTCCGCGGGGCCGGACGCTTCTATCGAGCGATTGTGAATCGCCTCGCCCGCTGAATCGAACAGGTGGATGGCGTCTTCGGGGAAGTGCGCCGAAATCCGCTGTCCTGAACTGATTCGTCGCATGCCGCCGGTCGTGGCGACGAACGTCGAGTCGGTCGATTCGAAGCCGAGATAGACGGCGTTCTCGTTGCCCATCGGTTCGACCACGTCCACGGTGGTTTCGTAGGTGTGTGTCGCGGCCGACCCGCCGAGTTCGATGTCCTCGGGCCGAATGCCGAGCGTGACGTGCGACTGGTCGCCCACTGCGGCTTTCGTCTCGCCCGAGAGTTCGTAGGAAAAGGCGTCGCCGACGAGCGTTCCGTCATCGACTTCCATCTCGAAGAAGTTCATCGACGGTTCGCCGATGAACCCGGCGACGAACTGGTTGGCGGGTTCGTGGTACGCTTCGAGCGGCGTCGCCACCTGCTGGAGTTCGCCGTCGTCGAGGATGGCGATGCGGTCGCCCATCGTCATCGCCTCGGTCTGGTCGTGCGTGACGTACACCGTCGTGACGCCCAACTCTTCTTGGAGGCGCTGGAGTTCCGTCCGCATCTGCGAGCGGAGTTTGGCATCCAGATTCGAGAGCGGTTCGTCCATCAAGAAGACCGCGGGGTCGCGGACGATGGCCCGGCCGAGTGCGACGCGCTGTTGTTGTCCGCCGGAGAGTTCGCCGGGTTTCCGGTCGAGGAGTTCGCCGATATCGAGCATCTCCGCCGTCTCGGTGACGACGCGGTCGATTTCGCCGTCGGCCATCTCCGTGGACTCTTCGAGTCCGAAGCGCATGTTGCCGCGGACGGTCATGTGCGGGTAGAGCGCGTAAGACTGGAACACCATTGCGATGTTCCGGTCGCGCGGCGGTCGGTTGTCCATGCGTTCGTCGCCGAGGCGAATCTCCCCCTCGGAGACCGATTCGAGACCCGCAATCATGCGGAGCGTGGTCGATTTGCCGCACCCCGACGGACCGACGAGGACGAGGAACTCCCCGTCCTGAATCTCCATCGAGGCGTCATCGACGGCGACGACTTTCGAGCCGCCGTCGTCGAAGAACTTCGAGACGTTGTCGAGTGTGAGTTCAGCCATGGTGTGTGTGGGTTCGTAATGTCGTGGTGGTCGTCTGCAGTCCCGTCTCAAATCGCCGTTCGAGGCTCATGTGCCGCCTGCGACCCCCTCGGCGAACTTGTCGCCGAACAGCACGTAGACGAGCAACGTCGGCAGGGCGGCGACGAACGCGCCGGCCATCTGCGTGTTGAACGTCTGGATGATGCCGCCCGTGAGTTCGTTGAGCGCGATGGTCGCCACCGCCGCGGGGCCGGACCCCGAGGGGATGATGATGAGCGCGAACAGCAGGTCGTTCCAGATTTGCGTGAACTGGTAGATGAGCGTCACCGCGAACATCGGCACCGACAGGGGGAGCACGATTCGACGGTAGACGGTGAAGGCGCTCGCGCCGTCGAGGCGGGCGGCCTCCAGCATCTCCGAGGAGAGTTTCTTGTAGTAACTCCGGAAGAGGAGCGTCGTAATCGGAATCCCGTAGGCCGCGTGGGTGATGATGAGGTTGACGATGCTCGCGTAGTGCGGGTGGGTGGCGAGTTCGACGGTTCCCAAGACGGGAACCTGCGTCGAGAACACCGTGATGTCGAGCACGGGCGCGAGCAACTCTTTCGTGTTCACGATGGCCCACAGACGCGAGAGCGGAATCAAGACGGCCTGATACGGGATGAAGATGCCCGCGATGAACAGGCCGACGATGCCGAGTTGGCCGCGCCACTCGAAGTTCGTGAGACCGTAGGCGGCGAGACTCCCGGCGAACGCCGAGATAATCGTCGCCGGAACCGCGAGCATGATGCTGTTGAGGATGGCCGACGAGAGCGTGTCGAGCGCGACGCCGAACGGTTCGAGCGTGAAGCCGTCGGCCGTCGGCGGGACGAAGGGCGGCGACGTGGCGAACTCGGCTTCCGTCTTGAGCGCCGTCATCAACCCCGATTCGAGGGGCGAGAGGTAGAACAGGACGAGACCGACGAGCGTCGCGTAGAGCGCCACCCGAACCGGGTCGAGGTCGTCGGTATCGACGTCGAATCGGTCGGCGAATCGGTCGCGGACGCTCATAGTTCACCTCGGCGGTACTCGCCGTACAGGTAGGGTGCGACGACGGTCAGCGCGACGGCGAACAGGACGACGGCGATGGCAGAGCCGTAGGCCCAGTTGTTCGCCGAGAACGCTTGGCGGTACATCATCGTCGAGAGGATGTCCGCCGTCGGGCCGGGGTTGTTCCCGAACAGGACGTAGAGGAAGTCGAACGCCTTGAGCGCGAACACCATCAGGACGACGGCGGCGCTCACGGTCGATGCACGCAGTTGCGGGAGAATCACCCGACGATACATCCGGAGCGTGGACGCGCCATCGACGCGGGCGGCCTCGTACTGGTCCGAGGGGATGGCTCGAAGGCCGGCCAGATAGACGACCATCGCGTAACCGCTGAACTGCCAGAGCAACGCGAAGATGACCGCGAACAGTTTGAACTGGAGCGTCTCGGGGACGAGCGGTAGGCCGCCGAGTGCCCCCAAATCGACGCCGCCAGCGAGCCACTTCGAGGCGAGGAAGTCGAGACCGAGTCCCCTGAGGACGACGTTGATGACACCCGAATCGAAGTTGTACATCCAGCGCCAGAAGACGGCGGTGACGACGAAAGAGAGGCTGAAAGGAAGGAGGTAGACCGTCCGGAACCAGTTTTCGAACCGAATCCCGCGGTCCACGAGGATGGCGAGTCCGAGGCCGCCCGCGAGCGAGAGACTCGTAAAGGAGACGAGCAGGACGAACGTGTTTCGCGTTGCGAGCCAGAACTGCTCGTCTGAAAACGCTCGGCGATACATCTCCAAGTCGAACGTCGCGGGGTCGTACGTCGGAAGCGTGAGTCCCCCGAAATCCGTGAACGAGATGACGACGTTCCACGTGATTGCGCCGTAGACGAAAAAGCCCATCAACAGGAACGGCGGGAGCCAGAACGGAGCCGAGCGAACGGCGTCGCTCTCTCGAAGCGTCGAGACGACGCCGTCGAGACCGTCGTCACTGGTGACCGAGCTAAGTCGTGCGAAAATATCGGTTGGCATGTCGCCTTATTCGAAGGCCGCTTTCACGTCTTCGTAGGCGGCATCGACGTCGTAGCCCGAGATGAACGACGACATGGCGTCGCCGAAGGCGGTGAGCGCATCGGGGCTGACGGCGAGTCCGTGCTGGATGGACAGCGGTTGGGCCTCCGAGTTGGCGAAGTCGTCCATCTGGTTCTGGAGGAACGGCCCGAAGGCGTCCTTCGGCACGTCCGTCCGCGGCGGAATCGACCCCTTCTTGGGGTTGAACCGCTCTTGTGCATCGACCGACCCGACGTACTGCAGGAACTTCTTGGTCGCTTCCGGCGACGGGTTGTTGGCCGGCATGGGGAACGAGTCCATGTTGAGCGCGTAGATGCCGTCGGTGCCGGGGAAGGGGACGTGGCCCCAGTCGGACTCGTACTCGAAGCCGTCCTGTCCGCGGTACATGCCCGCGGCCCAGTCGCCCTGGTGGAAGAACGCGGCGTCGCCTTCGATAACCTTGGAGTTCGCGTCCTGCCACGAGATAGACCCGGCATCGTTGGGGTAGTACTGCGAGTACTGTTTCACGAGGTCGAGCGAGTCGCGGACGGCGTCGGCGTTGGCCTCGACGTTGCCGCCGGTCACGTCCGCGTACACGTCAGCGCCGTACTCGCCGAGGAGCACCTGCGCCCAGAGCTGACCCGTAGACCACGCGGATTTCGTCTGTTGTGCCATCCCGACGTAGCCCGCCTCATCGACCTTCGAGAGGGCGTTCACGAGGTCGCTGGGCGACCCGATGCTGGAGGGGTCAACGCCCGCGTCTTCGAGGACGCTGACGTTGTAGAACAGGTTGTTGAGTCGGTGGATGTTCAGCGGCACCGAGACGAGCGTCCCGGCCGGACTCGCGGCGTTCTTCGGTCCTTCGAGGTAGGCCGACTGCATGTCGTTCTGACTCCAGACCGACTCCGAGATGTCTTCGAGTTTGCTGGCCTCGGTGTAGGGTTGGAGGTTCGCGCCGGGCCACGCCTGCCACGTGCTCGGCGGGTTGTTGTTCAGAATCCGCTTTTTGATGACCGCATGAAGGTTCTGTCCGGCACCACCGGCGACCGGGTTCTCGGTGACTTCGATCTCCGGATGGGCTTCTTTGAACCCTTCGAGGAGGGCCTGAATCGCCGCACCGCCGTCGCCGCCGGTCCACCAGTGCTGGATTTCGAGCGCGTTGTACTCGCTTTCCGAGTCGTCGCCGCCGGACTGCTCGGTCGTCTCCGAGTCACCGGAGGAGTCCTCGGTGCTCTCGGTCGCCTCGGTGGTGCCGTCACCGCCACCGCTGTTACCGCTACACCCCGCGATAAGTGCGGCGCTTCCCACACCGCCGGTGAGTTTGAGATACGTCCGTCGAGACAGACCGTCTTCGTCTGGTAGGTTGTTGGTCATGATTGTTAATACCTGACAGTACTATGAAGGCAATTTAACACGATTTACTTAAATCTTTTCGAGTTGACAATTCAAGATGGAGTAAATTTTTCTGCCAAATAAGATGCATCTTGACATTCGGAAATAGCAGAACTATCGCGTTTGAATCCAGCAGTCGCTCGAAACCCAACATCTGGGAAAATTCGTGCGTGAGACGGCCACGGACCAATGGATTTTACCTCGCGCCACGACGACGGCCCACCTATGGGAGACGACGATTATCGAATCGAGCGGGACAGTCTCGGAGAGATGCAAGTTCCTGTGGACGCCTACTGGGGCGCACAGACGCAGCGGGCAGTCGAGAACTTCCCCATCTCGGGTATCGCGTTCGGCCGTCGGTTCGTCCGCGCGCTCGGCGTCGTAAAGAAGGCCGCCGCGCAGGCGAACCGCGACCTCGGCATGATAGACGAAGAGGTCGCCGACGCCATCGTCGCCGCCGCGGACGAGGTCATCGCCGGCGAACTCGACGACCAGTTCCCCGTCGATGTCTTCCAGACCGGGTCGGGCACCTCCTCGAACATGAACGCGAACGAGGTCATCGCCAACCGCGCCGCCGAGATTATGGGCGCGGAAATCGGCGACCGGACGGTCCACCCGAACGACCACGTCAACTTCGGGCAGTCCTCGAACGACGTGATTCCGACCGCGATGCACGTCTCGGCGCTCGAAGCCGTCGAGAAGGACCTGATTCCGGCACTCGAAACGCTCGCCGAGGCGCTCGCCGAGAAAGAAGACGAGTTCGACGGCGTCGTCAAGACCGGCCGCACGCACCTGCAGGACGCGACGCCGGTTCGTCTCGGACAGGAGTTCGGCGGCTACCGAACGCAGGTCGAGAAGGGCATCGAGCGCGTGAAGAACGTCCGCGCACACCTCGGCGAACTCGCCCTCGGCGGCACCGCCGTCGGCACGGGCCTGAACACCCACCCAGAATTCCCCGCGAAGGCCGCGGAGTACATGAGCGAGGAGACGGGCGTCGAGTTCCGCGAGGCCGACAACCACTTCGAAGCGCAGGCCGCCCACGACGCGATGGGCGAGGCCCACGGCGCACTCCGGACTGTCGCCGGCTCGCTCAACAAGATTGCGAACGACCTGCGTCTGCTCGCCTCCGGCCCGCGTAACGGACTCGGCGAAATCGAGCAACCGGAGAACCAGCCCGGTTCGTCCATCATGCCCGGCAAAATCAACCCCGTCGTCGCCGAGGCAGTGAACCAGGTCCACAAGCAGGTCGTCGGCAACGACGCCGCCGTCGCCGCCGGTGCCGCGGAGGGACAAATCGACCTCAACCTCTACAAGCCCGTGCTCGCCCACAACTTCCTCGAATCGGCGAAACTGCTCTCGAACTCCTCGGAGGTGTTCGCCGAGCGCTTCGTCGCCAAACTCGAAGCCAACGAGGACCACTGCGCCGAACAGGTCGAACAGTCGATGGCGCTCGCCACGGCGCTCAACCCCGCAATCGGCTACGACAAGGCCTCGAAGGTCGCCAAGAAGGCACTCGCTGACGGGAAGACGGTCCGCGAAGTCGCCATCGACGAAGGCTACCTCACCGAGGAGGAAGCCGACGAAGTGCTCGACCCCGAGAAGATGACCCACCGCGGTATCCTCGGCGACAACTGAGCGACTCAATAGACATCAATCATATTTTTGACAGTGTTTAGAGGCCGCGTACGGTGCAGTATGCGACACTTTAGCACGGCCTGTACACTCATGTTCACAACTATTCGTCGTTGTATTTATTCGGCGAGTGGTAGCAATCGCACTCCCTCGGCGGCGTGACATTCTCCGTCTAGCGAGAAAGTCACACGAAAGCGCTAAAATCGGTATTTTCAAGCCCTATTTCGCCGTCTATAGAGATATGCCCGGACTGCAAAAGCAGCGGGCCCGCGGGCGAGACATGTTGGAGTGTCGAGGCTGTGGGGCCGTATTCCCGGAGGGGCGAGCAACGAACGATGGGTGGACGTATATTTGCCCTGAGTGTCATCAGGTCGAAGGCATCGGCGAAGGGCTGCGGCGTCTCTGAAGACAGACTGAATCCTTTTTTACTCCCCCCGAACGCAGGGAGTACCAATGAGCGAGTACGACTACGAGGAACTCGGACTCGTCGCGGGGCTGGAGATTCACCAGCAACTCGACACCGCGACGAAGCTGTTCTGCGGGTGTCCCACGGCCATCCGCGAGCCAGAGGACGCCGCGCGCACGTTTACGCGATTTCTCCACCCGACGAAGAGTGAGCTAGGCGAACTCGACGACGCCGCGCTCGAAGAGAGCCGCGTCGAGCGCGAGTTCGAATATCTCGCCTACGATACGACCTGTCTGGTCGAAGAGGACGACGAACCGCCGCACGAACTCGACCACGAGGCGCGCACCGTCGCCATGCAAATCGCCAACCTGCTCGACATGCAGGTCGTAGACGAAGCGCACGTCATGCGCAAACTCGTCATCGACGGGTCGAACACCTCCGGCTTCCAGCGGTCGTCACTCATCGCCCAAGAAGGTGAGATTCAGACGAGCGACGGTCCCGTCTCCATCGTGGACCTAATGCTCGAAGAGGAGTCCGCCCAGCGCACCGAAGAACGGGACGACGGCGTCCTCTACAGCCTCGACCGACTCGGCATCCCGCTGGTCGAAATCGGTACCGGCCCGGACATCTCGTCGCCCGCGCAGGCCCGCGAGGCCGCCCAGCGAATCGGGATGCTCCTTCGCTCCACCGGAAAAGTCAAACGCGGACTCGGCACCATCCGGCAGGACGTGAACGTCTCTATCGCGGAGGGTGCACGCGTGGAAATCAAGGGCGTGCAGGCGCTCGACCAAATCGACGAAATCGTCCGCTTCGAGGTCGCTCGGCAAGCAGAACTCGTGGACATCCGCGACGAACTCCAGTCCCGCGACGCCTCGGTCGGCGACGTGAGTGACGTGACCGACGTGTTCGCGGACAGCGACTCGGGCGTCATCAAGGGCGCACTCGACGCGGGCGGGAAGGTCATGGCCGTCCCGCTGTTCGGCTTCGACGGACTCGTCGGCCACGAACTCCAACCCGACCGCCGTCTCGGCACCGAGTTCTCCGACCACGCCAAGCGCCACGGCGCGGGCGGCATCTTCCACACCGACGAACTCCCGGCCTACGGCGTCACCGAGGAGGAAGTCGAAGCGCTCCGCGAGGCGGTCGATGCAGGTCCCGAGGATGCGGTCGCTATCGTCGCCGACGACCCCGAGACGGCCGACCTCGCTATCGAGGCGGTCGCCGAGCGCGCATCGGTCGCTATCGAGGAAGTCCCCGAAGAGACCCGCGGGGCCAACGACGACGGGACGACCCGCTACCTGCGTCCCCTCCCCGGCGCGGCACGCATGTACCCCGAGACGGACGTGTTCCCCGTTGACCTCGACCCGAGCGACGTGGAGACGCCCGAACTCCTCACCGAGAAGGAAGAGCGCTACCAGTCCGAGTTCGGTCTCGACGCCGGTCTCGCCCAGCAGGTCGCCTACGGCCGCAAGATGCCGCTGTTCGAGCAGGCCGTCGATGAGGGCATCGACGCGACGTTCGCCGCCGGCCTGCTCGAATCGACCATGACGGAACTCCGCCGCGACGACGTTGCGGTCGAGAACGTCTCCGACGACCACCTCCTCGCCGTGATGCACCTCGTCGAAGACGGCGACCTGGCGAAAGAGGGCGTCAACGACGTGCTCGCCACCATCGCCGAGAACCCCGACCTCTCGGCCGAAGAAGCCGTCGAAGAGGCGGGTCTCTCTGGCGTCTCCGACGAGGAGGTCCGCGAGGCAATCGCCGAGGTCGTCGAGCGCAACGGCGACCAGGTCGAAGAGCAGGGCATGGGCGCGTTCTCGGCACTCATGGGCGAAGCGATGGGCGCACTCCGCGGCAAGGCCGACGGCGGCGTCGTGAGCGAAGTGCTCCGCGAAGAGATTCAAAAGCGCGCATAAACCCCGATTTCTCTCTTTCTCAGGTCGGCGAGCGACTGCTATCGCCCCCGCGACCGAGACGCTTCCAGAGTCTCCGGGCGATGTATTCGAGCGCCGCGAGAACGAGCACGCCGGCCGCGAAAAACGGCGCGAGCATGACGAACATCCCGAGCGCGTCCGTCTCGGCGCGGACGTGGAGGAACGACCACCAGACGAGTTCGGTGATGGCGAAGAGCGCGAGCAGTGGGACGATGAGTCCGCGGGTGGCGTACAACCGAGCAACTCCGAGGAACAGCGCGACGAGCAGGACGAACCCGAGTGCGACGACGCCAATCGTCGCTCCGAGCGGCCCGGAAAACGAGTCCGCGAGCGCGTCGGTGACGACGCGGGCGAGGTACCAGACTGCGATTGCTGTACTCCCGTAGAGTGCGCCGAGTGCGAGGCTTCGCCCGTTTACGTGCTCGAATCGCTCACGGAGCAGAACGACGGTCGCCACCGAGACGAGCGAGACGGCCACCGCGATAGCGTGGGTCACGAACTGGCTTCCCAACACCGGGTCGGGTGTTCCGGGCATCACGCCACCTCGATTTGCGTCCACGACCCCGACTCGATGGCTTCCAACCGAGCGACTCGCTCGTCGGTCGAGGGGTGCGTCGAGAGCAACTCTGAGACCTCGTTCTCGGCTTCGACTTCGCCGTAGACCCACAACGGCGAAAAGCCCCACTCGGGTTTCGACGCCCGTTCTAACTTCTGGAGCGCCGAGGCGAGCGCGAGGGGACTCCCCGTCACCTGCGCGGCGCGGGCGTCGGCGGCGAACTCGCGCTTGCGTGACTGCGAGCGGACGAGCACCGTGAGACCGAACCCGAAGACGCCGACGAACGTGTCGAGGCGGGTTCGAATCCGACCCGGAATCGTCCGTTGCCACGCGGTCGGCGTGCCGCGAATCCACGCGAGACCGAGTGCAGTGCCCGTCGTCAGGAACGCCAGCGGCGAGACGAAGAAGTAGCCGATGCCGACGATAGTCTGGAGCGTGCTGGCGACGAGCGTCTGCGTAAGCCCGTCCTTGCGTTCGAGGTGAGCGAGTTCGTGCGCGAGGAGGGCTTCGAACTCTTCGGCCGACAGCAGGCGAAACAGTGAGGCGTCGAGGACGACCACGTCCCGGCCCATCGGGTCGAGCGCGAGCGCGTTCGGGGCCGAAAAGCGCGCAATCTTCAGCGACGGCGACCGGATGTCCATCTCCTCGGCGAGACGGTCGAGCATCCGGTAGACGGCCGGGGCTTCTTCCGGCGTCAGGTCGCGTGCGTCCAATCGTGAGAGCAGTTGGACGGTCCCGAGACGGAAACTCAGGTAGCCGAGGACCAGCGAGACGGAGACGCCGACGAGTGCTGCGGTGAGGGGGTCCGGTCGGAACTCCCAGAGCGTCACCAGCGCGAAGGCGCTGAGCGCCGCCAACGCGAGATAGAACGCGAATATCGTCAGTCCGACGAGGACCATCGGAAGCCGCAGACGATGCCGTGGCATGACCGAAGATAGGGTCCCGAACTCCAAACGAGTATCGGAAAATTGGAAGGTCGCTCGGTCCGAAGAGCGCTGAGAGCGACCCCCGCGGTCTCGCGGAGAGACAGACCACGACTACGCGGAGCGCGAATCGGGAGACGTGGAGAAGGGAAGTTGGTTTATCGGACTCGTGGTGTTCGGGCGGAGACGAGACAAGACGAGACGAGACGAGACGAGAGAGTAAGGGCTACTCTCGGTCGCCGCGGGCGCGTTCTGCGGCGCGGCGGAACACGCCGGTCAAGGTGGCGGCCTCGCGTTCGGTCGGGTGGGCGCGACCGAGGAGTCGGCGCATCATCTGCGACGTCTTCGCCCGCTTGTGTTCGCGGTACGACGTCGCGTCGAGCAGGTCGTCGAAGAACCGATAGACGATGTCGATTTCTTCCTCCGAGGCGCGTTCGCGCTCTACGTCGGGCAGTTGTGTCTCCTCGACGGTAAAGCGGCGCAGTTCGTACATGAGAATCGTCGCGGCCTGTCCGAGGTTGAGAACGGGATAGCGCTCGTCGGCCGGGATACAGCAAACCTCGTCGAGCATCCGCAACTCCTCGTTGTCGAGACCGGTTCCCTCGCGGCCGAAGACGAGTGCGGTCTTGGTCTCGACCGATTCTAACGAGTCGGCGAGTTCGAGCGGCGTCTTGAACGGGTAGCGGACGTGCTTGGTCGAATCCTCGTGCGAGACGGCGGTCGTGCCGACGGTGTGGTACTCCGAGACGATTTCTTCGAGCGTCGTCTCGGTCGCGTTGGGAAGCACGTCCTCGCGGGCGTGGCCAGCGAACCCGTAGGCCTCGCCGTCGGGGTCCAACTCCGGCGGGTCCACGAGCCGAAGGTCGTAGATGCCGAAGTTCTTCATCGCCCGGGCGATGGTCCCGACGTTGCCGGGCGTCTCGGGTTCGACCACGACGACGACGAACTCGTGGTCGGAATCGTCGTCGCTCATTTCGTCGGGTAGTCCGTACCGAGGTCTACGTCGCCCAAGTCCGAGTCGGACAGCGGCGTGCCTTCCTCTTCGTCGTCGTCGGTCTTTCGGTAGTCGAGGATGTTGATGCGCTCGCCCTCGAAGTTCGCTTCGAGGCGGCGCTGGAGTTCTTCGGCGTCCGGCGGCGTCGGCAGGTTCTCGGGGTCCGTCTCGACGTGGTCGAGTCCGGCGTAGCCCTCGGGTGCGCGCTCGCCGCTTGCGAACCACTCGTGGAACGCGTCGGCGAACACGTCGTCGCCGACGAGGTCGCGGCCGCCCGCTTCGCGGAACCAGTAGAGGAGGTCGGGTTCGTGGTCGGCACAGAGGAGTGCCTCGTGACCGGGTTCACCGTAGACGATTTCGGCCTGTTTGCACCGCTGAAGCTCCTCGTCGCCGTGAATCAGATAGCAGGCGTCGCACGGTTCTTCGACGAGCACGGTGAGCCGAAGGAGGCGCTCACGAGCGTCTTCCGGAATCTCGTCGAGCGGCCTGAACTCGCCGTCTTCGTCGAATATCTCGGACTCCTCGAATCGCCATCCTCGGAGTCCAACGCTGACCTTCGCCATGGTCGGACGTATCCGAGCGACGGATAAAAAGGGCGTGATGCCGGGCGTCGCGGCTGATTACTCGGTGGTCGCTGTCGAGCGCAACTCGGCGAGCGTCTCGAGGTTGGTCGTCGCGGTGCGTTCGTCCACGGGAACGTAGCCGATTTCCGCCGGCACGGTCACCGAGCGTTCGAGGTAGTAGTGGACGAACGCGGCGACTTCCGGGCGAGCGAGTCGGTCGCGTGCGACGTAGATGTACAGTGGGCGTGAGAGCGCGCCGTACGCGCCACTTCGAGTCGTCGCGGGCGACGGTTCGACGCACGTTCCCGACCCGTCGTCGATTGGGGCGGCGCGAACGGCATCGCGGTTCCTGAGGTAGTAGGCGAGGCCGAAGTAGCCAATCGCGTTCTTCGAGTCGCTCACTCGCCGGGCGATGACGTTGTCCTGTTCGGTCATCTCGTGGTCGCGGCGGTGGGTGTCGTCGCCGAGGACGACCGACGAGAAGTAGTCGAACGTCCCCGACGCGGGGGTCGGACCGTAGCGTTCGATAGGCACGTTCGGCCACTCGGGGCGAACGTCTCGCCACGTGGTCGCACCGTCGGTCCGCCAGATGTGCGCGAGTTCGTCCAGCGTGAGACAGTCGATCCAGTCGGCTTCGGGGTTGACGGCCACGGTGAGGGCGTCGGTTGCGACTTGGAACTCGATTGGATCGATGTTCCTCGACTCGCACAGTTCCATCTCGTCGGTCTCGATTCGCCTGCTCGCGTCGTTGATGACCGTCCGGCCCGCACAGAAGAAGTCCGCGAAGCCGCCGCCGGTCCCCGACGAGGTGACAGAGACGGTCACGTTCGGATGGCCCTCCATGAACGCGCTGCCGATGGCGAGCGTGAGCGGATAGACGGTACTGCTCCCCGCGATTTTGAGTTCGCCGCCGAGGTCGTCGGTCGTCACGGGGGCCGCCGTCGAGGTATCGGGACTCGCATCGCCGCCACCGAGACAGCCGGCGACGGCCGAGATGGCCAGCGTGCCGAGCGTAGAGAGCACCGTTCGGCGACGAGTCAGTCGGGCGGGCGAATCGTGCGCATCGGAGTGGGAGTGAGTCATTGGCTTGTGTGTCGCGTCGGTTACACCGCCGAGGTCGCATCGTGCGAGTCGCACTGGCCGGTGCACACCTCGGAGAATTCGAATCGTGCGCCCCCGTCGGCCGATTCGGTGATGTCGATGTCCCACCCGTGCGCATCGACGACCTGTTTGACGATGGGGAGTCCGAGACCGGTGCCGCCGTTCTCACGGTTGGTCGTGAACCCCGGTTCGAGCACACGCTCGCGCGCGTCGGCGGGGATTCCGGGACCGTCGTCCTCGATGTAGAACCCGCTTCGCTGGTCGAGCGGACCGACCCGAACCCAGACCGCCTCGTCGGGAGACGAATCGCGCCCGTCGGTCGAACTGTGTTCGACTGCGTTCCGAAACAGGTTCTCGAAGATGTGGGCGACGAGGCTCGGGTCGGCATCGAATCGGAGCTCCTCGACGATTTCGAGCGTTCCGTCGTCCGTTTCGACGTGTCTCCACGCGCGTTGTGCGACGTCCGACAGCGTCGCCGGGAGCGTGTCTTCGACGTCTCGCTGGAGTGCGAGCACGACCGCGTCGTCGATAATCGCGTCAATTCGTTCGAGCGAGTCGATGAGCGGGTCGAGGTGTGGACTGTCGGTCTCGTCTGCGAGGAGTTCGGCTCTGCCGACCGAGACGTTCAACGGGCTTCTGAGGTCGTGCGAGAGGACGTGCGAGACGGTCGTGAGTTGCTCGTTGCGCTCGCGTACGTCGTCCATCATGTCGTTGAACGAGTGGGCGATAGTCGCCATCGCCCGACTCTCGTCGTCGGGGTCGATGCGCTCTGCGAGGTCGCCGTCCGCACAGGCGCGCATCACCTCTCCGTATCGTGCTGCCGTCTGTTCGAGGTGGCGGCGACGGCGTTCGGAGGCCTCCTTCTCGGCCCACGCCTCTTCGCGGGCGTCGATCGCCGCCGCCCGAGCGCGTTCTGCGGCCGCGATTTGGTCGCGGAGCGAGACGCGCATCACGTCGAACGCCTCGTAGAGCGTGCCGAACTCGTCCTCGCGGTTGCGGTCGATTTCGGTGTCGAGGTCGCCGTCGCGGAGCGCGTTCGCCTTCGATGCCAACGTCTCGACCGCATCGACCGTGTCGCGTCCGATAGTCACTGCGAGCAGGCCAGCACCGCCGCCGACGACCAACAGGGTGACGAGAATCTGTGTGAGGATGCTCGTCCGAAGCGTGTAGGCCTGCGCGGTCGGCACCCGCGAGGTGACCACCCAGTCGTTGGCGTCGAGTTTGGCGTAGCCGACTTCGGTCGCGTCGTCACCGAGTTCGACGCCGGACACGAACCCAGAGGCGTCGTCGTAGCGGTCGGTTGCGATGGCGTCTTGTGTGAGCACCCGTTCGTGGTCCTCCGCGAGGACGACGGTGTTCTCTTCGTCCACGACGACGAAGCGACCGGCGTCCATGTGGTGGAGGTGCGCCTCGGAGACCGACCGAAGGTTCGAGACGACGATGACCGCGCGGTTCGGTTCGTCGGGAATCGTGGTCGCAAAGATGATAACCGGGGCGGCGTCGGCGGTTGGACGGAACGGGTCCGAGACGACCACGTCACCGTGAGACTGCTGGGCGAGTTTGGTGAAGTCCTGTCGGCCGTAGTAGTCGGTCACCGACGTCGCCGAGGCGATTTGGGCACTTCCGGTGCTCGTGATGACCGTCTCGTTCTTCGTGTCGATGTAGTAGGCCGCGTCGATGTCACTGTCGCGTTCGACGACGCCCCAGAGGTAGAGGTTTATCTCCCGACTGTCCGCCGATTGGAACGCGGCGGACTCCGAAATCGACCGCATCTGTACTTCCATGCGGTTCAGCCAGCCGTCGAGATTCTGCGCTTGGATTTCGGCGTTCACCACGAGGTCCGACTGCGTATCCTCGCCGACGAGGGCGTTCGCGTGGACGTACGAGTAGCCGCCGACGAGCGTGATTGCGAGCGTCACCGCCCCGAGGACGAGCGCGAACTTGACCGCGTAGCGCTGTCGGACGAATCGGGGGAGGAGACGTGGCATGTTAGTCTTGGATACTGAGCCACGCGTCGCGGCCGGAGACCTCACTCCGAGCGTCGTCGGCCTCGGCGCGAGCGGACGCGAACTCGGCTTTCAGCGAGCGGAATTCGTCGGACGATTCGAGGACGTCGGGGTCGGTGGTCGCTTCGAGCACCGCCTTCTTTCGGGCGAGCGAGAAGTAGGTTCGAACGCGTTCGTCGTATGCTCGCCGCGCGAGCAGTGCATCGAGCGTGTCGTGGAGGTCGGAACGTTCGACCGGTTTGACGAGGTAGTCGTCGAACGGCATCTCGACGATTTCGAGACCGGGGTCGAGACCCGTGACCATCACGACGGGGCAGTCGTAACCGTGCTCGCGTACCTGTTCGAGCACGTCGTCGCCGCTCATCGACGGCATCTGCCGGTCGAGCATGACCACGTCCGGGTCGTGGGCGGTGACGAGTTCGAGTGCTTCGTCGGCGGCCGTCGTCGTGTGGACTTCGTACTCGTCGGCCAACCAACGTTCGTACAGTGCCGTCAGCGACGACTCGTCATCGACGGCGAGAACGGTCGTGGATACGTCACCGGTCATGGCGATGCAGAAGCCCGAAGGCTACCTTAGTTGCAGCCACACCAATGAGGGATTAAGTGCTTGCTATGAGGGCTATTGAGCGCTCTGTTCACGCTTCGATGACAGAATCAACGCTGAGAACCGGCGAACTTCCGCGACCGGTCTGCCTATATTCGTGTAGTCCAACACCCGGCCATGCGAACCGTCGATGCCGCCGGTCTCTCTATCGGTGACGACCACCCACCTCGGATTATGGGCGTGTTGAACGTCTCGGACGAATCTCCGTACAAACCGAGCGTGTTCGACGACCCCACCGAGGCCGCCGCCTACGTGGACGACGAACTCATCGGCGAAGGCGCAGATATCGTCGATATCGGTCTCGAATCTGCGAACAAGAAGTTCGAGGTGCTGTCTGCCGAGGGCGAACTCGAACGCCTCGACACCGCGCTCTCGGTCATCGACCACGTCTCGGGCGACGCCGTCTTCTCCATCGAGACGCGGTATCACGAAGTCGCCGAGGCGGCCCTCTCCGGCGGCTTCGACATGGTGAACGATATCTGCGGCTTCGCCGACCCCGAGATGCCCCGCGTCTGCGAGGAGTTCGACGCCGCCGTCGCAAAGATGGCGAGTCCCCCGGACCTCACTCGCCCCGGCGCAATCGAGGACGTAGACGACATCTACGACGCCCTCGAACTGAACGGCTTTACCGACAAGACGATTCTCGACCCGGCGTTCGGCGGGTGGTCCGAGGAGAAGACGCTCGCGGACGACCGAGAGACGTTCCACCGACTCCGCGAGTTCCGCGGCTACGGCTACCCCATTCTCGTCTCTATCAATCGGAAGAACTTCCTCCGCGACGTGGCCGGTCGCTCGACGGAAGACGCGCTGCCAGTCAGTCTCGCGGCCACCTCGATGGCGGTCGAACGCGGCGCACACGTCATCCGAACGCACGACGTGAAAGAGACACGGGACGCCGCGCTCATCGGTCACGAGTTCAAACGCCGTCGCGTCCGCGACCCCGGCGACATCTCGGTTGAGGAACTCGACGTGACGACGACGGGCGACGGGATGCGACACCTGGACCGAATCGGCGGACCACGCGATGCCGCCGCCGAGAGCGTCAGGCGAGTCTTCGAACTCGAAGGACTCTCGCAGTCTGACCGCGACGCGCTCACCGCCGCCGCGAGCGACGCCGGGGCACTTCTCGCCGGTGGTGAAACTGGTGCATTGTTGATTGGTTCGCCCGCCGCACTCGGTCGAATTCCGACGCTTCTCGGCGACGAACCGTCTCCTGCACTCGACGGCGCGCTCGAACTAATTTTGGAAAACGTCCAGTAGAATGGTCCGAAACTCCCGCTTTCGGCATTGTTTGCAATTCGATACCACGAGACAGTCAGAATCGTCTGACGGTCGGCAGACGCAGACCGTTCGACTAAGAGAAAACTTATACCATCCGACTGTAAAACTGGCCTGTGGACGCCGGAAGGGCACGCGGGTAGGGGTACACGGGTGCCATTCCGGCCCATACCATTACACACCGGAGAGCGACAGCCATGCGATTTAGGGAGTGGGAACCGGTCTATCGACAGATTCTCGATAGTTTGGGATTCGAACGAGCGGGCGACGAGGAGGCTCGTGACGAACTCGCTGCACTCGCGCGCCCGTTCGATCGCTCGCGGCTCGCGTGGGCGGGAGAGACAGTCGCAATCTGCGGGGCGGCACCGTCGCTCGCGTCCGAACTCGACGTACTCGACGACGTGGACGTGGTCGTCGCCGCGTCCTCGGCCGCCGACGTCGTCCGCGAAGCGGGCTATCCGGTCGATTTGATGGTGACCGACCTCGACAAAAATCCAGAGACGGTGGTCGAACTCACCATCGGTGGGACGCCCGTCGCCGTCGCGGCCCACGGCGACAACATTCCGGCGGTCCGCGAGTGGGTTCCGAAGTGTGACCTCGACAACGTACTGGCGACGACGCAGGCCGAACCCGTCGGTCCCGTCGTCAACTGGGGTGGCTTCACCGACGGCGACAGAGCGGCTTTCGTCGCCGACGAACTCGGCGCTGGCGAACTCCGTTTTGCGGGCTGGGACTTCGACGACCCGACGGTCGATTCGATGAAAGCGAAGAAACTCCGGTGGGCAGCACGCCTACTGGCGTGGCTCGAACGCCGAAGGGGAGAGCGATTCTCGATTCTCGACGGCCGACGCGACGATATCGACCCGTTGTAAAAAGAGACGGACGGACTACTGACTCTGTGGAGCCGTCCCCGCCTCGGCGTCGGTTCCGGCCGGTTGGTTGGTCACCGAAATCACCGAATCGAACAGGTGCGATTCACAGCCGAGACACGTCGCAGTGACGTGTTGGGCGCTGCTGTCGGGGCGTGCCAACTCCTCGTCCGTCGGGTCGGTTTCGACGAGCGACGTCGTCACGTCGATGCGGCCGTCACAGGTGGGACATCGCTGGAGGCTCAGTCGCAACGCGCCGAGGACGCGGTTTCGGTCGGCGGTCGAGAGACGCCACCACGCGGGGTACTGGCGTCGGAACGTTGCGACGGCGGTGAGGTCGGCGACGAACGCCGCCCGAGACGACCACTGACCGACGGAGCCACCGTCGAGCGTCGCCACCAGTTTGTCGGCCTCCCAGTCGAGTTCCACGCGTGCGGGGTGTACACCGAGAAGCGTTGCGAGCGCCGCCGAATCTTGGTCGCGGCCGCCCATATCGACCATCCGACCACGCCACTCGGACTTGAACTCACTCGAAACTGACATCTTCCCCGACGAGTCGGTGGTGAGCACGTCCGCGGACTCCAACGCGTTCACGAGGTCGTTGCGATTATCGAGCGACAGCGGCGCTGTCGGGCATGCCGAGGGAAGCTCCGGAAGTGACAGATTCTGCAGTTGCTGGTCGTTGTACGAGAGGAAGAACACGACCGCCGGTGGGAGCGCACCGAGCACAACTCCGTAGGGCGTCCACACGATGAACCCGAGTATCCCGCAGAGAATTGTCAGGAATGCGATTGGAACTGCCCCAGACGCCGTGAGCAGTGGCTCGAATGTGTGTATCCCGAGAGAGACCCCGTGCCGTGGCATGATACATCAAATGTTTCTTATCGGTATAGGTATGGAGTGGGTACGTCAGATACGCAGACTGTAATCCAACATGTGCGTCGAAAAACGTGAGATAACATCACATTAGTAACGACTCTTCGCGGTGCGAGAGTACTCAAAAAACCGAAGTGAAAGTGTAGCCTGACCGTCACGAAACCATCAAGTTTCATACAGTCGCCATTAGGTCATACTTTACGCTGGCTACCTTCGGAACGTCGCCGTTACATTGACGTTTTCGCCGTCCTGAGCGGCGGTATGCAACTCCACTGGCATCGGCGAGACATCCGCGCCGCAGACAACCACGGTCTCTCGAAGGCCGCCGCTGACGGCCCTGTCGCACCGATTTTCGTGTTCGACACCGACGTGCTCGCCCACGCCAGTCCGCCACGGGTCCGCTATCTCCTCGACGCGCTCGACGAACTCCAATCGTGGTACCGCACGCAGGGAAGCGACCTGCTGGTGGCGACGGGTGACCCGCGCGAGACGATTCCGGCCGTCGCCGAGGCACTCGACGCCGAACGCGTCGTCTGGAACGTCGATTACTCCGGGTTAGCCAAAGAGCGGGACGCTGCCGTTCGCCTCGCCCTCGACGAAGTGGACGTCGAACGCGAGACCGTTCACGACGCGATTTTCCACGAACCGGGGTCGATTACGACGAACGCAGGCGACCCGTATTCGGTGTATACCTACTTCTGGAAGAAGTGGCGAAAGAGAGAGAAACCATCGCCTTACCCAGAACCGTCGGAGTTAGTCGGTGCCGAGACGCTCGAATCCGTGGTTAAGCAAGTGGACGACGTTGGTATTGGGTCACTTCCGACCATCGATTCACTCGGATTCGAAGAACTTTCTGCGGACATCCTCACCGCCGGAACCGACGCCGCGCGCGAACGACTCGAATCGTTCTGCGAGGACGCCATCTTCCGCTACGCCGAGGACCGAGACTACCCGACTCGAAACGCGACCTCACACCTCTCGACGGACCTCAAGTTCGGAACCATCGGGATTCGAGAGGTGTACGAAGCGACGGAAGCGGCCGCCGAACGTGCCGAAAGCGAAGCAGAGGCCGAATCGGTCGAGGAGTTCCAATCCCAACTCGCGTGGCGCGAGTTCTACACCCACGTCCTCTACTTCAACCCCAGCGTCGTCACGGAGAACTTCAAGGAGTACGAACAGGGGATTCAGTGGCGAGACGACGAGGAGGAGTTGGACGCGTGGAAAGCCGGCGAGACGGGCTATCCAATCGTAGACGCCGGGATGCGGCAACTTCTCGCGGAGGGCTACATGCACAACCGCGTCCGAATGATCGTCGCCTCGTTTCTCACGAAGGACCTCCTGTGCGACTGGCGTGAGGGCTACGCTCACTTCCGCGAATACCTCTCTGACCACGACACCGCCAACGACAACGGTGGCTGGCAGTGGGCCGCATCGACGGGGACGGACGCCCAACCCTACTTCCGTATCTTCAACCCCATGACGCAGGGCGAGCGTTACGACCCGGACGGCGAGTACATCAAGCAGTACGTTCCCGAGTTGGAAGCGGTCACGTCCAACACCATCCACGAGTGGCACGAGTTGAGCGAGCTGGAGCGCGAGCGACTCGCTCCCGAGTACCCCGAACCAATCGTGGACCACTCCGAGCGCCGCGAGATGGCACTGGAGATGTTCGAGAACGCGCGCGGCGACGACTGAGTCGGCGCTCACATCCGCTCCTTCCGCCACACCAACGACTATCGCACTCGGCGACGACTCCCGAGACATGGACGTCGCCATTCTCGTCTACGACGGCTTCGACGAACTCGACGCGGTCGCCCCGTTCGAGGTGTTTCAGAACGCCGGTGCGTTCGGCGCAGACTGTGAGGCACGCATCGTCACGCTCGACGAACACGAGTTCGTCACCGCGAGTCACGGCCTCCGCGTCGGTGTCGATGGTACCCTCGACCCGGCGTCCGACCGCCCGGACCTGCTCGTGGTTCCCGGCGGTGGGTGGAACAGTCGCGCCCCACAGAGCGCGTGGGCAGAAGCCGAAAAGGGCGACATTCCAGACGCGATTTCGACGCTGCACGGCGCGGGAACCACCGTCGCGGGCGTCTGTACCGGCGGGATGCTCCTCTCTCGCGCGGGAATCCTCGACGGGCGACCCGCAATCACGCACAACGGCGCACTTCCAGACCTGCGCGAGACGGCCGCCGAAGTCGTCGAGGCCCGCGTCGTGGACGACGGCGACGTGTTGACCGCCGGCGGCGTCACATCTGGTCTCGACCTCTCGCTCCACATCGTCGAACGCGAGTTCGGAGCCGAGATTGCGAACCGAATCGCCACCGAAATCGAGTACGAACGACGCGACACGCCCGCTGTCGGCGCGAACGAGGCTGGCGACTGAGACCGGCAACTGAGATCGGACCGAGACGTTTCTGCGAAGGAGAAAGTGAGCCAAACATATAATTTGGCTAACATTTAACAGAATCCCCCACAACGTACTCAGTGCCCATGGCATACGAACTTCCAGCACTCCCGTACGACTACGACGCGCTCGAACCGGTCATCGACCAGCGAATCATGGAACTGCACCACGACAAGCACCACCAGGGCTACGTTGACGGCGCGAACGCCGCCTTGGACAAACTGGCCGAGATGCGCGAGAGCGGCGACACGAGCGACATCAAAGGGGTAAAGCGCAACCTCGCGTTCAACCTCTCGGGACACGTCAACCACACCATCTTCTGGGAGAACATGAGCCCCGACGGCGGCGGCGAACCGGACGGCGAACTCGCCGACGCCATCGAGCGGGACTTCGGTGGATTCGACCAGTTCAAGTCCGACTTCGCGGCCGCATCGAAAGGCGTCGAAGGCTCCGGATGGGGCCAACTCGTCTACGACCACGTCGGCGACCAACTGATGGTCATCGCCGCCGAGAATCACCAGAATCAACAGGCGTCGGCGAGCACGCCGCTGCTCGTCCTCGACGTCTGGGAACACGCCTACTACCTCCAGTACGAGAACAACCGGGGCGAGTACGTTGACAACTTCTGGGACGTCGTCGATTGGGACGACGTCGCAGAGCGCTACAGCAGCGCCAAGAACGCCGTCAACATCTAACAACGGCGTCTTCGACTTTTTCATTTCGAGCTAACGCGTCACTTCAGTGGACTGTGCTAGCATACGACTTCTCAAACTTTATCTGTATTTGTAAGCATATATCACCCGGAGGTAATTTACCATGAGCTACGAACTCGACCCACTTCCGTACGATTACGACGCGCTCGAACCACACATCTCCGAGCAGGTTCTCACGTGGCACCACGATACCCACCATCAGGGCTACGTCAACGGCTGGAACGCCGCAGAAGAGACGCTCGCGGAAAACCGTGAAGCGGGCGAGTTCGGTTCGTCCGCCGGTGCGCTTCGCAACGTGACCCACAACGGCTCGGGTCACATCCTGCACGACCTCTTCTGGCAGAACATGTCGCCTGAAGGCGGCGACGAGCCAGAAGGTGCGCTCGCAGACCGCATCGCCGAAGACTTCGGCTCCTACGACGCCTGGAAGGGCGAATTCGAAGCGGCCGCGGGCGCAGCAGGTGGCTGGGCGCTGCTCGTCTACGACTCGTTCTCGAACCAGCTTCGGAACGTCGTCGTTGACAAGCACGACCAGGGCGCACTCTGGGGCAGCCACCCCATCCTCGCACTCGACGTCTGGGAACACTCGTACTACCACGACTACGGCCCGGCCCGTGGCGACTTCGTCTCGAACTTCTTCGAGGTCGTCGATTGGGAAGAGCCGTCCGCTCGCTACGAGCAGGCCGTCGAACTGTTCGAGTAAACCCTCATCCTGAAAATTTTTTAGCGACGCAATCCGCGAGCGATAGCCGTAGCGACGTTAGAGTCCGTCCGAGGTGCTATCGACGACTGTCGGCAGCAGCCGAGAGAAATCGAGTTCGTCGCCGAGTCGCTGGACCGCGTCGTCGAGTCTTGCGAAGTCGCGCCCCTCGTCACTCCGGTCGAACCCGGCGAGGACGCCGATCGAGTGCGGGCCAACGAACGTGCGGAACTGTTCGAAGGAGTCGAACCCGCGGACGGTGTAACTGTACTCGGCGTAGTACAGCGCTTCGTAAGTGTGTCTCGTGACGTATCCGTACCGCTCGTTGTCGATGAACCGTGAGACATCGACCGAGTCGAGGGCTGCTGCAACGTCGTCTCTCACGTAGTGACTCTCGTGTGTCCGCTGGTCGAAGACCCACACGTCGCGGAGGGCTTCCCCTCCGAAGTCCCGGAATACCTCGACAAGTCGCGCGGAAGCGTCGCTCATCTTTCGCCACTCTCTCACAACCCCTGATAAGTGTTACCGTGCAGTGGGGAGCTGCGGCGACAGTGTTGGTATGCAATCTGTACCCGCGTGTCGAAACGAGAAGGTCGTCGGTGTTTTGGCGTTCGGAGAAATAGTGCACGTATGCCGAAATCAAAAGACGAGTTCGAGACCCTCTACGGTTATCTGCTGTACGAACCCACAGACATTCTTCACCCCGACTACATGTACACCGTTCCCGAAATCGCGCGGATGTTGCAGGGACTCGACCCGACGACGGACCTCGCCGAAGACACCGAAGACCACCTCATCGACTGGACGATTCCGTGGATTATCTCTCACGAAGAAGACTTCGTCATCAACGACCCGCGCGGTGACGAACCGGGCTACTTCGGTCTCCATCCCGACGTCATCGAGGACGAGGAAACCGAAGAGTAACCGACCTCTCACGGGGGACGGTGGAACGCGACCCCCACGAGTGGACCAAGAGCTATCTGTCAGTGCGTTGTTGTCTATGGCGCACTATGACGCAATTCGATTCGAAAGTCGCAGTGGTAACTGGCGCGGGGTCGGGAATCGGACGAGCAACCGCAGAAGCGTTCGCCGACGAAGGAGCGTCCGTCGTGGTCGCCGATATCGACGTCGAGGGGGGCGAAGAGACGGTCGAAGCAATCGAAGACGCCGGTGGTGAGGCCGTCTTCGTCTCCGCCGACGTGACGAACGAGGACGAAATCGCGTCGATGGTCGATGCCGCACTCTCGGAGTACGGCCGACTCGACTTCGCGTGCAACAACGCGGGTATCGGCGGCGCGCAAAAACCGACCGCCGACCTCACGTTCGAGGAGTGGCAGCAAGTCATCGACATCAACCTCAACGGCGTCTGGCGCTGTATGAATCAGGAGATTCCGGCGATGCTCGACGGCGACGGCGGCGTCGTCGTCAACATGGCGTCGATTCTCGGGAAGGTCGGGTTCGAAAACGCAGGCCCGTACGTCGCGTCGAAACACGGCGTCGTCGGCCTGACGAAGACCGCCGCCCAAGAGTACGCCCAGCGAGGCGTCCGCGTCAACGCGGTCTGTCCCGGCTTTATCGACACGCCACTGCTCGCCGAAGGCGGGTTGGACGACCCAGAAGCGAAAAAAGGAATCGAGGCACTCCACCCGGTCGGTCGTCTCGGGACCGTCGAAGAAATCGCCTCGGCAGTCGTGTGGCTCTGCACCGACGGTGCATCGTTCACGACCGGTGAAACGCTCACCGTCGATGGTGGCTACACGGCGCGCTAAACGCGCAGCTCGCGCCGATTTTTAGTTTCACGCCGTCATCCGCGCCGCCCGACACGCGAGTTCGATATCGTCCTGCGGGCGGGTGAGCACGCTCGGCCCGTGGCCGACGTGGAGTTCCGAGATGTCGTCGCCAACCACTGTTCGGAGTCTGTCGAGGCTCTCGATTATCAGGTCGCGGTCGCCCTCTGCGAGGTCGGTTCGGCCGTAGCCGCCGTTGGCGAACACGAGGTCGCCGCCGAAACAGACGCCAGTCTTTTTCGAATAAAAGCAAAGATGGTCGTTTTTGTGCCCCGGCGTGTGGAAGGCCTGAAACACGGCGTCGCCGATTTGGACGCGCTCTTCGTCGTCGATGCGGTTGTCCACTGCGAGGTGGCCGGGGTCGTAGCCCCACGTCTGCACGTCGAACGCCTCGCGGAGGGCATCGACGTTGTCGATGTGGTCCGGGTGGGTGTGGGTCACGTACACCGCATCAAGGTCGTCGGTGTGTTCGCGGACCGCCGCCGCGACATCGAAGTTGGCCCCGGCATCGACGAGCGCAGTCGTCTCGCCCTCGACGAGAAAGACGTTGCACGTGAAGGCGCTGACGCCCTGCGCGAGATTTCGAATCATACCGTGGATAGAACGACGGGGGTCTTTCCTGTTGTGCTGGCCGCAAGCGCACATTTTAATTCCATCTAACGAAACCCACGAACAGACCTAGGAGGGGACCTCACATGCGCCAATATCTCGACCTCGTGACGGACGTTCTCGGCACCGGGCAGTACAAACCGAATCGAACCGGCGTGGACACGATTTCCGGCTTCTCGAAGCACTACCAAATCGACCTCGCCGAGGGCTTTCCGCTCTTGACGACGAAGGACCTCTCGGGCTTTCGCTGGAACTCGCTCATCCACGAACTGCTGTGGTACCTCTCGGGCGAAGAGCACATCCGCACCCTCCGCGAGGAGACCAAGATTTGGGACGCGTGGGCCGACGACGACGGCAACCTCGATACCGCCTACGGGCGCTTCTGGCGACGCTTCCCCGTCCCCGACGACGACGCCCAACTGCCGGGCGAGGCGTGGCCCGACGCGGACCAGCGCTGGATGAACGACGAGGGCACGTTCGACCAACTCCAGTACGTCCTCGACACGCTCGACGAGAACCCCAACTCCCGGCGGATGGTCATCAACGCGTGGCACCCCGCCAACGCCGCCGTCTCGACCCTCCCGCCGTGTCACTACACCTTCGTCTTTAACGTCCAGGGCGACACGCTCAACGTCCATCTCACCCAGCGCTCGGGCGACATCGCACTCGGGATTCCCTTCAACATCGCCGCCTACTCCATTCTCGCGCAGGTCGTCGCCCAACAGACCGAGTTCGAGCTCGGGTCGTTCGGCCACACCATCGTAGACGCCCACGTCTACTGCGGCACCGGCGAGCGCGGCGCGTGGTACGGTGAGCACCTCGACGAACTCCAAGCGCGCATCGCCGACGTAGACGACCCCGAAGGCTACCTCGACGTGCGCGAATGGCTCCTCGAAGAAGCACCCGCCGAAGCCGAGGGTGAAGAGGACTACGACCACGTCCCCGGACTCCTCTTGCAGGCCGCCCGCGAACCCCGCGAGCGCCCGACGCTCGACATCTCCGACGTTCCCCTCTCGGACCTCACGTTCGACGACTTCACGCTCCGCGACTACGACCCCGCCGACGGGATTCGGTTCTCGGTGGCCGAATGAGCCTGCGATTCGTCCTCATCGCCGCCGTCGCAGACAACGGCGTCATCGGCCGCGACGGCGACATGCCGTGGCACCTCCCCGAAGACCTCAAACACTTCAAGCAGACGACGATGGGCCACCCCGTCGTCATGGGCCGAACGACCTACGAGAGCATCGCCGCGCAAATCGATGGCCCCCTTCCGGGGCGACAGAACATCGTCCTCACGACCCGCGATATCGAACTCCCCGCGGGTGCCGAAGTCGTCGGCTCTGTGGAGGAGGCAATCGACGCGGCCGAAGTCGCGGCCGAAGAGATGGGCGTCGAATCGGCGTACGTCGTCGGCGGCCAGACTGTCTACGAGCAGTTCTTCGACCGCGCCGACGCGATGGTGCTCACCGAACTCGCCGAGTCGTACGAGGGCGACACGCGATTCCCCGAATGGGACGCCGACGAGTGGGCGGAGACGGCGCGTGACGACCACGACGGATTCGCGTTCGTCACTTACAAGCGCCGGGACTGAGTGGGTCAGACGATGCCTAACTGGGAGTACAAGATAATTCGAACCGCGGACGGCGGCCTGTTCAGCGGCGATACCGCGCCGATGGAAGACGTGCTGAACTCGCTCGGAAGTGAGGGCTGGGAACTCGTGGAGACGCTCTCGGACTCCCGCGGTGCGGGTGCCGGAAGCGGCCAGACGGCGCTCGTGTTCAAGCGACCGGTGGAGTAGAAGCGGAGAGACGCGAGAAAAGAGAATCAGCCGAGACTGCCTTCCATCTCCAACTCGACCAAGCGGTTGAGTTCGACGGCGTACTCGATTGGGAGTTCTTTCGTGATGGGTTCGATAAAGCCCGAGACGATGAGTTGCTTCGACTCGTCGTCGGAGAGGCCGCGCGACTGGAGATAGAAGATGTCGTCGTCGCCGATTTTCCCGACTGTCGCTTCGTGGGCGACATCGACTTTGCTCTCGTGAATCTCGATGTGGGGCATCGTATCCGACAGCGACTCGTTGTCGAACATCAGGGCGTCGCACTCGACAGAGCACGACGAGTCTGTCGCGCCGTGAGCGATGCGGACGAGACCACGGTAGTTGGTACGACCACCGCCGCGAGAGATGGACTTCGAAGTGATAGTCGATTTCGTGTTCGGCGCGTTGTGGTAGACCTTCGCGCCGGTGTCGATGTTCTGGCCCTCGCTGGCGAACGCGATGGTGATGTGGTTATCGGAGGCACCCCGACCGTTCAGGATGGTCGCGGGGTAGAGCATCGTCGTCTTCGACCCCATCGACCCGGAAATCCACTCCATTCGACCACCGGCATCGACGATGGCACGCTTCGTGTTCAGGTTGTAGGTGTTCTTCGACCAGTTTTGAACCGTGGAGTACTGGACGTGCGCGTCCTCTTTGACGAACACTTCGACACACCCGGAGTGGAGGTTAAACACCGAATACTTGGGTGCCGAACAGCCCTCGATGTAGTGGACTTCGGACCCCTTCTCGGCGACGATGAGCGTGTGTTCGAACTGGCCCATCCCGGCCGAGTTCATGCGGAAGTAGGCCTGAATCGGCATCTCGACGGTGACGCCTTCGGGGACGTAGACGAACGACCCGCCGGACCAAATCGCGCCGTGGAGCGCGGCGAACTTGTTGTCGCTCGGAGGGACGCACTTCGTCATGAAGTACTCCTCTACTAACTCGGGGTGGTCCCGGACGGCTTTGTCCATATCGCAGAAGACCACGCCTTGCTTCTCCCACTCCTCCTGCATGTTCTGGTAGACGATTTCGGACTCGTACTGCGCGCCGACGCCGGAGAGCGCGTTTCGCTCTGCTTCCGGAATTCCGAGTTTGTCGAACGTATCGCGGATGTCCTCGGGGAGGTCCATCCAGTCTTTGACGCCGCCGCGAACGTCCACGTCGGGGCGGATGTACGGGACGATGGCGTTCACGTCCACCCCCGAGAGGTCGGGTTGGCCGGGCCAGTCGGTCGGCATCGGCATCTTCTGGAACATCCGAAGCGCTCGCAGGCGGCGCTCCAGCATCCACTCGGGTTCGCCCTTGTCTTCTGAGATGACGCGCACCGTCTCCTCGTTCAGCCCTTTCTTCGCTATGAAGGCCGCCCGTTGCTCCTTCTTGAAGTCGAAGCGATTCTGCACGTCGGTGTCTTTGAAGTGCTGTTCCTCGCGTGTGCTCATGGTGTTCTAGGGGTGCCGAAAGGATATGAGCGTGCCTCCGGGAGTCAGGCCACGAGACTGTCAGATTCGGCCGGTAGTCAGTGTACAACCCCGTTCGAACGGCGGTTATTTCGTCTATACTCAGGTTGCTTGCCGTCCTCAGTGTAGTTGCGGCGGAAGCCGCATTGTTTGTGTTCCATTCGTTGGTCCCCGCGGCCACCCCACCTCAACCCTCCTCTCGTCTCCGCTTACCTTCCTTCGACCACTCTCGCTTTCCTTCGACCACTCTCGCTTTCCTTCGACCACTCTCGCTTTCCTTCCACCACTCTCGCTTTCCTTCCACCACCGCTGGCGACTCCGTTCGTCCCTTCGGCTTCACCCGCCGCTTTCACACACTGTTTTCCTCGCTGACATCCATGGGCGGATATGAGCAAAGCCCGATTCGAGGTGTACCGCGACGCGGCGTCTGAGTATCGCTGGCGACTCGTCCACGACAACGGCAACATCCTCGCGGACTCCGGCGAGGGCTACGCCTCGAAGCAGAAGGCGAAACAGGGAATCCAGAGCGTGAAAACCAACGCACCGGAGGCCCTCGTCGTCGAGGTGTAGCCTGCTCTCCCTCTGCGGCCTGTTAAACCCCACGACACTGCCGGGGGTGGAGGGTTTTTCCGCCTTCGGAACGCAGAGGGGGATAATGACGAACCACGGTTCCGAGGAGGAACGATGAACCGAAACGACAAACAGGCCTACGACCGCGGGACCTCGCTGTTCTCGCCGGACGGCCGCATCTATCAGGTTGAGTACGCGCGTGAGGCAGTCAAGCGCGGCGCACCCGTCGTCGGCGTGCGCACCGCCGACGGCGTCGTGCTCGCGGTCCGCCGTTCGACCGCGTCGCCGCTCATGGAGCCGACGAGCATCGAGAAACTCCACAAACTCGACGTGCACCTCGGTGCCGCGAGCGCCGGCCACGTCGCCGACGCGCGCAAACTCGTTGACTTCGCGCGGACGACCGCCCAGCGCGAACGCCTCCGCTACGGCGAACCCATGGGCGTCGAAGCGCTGACGAAGGCCATCACCGACGACATCCAAGAGAGCACGCAGTACGGCGGGACCCGCCCGTACGGTGCTTCGCTGCTCATCGCGGGCTACGAGAACGGTCGCGGCCAGCTCTTCGCCACCGACCCCTCGGGGACGCCCCAAGAGTGGAAGGCAGTCGCCATCGGCGGCCACCGCGAAGACATTCAGGACGTGCTTGAATCGGCGTACACCGACGACCTGTCGCTCGGCGACGGCATCTCGCTCGCGGTCAAAGCGCTGCGTTCGTCCGACGACGAACTGACCGCCGAAGAGATTAGCCTCGCAACCATCTCGGAAGACGGCTATCAGACGGTCGAAGACGAGACGGTCGCCGAAGCGTTCGACGACGCCGCAGCCGACGCCGACGAGGAGTAAATGTCAGCTACCGATGCGGTGACGCTCTCCCGCATCGCCGTCTACCCGGTCAAGTCGCTCGACCCGGTGTTCGTCGAGCGGGCCGAACTCGTCGAGAACGGCGGTCTCAGCGGCGACCGAGCGTTCGCCATCTTCGACGAAGACGGGAACTACGTCAACGGAAAACGAGAGCGCGCGACCCATCGCATCCGGAGTCACGTCGCACTCGACGAGGAGACGGTGCGGCTGTCAGCCCCAGAGATGGACGACTACGACGGTCCCGTCGCGGACGCCGACGACTGGTTGGCGGAGTACTTCGGCTATCCGGTCGAACTCCGGCGCGAGACGGCCGGCGGGTTTCCGGACGACACGACCGCGAGCGGGCCGACGGTCATCTCGACGCAGACGCTCGAAGCCGTCGCGTCGTGGTACGACGGAATCGACGTGGACGAGATGCGACGGCGACTCCGGCCCAATCTCGAACTCGACGCGCCGGAACCCTTCTGGGAGGAGAACCTCTTCGACACGCGAGACACCCGCGTCCAGTGGTCCCTCGGGTCGGCGTCGTTCGTCGGCGTCAACCCCTGTCAGCGGTGTATCGTCCCGACGCGGAATCCCGAGACGGGCGAACCGACGTCGGAGTTCAAAGAGACCTTTATGAAAAAGCGCGCCGAGACGATGCCCCCGTGGTCCGGCGGCGACTGGTTCGACCACTACTTCCGGTTGATGGTCAACACGAGGGTTCCCGAATCGTCGTGGGGCGAGACCCTCGCCGTTGGCGACGAAGTGTCGGTCGGCGAGATTCGATCGGTCTGAGCAGTCTCTCTCGGCGTCTCTTCCGAACCGTCACCAACCACTGAACTTGTCGCGGCGGTAGAGGTCGAGTTCGCTCACGGTCGAGTCGTCCTGTAGCGCCGCGAATCGGATGGCGTTCGCAATCTCTTCTGGCTCGGTGACCTCGCCCGATTCGAATCGAACCTCGAACGAGTCGCCGTCTTCGGAGCCGAACTCGGTTCGGACTTCGGTCGGGTTGACGACGGTGATGCCGATGCCGGCGTCGCCGACCTGTCCTTCGAGGCTGTGGGCGAAACCGCGGACCCACCACTTCGAGGCGGCGTAGACGGGGTTTGCCGGGCGCGGGTACTGTCCGGCGAAACTCCCGACGAAGATGAGGTTCCCTGTCGTCTCGCGGAGGTGTGGCAGTGCGGCACGAGAGACGTAGAACACGCCATCGACGTTGGTGTCCATCATCTGTCGGTACTCGTCGGTCGTCAGCGACGCGACGTCCGACCCGCGGGCGAGTCCGGCGTTGTTGACGACGACATCGAGTCGGCCGAAGGTATCGACCGCGGATTCGACCGCGGATTCGACTGCGTCCTCGTCGCGGACGTCGGTCGGGAGGACGAGCGTCTCGACGCCGAAGTCGGCTTCGAGGTCCGACGCGATGTTCGAGAGTCGGCCTTCCCGACGAGCGAGTAATGCGATATCGGCACCGACTGCTGCCAGCGCACGGGTGGTCTCCTCACCGATTCCTGAACTCGCACCAGTCACGAGTGCGACGGCGTCGTCGAGGTTCTCACGCATACAGGGTGGTGTGCGACCCATCCCAATCAAGGGTCGGCCTTCGGCAGAAATCCAACAAATCACCGCCCCTCGCCGACACCCGCGCATTTACATCACCGGACCGGGTCGGAAATCACATGTTCACGCTCACCGGCGCACAGGTTGTCGATGTCGATGGCACTCGGGAAGCAAACGTCGTCGTCGATGAGGAGTCGGGGACAATCGTCTCCGTCGGCGACGAAATCGAAGGCGAGACGCGAGACGCTTCCGGGAAGGTCATCGCGCCGGGGCTTATCGACTCGCACGTCCACCTCATGATGGACAGTCGGCCGAACGTCGCAGGCTACATACAGGAGACTCACGAACGCGGGTGTTTCCGCGCCGCGGCGAACTTCCAGAAGACGCTCGAAGCGGGCGTCACGACCGTGCGTGACCTCGGCGCACCCAAAGACCTCGGAACGACCGCGAAGGCCGCCGTGGCCGCCGGTGAACTCGATGGCCCGCGCGTCCGCGCCTGCGGAGAGAACATCACGATGACGGGTGGCCACGGTCACTACTGGGGACGAGAAGCAGACGGCCCGGACGAGGTTCGAAAAGCCGCCCGCGAGCAACTCAAGCGGGGCGCTGACGTGGTGAAGTGCATGGCGACCGGCGGCGTGCTCACCGAAGGGGCAGTCACGGGCGCACCCGAACTCTCCGAAGCGGAGATGCGCGCCCTCGTCGAGGCGGCGAGCGCCAAGGGCATCCCGACGGCGGCACACGCCCACGGCAAAGCGGGCATCCAAAACGCCTCTCGCGCCGGTATCACCAGTATCGAACACGGGATGTTCATGGACCGAGAGACGGCCGAACTCCTCGTCGAGAACGACACCTACTGGGTGCCGACTGCCTCCGCAGTACTCGAAATCGTCGAGAACGGCATCGACGCAGGAATCCCCGAAGAGGCCGTCGCAAAGGCCGAAGAGGCCGCCGAAGCGTTCGAAAGAGCGTGGGAGCACGCCCTCGACGCCGGCGTGAAGATTGCGATGGGGACCGACGCGGGGACGCCGTTCAACGAGCACGGGCAAAACGCACTCCGCGAAATGGAGTTGATGGTCGGGTACGGTCTTTCGCCAGCAGAGGCGCTCGAAGCCGCGACGGTCACCGCCGCCGAGTTGCTCGGACTGGACGACGTCGGCAAGGTGAGCGAGGGCTACGTCGCGGACCTCGTCGTCCTCGACGCCGACCCGAGCGAAGACGCGAGCGCGTGGCGGACGGTTTCGACGGTCTTCCGCGAGGGGTCGCAGGTCGTCTAATCGCATCACGGCAGTTCGTCGCACAGTTGCGTTGAAGCGATACCCTTATACAACGCCGAGCAATACGAAGTACTGTACCAACGTGCTCTGTTGGTGTAGTCCGGCCAATCATCTCACCCTCTCACGGTGAGGACCAGGGTTCGAATCCCTGACGGAGCACTTTTCCAAATTCCCGAATCACGAGCGACAGCGAGTGTATTCGGGTTCCGTAAAGTGCGGAGGAAGGGATTCGAATCAGAGAGCGAACAACGTGAGCGACCGTGGTTCGAATCCCTGACGGAGCACTTCTCTGACGAACCACACACCGAGCGACGGCTATGAGTCACCGAAAGTGCCGACGGAAACGACAAAAAACAGCGAGCGCGACGCCCTACCCGCCGAGGTAGAGTCGCCCGACTTGTTCGTCGTTCAGGAGTTCGGTCCCCGTGCCGGTGAATTTAATCTCACCGCTGGCGAGGACGAACCCTCGGTCGGCGACGGAGAGTCCTTTCTCGGCGTTCTGTTCGACGAGGAGAATCGTCGTTCCGAGTTCGTTCAACTGCTCGATTCGCTCGAACACGTCGTCGATAAAGCGCGGTTCGAGTCCGATAGACGGCTCGTCGAGCATCATCAAGTCGGGTTCGACCACGAGCGCGCGGGCCAGTTCGAGCAGGCGTCGTTGCCCGCCAGAGAGGGTTCCCGCGCGCTGATTTCGGATGTCGCCGAGGACGGGGAACTCGTCGTAGAGCTCCTCGGCCCGTGCGGCGGCGCGTTCGTCGTCGTCGAAGATGTAGCCGCCCATGAGCATGTTCTCGTGGACGCTCATATCGGGGAAGACGCTCGAATCCTGCAAGACGTAGCTCATCCCCGAGGCGAGGCTCTCTTGTGGGCTTCGCTGGGTGACGTCGGTTCCGTCGAAGGTGACAGTACCCTCGAACACGTCGGCGAAGCCGTAGATGCTCTTCATCAGCGTGCTCTTTCCGGAACCGTTCGGGCCGATGAGACAGGCGATTTCGCCCTCTCGAACCTCGATATCCACGTCGTGGATGACCGTCGTGTTCCCGTAGCCTGCGGTCACATCGGACAGCGACAAGAACGGGTCGGTCGCTGGAGTCGGTGACATGTTCATTCCCTCCCGAGGTAGGCATCGAGCACGCTGTCGTCGTTCTGAATCTCTTCGGGCGTCCCGTCGGCGATCTTCTCGCCGTGGGCGAGCGCGTAGATGCGGTCCGAGACTTCCATGACGAAGTCCATGTTGTGTTCGATGAGGAAGATGGTCACCGAACTCTCCGTGTTCGCATCGCGGATGTAGCCCATCAGTTGCTCGAGCATCGACGGGTTGATGCCGCCCGCGGGTTCGTCCATCAAGAGCACGTCCGGGTCGGCCATCAGCGCCATCCCGAACTCCAGTAACTTCTGCTGGCCGAAGGACATCCGACCGGCGTGAAGGTCACGAAGACCCCAGAGACCGAGGTACTGGAGGAGTTCTTTCGCACGTTCGCGCGCGGCGGAACTCGGTGGTCGAAAGACGCGTTCGAGTCCGGTATCCTCGTCGGCGCTGACGAGCATGTTGTCCAGAATCGTCATCTCGCTGTACACGCGAGTGTGTTGGAACATCCGGACGAGTCCTTCACGGGCAATTTTGTGCTGTGGCCAGTCGGTCACGTCTCGCCCTCGGTAGTAGACGCTTCCCTCCGAAGGGCTGAGCGAGCCAGTGACACAGTTGAACAGGGTGGACTTTCCTGCCCCGTTCGGCCCGATGAGGCCAACGATTTCGCCTTCTCGGACCTCGATATCGACGTCATCGACGGCGACGAGGCCGCCGAATCGTTTGGTGATTCTGTCGGTCCGGATGACCGTCTCACCGGACGCCGAGGAGGCGGTGCGAGTCGCGTTCGAACTGGTGTTCTCTGCTGCCATCATGTATCACTCCCGGTGGTTCGGCCGCCGGTGGCCGTCGTATCGCTCCCGTCTGCGTCGTCGTCGAGACCCATCTCGTCGCCCGCGGCACCGCCACCGTACTCGTAGTACTCCATCGCACTCGCTCGCTCTCGGAGCGTCCCGACCACGCCGTCGGGGAGACGGACGACGGTCAGGATGACCACTGCACCGAGGACGACGAGTTGCCACCCGGTGAAGTAGGTGTCAATCTGGAGCATGGCCAGTCGGAGTGCGAACGCACCGATGACCGGGCCAGCGACGGTGCCGGCACCGCCGACCAGTGCCATTGCGATGAGTTCGACGTTCCACGCGGTGTTGAACGCGGTCATCGGATCGACGAACGTGTTGAACAGGCTCCACGCGCCGCCGGTACAGCCCGTAAAGAGGGCCGCCAGTACCCACGCGACGGTCTTGTAGTACGTCGTGTTCGTCCCCATCGCGGTCGCTTTCGTTTCGTCGTCGCGGATGGTGTTGAGTACGTATCCGAACCGGGTGCTGGTCAGGTAGTACGTGACCGCGACTTCGGCGACGAGCAGTCCGAGAAAGACGTAGTAGAACGTCGTATCGGACGGCGTCTCCAAGAGAATCTTCCCGCTCGCTCCACCGGTGACCTCCAGATTGCGGGCGATTTGCGTCGCCGCGAGGAGGATGCCGAGCGTCCCGATAGCGAAGTAACCGCCACGGAGACGAAGGACGATGAGACCGATGACGACGGCGAACAGCACCGACAGTAGTCCCGCGACGAGCAGTGCCGGCGGGAAACTCACGCCGAAGTCCTTCACCAGGATGGCGGTCGTGTAGGCGCCGACGCCGAAGAACGCCATGTTTCCGAAACTCGGATAGCCGGTCTGACCGCCCACCAAGTCCCACGACAGCGCCAACAGCGCGAAGATGAACAACTGGATGAGGACGGTCATGTTGTAGCCGGACTCCAGTCCGAGGAGTGGAAGCGCCGCGAACACGACGAAGAAGGCCGCGATGAGCGCCCACGCGTGCCGACCGCAGAAGTCGAGTACGGACTGGGCGGTGTTCGTCGTCCCCGGCATCAGTCATCCCCCACCGAGGTTCCGAACAGGCCGCTCGGTTTGACGACGAGCAGGACGATAAGGAGCAGGAAGCTCACCGCGAGCGTCCACGTACTCCCGACCAGTCCGCTCGTGACCTCTTCGACCGCACCGAGACCGAGTCCGCCGACGAGCGCGCCGAGGACGCTCCCGATACCGCCGAAGACGACGATGACGAACGACTTGAGCGTGAACACGAGTCCCATCTGTGGCTGAATGTTCAGAATCATGGCCACGAAGCTCCCGGAACCCCCTGCGATAGCGGCCGAGAGACCGAACGTCACCGCGCGCGTGTGCTCGACGTCGATTCCGATGAGTTCGGACGCTTCGGGGTTCTGTGCGACGGCGCGAATCGCCCTTCCACGACGCGTTCGCTTGAGGAACGCCCAGAGGAGTCCCGTGAGAACGACCGCACCGCCGAAGGCGATGAGCTTCATCTTCGGGACGACGATGCCAGCGAGCTGTAGCGACGGATTGGCGAGCGCGACGGAGACGCTTCGCGGCGTCGCCGACCACGCTTGAATCGCCAACTGCTGGAGTATGATGCTGATACCGAACGTCACCAGCAGGGTCAAAAACAGGTCCTTCTCCGTGACTTGCGTGACGAGTGTGCGTTGGAGCGCGTAGCCGACGGCGAACAGGACGACGACCGCGACTGGAACTGTTGCGAGTGCCAGCGCGGGAGACGCCGGGTCGCCGCTGGTTGCGAAGTTCACCAACCAGTAGGTGGTGTATCCGCCGAGCATCACCATCTCGCCGTGGGCGAGGTTGATGATGTCCACGACACCCCAGATGAGGGCGAAGCCGACGGCGACGGCCGCGAAGAGCGACCCGATTAGCAAGCCGTTTACGACGAACTGGGTGAATGCCATGGAGATTACCGTTCAGCCCACGCGGGCATTGGGTAGACTGGTGCAGACTGCTGGACGTTCTCGGGCCAGACGATCTGCTTGCCGTCCTCCGGTTGCCACTGGTAGACGAGCATCTTCTTGTCGATGACGCCGTTGTCGGTAAAGGCGACCTGTCCGTAGCAGGTCTTGAACTGCGTGTCACGAATCGCATCTCGAACCTTCGTCGGCGTCACTTCGTCCACCGTCTCGAACGCGCGTTGGAACGTCTGGATGACGGACGCGCCCGCCGCGCTGTGGTAGTCCGGTGCGTAGCCGTACTCGTCTTCGATGGCCGAGACGAAGTCGCTGGTCGAACCGTAGATTTCGTCTTCGAAGTCGGCGTTGGACGCCCACGAACTCGGGCCGTACATGTAGTCACCGTTCGCGCCAGTCTCCTCTTTGAAGGAGTCGTTGAGGCTGCCGACGGTGGCCATCGCCATATCGACGTTCACGTCCTGACTCTCCATCTGCTTGGCCGCGACGATGGCGTGTTTCTGGTGGGCCGCGAGAACGAGAACGTCAGCACCCTGGTCGCGGACTTTACCGAGGTTCGTCGAGAGGTCGGACGTCGAGGAGGGGAACGTCTCGTCAACGACGATGTCGAGACCGACGCTCTCCATCTTCTTTCGGGCACCCTCCGCCGTGGACTGACTGAACGTGTCGTCCTCGGCGAGGATAGCCGCCTTCTTCGGAGCGGGACTCTGCGCCGCCGCCATATCGATAGCTGACAGCGGGTACTTGTCTGCCGTCGGCAACAGTCCGAAGATGAACTCGTTGCCTTGGCTGAAGATTTCTGGGCTCGCACCGCCGCCTTCGACCATCGGCTTTTGGTTCTTCGCGGCGACGGCGGACGCCGGAAGCGTCACCGAACTCGAATACGGCCCGAGCAGGTAGTCGATGCCGTCCTTGTCGATGAGTTCCTGATAGATGGTCTTGGACTTCGAGGCGTCCGTCTCGTCGTCTCGAAGCACCATCTCCAGTTCGTAGGTGTTCCCGTCGCCGGCCTCGACGCCGCCGGCCTCGTTTATCTTCTGAATCGTGAGTTCGTACGCGTCTTTGTAGAGTTTCCCGAGGTCGGCGTTGTCGCCCGAGAGACTCATCGACCCGCCGAGGGTGATGACGTTGCTGCCAGAGTCGTTCGACCCGCCCGAGTCGCCCGACTCCGAGTCGTCCATCTCGTCGGTGCCGTCCGAATCGGCACCGGAGTCTCCGCCAGAGTCTCCACCGGTACTTCCGGTACACCCGGCGAGTCCAGTGAGTGCCATCGTGCCTGTGCCACCTGCAACTTTCAGAAACGTCCGTCGGTTGGTGTGTCCAGCCATGGTTGTCTCCGTCGCGTGTATATCTGATACACGCAGACTATCCTTCACGTATATTTGATACCAATTAAATCTTGTCACTGATACGCACAGTCACGCGAACCGATAGCTCACGGGTGTAAGTACGTGAATGGATGAATGAGTGGGTGGGTGAGAGAAACGCTGTCCACGGCGAGGACCGCCGGGGTTCGGATCACCAGAGCGTCATTGGCCAGACGAAATAAAAGAGGGCGACGAGCAGTGCGGTCAAGACGACCGTCATCAGCGCGTTGAGAACCATCCCCGCTCTGAGCATGTGCCGTTGTTCCATGTAGCCACCACCGAAGACGATGGCGTTCGGCGGCGTCGCCACCGGAAGCGCGAACGCGAAAGACGCCGCGATTGCGCCGCTAACGGCGAGAAACACCGCCGCGGCGGCCGCTTCGATTCCCAAGGTGGCCGCGAAGATACCGCCGATTCCGATGAGAATCGGCGTGATGATCGTCGTCGTCGCGGTGTTCGAGGTCATCTCGGTGAGGAGCACGACGAACAGCACGACTGCACCGACGACGAGGACGATTGGCGCACCGACGAGCGACCCGAAGACCGTCTGCGAGACCCACTCGGTCGCCCCGGTGTCGGCGAGCGCATCGGCGAGCGAGATGCCACCACCGAAGAGCAGTATCGTCCCCCAGTCGATATCGACTAAGTCGTCCCAGTCCATCGCCCCCGACAGCGACAGTGCGGGAATCGCAAAGAGTCCCACGAGGACGAAGTACAGGATTCCCGCGTGACCGGCCGTGCCGAAGATGGACGTGCCGGTTCCGCCGAAGAGCGTCGTGAAGACTTCAGGTGGGAAGAGTCCCTCGAACAGGAAACCGAACCCGCCGAGAATCCACAGCACGGCCGTCGCCGCGAAGATGTACGCGACCCGTCTACCCATCGTGTCGAGCGACCCCTCTTCGCTGAGGTACGCCGCCGCTTTCGCGCGTGCGTCCTCCACGTCGGTTAGCTCCGGCGGGAAGAGCCAGTAGGTCAGCACGTACCAGACGATTGGGAGCGTGACGACGACGACTGGCACGCCGACGAAGAGCCAATCCGCGAACGTGAGTTCGTAACCGAGGAGGCGGTTGAGAAACGCGACGACGACGACGTTCGGGGGCGTTCCGATGAGCGTTCCAACCCCTCCCACGGAGGCGGCGTAGGCGGTCCCGAGGAGCGTCGCAATCTGCATGTTCGAAAAAAAGGTGCCGCCCTCCTCGACGAGTTGCTCGCGGCCGAGGACCTCGGCGAGAATGCCGAGCGCGATGGGCATCATCATCGCCGTCGTCGCCGTGTTCGACACCCACATCGAGAGAAACGCCGTCGCAAGCATGATTGCGAGAATGAGTCTCCGCGGCGACGACCCCATCAGACTCAACACCCAGAGCGCGATTCGGCGGTCGATGTTGTACTTTTGCAGCGCGTTCGCCAGCATGAACCCCGCGATGAACAGAAAGATGAGCGGGTCGGAAAAGCCCGATAGCGCCGGGTCAACCCGGCCGTAGACGCCGAACGTCGCCAACAGCAACGGAATCGTGAGTGCGGTCACCGCCAGTGGAAGCGCCCGTGCGACCCACAGCACCCCCGCGAAGAACATCACGGCCAGTGTCGCCTGCCCACGAGGTGAGAGACCGACCGGGTTCGGCGCGAAGACGATTGCCAACATCCCAAGGGTCGCTGCGAAGGCGACGACGACGCGTCGGGTGTGTGATTCGGCGGTCGTGCGACTCATTGTGACCCAGTATCATAGGTAGGGAACTTAATCATTGTCCGTTTACCTTGACTGTCTGAGTCGATGTCACGACGACCGTTCGAGCGGGCCGCCGGGTCAGAAATGTCGGAGAATAGCGTCGATTTGCTCGGCCGTCAGTTCTGCCGCATACAGGTCGTACAGGCCCTGAAGGCGCTGTCTCGATAGACTCCGCGTGTTGTTCTCCAGCATCGAGATGTGTGCTTGCATGATGTCGTCTACGACTTTCTCGACGCCGCGCTGCTCGTATCCGGCCGCCGTTCGGAGGAGGCGCCACGCTCTCGGCGAAATACGCTGGACATCTACGTCATCTCCCCCCGGTCCCTGCATCTATCGTACAGTTGTCCACAGATGTCCCGCTAATAATACTTTGTACGTCTCCGCTTGATACGACATCACTACCGACCCGACGGCGGCCGATACCTCAAGTATTTCCCTCCCGCTCTACTACGCGAACGAGGATGTTACTCGTCGGAACAGTCGTCGCGGACGCAACGACCATCATCGAAGCGGGGGCAGTCGTCGTCGAAGGGGACCGCATCGTCGCCGTCGGCGAGGAATCCACCCTCGCCGAGCAGTACGCAGACCACGAACGGCGCGAGTTCGACATCGTCGCACCCGGACTCGTCGGCGGCCACGTTCACTCCGTCCAGTCGCTCGGCCGCGGCATCGCGGACGACACCGAACTCCTCGATTGGCTGTTCGACCACGTGCTCCCGATGGAGGCCGGTCTCGACGCCGAGGGGATGCGTATCGCCGCCGAGTTGGGCTACCTCGAACTCATCGAGTCGGGGACGACCACCGTCATCGACCACCTGTCGGTCCGGCACGCCGACGAGGCGTTCGAAGCGGCCGGGAGAATGGGAATCCGAGGCCGAATCGGGAAGGTGCTGATGGACACGAACGCCCCCGACGACTTGGAAGAAGACACCGACGAGGCACTGGCCGAGACCGAACGCCTGATTCGAAACTATCACGACTCGTTCGACGGGCGAATCCAGTACGCCGTGACGCCGCGCTTTGCGGTCACCTGTTCCGAGGACTGTCTCCGCGGGGCACGCGAGTTGACCGACGCCTACGACGGCGTTCGCATCCACACCCACGCGAGTGAGAACCGCGACGAGATTGCAACCGTCGAAGAGGAGACCGGCATGCGCAACATCCACTGGTTGGACGAAGTCGGTCTCACCGGCGACGACGTGGTACTGGCCCACTGCGTCCACACCGACGAGTCCGAACGCGAGGTGCTCGCCGAGACGGGCACCCACGTCACCTACTGCCCCTCGTCGAACATGAAACTCGCCTCGGGTATCGCGCCAATCGTGGACTACCTCGAACGCGGCATCAACGTCGCCCTCGGGAACGACGGCCCGCCGTGTAACAACACGCTCGACGCGTTCACCGAGATGCGACAGGCCAGCCTCTTACAGAAAGTCGCCGCGCTCGACCCGACGAGTACGCCCGCCGGCGTCGTCTTCGAGATGGCGACGAGAAACGGGGCGAAAGCCGCGGGATTCGACCGCGTCGGAAAGTTAGCGGCAGGGTGGAAAGCCGACCTCGTGGGCATCACGACCGACCTTACGCGGGCGACACCCCTCCACGACGTGCTCTCGCATCTGGTCTTTTCGACCCACGGCGACGACGTGGAGTTCACGATGATAGACGGCGAGGTGCTCTACGACGAGGGCGAACACGTCCGCGCCGACGCGGACCGGATTCGACGCGAGGCCCGCGAGTACGCCGCCGATATCGGCGGTGTCGCACTCGAAGAGATTGCCGACTGAGTTTTACAGTTCAAACCGGCCGCCACCGCCGACATTTTGAGGGTCGCAATCCGCAGTATCGGTATGACTCTTCGTCTCCGCGCCGCGACGGCGTCCGACCTCCCGGCAATCCGCGAGATTTACACGCCGTTCGTCGAGGAAACCGCGATTACCTTCGCCTACGAACCGCCGAGTCTCGACGATTTGCGTGAGAAATTCGAGCAGAAGACGCACTACCCGTGGCTCGTCTGCGAGCGCGACGGCGAGGTTGCAGGCTACGCCTACGCCGGCGCAGTCCGCAAGCGAGCGGCCTACCAGTGGGCCGTCGAAACCTCCGTCTACGTCCACCCCGACCACCAGCGACACGGAATCGCGCGGGGTCTCTACACTGCACTCTGTGAGCTACTCGAAAAGCAGGGCTACGTCGTCGCCTACGCGGTAGTTACGACGCCGAACCCGGCGAGCATCGCCTTCCACGAGTCGATGGGCTTCGAACGCGTCGGCACGTTCGACGCCGTCGGCTACAAACACGACGCGTGGCACGACGTTGAGTGGTGGGCACTCGACCTTGGCGGACGTCCCGACGACCCCGACGAACCGCTCTCGGTCGCCGAGGCGCGGACGTTCGACTGGTGGGACGAAGCGCTCGAAGCCGGTCGGTCGGCAATCGAATCCTCGAATCGCGCGTGAGGAACGACCGGAAACGTGCCAAAGAGGCGTAGAAGAGACGTAGAATCAGCGCGGTGCGCGGTGGGTCAGACTCGTTCTGTGTGTCGATTACGCACGAACTTCCGCCGACTCTTCGGCGTGTTCGTCGCTCTCGGCGTCGCTCGGGCCGAGGTTGTTCATGACGTACTGTTCGACGCCCGCCGAGAGCATCGCCTCCCAGTCTTCGAACTCGGAGCACGTCGAGACGTGTCGGTCCCACTCGTGGTCCGGTATCGACTCGAAGGACTCCTGGTCGTCGATTTCGAATCCGCTACTGTCGATGAACTCGCTAATCGAGTTGGCGTCGCAGTGCGTCTGTATCCACGCCGGCGGAAAGAGATCCGCGAGCGTCACGTCGCCACCGAGACCACCAATCTCGACGTCGAGCGACAGCGGCTCGGTCTCCGTCTGACCCTCACCCATACGCGGGGGTTCGTCGCTGGGTATAACGGTGTTGCGGTTGGCGGTCACGAAATTCAGTTCGTTGAGATAATTTCGACCACGTCGCGGTGGCTGAGTTCGTGGTCCGCGCCGATTTGGCGCTTCGAGTGACAGTCGATGCCGTGGAGGAGACCGTCGCCGATATCGGAGTGCAGGTGGTACGCGAAGTCCTCGGTCGTCGAATCTTCGGGCAGGATGAAGCAGTCGCGGAAGACGCCCTGCGTGCTGGACTTGCCGTTCGCGCTGCCGGGGAAGATGGCGATTGCACCCATCACGTCGAACAGCGCCGATTCGAGGACTTGCTGGACGCCCGTCCCGCCGTACTCGCCGATAAAGTCACGAATCTGTTCGAGACCCGCTTCCTGTTCGTCGCTCACGTCGCCGACGATTTCGAAGTCGTCGTCGCCGGGGCGGTAGTCGAGGACGCCCCCTTCCTGTGCGTTCTTGAGTGCCTTCTCCGCGTGCGCGCTCGCGGGGATGAACGTGAGGTGTTCGTAGTCGGGGTCCGAAGTGATTTCCTCGTAGTTCTCCTGGGAGACCGGCTTGTCCATCTTGTTCGCCGCGATGATTATCGGCTTCGTGCGCTTGCGAATCTCGCGGGCGAGGGCTTCTCTGTCCTCGTCTTCCCACTCGTCGGGGTCGAGCGAGAGGTCGAGCGAGAGGATGATCTGCTTGATTTCGTCTTTGTTCGTCTTGAACGCCGACATCTGCTCGGCGAGGTCAACTTCGATGTCCTTCTCCTCGCCGTGGTAACCCGAGCGGTAGCGCTCGATACCCTTCTCCAGAATGCCGAGATACCACATGTCGAGTTCGTTTTCGAGGAAGTCGATGTCGTCGCGGGGGTCGTGGCCTTCCGTCGCCTCGCCCTCGATGTCCGTCTCACCCGAGAAGTCCACGACGTGAACGAGCACGTCCGCCTCGTTGAGGTCGGTCAGGAACTGGTTGCCAAGCCCTTTGCCCTCGTGTGCACCGGGGATGAGACCCGCAACGTCAACGAGTTTGACCGGGACGAAGCGCATGCCGTCGTCGCAGTAGCCGACCGACGGCGTACACGATTCGTCGAACTCGGGGGCCGCGCACTCGACGCGGACGTACGCCTCACCGATGGACGGGTCGATCGTCGTAAAGGGGTAGGCACCTTCCGGTACGTCGTTCATCGTCGCCGCGTTGAAGAAACTGGATTTCCCGACGGACGGTTTTCCGACGAGACCAATCTTGTAACTCATTCGTTGGTGCGACTGGTGTCTCGAACGCTAATAACGATTCGACGTTAGTTCGCCCGTGCGTGAAATTGCCATGCGCGATTGGGTGGCGACGATACCCGGTCGCTCGCGGTGCATGTGACGCACGCCTCCGGTGCATCTTTGTCGCTCTACCGCCGACTCTCGACAATGACTGATTCAGCGGACTCCGAAGCCGAGGATGCACCATCTCCCGGCGACGACCCCGGGGGTGACACCTTCGGTGTCGGTATCGCCGTCACCGAATCCGAGTTGCGCTTCGTCGTCAACGTCCCCTCCGACATCGACTCGGGGTGGACCGACCCCGAGGCGTTCCAACGACTCGTCGAACGCGTCACGTGGGAACAACTCGACCAACAACAGGTGTTGCGCTCGATTGCGGCGAACGCCCCCACCGGAGAGACGGTGTTTCTCGGGCGCGTGAGGCTCCACCCCGATGGGACCGTCGTTGACCACACGCTCGCCGCACCCTCCTTCGACGACGCGTGACCGACGCGCTCGACACCGAAACCGCCGTTCGAACCATGCAGGAGGCCGCGCTCTCGCGGGCACTCGCCAGCGACGAAGGCGTCCGCGACTCGCTCGCGCTCGCCGGCGCGCTCGAAACCGCACGAACTACCGCGGAATCGAGTGCCTTCGAGGGGAACGTCACCCTCTCCGCGTCGCTCGCGTTCCTCTCGACGCTCTTCGCCCATCGTCGCCTCCGCGACTCGCTGCGGTCGGGGGTTCGCGTGACCGACGACTCCGCGTGGTATCCGACGGGTGCGCCCGCCCGCGTGGACGACGAACTCGTCCGCCGAGGTGCTCGTCTCGCCGTCGAGCGGTTCGATATCGACCCGTCACGACTCAGCGAGCGCTGTGAAGTCGCTGTCGCAGAGATTCTTCGAGAAAAGTAACCACGGCCCGACAGTTGCCCCGAGTTGGGTGGGAGTAGGCCGTGTTCACGTCCGAGTTAATTGGTCACCGACGTTCGAGGGCGTTACTTGCCCTTCGCGTGGTCGGGCTTGCCGTTGGAGTTGCCCTTCTTGTCGTCGTCATCGTCGTCATCGTCGTCCGATTCAGCCTCGTCTGAATCGTCGCTGTCGTCGTCCGTCTTCTCAGCCTTCTCGTCTCCCTTGTCCTTCTGCGCGTGTTCCGGTGGGCCTCGCTCTTTGTCTTCGTGCTTATCGGCTTTGTCGTCTTTCGGGCCAGCGTGGTCCGGGCGCTTCTCGTCAGCGTTTCCGGGGTTGTTCTCGGTCACGAAGTCCGAGACGGCCTGTCCCATCGGGCCGTCGTAGTCCATCGTCTTGAGGCGCTCGACGAATCGGCTCACGAGTTCTCCGAACGGGCTGTCGTCTGCGACCTCACCCAAGAGCGTCGCAGTCGTTTCGGCCGTGTCGTTTTCGTACGTCGCGGTCACGTTGACCGTGGTGTTCTGGAGGGGTGCCGAGAGTTCGACCGTCCCGTTCTCGTCCGTCTGGTACTCGCCCGCGTCCGTGTAGTTACCCGAGACGACGACCGTCGCGTTCTCGACGCCTTCGTCGTCTTCGGTGACCGAGACGGTGACACTCGCATCGTCTCCTTGCGTGACGGAGACGCCGAATTCGTCAGCCGTGATTTCGACCGTACGGTCCACGCTCAGGTCGCCGCTCGTGGCGAGGAACGTGAGGTTCGTCGTGGTATCCGGTTCGGCGACCGAGACCGTTCCGTTCGCGTCCGTCTGGAACGTTCCGTTCTCGTAATCGCTCCCAGTGACTTCGACCGTTGCGTTCTCGACTGGCTCGCCGTACTGGCGGACCGTCGCGGTCACCGAGTCGTTGGCGTCGTCGTGTTCGACGGCGACACGGAGCGACTTGTCGAGGGGAACGAGTTCGACCGACTCGCTCGCCGTCGCGTTGTCAGCGCTCGCGTTGAGCGTGACGTTCACGCGCTCCTCGGGGTTCGGGAGTTCGACCGTTCCGTTCGCGTCGGTCTGATACGTGCCCGTACCCGTGTAGTTCGCGCTCGATTCGACTTCGACCGTCGCGTTCTCGACGACCGAATCGTTCTGGGTCACGGTCACCGTCGCATTCCCTGTCTCGGTGTCCTGCGTGACACCGAGCGTGAGGGACTGTTCGGCGGCTGCCGCGCCGACGGTCGCGGGGACCATCGCTACGGCCAGCAACGCGATGACCATGACTGCCGTGATGTGTTTGCTGCCGCGCATGCAACCACCGCTTGTCACGCTATCTGCCTAAAAGGGGAACACCGTAACCCCGGTTTTCGTTGAATTTCACGTCGTTCAACGCGTTTTCAATCGGGCTTTCGTCTGTCGATTTCGACCACTTTCGAACGGACAACCAGGTGAGGCTGTCTCGTTCGGTGTCTATTTGGTATCTAACTGCGGGTGCGTCGTGTACCGACGCGGTTTGGGTACGGATGCGTCTGTTGGAGCGACGCCTCTGGCTCGACGAACCGGAAGTGGCGAGTCGAGACCGACTCGCTATAAATGAAAAAAGCCCAGCGGGCGCGAACGCGCCTGCTGGGCTGTGAT